>NZ_JBEPST010000003.1:0-641092 GCF_040549155.1 Sphingomonas sp. PvP056
TGAAGGAGGTAAATTCGGCAAACGACAACAAGGAGGTTTGGCTGCCACGCAATCGTTCGGTGCTTCGTCGGACTGGATCGTAGCACAGGGTTGCGATCGCGTGCCTGGCTGTAGTTCCAGTCCAGGCGGAAGGACCGCTCTCCACCATTTTAGGTCGTACGAGCGGCTGACTCAGTCGCCGAGAACCTGCCGTTCAACGAGATGAACGAATGGCCGAAAACGGGAAGCGGCTAGGGGTGCTCGAATGTCCGGGCCTGGGTCAAGGCGGTTCAGGGCGCAGCAGTGTGCTACTGCGCCCAAGTGTATCAGCCGATAGCGTTGAGTTCGACGACGGCCTCCTCGGGCAGCTTTAGCGATGCCGCGGCAAGGTTCTCGTGCAGGTGCGCCACCGACGAGGTGCCGGGGATCAACAGGATGTTGGGCGCGCGTTGCAAGAGCCAGGCAAGCGCCACCTGCATCGGCGTCGCGCTTAGCCGTTCCGCAACGTGGGAAAGCGCCGACGACTGAAGCGGGTTGAACCCGCCGAGTGGAAAAAAGGGGACATAGGCGACGCCCTCAGTTGCCAGCATGTCGATAAGGACATCGTCTCCGCGATGGGCTAGGTTGTAGTGGTTCTGGACGCCAACGATCTCGGCGATGTCGCGGGCTTCCTCGAACTGGGCGGGGGTGATGTTGCTGAGGCCGATATGCCGCACTAGCCCCTGACGTTGCAGATCCGCGACCGCCTTCAGCGGCGCGGCCAGCGATCCTTCCGCCGGGCCGTGCACGTCGAACATCAGGCGGAGGTTGACGACGTCGAGCGCCTCCAGCCCGAGGTTCACGAGATTGGTCTCGACTGCGCGCGCGAGCTCCTCAGGTCCGAACGCCGGCAGCCACGACGCATCCTCGCCGCGGCGCGCGCCTATCTTGGTAACGATCAACAGGTCATTGGGGTAGGGCGACAGCGCCTCTCGGATCAGTCGATTGGTGACGTGCGGGCCGTAGAAATCGCTTGTGTCGATGTGGTTCACGCCCGCCACGATCGCGGCGCGCAGCACCGCGATCGCCTGGTCGGGATCGCGCGGCGGACCGAACACGCGGGGTCCGGCCAACTGCATCGCGCCATAGCCTAGCCGCTTCACGCTGCGCCCGGCCAGCGAATAGGTTCCTGCTTCGTCGATCATGGTCATCTCCTGTGCTGGAACGGAGATACGACTTGCGGATCGTGCAGATAAGCCCGACGGATCCGCACGGGTTGTACGGAAAACCGAACGATGAAAGCCGAGCTTGCCGATCTCAACGCCTTTCTAGCGGTCGCGCGGGCGCGGGGGTTTCGCGACGCCGCCCGTACGGTTGGATCGAGCGCTTCGACGCTCAGCGAAGCCGTGCGGCGCCTGGAAGCGCAACTGGGCGTTCGACTGCTCCACCGCACCACGCGCAGCGTCACGCCGACCGAGGTGGGCACGCAGCTGATCGAGCGACTGACGCCTGCATTGGACGAGGTGAAGGCGGCGCTCGAGGTGGTCGACCTGTTCCGCGAGCGGCCGGCGGGTGCGCTCCGCCTCAACGTGCCGGTAAGCGCGGCGCGACTGGTGCTGCCGACGATCCTGCCCGGCTTTCTCGCCGCGTATCCCGAGATCCAAGTCGAGATCGTCGCCGAGGACAGCTTCGTCGACATGGTGGCATCGGGCTGCGACGCAGGCATCCGCTATGACGAGCGGCTGGAGCAGGACATGATCGCGGTGCCGATCGGCCCGCGCGTGCAGCGCTTCGCAACGGCGGCGTCGCCGGCCTATCTGGACGCGCATGGTCGCCCGAACCATCCGCGCGACCTACTCGACCATGCCTGCCTGCGCGGCCGGTTCACCAGCGGCGCGCTGACCAGTCCATGGGAGTTTGAGCGCAAAGGCGTGATCGTGCGAGTCGAGCCGCACGGCCCGTTGATCGCCAGCGTCACGGGCGCGGCGGATCTGCTGGTCGACGTGGCGATTGGAGGAGGCGGGATCGTCTCCCTGTTCGAAAGCTGGCTGCGGCCAGCGATTGATAGCGGAACTTTGGAACCGGTTCTGCCGGACTGGTGGCAGGCATTCTCAGGACCCTTACTCTACTATTCGGGCCGCCGCCTAGTGCCGCCGCCCCTGCGCGCGTTCGTCGACTTCATTCGCAGCCAGGACGCAGCCGCTGGTGAATGCCCGGCCAAATGAACAGATGTCCGCTCTTGGGAAGCGGCTTTGTGCGTCTGAATGGCCGTTTGTGGGTCAGCCACGCCGGCTGCTGGGGTCGGCTCTCGACCAATATGCGTCGTTGCCAGCTTGGCCTCGAACAACAGCTTCCACCAGAACCTGCCGTTCGCCCAGCGCGAAGCCGTCTGGCCGCAACGCGTCCCATTTTCGCCGTTCAGCGCGTCGATCTGTATCCCTGAAACCGGCCGTTCATCCGGGTTCGCCGTCGCGCGCATTTGATGGTCCGGAGTTGGGGACTTCGCCGCCCGAGCGGCTATCGGGCACATCGAGGTGGATAGCTGCCGCTCGCTACGCGCCAGCTGTCCCGAAAGGCATCATAATTTGGGGTAGTTTGCGAAGGTAGCCTGCCCTTTCGTTGCTAGATATCCTCCTGCAAGCCGTCGCCCCGTTTTGATGCGTCATAGACACACTGCGCGCTTTCGAGCGCGGGACCATTGGCGAGCGCCCAGTTGTAAAGGGCAGCAAAAGGTTCGCGTAGCGAGCAGCCGAGATCCGTAATCGTGTACTCGACGCCGATCGGCTGCGTCGGCAGGACCTTGCGACTGATGAGTCCGTTGCGTTCCAGACGCTTCAATGCCTCGGACAAAGCCTTGTGGGTGATGCCGTCGAGACGGCGCTTGAGGTCGTTGAACCGCGCCGGCTGGGTGCAGAGGACGCTCAGGATCAGCACCGTCCACTTGTTGGCAATATGGTCGAGAACGGGCCGCGTCGCGGCGACATCGAGCGGCAGTTCGAGCACGTCTGTGGCCATCGGTATACGCCTCAATATCTACGCACCATCAGGTGCCTTATTGTGATTAGATATAGAACTTATATCTGTCTGTCATCATCAGTGATGCGAGGACATACGGGCATGGTTTCAGGAAAAATCGCCGTCGTGGTCGGCGGCCACGGCGGCATCGGTGGTGCCATCGCGGAGCGGTTCGCGGCGGAAGGCGCCACGGTTTATGCCACCAGCCGTCGCGCCGAAGAGGGGGAGGTCCAGCATGGGGCGGGCAAGCTGCGCGCGCGCCGCGTCGATGCTGCGGATCCGACGGCGCTTGCCGCCTTCTTCGAGACGGTAAGGCGCGAGGCCGGACGGGTGGACGTGCTCGCCGTCAACGCCGGCATCTCCGAGTTCGCGACGCTCGACGCGATCAGCGAGGATCATTTCGACCGGACCTTCGATCTCAACGTGCGCGCGCTGCTGTTTGCTGCCAAGGCTGCGACGCCGATCATGCCAAACGGTGGCTCGATCGTGTTGGTGGGTTCGATCGCCGCCGCGATCGGCACGAAAGGCTATGGCGTCTACGGGGCGACCAAGGCCGCCGTACGCTCGTTCGCGCGGACCTGGGCCAACGAGCTGGCGCCGCGCAACATCCGCGTCAACGTCGTGGCACCGGGACCGACCGACACCGCCATGATGGCCTCGGCGTCCGACGAGGTTCGCGCGACGCTCGCGAAACTCATCCCGCTCGGCCGTATGGCGTCTGCCGAAGAAGTGGCCGCGGCGGCGCTGTTCCTCGCCAGCGACCAAAGCAGCTTCATCACCGGGGCCGAGCTGCCGGTCGATGGCGGAATGGCGCAGGTCTGATCCCGCCCCAAGAACGACCAACCTGGCTCAGTGGCAGCCGCCGATGCTATGCCATGACCGATCGCGCTGCGGTCGGTCATGGCATAGCCGCCAGCATCATTCTCCGGCGGCGACCGTTGCGTCCTGAGCCTCGGCCGCGATGTTGCGGAGAGCTTGCTCGAAGGCTTCCGGCGGCTGCCCACCGGAGATCAGATACCGCCCGTTGATCACGACGGCCGGAACCGAGCTTATGCCGCGCGATTGCCAAAGCTGCTCCTCCTTCCGGACGTCCTCCGCATATCGGTCCGACGACAAGATCGCCTTCGCCTCGATCGGATCGAGCCCGACGGCCGTCGCAACCTGCACCAGAGCCTCGTGACTGGAAGGATCGCCGTGGGTGGCAGCGGCAGCCGCTTGGTGCCGACGGCCATGCCATTGTGGCCATGATGGCCTCCTATTGTCCTGGTGTTGGCAGCGACGCCGACCAACTCACCGTGGCGGACAGTGCGCATCTGCTCGACCGTTGGGTGTACGTCACTCTCGGCGATCTGATTGGTGGGCATGGTCGGGATCGCTGCACACTGCGATCGCGCGAAGGGACCGGAGAGGGGACGACAGGAAGGGCAAGCGAAGCCCGGAAAGCGAAATGAAAAGCGAGCGGGCCTGATCCGAACCAGTCGGTTCGGGGAACACGCAAGTAAGAAGGCTCAACCTCCATGCCCCGCATATTGCACGAACCGCTGCCGTCCACATCGATCGCGATCCTCGACTACCTCCTCGCTGCGCTCGGCGGTGAGACCTATTACCCGCTTGGTGGCAACACCGGCCTGCCGGCGGGTGCTCTCGAAAGTCTCGATCACAATGTCGTACTGGCCGCTACCCCGGTCAACGTCCGCGTTTTCGATCAGGCCTTGCTGCGCTCGGCTGCGCACCGCGACACGATCCTGGTGCGTCACGGTTTTCATCCCGAGACGCTCGACCCGGTGTGGGTGGATGTTGCGCTAAGATCGACGACCGGGCCGATCCTCATGCCTGATCTTGCTTTCTTCCGGGACACGGACGGGCAGCTTCACCTCGTCCCGCAACACGATAAGCTGTTTCTCACGGTCGGCCCGGACGGGATCTGGGTGTCGCTCGTTGCGCCATTCAACCACTGGACCGACCGTACGGTCGGACTGGAGAAAGCCGCTGCGGAGGTTGTCCGCGCCTGCGCGCACTCCCGCTTCGGCATGTAGGATATAGAAGCGGCGAGGCGGTAAGCGGAAGCTTTCCGATGATGGTAACGGCAAGGCCATGGTCTTATCTGCGGCCTTCGCCAATCCATTTTGCCAAGGGGATGGATACGGTCCGCTCAGGCACTTGTTTCGAGCCTCGAACAGACCGTTTGCGCCAACATCATCCACCGGCACATATCTAATCCTGTCTGGGGATAAAGTGTGCGCATCCGGCCCGTTACGGACGACTTCGATATGGCAGCGTTCCTTGAACCGTTTAACCCTGAGACGCGCTTATCCGCGCTGCTTGGATCAGGCGTGGCCAGTCAATGAACCCGAGATCCAGATTCTTGAGATGACGATACTGGAGCTGGATCGATACAAGGCCGTATTTATCGCCTTCAGTAAGGTTCGCATGTCCCTTGATGCTGTTCGCAACTCGAGTAGGCATCAGGCTAAGATCGGCGCGGTCAGTAAACTCGTGCCGGGTAGAGTGAAAAACGTAGCGCGGATCATCAGTGACCACTCGATCGAGATAACGATTGAGACGCTGGCTCAAGCCTTTGGTGAGCGACGCATTTTAGTGGCTTTGAGATCAAACAGTTGCTGTTTCCCTGCCTTGCGACGCCGTTGGACGTAATCGAGAAAACCGAGGTCGATCAGCTTTTCGTGAAGCACGACATAGCGCTCGGACGCATCGTTTTTGGTATTTTGACCCGAGCCGGTTCCGGTGATGTGAAGGAAGGTGCAATGTCCATCCAGCTCACCATTAAACGTGCGCTTTAAGTCGCAATCGTGAATGTCTTTGAGAGCAATTTGGCCGATTTCGCCCAGGCGCGGCCCACCGACGACGCCAAATAGCAGACACCAGTAAAGCTCGTCCTGAAAGATGTGGGGTCCAGGCCGCGTTCGATCCATGTCGCCGATCCCAGCGCACCCCGTAAACAAGGGGCTGTCGAACCGCCGCTGCATCATCATTGGCGTGAAAGGAAGGTGAGGCCGCTGCTGTCCCTGCCGGGTCCTGGAGTAGCCGGCAATCTGGATGCCAGCTGCGACGTTCGTCCCTTCACCGAGGTCTGAATGGATGGCGCCAAGGATTTGGCTAATCGCACCTAAATCCTTTTTGACCGAACCTGGTGCCAGCCTGCCTGGCTCCGGCTGCTGTCGGTCGCTTTCCTCCCAGATCTTCCGTTTCTGACGCGCCTGATCGATCACCGAGCGTAGTGTGGAGCGGGTAGCGGCGAGCTTGGCGAGTTCGGTTTGAGGCGGGATGTCCGCGATGAGATTGCGGAACTCGATCACCTGCGCCCGGGTAATGTCGCCTACGATGACATCGCCGAACAAGGCGATGTAACGGGCGACACCACGTCTAGCTTCGGTCACAGCCGACTGGCGGGGACGACGCTGATTAATCCAGTATTGCAGGCCTTCCGACAGGCGCATCGCCGAGAGGCTAGGATTGTCCACGGCAACCGGGACAGGTTGCGGTACGGCGATCGGGACAGGTTGCGGTGTGGCAGGCTCTGCCGGAGCCGCAATCCAACCGAGCGGTGACAGTGCTTCGATAAAATTCTCCGGCCAGCTCTCAAACCGATGTTCAACCAGTCGACGTAAATAGGCTTTGGCAACAACCTCGTAGAGTGTGTCGGGTTCGAGAGGCAGGTCGGGCTCCAGCGAGCGCATATAACTGACTACCGACCAGAGTGGATGATACACTCCCCGGTCGAGGAGAATAGCAGCAAGCTCTTGATGCACGAGACCGTCGACGATGCCGCGCCCCTCCAGCAGATTGGCTTTCAGCCGATAGATCGTGCGCTCGCGTTCGCTATCGAGAGAAGGAACGGGTTCATCGCAAATGACTGGCTCACGGACGAGGAAGTCTCCCCACCACTGCTCACCCAAGTCCTGTCCTGCTCCGGCCCAGGAATCCACGACCAGGTTCGCCAGCAGCTGTAGTTGCAATTGAATCGCGCGGTCCATCGAGCCTCGCGGCTTGGCCAGCCGCTGAAAGGCTTGATCCAGCAGAGCTACGGCATCAACCTCCGCCTGGCGGGCGATCTCCGCTTGTGCTGCCGCGATCCCCGCTCGCGCAGCCGCGATCTCCGCAGTGTATCTGGCCACCAGATCGGCGCGCTTTCTGCAAGCTATCAGATGGTCAGTGGTCCGAAGCGATTCCGTCCATGCGGTTTTGCCGATGAGCGCACGGACGTCCTTAGGAACGACCATGCGAAATTGCTCGATATGCGATTTGCTGCGCTTGACGGAATGCGACATGCGACGTCCCATTTGTAGCACCCTTTTGTAGCACCGGGCGCCTTACGAAGCATTGATTTTCTTGGTATTACGCCAGTCTCAACCACTTAGTGGCGAGTTGGTGACCCCTACGGGAATCGAACCCGTGCTTCAGCCGTGAAAGGGCCGCGTCCTAACCGCTAGACGAAGGGGCCGTCCCCGATTGCTCGGGAAGCGAAGGGCCGGTTAGGCAAAGTCTGCGCGGCGGTCAAGCGCTTTACGCATCAATTTGCCCATGCTGCGTCATCGAGGTGTAATTCTGCGGATGGTCGCGTGCCCCAGTCGTCCAGTTTAGCGCGCCCTGCGAGCCACAGGCGGCGGTGGGGCGGGGCGCCGAGCAGGGCCTGGCCCAGCAGCCCTTCTGCTGCGCGAAACGCGACCGTCTTGAGCGTTCCGCCTCCGTCCCCGGAAACAATCGCCCGGACATGCCCGTTGCCGACGATGTCGGCCTTGATCACGCGGACCGGTCCCGCGACGATTCGCGGTTGCGGCCAGCCCATGCCGTAGGGGCCGCCCGCTTCCATCGCCGCGACCAGTTCCGGGTTCACGCCCGCGGTCGTCAGCACCGCGTCGAGCAAGAGGGCGCGGTCGCCCATGGCGCGCGTGACCGCTGCGTCGAGCCGGTCGCTCAGGAAGTCGTCGAGAAGCGCGATTCGGTCTTCGGCAATCGTCAGCCCTGCCGCCATGGCGTGCCCGCCACCCGCGACGAGCAGCTCCGAGTCCTTTGCCGCCAGCACTGCCGCGCCAAGGTCGACCCCCGGGATCGATCGGCCCGATCCTTTGCCCATCCCGGCATCGTCGATCGCAATCACGAGCGCCGGGCGTCCGTATTTCTCCTTCAACCGTCCCGCGACGATGCCGATGACGCCGGGGTGCCAGCCATGCCCCGCGACGACGAGCACCGCACGGTTGCTCTTGGACTGCGCGATGATATCCGCGGCTTCCTGGACGATCGCCTCGATCGCACGGCGTTCCTCATTGAGCCGATCGAGTTCGACCGCGATCGCATCCGCTTCGGCCTGATCGCAAGTAGTAAGCAGCCGCACGCCGAGATCGGACTTGCCGACTCGCCCGCCCGCATTGATGCGCGGTCCGAGCGCGAAGCCGAGATCGCTGCACGTCGGTGCCCGCGTCAGCCGCGACGCGGTGATCAGCGCGTTGAGTCCGATATTGCGACGCTGCGCCATCACCTTGAGGCCCTGCGCGACGAACGCGCGGTTGAGGCCCTTGAGTTGTGCCACGTCCGCAACCGTGCCGAGCGCGACAAGGTCGAGCAGATCGAGCAAGCGTGGTTCGGTACGGGTCTCGAAATAGCCGCGTGCACGCAATGTGCGCACCAGCGCCGCGGCGAGCAGGAAGGCAACGCCAACGGCGGCGAGGTGACCGTGCGCCGCGCCATCGGTCTCGTCGAGACGGTTCGGATTGACCAACGCATGCGTCAGCGGCAGCGCGGCGGCACATTTGTGGTGGTCGACGACGACGACGTCGACCCCGGCTTCGCGCGCGGTCGCGAGCGCGTCGAACGCCTGTGCGCCGCAATCGACGGTGATGATCAGGCTTGCGCCCTCATCGTGCAGTCGGACCATCGCGGGACCGGTCGGACCGTACCCTTCGGTCAGGCGATCGGGAATATAGGGGCGGGCCTCTATCCCGAGATCCCGCAGCAGCAGGATGACGAGTGCGGCGGACGTGGCCCCGTCGACATCGTAATCGCCGAACACTGCGACCTGTTCACCTGCCACGACCGCATCGGCTAGTCGGTTCGCGGCCTTGTCCATGTCCTGGAAGATCGACGGGTCGGGCATGAAGCCACGGATGCTCGGTGCCTTGTACAGCGCGATGTCGTCACGCGAACACCCGCGCGCGAGCAACAGTTGGGTGACGAGGTCGTCGGGCGCGAAGCCCGGGTCGCGGGCGTCGGTTTCGAGCAAACGCCAGCGCCAAGGCTGGCCGAGGATCGAGCGGTCGATATTGAGGACGGTGTTCACGGCCTCGCTGTAGGGGATCGGGCCGCATGCGCAAAGGCCGCGACGCGGTTGACCGATCAGGACTTGATCCAACTGCCTTCGCGAAACCATTTGGTGATGATGTATTTTGTGCCCCCGGTGACGGGCATACCCTCATGCAGGGTGTCGGTATTCGGGCTGCCGTCGGGGCGCATGTTGTTCCACGCGAGCAGCAAGCCGCGTTTGGGCGCGATCCGCACGCCGATCAGCGGGAACCACGTCGCCCCACCCTCGTCGACGTCGTTGAGGTAGATCATCGCGGTCCAGGTCCGTTGCCCGCCGCTTTCGATCATCTTGGGCCAGTAGGGCTGGTCCTGGTTGAAGTAATCGTTGTGCGCGCGGAAATGCTGGCCGACCGCGTAGCGTTGCCCCTGCATTGTCTCGCCGTGGACAGGATCGATCCCGAGCAGCGCGGCGATCGCCTCGTCGGTCGGGCGGACGTCGGGGGACCAGCGATCCATGTCGCAGCTCTCGCTGGTCCGGAATTCCTGCACGGCGTCCTCGGCGAGAACGGTCGAACGACGGCGGTTGGCGTCGATGATCTTGACGAACTTCGCGCAGGTGGCGGCATCGAGGAAATTGGGGTGGCGATAAATCTGTGCCCCGTCGACCGGCGACTGCGTGACGGACGGATTGGCGTCGAGGCGGCGCGATACCGTCTCGCCGAACGTGCGACGCACCGGCGACGTCGCCGGCGACTTTTTGGAAAAGAAGCCCATAGGCCTTAACTTGCCGCCGACTTGGCAAAAGACAAGGGGGGACAGGCTGCCCGAGGGTCGCGTCGCTCGCGCAACGCGACCCCGTCTGGCTTACCAGAAGATGTCGTAGACCGTGTCGACGACGTTACCGGTGCGGACGTCGACCAGTAGTGCGTCGTTATAGTAGCGGACCCAGCGATAGGGGCCGTAAGCGGGCGGCAGGCGGTAATAGTCTGCGTTGTCGATCCAGTAATCCTGCCGGAACAACAGCGAGTTCAGCTGGAAACCGATCCCGAACCGGCGATAGCCATAGCCCCAGCCACTCGGCGCATAATAGCGGGGGAGGCGGTAAGCGGCGTAATTCTGACGTCGATAGGTGCCGTAATTGAACCGATTGTCGCGCCGCCAGTCCCGATTCCAAGCACCGTTGCCACCGTTCCAGCCACGATTGCCACCGTTCCAACCCCGGTTTGCGCCGCGTATGTCGCCCCCGCGGCCATTGCCGTTCTGCCAGTCGTTGCCTCGGCCGTTCAAATCCCGGCGATCGTTTCCGCGCCAATCACTGCCCCGCCGATCGTCGCCCCGCTGATCGAAAGAACGGCGATCGTCAAACCGCCGGTCGCCCTCGGTCCCGCTGCGCTGACCAAAGCCCTGGTTGGGGCGCTGGCCGGGTTGAGCAGTGCGATCCCATCCGCCGGGGCGCTGGAAGCCGCCGCGGTCGCCGTCCGGTCGGTTCGGCCGGTCTGGACGTTCGAACCGCGCCTGGGGTTGTCCCTGAGGTTGTCCCTGCGGCTGTGGCTGCGGTTGAACCTGGGGCTGGGCCGGCGGCTGACCCTGGAACTGGGGTTGCCCGTTGGCGCGCTGCTGCCAGCGTTGGCCGCCATCCGGTCCGCGATCGCCGCGGAACCCCTGGCCCCGATCCTCGCGCTGGAACTGGCCCTGCGGTTGCGCCTGTTGTCCGGGTTGGCCGCCGCGCCCTTCGCCGCGACCGCGGCGTTCGCCGCCGTCCTGCGCGAACGCCGCCGCCGGGATCAGGGCGGTTGCCGCAATGATGGCGGCGAGCAAAGACTTGCGCATCGATGATGTCCTTTACCGCGGCAGGGCAGAAGACCGGGCCGTTATGTACGATCTACTCTGCGCACGCTGCATCATGGCTGAATTGTCATGACAGCATTGCGAAAGCTTTCCTCACCGTCGCACGACCAGCGCGGGAACGCTACGCGCTGCTTCGGCGGGGAGGATGCCGGGGGCAGGGGGCGCGTCGACCGTTTCGTCGCCGCGCTGGATACTCGCCGCGAGCAGGATCGCCTCGACCAGTCGCGGGTAGATGCCGCAGCGGCACAGGTTGGTGATCTCGCGGCGGATGTCGTCTTCGCTGGGGGCGCGATTGTGTTGCAGCAATACCGCCGCCGCCATCACGATCCCCGGAATGCAAAAGCCGCATTGCACGACGTTTTTGGCGATCAACGCGGTCTGGACCGGGTGGCTGCGGTCGCGCGACAGGCCCTCGATCGTGGTGACGTAACTTCCCTCCACCGCGCCGATCGTACGTTGGCAGGATCGGACCGCGGCACCGTCGATGTCGACGATGCAGGCACCGCAATCCCCAGTGCCGCAGCCGTATTTCGTGCCGGTGAGATTGGACGCGTCGCGCAGCGCCCACAGCAGCGGCGTGGCGGGGTCCATCGCATATTGGACGGGCTGATTGTTGACGGTGAAGCGGGTCATGACTGCGTCGGTCTTACGGGAACTTCGAAGGCTATCAAGCGCTTCGAGCGACGGGTGGTGTCGCGCCGTATCAGGGTGTGGCGATCAGGTGCAGGGATTACACGCAATGACGCCGGTTCGGTTGTTACGCGGTGCCGTTCGATACGGTGCCTGGGCGAGCATCGCGGGTGCGCCTGCGCTTGCGGGCGCACAGTCGTTGCCCGCTTCCCCGGCATCATCGACCGAGAAACCGGGGCAGGAGAATACCGCCCCCGCAAAGGACGACAGCGGTCTTCTCGTTACCGCGGCGATGCGCGTCCGGTACGAAACCGTGGGGGGACGGCCTCGCCCGGACTTCGCAAGATCGGAGCAGGCGTTCCTGGTGCGCACGGGGGTTGCGGTGGAATATGGCCCCGGGCCGCTGACGATCGGGGGCGAACTGGTGGATAGCCGGGGCTACGGCATCGGCAGCACCAGCCAGCTCGACAGTGACGACATCAACGCGCTCGAACTCCCGCAGGCGTATCTCAAGCTGCGACTGGATCATGGCAGCGGCCCGGTCGGCAAGGTGGCGATCGAGGGCGGTCGGTTCCTGGTCAACCTGGGGTCCGGGCGGCTCGTCGCGACTGACGAATATCGCAATACGATCACGGGGTTTACCGGCCTGCGCGTCGATCTCGAGCCGCGGCGCAATACCGATATCAGCGTGTTCTACCTCCTCCCGCAGGAACGCCTGCCCGACGGCGAGGACGCTATTCGACGCAATGTGGTCCGGTTCGATCGCGAGACGTTCGACGAGGTGTTCTTCGGGGCCTATGTTCGACAGAAGCAGGTGTTTGGTCGCGGCCAGATCGAAGCGGCCTATTACCGACTGGCAGAGCACGATTCGGTCGATCGCACCACAGCGGATCGGCGGCTCCACACGATCGACGTGCGGCTGTCCCGGGAGCCGGAAGCACGCGCGTATGATTACGATTTCGAAGGGGCTTACCAGTTCGGTCGCGCAAGCGATTCGACGATGGCCGACGCGACCAATGCGCGGATGACGGCGGGCTTTGCGCATGCGGCGGCCGGGTACAGCTTTGGCGGTCCGCTCAAGCCGCGCATCGGACTATTCTATGATTATGCGAGCGGGAACGGGCGGCAGGACGGCACGGGCGGCGTGTCGCATCGGTTCGATACGCTGTTCGGCAGCCGTCGCGACGACTTCGGTCCGTCGGGCACCTATTCGGCGCTGGCGCGGGAGAACATCAGCGCACCCGGCATCCGGTTCGAAGCGAAGCCGACCAAACGCACCGAGGTTCTGGCGGACTATCGCGGCGTCTGGCTCGCATCGCGCTATGACAGGTTCTACAACATCCTGGACCGTACGGGTCGATCGGGTCGGTTCGGCGGGCAACAGGTCGAGGGGCGCCTGCGCTATTGGGTCATACCGGAGCATCTCCGTCTCGAGAGCAACTTCGCCGTGCTGTTCAAGGGCGACTTCCTGCGGAACGCGCCCGATGCGATCGCGCAAGACGATACGACCGTGCGCTTCATCGAAACCAACCTGCTCGTCACATTCTAAAGACGGCGCCCAGAATCCTGAGATCGAAACCTGACATCGCCAGCAGAGTCCGATGTTTGCCGGATCGGTTCGGTACCGATACGGCTATATCCCATCATCGGCATAACGGCAGCGATTCGGAGCCAATCGAACCGCGATCCAGGGAGAGAAACGAATGACGTTCCGTGTCGCGGCTGCGCCGCTGTTGCTGATCGCCGGGGCCGCATCGGCGCAGGTCGCCGCGCCGCCTCCGCCCGCCAAGGTCGCACCCGATGCGGGGATGCCGGCACTACCGGCATGGGACAAGCCTGCGCTGAAGGGCGCATGGAACGACACGAAGCGGACCCCCGAAGCACGCGCCAAGGCGCTCGTCGCCGCGATGACGCGCGATGAGAAGCATACGTTGGTGTTCGGCTACTTCGGCACCGATTTTCCCATCTCGCGCTACACCGCGCCCAAGGAAGCCCTCGCGGGATCGGCTGGCTATGTTCCGGCAATCCCGCGCCTCGGCATTCCAGCGCAATATCAGACTGACGCGGGCGTCGGCGTCGCCACGCAGGGCGGGGCGAAGGTCAAGCGGGAGCGGACTGCCCTGCCATCGGGGATTGCGATCGCGGCAAGCTGGGATCGCGACGCGGCCTATGCGGGCGGCGCGATGATCGGCGATGAGGCGCGGCGGTCCGGGTTTAACGTGATGCTCGCGGGCGGGGTCAACTTGATGCGCGAGCCGCGCAACGGGCGGAACTTCGAATATGGCGGCGAGGATCCGGTCCTCGCGAGCACGATCGTCGCGCAGCAGGTGATCGGCATCCAGTCGAACCATGTCATTTCCACGATCAAGCATTACGCGTTCAACGACCAGGAAACCGATCGCAACGCGGGTAACTCGGTGATCGACCATAGCGCCGCACGCGTCTCCGACCTGCTCGCGTTCCAGTTGGCGATCGAGGCCGCCAAGCCCGGATCGATCATGTGTTCGTACAACCGCGTCGACGGCGCCTATGCCTGCGAGAACAGCTGGTTGCTGACCGACGTGCTGCGGCGTGACTGGGGCTTCAAGGGCTATGTGATGAGCGACTGGGGCGCGGCGCACAGCACGGTCGCCGCCGCCAACGCCGGGCTCGACCAGGATTCGGGTTTTCCGTTCGATACCAAGCCCTTCTTCGGGCGTCCGCTGGCCGAGGCGCTTGATCAGGGGACGGTCAAACCCGCGCAGCTCGACCTGATGGCGGAGCGCATTCTGTACGGGATGTTTGCGCAGGGGCTGTTCGAGCATCCGTTGCAGCAACAGACAATCGACATGCCCGGCCATGCCGCGATCACGCGCGCCGCGGCCGAGGCGGGAACAGTGCTGCTCAAGAACGAGCGCAACCTGCTGCCGCTGACTGCCAGCGCCAAGCGGATCGCGATCATCGGCGGCAACGCCGATAAGGGCGTGCTGGCGGGGGGCGGATCGTCTTTGGTCTATCCCGTCGGTGGCAATGCGGTCCCCGGGATCACCCCGGTCTACTGGCCGGGCCCGGTGATGTATTATCCGTCCTCGCCGATGGAGGAGATCAAGCGGCAGGCCCCCGGTGCGGACGTCCGCTTTGCCGACGGCAACGACCCTGCCGCCGCCGCCGCGCTGGCGCGGGACAGCGACGTCGTGATCGTGTTCGCGACGCAATGGGCCGGGGAATCGTTCGATGTGCCGATGGCGCTCGACGGGAAGCAGGACGCGCTGATCGATGCGGTCTGCGCGGCCAATCGCAACACGGTGGTGGTGCTCGAGACCGGTGGGCCCGTGGCGATGCCGTGGCTCGACAAGGTCAGCGCGGTGCTGGAAGCCTGGTATCCGGGCACTGCAGGCGGGGCGGCAATCGCCAACGTTCTGACCGGCAAGGTCAATCCGTCCGGTCGTCTCCCCGTCACTTTCCCGCGCGGGGTGGACCAGTTGCCTGATCCGGCGGTGCCGCATAGCGGCGACGTCGTGTACCGAGAGGGCGCTGCAATCGGTTACAAATGGTTTGACGCAAAGGCTATTAAGCCGTTGTTTCCGTTCGGTTATGGTCTGTCCTACACGCAGTTCGCCGGCAGCGGGCTGAAGGCAGGCGTAGCAAACGGGGCGATCACCGCGCGCTTCCAGATGCGCAACACCGGGGCGCGGGCGGGGGCTGCCATTGGGCAGATTTATGTCTCGCCGGTCGCGGGCGGATGGGAAGCGCCCAAGCGGCTTGGCGGGTTCGCGAAGGTGGCACTGGCCCCCGGTGCGAGTAAGGGTGCGTCGGTGACGGTCGATCCGCGGGTGCTGGCGACGTGGGACGAAGCCGGGCAGCAGTGGCGCATCGCCGGTGGCGCTTACCGTGTGATGTTGGGGACCTCCGCTGCGGACATCACCCAGACGGTGACGGTGACCGTCCCGGCGCGGACGATGCCTGCGACGTGGCGGGCGCGGTAACTGGCTGGCCGTTGACCTGAGCGAGGTGGGCCAGTGCGAAGGTGGCGCTGGTCCTTCGACTTCGCTCAGGACGAACGGTGGTGGTGAGGACCGAATTGCGGGTGCGTAGGTGCTTACCGTTGCACCCGCCCCCCGTTCGGGCTGAGCGAAGTCGAAGCCGCTTACCGGGCGTGCCCTTCTTCAGGCGCGCCACCCGGTGTCGATCTTGTCGACCAGCCGTACCATCGCGGCAAAGTCGGCCTGGCCGGGGCCACCCGGGACCTGCGCCATGTGCAGGTCGCGCTGGTGGACCGCGACCACCTCGGGGGATACCTTTAATGGGGTCCCCATGCTCGCCGTCGCGATCTGGATCTCGCACGCGCGTTGCAGCGACCAATGCTTGATGAACGCCTCGGGCAAGGTCCGGCCCATCACGAGAATGCCGTGGTTTTTGAGAAGCATGACGCGCTTGCTTCCCAGGTGTTCTAAAAGACGCGCGCCTTCCTCGTCGCGTACGGTGACGCCCTCGAAATCATGATAGGCGATCTGGCCTGCGAAATTGCACGCGTAGAAGTTGGTCGGGCGTAACCCGCCCTCGACCGAACTGACCGCCATGCCGGCGGTGGTGTGCGTATGCATGATGCAATGCGCATCGGGCAGGTGGCGGTGGAACAGCGCGTGCTGGACGAACCCGGCACGGTTGACGGGGTAGGGGCTGTCGTCGAGCTTGTTGCCGTCGATGTCGATCTTGACGAGGCTGGAGGCGGTGACTTCGCTGAAGTGCAACCCGAACGGGTTGATCAGGAATGCGCCGTCCTCGCCCGGGATCTTGAGCGTGATGTGGTTGTAGATCATCTCCGACCAGCCGAGCATCGCGAACACGCGGTAGCAGGCGGCGAGCTGCTGGCGCGCCTCCCATTCGGCCTCGGACATCGGCACGGTACGGACTGCGGCGGTGGCCATGGATCGTCTCCTATCTGTGCTTTTCTGGAATTATCGCATGATCGCCGGGAGCGCGCAAATCACAGCAGCGCCGCGATCTCGGCGGTGCTGAACCCCGCTTCCTGGAGGATTGCCGCGCTGTCTGCCGCGCCTGCCATCCGGGGCGGAACGGTCGCGCTGGCGGAATAGCGCGGGGCGGGGGCGGGTTGAACGACGTTTCCGCTGGTGACGAACGTTCCCCGCGCGACGTTGTGCGGATCGGCGAGCGCTTCGTCGAAACCGAGCACCGGGGCGACACACGCCTCATGCCCGGCGAAGGCTTCGATCCAGGCATCGCGCGAGCGTTCCCGGAACCGCTCGGCGAGCGCGATCTTTAGTCGTGGCCACTGCGCCACGGCGAACTGTCCGTCCCATTCCGGCCCGTCGAGTGCCATGACGCGACGCAAGGCTGCATAGAATTGCGGTTCGATTGCGCCGACCGCGATCCACTTGCCGTCGGCGGTTTCGTAGGTGTCGTAGAAGGGCGCGCCGCCGTCGAGCAGGTTGGTGCCGCGCGCTTCGTTCCACAGCCCCATCGCGCGGAAACCCCAAACCATGCTGGACAGCACCGCCGCCCCCTCGGTCATCGCGGCATCGACGATCTGACCCTCGCCGGTCGCTTTGGCGTGCAGGATCGCGGCGAGCATCCCGAACGCGAGCATCATCCCGCCGCCGCCGAAATCCGCCGCGAGGTTGATCGGTGCGGTCGGTTTGCGCCCCGCCTCACCGAGCGCGTGGAGCGTGCCTGAGATCGCGAGATAATCGATGTCGTGCCCGGGCGTATCGGCGAGGGGGCCGGTCTGCCCCCAACCGGTCATGCGCCCGTAGACCAGCCGCGGATTGTCCGCGAGTAACAGATCCGGGCCGAGCCCGAGCCGCTCCATCACCCCCGGACGGTATCCTTCGATCAGGCCGTCGCACGTGCCCGCCAGCCGCCGCACCGCGGCGACCGCATCCGGCCGCTTCAGATCGAGCACGATCGTCCGGCGCGATCGCAGCAGGGGATCGCGCGACGGATCGGTCAGGCCGCCGCTGGACGGGCGCTCGACACGGATGACCTCGGCACCGTGGTCCGCCAGCATCATCCCGCAAAACGGCCCCGGCCCGATCCCCGCCAGCTCGAGGATGCGCAATCCGGCGAGGGGCGGGGCGGCGGTCATTAGAAGGCCGCGATGCCGGTGATCGCGCGCCCGAGGATCAGCGCGTGGACGTCGTGCGCGCCTTCATAGGTGTTGACCGTCTCCAGGTTCATCATGTGGCGCATCACCTGATATTCGCCCGAGATGCCGTTGCCGCCGTGCATGTCGCGCGCCATCCGTGCGATATCGAGCGCCTTGCCGACGTTGTTGCGCTTGACGATCGAGATCATTTCCGGCGCGAACCGGCCCTGGTCCATCAACCGCCCGACCCGAAGGCTCGCCTGCAGCCCGAGCGCGATTTCGGTCTCCATGTCGGCGAGCTTCTTCTGGAAGAGCTGCCGGCCCGCCAGCGGGGTGCCGAATTGGTTGCGATCGAGCCCGTATTGCCGCGCCGCATGGAAACAGAACTCCGCCGCACCGAGCGACCCCCAACTGATCCCGTAGCGTGCGCGGTTGAGGCAACCGAACGGACCCTTCAGGCCCTGCACGTTCGGCAGCAGCGCGTCTTCGCTCAGTTCGATCTCGTCCATCAGGATCATGCCGGTGATCGATGCGCGCAAGCTGAGCTTGCCCTCGATCTTCGGCGCGGACAGGCCCTTCGCACCCTTCTCGACGATGAAGCCGCGGATGCCGTCGCCATGCGCGTCCGACTTTGCCCAGATGACGAAGACGTCGGCAATCGGCGAATTGGAAATCCACGTCTTCGCGCCCGACAGCAGATAGCCGCCATCGACCTTCTTCGCGCGCGTCGTCATGCCGCCGGGGTCGGACCCCGCATCGGGTTCGGTCAGACCGAAGCAGCCGATCCACTCGCCCGTCGCGAGCTTGGGCAGATACTTGTGCTTCTGCTCTTCCGAACCATAAGCGAGGATCGGGTACATCACGAGGCTCGACTGGACCGACATCATCGAGCGGTAGCCCGAGTCGATCCGCTCCACCTCGCGGGCGACGAGGCCGTAAGCGACATAGGACGCGCCGACGCCGCCATATTCCTCGGGCACGGTCGGGCCGAGCAGGCCGAGCGCGCCCATCTCTCGGAAGATCTCCGGGTCGGTCGTTTCGTTCTGGAACGCGTCGACGATCCGGGGGGCGAGCTTGTCCTGCGCATAAGCCCGCGCGGTGTCGCGGATCATGCGTTCGTCGTCCTCGAGCTGGTCGTCGAGGAAGAAGGGGTCGGCCCAATCGAAACGCGCCATGTCGGCCATGAGATACTCCGTTGACTGTCTTACTTGCTTCCCCGGTCTGGTCCGCTTCCCCGGCGGAGGCCGGGGCCCAGGGGCGGAACGATCGTTGTCGAACGCTGCGTCCGCCTGGCACGTCCATCGCTCCTGGGCCCCGGCCTTCGCCGGGGAAGCGTAGGATGGGGGGGTAGGTTATGTGTTCAGCACGCGATCATCGAACAATCCGAACACGATGGTGGATGCATAATAAGCGATCGCGCGGTCGCGTGGCATCGTGCCAGCCCACTTCCGCATGTCGAACGCGGCATTCTGCAATGCCATCAGTGCCTGTGCCGCGATCAGCGGATCGACCGCACGGATCGACGCTTCGGCGACGCCGTCGCTGATCGTCCCCGCATAGCGACGCGCGATGCGGTTGGAGCGATCGACCATCTCGCGCCGTCCCTCGGCCGGGAGCCCGGACAAGGCGGTCGTGCGCAACAAGGGCCCGCGTTCGGAGAATTGGACGTCGAGCAGTGTCGCAATCGTCCCCGAAAGCCGATCCCATTGCGACCCGCCGCGTTCGTCGGCGAGATGCTGCGCGTCGGCGATCGTGTCGAGGCTGCGCTTGTAGCAGGCGAGCACTAGGTCGTCCTTGGCATCAAGGTGATGGTAGAAACTGCCCTTGGTGACGTTCAATTGCGACGCGATCCGCTGAACCGACGCGCCGCGATAGCCGAGTTCGTTGATCAGCCGGGTCGCCGCAAGCAGGAAAGCCTCGCGCCCGGGCTCGGGTTCGTCATGCGCGAGGTCGATCAGCTCGGGATCCCAACGCGCCTTGGGCGCGGCGATGCCGTGCGCGAAAACGTCCATCAGGCGTTCCTCGACCCGGGCAAATTGATCGGGTTCGTAGCGCACCAGCCAGATCGGCAACCAGAACGTATTCTCCAGCAGGACGTGCGCGCGTGCGCCGAACAGGTCGGTCTGGGCGCGTGTTGTGGCGGTGCCCCACAGGCTGCGGGTCTTTCGGAAGACTTCGCGCCAGCCTGTCATCAGGCGGCCCAGCACGGGTTCCTCCATCGCGCGGAGATCGGACAGAATCGCGAACGCGGTCTCCTCACCCCGCTGGATTGCGGCCAATCGTTCGAAATTAAGCGCGAGATAGCGTGCGACGCGGTCGCGTGGCGTCGCTTCGGCGAGCGATTCGTCGAGCATCGCCTGAAGCCGTTCGAGCGTCTGTTCGAAACACGCGGCGGCAAGGTCCTCCTTGCGCTTGAAATAGTAAGTGACGCTCGTTGTATTGAGCCCGACCCGGCGCGCGACATCGGCGAAGGTCATGCCCTTGGCGCTCTGTTCGTTGATCGCTTCCGCCGCAGCGGCCAGGATCGCATCGCGCTTGGCGCGGAATCGCTTGGTGCTGGTGCCGGGATCCGCCGCTTCGGCGGTCTGTTCGATAGCTGTTTCCTCCATGCCGGAAACCTTACCAACATCTTTTAGAAGAAACAGTCCTTTTTCGACTGACCGCTTTGGGCCGCAATTTCCCGCTCGAAGCGGCTTTACCGAAAACCCGGTACGGTATACCCAACGCCGGTGAAGGCCGCAAACGGCCACCCTTGGAGAGACGCGATGGACTTCAGCTTCACCGAACGCGAAACCTATTTCCGGGATCGCGTGAAGAGCTTCATCGACGAACAGATCCGCCCGCGCCAGTCCGAATATGACGCGCAGGCGCATGAAGGCGAGCGCTGGAAGGTTATTCCGGTGATCGAAGAGGTGAAGGAGAAGACCAAGGCCGCTGGTCTGTGGAATTTCTTCATGCCTCCGCATTCCGGGCAGAACCACGTCGACGACACGTTCGAGTTCGAAGGCACCCAACTCAGCAATCTCGAATATGCGTTATGCGCCGAGGAGATGGGCAAGGTCGGCTGGGCAAGCGAGTGTTTCAACTGTTCGGCACCGGACACCGGCAACATGGAAGTGTTCCATCGCTACGGTACGCGCGAGCAGAAGGATCGCTGGCTGCGGCCGCTGATGCACGGCGAGATTCGCTCGGCCTTCCTGATGACCGAACCGGCGGTTGCCTCTTCGGATGCGACCAACATCGAGACGTCGATCGTCCGCGACGGGGACGAGTATGTCATCAACGGCACCAAATGGTGGTCGTCCGGCGTCGGTGATCCGCGCTGCAAGGTCGCGATCACGATGGGCAAGACCAACCCTGATGCCTCGCGCCACAGCCAGCAGAGCATGATCCTGGTGCCGATGGACACGCCCGGCGTGACGATCAAGCGGATGCTGTCGGTCTATGGCTATGACCATGCGCCGCACGGCCACGGCGAAGTGGTGCTCGAGAACGTCCGCGTGCCCGCCGAGAACATCCTGCTCGGCGAAGGCCGCGGGTTCGAGATCGCACAGGGGCGCCTCGGGCCGGGCCGGATTCATCATTGCATGCGCACGATCGGCGTTGCCGAGACCGGGATCGAAGCCATGGCCAAGCGGCTGCTGAGCCGTGTCGCGTTCGGCAAGCGGATCGCCGACCAGTCGGTGTGGGAGCAGCGCATTGCCAAGGCACGGATCGACATCGAGATGACCCGGCTGCTGTGCCTCAAGGCCGCGGACATGATGGACAAGGCGGGCAACAAGTCCGCGCAGCTCGAGATCGCGATGATCAAGGTGCAGGCCCCCAACATGGCGCTCCAGATCCTCGACGACGCAGTTCAGGCGCATGGCGGCGGCGGGGTATCAGGGGACTTCCACCTCGCGCATGATTGGGCGGCGCTGCGCACGTTGCGTTTCGCCGACGGGCCGGATGAAGTCCACAACCGGGCGATCGCGCGCAACGAGTTCGGCAAATACGCCGATCTGCCCGCAGCGGTGACGGCGAAGGATGCGGTGCGGCGCTGACATACTCCCTCTCCCCGCCTGCGGGGAGAGGGTCGGGGAGAGGGGCAGTCCGCTAACACAAGAGACATGGGCCGATGTGGAGAGACTGCCCTCTCCCCGGTCCTCTTCCGCAAGCGGGAGAGGGAGAAGATATGAAAGCCGCCGTCCTCCACGCCCCCAACACCGACCTCGTCATCGAGGATATCCGCGTCGCCGACCCGGCGCCACGCGAAGTATTGATCCGCACCGTCGCGTGCGGGGTGTGCCGATCCGACCTGCACTTCGTCGATGGGGCGTTCCCGCATCCGATGCCGACGGTTCCCGGCCACGAAGCCGCCGGGATCGTGGAGGCGGTCGGATCGGACGTCGCGCATCTGAAGGTGGGGGATCACGTCGTCACCTTCTTCACGGTGTTCTGCGGGGCGTGCGAGATGTGCGTGACGGGACGGCCATCGTTGTGTGTCGATCCGTCGACCCGTCGGCCCAAGGGCGCGGACCCGCGGCTCAGCCTTGCGGACGGGACACCGCTCGCGCCGTTCCTCAATCTGTCCGCCTTTGCCGAGATGATGCTCGTCCACGAAAACGCCTGCGTCGCGATCGACAAGGCGATGCCGCTCGACCGGGCGGCTCTACTCGGTTGTGCGGTCATCACCGGTGCGGGATCGATCTTCAACGACAGCCAGTTGCGGCCCGGCGAAACCGTCGCGGTGATCGGGTGCGGTGGGATCGGGCTCGCTGCGATCAACGCCGCAAAGATCGCGGGGGCAGGCATGATCCTCGCGATCGACCCGGTCGCCGAGAAGCGCGCGTTTGCGGAGAAACTCGGCGCGACGCACAGCTTCGATGCGAATGCGCCGGATCTGGCGAAGCAGGTCGCGGCGTTGACCGGGGGCGGGGTGCACTATGCGATCGAGGCGGTCGGGCGGTCCAACACCGCCGAACTCGCCTGGACGATCCTGCGGCGCGGCGGGACCGCGACGATCCTCGGCATGATCGCGCCGGGCAATGAGGTGAAGATTCCCGGGCCGACCTTCCTGACCGGCAAGAAGCTGCAAGGCTCGCTGCTGGGGTCGACGCGCTTCCCGATCGACATGCCGCGCCTCGTCCGGCTGTATCTCGACGGCAAGCTCGACCTCGACACGATGGTTGCCGAACGGATTCGACTGGAGAACGTCAACGACGCTCTGGCCAAGCTGCGCAGCGGGGACACCGTTCGCTCGGTGATCGAATTCGCATGACCGACTTTGCCCCGCAGACGATGGCGGTTCCCGACAAGGACCGGCTCGACGAGGATCGGCTGACCGCGTGGATGGTGGCGAACGTCGCCGGGTTCGAAAGCCCGCTGACCTATGCCAAATTCTCGGGCGGGCAATCCAACCCTACGTTCAAGATTTCCGCTGGCTCGGGCGACTATGTCCTGCGGCGCAAGCCGTTGGGCAATCTGCTTCCTTCCGCCCATGCGGTCGACCGCGAGTATCGCGTGATTGACGGACTGTACCCGACCGGCTTTCCGGTCGCGCGGCCTTATGGGCTGTGCACCAATCCGGCGGTGATCGGGACCGAGTTTTACGTCATGGGGTTCGCGGATGGGCGTAACCTGTGGGACGGGACGCTCCCCGGTTTTGCGCCCTCCGAGCGGACCGACATTTACAATGCGATGTGCGATACGCTGGCGGCGCTGCACACGACTGATCACGAGGCCGCGGGCCTCGGCGATTACGGACGTCCCGGCAATTACTTCGAGCGGCAGGTCGCCCGCTGGACCAAGCAATATTGCGCGTCCGAAACCGAGCGGATGGAGACGGTCGAGCGGTTGATCGACTATCTCGGGCGTACCGTGCCGCCGCAGACGCGCACGTCGATCGTCCACGGCGATTACCGCATCGACAATATGATCTTCCACAAGACCGAGCCACGCGTGATCGCGTTGCTTGACTGGGAGCTGTCGACGCTGGGTGATCCGCTCGCCGACTTCAGCTATTTCCTGATGAGCTGGGTGACCGCGCCCGAGGGGCGTTCGGGTGTGCTTGGCCATACCGGGCCTGCGACTGGCATCCCGACGATCGACGAGATGGTCGCACGCTATTGTGCCGCGACCGGGCGGGATGGGGTGCCCGACCTCAACTGGTATTTCTCGTACAATCTCTTCCGGCTGACCGGCATCGTTCAGGGGATCAAGAAGCGGATCGTCGAGGGTACGGCGTCGAGCGCGCAGGCCGAGAAGTCGGCGGCTGGGGTGTATCGGCTAGCCGATGCTGCGTGGGAATTTGCGGTGAAGGCGGGGGCTTAGCATATCCCCCTCCCGCTTGCGGGAGGGGTTAGGGGAGGGGATTGAGGGGAGCGCTTGCGGACAAGCCCTCCCCCGACCCCTCCCGCAAGCGGGAGGGGAGGAGAAGACGCATGTCTCAATTCGATTTGACCGGCAAAGTCGCCATCGTGACCGGTTCCTCACGCGGGATCGGCAAGGCGAGTGTTTGCGAACTCGCTGAACACGGCGCGAAGGTCGTCATCTCCAGCCGCAAGCAGGACGCGTGTGATGTGGTCGCAGCGGAAATCAACGCACGTTTCGGCGAGGGCACTGCGATTGCGGTGGCGGCGAACATCTCCGACAAGGCGGGTCTGCAGCGGCTCGTCGATGCGACGCGCACCGCATTCGGGCAGATCGACGTGCTCGTCTGCAATGCAGCCTCCAACCCCTATTACGGCCCGCAAGCCGGGATTGCCGACGATCAGTTTCGCAAGATCCTCGACAATAACATCGTCTCCAACCACTGGCTGATCACGATGGTCGCCCCCGAAATGCGCGAACGGCGCGCCGGATCGATCATCATCGTGTCGTCGATCGGCGGCTTGCGGGGGTCGACGCTGATCGGCGCCTATTGCATTTCCAAGGCTGCCGACATGCAGCTTGCGCGCAATCTCGCGCATGAATTCGGGCCGGACAACGTTCGCGTCAATTGCATCGCGCCGGGGCTGATCAAGACCGATTTCGCGCGCGCCTTGTGGGAAGATCCCGAACGGATCGAAGCCGCGAACAAGACCGTACCGCTGCGGCGGATCGGCGAGCCGGAGGAGATCGCGGGCGCGGTCGTCTTCCTTGCTAGCCAGGCGAGCAGCTTCATGACCGGGCAGACGATCGTGCTCGACGGTGGCGTGACGATTTAGGGGGAGCAGCACATGACACAGCGTTTCACGGGCAAGTCGATCATCGTCACCGGGGCAGGGTCCGGCATTGGCCGCGCCACCGCGTTGCTGTTCGCGCGCGAGGGGGGATCGGTGCTCGTCGCCGACCAAAGCGATACGGTGCATGAGACCGCGGCGCTGATCGATAAGGCCGGGGGTACGGCGCACGCTATCCAGATCGATGCAGGCGACGAGGCGGATATCGTCCGCGCGGTACAGGTTGCGTGCGAATATTACGGCGGGCTCGACATCATGTTCGCCAACGCAGGCATCTCCGGCGGGATGGCGAACCTGTTCGATACCGATGTCGCGCTGATTACCGAGGTGTTGCGGGTGAACCTGATCGGTCCGTTCCTGGCGATCAAACATGCCGCCCCCAGAATCGCCGAGCGTGGCGGCGGCGCAATCGTGCTGACTGCGAGCGTTGCGGGAATCCGTTCGGGCGCCGGGTCACCGGCGTATTCCGCTTCCAAGGCGGGGGTCATCAACCTGGCGATGGTTTCTGCGCAGCAGTTGTCGGGATCGAACGTGCGGGTCAACGCGATCTGCCCGGGGCTTACCGAAACCGGCATGACCAAACCGACGTTCGACTATGCGCGCGAGGCGGGGAAGATCGACCGGGTCGGGCGGCTCAATCCGCTTCGGCGCGGTGCCCAACCCGAAGAACTCGCCGAAGTCGCGGCCTTCCTCGCATCGGATGCCGCAAGCTACGTCAACGGCCAAGCGATCGCGGTCGACGGGGGGCTGTCGAGCAGCCACCCCGTCACCAAGCAGGAATATGGCAAGACCGCGGTCTGATCAGTCGAGTGCGGGCAGTGCCTTGGGTTCGTGGATCGGGCAGCGGTTGAAGTCGGCCCGGAAGTCCGACGACATCTGATACGCCGACTTGCGCACCCGGTTGACCTGGCCGAGCGGCTGATGGGCGGCGAGCCCGGTCCACACGCTGAACCGCATCCCGTCGTCGATCGCCTTGGCGCGATCGGCGGTCCAGCTTGGCTGCGCCGCTACGCGGATCGTCGCGACCGTGGTGTAGGGGCTTTCCGCCTCGTCCCAGACCGCATCGGCTTTCTCGATCGGCATGGTTTCGAGGTCGCGGCACAATTGCACGCGAAGCTCCCACATGGCGTCACCGGCCGTCATCACCGCGTTGATTTCCTCGCGCAACGCATCGGGCCGGTTGTGCGTGTCGACCTTTTCCTTGGTGTGCGCGGTCAGATTGCCAGACACCGGGGCGAGCGAGAACTTGGCGATATAGCTGCCGAACCGGAACGGCGTTGCGCTATAATAGGTCTCGCCAAGCGGGTGGACGTTGGGCGCGCCGCCAAGCGTCTGCAACGCAGGGCTGGGCAAGCCGATCGCCTCCAGCGCCGCTTCGGTTCCGCGCAGGACCGCGGACAGGACCTTCTTTGCACCCTCCGCCTTGTCGGTGGTCTTGGCGAGCAGCTTGAGGTTGGCGAGGAACGGCTTGGCGTTGGGGGTCGCGAACGCGGGGCCGTTGATCATGATGAAATCCTGCGTCGTCTCGCTCTCCGAGCCCGGCAGGCGATCGCCCACAACGTCGAGCAGCTTGAACGCAAGTCCGCGCGGCACCGAGATCGAATCGTCCAGGATATCGCCCGGGTTGGTCGAGAAGCGCATTACGACAGGATGGTCGCCCGGCGTGGCGAAGACGCCCTGCGCGAGCTCGGCGGGCAGATTGTCGTTGATCGTCAGCGTGCCTTCGAGCAGCCCGTGGCTTTTTGCATGGACCGACCGAACGGCATGGCCGTAGTTTTCGGACGTTGTCTCGAGGATGTCGTGCAGCGCCTTGTTCAGGCCCTGCGATGTTTCGCTTTCGTCTTCGGTGGTCGTCTCGACATTGGGGGTGAAGGCGACGGGGGGCTTGAGCGCTTCGGACATCGGATACTCCATACAACGGTACGCCGATGATAACCTGCCGATCCGTCCGGTGTTCCGCGCGCCTATTCCCCCCAGCTATTCCCGGAGGCGGATAAGGCCTTCCTGTGCGACACTCGCCACCAGCCGGCCGTCACGCGCGAAGATCTTGCCGCGATTGAACCCGCGTGCGTGACCCGCCCATGGGCTGTCGCAAGCGTAGAGCAGCCATTCGTCCGCGCGGAAATCCTCGTGGAGCCACAGCGAATGGTCGAGGCTCGCGGTCTGGAGCTTGTTCATCATCCAGTTGACGCCGTGCGGCAGCGTCGCGGTGCCGAGCAGCGACATGTCCGACGCATAGGCCAGGATCGCGCGGTGCATCGCCGGGTCGTCGCCGATCGGCGCGACGACGCGGAACCAGCTGTTCTGGAACGGCGCGTGCGGAACCGGATCGAGCCAGCTGCGGGGCGAGACCGGGCGGATCTCGACCATCCGCGGGCGGAGGAACATCGTACGATATCGTTCAGGGATCCGATCGATCATCGCGAGCCGAAGGTCGCGGTCGTTGGTCAGATCCTCGGGCGGGGGGACGTCGGGCATCGCGTCCTGATGCGCGAGGCCATCCTCGGGCACTTGTAGCGAGCAGGCGAGGTTGAGGATCGGCACCCCGCGCTGCGTCGCGATCACCCGGCGGGTCGAGAAGCTCTTGCCGTCGAAATCGCGGACGACGCGGTAGAGGATCGGGTGATCCTCCGCGCCGGGTCGCATGAAATAGGCGTGGAGCGAATGCGCGGCCTTGGGGGCATCGGTCGACCTTTGCGCTGCCTGGAGCGCCTGGGCGATCACTTGTCCGCCGAATACGCGCCCGAACCCGTCGTTGCCGCGTGGGCCACGATAGAGGTCGGTGTCGATCTCCTCGACATCGAGCAGTTTGATCAGATCCTGGGCGAGCCGGGCTGCGTCGAATTGGGGGTCGGTCATCAGCTCGTCACTCTCTTGCACTTCTCCGGCGAAGGCCGGGGCCCAGTCGCGCAGGCCAGCGTCATCGCCGTGCAGCGCCTACCATTACCCGCTCACGACTGGGCCCCGGCCTTCGCCGGGGAAGCTTAGTTTGGCAAGGGGCGCGCTCAGTATCCAGCCGCCCGCGCGATCCGGTCCGCGTGGAAATTCGCATCGCCGAACATCTCCGCCAGCACGCGCGCGCGCTTCATGTAGAAGCCGATGTCATATTCGTCGGTCATCCCGATCCCGCCGTGCATCTGGACACCCTCCTGCACCGACAAGGTGGTCGCGAGCGCTGTCATCGCCTTGGCGACCGACACCGCTTCGTCGGCATGCGCGCTGCCCGCATCGAGAAGCTGCTGCGCCTTGAGCACCGCCGCCCGCGCAACTTCCATCTCGGAATAGAGATGCGCCGCGCGGTGCTGGAGGGCCTGGAAACTGCCGATCAGCATGCCGAACTGCTTGCGCTCCTTGAGGTAGCCCACCGTCATGTCCATCGCGCCGCCGCCGACGCCGAGCAACTCGGCCGACGCGCCCGTCCGGCCTGCGCGGAGCAGGCGGTCGAGCGGAGTGCGCCCGCCGTCGACGTCGCCGATCACCGCGTCGGCATCGACCTCGACGCCGTCGAATTCGAGCCGCGCCGCGATGCTGGCATCAGCGAGGCGTTCGGGGGTGGCGGTCAGGTTCGCCGCGTCCTTCGGGATCGCGAACAGCGTTACGCCTTCGGCATCGGAAGCGCTGCCGGCGGTGCGTGCGGCGACGATCAGCAGGTCGGCGACGTGGCCATGCGTGACGAACTGCTTTTTGCCCGAAAGCTTGAAGCCGTTGCCCGATCGTTCGGCGGTCAGCGTGACGGTGTCGCGGTGTTTGGCGCCCTCGTCGATCGCGAGCGCGGCGACGGTTTCGCCGCTCAGGATGCCGGGGAACCAGCGTGCAGCGTGCGCGCTGCCCTTGAGCGCCGTGACCGCGGCGACGGCGGTCGTGAGGAAGGGGGAGGGCGACAGGTTGCGGCCGATCTCTTCCAGCACGACGCCCGCCTCGACATGGCCGAGCCCGAGGCCGCCGTCCGCCTCATCGATCAGGATGCCGGTGAAGCCCATTTCGGCGAAACTGCGCCACAGGTCGCGGCTGAAGCCGGTTGCGTCGTCTGCGTCGCGCAAGCCGCGCATGTGGCTGACGGGGGCCTGCTCCGCGACGAAATCGCGGATCGTGTCCTGGAGGGCGGTTTGGTCTTCGTTGAGATACAGCGGCATTGTTCTTCCTTCTTCTCCCTCTCCCCGGTGGGGAGAGGGTCGGGGAGAGGGGCTGTTCCGGACGCTACCGTCCGCGTTTCTGCCCTCTCCCGACGTTCGCTTCGCTCGGCCACCCCCTCCCGCGAAGCGGGAGAGGGAGAATCAGGCCGGCAATTCCAGGATGCGTTTGGCGATGATGTTGAGCTGGACCTCGCTGGTCCCGCCCTCGATCGAATTCGCCTTGGTGCGCAGCCAGGCGCGTGCCTCGCGACCGCCCCCCGAGGCTTCGCTCTCCCATTCGAGCGCGTCGGAGCCGCCTGCCGCCATCTGGAGTTCGTGGCGGCTCTTGTTCAGCTCGGTGCCGTAGTATTTCATCATCGATGGCTGCGCGGGGTGGGCGCGGCCGGCTTTGAGTTCATCGATGAAGCGTTCGGACATCGCCCCGAACGCCTTCGCGCGGACTTCGAACATGGCGATCGTTGCACGCAGGAGGGGGTCAGCGAGGCGGCCTTCATGGTCGAGGCCGACCGTCGCAATTGCGCCTTCGATCAGTGGGTTGCCGCCGGAACTTGCGAGGCCCATGCCGGAGATCATCTCGCGTTCGTGACCGAGCAGATATTTGGCGACGTCCCAGCCCTTGCTCTCCTCATGGATGCGCTGCGACTTGGGCACCTGCACATTATCGAAGAAGGTCTCGCAGAACGGGGAATAGCCCGAGATCAGCAGGATCGGCTTGGTCGACACGCCTTCGCTCGCCATGTCGAACAGGACGAAGCTGATCCCGCCCTGCTTGGAGTCCTTGGACGTGCGGACGAGGCAGAAGATCCAGTCGGCCTTGTCGGCGTAGGAGGTCCAGACCTTCTGGCCGTTGATCACATAATGGTCGCCCGCATCCTCCGCCGACGTCGCGAGCGAGGCGAGGTCCGAGCCGGCGTTGGGCTCGCTATACCCCTGGCACCAGCGGATTTCTCCGCGCGCGATCTTGGGGAGATAATCAAGTTTCTGTTCCTCGGTGCCATATTTGAGCAGCGCCGGTCCGAGCATGGAAATGCCGAACGAATTGAGTGGGTTGCGCGCCTTGATTGCGGCCATCTCTTCGCGCAGCACCTTGGTTTCCGCGGGCGACAGTCCGCCACCGCCATAGGCCGCGGGCCAGTCGGGCACGGTCCAGCCGCGCAATGCCATCGCGTCCATCCATTCTTTCTGGCCGGGCTGGAAATCCGGGTTGCGACCGCCCCAGCAGGCGTCCTTCTCGGAACGGACGGGCTGGCGCATTTCGGGCGGGCAATTTGCCTCCAGCCATGCGCGCGTTTCGAGGCGGAATGTGTCGATATCCTGCATCATTGGGTCAACTCCTCACCAGTTCGTGCGCCGCGCGCGCCACGGCGATCGCGGTAAAGTCGCGGTTATAGTCGGCGATCACCTGCACCCCGATCGGCAGGCCGTCGGGGTCGGTCCCGATCCGGACGCTCGTCGCGGGGAGCATCGGGAAGGTGGCTAGACCGGGATAGGCCATCTGAAGCCCGGCGGGGGTGTCGAGCCCGTCGATCGCGGTAATGCGGGTCATCAGCGGGGTGTCGTCGTGGGGGTAGCCGGTGGTGCCCCAGATCGGCGCGATCACCGCGTCATAGTGTGTGAACAGTCGCGCCCAGTCGCGGCGGCATTTGGCCTGCGCGTCGATCAGCGTGAACCAGTCGGGGAGGGCGAGCGGCTGCCCGCCGTCCATCGGCGCGCCGCGCGCCATCGCGACGACGAGCATGTGGATGTATGCGCCGTGCTGCGCGACGAGATCGGGCAGGAGTGCGCTGGCGTCGTCGACCTGCGCGCCCGCTGACCGGAAGGCGGTGCCGACGGCGGCGATCGCGGCCTGGATCGAGGTCTGGGACTTGGCGAGTGGGTGTTCGGGGAGGAGCAGGATGCGCCAGTCGCCGGGGCCGCGCGGGGCGGGTCTGGCGAGCGCGTCGCCGCCCATGACGTTGAACAGCGTTTCGAGGTCGTCCGCGTCGCGGGCGAGCGGGCCAACTACGTTGAGCGCCACGCCACAACTCTGTGTTCTCGGGAAGTTATGGCCGAAGGATGACAGCGCGTTGTAAGTCGGCTTGTGGCCCCAGACGCCGCAGAAGGCTGCGGGGAGGCGGATCGATCCGCCGATGTCCGAGCCGATCTCGATCGGCACAAACCCAGCCGCCAGCGCTGCGGCGGCACCGCCCGAGGAGCCGCCGGGGACTCGGGTCTCGTCGAGCGGGTTGCGGGTGCGGCCGTAGACCGGGTTGTTGGTTTGCAGGTCGGCGAGCGCGACGGGGATGTTGGTCTTGCCGAGGATGACCGCGCCCGCTTGCTTGAGGCGGGTGACCTGGACGGCGTCTTCGGTTGCTGTGAAGTCGGCGTGTTCTTCGAAGCCCCAGCAGGTGACGAGACCGGCGACGTCGAAGCTTTCCTTGACCGTCATGGGGACGCCTAGGAGGGGGCGGGTGTCGTTCTTGGGGGCGGTGTCGATGGCACACGCGGCTTCGCGGGCGCGGTCGAAATCGCGGACTACGACTGCGTTTATAGTGGTGTCGCCGGATTCGATGCGGGTGATGGCGGCTTCGCATTCTGCGAGCGCGGTGGTTTCACCGCTGCGGATGGCGGCGGCGGTCTGGAGGGCGGTGCGCATTACTTCTCCCTCTCCCCGCTTGCGGGGAGAGGGCCGGGGAGAGGGGCAGTACAGCAGAGCGACCTCTCTGTACTGCCCCTCTCCCGCGCTTCGGCTGCGCCTCGCTTGCCCTCTCCCCGCAAGCGGGGAGAGGGAGAAGAAAGTGCGTTACCCATTGAACCGGCCACCGCTCTCAGCTTTCGACTTCAGCAGTTCCGCCACCGCGAACCCGTGCTTCTCCAGCCCCGCGACGATCGTCTTCAGCCCCTCGGTATCCGCCCAGAACATCGGCCCGCCGCGATAGACCGGCCAGCCGTAGCCGTAGATCCACACCACATCGATATCGCTCGCGCGCTGCGCCATCTTCTCCTCGAGGATCAGCGCGCCTTCGTTGACCATCGTGTAGAGCGTCTTCTCGACGATCTCCTGGTCGCTGATCTCGCGCTTCTGCAGGTTCGATTTCGAGCGGAAATCCTCGATGATCTCGGCGACCCGCGCGGAAGGCGTAGGGTTCCGTTTCTCGTCGTAATCGTAGAAGCCCTTGCCGGTCTTCTGCCCCCAGCGACCTTCGGCGGCGAGCGCGTCGCGGATGTTCTCGATGCGGGTGGGGTCGCGGTGCCAGCCGATGTCGACGCCCGCGAGGTCGCTCATCTGGAACGGACCCATCGGCATCCCGAACGCGACATGGACCTTGTCGATCTGCTCGGGCGTGGCACCTTCCATAAGCAGCTTCATCGCCTCGACCTGGCGGGGCTTGAGCATCCGGTTGCCGATGAACCCGTCGCACACGCCCGCGACCACGGCGACCTTCCGGATCGTCTTAGACAGCGCCATCACGGTCGCGAGCACATCGTCGTCGGTCTGTGCGCCGCGGACGACTTCGAGCAGTTTCATCACGTTGGCAGGCGAGAAGAAGTGCATGCCGAGCACGTCGCCGGGGCGGTTGGTGGCCGCCGCGATCTCGTCCACGTCGAGATAGGAGGTGTTGGACGCTAGGATCGCGCCGGGCTTGGCGATCGTGTCGAGCCGCGCGAAGATGTCCTTCTTGACGGCCATGTCCTCATATACCGCCTCGATGATCAGATCGCAGTCCGCGAGCGCATCGAAATCGAGCGTCGGGGTGAGCGCGCACATCGCGGCTTCGACCTGCTCGGGCTTCAGGCGGCCCTTGGCGGCGGAGGCTTCGTAATTCTTGCGGATCGTCCCCGCGCCACGGTCGAGCGCTTCCTGCGCCATTTCGACGATCGTCACGGGGATGCCCGCCGACAGGAAGTTCATCGAGATGCCGCCGCCCATCGTGCCCGCGCCGATCACGCCGACGCGCTTGATCTCGCGGAGCGGAATCGTTGGATCGATGCCGTCGATCTTGGCGGCCTGACGTTCGGCGAAGAAGATGTGGCGCTGGGCTGCGGATTGCACCCCCATCATCAGCTTCATGAATTCCTGCCGCTCGAACGCGATGCCCTCGTCGAAGCTCGATCCGTCGGTCGCTTTCTCGACGCAGGCGATGTTGGCGGCGGGGGCGTCGAAGCCGCGGAAGCGCTTGGCGTTATCCTTCTTGAACTGGGCGACGGCTTCGGGGTCTGCTGCTGCGACCTTGTCGCGCGCGCGGGGAAGGGGCTTGGTGTCGGCGACTTCGCGCGCGAAGGCAATCGCGTCGGCTTCGAGGCTGTCTTCATTGGCAAGTCTGTCGATCAGTCCGGCGGAAAGCGCGAGCTTGGCGGGGATCGGGTCGCCCTTGGCGGTGAGTTCGAGCGCGAGTTTGACGCCCGCGATGCGCGGCAGGCGTTGCGTTCCGCCCGCGCCGGGGAGAAGGCCGAGCTTGACCTCGGGGGTGCCGATCTTCGCGCTCGGGACGGCGATGCGATAATGGCAGCCGAGCGTCACCTCGCACCCGCCGCCGAGCGCGGTGCCGTGGATCGCGGCGACGACGGGCTTGTCGGATGCTTCGATCATGTCGACCACCGTCGGGAGGCCGGGCTCCTGCATCGGTTTGCCGAATTCGGTGATGTCCGCGCCCGCAAAGAAGGTGCGGCCGTCGCAACGGATCACCATCGCCTTGACCTGCGGGTTGGCGAGACCTTCCTTGATCCCGGCTTCGAGGCCCTGCCGAACGGAAGCGCCGAGCGCGTTTACGGGCGGGTTGTTCGAGATGATGACGAGGACGTCGTCGTGGAGCTGGGTGGTGATCGGGCCGGTCATCGTCTTCTCCTGTTTCTTCCCCGGCGAAGGCCGGGGCCCAGTCGCGGAGGTTTTTGTAACTTGGCGCAGCGCCCACCAACTCAGGTGGCGCTCCTGGGCCCCGGCCTTCGCCGGGGAAGGGAAAGGTTTAGGTCAACGCACTGTAGATCAACGTCTTCAACTCACGGCGGATTGGGTAGAGGCTGGACGGCGACAGCTGCGTCATAAATACCATGTGCAGTTGCTCGACCGGATCGATGAAGAAGGCGGTCGAGAACATCCCGCCCCAATAATATTCGCCGACCGACCCGGGGATCATCGAGCGCGCAACGTCGATGTTGACTGCGAAGCCGAGGCCGAAGCCCGTCCCGGCATTGGCCGCCTCGCTGAACAGCGATTTGGACATTTTCGACAGGTCCGATCCACCGGGGAGGTGGTTCATCGTCATCAGGTCGACCGTCTTGCGCCCGAGGATGCGGGCACCCTCAAGTTCGCCGCCGTTGAGCAACATCGAGCAGAAGCGGTGATAGTCGAGCGCCGTCGAGACCAGCCCGCCGCCGCCGGACACGAGTTTCGGCGCACGGCTCCACGCGCTGGCAGCCCCCCGGTCGTAAAGGATGCGGCCCTTGCCGGGGACTAAGGTGTAGCAGTCGGTCAGCCGGTCGATCTTGTCCTCGGGGACGTGGAAGAAAGTGTTGTCCATCCCGAGCGGCGCGAAGATGCGGTCGCGGACGAAGGTCTCGAGCGGCACGCCCGACACGCGCTGGACGACCGCGCCGAGGACGTCGGTCGCGACCGAGTAATTCCACGCGTCGCCCGGCGAGAATTCGAGCGGCAGCTTGGCGAGCGCGGCGATGAAGCCGTCGAGGTCGTGATTGCCGTGCCAGCTTTCGAGCCGGAGCTCGCGGTGCGCGGCGTCGATGTTGGTGCGGTTCTGGAAGCCGTAGGTGAGGCCCGCGGTGTGGCGCAGCAGGTCGATCATGCGCATTGGCTCGGCGGTCGGGCGAATCTGGAACGGCGCGCCGCCACCGCCACCGGCATAGACGCCGACCCCCTTGAACTCGGGGAGGACGTGGTGGACTGGCGTGTCGAGCGCGACCCGGCCCTCCTCCACGAGCATCATGAACGCGACCGAAGTGACCGGCTTGGTCATGCTCGCGATGCGGAACAGCGAGCGTTCGTCGATCTGTGCTGCTTCTCCCTCGCGGGCCGGGCCGAGCGAGGAAAAATGTGCGATCTCGCCGGCTTGCGCGATAAGGATCTGCGCATGCGGAAGCTTGCCCGTGTCGAGATAGCGATCCTGCAGGAAAGCATCGATCGCCGCCAGGCGGCGGGTGTCGAATCGGCCGGATACGGGTGACGCGATGTTCATCTCGGCTTCCATACCCCCCATTCGAAACGCTTGCCACCCTATTGCCTTGAGTGGCGCGCAAATCAACACTAACCTGTGCGAAACAGGATCACGCGGCAAACCCGACCTTCAACTTCGGGTCCGCGCGCCGTCAGGAGAGAGTCGTCTTGGATATGCAACCGCTTGTCGCGCTGGACCCGGCCTGGCCCCGGATGACGCTCGCCGATGTCGCTGCCGCGCTGACCGCCGCGGGGACGAAGTTCGAGATGGAGACGGTCGCCGTCGAGGGTGTCCCGACTCGCGTCTGGAAGCATGCGCCGCCCTCGCTCGGCTGGCTGGCGGCGGCGTCGCGGGCGCATGGGGAGCGGGTGTTCACGGTGTATGAGGACGAGCGCGTCACGTATGACGCCAATGCGCGCGCGGTTGCGGCGCTGGCGCAGGCTTTGCTTGCGCGCGGCGTGACGAAGGGGGACCGGATCGGGCTGGCGATGCGCAATCTGCCCGAATGGCCGGTGATCTTCTTTGCGGCAGCGAGCGTGGGCGCGATCGTGGTGCCGCTCAACGCGTGGTGGACCGCGGGGGAACTGGCGTACGGGATCGCCGATTCGGGATGCCGGATGCTGTTCGTCGATGACGAGCGGTATCGGCGGCTAATCGAGCATGGCGTCGATTTCCCGGCGCTGGAGACGATCATCGTCGCGCGCGCATCGACGCCGCTTGGCGGGAATGCCGAGCGGCTGGAGGATCTGATCGGCACGCCGCATGATTATGCCGCGCTCCCCGAGCCGGTGTGGCCGGAGGTGGCGGTCGCGCCCGATGATCCCGCCACGATCTTCTACACCAGCGGCACGACCGGCGCGCCCAAGGGGGCTTTGGGGTCGCATCGCAATCTGACGACCAACATCCTGTCGGCGGCCTATTCCTCCGCGCGCGCGAGCTTGCGGCGCGGCGAGATGCCGCCCGAGCCCACGCCCAAGACGCTGCTGATGGTGATCCCTTTGTTCCACGTCACCGCTTGCTCGGCGACGATGATGGGGTCGATCGCGGCAGGCAATACGCTCGTCTTCATGCGAAAGTGGGACACCGTGCGCGCGATGGAGCTGATCGAGACCGAGCGCGTCCATATGACCGGGGGCGTGCCGACGATCGCGTGGCAGATCCTCGAACATCCCGACCGGTCACGCTACGATCTCTCGTCGCTCGAGGCGATCGCTTATGGCGGCGCGCCGTCCGCGCCCGAGCTGGTCAAGCGGATCTATACCGAATTCGGCGCGCTGCCCGGCAACGGCTGGGGGATGACCGAGACGATGGCGACCGTCACCAGTCATGCGGGGGAGGATTATCTCAACCGCCCGACCAGTGCGGGGCCGCCGGTCGCGGTCGCGGATCTCCGCATCATGGACGAAGCGGGCGAGCAGGAACTTCCCATCGGCGAGGTCGGCGAATTGTGGGCGCGCGGGGCGATGATCGTGAAGGGCTATTGGAACAAGCCCGAGGCGACCGCCGAGACGTTCGTCGACGGCTGGGTCCGCACCGGAGACCTCGCGCGGGTGGACGAGGAGGGGTTCGTCTATATCGTCGACCGCGCGAAGGACATGATCATCCGCGGCGGGGAGAACATCTATTCGTCCGAGGTCGAGAACGTCCTCTACGCGCACCCGGCGGTGACCGACTGCGCGCTGATCGGCGTGCCGCATCGTACCCTGGGCGAGGAACCCGTCGCGGTCGTTCATCTCGCCGCGGGCAAGACCGCGACCGAGGCGGAGCTGCAGCAATGGGTCAAGGCCCGGCTGGCGATCTTCAAGACCCCCGTCGCGATCCGCTTCGTGCCCGAGACGCTCCCGCGCAACGCCAATGGCAAGATCCTCAAGAAGGACCTGAAGGCGCTGTTCGCCGATCGGTTCGAGGCCGCCGCCTGATCCGTGCTGGGGTAGGCGAAGCACCGTCGCCGCAGTAACGGGCGATATGTCGCTGCGGTCACGCCTCATTATTCCCCTCGCACGAGTCCGACGGGGGATCCGTGCCAGCGAGTTCGCGCTGATCGCGCTTGCGGTCGCGATCGGCGCGGCGGCGGGGCTGGGCACCGTCATCCTCGGCGCGATCGCACGCACGTTGCAGCACTGGATGTTCGCCTTGCCGACCGGGCAGCGGCTCAGCGCGACCGATTCGCTGACATGGGCGCAGCTTGCGATGGTGCCGGTCGGCGGCGGGGTGCTGTCGATCTTCTCCTGGGGTGTTCGCAGTAAGCGGCGGCGGATGGTCGACGCGGTCGAAGCCAATGCGTTGCACGGCGGGCGGATGTCGGTTTCCGACAGCCTTGTCGTATCGGGGCAGACGCTGATCTCGAACGGCTTTGGCGCCTCGGTCGGGCTGGAAGCCGCTTATGCGCAAATGGGCAGCGTGATTGCTTCGGTTGCGGGCGCGGCGCTGCAATTGCGCCGGAGCGATTTGCGCAATCTCGTGGGCGCAGGCGCGGGCGCGTCGATCGCCGCGGCGTTCGGGGCGCCGCTTGCGGGGGCCTTCTACGCGTTCGAAATCGTGATCGGGGCCTATACCCCGTCGGCCATCGCGCCGATCGCGGCGGCGGCCATTTCGGCGGTCTTCGTCTCGCAACTGTTCGGCGCGCAGCCCTATGTCATCGATTCGTTCGCGAGCATCCCGGCCGAGACGCACCATTACCTGTTGTTCGCCGGGCTGGGCGGGGCATGCGCCTTGATCGGCATCGCGCTGATGCGGCTGGTGGCGCTGGTCGAGCAGGGCGTACGGGCGACACCGGTACCCGACTGGATGCGGCCGATCCTGGGGGGGCTGCTGTTGATGCCGATCGCCTTCTGGTCGCCGCAAGTCCTGTCCTCGGGACATGGTGCGCTTCACATGGATATTGCGGTCGGCGCGTCGCTCGGGTTCGTGGCGCTGGTGTTTTTAGCCAAGGCATCGGCCTCGATCGTATCGCTTGGCTTCGGGTTTCGCGGGGGCCTGTTTTTCGCTTCGCTGTTTCTCGGCACGCTGATCGGGCATCTGTTCGCCGGGGTGCTGGAATGGCTCGCGGGATACCCGGTGGTCGATCCGCACAACGCCGCGATGGTCGGCATGGCGGCGCTTGCCGTGGCGGTCGTCGGCGGGCCGATGACGATGGCGATGCTCGTGCTGGAGGCGACGCAGGATTTTGCGCTGACCGGCGCGGTGCTTGCCGCCGCCTTGGTGTCCTCGACGATCGTGCGTGAGACGTTCGGCTATTCCTTCTCGACGTGGCGGCTTCACCTGCGCGGCGAAACGATCAAGAGCGCACGCGACATCGGGTGGATCCGCACGCTGACGGTCGGCACGATGATGCGGCGCGAGACCCGTGCGACCGACAGCACCCTCAGCATTGCCGCATTCCGTCAGCGCTTTCCGCTCGGGGCGACGAGCCGGGTCGTGCTGGTGGACGGGGAACAGCGCTATGCCGGGATCGTGCAGACCCCGGCGGCCTACGCCGATGGGCTGGACCCGGAAGCCCCGGTGGGATCGATCGCGATCAACGGCGACGTGGCCCTGTCGACGGAACTCGACATCGCAAGCGTGATGAAACGCTTCGATGCAAGCGGCGCGGACGAACTGGCGGTGATCGACGGCGCGCGGCACGTGATCGGGATCCTGTCGGAATCGCACGTCCGTCGCCGCTACGCCGAAGAACTTGAAAAGGCGCAGAACGACCTGTTTGGGGAGCGGTAAGGCGCGAATGTACCTCAACTCATCATTCGCGACTGAGCAAATTGGTAAGCGCGCTTATGCTGACCGATCCCGCACTTGAAAACTTCGCAATCCTAGAGGGATGAGCGGTAATCGTCAGAATAGTTGATCTGATTTGGTATTGCGCTGCACATGGTTAATATTCTAGCAGCGATGTCGTGTCGGCCGCATTCGTGCGGACCGGTTCGGTCTGTGGATCGGCCCGGCTAAGCAGAACAGAAGACGGCTACACCGCACTCGGCGAGGATAAGAACAGAGCCCCAAGATGCTTCCTGCGTATCCGGGATGGCATCTTCGTCCGATTCACGTCGGGCGTAGTCGAAGTAAGAACACGGGAATTTGTGCTATGTCCTTGGTCGCAGGCTTGCGGGATCGCAACGTAAACGGACTGGCCGTGGGGCTGCTCGTCATCGGTGCGATCGAGCGCGTGGGGTGGCTGGTATCGCGGCACGAGTTTCGCTCGGCCAGCGGCGAGGCGTTCAATGTCGCGGCGTCGGTGGCGCGGGACGGCACGATTGCGGACGTGTTTGCCAAGGGCAGTGGCCTGACCACGCACTTCACGCCGATCCTGCCGTTCATCGCGGGGCACATCTACCGCATCTTCGGCCTGCAATCGCCCATCGCCGAATCGATCCTTGCGGCGTTTTCCATCGGGACGGTGCTGGCGACGGGCTATCTGCTGTTCCTGTGCCTCGGCAGGCTGGGTACGCCGCCGTTGTGGCGTCTTGGCGCACTGGCGATCTATTGCGTAGCGGCGATCTTCCCGGAACTCGAGACGACGACCTTCCGCATTTGGGAGGGTGCGCTCGCGTGTTTGCTGAGTGCCTGGGTGCTGTTGCGTGTACTCGATGCGGATCTGGCGTCCGATCGGCGGCTGAAGACCTGGATGATCACGTGCTTCATTGCGTGCGTCCTCTTCTTTCTCAATCCGGCCACCGGCCTCGCTTGTTTCGCAATGCTGGGCATCTGGCTGCTTCGGCATTGCCCGATCCGAACCTGGCTTCCCTATTTCGTGAGTGCGGCGGTGATCCTGCTGGCAGTCCTGACACCGTGGACGGTGCGCAATTACGAGGCGTTCGGCCGGTTCATCCCGTTGCGCAGCAACATGGGGCTCGAACTGGCGCTGGCCAATCATCCCGCCGCGGTCGGCACCGGGGATCAGCGCGAAGTGTTCTGGAACAGGTTGCAAGAGATCCATCCGCAGGAAAGCCAGGCAGCGTTCGACCGGATGCAGGCGATGGGCGGCGAGCGAGCCTATGCCGACGCACTGGGCGTCGAAGCCAAGCAGTGGATCCGTGCGCATCCGGTCGAGTTTGCCGCGCTCTCGTTGCGGCACGTCGTGCAATTCTATTTCCCGCCGGAATGGCAGTGGAACATCTACAGCAAAATCAATGCCGCGATGAAGCTGAAGCTCACGCTGACATGGGTGTTCGCGGGACTTGGGTTGATCGGCGCGTTGGCCAGTGCGCTGCTGTGGCGGGGCCGGTACTTCTATCCTGCGGCGCTCGTGCTGATGACCGCGCTGCCCTATGCGATGGTCCAGCCGGTGCTGCGCTATCACTATCTGATCTACGCGATCACGCTTTTCCTCGGCGTCGAGCTGGTACGGCGGTGCGTCATGGCCGTCTTGCCGAACCGCGCGTCGGCCACCGTAGACGTCGCTGCTGCTACCGGACGGCGCTGAGCGCTAGTCCCATCGGGGATCAGGCGGTCGGGACCAACGGCGCTTTCCCGGCGAAGGCATGACCTCTGCGGATCTAGCTGTTCTCCCGCGAAGGCGGGAGTCCAGGAGTCGCGAGAACTGTAAGCTGTTGTATTGCTTGGCTCTGGGTTCCCGCTTTCGCGGGAAAACAGCAAATGACGGGTCAGCCAACCGGCTCGCGCAAAGCTCTGGCGAAGACTGAGATTCAGTCGAAGGTGCAAGCGCCGCGGCGGAACTGCCGGGCTATGCGGCGCTCTCGCAGGAATGTTCTTGCCAAGGGCTCACGCTGTCCAACCAGCGCGAGCCCTCGGGAAACCTCAGTCCCGCTTGCCCGGCGCCGGATACGCCAGATACGCCAGCCGCCGCACTTCGAGGCGTCCGCGTACCACGGTGTCTAGGATCAGCCCGGTAAAGCCGTTGAGCGCCCCGAGGATGACAAGACCCGAAATGAGGATGAAGGTCGGGAAGCGCGGGACCAGGCCAGTCTGCATATAGGTGACCAGCAACGGCACCGACAGGATCGCGGCGATCAGCAGGAACACTGCGCCGATCGCGCCGAAGAACAGCACGGGCCGCTCGATCCGGTACAGCGCGAGGATCGTGCGCAGGATGCGCCAGCCGTCGCGATAGGTCGACAGCTTCGAGGTCGAACCCTCGGGGCGCGCATAATAGGGCGTTTCGATCTCGGCGACCGGCATCTTGAGCTCGAGCGCGTGGACGCTGATCTCGGTCTCGATCTCGAATCCGGCGGAGAGCGACGGGAAGCTCTTGGTGAAGCGGCGCGAGAAGACGCGGTAGCCCGAAAGGATGTCGGTAAAGGACCGGCCGAACAGCTTCGCCAGCATCCCGGTCAGCAACGCATTGCCGAAGCGATGCCCGCGACGATAGGATTCCTGGACTTCGCTGATCCGCGACCCGACGATCATGTCGAGCTGTTCGTCGACCAGACGCGCGATCAGCGCAGGCGCAGAGGCCGCGTCATACGTCGCGTCGCCGTCCGCCATGATGTAGATGTCGGCGTCGATGTCGGCGAACATCCGACGCACCACCGCGCCCTTGCCCTGGATCCGTTCGCTGCGCACGATCGCGCCTGCAGCCTTGGCGACCTCGACCGTACGGTCCTTGCTGTTGTTGTCGTAAACGTAGATCCGGGCGTCGGGCAAAGCAGCACGGAATCCCGCGACGGTCTGCGCGATCGCAGCTTCTTCGTTATAGCATGGCAACAGGACGGCAATCGACGGCGCGGTCATTATGAACTCCCTAAACTCGGTGTGGTTGTCCCCGCGTCAGGGATTTCCGAGTCGGGCGATAGCCGCTGCGGCCAGCCAGTGCCACCGTCGAGGCATTAATTTGCGGTAAAGTCGTCGGGAAAAGATGTCGGATCGTCAGAGTGTGACAAGGATTCAGCCGACTTTCGCGCCCACGCCGTCCGCAAGTTCCTCGGATCGGCGCTTCAATTTGATGGCTTCGTCGATCAATTCGGCGGCATGGTTCGCGTCGCGTTCGCTTACAGCAAAGGTCACGCAGTTCATTGCCTCACGGTGCAACCGTGTTGCGCGGGATTGGGATCTGTCAGGTTTTGCGGGCATTGGTCTTCAAATGGGTATGGGGTGATATGGAGAACAAAGCCTTCCCGGCTCAATAGGTTCCAAGGTGTTAACCGGATCGGACAAGCCGATGCGGCGGCGCAGGCAGGGCGATTTGCACGCGGCAAAGAATCGCCTCGATCTTGCCGATACCGTCGATTGCGCATCGACGGAATAGCGCTACGGTCACGGTCATGGCCGAACGAGACGACATCCCCACAGGCGCCTTCGGGCTGGCACCATCCGGTGGCGAGCCGGACGACGAGGCGCGGATTGCGCTCCGCCGTGACCGGTTGCTGGCGGCGCTTACGCTGACCGCCGGCGTGGGGCTCGCGATGGCGACGCCGTTCGCGCTCAAGGCGGGGGCGGAGTTTTTCCTCCCGACCACCGCTGCGCTGGTAATCGCGGTTGCGCTCGTCCCGATCCTCGAATGGCTCGAGCGGCGGCGCGTTCCGTCGGCGTTGGCGGCGTTGGTGTGCGTGCTGCTGTTCCTCGTCGCGGCGAACGTCGCGCTGGCGGCGATCATCGTTCCGGCGACCGAATTCTTCCGGCGGTTGCCCGAACGGATCGACCGGATCCAGATGAACATCGCGCCGCTGATCGACCTGTATTCGAGCCTCGAGAAATATCTCAACCGGACGGTGCAGCATCTTGCGGCGTCGGGGCCGGTGAAATCGCCGCAGACGACCGCGGTGACCCCGCCCAGTTCGATCCTGGAGCTCGCCGCCACCTCGGCCCCGCAAGTCATCATCCAGGTGTTCTTCGGGGTGCTGGTGGTGTTCTTCTTCCTCGCCGGGTGGACGCGGCTGCGCAAGCGCACGATCACCAGCCGGTCGAGCTTCGGCGGCGCGATGGCGACCGCGCGCGTGATTCAGAACGTCGTCGACGATACGTCCGCCTACCTCGGCACGATCACGATCATCAATCTTGCGCTCGGTGTCGCGATTGCGGGCGTATTGTACGTCATGGGGATGCCCTATCCGCTGATGTGGGGCGGGATCGTCGCATTGCTCAACTACGTCCCCTATTTCGGCCCGATCGCGGCGGCGGGGCTACTCGCGCTCGGCGGGTTGATGACGTTCCAGGACATCTGGGTAGCATTGCTGCCCGCATTCATCATGATCGGGTTTCATCTGGTCGAGGCGAACGCGCTGACCCCGCTGATCGTCGGGCATCGGCTGACGATCAACCCGATCCTGATCCTCGTCTCGATCAGCTTCTGGTCGTGGGTATGGGGCACCGCGGGGACGCTGCTGGCGGTGCCGCTGCTGATCATCCTGCAGACCGTGATCCGCGCGGCAGGCAAGCCCGACATCGCCGGATTCCTGTTCGAGCACGGCACGTTGACGCAGCGCGGGCCGGCAAGTTTCGCGACTTCTGCGGATGATGCAGAAACGGTTGTTGACAGGGTAGGGGGTGTCGCTTAGGAGCCGCGCCTCACGCTTCTCAAGCGGGTGTAGCTCAGTTGGTTAGAGCGCCGGCCTGTCACGCCGGAGGTCGCGGGTTCGAGCCCCGTCACTCGCGCCATCCTTCCGAAATTTTCGGTGCAGGGTGGTGTGGAACGTGTCATAATCCGTATCTCGGGCCCTAACCGGTCCGATCTGCGCGGGTGTAGCTCAGTTGGTTAGAGCGCCGGCCTGTCACGCCGGAGGTCGCGGGTTCGAGCCCCGTCACTCGCGCCATTCCTTGCCCCTTGGGCGGCAGGAATGGCGCGATGAGCTACGGCTCGTTCAGCCCCAGCGCCCGGTTTCCATCCAGACCAGCATGCGCTTGAGCGGCAACACCCAGATCCAGGCAATCCCAGCAACCAGATAATAGATCGCCTGCACCAGCGGGTGCCATCCACCCACAACGGTGGACAGGCTTGCGGCGAGTACGCACCAGATCGTCACCGCAGCGAGAATCAGGAGCATCCCGACCGGTTTGCGCCAACTCGGGGTCATTGTGCTGCGTCCATCGGTCGGGCGATCCATCCGCATTCGGTGATGATCGCGTGGAGCGGCATGTCCCACGCATCGGTCGGCAAGGTGTCGACCTGTTGCACGCTCCACGCAACCCCGATCCTGATCGCATCCGGGAATTGCGCGAACGCCCGATCGTAATAGCCCGCGCCCTGACCGAGCCGGTCGAGCTTCTCGTCGAACGCGAGGAGCGGGGTGAGGATGATGTCGGGCGCGAGGGCGAGTGATTCGGCATGGGGCTGGCTGAGGCCGAACGGGCCGGGTTGGAGATCCTCCGCCGGATCCCAGGCAAGGAAGCGCATCGGCGCGGCGCGCGTGGTGACGTGCGGCAGCGCGATGCGGCACCCTGCCGCCACGGCGGCGCGGGCGAGCGGGGCAGGGTCTGCCTCGCTGCCGACGGGGATGTAGGCGGTGACAGTGAGACCGGGCTTGAGGAGCGCGAGGAAGGGGGCAGGCGGGGTGAGTTCGGGGGCGGCGGCGGCGTGGAACGCGTCGCGCGCGGCACGGACCCGGGCGCGGAGCGCGGGTTTGTCGATTGCGGGGGTGGCGGGGGGCGTCATCCGGCCGGTGATAGGCGCAGGCGGCGGCGGGCGTCGATAGCGTCGCACGCACCCTCCTCAGCACACCGTCACCCTGACCTTGTTTCAAGGTCCACCGTGGTGCGCGCTCTCCGGCCGCAGGATTGGCGGCACGGTGGATCCTGAAACGCGTTCAGGATGACGGTTGTGGTGGCGTGGGCGCTGTCATTGCGACGGCGTGGTCGCGGCTCGCGCTCACCTGCCTCGAAGCCCTCATCGAGGCGGGCGGACGCAATTATAAAAAGCGGGTGGCGGGACCGCCGTGGCCGTGTGCCGGGTTATCCTCTGACGCACGGTACGTCAGGTGGGGATCATGTGCGTCGGGCCAGGGCCCGGGCAGGGACAACCCCCTTGGATGAAGAATAGCCTCAGGGATAATAAAGGCTCGTACCGGGCAGTGCCCGCCACCGATCGATATAGGCGCTTGCGTCCTATTGCTCAAGCCGGTGTGCGAGCAATTCGAGTTGCTCGGCGACCAGCCCGAGCAGGACTTCGTCGGTATTGATCGCCGGGGCGACCGCCGGGCGGCGATCGGCCTCGTCGAGCGCATCGGCGAGCATCAGCGCGATGAACAGCATTGTGCGCTCCCCGCTTAGCCCGGCCGAGGCGCGTTCCGCGACCTCATATTTGCTGGCGAGCATCGCGCCGAGGCGGCGGAGGTGATCCTCCTGCCCGTCGGGGCAGGCGACGGTGTGACGGCGCGTGCCGATCGTGAGCGTAACCTCGGCCATCAGGCGTCTTCCCCCTCGTCGACAGTCCTGTCCCCGCCGTCCTTCGCGTCGCCCTCAGCCCCAGCTTCGGCTTCGGCCTCGGCCTCAGCCTCAGCCGCGTTGGCGGCATCCGCTGCGGCAAGGACCGTGTCGAGCGTCGTGATCGCCTGGGTCATCCTGTCGCGCAACACGTCGTGACGCTGCTCCATTCTGGTCATGTCGTCCACGCGCTTGCGCGTCGCGACGTCGATCCGCGTGAGCGCATCCTCGATGCGATCGATCAAGATCCTTTGCGCGTCTTCGGGGGATACTGCTGGGGGTGCCTGGGTGGCGGTGGGGTCTGCCATCGTCGCGAGATAGCATGGCGCAGCGCCGCGACAAGGCGCATTTGTGACGTCTTTGCGTCATGCCGGGCGGTTGACGCGCCCGCTTGCGCCCCGCAAAGACGCGCACGTCCAATAAGAGTCGGCGCTGGCCCGTGGCCGCGCCCGGCACAAGCTTGAGGAGCGCATCACGATGACGGTCAAGGTAGCGATCAACGGTTTCGGGCGCATCGGTCGCCTCGTCGCGCGCGCCATTCTCGAACGCGCCGATTGCGGGCTCGAACTCGTCACGATCAACGATCTCGCCGACGCCAAGTCGAACGCGTGGCTGTTCAGCCGCGATTCGGTCCACGGTCGCTATCCGGGTGAAGTCTCGGCCGAAGGCAACGATCTGGTCGTCGACGGCAAGCGCATCCGCGTCACCGCCGAGCGTGACCCCGCCAATTTGCCGCACGCCGAGCAGGGCATCGACATCGTGCTCGAATGCACCGGCTTCTTCACCGATCGCGAGAGCTGCCAGAAGCATATCGACGCGGGCGCCAAGCGCGTACTGATCTCGGCCCCGGGCAAGGGCGTCGATCTGACGGTCGTCTACGGCGTCAACCACGACAAGCTCGAAGCGGGTCACACGATCGTGTCGAACGCCTCGTGCACGACCAACTGCCTCGCGCCGGTCGCCAAGGTGCTCAACGATTCGATCGGGATCGAGCGCGGCCTGATGACGACGGTCCACGCCTATACTAATGACCAGAAGATCCTCGATCAGATCCACCCCGATCTGCGCCGCGCGCGTGCCGCCGCCATGTCGATGATCCCGACCACCACCGGTGCCGCCCGCGCGGTCGGCGAGGTTCTGCCCGAGCTCAAGGGCCGGCTCGACGGGTCGGCGATCCGCGTTCCCGTGCCGGACGGCAGCCTGGTCGACCTGACCTTCATGCCGAAGCGCGACACGACCAAGGAAGAGGTCAACGCGATCCTCAAGGCAGCATCCGAAAGCGGCCCGCTCAAGGGCGTGCTGGTGTATTCGGACGAGCCGCTGGTTTCGATCGACATCGTCCACACGCCCGCGTCGTCGACGATCGACAGCCTCGAGACCAGCGTGCTCGACGGCAAGCTCGTCCGTGTCGTCAGCTGGTACGACAATGAGTGGGGCTTCTCGAACCGCATGATCGACACCGCGGGGGCGATGGGCAAGTTCCTCTGATGGGAACGCTGGCGGGGATCGCTCGCCACGGTCGCCCCAAAGGACCGATGGAGACCATCGACCACGTCGACGTGACGCTGGAAGGTGGTCTCCACGGAGACTTTCGGGGGGCGATCAAGCCCGGCGGCAGGGGGCGGCGTCAGGTGACGCTGCTTGAGCGCGGCGACTGGGACGCCGCGCTGGCCGAGGTCGGGCATAGCCTGCCGTGGCAGGAACGGCGCGCCAACCTGCTGGTCGACGGGCTCGACTTGCCACAGGTGGCGGGCGCGCGCGTGCGCATCGGCGATACGGTCGAGCTGATGATCACGCGCGAGACCGATCCGTGCGAGCGAATGGATGCGCTCGCGCCGGGCCTGCGCGCGGCGCTGACGCCCGACTGGCGCGGCGGCGCGTGCTCGCGCGTCGTGGTCGGCGGGACGATCCGCGTCGGCGATACGATTATAGTTCTCGAGGAGTGACGACATGACACGGGCCTTCAAGACGCTGGACGATATCGGTGACGTTCGGGGCAAGCGCGTGCTGGTGCGCGAGGATCTCAACGTGCCGATGCAGGACGGTGCGGTCAGCGACGACACGCGGCTGCGCTCGACGCTGCCGACCGTCACCGAACTGGCCGACAAGGGCGCGATCGTCCTGATTCTCGCGCATTTCGGGCGGCCCAAGGGTAATCCTTCCGCCGAGCTGTCGCTCAAGCAACTGGTCGAGCCTTATGCCAATGTGCTCGGGCGACCGGTTACCTATGTCGACTGGGAAGGCGATGCGGCGGCGGTTGCTGCGCTTGCGCCGGGTGATGTCGCGATCCTCGAGAACACGCGCTTCTTCGGCGGCGAGGAGAAGAACGATCCGGCGACGGTCGACCGGTTCGCATCGCTTGGCGACCTCTACGTCAACGACGCCTTTTCCGCCGCGCACCGCGCGCATGCCTCGACCGAAGGTTTGGCGCACAAGCTTCCGGCCTTTGCAGGCCGCGCGATGGAGGCTGAACTCGACGCGCTCGACAAGGCACTCGGCAACCCCGAGCATCCGGTTGCGGCAGTCGTTGGTGGGGCGAAGGTTTCGACCAAGCTCGACGTGCTCAAGCATCTCGTGACTCGCGTCGATCATCTCATCATCGGCGGCGGGATGGCGAACACCTTCCTCGCGGCGCGCGGCGTCAACGTCGGCAAGTCGCTGTGCGAGCATGAGCTGACCGGCACCGCGGACGAGATCTTCGCGGCGGCGGACGGGGCGAACTGTACGATCCATCTGCCGTATGACGTGGTTGTCGCAAAGGAATTCCGCGCCAACCCGCCGATCCGCACGGTCAACGTGCATGAGGTTGCGGCGGACGAGATGATCCTCGACGTCGGGCCTGCCGCGACCGAAGCGCTGGCGGACGTGCTGAAGAACTGCCGGACCTTGGTGTGGAACGGTCCGCTCGGCGCGTTCGAGACGCCGCCGTTTGATACGGCGACGGTTGCGCTCGCGAAGACCGCGGCGGCGCTGACGAAGAGCGGGTCGCTCGTTTCGGTCGCTGGCGGTGGGGATACCGTTGCCGCGCTCAATCAGGCGGGCGTGGCGGACGACTTCACCTTCGTCTCCACCGCAGGCGGCGCGTTCCTCGAGTGGATGGAAGGCAAGGACCTTCCCGGCGTCGCGGCGCTGGCGCGCGGGTAACCTCCCGGTATCCGTGAACGACCCTCTGTTCTCCCGCGAAGGGGGGAGTTCTGCAAAACCGTTCGTCATCCTGAACTTGTTTCAGGATCCAGTCCACCGCGAGTCCGGACTATGCCTGTTCCGCGGTGGATGCTGAAACAAGTTCAGCATGACGGCAGCTTTTGGGGCGCGGGGTGGCGATCAAACCGCTGATTACCTTTATGCAGAGGTCTCGCGAAAGCGGGAGTCCAGGGGGCCGGGATCAACAGATGTTGGACGGCTAGACACTGGGTTCCCGCATTCGCGGGAACACCGCTACGTCAGGCGGGCTTCAACCGCTCCTGAATCTCCTGAATGCGCGCCGCCTGCTTCTGCAGCGCAGCCTGTGCCTTCTGGCGCAACGTCGCGATCGCGGGATAATCCGGCTTGCCGGCCGCGGCCCGGGTCAGCGCCAACTCATCCAGATCGGTAATCGCGGACGACGTGGTCGCGCGCAGCCCGTCGAGCTGCCCCAGCGCAGTCTGCGCGGTGATCCAGCGTTCGCTGCCCACCGCATCCCCCTGCGCAGCCCTGGCGAGGCGGTCCGCGCCGTCCGCAGCGGCTTCGAACGTCTTGCTTGCGGCATCGATCGCCTTCTCCAGATCGACCAGCGTCGCATCGGTGGCAGGTTCGGCCTCGACGATCGTGACCGGCGCGACCGGCTCGGCGTCGCTGCGCGATTCTATCGGGCGGGGCAGCAGCGATGGGAAGCTGGCAGCGCGCGGTGCGGCGCATCCGCCGGTCAACAGGAGGAGTGCCACGACAATGCGGCGCGGATGTGGACGGTTGGTCATCTGCAATCGCTCTATGCGGATGCTTCCGCGTTCGCAACGTTCGAGGATCACCACAAAAAAATGCGGCAATGCGGAAAAGTTCTTGCGCCCCCCGAACGGCCCGGCTAACAGCGCGTCTCCAGGCACCCATAGCTCAGCTGGATAGAGCATCAGACTACGAATCTGAGGGTCGGGCGTTCGAATCGCTCTGGGTGCACCATCTATTTCCGCGGGAGCGGGCAGGGGCCGGAACAGCAATGTTCCGGCCCTTTTTGCGTCCAGGCACAGTGGTTTGTCGTTGTTCCTGCGAGGGGAAGAGCCTGGGGTAGCCTACGCTATCAGGCGTTGTTCGGCTGAACCCTGGGCTCCTGCCTTCGCAGGAGCACTGCCCGCTTAATCTGTGCCGCAGACGGCGGCTTACACGCTTGCCTTGGCAACCTCAGCCAACACCCGCTCGGCATATTCGGGACGGCAGATCAGCACGTCGGGCAGCAACGGATCGCGGCAATTATAGACGAGATCGCTCCCGTCGATCCGCGACGTATGCAGCCCGGCGGCGCGTGCGACCGCGACGGGGGCGCAATTGTCCCATTCATACTGTCCGCCCGCGTGAAGGTAGATTTCAGCGCGGCCGTCGACCACCGCCATTGCCTTCGCCCCGGCCGACCCCATCGGGATCAGTTCGGCGCCAATCGCCACGGCGACTGCGGTGACGATCGGGTGCGCGCGCGTGCGGCTGACGACCATCCTGGGGCGCGCCGGGGCGGCGTCCCATTGCGGCGGCGCATCGTCGGAGGCGAAGACCCGCTCCGCTGCGGGGAGTGCGACCGCCCCGACCGCGGGCACGCTGTCGATCGAGAGCCCGATATGCACTGCCCAGTCGTCACGCCGCTCGCGGAATTCGCGCGTGCCGTCGAGCGGATCGACGACCCACACCCGCCGTTCCGCGCAGCGAAGCCCGTCATCTGCGGATTCTTCGGAAAGGATGAAGTCGTCGGGGCGTGCCTGGCGTAGCAGGTCGAGGATCAGGACATTCGCCTCGGCATCGCCACGCGGACCGAGATCCGCATCCGCGCACGCCCCGGCCACGCACAGATCGCGCAACAATGCCGCCGCCGCCAGCGCGACGCTCCTCGCGACCTGCGCATCTGTCTGATCGAGGTGGCTCAAAGATCGGGGCTCCACACACCAAGGATATGTTCGACAATTCGCTCGGCCGCAGCTTCGGGGCTTTCGCGGGTGGTGTCGATCCGGATGTCGGGACGCTCTGGCGCCTCATATGGGCTACTGATGCCGGTGAAGTTGGCGATCTCGCCGCTGCGCGCCTTGGCGTAGAGCCCCTTGACGTCGCGTGCCTCGGCTTCCGCCAGCGGGGTGTCCACGAAGATCTCGACGAATTCGCCCGGAAGCATCGCCCGCACCATGTCGCGCTCGGCGCGGAACGGCGAGATGAACGCGGTCAGCACGATCAGCCCGGCGTCGGTCATCAACCGCGCGACCTCGCCGATCCGCCGGATATTCTCGACCCGGTCGGCATCGGTGAAGCCCAGGTCCTTGTTAAGCCCGTGACGCACATTGTCGCCGTCGAGCAGGAAGCTGTGGCGGCCGAGCGCGAACAGCTTCTTCTCGACCAGATTGGCGATCGTCGACTTGCCCGACCCCGACAGGCCAGTGAACCACAGCAGGCGAGGGGTCTGCCCCTTCTGTTGCGCATGTGCTTCGCGCGTGATGTCGATCGCCTGCCAGTGGACGTTCTGCGCGCGGCGCAGCGAGAAGCTCAGCAGCCCGGCAGCGACGGTCGCGTTGGTGGTGCGGTCGATCAGGATGAATCCACCCAGGTCCGCGCCGTCCTCGAACGGCTCGAACACCAGCGGGCGATCGGTATAGACTTCCGCCACCCCGATGTCGTTGAGGCCGAGCGTCTTGACCGAGAGTTCGGCCATCGTGTTGACGTCGATCGCGTGGCGCGGCTCTTGCACCGTCGCGCCGACGGTCTGCGTGCCGAGCTTGAGCCAGTAGCTACGTCCGGGCAGCAACGCGGTTTCGCCGAGCCACACAACCGTTGCCTGGAACTGGTCGGCGACTTGCGGCGGTGAATCGGCGGTGGCGAGAACGTCGCCGCGCGAACAATCGATCTCGTCTTCGAGCGTCAGCGTGACCGACTGGCCCGCGACCGCTTGGGGCAGGTCGCCGTCCATCGTCACGATTCGCGCGACCCGCGAGGTGCGACCGCTCGGCAAGATGCGGACGGGATCGCCGGGGCGGACGGCCCCGCTCGCGATCAGCCCCGAGAAGCCACGGAAGTCGAGGCTCGGGCGGTTGACCCATTGCACTGGCAGCCGGAACGCGCGCTGCTGCGCGGCGTCGGTGCCGATATCGACGGTCTCGAGATGCTCGATCAGCGTCGGCCCGGCATACCATGGCATCGTGTCCGATCCCGCGGCGATATTGTCGCCCCCGAGACCTGAGATCGGGATGGCGGTGAAGTCCGCGATGCCGATCGAGTCCGCAAAGGCGCGATAGTCGGCGACGATCCGGTCGAACACCGCCTGATCGTAGCCGACGAGGTCCATCTTGTTCACTGCGAGCACGACGTGGCGCAGCTTGAGCAGGTGGACGAGGAAGCTGTGGCGGCGGGTCTGGGTCAGCACGCCCTTGCGCGCATCGATGAGGATCACCGCGGCGTCCGCGGTCGAAGCGCCCGTCACCATGTTGCGGGTATATTGTTCGTGGCCGGGCGTGTCCGCGACGATGAACTTGCGCCGCGCGGTCGAGAAGAAGCGGTACGCGACGTCGATCGTGATGCCCTGCTCGCGTTCGGCCGCAAGGCCGTCGACCAGCAGCGCGAAATCGATGTTCTGCCCCTGCGTGCCGACTCGCTTGCTGTCCGCCTCGAGCGCGGAAAGCTGATCCGCGAAGATCGCGTGGGTGTCGTAGAGCAGGCGGCCGATCAGTGTCGACTTGCCGTCATCGACCGACCCGCAGGTGATGAAGCGGAGCAGCGACTTGTTTTGGTGCTGGAGGAGATAGGCGTCGATGTCTTCCGCGATGAGGGCGTCGGGCCGATACTCCCTCTCCCCGCTTGCGGGGAGAGGGCCGGGGAGAGGGGCAGTATCGAGCGGTGTCGCCATTGGCAGCCCCTCTCCCCGACCCTCTCCCCGGAGGGGAGAGGGAGAAAATGTGGTGCCACTCATCAGAAATACCCCTCCGCCTTCTTCTTTTCCATGCTCGCGCTCTGGTCGTGGTCGATCGCGCGGCCCTGGCGTTCGCTCGTCGTGGTCAGCAGCATTTCCTGGATGACTTGTGACAGGTCGGTCGCCTCGCTCTCGACCGCGCCGGTCAAGGGATAGCAACCCAGCGTGCGGAAGCGGATCGAACGTTCGACCGGGACTTCGCCGGGGGCGAGCCGGAAGCGGTCGTCATCGACCATCAACAGCATTCCGTCGCGCTCCACCGTCGGGCGCGGCGCGGCGAGGTACAAGGGCACGATCTCGATCTGCTCGGCCAGAATATATTGCCAGATGTCGAGCTCGGTCCAGTTGGACAGCGGGAAGACGCGCATGCTCTCGCCCCGCGCCTTGCGCGCATTGTAGAGCCGCCACAGTTCGGGCCGCTGCGCCTTCGGGTCCCAGCGTTGATGGGCGTTGCGGAAACTGAAGATCCGCTCCTTCGCGCGGCTCTTCTCCTCATCGCGCCGCGCGCCGCCGAACGCCGCATCATAGCCGCCCGCGGTGAGCGCCTGCTTGAGCCCCTCGGTCTTCCACAGATCGGTGTGGAGGCTGCCATGATCGAACGGATTGATCCCCTGCGCCTCGGCGTCGGGGTTCTTGTGGACGATCAGCTCCATTCCGGCGTCGGCGGCGGCACGGTCGCGCAGGTCGTACATCGCGCGGAATTTCCACGTCGTGTCGACATGGAGCAGCGGGAAGGGCGGCGTGCCGGGAAAGAACGCCTTCTTGGCGAGGTGCAGCATCACCGCCGAATCCTTGCCTACCGAATACAGCATCACCGGCCGTTCGGTCTCGGCGACGACTTCGCGCAGGATGTGGATGCTTTCGGCCTCAAGGCGCTGCAAGTGAGTAAGCGAGACGGTCATGGTTGGCCTGAATAAGGCACATTCGGGACAAGGCGACCAACTTCTACTGTTGGCTAAGAAAGCTGACGGCACCTTGGCCTGCCGTTGTGGGACACCGCCGTGCCGCGAGTCGCTTGCGCCGTACGCGCCCGACAGGTAGCGATGATCCGTCGTGTTCCCAGTAGCGTAGCGTAGAGTATTGATGGATATTATTCCAAGTATCGCGCCACGCGCAGGGCGCAGTGCGTCCAATCGCATCGGTTTCGTGATCCTGTCGCATGGGGATCAGGCGTTGCTGGCGCGGCTCGTCGCGCGGCTCGACGACCTGTACGGCAAGCCGCCGATCGCCTGCCACCACGACTTTTCGCAATCCCGCATCGACACAGCGGCGTTCGCGGACAACGTCCGTTTTGTGAAGCCGTCGGTCGCGACGGGCTGGGGAAAACTGTCGGTCGTGACGGCGGGGCTGGCGGCGCTGCGGCTGCTGGTCGAGACCGCCGACCCCGACTGGTTCGTGCTGCTGAGCGCGACCGACTATCCGGTGCGCTCCGCCGAGGCGGTGCTGGCCGAACTCGAATCGGCGCCGTTCGACGCCTATCTCGATGCGCGGCCCGTGCGCGGGCAGGCGCCCGGCGCCGCGACCTTCGGCGGTGCGCCCAATCCCAAGCTCGATCACTTCGTCCTGCCGAGCAATATCCAACTCAAATGGCGGTTCTACGTCGGGGCACAATTATGGGTGCCGGTCGTCAAGAACAAGCCGCACTGGCGGCTTGGGCGCGTGACTTTCCCGCTGCCGTTCGCCGCGCCGGGGCCATTCGGGCCAGGCTTTTCAGCCTACTATGGAGACCATTGGTTCACCGCCAATCGTCGCGCGGCGGCCACGTTGCTGAAGGACGATGACCGGGCGCAGGCGCTGCGCAAGCATCTGGTCCGCCGTGCGCAGGCGGACGAATGCTATTACCAGACGATCCTCGCCAACACGCCCGGCTTACGGATCTGCCTCGACAACAAGCGCTATGCCGAGTGGAATGGCGGCGGCGCGCATCCGGTGGCGGTGGAGGTCGACCACGTGCCCGCGATCCTCGCCTCGGGCCAGCATTTCGCGCGCAAGTTCGCGCTCAAGTCCCCCGCGATCGCCGAGATCGACCGTGCGGTCGATGCCGGCGTGGCGGATGTCAGCCGTGATCGAGCTCGACCGAATCCAATATCCGCGCGCCGGCCATGAAGACCGCGATCGGGCAGACCGCAAACAGAAGCCAGCCGCCGAAACCGGGATATTGCTCGAGATAATGCGCCCCGCGCTCGACGGCGCCGACCGCCAGGGCGTAGATCACCCCAAAGGCTTCAAATTTGTTCTTGATGACGAACAGGCTGGCGAATTTGCTCCACATGCAACCATATCAGCAACAACCGAGCCAATCGCGGATTGCGGTCGGTTCACCTTAACGGCCGTGGTTAATCGTAAGCTAACGCGACGATAGTGCGCCGATCCGTCAGGCGAGGACGCTCAGATCCAGGGATGCCAGCAAGGCGTTTCGTGCCGCACGGATCGTGCTCACCAGTGCGAGATCGGGTGCCTCGCCGAGGATCTGCGACGGCACGATCGTTTCGGGCCAATAGTCTGCGATGATCGCGGAGATGCGGTCGAGCTTTGCCGCATCGACGAGAAAACGCGGATCGATCGTGGCCGGATCCGCAACGACGCGGAGCCGCAGACAGGCTGGCCCGCCGCCGTTCGCCATCGATTGCCGCACGTCGACCGTCCTGAACGCGCGGATCGGGCCGTTGCTCTCGGTCATCGCGGTCAGGTACGCCGCGACCGCCGGATCGCCGGATGCTTCGGCGGGGACGATCAGGGTCATCCGTCCGTCCGCTGGCGTGACGAGCTGCGCGTTGAACAGATAGGACTTCACCGCCTGAGCCAGCGATACCCGGTTCGCGGGAACCTCGACGATCTCGACGAACGGCGCCGCTGCCCTGATCGCGGCATAGGCGGTGGCGGGATCGGCGAACGCCTGTTCGTGGACGAACAGTACGCGTTCGTTGGCGACCGCGACGACATCGTTGTGGAATGCGCCCGCCGCGATCGCCTCGGGCGATTGTTCGATGAACACCGTCCGCGCAGGGTCGAGGCGGTGCGCGCGCGCGATTGCCGCGCTGGCGTCGCGCGACTGGCGCGCGGGGAAGGCGCCACCTGTGATGCCATAGACGAACAGTTCGACACCCGCTTCGCCATGCGCAGGCGCCAGACGCATATGGTTCGCAGCACCCTCATCGCCGAACGGCGCAGGGATCGGCGCATGATGTACGAAGCACGCAGGGTCCGCAAACGCGAGCGCGAGCTGGCGCGCGGTCTGCGCGGCTTCGTGGCTGCGATGCGGCATGGTGACGAGATTGGCGGGGGTAAAGTGGCACCGCCCGTCCGCGCTATCCGCGGCGGGGGAGACCGTTGCGGCATTGGCCGCCCACATCGCCGACGCGGACATCGCCTGAGCGCGCAGGATCGGCGGTGCATCGGCATAGGTCGTGGCCAAAGACGCGAGCCAGCGATCGTCGGGGCGGTCGTGCGGCAACAGGATTCCCTGCACCAGACCGAGCGACAAAGCAGTGCGCATCTTGTCGATCCCCTCCAGCGCGGCGCGGCGCGGAAAGGAGGGCGTGCCCGCATTCTGGGTCGCCGCGAGATTGCCGTGGCTCAGCCCCGCATAGTTGTGGCTCGGGCCGATGATCCCGTCGAAGTTGATTTCGGTCGTCATCACACTCTCGCGACATGGCAGACAGTGGTATCCTCGGCGATCTCGAGCGCGCGCGCGGATTTGGGGGATATCACCACGCCACCGGTACACGGCCGGACATCTCCATAGACGCACCGAAACTCCGACAGCCGACCGCTGGCGATCAGCGACGGATCGCCGCCATCGAAATCCAGCGCGACGACGTTGGCGGACCGGACGTCGCGGATCGTGCGGACCGAATCCGTCCGCGCAACCATGGTCGGGCCGCCATCGAAGATGTCGACGTAATTCTCATACGCAAACCCTTCGTTTTCCAGCATTCTCATCGCCGCGCGGCCGGAGGGATGCGGCAATCCGATAACCGCGCGCGCGGTCTCGGGCAGCATCGCGGTGTAGATCGGATGCTTGGGAAACAGGTCCGCGATGAACTGATGCCCCTGGACCGCATTGAACTGGTCGGCATCCTGGAAGTTCATCCCGAAGAAGCGTCCGGCAAGCCCGTCCCAGAACGGCGATCCGCCTGCCTCGTCGATAATCCCGCGGAGTTCGGCGAGCACCCGGTCGGCAAATCGCTGGCGGTGCTTGGCGATGAACAGATAGCGGCTCCGCGCGAGCAGCAGCCCAAGGCCTCCCGCACGTTCGCCTGGGTGAAGGAACAACCCGCCGACTTCGCTGCAGCCCTCAAGGTCGGTGGTCAGCCCAAGCATATCCGCCCGGAAGGTGCGGTTGAGTTCCTTGGAATGCTGGGTCAGCGTGCCCAGCCGGTAGCTGTAGAAGGGGTAGCTTTGCCCAACATGCGTGAAGATCTGGCAGGTGCCCCGCACCTCGCCGGTCTCGGTATTCTCCAGCACCAGCACAAAGAGGTCGTCTGCCTTGGCATTGTCATCCCGTGCGAACGCCGCAGCGCTCCGCTCGAGCTTGGTGGCAAGCGCGGTGCGATCCGGCGGAAGGTTGGTGAAACCGCCGCCTGTGAGCTTTGCCATTTCGTACAGGGGCTTGAGGTCGGCGTCGCGCGCGGCGCGGATACGGTAGGTCACAACTGGCCCTTTTCGGCGATACGCAAGATGGTGAGCGCGGACAGCGCCGCACGTTCGGGAAGGGAGTCGACGATCAGATACTCGTCGGGCGAATGGATCGCGCCGCCGCGCGCACCCATCGTGTCCACGACGGGAATGCCGCACGCCGCGATCGTGTTGCCGTCGCACACGCCCCCGGTGGCGCGCCAGCCGATGTTGAGGCCGAGGTCGGCGCCGCAGGCCTTGACCAGATCGAACAGCTTTGCGGCACCTTCGTCGATCGGTTTTGGCGGGCGGTTGAAGCTGCCGTGGAGCCCGATCGTGACGTCGTGATGCGCCGCGACCGCGGCGATCGTGGTGTCGAGCAACGCTTGCGCGCGCGCGATCGCGGCGTGATCGGCGGGGCGGAAGTTGAGCCGCAGCACGGCGTGGTCGGGAATGACGTTGTTCGGGCCACCGCCTTCGATCCGCGCCGGGTTGACCGCGAGGCCAGCACCCCGCGCCGCATGGAGCCGCACAGCAAGGTCCGCCGCCGCGACGATCGCATTTCGGCCCTCCTCGGGATTCCGGCCCGCATGTGCGCTACGCCCGGTGACGACGATCGAGAAATTGCCCGTCCCCCCGCGCGCGCCAGCCAGCGTGCCGTCGGGAAGCGCGGGTTCATACGTGAGCGCGGCGATCTTCCCCTGCGCGCAGTGCCGGATCAGTGCGGAGGACGAGAAGGAGCCGGTCTCCTCATCGGAATTGATGACGACGTCATAGCCGATCCGTGCCGCAAGCGGGCTGCTTTCGACCGCGATCAGCGCTGCGAGCATCACCGCGAGCCCGCCCTTCATGTCCGCGACGCCTGGCCCGTTGAGGCTCCCGTCGTCCCGCATCGTCAGCGACTGGAACGCGTGATCGACCGGATAGACCGTGTCCATATGCCCCGTCAGCAACAGCTGGACGGGCGCGTCAGGCCGGACACGAAGATGCAGGTGCCGGCCATGATCAAGCACCGCGACACTTCCATCCGAGCCTACGCTCTCGGCAGTATCTCCCTCAACGAGCGTGACTTTTCCGGGAAGCTCACCGAATGCCGCAAGGAGCATTTCCGCAACCTGGGCCAGCCCGCCAAGGTTGCGCGTACCCGAATTGACCGCCGACCATTGCTCGACCTGCTGCAGCATCGGCTGCGCGCGCGCGACCGCGATCGCCGCGATTTCGTGTTCGTTTAATCCCCTCATCCGAGCAGCCTAGCGTTTCATCTCGCTCGGCTCCAGCCCGTTGCAAACGAAACGATCTGCGGCCCCGGCAAGAAGGTGGTCGTGGTCGAGCTTCCGCAACGCATCACCCCAGGGTCATCCCGAAGTGATGCATCCTTGCGCGGAAGATTGCTTTCAACCGAGATGGTCGGCAAACGCCTCAAGGACTTGCCGATACAGCGGTGCCTTGAATGCGACGATGATCTCGGGAAGCGTCGCCGGGTCCACCCACATCCATTCCTTGAATTCCTCATGCTCGGTCGCGATGTCGATGTCGCTATCTAAGCCATTGAAGCGATACAGAAACCACGTCTGTCGCTGGCCGCGCCACTTGCCTTTCCACACGCGCCCGACGAGCTCGTCCGGCAGGTCGTAGAACAGCTCTTCGGGCGACACCGCGATCAGGTCGACCTTGTCCGCGGTGATCCCGGTCTCCTCGCGCAACTCGCGCAGGGCTGCCGTTTCCGGATCCTCGCCGTCGTCGATCCCACCCTGCGGCATCTGCCACGCCTCGACCTCGGTATCGATCCGCTGGCCGACGAACACCTTGCCCTCCGCATTGAGGATCATCAGCCCGGCACACGGGCGATAGGGAAGTGTCCTTGGGTCGGTCATGCGGCTTGCTCCATCACGCGCTGGGCTTCGGCCTCGGCGATGATCGCCTTTGCGGCGGTCAACGCGCCTGCGACGTCACCGACCGACGACGGGATCGCCTTTCGCAGCGTGATGAAGCCGTGGATGTTCCCGACGGCCTCGCGGAACACCACCGCAACCCCGGCCTCCGCCAGAGCCGCGGCATAGGCGCGACCCTGGTCGCGGATCGGATCGAGGCTGGCGGTGACGATGACGGCGGGGGGCATGCCGCGCAGATCGCCTTTGAGCGGGGAGGTGCGGACATGCTCGGCCTCGGCCTGATAGGCGGCGTTGAACCAGTCCATGCTCGCCCGCGTCAGCAGATATCCCTCGGCAAAGGCCGAATAAGACGGATATTCCTGCGTCGTGTCGGTTGCGGGGTAAAAGGGCAGGTGCGCGATCACCGGCACGGCGGCAGGCGCGTCGCGCAGGGCGGCGGTCACGACGATCGCCAGGTTACCGCCCGCGCTGTCGCCGCACGGGATCAGCGCGGTCACGCTCCGTCCGAGCTCTGCGGGCGATCCCGCCGCCCAGCGGGCTGCGGCTTCGCAATCGTCCGGCGCGGCGGGCCACGGTGCCTCGGGCGCCAGCCGATAATCGACCGCGAGCACGGGCAGATCGAGCGTACGCGACACCTCGGCGCAGAAGCTGGCGTGGGTGTCGAGATCGCCAATCACGAACCCGCCGCCGTGGTAGAACATCACCAGCGGGCCGGGCAGGCGGCTTTCCTGCACGTCGAACAACCGCGCCGGGATCGCCCCGGCGGGACCGGGAATCGCGATATCCCGCATCGTCCCCAGTTCGCCGACCGGCGGGTCCGCGACGTCCTTCATCGCCTTGTAGGTCGCACGTGCCGCTGGCGGCTCCATCTCGTGCGTGCGGGGGCCGGGGAGGTTGTTGAGGAACGCCAGGAAGCCCGCGACATCGGGGCGAACATAAGGGGAAGGGGTTTGGGGCGGGGTGCTGCTATCGTTCATGCGGCGCTCTCCATTGGTCTCTGCCAGTCTCATGCCTACCTAGGCAGGATGATCCCGGTCGTCCATCACCCCGCCTATGTCGCTACCGGACTGGCAAACAATCCCAGCCAGCTCAGCAAGAACGCGGCGATCCGCAACCGCCTCGAGGCGGAAGGCGCGGGGGTCGCGTGGTATGTGCCCGACGCGATGCCGCTATACTGGCTCGAGGCGGTGCATGATGCCGACTATGTCGCAGAGGTGCTCGGTGCCCGCGTGCCCCGCGAGAAGGAGCGAAGGATCGGCTTCGCAGTGACCGAGTCGGTTGCCGCGCGCGCGGCGGTGGTGCCCGGCGGCACGTGGCTTGCCGGAAAGATTGCGCTGGAACGCGGGTTCGCCGCCAATACCGCGGGCGGCAGCCATCATGCGCTCGCGGCAACGGGGGCCGGCTATTGCGTCTTCAACGATCTCGCGATCGCGGCGGTGCGGTTCGCGGAAGAAGACGGCCTGCGTGTGCTGGTGGTTGATTGCGACGTCCATCAGGGCGACGGTACCGCTGCACTCACCGCCGGCTATCCCCAGATCGCGACCTACTCGATTCACGCCGAGAAGAACTTCCCGGTCCGTAAGGCGCGCTCGACGCTTGATGTCGGGCTGCCCGATGCGACCGGCGACGCGGCCTATCTCGCGACGCTCGAGTCGACGCTGGTGCCGATGCTCGACGAGCTTCGACCGCAGATCATTCTCTACCAAGCCGGGATCGATCCGCTCGCGAACGACCGGCTGGGGCGGCTCGCGCTGACCGATGAGGGGCTGGTCGCGCGCGAGAAACTTGTCGCGCGGCTTGCGATCGATCGGGGCATTCCACTGGCGAGTACGGTTGGTGGCGGCTATGGCGCGGACACGGTCGCGCTTGCCGAACGGCATGTGCGGGCGATCCTGACGCTCGGCACGGCCTTCGCCGCGGCCGGGTGACCGGAAAGCAGCGGTTGCACCGCCCTTTACTGAAACTACCTTGGCCCTGCGCCGTTCGAGGCATAAGGGCATGACAACGATTACCCGTAGGACAAGACGCTGATGGCGACCGCCGCGCACGAAGTTACCCCCCAAGAAGCCTCCGCCCACCCCACCGCAGAGTCCGTCGTCGTCCGGTTCGCCGGCGACTCGGGTGACGGTATGCAGTTGACCGGGGGGCAGTTCACGCTGTCGACCGCGCTGTCGGGCAATGATCTGGCGACCTTCCCGGATTTCCCCGCCGAAATCCGCGCGCCGCAAGGCACGCTGTTCGGTGTGTCCGCGTTCCAGATCAACTTCGGCTCGACCGCGATCGAGACTGCGGGCGACGCGCCCGACGTGCTGATCGCGATGAACCCGGCGGCTTTGAAGGTGAACGCGCCTGCGCTGAAGGCCGGTGGCCTGATCATCGCGGACGAAGGCGAGTTCGGCGAGCGCAACCTCGCCAAGGCGAAATACGCCGCCAACCCGCTGACCGACGGCAGCCTCGTCAAGTGGCAGCTGCTGAGCTTCAACATCTCGCAGCTGACGCTCGATGCGGTGAAGCCATTCGGCCTCGGCAACAAGGAGGCGCTTCGCTGCAAGAACATGTGGACGCTGGGGCTCGCGCTCTGGATGTTCGATCGCGATCGCGCGCCGATCGTCGACTGGCTCAAGACCAAGTTCGCCAAGGCCCCAGTGCTGGCGGAAGCCAACATCGCCGCCTTGAACGCTGGCCATGCTTACGGCGAGACCGCCGAACTGGCGGGCCCGATGAAGCAGCATCACATCGGTGTCGCACCGACTGCACCCGGTCTGTACCGCACCGTCACCGGTGCCGAGTCGATCTCGCTCGGGCTGGTCGCGGGCGTCCAGCTTGCCGATGTTCCGATGTTCTTCGGCGGCTATCCGATCACGCCCGCGTCGGCGATCCTCCACTTCCTGTCGCGCCTCAAGGAATATGGCGTAACCACCTTCCAGGCGGAGGATGAGATCGCCGCGATCGCCTCGGCGATCGGCGCCTCTTATGCGGGGCAGCTTGGCGTCACCTCCTCGTCGGGCCCGGGCATTGCGCTCAAGGGCGAGGCGATGGGGCTTGCGATCATGACCGAGCTGCCGCTCGTCATCGTCAATTCGCAGCGTGGCGGCCCTTCGACCGGCCTGCCGACCAAGACCGAGCAGTCGGATCTGTATCAGGCGGTCTATGGCCGTAACGGCGATGCGCCCATGCCGGTCCTCGCCGCACGCTCGCCGTCGGATTGCTTCGACGTCGCGATCGAGGCGGTGCGGATCGCGGTCCAGTACATGACCCCGGTAATGCTGCTGACCGACGGTTACATCGCCAATGCCGCCGAGCCGTGGCTCGTCCCCGACATGTCGACCTATGCGCCGTTCCCGGTCGAGTATCTTGAAGAAGTGCCCGAGGGTGGCTTCCTGCCCTATGCGCGCGACGAGAACCTCAAGCGCCCGTGGGTCAAGCCCGGCACGCCCGGCCTTCTCCACCGCATCGGCGGGATCGAGAAGGCAATTGGTACTGGCAACATCGATTATGGTGCCGAAAACCACCAGAAGATGACCGAGATCCGCCGCGACAAGGTCGCGAACATCGCGGTGCCCGACCAGACCGTCGAGCTCGGCGAGACCTCGGGCAAGCTGGCGATCGTCGGCTGGGGCTCGACCTTCGGGCCGATCCACCAGGCGGTCCGCCGTGCGCGCGCCAAGGGCCGCGACGTGGCACACATCCACATCCGTCACATCTGGCCGATGCCCGCAAATCTCGGTGACTTGCTAAAGGGTTACGACACGATCGTCGTTCCGGAAATGAACACCGGGCAGCTCAAGACGGTGCTCCGCGACCAGTTCCTGGTCGATGCCAAGCCGCTCAACAAGGTGTCGGGCCAACCGTTCCTCATCTCCGAGATCGAGGACGCGATCGACGGGCATCTGCCCCCCGAGGGCGAACTGCTGCCCGCCGACAACCAGCAACTGACCACCGACGAATCCGGCCACGACGACGGGACGCTGCACGGCCATGCCGACGCGCCGCCGTCGCTCGATCCGGTTGACGCCCTGTCCGACAAGGGACCTTTCGCATGAACGACATGACCCCCATCGCCAAGACCACGCCGAAGGACTGGGAAACCGATCAGGAAGTCCGCTGGTGCCCGGGCTGCGGCGACTATGCCGTCCTCAAGGCGGTCCAGCGCACGATGCCCGAAATCGGCGCGCGTCCGGAAAACACCGTGTTCGTCAGCGGCATCGGCTGCTCGTCGCGCTTCCCATATTACATGGAGACCTACGGCTTCCACACGATCCACGGTCGTGCACCAGCGGTGGCGACGGGCGTCAAGCTCGCCAACCCCGATCTCGACGTGTGGATCATCACCGGTGATGGCGACGCGCTGTCGATCGGCGGCAACCACACGATGCACCTGATCCGCCGCAATCTCGATTGCCAGGTGCTGCTGTTCAACAACGAGATCTACGGCCTGACCAAGGGACAATACTCCCCGACGTCGCGCGTCGGCACGCGCACCCCGTCGACTCCGTTCGGCTCGGTCGACACCCCCGCCAACCCGTGCGCCTTCGCGCTCGGCGCAGGCGGCCGCTTCATCGCGCGCGCGATCGACATCCACAAGAACCTCGTCGGCGTCCTGAAGGCCGCGCATGCGCACAAGGGCACCGGGTTCGTCGAGATCTTCCAGAACTGCATCGTCTATAACGACGACGTCTTCGCGCCCTTCACCGAGAAGAAGAACGCGGGCGCGAACCAGCTCTGGGTCGAGCATGGCAAGCCGTTGCTGTTCGAGGCCGGCACCAAGGGGCTGGCAATGGACATGGAGCGGCTGGTGCTCAAGGTCGTCGACGTGGTCGACGGTGACTGGGCGGCGGCTGGCGTGATCGTGCACGACCAGACCAACCGTGGGTTGGCGCACATGCTGGTCGAGATGCCCTTCGGGATGTTCCCGATGGCGCTCGGCGTGTTGTTCGACGATCCGCGTCCGACCTTCGAAAGTGCTGTCGTGACGCAGAATGCGGAAGCGGCGAAGGGCAAGACGCCCGACCTGCAGAAGCTGCTCTCGCAGGGGCAGACGTGGCAGGTGGAGAAAGAACCGCGTGTCGAGTAAGAGGATCTCGCACGAAGCCACAAAGGCACGAAGAAGGGTAATGGATGCGCGGCGCGCTGGAAGACATTGCCCGGATCTCGGTCGATTGTGGCTTCAAGCTGCATCAAGCGCTCGGTCCCGGACTTCTTGAGTCCGTTTATGAAGTCTGCCTGGCATCGAGCTTGGCAGATCGAGGGTTGTCGGTGGAACGGCAGCGGCCAATTCCCATCCGGTTCAATGGGTTGCAATTCGAAGAGGGGTTCCGGGCAGACATTCTCGTCGAGGGAATGTTGCTGATCGAACTGAAATCGACGGAACGATATGCCGCCGTCCACGCTAAGCAGGTTCTAACCTACCTCAGGTTGATGAACCTGCCACTGGGCCTGCTGATGAATTTCGGAGCACCGACATTCAAGGATGGCGTGAGGCGGCTCATCAACGATTATGTAAGTCCGTATCCATGATCCTTAGCTTCGTGCCTTTGTGGCTTTGTGCGAGTTACCCTTCTTCTCAAGGCGCCCCAAAGTGAGCGACACCGTTTCGCTCCTCTGGCTCCGCCGAGACCTTCGCCTTGCCGATCAACCCGCCCTCCTCGCCGCGATCAACGAAGGCGCGGTGATCCCCGTCTACATCCTCGACGACGACACCCCCGACAAATACCATATGGGCGGTGCCTCGCGCTGGTGGCTGCACCATAGCCTCGAGAGCCTCGATGCCGACCTGCGCGAGAAGGGATCGCGGCTGATCCTGCGGCGCGGGAAATGCGTCGAGGTGCTGGCGCAGCTCGCCGAGGAAACCGGTGCGGCGCAGGTCCATTGCATTCGCCATTTCGAACCGTGGTGGCGCAAGGCCGAGGAAGCGATCGCCGAGACGCTCGACCTAGTTTGCCACGACGGCAATTACCTCGCGCCGCCGGGATCGATCACGACCGGCAGCGGCGGGCAGTACAAGATCTACACCCCGTTCTGGCGCGCGCTCAAGCAGCACATGCCGCCGCCTGCGCCGATCCACAAACCCGGCAAGATCCCGTCGCCGTCCAAATGGCCCAAGTGCGACAAACTCGCCGACTGGACGCTGCTGCCGACCAAGCCCGACTGGTCGACCGGCTTCTCGGACGACTGGACGCCCGGCGAGGACGCCGCGCACGATCGCCTGAACGCCTTCAAGAAGCAGGCGGATGACTATGACGACACGCGCAACTTCCCCTCGCAGGAGGGCAGCTCGCGCCTGTCGCCGCATCTCCACTTCGGGGAGCTGTCGGCGGCGCAGGTGTGGCACGCGGTTGCCGATGTCGGGGGATCGGTCGATGTCTTCCTGAGCGAGATCGGCTGGCGCGACTATGCGCAGACCGTCATCCTGCAATATCCGGAATACGGCTCGAAGAACGCCCGCGAGAAGTATGACGCGATGCCGTGGCGCAGCGGTGCGGACGCTGACGCCGACCTCAGGGCATGGCAGCAGGGCCGCACCGGCTATCCGATCGTCGACGCTGGGATGCGCCAGCTTTGGAAGACCGGCTGGATGCACAACCGCGTCCGCATGATCACCGCGAGCTTCCTGATCAAGCATCTCCTGATCGACTGGCGCGAGGGCGAGCGGTGGTTCTGGGATTGCCTGGTCGATGGCGACTATGGGTCCAACTCGGTCAACTGGCAGTGGACCGCGGGCACGGGGATCGATTCGAACATGTTCGTCCGGATCATGGCGCCGCTTACGCAGTCGCCGAAATTCGACGCGGCAGACTATATCCGCCAGTGGGTGCCCGAACTTGCCGACGTGGAGGGCGACGCGATCCACGACCCTGAGGAAGCCGGGTGCCTCCCGAAAGATTATCCCGCCAAGATCATCGGCCACCGCGAGGCGCGCGAGCGCGCATTGCAGGCGGTAAAACAGGTGCGCTGAGCGGCTTGGCAACCACGCCCCGGAATGCGAGGGGAGCGCGATGTTTGGGGTATTTGCAAAACCGTTCAACGCCGTGCTCGACCGGATCGATTCCGGACTGGTCGAGGGGTCGCTCGCGGCGACATTGCCGGGGGGACGCAAGCGGTTGCTCGGTGGACGTGCGCCCGGGCCGGCGGCGGTGGTCGACCTGATCAGCTGGCGCGCGCTGTTGCGGCTGGTGACGGGGGGCTCGGCGGGCTGGTATGTCGGCTGGGCCAAGGGCGAATGGACCAGTCCAGATCCGACCGTGCTGTTCGAGCTGTTCATGCGCAACCGCGTCAGTCTGGGCGGGACGGCGCGGTCCGGCGGGATGATCCGGATGCTGCGCGGATGGCGCAACGGCCTGCGCCGAAATTCTCGCGCCGGGTCGCGGCGCAACATCCATTTCCATTACGATCTGGGCAACGATTTTTACAGCCTGTGGCTCGATCCGAGCATGATGTATTCGGCCGCTTTGTTCGACGAAGCGGCGATGACGACCGAGAATCTGACTGCGGCACAGGGGCGCAAGAACGCGGCCATCCTCGACCGGCTGGAGCTGTCACCCGGGCAGACCGTGCTCGAGATCGGCTGCGGCTGGGGTGGCTTTGCCGAGGCGGCGGCGCGGCGCGGGTTGCGCGTCGATGCGATCACGCTGTCGAGCGAACAGGAACGCGCGGTCAATGACCGGATCGCGGATGCCGGCCTGTCGGGCGTCACCGTCGCGCGGACCGATTACCGCGATGTTACCGGCCAGTATGACGGCATCGCGAGCATCGAGATGGTCGAGGCGGTCGGGCAGGATTATTGGGGCACGTATCTCGCGGCGGTGGCCCGCGCGCTCAAGCCCGGCGGGCGGGCGGCGATCCAGTATATCACGATCGATGACGCGATCTTCGAGGCCTATGCCGCGAACGTCGACTTCATCCAGCGGTTCGTCTTTCCGGGCGGGATGCTGCTGTCGGAAAGCCGCTTCCGCGCGCTGGCGGCAGCGAACGGCTTGGAGTGGCGCGACAATCACAGCTTCGGATTGCATTATGCCGAGACGCTGCGGCGCTGGCGTGTTGCGTTCGACGCGGCGGTTTCGGCGGGTCGGTTGCCTACGAAGTTCGACCGCAAGTTCATCGACTTGTGGCGCTATTATCTGATGTACTGCGAAGGCGGATTTCGCGGGCAGGGGATCGATGTGGCGCAGGTGACGCTGGTGAAGGCGGGGAACTAACCAAGAAAGGTCTGAACGAAGAGGTCCCGGCTCGCACCACTATCCTCCGTCATCCTGAACTTGTTTCAGGATCCAGCCCTCCACGAGTCCGGACTATGCCTGTTGCACGGTGGATGCTGAAACGAGTTCAGCATGACGGCAGCTTTCGAGCACGGACGACGAGCGAACGTCCGACTGCCTTTAGAAAAAGATCTAGCCTTCGCGTCAATTAGGCGGTTGGGCCACGGAGTTGCTCAACGACCAACCGACCTCAAGCGACCCGTTCGAAATGCCCTGTCGCGAAATCCTCGGTCAGCAGCGCGACGATCCGGTCCGCGACGACGCGCGGTTCCTTGACCGACTTGGGGTCTTCCCCAGGATAGGCGCGACGGCGCATGTCGGTCCGCGTCGCCCCGGGGTCAAGGATCGCGGTGCGGATCTGGCTGATATGCTCCATCTCGTCGCCATACGCCGAGACGATCGTCTCGAACGCTGCCTTCGAGGCTCCGTACAGCCCCCAATACGCCCGCGGCTTGCGCCCCACGCTCGAGGTCATGCCTATGACGCGGGCACGCTTCGACTTGCGCAGCATCGGGTCGAACGCCGCGATCAGCGCGGCTTGCGCGCTGATGTTGAGCGTCAGCACCGCCGCCATTTCCTTGGGGTCGATCGCCGGTACCGGGGCAAGCGTCCCCAGCATCGCCGCGTTGAGCACCAGGATATCGAGCGCCGGCCAGCGTTCACCGATCGCCGTGCCGAGCCGTGCGATGGCGTCGGCCTGGGTCAGGTCGAGCGGCGCAATCGTCGCCGAGCCGCCCGCGTCGAAGATCGCATTCTCGACCGCTTCGAGCGATGCCGCGGTACGCGCGGTCAGTACGACATGCGCACCCGCGGCCGCCAGCGCGATTGCGGTAGCGGCGCCGATCCCCTTGCTAGCACCGGTGACGAGCGCGACCTGGCCAGCCAGCGGACGGTCGACCGCAGCAGCGGCAGCATTGATATCAGTCATCGCAGGAGTCCTCAGCTGACGCGTTCGGCCAATAGCGCGAACTGGTCGACCGACGAGACATCGTCCTGATCGGTCAGCGTCGTCGGATAATCCCCGGTGAAGCAGGCATCGCAGTGGCTCGGCCGGATCGCGTTGCGCTGTGGCTCGCCGAGCGCCTTGTACAGGCCGTCGATCGAGACGAACGCGAGGCTGTCCGCCTTAATATATTCGGCCATTTGCTCAAGGTTCTTGGTCGCGGCGAGCAGCTTTGCACGCTCCGGTGTATCTACGCCGTAGAAGCACGAATGCCGCGTCGGCGGACTCGCGATCCGCATATGGACCTCTGCCGCGCCCGCTTCGCGCATCATCTCGACGATCTTGAGGCTGGTCGTCCCGCGCACGATCGAATCGTCGATCAGCACGATCTTCTTGCCCGCGATCAGCGCGCGATTGGCGTTGTGCTTCAACTTCACACCAAGGTGACGAACCTTGTCGCCCGGCTGGATGAAGGTGCGCCCGACATAATGCGAACGGATGATCCCAAGTTCGAACGGAATGCCCGACTCTTGCGCATAACCCAGCGCCGCCGGGGTGCCCGAATCGGGAACAGGAATGACGAGGTCGGCATCGACCGGACTTTCGATCGCGAGCTGCGCGCCGATCGCCTTGCGCACGGTATAGACGCTGCGGTCCTCCGAGATCGAATCGGGGCGCGAGAAATAGACGAATTCGAAGATGCACGGACGCGCCGACACGGGCGCGAACGGGCGATGCGAGGTGATCTCGCTGCCCTTGACCATGACGAGCTCGCCCGGGTCGATCGAGCGGACGAAGGTCGCACCGACGACGTCGAGCGCGACCGTCTCGGACGCAAATATCACCGCCTGGCTGCCGTCCGACTGTTCGATCCGGCCCATCACGAGCGGACGAATGCCGAGCGGATCGCGGCAGGCGATCATGCCCTCGGGCGTCATCACGATCAGCGAATACGCGCCTTCGACGCGCTTCAACGCATCGATGAACTTGTCGACGACGGTCCGGTAGTTGGAGGTCGCGACGAGATGGATGATCGTCTCGGTATCGCTGGTCGACTGGAAGATCGAGCCGCGCCGAACGAGATCGCGGCGCAGCCGCATCGCGTTGGAAATATTGCCGTTATGCGCAATCGCGAACCCGCCCGAGGCGAGGTCCGCATAGAGCGGCTGGACGTTGCGCAGCGCGGTCTCGCCCGTGGTGGAATAGCGCACATGGCCGCAGGCGACCGTACCGCGCAGCGGGACCATGATCTCCTCGCGGTCGAAATTGCCCGCGACGTGACCCATCGCGCGGTGGGTGTGGAATTCGGCTCCGTCGAAGCTGGTGATACCAGCCGCTTCCTGGCCGCGATGCTGGAGCGCGTGGAGCCCCAGCGCGACCAGCCGGGCAGCGTCGGCCGCGCCGGAGATACCAAAGACACCGCATTCTTCATGCAGTTTGTCCCCGTTTTCGGGGGCTTCGAACGGATTGGTTGTGAGCATTGGCGCCCTTCGGGGGAGGGTAGAGCTTCGAGGCGGCATATAGGGGCGGACTTCGCGTTTGTCGCGCTTTTGTCACATCGTCAGGAGCGATTGGTCGCATTGGTCGTTTCCCGGGCTGCACAGGACGCAATATTGCTCGCTAGGGGAGAAGGAGCATGGCGAAGGATCACGGCCCGAGCATCAAGGACGACAAACTCTACGAGGAATTGCGTGACGACGGCGCATCGCCCGAGAAAGCCGCGCGAATCGCCAACGCCAAAGCTGCCGGGACAATCGATCATCGCGGCGGGGGCAATTTGGAGGATCGCACCAAGGACGATCTGCTCGAGGAAGCGCGCAAGATCGGGATCGAGGGCCGCTCGACGATGACCAAGGACGAACTGGTCGAGGCGATCCGCAAGGGGTGACGGACGGGAGCGACCACTGTAGGTCGTCGGCATGGCAGACCTTCGCGAAACCGGGCTTGTGCTCGACCCCAAATATGACGCCGCCGGCCTTATCACCGCGGTGGCGACCGACCGCACGACCGGCGAAATGCTGATGCTCGCGCATATGAACGCCGAGGCGCTGCGGCTGACGGTGGAAACCGGCGACGCGCATTTCTGGTCGCGCAGCCGCGGCAAGCTGTGGCGCAAGGGTGAGAGCTCGGGCCATGTGTTGCGCGTCCACGACATCCGGATCGACTGCGATCAGGACGCGATATGGCTGATCGTCGATCCCGCCGGCCCCGCGTGCCACACCGGCGAACGCAGTTGCTTCTATCGCCGGATCGAGGGCGATCAGCTCGTGCGGGTCGTTTGAAACCCGCGCTGTTCGCGGCGCTGGCAGCGCTTGCGGGGTGTCAGGGATCCCAAGCGCCGCAGCAGAAGGCGACGCCGACCGGGCTCGAGGCCGCGGCGATCCAGGCGGGGATCATTCCCGATCCCGCCAGCACCGACATCACGGGGCTTTATGCCCGTGAGGCCGACCGGGTCTGCATCGTGCCCAGCGCGACCGCCTACCGCATCGGCGTCACGATCGATTACGACGACAGCGAGCGGTGCAGCGGCAGCGGAGTCGTCACGCGCGACGGCGAGACGCTCCATGTCAGCTTCGATGCGCCACGATCGTCCAACGGGTGCCGTTTCGATGCACGCTTCGAGGGCGACCGGATCGTCTTCCCCGGACGCTTGCCGAGCGGATGTCAGGCCTTGTGCCAGGATCGCGCCTCGATTGCAGGGCTAGCGCTCGATCGACTGAGCGACTCCGTGTCCGAGGCCGCCACGCTGCGTGGCCCGCGCGGCAAGCTGCTGTGCGGACCCTGAAGGTCACCCAACACCCGCATCGTGTATTGACGTTCACGTAAAGGGCAACTACCTTACCCTGCATGAGCACCGGTGCCGCCTACGCCCTCATCGATCGCCATCCGACACGCGATCATTTCTCCATCTCCGACCTGTCGGCGGAATTCGACGTGACCGCGCGTGCGTTGCGCTTCTACGAGGATGAAGGCCTGATCGCGCCCGAGCGGCGCGGGACGACTCGCATCTATTCGCAGCGCGACCGGGCACGGCTCGCGTGGATCCTGCGCGGCAAGCGCGTTGGCTTCTCGCTCGGCGAGATCCGCGAGATGATCGACCTGTACGACATCGGCGATGGTCGAAAGATTCAGCGCCAGACGACGATCGAGCGCTGTCGCGACCGGATCGCGCTGCTGACCGCGCAGAAACGCGACATCGACGCGGCGATCCACGAACTCGACGACTTCGTCACCCTGCTCGAAACCCATGGCTCATCCGGCCAGATGAAGGACTGAACCCATGCCCCAGTATACGCCCCCCGTCCGCGACACGCGCTTCATCCTCGATCACGTGATCGGCCTGCAGAGCCACGCCAATCTCCCCGGCTTCCAGAACGCGACCCCCGATGTGGTCGACGCGGTGCTCGAAGAGGGCGGCAAGTTCGTCGCCGAAGTGCTGTTCCCACTCAACTATTCGGGCGACCAGGAAGGCTGCGTCCGGCATGACGACGGTTCGGTCACGACCCCCAAGGGCTTCAAGGAAGCCTATCAGGCGTTCGTCGAATCGGGCTGGGGCACGCTCAGCGCACCCGAGGAATTCGGCGGGCAGGGGATGCCGCACGTCGTCTCGACCGCGTTCCAGGAATATATGATCTCCGCCAACATGGCGTTCGCCATGTATCCCGGTCTGTCGCACGGCGCGATTGCAGCGCTGCTGGTCAAGGGCTCGGACGAGCAGAAGGCAAAGTACGTCCCCAAGATGGTCAGCGGCGAATGGGGCGGGACGATGAACCTGACCGAACCGCAATGCGGCACCGACCTCGGCCTGATCCGCACCCGCGCCGAGCCGCAGGCGGACGGCTCCTATGCGATCACCGGCACCAAGATCTTCATCTCGTCGGGCGAGCATGACCTGACCAGCAACATCATCCACCTCGTGCTGGCGAAGACGCCGGGCGCGCCCGAAAGTTCGAAGGGCATTTCGCTGTTCGTGGTGCCCAAGTTCATGGTCGGCGACGACGGCGCGATCGGGGAGCGCAACGCGGTCACCTGCGGCTCGATCGAGCACAAGATGGGGATCCACGCCAATTCAACCTGCGTGATGAACTATGACGGCGCGATCGGCTGGCTCGTCGGCGAGGAAATGAAGGGCCTCGCCGCTATGTTCATCATGATGAACGCCGCGCGTCTGGGCGTGGGCTTGCAGGGCCTCGGCGTCGCCGAAGTCGCCTATCAGAATGCAGTCCAATATGCGCAGGACCGCCGCCAGGGCCGTTCGCTCACCGGCGCGAAGGAGCCGGGCGAGAAGGCGGACACGCTGTTCGTCCACCCCGACGTCCGCCGGATGCTGATGGAGTCGAAGGCGCTGACCGAGGGCCTTCGCGCACTCTGCCTGTGGGGCGCGCTTCAGGCCGATCTCGAACATGCCGCGGTCAGCGACGAAGAGAAGCAGCTCGCGGGCGATCTGCTCGGGCTGCTGACGCCGGTCATCAAGGGCTATGGCACCGACAAGGGCTATGACATCGCGACCAACGCGCAGCAGGTGTACGGCGGCCACGGCTACATCGCCGAATGGGGCATGGAGCAGTACGTCCGCGATGCGCGGATCGCGATGATCTACGAAGGCACCAACGGCGTGCAGGCGATGGATCTGGTCGGCCGCAAGCTCGCGCAGAACGGCGGACGCGCGGTGCAGGCGCTGTTCAAGGTGGTGGCCGAGGAAGTCGCTGCCGGGAAGGCCGATCCCGCGACCGCCGTGTTCGCCGGCGCACTGGAGAAGGCGAATGGCGAGCTCCAGCAGGCGACCGTCTGGTTCATGCAGAACGGCATGCAGAACCCCGACAACGTCGGCGCGGGCGCGCACAGCTACATGCATCTGATGGGGATCGTCGCGGTCGGGCTGATGTGGCTGCGGATGGCAGTCGCCGCGACCAGGCTCAAGGCAGCGGGCGAGGGGGACCTGAAGTTCCTCGACGCCAAGCTGATCACCGCACGCTATTTCGCCGAGCGCGTGATGCCCGAGGCTGGCGCACTGCGCCGCAAGATCGAGGGCGGGTCCGAAGCGCTGATGGCGCTGGCACCGGAGATGTTCGAGGCGGCTTGATCGATACTCCCGGAGCGCGCCGTGTCCCTTCCTGTGATACGGCGCGTTTCAGGGTAGCTGGCGTTCCCAGTCTTCGCGCTGCTTCTCCTGCTGGGCAAGCGGTGGAACGCCGCTCGCTTCCCGCAGGGCATCACTGAGCAGGTTTCGTCGATACGGTTCCTGCGTCCATTTGCTGCCGGGCGGATGGTTGAACTGCGTCCCATAAACTTGCGGCTGGCCGATGCGCTGCAGATACCGGTCGAGCGTCGCGGCGGAAATCCACACCGCGTCCGCCTTGCCCCGCGCCACCGCGACGACCGCGAGCGTATGCGCCTTCAGGAAATCGTCGGGCGTTTCCCCGTGCTGAAAGACGTAAGCGGCGTGATAGAAGTCGTCGGCGCTGGCGAGCCTTCCCGCGTCGAGCAGCGCCTGAGTCTGTTCCCGTCGCGCGCGATCCGCAGGGAGAACGATCTTCCAGTCGATTGTCCGGGGGGTATCCCGTGCGGCCTGATCGGCGTCGTAGATTGCGGTCATTGTCGGGTTGGTCGTCGGTTGGGGGCTGGCGGGCGGGGACGGAACCTGCGCCGTTGCGGTTCCTGCGGTCAGAACCAAAGTCGCTAGTAAAGACATGATGTTCTCCTACCGATGCGGCGGTAGCGATCGGCGCGAGGAACGTCGTCAATCGGCCTGGTGCCGGGGTGGATCGACTACCGGCCGCTATAGCCGTCGGCGACGCCGTGCACGAAATCGGGAAGGCCAGCGATGCAGCCGATCGCCAGCGCTACAATAACTGCTAGCCGCCAGTAGTTTGCCGGCGTTTCACGCTTTTCAGATTCAGGCCGCATCGTTCCTCCGCACCGTGCAAGGTTCCCGTTTCGCACCATGCCACTGGCGTGGCACAGATAAACGCGTCTACCTTCGCATCCTGCTGTCCCGCAGCCTGCAAAGCAATCAGGATTCCCCAATGCCCGCAACCCTCTACGGCATCCCAGCCTGCGACACCGTCAAGAAAGCCCGCACCTGGCTAGACACCAACGGCGTCCCCTACACCTTCCACAACTACAAGACCGCCGGCGTAGACCCCGCGCTCCTGCGCGCATGGATCGAAAAGCTCGGCTGGGAAACCGTCCTCAACCGCGCCGGCACCACCTTCCGCAAGCTCCCCGACGCCGACAAGACCGACCTCGACGCCGACAAGGCGCTCGCGCTCCTGCTCGCCAACCCCTCCGCCATCAAACGCCCGATCCTCGTCAAGGACGACGTGCTGCTGGCAGGCTTCAAGCCCGATACCTATGTTGAGGCCCTCAAGCCCTGACCTGAAGGACCAAGCACATGCCGACCGCACGCTGGAACGGAGCCGTGATCGCCCAGTCGGACGAGACGGTGATCATCGAGGGCAACCATTATTTCCCCGCCGACAGCATCGTCGCCGACCTGTTCGAACCGAGCGCGACGCATTCGCATTGCCCGTGGAAGGGCGACGCGAGCTACAAGACGCTCGTCGTCGACGGCAAGCGCAACGTCGACGCGGCATGGTATTACCCCGACCCCAAGCCCAAGGCCGCCGAGATCAAGGACCGCTTCGCCTTCTGGAAGGGCGTCACGGTCGACTGACCGCGTCCCCGTCCCACTGGAACACCGCGTCGAGCGGTTTGCCGAACACCTGCGCGATCCGGAACGCAGCCTCGAGCGTCGGGGAATATTTCCCCGCCTCGATCGCTGCGACGGTCTGGCGCGTCATCCCGATGCGCGCCCCGAGCTCGGCCTGAGTCATCTCACCCGCCATGAACCGCAGCAGGCGGATCTGGTTGGTGATGGGCATCCGCGCCATGCTCAGCCGCGCGTCCGATAGCCCACGATCTCGAAGAGGCAGCGCGTCAATTCGCCAAGCACCACCGCGGCAAGCACCGCATTGATCAGCACGGCCTGGTTCGCCCCGAAGAATAATGTCGCCAGCGCGGCAAACACCCCGGCCAGCAGCACCGGATAGGCAAAGGCGACTGCGCGCCCGGCGATCCGCACGTCGCGTTCGTCGCTCGGTGCCTGCGCGTCGCGCACGTTGGTGATCGCGACGATGATGGTCGCGACGGTCATCAGGCACGTCAACACTAGTACCGCGGTCAGGATCCCCGCAGCGTCGGCAACCCCGAGCGAGGTCGGCGTCCGTTGCAGCACCAGCACGATGAAGAAGTACGGCCCATAGGCGACCGTGATCCCGCCCAACGACACCCACGAAAGCTTTTCCCGGAACGACATAGCGACCCCCATGTTCAAAGCAGTACGCACAATGTCAACCAAACCGAACATGGAGTCAAGCCAGCTTCCCACCAAGGCGACACGCTGGCGCGCACAAAAGCAATCGGCTAGGTCTCACGCCCATGTCCACGACCTTCACGATCGACACCGCGACCAGCCGCGCCAACCCGACGCCAGCGCCGATGAAGCGCCTCACCGTCCCCGCGATCCGCGCGAGCAAGGGGAAGGGCGGCGACCCGCTGGTGATGCTCACCGCTTATACCGTCCGCACCGCGCAGCTGCTCGATCCGCATTGCGACATGCTGCTGGTCGGCGACAGTCTGGGGCAGGTGGTCTACGGCCTGCCGTCGACCATTCCCGTCACGCTCGAGATGATGGCGGCGCACGGCGCAGCAGTGGTGCGCGGCAGCTATCATGCGGTCGTCGTCATCGACATGCCGTTCGGCAGCTATGAGGCATCGCCTGAGAAAGCGTTCGAAAGCGCCGCCTATTTGCTCAAGCAGACCGGCGCGGCGGCGGTGAAGCTCGAAGGCGGCACCGCGATGGCGCCGACCGTCCGTTTCCTGAGCGAACGCGGGATCCCCGTCGTCGGGCACGTCGGGCTCACCCCGCAGGCGGTCAACGCGCTCGGCGGTTACGGCGCGCGCGGACGCAGCACGGCGGAGTCCGAGAAGATTGTCGCGGACGGCGTCGCGATCGCCGAGGCCGGTGCCTTCGCATTGGTGATCGAGGGCGTGGTCGAGCCGATCGCAATCGAACTGACCCGGAAAGTCGCCTGCCCGACGATCGGGATCGGCGCTTCCGTGCAGTGCGACGGACAGGTGCTCGTCACCGAGGACATGCTCGGCCTGTTCGAGCGCACCGCGCGCTTCGTGAAGAAATACGATGATCTCGGTGGCCGTATTTCCGCCGCAGCCGCGACCTATGCGGCAGAGGTTCGTTCGCGCGCCTTTCCGGGGGCCGAACAGATTTACGCACCGAAGGATTAAGTCCGATCCGTTTCCGCACCGTACCATAGCGTAACGTTTGCCCGCTTTTGTTTAGGCGGGCGCGCCGCTAAGGTCCGCACCTTCCCGCCCCGATCCGATGGAGTTTCCCCAAGTGGCCGTGCCACCCAACACCGATGCCGCATTCCTCCGGGAAGTCGACGAGGAACTCCGCCGCGAGCAGATGGCGACCGCCTGGCGCCGTTATGGCATCGCCGCGATCGCGATCGTCGTCCTGATCGTCCTCGGCTTTGGCGGATGGCAGATCTACCGCGCGCATCAGCAATCCGTCGCCGGCGACGAGGGCGAGGCGCTGAGCAAGGCGTATGAGGACGCCGGCGCACGCCGTCCGGCCGCCGCCACCGAACTCGGGTCGCTCGCGGGTTCGAACGTGAAGGGCTATCGCGCGCTTGCGTTGATGAGCCAGGCCGACCTGCTGCTCCAGAAGAACGACTTGCGCGGTGCCGCCGCCAAGTTCGCGGAAGTCGCCAACGACGGGTCGATCGGCCAGCCGTTCCGCGATTTGGCGCTGATCCGCCAGACCAGCGCCGAGCTCGACACGATCAAGCCCGACGTCGTGGTTTCGCGGCTTCGCGGGCTCGCGGTCAAGGGCAATCCGTGGTTCGGCAGCGCAGGCGAGATGGTCGCCGTGTCCTATCTCAAGATGGGCCGTCGCGATCTTGCAGGCACCCTCTACGGCCAGATCGCGCGCGAGCCCGATGTGGCCGAATCGGTTCGGCAACGTGCTGTTCAGATGGCGGGCGTATTGGGGGTTGATGCTGTGAATCAGCCGAAGGAACAGAAATCGCAATGAAGATGACCAATCGAGTCCTGCTGGTCGCGGTCTCCGCCATCGCGCTCAGCAGCTGCGCGACCTTCAAGGGGAAGAAGAAGACCCCGGTCCTCGGCAACCGCATCGCGATTCTCCAGGGCGAGAATAGCGTCGTCGCGGACAAGACGATCGGTGAGGTCCAGGTCGCCGTACCCCCGGCAACGACCAACGACAGCTGGGCACAGCCCGGCGGCAGTTCGTCCAAGTCGATGGGCCAGCTGACGCTCGGCACGTCGCTCAGCCGCGCCTGGAGCGTCGAGATTGACGGCGGCAGCAACCGCCAGCGGCTCGGGGCTGCGCCGGTCATCGGCGGCGGCAAGCTGTTCGCGATCGACGTCAACGCGACCGTCCACGCTTACTCGGCCAGCACCGGCGCGTCCGCCTGGGAAGCCAGCATCGCGACGACCGACAAGAAGGCGCGCAGCGCGCGCTTCGGCGGCGGCGTCAGCTTCGACGACGGCAAGGTCTTCGCGACCGACGGTCTCGGCGACGTCGTCGCGCTCGATGCGACGAGCGGCAAGGAATTGTGGCGCGCCAAGCCCGGTGCTCCTTTGCGCGGTGCACCCTCGGTCGCCAATGGTCAGGTCTATGTGCTGAGCCAGGACAACCAGCTCTACGTGCTGTCGCAGACGGATGGCACGGTCGTCTGGACCGCCTCGGGCTCGATCGAGACGCAGGGCGTCTTCGGCGTCGCAGCCCCCGCGGTCAGCCAGGGCACCGTCGTCGCGGGCTTCTCCTCGGGCGAACTCAACGCCTATCGTTACGAGAATGGCCGCACCTTGTGGCAGGATGCGCTGTCGCGCTCGTCGATCTCGACCTCGGTGTCGTCGCTTGCCGATATCGACGCGGATCCGGTGATCGATCGCGGGATCGTCTTCGCGGTCGGGCAGGGCGGTCGCATGGTCGCGCTCGAGATCGTTTCGGGCCAGCGGCTGTGGGAGCAGAATTTCGCGGGCATCTCGACCCCGTGGGTCGCGGGCGAATGGGTGTTCATCGTGACCGACGACGCGCGCCTCGTCTGCCTCGCACGCGCGACCGGCAAGGTGCGGTGGATCAGCCAGCTCCGGCACTTCGAGAGCGAGAAGATCCAGAAGGACGGCACGATCAAGGACAAGAAGAAGGCCAATGCGATCACCTGGTACGGCCCGGTGCTCGCAGGCGGTCGTCTGGTCCTGACCAACTCGCTCGGTGAGATCGTCTCCGCCTCGGTCGAGGACGGCAAGCTCGGGACGGTGATCGAATCGAAGGCCCCGTTCACGCTGCCGCCGGTCGTTGCCAATTCGACGCTCTATGTGCTCGACCAGAAGGGCCGTTTGGCCGCGTACAAGTAACCTTGTTACGGCGGGGTGACGAAGACGTGCGCTTGCCCTAAGGGGAGCCCATGTCCAGTCTCCCTGTGGTCGCTATTATCGGCCGGCCGAACGTCGGCAAGTCGACGCTCTTCAATCGTCTCGTCGGAAAGAAACTCGCGCTCGTCGACGATCGCCCCGGCGTGACCCGTGATCGGCGCGAGGGGGCGGCGACGCTTGTCGGGCTTGATTTCCGCGTCATCGACACCGCCGGATACGAGGACAAGGACGCCGCCTCCTTGCCCGGCCGGATGCGTGCGCAGACCGAGGCCGCGGTCGCGCAGGCCGACGTCGCCTTGTTCCTGTTCGATTCGCGCGCGGGCATAGTCCCGCTCGACGAGGAAATCGCGCGCTGGCTGCGCGGGTCGACCACGCCGGTCATCTTGGTCGCCAACAAGGCCGAGGGCAAGGCCGGGGCCGACGGCATCCTCGAGTCGCTCTCGCTCGGTTTCGGCGATCCGGTCGAATTGTCGGCGGAGCACGGAGAGGGCCTCGTCGAACTATTCGACGCGCTGCTCCCCTTCATCGAGCCCGAGAAGGACGCCGCGGGCGACGACATTCCCAATGCCGACGTCGATGAGGAATATGCCCCCGACGCGCCGCTCAAACTCGCGATCATCGGGCGTCCGAACGCGGGCAAATCGACGCTGATCAACCGCATCCTCGGCGAAGACCGTCTGATTACCGGCCCCGAAGCGGGCATCACGCGCGATTCGATCGCGGTCGACTGGATCTGGCACGACCCCGAGCGCGAGCCCGGCGAGGATGCGCGGAAAGTCCGGCTGATCGACACCGCAGGGATGCGCAAGCGCGCCAACGTGCAGGACAAGCTCGAGAAGCTGTCGGTCGCCGACGCGCTCCACGCGATCGATTTCGCCGAAGTCGTCGTGCTGCTGCTCGATGCTACGCGCGGGCTCGAATCGCAGGATCTCCGCATCGCCGACGCCGCGCTCCAGGAAGGCCGTGCGCTGATCGTCGCGATCAACAAATGGGACGTGGCGGAGAATGCCTCCAGCCTGTTCAACGGCATCCGCACCGCGCTCGAGGACGGCCTCAGCCAGATCAAGGGCATGCCGGTGCTGACCGTCTCGGCGGCGACCGGCAAGGGACTCGACACTTTGCTCAAGGTCGCGTTCGACACGCGCGATGCGTGGTCGCGCCGCGTCGGCACAGGCGAACTCAACCGCTGGTTCGAACGCGCGGTCGAGGCCAACCCGCCGCCCGCGCCCGGGGGCAAGCGAATCAAGCTGCGCTATCTGACGCAGGCGAAGACGCGCCCGCCGGGCTTCGTCCTGTTCGGCACGCGAGTCGACCAGTTGCCGACGAGCTATCAACGCTATCTGATCAACGGCATTCGGCGGGATCTCGGGTTCGGTGCGGTACCGGTGCGCCTCACGCTCCGCGCGCCGAAGAACCCGTTCGACCGGTAGGCGGAATTGAAGGCGGAAAACGGGTAAGGGTTTATCCTCGTCCGTTCCCCTTCAAACGAACGCATCCATCGCGACGCGGCGGACCCTGACACGGGTTTAGGGTGACACCGCGTGGGGGCACGCCGGAGTTCTCATATCAGCCGTCATGCTGAACTTGTTTCAGCATCCACCGTGCAACGTGCCCGGACCGTCTTCTTGGCGCGGTGGACCCTGAAACGAGTTCAGGGTGACGCCGGTGTGGAATCGCCGGAGCTTGTAGACGTCACCCCTCCGGCTGCGCGCCCAGCACCTGATACGCCATCACCGCAGTCGCGACCGCGGCGTTGAGGCTGTCCGCCTTGCCAAGCATCGGGATCTTGACCAGCGTATCGCATTCCGCGGCGTACGCGTCCGGCATCCCCTGTGCTTCGTTGCCGGTCAGCAGGAAGGTCGGTGTCCGATACGCCGCCGCGCGGTAATCGGTCGTTGTGTCGAGGCTCAGCCCGACCAACTGGCCAGCCCCGCCGCGCAGCCACGGCACGAACGCCTCCCATTCGCATTGCACGACCGGCACCGTGAACAGCGCCCCCATGCTCGCGCGCACCGCCTCGACCGAGAAGGGGTCAACGCATTCGCCGATCAGGATCAGCCCGCCCGCACCGACTGCGTCGCCGGTCCGCAGGATCGTCCCCAGATTGCCCGGGTCACGCATCCGCTCGGCGACGAGCCAGATCGCCGCGGAATCACGGTCGAGGCTGTCGAGCGTGCGGGAGAACTCCGCGAACACGCCGACCACCGCCTGCGAATTGTCCTTGCCCGACAGTTTGGACAGGATGTCGGGTACGGTTTCGATCGCTTCGCCCCCGGCCGCCTCGACCGCGTCGACCAGCGCCAGCACCAGCGGGTGCGCCGCGCTGTCGCGTGCGAAGAACAGGAATTCGGGAATACGCCCGGCTTCGCGCGCTTCGGTCAGGATGCGCAGGCCTTCAGCAAGGAACAGACCTTCCTCGCGGCGATGCCGCTTTTCGCGCAGCGATCGCATCCGCTTGATCAGCGGGTTGGAATAAGCGGTAATTTCACGGGGCATTGCGGCGTTCAATCCTCGCCGAACTTGGCCTCGACCAGTTCGCAAAGCGCACTGACGGCAGTTTCGGCATGCTCGCCATCGGCCGAGATGACGATCGTGTCGCCCATCGCCGCGCCCAGCATCATCAGGCCCATGATCGACGTTCCCGTCACCGATCCTGCACCGTCCTTCTCGACGTGCAACTCGCACGGCTGCGTGGCGGCGAGCGTGACGAACTTGGCACTGGCGCGTGCGTGGAGGCCACGACGGTTGGTGATGAGGACGCTGCGGGTGACCGACATCAGGCGGCTGCCTCGCCCAGAACCTCGGACGCGACCGAGATATACTTCCGTCCAGCCTCACGCGCGGCGGCGACTGCGTCGACCACCTTCATCGCCTTGCGCGCGGATTCGAGCCGGATCAGCATCGGCAGGTTGATGCCCGCGATCACTTCGATCCGCCCGCGTTCGAGCAGCGAGATCGCGAGGTTGGACGGCGTACCCCCGAACAGGTCGGTCAGCAGGATCACGCCCCGCCCGGCATCGACCGCAGCGATCGCGCTGGCGATGTCGTTGCGGCGTTCCTCCATGTCATCCTCGGGACCGATGCAGACCGTTGCGACGCGCTCCTGCTTGCCGACGACATGCTCCATCGCCGTCACGAATTCTTCGGCCAGCCGGCCATGCGTCACGAGAACCAGCCCGATCATCGTACCGCCCCAATCATGCAACCGCCCATTTCACGCTACTGCCGTTCCGTCTTGCTGGCGATCATCGGGCACCCCTTCGAGCGAGTCCTGGGGGGCGGCGGCGAGATCGCGGTGGGTAACCGTGGGCGAAAATCCGGCGTTGCGCAACCGCGCCGCGACGCGTTCGGTGACATGGACCGAGCGGTGTCTCCCCCCGGTACACCCGAAGGCGACGGTCAAATAGGACTTGCCTTCAGCACGGTACCGCGGAAGCAGCAATTCGAGCAGCTCCTCGATCCGCCCGACCGCCGCCTCATAGGCAGGGTCCTCGGCGACATAGGCCGAGACGTCGGCATCGAGCCCCGTACCGGGGCGCAGCGCGGGAACCCAGTGCGGATTGCGCAGGAAGCGCATGTCGAACACCAGATCCGCACCGCGCGGCACACCGCGCGCGAACCCGAACGACATGATCGCCAGCGTCGGCCCGTCCTGATGCTCGCGCGAGAAGGTGTCGCGGACCTGTTGCGCAAGCTGGTTGGCGGTCAGGTCGGTCGTATCGATCAACCGGTTGGCCCAGCGCCTGAGCGGCGCGAGCAAATCGCGCTCGCGCGCGATCCCGTCGGCGGCGGGGCGATCGAGCGCGAGCGGATGGCGTCGTCGCGTCTCCGAATAGCGCCGCTCGAGTTCGCCGCCCGCACAATCGAGGAACAGCGTGCCGACGTCATGGCCATAGGCTTCGCGCAAATGTTTGATGCGATCGACGATCCGGTCCGAGTCGAAATCGCGAGTCCGTGCGCCGATGCCGATCGCGAGCGGCTGGCGGGATTGCTCCGCCCCCATTGGCAACGGCGAACTGAGCAACCGGTCGAGCAGCGGCAAGGGGAGGTTGTCGACCACTTCCCAACCGAGATCCTCGAGCGTGCGAAGCACGGTCGACTTGCCCGCACCGGACAGGCCGGTGACGAGCAGGATTTCCTTGGGGTCAAGCGTCATGCCGTCTCTCTAGCGTGCCGCAGCGCCAATTCCACCTTGATCGGTGCCGAAAGCTCGAATGGGTCGATCGCGACCTCGTGGATCGCAATACCATGATAGTCGGCGCGCGTCTGTGACGGCATCCGTTCGACCGGTCGGTCGAGCCGAACCGCAAGCATTACCGGTACGTTACCCACCCGGTCGAGCGCAACGATCCCGAGCCCGCGGACCTCGATCTTGCCCGAAATCGTCGGCGGCGCATTTGCGATCAGTTGTCCGTCCAATGGCGTCAGCAGCGTATAGTCATCGCTTACCAACGTCGCCCCGCGATCGATCAGCCGCAGCGCCAGATCCGACTTGCCCGACCCGGACGGACCGAGCAGCAACACCGCCGCGCCGTCGATCGCCACCGTGGTGGCATGAATCGGCGGCGTGCTCACCGCGCTTCACCGACGGGCAGGCACACCACGAACCGTGCGCCGGTCACGCCGCCACGTCGTGCTTCGGCGGTGATCTGCCCCTGATGTGCCTCGACGATCGTCCGCGCGATCGCGAGGCCCAGCCCCGAATGCTTGCCGAACGCCTCGTCGGCGGGTCGCAGCGACTGGAAGCGCTGGAACACCTTCTCGCGTGCGTCCGCGGGAACGCCGGGGCCTTCGTCCTCCACCTCGATCACGATGGTATCGGTCTCGCGCGACATGGTGATGCCGATCGTGCCCCCTTCGGGCGAGAAGGATACGGCATTGTCGATCAGATTGTCGATCACGCGTTCGAGCCGCCCGCCTTCGCCCATCACGACGAACCCTGTGCCGCCTTCGTCGTGCAGGTCGAGCCGCAGCCGGATCGCGCGGTCGACGCCGCGTTCCTCGCGCCCGGCGATCAGCGCGGCGATCATCGTGCGCAGATTGACTGGCTCGAACTTGGCGCGGCTTAGTTGTGCGTCGAGCCGCGACGCTTCGGCAATGTCGGTGATGAGCCGGTCGAGCCGGTGGACGTCGTCGCGCACGATCGCGAGCAGGCGCTCCTGCAGTTCGGGGTCCTTGACCAGTGCGAGGCCCTCGACCGCCGAGCGGAGCGATGCGAGCGGGTTCTTCATCTCGTGCGTCACGTCCGCCGCGAACGCCTCGATCGCGTCGATCCGCGCGCGCAGGGCAAGGCTCATGTCCGACAGCGCCCGTGCAAGCATCCCGATCTCGTCGCGGCGATAGGGTAGGCGGGGCACGACCACTTCGCGCGCCCGGCCCATCCGCACCCGCACTGCGGCATAGGCCAGCCGGCGCAGCGGTCGCACGATCGTCCGCGCGAGGAACAGCGACAGCAGGACCGAGACGATCGATACGATCATCAGTACGATGCCGAGCCGGAAGCGTTCGACCCGCACGGTCTGGGTGATGTCGCGAACATTGTTGGTGGTCATCACCACCCCGCCGTGCGGCAACTGTGCCGCGGCGGTGATGACGGGCGTGCGGTCGGGCGCGCGCCACACCGTCGCGGCCCCCGTGGTGGTCGCGCGGACCGTGCGCACGTCGGGCCAGTTGAGGCCCGAGCGATGCTCTCGGTACAGAGGCGCGCGCGGCGTACCGACGACCGTGTCGATGATCGCGTCGAGGATGCGCGCGGACTCCTGGCCGCCGTCCTGCTTGTCCGGGTCCTGCAGCACGAAATTGCGCAAGCCAAGCGTGCGCGTATCGATCACGGGCAAGTCGCGATCGTCGTAGATCCGCAACCGCGCACCGGTCGCGCGCGCGAGCCGCAGCGCCAGATCGGTGCGCTGGTCATCGGGCACCGAGACCAGCGCCTCGGCGACCAGCCGGGCTTCGCGGATGGATTGCCGCACGCGGTCGTCGACGATCCGGCTCCGGTACGAATCGAGGTAGAAGAACCCGCCTGCGAGCATCGCCAGCGCGAAGACGTTGACGAACAGGATCCGCGGGGTGAGCGAGACCCGTGCAGACCAGCGGAGCGACAGCGCGCGGGCATCCTCCTCGCGCGCGGGCTCGTCATTCCTCGGAGAATCGATAGCCCGCTCCATAGAGTGTCTCGATCGCGTCAAAGCTGGCGTCAACTTGCCGGAACTTGCGCCGAACGCGCTTGATATGGCTGTCGATCGTGCGGTCATCGACGTAAATGTCGTCATGATACGCCGCATCCATCAGCTGGTTGCGGGTCTTCACGATCCCCGGGCGCTGCGCCAGCGTCTCGAGGATCAGGAATTCGGTGACGGTCAGCGTGACCGGCGCACCGTCCCAGGTCACGCGGTGACGCGCCGTATCCATCGCAAGCCGCCCGCGCGTCAGGCTGGTTTGCGCTGCCGCTTCTTCGGTCCCCGCGCCGCCTTGCGAGACTTCGGCACGGCGCAGGATTGCGCGAATCCGGGCGATCAGAAGGCGTTGCGAGAAGGGCTTGGCGATATAATCGTCCGCCCCCATCGCGAGCCCCAGCGCCTCGTCGAGTTCGTCGTCCTTCGACGTCAGGAAGATCACCGGCACCATGCTCTTCTCGCGCAGCCGGCGCAGCAGTTCGAGCCCGTCCATCCGCGGCATCTTGATGTCGAGGATCGCAATGTCGGGCGGATTGTCGATCAGTGCCTTGAGCGCGGTTTCGCCATCCGAATAGAGCCGGGTGACGAAACCCTCGGCCTGCAGCGTGATCGACACCGATGTCAGGATGTTACGGTCGTCATCGACCAGGGCAATCGTTGCCGTCATCGGCGGAGGGGCCTCGTGTCGTTGGGGATCCGGCCTAATCCATTACGCTGCCAGCCTCAATCCACGCTGAACAAAGCTGTCCCACATTGCGCGCCGTCGTCGATCGTGCCCGTTTGACCGCAGAACGGCCCGGCGATATGCGGCGAGGAACCGATGCCGCCCCCATGATGGTCGGCACAGTAGGAGAGAATGTTGTGAGTGACCGCATCCCCGTTGCGGGGCTTGACGCGCAGGGTATCGAGACCCGCGCGAGCCTGCACTGGAACCTCGTTACCGCGCGCCTGATCCAGGCCGCCATCTCGCGTGGCGAAGGAAAACTGTCCGCCGACGGTCCGCTGGTCGTCGAGACGGGCGCGCATACCGGGCGTTCGGCGCAGGACAAGTTCATCGTCCGCGATGCCGAAACCGAATCGACCGTGTGGTGGGGCAAAAGCAACAAGGCAATGTCGCCTGAGCATTTCGCCGCGCTGAAGGCGGATTTCCTCGCGGCGCTCCGCCACAAGGAAGACCTGTTTGTCCAGGATCTGTTCGGCGGGTCGCAGCCCGAGCACCGCGTGAAGGTGCGCGTCGTCAACGAACTCGCGTGGCACAACAGCTTCATCCGCACGATGCTGGTCCGCCCGGAGGAATCGGAGCTGCGCGATTTCGTGCCCGATTACACGATCATCGATCTCCCGAGTTTCCGCGCCTCGCCCGAGCGCCACGGTTGCCGCAGCGAGACCGTGATCGCGGTCAACTTCACCGAGAAGCTGATCCTCATCGGCGGGACGCGCTACGCCGGCGAAATGAAGAAGTCGGTGTTCAGTCTGCTCAATTACCTCCTCCCGCCGACCGGGGTGATGCCGATGCACTGCTCGGCCAACATGGGGCTGGATGGCGACACGGCGGTGTTTTTCGGCCTGTCGGGGACGGGCAAGACGACGCTCAGCGCCGACGCGAGCCGCACGCTGATCGGCGATGACGAGCACGGCTGGTCGGACACCGCGGTCTTCAATTTCGAGGGCGGCTGTTACGCCAAGATGATCCGCCTGTCGGCTGACGCGGAACCCGAGATTTTTGCGACGACCAAGCGGTTCGGGACGATCCTGGAGAATGTCGTGATGGACCCGGTGACGCGTCAGCTTGACCTCGACGACGCGAGCCTCGCCGAGAACAGCCGCGGGGCCTATCCGATCGACTTCATCCCCAATGCGTCCGAAAAGAACATGGGGCCGGTGCCGCGCAACATCGTGATGCTGACCGCGGACGCCTATGGGATCCTGCCGCCGGTCGCGAAGCTAACACCGGAACAGGCGATGTACCACTTCCTCTCGGGGTATACGGCACGCGTGGCTGGCACCGAAATCGGCGTGACTGAGCCGGACGCGACCTTCTCGACGTGCTTCGGCGCGCCGTTCATGGCGCGGCATCCCTCGGTTTACGGCAATCTGCTCAAGGAGCGGATCGCTAAAGGCGGGGTCGATTGCTGGCTGGTCAACACCGGCTGGACTGGCGGCAAGTACGGCGTAGGCAGTCGCATGCCCATCAAGGCGACGCGCGCGCTGCTGAATGCGGCGCTGGACGGTAGCCTCAACGATGCCGAGTTCCGGACCGACCCGAACTTCGGGTTCAAGGTGCCGGTCGCGGTGCCGGGGGTCGACAGCGCGATCCTCGACCCGCGCGCGACCTGGGCGGACAAGGAGGCGTATGACGCCACCGCGGCAAGGCTGGTCGATCTGTTCGTTGAAAACTTCGCGCAGTTCGCAGAGCATGTCGACGAAGGCGTGCGCCAATCGGCGCCAAAGGTCCACGCGCCGGCCTGATCCGCCCGGGAACCGGAACCGGCCACTTCGCGGAGGTTCCGATGCCGACTGGCGATCCAGAACCAAGACTGTTCCCCGATGACGCCGCGATCCGGCGCATCGGGAAAGGCTTGCTTGCCTGCACGCTACCCAAGGCGGACTGGACGCACGAGGCGCATATCGCCGCGACGTGCTGGCTGCTGCGCGATCGGCCGGATGTAGACGTCGATGCGGAGATCGGGGGCTTCATCCGCCGCTACAACGCAGCGGTTGGCGGCGTGAACGATGATACCAGCGGCTATCACGCGACGATCACGCGGAGCTTCGTCGCGGGTATCCAGTCTTATCTCTCACTTTCGGCTCCCGAGGCATCGCTGGCGGTGACCGTCAATACGCTGCTGCTGCGCGCGGAGGGGCAGCGCGACTGGCCGCTCCGCTTCTATTCGCGCGAACGGCTGTTTTCGGTGGCAGCACGGCGCGATTTCGTCGCACCCGATCTCGCCCCGCTGCCGGGTGCGTGATAGGCGCGCGGTCGGAGTTAAGCAGCGTAGAGGACGGATCGATGGGAATGCTCGACGGCGTGCTGGGACAGGTGCTGCAAAATGTCGACGTGGCGACGCTCGCCGCCAAGGTCGGTCTGACCCCGCAACAGGTCGAGGCCGCCTTGCAGGCGCTGGGGCAGGCGCACGCCGCGCCGGGGGATACCGTCGGCACCGCAGCCGCAAGCACCGGGCTTTCCCCCGCGACGCTGCAGCAGCTCCTTCAGATGATCGGTGGCGAGGAAACGCTCGCCAAGGTCGCGGCGATGCTCGACGCGCAGGGCGGGGTGCTCGGGCAGCTCGGCACGCTCGCTTCGGGGTTCTTCGCCAAGCGCTGACGCAAATCCCGGCGCTGCACTGGCGCTTTGCGGGGTCGGCGGTTACATGGACCGCCACGACTCGCTTTTCTCTTCCCGCGCAGGACCGGCACCCATGGACATTCGCCTCGGACTCACTTTCGACGATGTCCTCTTGGTGCCTGCTGAATCGGACATCGTCCCGAGCCAGACCAACACCGCGACCCGCGTGACGCGCGGCATCTCGCTCGACATTCCGATCCTCTCGTCCGCGATGGACACCGTGACCGAAGCCGACATGGCGATCGTCATGGCACAGCTTGGCGGCATCGGCGTGCTCCACCGCAACATGGAAGTCGACGAACAGGTCGCGGCGGTGCGTGCGGTCAAGCGGTTCGAAAGCGGCATGGTGGTCAATCCGATCACGATCGAGCCGCACGCAACGCTGGCGGACGCGCAGGCGTTGATGAAGCATCACCGGATCAGCGGCATCCCGGTCGTCCGCGCGGACGGCGTGCTCGTCGGCATCCTCACCAACCGCGACGTCCGCTTCGCCGAGAACCCGCGCCAGCCGGTTTCCGAGCTGATGACGCATGAAAATCTCGCGACGGTTTCGCCGGGCGTGACGCAGGAAGAGGCGCGTCGCCTGCTTCACCAGCGCCGGATCGAGAAGCTGCTCGTCGTCGACGAGGCGTATCGCTGCATCGGCCTCATCACCGTCAAGGACATCGAAAAGGCCGTCACTTACCCGAACGCGACCAAGGACGCCGCCGGGCGGCTCCGCGTGGCCGCCGCGACGACGGTCGGCGACAAGGGGTTCGATCGCACCGCCGCGCTGGTCGATGCCGAGCTCGATCTCGTCGTCATCGACACAGCGCACGGCCACAACCGCGACGTCGCGCGCGCGGTCGAGCGGGTCAAGAAGCTCAGCAATTCGGTCCAGGTGATCGCGGGCAACGTCGCCACCGCGGAAGCCACGCGTGCGCTGATCGATGCGGGCGCGGACGGGATCAAGGTCGGGATCGGCCCGGGCTCGATCTGCACCACGCGCGTCGTCGCGGGCGTCGGCGTGCCGCAGCTCACCGCGGTCATGGATTGCGCCGAAGTCGGCCAGAAGATGGGTGTGCCGGTCATCGCGGACGGTGGACTGCGCACCTCGGGCGATCTGGCGAAGGCACTCGCGGCGGGCGCGTCGGCGTGCATGATCGGCTCGCTGCTCGCGGGCACCGAGGAAGCACCGGGCGACACCTTCCTGTTCCAGGGCCGCGCGTACAAGTCGTATCGCGGGATGGGCTCGGTCGGCGCGATGGGCCGCGGCTCGGCGGATCGCTATTTCCAGGGCGATATCAAGGATCAGATGAAGCTCGTTCCCGAGGGGATCGAAGGCCAGGTCGCGTTCAAGGGCCCGGCGCGCGACGTGATCCACCAGCTCGTCGGCGGCATCCGCGCGGCGATGGGCTATACCGGCTCGTCGAGCATCACCGCGTTGCAGGAGCGCGCGCGCTTCGTCCAGATCACGGGTGCTGGCCTCAAGGAAAGCCATGTCCACGACGTCGACATCACGCGCGAGGCCCCCAATTACCCGACGCGGTAAGGGGAGTCCTCGAACGACCAGCGGCCTCGGCCACCCCTGACAGGCACCTGATTTGACGGTAAGCGTGGGCAAAGAGAACCGCTCATGTCTCGCGCGCACCGCCTCCTCGACCTGATCCAGGTACTTCGGCAGCATCGGCGACCGATCGCGGGTGCCGTGCTCGCCGAGGACCTTGGCGTATCCTTGCGCACCGTTTATCGCGACATCGAGAGCCTGCGGGCGCAGGGCGCGGATATCGCGGGGGAAGCGGGCCTTGGATATATGCTCAGGCCGGGGTTTCTGCTGCCGCCGCTGATGTTCTCCGAGGAGGAAATCGAGGCCCTTGTGCTTGGTTCCAGGTGGGTTTCGGAACGCGCGGACGGGATGCTCGGCGTGGCCGCCCGCAACGTGCTCGCAAAGATCGGCGCGGTCCTGCCCGACGACCTCAAGGCGAACATCGACGCATCGGGCCTGCTGATCGGTCCCGGAGAGCCGATCGCCGCGCGCGACGGCGATCTTGTGGCGATCCGCCAAGCGATCCGGTCCGAACACAAGCTTCAGATCGGCTATGCCGACGAACACGATAGGCCGACCGATCGCATGATCTGGCCGATCGCGCTCGCTTTCTATGATCGGGTGCGCGTGCTCGTCGCCTGGTGCGAGTTGCGCGGCGGCTACCGGCATTTCCGGATCGACCGCATTCGCACGATCCGATCCGACGCCGCGCGCTATCCGGATCGTCGCGCGCGGCTCCTCAAGGCGTGGCACGCGCTGCAGGGCGTTCCCGAACAGTGACTGCTGACAGAGACTGACAGCAGCGCGTCGTAGCTTCCCCGCACCGGCACCCATCCCGAGTGCCGCTACGCTGGGGGAGTTTCCATGCCCGACTTTACATTCCTGCTACTGTACGTCCGCGACCATATCGCGAGTGCCGCTTTCTATCGCGACATGCTCGGCCTGCCGATCGTCGAGCAAAAGGCGGACGTCGCGATCCTGCCATTGCGGGAAGGGGTCATGCTCGGCCTGTGGTTGCAGGAGACCGTCGAACCCGCGAGCACCGGGCAGCCCGGCGGCAGCGAGATTGCCTTCGCTGTCGCCGACGCAGCCGCGGTGGAGGCGACTCATGCCGATTGGTCCCGACGCGGCATCGCCATCCTCCAGGCCCCGACCCTCATGCGCTTCGGCATGACCTTCGTCGCGCGCGACCCTGACGGTCACCGGCTGCGCGTGTTCGCACCCCCGGCTGCCTGACGCATCGCCCGGATGGCCACCGTCTGGGCGGCCATCCGTGGCTCCCCGGGAGAGCCTTGCCCGGGGAAAGTTTCCCGAAGCCGCCAAATTGATCTACGGGCGTCTGTTCACACCGAACCACCCCGGAAAGACTGCCAATGACCCCCGCCGCAAGAACCCAGGCCGCAATCGAGCTGCTCGACGAGATCATCGTCGCCGCGCGCGATTCCGGCGCAGCGGCGGATACGCTGGTCGCGCGCTATTTCGCCAACCGCCGTTATGCCGGGAGCAAGGACCGCCGCGCGGTGCGTGAACTGGTCTATGCCGCGATCCGCACGATCGGCGAACGCCCGCGCTCGGGCCGCGCCGCGATGCTCGCGCTCGCCGCCGAGGATCCGGACCTCGCCGCGACCTTCGACGGCGTAGGCCACGGCCCGGCCAAGATCGGCGACGGCGAGAGCAAGTCGTTTCCCGGCGTCGCGCCCAACTGGCTGCTCGAACGCCTCCGGGCTTCGGGGCTCGACGATGCCGAATTCCCCGCGCTGATTGATCGCGCTCCGCTCGACGTTCGCGTCAACCGCGCCAAGGCGGGCGATCTGGTCGTCGAAGGATCGGAGCCGATCGCAGGCTTGACCGATGCGCTGCGGCTTACCGCCGGGACGGATGTCGACAAGATGGAAGGCGTGCCGGAAGGCGCGCTGGAAGTGCAGGACGCGGGGAGCCAGATGGTCACGCTCGCGGCAGAGGCAAAGACGGGCCAGCGGATCGTCGACCTGTGCGCAGGCGCGGGCGGCAAGACGCTCGCGCTGGCGGCGGCAATGGGCGGGGAGGGCGTGATCCTCGCGACCGATACCGATCGCAACCGCCTGTCACGGCTCGCGCCCCGCGCCGAGCGCGCCGACGCGGCGATCATCGAGACGCGGCTGCTCAATCCGGGACGCGAGGCCGAGATGCTGGAAGACTGGGGCGGCAGTGCGGATTGCGTGCTGATCGATGCGCCCTGTTCGGGTACCGGTACTTGGCGGCGCAATCCCGAGGCGCGCTGGAGGCTGAGCCCCGAACGGCTCGACCGGCTGGTGGCGACGCAGCAGCACGTCCTGGCGATCGGCGCGGATCTGGTCCGGCCCGGCGGCGCGCTGGTCTATATCGTCTGTTCGCTGCTCGACGAGGAGGGGGCCGGGCAGGTCGCTGCGTTCCTAGCGGATCACGCCGGCTGGCATGCCGAGCCGCTCGCGTTACCCGCCGGGCGCGCGCATGGTGCCGGGGTCCGGCTCACCCCTGCGCACGACGCGACCGACGGGTTTTTTGTCGCGCGATTAACTCGCGGGTGATACCGCTGTGCGCGTGACGAAGCTGGAGTATCTCATGCGCTACACCCCCGTTGCGATCGCCGCCGCGATGACGCTGCTGACGATCGGAACCGCCGTTCAGGGCCAGCGCGCCGAGGATGCGATCGACGCGCGCTCGCTGGCGTTGCTGACGAAGGGCCGGGCGTTGCAGGCGTCGGGTAATCTCGATGGCGCAACCGACATGCTGGAAAGCGCTGTTGCGGTCGATCCGCGCAACCGCGATGCGTTCACGGCGCTCGGGCAGGTCGCGCAATCCCGCGCGCTTCCGGGCAAGGCGATCCGGCTGTACCGTGAGGCCTTGTCGCTCGACCCCAACGATATCGCGGCCTTGCGCGGGCAGGGCGAGGCGCTAGTCGCACGCGGCGCGGTGCAGCGCGCGCGCGAGAACCTCGCCAAGATCCGCACCGTCTGTGCCAAGCGTGCTTGCCCCGAGATCGCCGCGCTGACCGCGACGATCGCCAAGGGCCCGCCGATTGTGACGGCGGCCGCCGCAACTGTCGTGCCCCCGCCCGCCGGGACGCCGACCGCGAAGGACTAGAGCAGTGGCATAGCCGCAACCGCGGCAGACAATGTACGAGTTCGCGTAAAGCGTCGATTGCACTCAACGGAGTGGTCATGCGCGCGGATACAGCAGCTCGATCCATCGTGTTCGTCTTGAAGGTCGGCCCGTTGCTGCTGATCGAAGTCATGTATCTCGCATTGATTCTGACGGTCGACCTGGTCGACGCGGAGCAATATCTGAGCGGCGCTCGCGCGGGTTTGGTCGATTGGCCGGCACTCGGCCAACCGGCAATGGTGCTGCGGGCCTGCGCGCTGATCGCATGTTCCAGCCTGTTCGCCGTGGCATTCATGCATGTCGGGGGCGACCGCCTGGCGAACGTCCGTCGGCCAGTTTTCGTGGTACCAGCAATGATCTTCTGGGTTGTCCTGTTACTCGTCTGACTCGGGCTATCCGAGCGCGCGGGCAACCGCGACGAACTCTGCGACGCTGACCGTTTCCGCACGGCGTGTCGGATCGATGCCCACCGTCTCCAGCGCGTTGAGCGCGCCGGGCACCCCTTTCAGGCTCTGCCGCAACATCTTGCGCCTCTGCCCGAACGCCGCACCGGTCAGCCGTTCCAGCGTGGCGAAGTGGACATCCTCGGGAGCCGTCTCGGGTACGATATGCACCACCGCCGACATTACTTTGGGTGGCGGCGTGAAGGCGGAGCGGTGCACCGGCATCGCCAGCGTCGCCTTGCTCCGCCACTGCGCCAGTACCGCGAGCCGCCCATACGCATCGTCATCGGTCTTCGCGACGATCCGGTCGGCGACCTCGCGCTGGAACATCAGCGTCAGGCTCTGCCACCACGGCGCCCAGTCCGCGGACAGCCAGCGCACCAGCAGCGCCGTGCCGATATTATAGGGCAGGTTGGAGGCGATGTGCGGTTTGCCCTCGAACAGCGGCACTGCGTCGATTTCAAGCGCGTCGCCTTCGATCACCCGCAACTGGCCCGGGAAGGCTTCGCTCAACTCCGCCAGCGCCGGAATACAGCGCCTGTCGCGCTCGATCGCGGTGACCCGCGCCCCTGCGGCGAGTAGCGCACGGGTCAGGCCACCCGGACCCGGTCCGATCTCCAGCACTTCCGCGTCGGTCAGGTCCCCCGGGATCCGCGCGATCCGCGCAAGCAGTTGTGCGTCGAGCAGGAAGTTCTGCCCGAGCGCCTTGCTCGCGGCGAGCCCGTGACGCGCGATGACGTCGCGCAGCGGGGGAAGGTCGGGGCGCACCGGGCGCGCGTCGCTAGTCGTCACGCGCCGATCGCGGCGCGCCGGTCGGCAGCGTCGCCCGCCAGGCGGATCGCCGCGATCATCGCGCCGGGTTCGGCGATGTTCTCGCCCGCAATGTTGAAGGCCGTTCCGTGATCGGGCGAGGTCCGCACGATCGGGAGGCCGAGCGTGATGTTGACGCCCTCGTCGAAATACAGCGTCTTGATCGGAATCAGCGCCTGATCGTGATAGCAGCACATCACCGCGTCATAGGTCAGCCGCGCGCGCGGGTGAAACAGCGTATCGGCGGCAAACGGCCCGGTCGCCGCGATCCCTTCGGCACACAGCTGGGCGACCGCAGGCGCGATGATCTCGATTTCCTCGCGCCCGATCGCGCCGCCTTCACCCGCATGCGGGTTGAGCCCCGCGAACGCGATCCGCGGTGCCGCGATCCCGAAATTGCGCGTCAGGCCACGTGCGGTCGCGCGCCCCTTGGCGACCAGCAGATCAATCGAAAGCAGCGCGCCGACATCCGCCAAGGCCACGTGCGTGGTGATCGGCACGACGCGCAGGTCTGGCCCGGCGAGCATCATCACCGCATTCTCGCCAGCAATGCCGCAGCGTTCGGCGACGAATTCGGTCTGTCCCGGATAATTGAAGCCGATGTGATAGAGTTGCGCCTTGGACACTGGTGCCGTCACCAGCGCACGCGCCGCGCCGGAGCGAACCAGGCCCGCCGCCAGTTCCAGCGCACGCAACGCGCACCGTGCCCCCGCCACGTCGGGACGCCCGGGAATGATCTCGCCGCCGTCCTCGACCGTCAGGACAGGCAGAGCATGATCGAAAACGCCGTTCGCAGCCGCCGGATGCAGGATCGTTTCGACCGGGCCGTCCCATACCGCCGCAATCGCGCGCGCGTCGCCGGTGGCGAAGAACGCCGGAAGTCTGGCGTCCTTCCGCTTCATCCACGCCTTGGCGAGGATTTCCGGACCGATTCCGGCGGGATCACCCATCGAGACGACGAGCGGTGCCGAAGGCGTCGAGGCGAGGAGATCAACGATATTCGATGATCGCGTCGCGCCGCAGATCGCGCAGCAGCTGGTTAGCGCGCAAATTGGTGCGGGCATTTTCCATCTGGCCGCGAACCTGCTCGACGCCAGGGACGGTGCTGCCCGACGCTTCGTCGCGACCGCACAGAACGAGCGAGCGGATGCCATCCTTGGCTGAGCCGAATGGCGGGGTGGACTCACCGACGCTCAGCTTCGCCATGATGTCGCGCAGCGCCGGCGGAAGATCACGAATGCGAACCGAATCGTTGTCGACCACTTCAGCACCGAGCGCCGAAGCGACCTTGGCGACTTCACCGCACCCTCGGATCGTCTTCGACAGCTTGGCGAATTCGGTCACCCGCGCATCGGCCTGCGCCTGCGAGATGCCATCGGGGAAACGGACGCTCAGCTGCTTCAACGTCAGACGCGAGTCGAGCGGATCGGCGACGCCGACCTTGCGCGTGTCGACCAGGTAGATGATCGAGAAACCGCCCGGTACCTCGATCGGTCCGGCAAGATGCTCGGGCTGCATGTTCCGGATCGCCTCGACCAGCGCGGGCGGAAGCTGCGCAAGCTGGTTCTCGTTGAGCCAGCCCAGATCGCCGCCGGTCGATCGCGTCGATGCTTCCGACATCGCGCCGGCGTAATAGCCGAAGCTGTCCTCGCCCTTTTCGCGCTTCTGGATCGACGCCATGATTTGCTGTTCCTGCGCGAACACTTCCTGTGACCGGTCACCGCCCGCCGACAAATAGATCTCGCGCACGTGATATTCGGTCGTGCCCTGCTGCTTCTTCAGCTTGTCGATGATCGCCTGGACTTCCTCGTCGCCCACACTGATATCGACCTTGCGGCGGAGATAGCGGTTCCACGAAAGTTCGGCCTCGACCTGCCGCTTGAACGAGCGTTCGGACGAGCCGACGCTCCGCAGATAGGTGCGCATGTCCGCGGTGGATTTGCCGAAATTGCTGCGGACGATCGAATCGTAGCTCTTGTTGACCTCCTCGAGCGAGATCTTGACGTCGGCCGTCTTCGCTTCCTGGATCTGAAGCGTCTCGTCGATCAACTGACGGATCACGAGCAGGCGGTATTGCGCCATTTCCTGTTCGGACAGCTTCATGTCGCGCGCGGCAAGTAGGAAGGCGAGGCGCTGGTCGACGTCGGTCCCGGTGATCACCGTTCCGTTGACGATCGCGGTCGGCTTGCGGACGTTGGGATCGACCTTGCCGAAGATCTCCGGGTTGCTCGGCAGGTTGAGATTGCCGCCCCGGTCCACCGAGGAGGGCTGCGGGCCGCTGTCCTGCGGCGCGGCGTCGGGCGCAGTCTGCGCGATCGATCCCCCCGCCATAGCGAGAGACGCCGCGAGCATCGTGCCGAACCCGAAACGACGCATCGTCCGCGCCGTCTTGCGTGTAGTCGTCGTCACCAAATCCCAATCCCATCCCGCATGACCGAACCCTGGCCATGCCCCTAGTGCAGCCTTGTGGCTGAACCGTGGCTTAGCGGCCACAGTCTTTCGCCTGTCAGCGTTAGCGCCCCAAATTCTTGAACGCCAGCGTCAACAGATAGCTGTTGCCGCTGCGCGCATCGCCGGTGTTCCGGTAATCGCGCCGCCAGGTGACCCCGAGGCGAAGGCAATCGTCCTCATATTGGACGCCCAACCGATGACGAACCGGGTCGAACCCGTCCGCCAGCGACAGCGGATCCTCGCTGCGATTGGTCAGGTCGACCACGGTCGAGCCGAACGCTGACCAGAAGCGCTTGAACTGGATTCGGCCGCCGAGACGGACTTCCTCACGGTCGCGCAGATCCTCGATCGTCGGATCAATATTCCGGTTAAGCCGCAGATAGCCGACGAGAAAATACGTGCCGCGCGAGCCGACGGTCGCGTCGAATTCGTTGCGGCGCACCGCGAACCCATCCTTGTCGAGCCGGTAGCGGTGGATCACCGAGACGAAGTCACGGAAGCGCAATTCGGTTCGTCCAACCACATCGGACAGGCGACGCGACAATCCGGTGCCGTCAGGAAACAGCGTCGGGCGACTGTTGAGACGGTAACTCTGGCCGACGTTGGTGCTGAACGAGAGGCCGGGGAGATCGACCTGCCAGTCGGCCCCATAGGTAAACCGGGTAGAATCCTCGAACCGATCGTAACCGGGGAAACGGTTGAGCGCGAAGAGGTTCGAGTCCTCGAGATCGACCGAGCGCGCGTCCTCGTTGGGAATCGCCATCGTGCCCGTCTGGGGGGACGTCACGATCTGGAAGCGCGGGATCAGGCGCTGTGTCCCGCTCAAAAAAGTGCCGATCAGCGGATATTTGATGTCGACCGCGAACGCGCCGATCAGGCGACCGTGGAAACCATCTACGCCGCGATAGCTCGCGACCGATGTCGAGAGCGCGTCGTTGGTGTTGTAGACATCGCCACGACCGAATGCGGTGAACGTGACTTCCTGACCCCACGGGGTGATCTTGCGTAGATCCCAGCGCGCGCTGGTGAAGGCGCGTTGCGTATCCTGGCCATCGGTCCGCGAAATGGCGAGGCTGTTTACCTGAAACTCGAACGTGCCGCCGAGGAAGCTGTTGGGGATGCGGCGTCGGTAATCGATCTCGGGAAGCGCAAAGGGTTGGCTGCCCTGCGGGTCCGCCGCACGCAGCGTCTGCACATACCATCCGGCAATCGAGAAATAGCTGTTCTCGTCGATCCGCTCGACATTGATCGTCGTGCGCAAGCGATCGTCGCGCGAAATGTCGTACCGACGCAGGAACGTGCGGTCGCTCGCGAGGCGGAGCGATCCGGAAACGCTCCAGTTGGGATCGAGTTGGAAACGCCCCGACCCGTCGAGATACCCGCGGAACGAGTTGGGCGTGTTGGGCGGCGTCGGCAGCAGCAAATTGTTGCTGCGCGGGCTTGCCGTGACATAGCCCGCAATCCGGTACGCGCCGAGAGTGTTGAGTGCCTGATAGTCGGCTTGCAGCATCGGCAACACGCGGCTGAACACGCGCGGCGTCAGGGTCAGGCCGCGGTTGGGCGAAAGCGCGATGTGATAGGGTTGCGCGAATTCCAGCCCGTTGACGCGGCCATAGCGGAAGTCGGGGCTAAGCAGGCCGCTGTCGTTCCCCCCGCCGATCGGGTTGGAAAACGCCGGCAGCGGGATCGACGGCAGGCCGAACAGGTCGATCCGCGCGCCCTTGTAGTAAATTCGGCCACGTTCCGGGCGATAGATCACGCGGACCGCGGTGATCTTCCACGACGGTTCCTTCGGGCAATTCTCTGACGTCGTGACGGCGCAGGGCGTATACGCCGCATCCTCCAGCGTGACGGTCTCGTTGAGCGAGCGCGTGCCCTTGCGGGCTGCCAGTCGACCACCCTTCTCGAGAACGAGCAGCATGTTGTCGACCATGCCGTCTTTCAACGCATCGGTCAGTTCGATCGAATCGCCATAAGCGGTGTCGCCGCCTGGATTGACGATCGCGATGTTCCCCGTCGCGATGACCTTGCCGGTCTGGCGGTTCCACACGACCTTGTCGGCACGCAGGCGATCACCCGCCCGGTACATGCGGACGTCACCGGTCGCGGTGACGATCTCTTCGTTGATGTCATATTGCAGCGTCGCGGCGTTGAACTGGACCTGGTCCTCATTCGCGGGGGCGGCGGCCGCTGCTGCGGGGGGCGGCGGCGGGACGGTGCGCGTCTGAAGATCCTGCGCGACCGCGGGGAGGGCGGTCAGCGCGAACGGCGCGGCACAACTGGCGAGGAAAACGGCACGCTTCACGTCGGTAGAACATCCAAATGCGATGAGGCCGGCGGCCGATGGTCAATCAAGCCCTATCGCATCGACATGCACCCGCTGCAATCGCACAAAGCGCGCTTTGCCAGCGACCGCGCACTGGCCTAGAGACTGACGACTCATTGTGATTGATCGATCGAGGCTTGTTTTCCATGCATATCGAGTTTTCCAGCGCGGCTCCGGCATCCGATGCGACGCTTGCCTTCACCGTCGAAAAGGACGGAATGGCGCGGCTTGCAAGCTCTCTGGTCGAGGCAAGCGCGCTCGATCTGCTCAAGTCCGCGGCCAAGGCAAGCCGGTTCGAAGGCGAAACCGGCGCGATCGTCGAGACGTTCGTCGATCAGGGCGGCACCGCGCGTCGATTGCTGCTGATCGGCACGGGCGCCGGCAGCGAGATGGACTATGAAAAGGCTGGCGGCGCGCTGACCGGGCGCTTGCTCTCGTCCGGCGTGACTCAAGTCAGCGTTGATTTCGACAGCGCAGGCGCATCCGCCAAAGCGGTAGCGCGGTTTGCTGGCGCGGCGGCACAGCGGAGCTGGCGGCATGACATCTATCGCACCAAGCTTCCCGAGAAATCCAAGCCGACGCTGACCAGCATCGTGCTGCACAACACCCCTGAAGGTACCGATGCGGCCTGGGCACCGCAGAAGGCGCTGACCGAAGGGCTCGAGCTGACCCGCACGCTTGTCGCCGAGCCACCAAACGTGATCTACCCGGAAAGCTTCGTCGCCAAGGTGCTGGCCGAAGTCGAGGGCCTCGGCCTCGAAGTGACTGTCCTCGGCGAAGAGGAAATGCACGCGCTTGGCATGGGCGCGTTGCTCGGTGTCAGCCAGGGTTCGGTCAAGAACGCGCAGCTGCTCGCGCTTAAGTGGAGCGGGAAGGGTGCGGGCGATCCCGATCTGGCGCTGGTCGGCAAGGGCGTGACCTTCGATACCGGGGGCATTTCGCTCAAGCCCGGTGCGGGCATGGAAGACATGAAGTGGGACATGGGCGGTGCGGGCGCGGTCGTCGGCGCGATGAAGGCGATCGCCGGGCGCAAGGCGAAGGCGAACGTCATCGGCGTGTGCGGCCTCGTCGAGAATATGCCCGACGGTAACGCGATTCGCCCGGGCGACGTGCTGACCTCGATGTCGGGGCAGACGATCGAGGTGCTCAACACGGATGCCGAAGGGCGTCTGGTGCTGTGTGACGCGCTGACCTGGGTCCAGCGGACGCATCGCCCCAAGACGATCGTCGATCTGGCGACGCTGACCGGTGCGATGATCGTCAGCCTGGGCCACGAGCATGGCGGCTGCTTCGCGAACGACGATTCGCTTGCTGACCAGTTGCTCGCTGCAGGTAAGGCGTCGGGCGACCTGTTGTGGCGCTTCCCGATGGGGGATGCGTACAACAAGCTGATCGACTCACCGATCGCCGACATGAAGAACGTCGGCCCGCGTGGTGCCGGATCGATCACCGCAGCGCAGTTCCTGCTGCGCTACATCGAGACTGGGGTGCAGTGGGCGCATCTCGACATCGCGGGGATGGTCTGGTCGGATAAGGCCGGCCCGAATTACGAGAAGGGCGCGACCGGTTATGGCGTGCGCCTGCTCGACCGGTTCGTGGCGGATAACTTCGAGGACTGATCGGCCAACCGCTTCTGTTCTCCTGCGCAAGCAGGAGTCCAGAAGTTTGGTAAGCCGCAGGCGTTATGTTGCGTGACCCTGGGTTCCTGCCTTCGCAGGAACACGGCGAAGGAAAGCAATGCAGGTCGACTTCTACCACCTGACGCTCCAACCACTCGATCGCGTGCTTCCCCGGATCGCGGAGCGCGTGGTCGGGGGGGGCGGGCGGTTACTCGTTGTTGCCGAGAGCAGCGACCAGCGCGTCGCGCTCGACCGATTGCTGTGGACCTATGCGTCGGAAAGCTTCCTCCCGCACGCACAGGTCGTGGGGGATGACAGCGATGCGCGGCAACCGATCCTGATTTCCGCGCAACCGAACCCAGCCAACGCCGCCCGCAACGTCGCGCTCGCAGATGGCGTCTGGCGCGACGACGCGCTCGGCTTCGATCGGGCGTTCCATTTCTTCGATGACGAACGCATCGTCGAGGCCCGCGCCGCGTGGCGTGCGCTGGGCGACCGGGACGGCGTCGACCGGCGCTACTGGAAGCAGAATGACGAGGGCCGCTGGGAGCAGGCTGCCTGACCTGCAGGGCGCGGCTTGCATCGCTCAAGCGCCCCGACTAGGGGTCGCGCACTTTCCACAGTTCATCATCAAGGAGCTTCACGGTCATGGCCGCGAACCGCACGTTTTCGATCATCAAGCCCGACGCAACGCGTCGCAACCTGACGGGCGCCGTCACCAAGATGCTCGAGGAAGCCGGCCTGCGCGTCGTCGCGTCCAAGCGCATCCAGATGACCCGCGAGCAGGCCGAGGGCTTCTATGCCGTTCATAAGGAACGCCCGTTCTTCGGCGAACTGGTTTCGTTCATGATCTCGGGCCCGGTCGTCGTTCAGGTTCTCGAAGGCGAGAACGCGATGCAGCGTAACCGCGACATCATGGGCGCGACCAACCCCGCCAACGCTGAGCCGGGCACGATCCGCAAGGAACTCGCCGAGTCGATCGAAGCCAATTCGGTCCATGGTTCGGACAGCGACGAGAATGCCGAGATCGAGATCGCCTATTTCTTCAAGCCCGAAGAAATCGTTGGCTGATCCCAATTGGCGCGTGCGAGCGGCGGGGCCGGCGGATGCCGACGCCCTGTCGCTTGTCGCGTCGGCGACCTTTCTCGATACCTACGCCGGGTCGCTCGACGGCAGCGACATGGTCGCACATTGCGCCGCCAACAACCGGCCGGAGAAGTTCGGCGCCTGGATCGGCGACCGGCGCGATGCGGTGACGATCGGGGAGATCCTGCCCGGCTTCGCGCCCGTTGGATATGCCGTACTGACCGGCGGGATCGACCTGCCGGTAGCGCTTGAGCTCGGCGACATCGAATTGCGACGGATCTACACGCTGTCGCGCATGCGCGGTACGGGGCTAGGTCCTGCCCTGATGCAGCAGGTAATCGAAGACGCCGCCCGTTTGTCGTGCCGCCGGATCCTGCTGGGGGTCTGGGGCGAGAATCACCGCGCCCATCGCTTCTACGAGCGGCACGGCTTCACTGTCGTGGGAACACGGCAGTTCAAGGTAGGCAACGTCGTCCACGACGACTTGGTTTACGCTCGACCCGTCTGACGCAATCAGGCGGCGAACTGCTCCATCGTGATCCGGTCGTCGAGCGCGTGCTCCGGATCGAACAGCAGCGTCAGTTCGCGCGTCCGGTCGATCACGATTTCCACCAGCGCGACATCACGGATTTCCCGCTGATCAGCGACCGCGCTTACGGGGCGCTTGCCCGGTTCCAGCACGCGCAACCGGATCCGCGCCTTGTCCGGCAGGATCGCCCCGCGCCACCGACGCGGGCGGAACGGGCTGATCGGGGTCAACGCCAGCATGTTTGACCCAAGCGGCAGGATCGGCCCCTGCGCCGACAGATTGTATGCGGTAGAACCGGCAGGGGTCGCTACGAGAATACCGTCACACGCCAGTTCGGGCAGGACGACCCGGTCGTTGACCGTCACTTCCAGCTTGGCGGTCTGGCGGGTCTCGCGCAGCAGTGAGACTTCATTGATCGCAGGCAGCGCATGGACTTCGCCGCTGATCGTTGTGGCAGTCATGGAAAGCGGTACGACCTTGAACGCCTTGGTGCGCTCCAGCCGCCCGTCCAGCCCGTGCGATCGCCATTCGTTCATGAGGAATCCGACCGTACCGAGGTTCATCCCGAACACCGGCACCACGGGTTTGCGCCGTTCGAGCATCGCGTGGAGCGTCTGCAACATGAACCCATCGCCACCTAGTGCGACGATGAGTTCCGCGTCCTCCGGGGGGACCCAGTCGTGACTTTCGGTCAGCGCCTGGAATGCGGCCTGCGCAGACGGCGTCGGCGACGCGACGAGCGCCCGTCGCTGAGGGTCGCTCATCCGCCGGTAACGCTCATGTGCCGCGCGACCGCAGGCGCGGCCGCGTCGATGTCGAAATCGTGCCGTGCCGGCTTGGTCAACATTGCGCCATCGAGTGCTGCATCCAGTCCAGCGACGCCCTGTTCCCGCAACACGGCCTTCAGGTCCACCTTATCGTCATGGCCGAGGCACGTGTACAGTACGCCCTCGGTCGTCAGGCGAACACGGTTGCACGTATCGCAGAAATTGCCGGTGAGTGGTGAGATCAGGCCGAGCTTGGTCTTTGTCCCCTCGACGCGCCAATAACGGGCGGGCCCGCCGCTGCGATGCGAATCGCGTGCCAGCGAGAATTGCGTGGAAAGCCGGTCGAGGACCGCCGTCAGTGGAACGAACCGGTCGGCGCGGTCCTCATCGATCTGGCCAAGTGGCATGGTTTCGATCAGCGTCAGATCCAGCCCCTCCGCCATGCACCACTCCAACATCGGCGCTATGTGGTCCTCGTTCAGACCCTTCAGCGCGACCATGTTGATCTTGACCGCAAGCCCTGCATCGCGCGCCGCAAGGATGCCTGCCGTCACGCGCGCAACGTCGCCGTGCCGCGTGATGTAGCGGAAGGTGTCCGCGTCCAGGCTGTCGAGGCTGACGTTGATCCGCCGCATGCCCGCAGCGACCATAGCGGCACTATGCTCGACGAGCGCATTGCCGTTGGTCGTCATCGTCAATTCGTCGAGACCATGGCCGACATGCCGACCGAGCCGCCGGACAAGCTCGCCCACGTCGCGCCGCACGAGCGGCTCGCCGCCACTGAGACGGATCTTGTTGATCCCCCGCTCGATGAAGCGCTCGGCGATGATCGCAATCTCTTCGAGGCTCAGCAGAGCACTTCGCGGCAGGAACGTCATCTTCTCGGACATGCAATAGCGGCACCGCAAGTCGCACCGGTCGGTGACGGAAATCCGCAGATAGCTTATCGTCCGTCCGTGGCTATCCTGCAGCGGACGGTTGGGGGAAGGGTAATTGATCTGCATCGTCCTTGAGCTAAGCGTTCGGGTGGCGCGGAACAAGCCTGCCACACACCCTAGGCCATCGTGTTGTTATCTTCTAAACCCCGCACGGGCACATCTGCTCCCGCCGATCGAAGAAAGACGTCTCCCATCGCTCCGTCGTCCGCCCCGTTGTTCCTGCTTTCGTTCCGTCACCGCGACGAACTCGCCTCCATTGCCGCGGGGGCAGGGTGGCAGGTCGTCGCCGCGCGCCGTGCCGGTGGCGGGGAGCGGCGCTTCCTCTCGTGTGGCGCGGCGGTCGCCGTCGTCGACGCGCGCGGGGCCACCGCCGAGGGCATTGCCGCGACCGCGGCGCTGGGCGGCGCTGTCGAGGCGAACGGCGGTGCGCTGCTGACGCTTGTCTCGCGCGGGGAAAACGCATCCATCACGGCGCTGTACGATGCAGGGGCGACCCATTTTCTGGCCAGTCCGTTCAGCGATGCGGAATTCCTGCAGGCGTTGCGATTCGCGGCACGGCATGCGGAACGCATGGCGCGCGAATGGCATACCGGCGCGGTGTTTGAACCGCTCGGCTGGCGGTACACGATCGCGGATCGCTTCCTCGCTTTGACCCCCGGACTGGCCGCCTTGCTCGCTTGTCCGGAACGGCCGACCGTCCGTGGCATCCTCCGGTTGCTGGACCGTGACGACCGGGTCGCTGCGATGGCGGCGTTCCGCCGTATGACGCAAGCGCGATCCGCGACCGCGTTCGCGCATGATTTCGATGGCGTAGGCCGGATCGTCCAGCATCTGCAGTTCGATCCTGTCGCGGGCAAGATCGATGGCGTGGTGGAACCGCTCGGCAGTACGCCCGAGCCCGCCGCCGAGGTACGGGAGGCACTGTCGGGCGCGCGTGATGCCGGCAGCGCGCGTCGCTGGATCACGCGGCATCTTGGCGAGGACGCCAGCGCGCCGCTGCACTTGTTGCTGATTGCGCTCAACCGGTTCGAGACGGTCAACACCGCTTACGGGCGCGTGGCGGGGGATGCGTTGCTGCGGTCCGCGCAGACCCGCGTCAACGATGCAGTCGTCGAGATGCTCGGGCGCGACGCGCTGGTCGCGCGGATGGGTGGTTCCACGTTCATGGTCGCAACCCAGGCTCCGCGGGTGCGGGTGGACCTCGCCGCGGAGCGAATCGCCGCCGCGCTCACCCGCCCGTTCGTCAGCGGTGATACGATTGCAGTGCTCGGCTGTCGGATCGGTCTTGCGGAAGCGGGACCGCAGGATGACGCCGCACGGCTCCTGCGCCGTGCCAGCGAAGCGCTGGCCGAAGCACGCGAATCGGACAGCGCCACGCTTCGTGTCGCCGAGGCCTATGGTGGGGGAGCTACGATCGACCGGTTGGCGGTCGAACTGCATCACGCGATCGAACGCGGCGACATCGGTATCCTGTTCCAGCCGCAAGTCGCGGTCACGACCGGACAGATCGTCGGCGTGGAGGCGCTTGCCCGATGGCAGCATGCGACGCTCGGTACGATCGGGGCGGAAATGCTGTTTGCCGCCGCGCAGCGCGCCGACCTAGAGATCGGCCTGTCGGATCATATCCAGCAACTGGCGCTTTCGCTGGCAGCGAACTGGCCCGAAACGCTCGGCGAATTGCGGCTCTCGCTCAACCTGACCGCCGCAGACATTGCCCGCCCGGGGTTCGCCGACGTCTTTCTGGACCGCGTCGATGCGAGCGGTTTCCCCCGAACCCGCCTGACCCTGGAAATCACCGAGAGCGGATTGATCGAGGACCTTGGCATCGCGGCTGCTTTGCTATCGCTGTTCCGCGGTGCCGGGTGTCGTACCGCGATCGACGATTTCGGAACGGGCTATTCGAGCCTTGCCTATCTCAAGGCGTTGCCGCTCGATTACCTGAAGATCGACAAGAAGCTAGCGCAAGACATCACCGGCTCTCCGCGCGACCGGATTGTCGTACGCGGCGTCATCGACATGGCACGGTCGCTCGGGCTGACGGTCATCGCGGAAGGGGTCGAGACCCCCGAACAGCTGGAGGGGCTGGCGAAGGAAGGGTGCCAGATCTACCAGGGCTTCCTCTGTGCCGAGCCACTGACGGAGGAAGCGCTGGTCGCCTTGCTCGCCTGATCCTAGCGGGAGCGGGGATCAGCCCGCAGCGCGCGCCAGTCCCTTCGACAATTGCAACGCCCCGTGCAGGCGGGCCTTGGGGTCGCCCCAACTGCGCGTCACGACCAGCTTCGAATCGGGACGAAGTCGCGCCACCCCGTCGAGCTTTGCAACCCACGCCAGCAGCCCCTGAATGTTCGGCGGCGAATCGTTGAAGAACGACACCAGCGCGCCCTTCGGCCCGACGTCGATCTTCGACACGCACGCCTTTTTCGCGTTGAGCTTGATCTCGATGAGGCGGACGAGGTTCTCGGTCGGCCCCGGCAGCGCGCCGAAACGATCGATCAGTTCGGCAGCGAAGCCTTCCAGCGCATTCTGGTCCTCGACATCGTTGAGGCGACGATACAGCCCCATCCGCAGGTCGAGATCCGGGACATAGGTCTCGGGGATGAGGATCGGCGCGTCGACCGTGATCTGCGGCGAGAAGTCCTTCGGGCGGAGGCGCTGGCCCCCGGCCTTGGCGTCCATGATCGCCTCTTCCAGCATCGACTGGTAGAGTTCGTAACCAACCTCCTTGATATGCCCCGATTGTTCGTCGCCGAGCAGATTGCCCGCGCCGCGCTGGTCGAGATCATGGCTGGCGAGCTGGAACCCGCCGCCGAGGCTGTCGAGGTCGGATAGGATCTTGAGCCGCTTCTCGGCGGTCTCGGTCAGGATCCGGTCGGCGGGCGTGGTGAGATAGGCATAGGCGCGCGTCTTGGCGCGGCCGACGCGACCACGAAGCTGGTACAGCTGTGCGAGCCCGAAGCGATCGGCACGGTGGATGATCATCGTGTTCGCGCTCGGGATATCGAGCCCGCTTTCGACGATCGTGGTCGAGACGAGCACCTCGAACTTCTTGTCGTAGAAGGCGGACATACGCTCCTCGACCTCGGTCGGCGACATCTGCCCGTGTGCCACGACGAAGCGCACTTCGGGTACGGATTCGCGAAGGAATTCCTCGATATCCGGAAGATCCTTGATCCGTGGGGTGACGAAGAAGCTCTGCCCGCCGCGATAATGTTCGCGGAGCAACGCCTCGCGCAGCACGATCGGGTCCCACGGCATGACGTAGGTGCGGACCGCGAGGCGATCGACCGGCGGGGTCTGGATCACCGACAGTTCGCGCAGGCCCGACATCGCCATCTGAAGCGTGCGCGGGATCGGCGTGGCGGTCAGCGTCAGGACGTGGACGTTGGCCTTGAGCGACTTGAGGCGTTCCTTGTGCGTCACCCCGAAACGCTGTTCCTCATCGACAATGACGAGGCCCAAGCGTTTGAAATCGATGCCCTTCGCCAGGATCGCGTGCGTCCCTACGACGACGTCGATCGTCCCGTCGGCAAGGCCTTCCTTGGTCGTCTTCGCTTCGCCCGCAGGCACCAGCCGCGACAGCCGCCCGACGTTGAGCGGGAAGCCTTCGAGCCGTGCCTTGAAGTTGTTGAAGTGCTGACGCGCGAGCAGTGTCGTCGGGCAGACGACCGCGACCTGCAACCCCGCCATCGCGGCGGCAAAGGCGGCACGCAGCGCGACCTCGGTCTTGCCGAAGCCGACGTCGCCGACGACGAGCCGGTCCATCGGCGTGCCCTTTTCGAGGTCGCCCATGACGTCCTCGATCGCACGATCCTGATCCTCGGTTTCCTCATAGGGGAAACGATCGACGAACGCGGCGTAGCCACTGTCGCGCTCGATCGTATCCGCCGGTCGCAGCGCGCGTTCGGCGGCGGTCGCAATGAGTTCGCCCGCGATTTCGCGGATGCGCTCCTTCATCCGGCTCTTGCGGCGCTGCCAGGCTTCGCCACCGAGCTTGTCGAGGCTCGCGCCGTCGGCGTCGGAGCCGTAGCGGGTTAGAACCTCGAGGTTCTCGACCGGCACGAACAATTTGTCGCCACCCGCGTAGGTCAAGGCGACGCAATCATGGGGCGCCTGGCCGACCGGGATCGAAGTCAGGCCTTCATAGCGGCCGATGCCGTGGTCGGCGTGGACAACCAGATCGCCCGGTGTCAGCATCGCCAGTTCGGCAAGGAACGCATCCGCCGATTTCTTACGCTTGTTCCGGCGAACGAGCCGGTCGCCGAGCATGTCCTGCTCGGTCAGCAGCGCGACTTCGGGGCCGGAGAAACCATGATCGAGCGGCAGCACCAGCAACGCGACCGACTTGACGCCGACACCGAGCGCCTGCTGCCAGCTGTCGACCTTGACCGTGTTCGTCAGTTCGTGATCGGCAAGCAGCCCGGCCAAGCGGTCGCGCGAGCCGGTCGAGTAGCTGGCGAGGATCGCTTTCTTGCCGCCTTTCCGTAGCTTGCCGAGATGCTCTACGACCGCTTCGTAGATATTGACGCCACTCGCACGCTCCGGGCCGAAGTCGCGCGGACCATCGACGCCAAAATCGAGCACGCTCGCGCTTTCGGGTTCGTGGAATGCCGTGATGCGGTGCGCCGGAGCAGCATCGAGCTGTTGCGCGAAATCCTTGGCGGTCAGGTACAAGGCGTCTGGCGGAAGTGGCCGGTAGCTGCCCGGGTCGCTCGACTGCGCCTTGACGCGGTTGCCGTGATAATCGGTGATCGCCTCGAACCGTGCCTCGGCTGCCGCGACCGCGCCCGCATCGCGGACCATGACGGCATCGTCGCCGAGATGGTCGAACAGCGTCGCCATTTTTTCCTCGAACAGCGGGAGCCAATGCTCCATCCCCGCGAGACGCCGCCCGTCGCTGATCGCCTGATACAGCGGGTCACCGGTCGCGGTCGCGCCGAACCGCTCGCGATAGCGCGCGCGGAACCGCTTGATACTGTCTTCGTCGAGCAGCGTTTCCGATGCGGGGAGCAGGACGAAGCCGTCGATGCGCCCGGTTGTGCGCTGGTCGGCGGGGTCGAAGGTACGGACGCTTTCGATCTCGTCACCGAAGAAATCGAGCCGAAGCGCCTGCGTTTCGCCCGACGGATAGAGATCGACGAGGCCACCGCGCACGGCGAATTCGCCAGCGTCGGCAACGGTTTCCACGCGGACATAGCCATTGGCTTGCAACAAGGTGGCAAGCCGATCGCGCCCGATCCGCTCCTTCGGCGCGAGCCTGGCGACGAGTTGTCGGATGCGAAACGGGGTGAGCGTGCGTTGCGCGACCGCGTTGACGGTCGTTACCAGCAACTGCGGGCCATCGGGCTTCTGCTGAAGCCGGTGGAGCGTCGCCATTCGCTCCGCCATCACGCGGAGCGTGGGGGAGGCGCGGTCGTAGGGCAGGCAGTCCCATGCAGGGAACGTCAGCACCTCGAGTTCGGGCGCGAACGTCTGTGCGGTCGAGGCGATCGCGCGCATCGCGGCCTCGTCCGGCGCGACGAACACCGCACGCGCCTTGGCCGCGCGCGACAGGTCCGCGAGCAGCCACGGCTCGAATCCGGTCGGCACGCCGGCGAGCGTCAGCGGGGTCTTGGCAGTGAGGATCGTCTGAAGGTTGGGCATTCTTTTCTTTCTCCCTCTCCCCGCTTGCGGGGAGAGGGTCGGGGAGTGGGGCAGTCACAGGCAGCAGCGCACGATACTGCCCCTCTCCCCAACCCTCTCCCCGCAAGCGGGGAGAGGGAGATTTATCTGGCGATCGGCACGTAATTGAGTTGCTTCAACGCTTCGACGATCGACCCGGCATAGCGGTCCGGCGCGGGTTCCATACCGATCGCCCAGGCCATGATGTCGACGTCCTGCTCCTCGATCAGTTCCTCGAACAGCGCGATCTCGGCATCGTCCCAGCGCGCGTGCGCGGAATCGAAGAACCCGCCGATCAGCAGGTCGGCTTCCTTGGTGCCACGATGATGGCTGCGGAAATGCAGGCGCTTCAGGCGGATATCTCGGTCCATGCGGATCCCAACGACAATTGCCCGACACCCGCGCGCAGGTGCTGGCGGCGGGGATCGGGGAGGGGTAAGAGCGCTTCAGATAGACATGCGACCCGACATCCTCAATCCATTGTTCGCCGAAGTTACGGCATTGAAGGGCATCGGCCCCGCGCTGGCGAAGCCGCTCGACCGCCTGGGCCTCGCGCGCGTGGTCGACGTGGCGTTCCACCTGCCGACCGGCTGGGTCGATCGCTTGCCACGCGACGAGCTCGACATGGCCGATTCGGGGCGGATCATCGTCATCACGCTGACCGCGGTCTCCTACCGTTCGAGCAACGGGCGCGGGCCGACGCGCGTGCAGGCGACCGACGCAAAGGGCAATCACGTCAGCCTCGTCTATTTCGGCGGGCATCCGGGCTGGGCGAAGAAGCTTGCGCCGCTGGGCGAGACGCGGCGCGTGTCTGGGCGGCTCGAGCATTACGGGCAGGACCTGCAGATGGTCCACCCCGACTATGTCCTGCCGCTCGACGAAGCTGGCGACATGGCCGAACGCGAAGCGATCTACCCGCTGTCCGAGGGGATATCCTCGCGGCGGATGAGCCAGCTTGCCGCGCAATCGGTCGAGCGCGCGCCGGATCTGGCCGAATGGATCGAGCCCGGGCTGCTCGCGAAGAACGAATGGCCCACATGGCGCGAGGCCTTGGCGCGAATCCACGCGGACCCCGCCGATGCCAAGGCGCGCGAACGGCTCGCCTATGACGAACTGTTCGCCAACCAGCTTGCGCTGATGCTCGTCCGCCAGTCGTCTCGTGCGCGCAAAGGGCGTGCTCTCGCGGGCGACGGGCGGCTGCGCAATGCGTTGAAGTTGCCCTACGAACTCACCGGCGCACAAGCGCGGACGATCCGCGAGATCGAGGGTGATCTGGCGCAGGCGCAGCCGATGTTGCGGCTGCTTCAGGGCGATGTTGGCTCGGGAAAAACGCTGGTTGCTGCTCTTGCCATGCTGGTAGCCGTCGAAGGTGGTGCGCAGGCGGCGTTGCTTGCGCCGACCGAGATCCTTGCGCGGCAACATTACGATTCGCTGCGAAGGCTGCTCGGCGGGCTGCCGATCGAGATTGCGGTGCTGACCGGGCGCGACAAGGGACGCGTGCGCGAGGGCGTGCTGATGGGGCTGGCTGCGGGGCAGATCCATATCCTGATCGGCACCCATGCGATCTTCCAGGAAACCGTCGCTTACAAGGACTTGGGTCTGGTTGTTGTCGACGAACAGCATCGCTTCGGCGTCGCGCAGCGGATGTTGCTCCAGGCGAAGGGGCGCAGCCCGCACTTACTCGCGATGACCGCAACGCCGATCCCGCGGACGCTCACTCTCGCAAATTACGGTGAGATGGACGTCAGCCAGCTCGACGAGATGCCGCCCGGGCGGCAGCCGATCGAGACCCGCGTGATGTCCGAGGATCGCCTGCCCGACATCGTCGAGGCACTCGGGCGGCATCTGGCGGATGGCGGGCAGGCCTATTGGGTGTGCCCGCTGGTCGAGGAAAGCGAGAAGAGCGACATGGCCGCTGCGGAAGCGCGTGCCGAGATGCTGCGCGGGCGCTTCGGCGATGCGGTCGGGCTCGTCCATGGGCGGATGAAGCCGGCCGACAAGGACGCCACGATGCAGGCGTTCTCCGAGGCGCGCCACGGCGTGCTGGTGGCGACCACGGTGATCGAAGTGGGGGTCGACGTCCCCAATGCGACGCTGATCGTGATCGAACACGCCGACCGCTTCGGCCTCGCGCAGTTGCACCAGCTGCGCGGACGAGTCGGGCGCGGTGGCGGCAAGTCGAATTGCCTGCTGATCCGCGGCGGGAGCCTCAGCGAGACGTCGCGGGCGCGCCTCGCACTGATGCGCGAGACGACCGATGGGTTCCGGATTGCCGAGGAGGATCTGCGGCTGCGCGGCGCGGGCGAATTGCTCGGGACGCGGCAATCGGGCGAGGCTGGGTTCCGGCTGGCGACGCCCGACATGCTGGCGACCTTGCTGCCGGTCGCAACCGACGACGCGCGGCTGCTGATCGATCGGGATGGGGGGCTGGACGGCACGCGCGGCCAGGCGGCGCGCACCGCCTTGTACCTGTTCGAACGGGATGCCGGGGTGGCGCTGCTCCGATCGGGGTAATACCCCGCCGCCGCTATTCCCGGACGCGCCTAGGCGCGCACGAGGACGCCGTGGTTCTTCTTGCCCGCGGAAACCCGCACCGGGTCCGCTCCGACGGTGATGATCATTGCCTCGTCGCTGATCTTGTCCGCGCCGATCCTGGCCCCGCCGCCCTTGATCAGGCGGCGCGCTTCCCCCTTCGACGCGGCGAAGCCAAGGCCAATGAGCGCATCGACGATCCCGATGTCGCCGGTCACCGCAAACGTCGGCAGCGACCCGCCCGCGCTGCCCTCCTCGAAAGTCTTGCGCGCGGTTTCGGCGGCTTCCGCTGCCGCGTCCACGCCGCGACACATCGCCGTCGCGGCATCGGCGAGGATCTTCTTCGCCTCATTGATCTCGGCCCCCTGCAGCGCTTCCAGCCGCGCGATCTCGTCCAGCGGCAGATCGGTGAACAGGCGGAGGAACCGACCGACGTCGCGGTCGTCGGTGTTGCGCCAGAACTGCCAGTAATCGAAATGCGGCAGTTGATCCTCGTGCAGCCACACCGCGCCCGCCATCGTCTTGCCCATCTTGGCGCCGTCCGCGGTCGTGATCAGCGGCGTGGTGATGCCGTACACCTCGGTCGAGTCCATCCGGCGCGCGAGTTCGATCCCGTTGACGATGTTGCCCCACTGGTCCGATCCCCCCATCTGCAGCCGGCACTCGGCGCGGCGCGACAGTTCGAGGAAATCGTACGCCTGCAGGATCATGTAGTTGAATTCGAGGAAGCTCAGCGACTGTTCGCGGTCGAGCCGGAGCTTTACCGAATCGAATGACAGCATCCGGTTGACCGAGAAATGCTGCCCCACGTCGCGCAGGAACGGGATGTATTCGAGCGCGTCCAGCCACTCAGCATTGTCGAGCATCACCGCGTCGGTGGGTCCGTCGCCGAACCTCAGGAAGCGTTCGAAGATGCGGCGGATCGAGGCGACGTTTGCCTTGATCCCGTCCTCACCGAGCAGTTTGCGCGCTTCGTCCTTGAAGCTCGGATCACCGATCTTGCCGGTCCCGCCGCCCATCAGCACGATCGGCTTGTGCCCACTCTGCTGGAGACGTCGCAACAGCATGATCTGCACCAGGCTGCCGACGTGCAGCGACGGTGCGGTCGGATCGAAACCGATATAGCCCGGCACAACCTGCTTGCTCGCCAACGCGTCGAGCGCAACGGCGTCCGTCAGTTGGTGGATATAGCCGCGCGTCGACAGCAGGCGGAGCAAATCGGAGGAAAAGTCGGTCATGCGCGCTGCTCTACAAAAGTCCGATCGTTGCGTCACCCTGCCACGAGCAGGGATCAGATCGCGGGCAATTGTCGCTGCGGGTCGATCGGCGTGCGGCCTTTGCGCATTTCGAAATGAACCTCCGGGCGGGGCGCTCCGCCCGAATCGCCCGACATTGCGATCGTCTGGCCACGGCGGACCGCTTGCCCACGCTGGACGAGCAATTTGCTGGCGTGGCCATAGACGGTCGCCCATCCGTCGCCATGCCGGATGATGATGACGTCGCCGAGCTGCGGAATGCCGCCGCCGGCGTAGGCGACGACTCCGTCTGCCGCCGCAAGTACGGGCGTTCCGCGCGGCACCGCGATCTTGACGCCGTTGTAGCGTTCCCCGCTCGCGCCCGGTCCGAACCGCGTCACGATCCGGCCGTGCACTGGCCAGTCGAACCCGCTGGTCAGTCGGGCGGGCGGTGCGAGTGCCTGGGTCGGTGCCAAGATGCGAGCAGACGAGGTCGAGGGCCGGGCAGGGCGTTGGTTCGCGGCAAGCGCGGGCTCGCTGCCGGTCACGAGATCGTCGATATCGAGCGTGAAGGCTGCGGCGCGTTCGGCGGCGGTACTGCGGGACGACGTTCCCGGGATCAGCACGCGCATGCCGACGCGAAGCGTATAGGGCTCACGCAGGTCGTTGGCGGCAATGATCCGCGACCAATCGACCCCATAGGCGCGTGAAATCGCGATGCCGGTCTGGCCAGCGGCGACCCGGTGATAGCGTCCGCCGGGAATGCTCAGCCGCTGCCCCGTTCGCACGATAAACGGCGCGGCAAGACCGTTGGCTCTTGCGATCGCTTCCGATCCGGCCCCGGTGCGATCGCCGATCACGCTAAGGGTATCGCCGGGGCGGACAACGTACGTCGACGGGTCGACCTGCTCCGCCGAAGGGGCGACGGGGCGGGCTTGCCATGCTGCCATCGCAGGGGTGCCGCTGCGATCTTCTGCACTTGGACGACCCTGCTGCCCGGATCGATACCCCCCTTGGGGTTCATACGGTCGCTGATCGTCGCGCGGCACGTACCGGCGCGGCTGGGGCTGTCGCGTGGTACGGGTTGATGGTCTGCGCGCTGACGGGGGGTGACGAACGGGTGCCTGGCGATAGCTTTCGTCTTGCTGCTCGCGCGGCGAATCCTGTTCGACCGGCTGCTGCCGTTGTGCCTGGTGTGGCGAAGACGCTGGACGGGGATATCCGACTGCGGGTGGATCCTGCGGTGGAATACAGCCCGGCAGTGCGAGGGCGATCATCGCAACGGGAAAGACCATCATGCCGAAGGGTCCTTGCCGCATCAGCTTAGCCGTACCGTTCCGCCAGCATGGCAAGCGACGGACGGTGCGTCATGTCGAGATGGAGCGGGGTGACGGCCACGTACCCGTCGGCAATCGCTTCCAGATCGGTCGCGTGTGCGGGCGTCTGGACCGTCTGGCCAAGCGCGAACCAGTGATATTCGTGCCCGCGTGGATCGCGATTGGTGACGATCTGCAACCGACCGTAATCGCGTAGCCCCTGCTGGACGATCTTGATGCCCTTGACCGCGTCCGCCCCAAGCGGCGGGAAGTTGATGTTGACGAGGCTGCGGGGCTCTAGCGGTGCCTCCAGCAGCGGGCGCAGCGCGCGCTCGCCCCATGCCGCCGCCGCCTCGAACGACACGGCATCTCCCGCACCGCCGCGGCTGTACACCTGACTGAGGGCGATCGATCGAACACCCGCAAGTGCACCCTCCATTGCTGCCGATACCGTCCCTGAATAGGTTACGTCCTCGCCCAGGTTGGCGCCGCGATTGACTCCGGAAAGGATCAGATCGGGCTTGTGATCCTGCATGATCCGAGCGAGCGCCATCATCACCGCATCGGTCGGGGTTCCCGCGACCGCAAAACGCTTGTCGCCATGTTTTCGCACGCGGATCGGGCGGGTGAGCGTCAGCGAATGCCCCGCGCCCGACTGCTCGTCTGCTGGCGCCACAACCCAAATGTCATCCGACAAACGCGCGGCGATGTCCTCCAGAACCTTCAGTCCAGGGGCGTGATAGCCGTCGTCGTTGGTCAGCAGAATCCGCATCAGCGGGCCGGTTCCAGTAGTGTCATCCCGCCGAGATAGGGCACGAGCACGTCCGGCACGGCAACCGTGCCATTCTCCTGCTGGTAATTCTCCAGCACCGCGACCAACGTCCGACCGACCGCTAGTCCCGAACCGTTGAGGGTATGGACGAAGCGCGTCCCTTTCTCTCCCTCGGGCCGGTAGCGCGCGTTCATGCGGCGCGCCTGGAAATCGGTGCAGGTCGAACAGCTCGAGATCTCCCGGTAGCGATCCTGGCCGGGCAGCCACACTTCGAGGTCATACGTGCGTGCGCCCGTGAACCCCATGTCGCCGGTGCACAGTTTCATCCGGCGGAAGGGAAGATCGAGCGCGGTCAGGATCGACTCGGCGCAGGCGGTCATGCGCTCGTGCTCGGCTTCAGAAGCGTGCGGCGCGACGATCGAGACCATCTCGACCTTCTCGAACTGATGCTGCCGGATGAAACCACGCGTATCGCGGCCCGCCGCGCCCGCTTCGGACCGGAAGCAGGCGGTGAGCGCCGCAAAGCGAAGCGGAAGTTCGGCTTCGCTGAGGATGCTGTTCGCGACGATATTGGTCAGGCTGACCTCGGCGGTCGGGATCAGCCAACGACCATCGGTGGTGTGGAACAGGTCCTCGGCAAACTTCGGCAACTGTCCGGTGCCGAACAGCGCTTCGTCACGCACGAGCAAGGGCGGGACGACCTGTTCATACCCATGTCGATCCGACAGCGTATCGAGCATGAACTGCCCAAGCGCCCGGTGCAGCTTCGCCGCAGCCCCGCGCACCAGTGTGAACCGCGCGCCCGACATCGCGGCACCGGTCTCAAAATCGAGCCCGAGGGGCGGTCCGAGGACGTCATGTTCGACGGGTGCAAACGTAAAGAATGGGGGCGTCCCATGCTCGGAAACGATCACGTTATCGTTTTCGTCGGCACCCTCTTGCACGTCGGGCAGGGGTACGTTGGGCAGGATGGCAAGACGCTCTTGCAAGGCATCCCCAAGCGATTTCGCCTCCGCCTCGATCGCCGGGAGGCGCTGTTTTAACGCGGCGACCTCCTGCATCAACTCGGACGACGTCGCTTCGTCCTTGGCGGCTTTCGCCGCGCCGATCGCCTTCGATGCCTCGTTGCGCCGCGCCAGCGCCACCTGCGCTTCGGTGGTCAGCGAGCGATGGCGTTCGTCCAGGGCGACCAGTTCGGCGGCAATGGGGGCTACGCCGCGGCGTGCGAGGGCGGCGTCGAACGCGGCGGGATCGTCGCGGATCAGGCGGATATCGTGCATCGCGTGGCTATGACGCCACCCCTGCAGCGAAGCAAGACGCCGCGCAGCGAAGGCGTGCGTCATACGTCAACGACAGTCCGCTGCATCAGAAAGTGGTGCGCTGGATATTGAGTTGCAAATGGTATTCCACGGTGTCGATACCATCGCCGAATGGACGGTGACGGTTGTCCTGCAATGACACGGCGGTTCGCGCAATAAACACCGTGGAACGGGCGAGGCGGTCTTATCGCATACGATTTGCAGGCGAATTCGCAATCTTTCGCTAAGAAACCGTCAACGCTTTGCAACAGTGCTGCTTGTGGAGTGGCGGCGTCATGCTATAGGCGCGCTGACTAGGGAGTTGGCCCGGGGGGGTCCGGAGGTGCGCAACGCACCCGGTGACCGAGCGGAGAGAGTGGGATGGCGACGGTCTTGAATCGATTGGACGAATCCGAACAGTTCGCAGTGCCGAAGAGCGCTGACGATGGCTACCGACCGAGCGCCGATGAGGCGTTCATGAATCCGCGACAGCAAGCCTATTTCCGGACAAAATTACAGGCCTGGAAAGATGCGATCCTGCGCGAGGCGGCGGGAACGCTGTCACAGTTGCAGGTCGATACGTTGCGCGAGGCCGATCTGACCGATCGCGCGTCAAGCGAGACGGACTGGTCGATCGAACTGCGCACGCGCGATCGTCAGCGTAAACTGATCTCGAAGATCGAAGCGGCGTTGCGGCGAATCGACGAGGGCGAATATGGCTATTGCGAAGTGACCGGCGAACCGATCTCGCTCGCTCGGCTCGAGGCGCGCCCGATCGCGACGATGACGGTCGAAGCGCAGGAGCGTCACGAACGACATGAGAAGGTATCGCGCGAGGAATAGGCGGAAAATGGCCCGATCCGGTGACGTTAATCCGATCTAAACCAATTATTGCGTAGATAGTTTTCGCGTAATCATTAGCTTCGAACGAGATCGGTACGACCTTCAGCGATGGACCAATATTCGCCAGATCATTCCTCTGTTCCTGCCGATGACGCGACCTCCAATCGGCAGGATCCGCGCGACAGTCTGTTCCTGATGGCAATGTTGCGACTTGCGGGGTCCGCGGACGCCACACCGGTCCGCGTCCGCAATCTGTCAGCCGGGGGCATGATGGCCGACTATCCTGAGGGTGCCGATCGCGACGTAAAGGTTCAAGTCGAGATCCGCGGTATCGGCTGGGTGCCGGGGCAGGTCGCTTGGTCGACCTCGGGACGGATTGGCATCGCCTTCGATCGTCACATCGATCCGATGTTGGCGCGCAAGCCAGTGGGGCAGGGCGCACATACGCCTGTTTATGTGAAGCCGATCTTGCCCCGAGGTAATCTGCGCTGACCGGCTGGAATAGTCCGGGCGCAATGCGCCCGGACCAAGCACGCTATTGAAGCTGTTCGATTTCCTGTTTGATCTGCAACTTCTGCTTTTTCAACGCGGCAATCGCGGTCGCATCGGGCAGGGGGCGCTGCGCTTCTGCGGCGATTTGTCGGTCGAGCACTGCATGTTTGGCTGCCAGGGCCGAATGATGTGCGGTCTGCATACTCTGCGTACCTCCTTCATGTGCTGCTTGGGGGACAGAGTAAACCACTCCCGATCGCAATTGTCTCCCCGCCATTTGGTGGTCGCGAGATACATTCACCGATTTGTGCGGTCAGCCGCATTTTATTCGGACCCCGCAGCGGCAATTTGCTAGGGTCGCCCGATCGAATGGGGACCCGATGGACGACAGCCTGATCGCAAAGCGCCTGGAAGTATTACGCGTCGAACATCGCGACCTTGATTCTGCGATCGCGGCGTTGCTGGACGGTTCTTCCACCGACCAGCTACAGCTTGCGCGGTTCAAGAAGCGCAAGCTGCGACTGCGCGACGAAATTGCGCTGCTCGAGGATCAACTCGTGCCGGATATCATCGCCTGAACGCTGGACTAGACCGTTTCGTTACGGGATTAATGCCGGTTCGTCGCATCAGTTCGGGGAAACCGTACCGCGCGCGCCGCATTTGTGCGACACGGACGACATGACCGTATCTTCGCACGACTCGCGGATGCACCGCCGCGTGATCGACACGCTGTATACCGACGCAATGATCCTGGCGGACGAGGCTCGAAGCTATTTCGACGCAGGCGGGCGTGACGATCGCGACGCGCTCGAGCCGATGGCCCGCGTGGCGTTCAGTTGCGAATCACTTAAGGTGACGACGCGCCTGATGCACGTGATCGCGTGGCTTCTGACTCAGCGCGCGGTCGATGCGGGGGAGATGGAATTGCGCGAGGCTCTGGATCCAGCCCGACAGCTGGGCGATGCGCCGCCAAGTGAGGGTGTTGCATTGAGCGCCTTGCCGCCGGCGGCACGACGCCTGATCGACGCAAGCTGCGACCTGCACAGGCGCGTCGCCCGCCTTGAAGCGGCCCAGGGTACGGCACCGGTCGGAATGTCCAGCCCGGTGCATTCGTTACAAGGGCGGTTGGCGCTCGCTTTCTGACGGTCGCGCGTCAGACTTTCAGCCGTGCCCGCGCGGCGAGATACTGACGCTCGAACCGATCGACCATCGCCGCCACCGGCTCGACCCGATCGATCACGCCGATCCCTTGCCCTGATCCCCAGATGTCCTTCCAGGCCTTCGGCTTGGACCCGTTCCCGGTTCCGAAATCCATCGTCTTGAGGTCGCCTTCGGGAAGATTGTCCGGGTCCATCCCCGCGCGCTCGATCGACCCGCGCAAATAGTTCCCGTGGACCCCGGTGAACAGGTTGGAATAGATGATGTCCGACGCCTTGCCGTCGACGATCCCCTGTTTGTACGCCGTGTCGGCATTGGCTTCGGCACTCGCGATGAACGGCGATCCGATATAGCCGAAGTCCGCACCCATCGCCTGCGCCGCCAGAACCGCGTCGCCGGTCGCGATCGACCCCGACAGCGCGAGCGGTCCATGGAACCATTGGCGGATCTCCTGGATGATCGCGAACGGCGACAGGCGCCCGGCGTGGCCGCCAGCCCCTGCGGCAACCGCAATGAGCCCGTCGGCTCCTTTCTCGATCGCCTTGTGCGCAAACCGGTCGTCGATCACGTCGTGCAGCGTGATCCCGCCCCAGCTATGAACCGCCGTATTCAGATCCTCGCGCGCGCCGAGCGACGTGATGACGATCGGGACCTGCCATTTGGCGCACGTGGCAAGATCCGCCTCGAGCCGTTCGTTCGAACGATGAACGATCTGGTTGACCGCAAACGGCGCTGCCGGGCGATCCGGGTGATCGCGGTTATGCGCGGCAAGTTCCTCGGTGATGCGATGGAGCCATTCGTCGAGCAACGCCTGCGGTCGCGCGTTCAGGGCGGGGAAGGATCCGACGATCCCCGCCTTGCACTGTGCGATGACCAGTTCTGGCCCCGAGATGATGAACAGCGGCGAGCCGATGATGGGAAGCCGCAGGCGATCGAACAGCGGAGGAATGCTCATATGCGTTTCATAGCGCAACCGAAACGCCTGTCCAGCAAGCCTATAGTTGCAGCGGAAACCGAAACGCGTAAGGACCGACATCATACTGCAATCCCGGAGCTTTCGCGTGAAGATGTCCCTTGCCGCTGCCTTGCTGTCTGCCGTCGCGACTCCGGCGTTCGCCGTCGGGCAATTGCCGCCGGGGGTGACTCCGTTGACATACGACATCACCGTCCGCCCCGACGCCAAGGCGATGACCTTCTCGGGCGAGGAAACCGTCGCCATCGCGGTTACCAAGCCCACGTCCACGATCGTTCTCAACGCCGCCGATCTCAAGATTTCGCGCGCGACGCTGGACGGCAAGGCAGTGTCGTTTCGTATCGACGAGGCCAAGCAGCAGTTGATCCTGTCGCCGGGGTCGGCGGTGAGCGCGGGCAAGCATGCGCTGACGTTTGCCTGGACGGGCACGATCAACACGTCCGCAGCCGGTCTGTTCGCGATCGACTATAGCAACACCGACGGCTCCCCCGCGCGGATGTTGGTGACGCAGTTCGAAGCCCCCGACGCGCGCCGCTTCGCGCCGCTATGGGACGAGCCCGCGTTCAAGGCGCGCTTCACGATCAGCACGGTCGCCCCCGCCGGCCAAACCGCCTTCTCCAACATGCCCGCAAGCAGCGTCACCAAACAGGCCGATGGCACCAGCCTGTACCGCTTCGCCGAAACCCCCAAGATGTCGAGCTACCTGATGTTCCTCGGCATGGGGGACGTTGAGCGCAAGACCGTGATGGCGGGCAAGACCGAGATCGGCGTCATCACGCGCCGCGGCGTCGTCGACCAGGGCGACTATTCGCTTGCACAGGCGAAGCGACTGCTCACTTATTACAACGACTATTTCGGCCAGCCCTATCCGCTGCCCAAGCTCGACATGATCGCCGGGCCAGGCTCCAGTCAGTTCTTCGGTGCAATGGAGAATTGGGGCGCGATCTTCTACTTCGAGCCCGAATTGCTGTACGACGCCAAGCGCGCGACGCAGAGCGGCAAGCAGCGCATCTTCACCGTGGTTTCGCATGAAATGGCGCACCAGTGGTTCGGCGATCTGGTCACGATGAATTGGTGGGACGACCTGTGGCTCAACGAGGGGTTCGCCTCGTGGATGGAGAACAAGTCGAGCGTCGATCTTAACCCCGAATGGTATGCAGCCGCCACCGCCGTCGCGCAGGATCGCGAGGGCGCGCTGCAGGTCGATTCGACCAGCGGCACGCATCCGATCATCCGCCACGTCGAGACCGTCGATCAGATCGGCCAGGCGTTCGACGGGATCACCTACATGAAGGGGCAGGCCGTCATCGGGATGCTCGAGTCGACGTTGGGGGCGGATACGTTCCGCGCCGGGATCCGCGGGTACATGGCCAAGTACAAGTACGGTAATACCGCGACCGACCAGCTTTGGGAGGAATTGTCCGCCGCCGCGAAGACGCCGGTTGCGGCGATCGCGCATGATTTCACGCTCCAGCCCGGCGTTCCGCTGGTGACAATGACGGATGCTCGCTGCGTCGGCGCAAACACGCAGGTCAGTCTGACGCAGGGACGGTTCGCCTACGACGATTCCGCCAAGAAGGCACAAACGTGGCGCGTGCCGATGACGCTCGGCGTGCTGGGGCAACCGGACGTGCGCGCGACCGTGCGCGGTGCAGCCGTGCAGTCGGTGACAGCCAAGGGCTGCGGAACTATCGTTCTGAACCGCGAAAAGGCGAGCTACGCCCGCGTGCAGTATAGCGCTCCAGCCCACGCGGCGATCGTGCGCGATTTCGCAAAGCTCAAGCTGACCGACCAGCTCGGGACGCTGGGGGATGATTTCGCGCTGGCCAAGGGCGGCAATCAGCGGCTCGATCGGTACTTCGCCGATGTCGGCGCGATCGGTATCGAAGCGAACCCGCTGCTATGGCAGACGGTCGCAAGCCAGATGTCGGATCTAGACGGCCGGATCGCGAAAGGGCCGGCGCGTGACGCGGTCGGTGCCAAGATCGTCCGGACGCTCCAACCCGTGATGACGCGAGTCGGCTTCACCGCCGGCAGCGACGAGGGCGCGCTGACGGCGACGCTGCGCGAGACTCTGATCTCGGTATTAGGCGATCATGGCGATGCTGCGGTCATCGCGAAATCGCGCGAACTGTTCGCGGCGTTGCAGAAGAACCCTGACGCGATCCCCGCGCCGATCCGCGCGCCGATCCTCAGCGTGTTCGCGCACAATGCGACGTCGGCGGACTGGAATGCGCTGCTCGCGCTGACCGTTGCGGAAAAGAACCCCGTGACCAAGAACAGCTACGTCCGTTTGCTGGGCGCGGCGAAGGACGATGCGCTCGCAAGGCGCGCGCTGGCGCTGCTCGAAACCGACCGGTTCACCGCGCCCCAGAAGGCGAGCCTGTTGCGCGCGGTCGCGAATGAACATCCCGACATGGCGTTCGACTATGCGGTCGCCCACATCGCCCTGGTCAACACGCTGGTTGAGACGAGCACCCGTGCAGGGTTCGTGGCCGGGCTGGGGGCAGGGTCCGACGATCCGGCGATGCCCGCCAAGATCAATGCGTTCGCAACCGCCAACCTGCCGGCCGAAGCCCGCGGCGCGGCGACGCGGATCGTGTCGACGATGGCAGCGCGTCGTCAGGTCGATGCCCGCATCCGCGACGACGTCGCGGCATGGGGACGCTCGACCTCGTGATGGGTAACGCCCCGCCCCGATATCGCCGCCTTGGCGATTCGGGGTCGGGGTGACACGATCATCAGCGTCTATCGGGACGACCTACTCGTAACCAAATCAACGCCCGACACGAACATCGCCGCAGGTCCAAGCGCGCCTTGAAGTCCACTCAGCAGACACCAGCGTTTGCTTCCCAGATTGGGCACCCCGTCAGGCGCGGTCTGCCATGTTGCTCCAGGCGGTCCGCATTGCACGGTGCAGCATACGCCCGCGTGCCATCGACACGTCGCGGAACCGCCCGCTGGCCGCGGCGAAATCGAGCCCCGGCGATGACTGGTCGAGCCCCTCCACCTGCAGCAGCCACAACTGGCGGAATGCCCCGTCCTTCTGCCGCAGAAGCTGTTGCGGCGGGCCATCCTCGATGATGCGCCCGCGTTCGACCACGATGACGCGGTCGAACCCGACGATGGTCGACAGCCGATGCGCGACAGCAATGACGGTGCGGTTGCGCACCAGCGCATCGAGCCCGTTCTGCACTTCCAGCTCGCTTTCGGAATCGAGCGCGCTTGTTGCCTCGTCGAGCAGCACGATGCGAGCGTTCTTGAGGAAAGCGCGCGCGATCCCAATACGCTGGCGCTGCCCGCCTGACAGGTTGGAACCGCGTTCACCGACCACGCTGTCGTACCCATGCGGCAATCGTCGGATGAAGTCGTCGCACCCGGCGGCTTCGGCGGCGGCGTGAACGTCCTCATCGCTGGCGTCCGGTCGCGCGATCCTGATGTTGTCGATCACCGAGCGGTGGAACAGCAGCACTTCCTGCGGCACGACCGCGATCGCGTCGCGCAACGACTCCTGCGTTACCTGGTCGATCCGCTGGCCGTCGATCGCGATGTGACCGATTTGAGGGTCGTGAAAGCGCTGGATCAATTGGAGCAAAGATGATTTCCCGCCGCCGGACGCACCAACGATCCCGACCTTCTGTCCGGCCGGAACGTTGAGCGCCAGGTCGTGGATGATCGGATCGCTGGCATCGTAGCCGAAGGTGACGTTGGCCATTTCGACATGACCCTCGCCGACGCGGAGACGCGGCGCATGGGGAACGTCGCTCAACGTCTGCGGTACGCCGATGATGTCAAGCGTCTCGCGTAAGTAGCTGAATTGCTGACTGGTATCGATCACCGCCATGGCGAGGTCGCGCGATCCGTGGAGAATGCGGAACGTCATCGTGCTGATGATGACGACGTCACCGGTCGAGATCGCGCCGGTCGACCAGCGCCCGATCGCCCAGATCAGCGTGCCGCCGACCAGCACGGCAAGCGCGAGATCATGCAGCCCGCGCATCTGTTCGACGAAGAACCACCCGCGGCGTTGGGCACTGGCCTCTTCGTCGAGAAAGCCTTCCAATCGCGTGAGTTCCCGGTCACGAGCTGCGAATGCCTTCACGACCCAGATGTTGCCGATCAGGTCGATCAGTTCGCCGCCAGCGGTGCCGGCGTGCTGCGCGAAGGCGGTATGGTGGACGTGACCACGCAGGCCGAGCAGGATAAGCGCCGCGGTGACGGCGAGGAACACCGCGCCGAGGATCGCCGCCATCGCGGCATCGATCGTGACGAAGATCAGCATCGCGCCTGCAAAGGTGATCAACGGCGGTGTCACTTCGCGGAGCAGGCGATGGACGATCGCCCCGAAAATGCCGGCAAGCCCCGAGATGCGATGCCCGAGCGAGCCCGCGCGCTGGTTCTGGAAGAACGGCATCTGGTGCCCGGTCAGATAGTTGACCATGTCGAGCCGGATCCCGACGCCGGAACTGACGGTTGCTTGCCCGAGGGTCAGTGCTGCGGCGCGTTGCAGCAGGCTTTCGAGGATGACGAGACTGAGAAATCCGCCAAGTGCCGCATAAACAGTGCTTCTTGCGCGGACGCCGCCGGTCATGGCGTCAATCAGGAGCTTCATGGCATATTGCACGCCGATCGAGCTGATCGACGCGGCTGCCACCAAGAGCCCCAGCGTCACGAAGATACCCGGGCGGGCAGCGACGTAATGTGCGAGGAATCGCGTCGGACTATGCAGAAAAGGCAAGGAAACGGCTCTGTCCATGATTCGCATTTGCTGCATCGCAGCACCGTTCGATGCAAGCCGAACTTGGCGAATCATTCGATTTGCGCGCCAGTTGGTGCGACAGACCGCTCGAAGCGAGCGCCGCGGTTCAAGCACGATCTGTACCGCCGCGATCCCGATTCCAGTCAGGCGTCAGTCGATACGCCGCAGTCCAGCAGCGTATTTCAGCGCGTTTGACACATAATGCTGCGCCGATACGAGCAACATCGCCTTAGCCGAAGCATCCAGCTCGCGCACTGCGCGAGCCGGGCTGCCGACGATCAGGCTGCCGGGCGGGAACACCTTGCCCTCGGTGACGAGCGCACCGGCACCGACCAGCGAATCCTCCCCGATCACGGCATGATTGAGGATCGTCGCGCCCATGCCGACCAGGACCCGGTCGCCGATGGTGCAGCCGTGCAGGATCGCGTGATGCCCGATCGTGCAGTCCTGACCGATCGTCAGCGGCGCGCCCGGATCGGAATGCCCCATCGCACCTTCCTGCACGTTGCTGCGGGCGCCGACCGTGATCCGGGTGTTGTCGGCACGGATCACGCTGCCGAACCAGACGCTCGCGTCTTCACCGAGCACGACGTCGCCGATCAGTTCGGCGCTTGGCGCGACCCAGCTGCCGGTGGCGAGCGTGGGAGCCTTTCCGTCGATTTCGTACAGCGGCATGGGGCGTGCTCCTTCGTGACCGCACCCCGTGGCGCCGAACCGATATGGAATGTCCGCCGCGCTTTCGCTAGAGGGCACAAACCATGACGTCGCCGCTGCACATCTATGTCGATGCCGACGCCTGTCCGGTAAAGGACGAGATCTACAAGGTCGCTTTGCGGCGCTCGGTCGCGGTGACCGTCGTCAGCAACAGCCCGATCCGGATCCCGATCCATCCGTTGCTCGCGCGGATCGTGGTCGGTGCGGGATTCGACGAGGCGGACGACTGGATCGCGGAGCGGGCCAACGCCGCCAGCGTGGTCGTCACCGGCGATATCCTGCTTGCCGATCGCTGCCTCAAGGCGGGGGCGAGTGTGCTGGCGCCCAATGGCAAGCCGTTCACCAGCGCATCGATCGGCAATGCGATCGCGGTCCGCGCGATCATGGCGGATTTGCGCGCGGGCGGCGATGCGATCGGCGGACCGGCGCCGTTTGCAAAGACCGACCGATCGCGGTTCCTGTCGGCGCTGGACGAAGTGCTGGGCCGGCTCGCGCGGCGCTGATTGCGCGCCACGGGGTGAAATTTTCGTCATGTTTCCAAGTGTGTCCGGTTATGCCGAGACGACGTCGTCATGGCAGCAAGGAGACTTGCCTTGCTCACCGCGACGCTTTGCTTTGACCGCCTGCATGCCGTTCCGATCGATCCTCCGCCCGCACAGCACGCCAGCCGCTGGACGGTCGTCGTCCCGTTCTTCAACGAATGCGCGCTCATCGGGAGCACGCTCGCCAGCCTCGCCGCGCAGGACGTGCCGTTCCACCTGATCCTCGTCGACAATGGCTCGACCGATGGCGGCGGGGCGGTCGCGGCTGCGGTCTGCCGCCAGCGTGGCATGGCGTTCACGCTACTGGTCGAGCCGCGACCGGGGAAAATCAACGCGCTCGCCGCGGGGATCGCGCAGGTGCGGACCGGCTATGTGGCGACCTGTGATGCCGACACACTGTATCCCCCCGACTATCTGCGGCAGGCCGGACATCTGCTAGATGGTGGTGCCGTGGCGGCGGGCGCATGTTTCGTCCCGGCGGACGCGACCGCGCGGGACCATCGATGCGCGGCGCGGCGAATCGCATGCGCCGCGGCGGTGTTCCCGCGACAGTGCCACACCGGCGGTGCGGGGCAGGTGTTCCGCGCAGACGCACTCCATCAGGTAGGCCAGTTCGACCCGCAGCGTTGGGGCTATGTGCTGGAAGACCATGAGATCATGCACCGCGTCGCACGCGTGGGGCGGATTGCGTATGCGGGGGCATTCCGCTGCGCTCCGTCATCGCGCGATCGCGACCGGGCATCGATCCGCTGGACGCTGATCGAGCGGCTCGCCTACCATTTCGCGATGGGCAGCGGTCGGGACTGGTTCTTCTACACGTTTCTCGCGCGCCGGCTGGCCGCCCGCCAACTGACCAGTGACCGGATCCGCGAACGTCCGTTTCAGGGGTCCAGCGACGCTTCTTTACAGCCCCGCAGTACTGTAGCGACAAGCGAGCGCCTGGCCGCCTGATTCTCCCCCTTTGGCTGCATCGCGCCTTGCGAAGCTCCGAAATCGGGGCTTTAGCATGGCAGCGATGGAATGTGACTCATCTCCCTCCGGTAGCCAGGCCGGACTGAAGGCGGTGTTCCTCCAGGAACGATCGCTGCTGCTGCGCTTGCTGACGGCACGGCTTGGCACCGCCGACGACGCCGAAGACGCGCTGCAGGACATCTGGGTAAAGCTCGACACACACGACGTGCCGGAACCCGTCGCGCAACCGACGGCCTATCTGTGCCGGATGGCGTCCAACCTCGCCGCCGACCGACGGCTGGCGACGGCGCGGTCGGGCGCTCGCGACACGGCATGGCAGGACGCACAGCCGACCGCGGATGAACAGCCCGATGCGGAACGCGCGCTGCTCGGGCGTGAACGGTTGCGCCAGATCGAAGCCGAAGTCGCGACGATGCCCGAACGGATGCGGGTGGCCCTCCGTTTGTATCGAATCGAGGATCAACCGCAGAAGGAGATTGCGGAACGTCTGGGGATGACGGTGAGCGGCGTCGAGAAGCTGTTGCGCCGGGCCGTACGGCAGATTTGCGCCAGCCGCACCGATGAGCCGGTGGATGAAGACACTAACCCGAAGATGTCGGGCCCCAAAAACTCGGGCGCCAACGAGTCGCGTGAGGCGGAAACAGCCAAGCCGCATCGTCTTGAAGACGAAGGGAATCGCCATGAGCGCTGATGGCTCGAACAGGACAGATCAGGCGATCGAATGGCATTTGCGCCAGAACGACATGGACGAAGCCGCCTGGCGCAGCTTCGTCGACTGGCTCGAGGCAGATGCCGAGAACGCTGCCGCGTATGATGCCGTTGCGCTGGATCTGGAACATATGGCGGATCACCCGGAACTGTTCCCGGTCGATGCCGCCGAAGCCGTGCCGCCGGCCGAGCGCAACCGGGCACGCTCGTGGCTGCGCTGGGGGGTCGGGGCAGGGGCACTTGCGCTGGCGGCAAGCCTGTCGCTGGTCGTCATGCCGTCGCTGCCCAACACGACCGCAGACCCTTATGTCGTCACGACCAAGCCCGGCGAGCAGCGTACCATTGCGCTGGCTGATGGAACGCGCGTCGACCTGAATGGCGCAACGCGGCTCGAACTCGACCGATCCAACCCGCGAACCGCAACGCTCGCGGCGGGGGAGGCTACGTTTCACGTCCGCCACGATGCCGGCAAGCCGTTCCTGCTCAGGTCGGGTATGTTGAGCGTCAAGGATATGGGAACCGTGTTCAATGCCGAACGCGAGGGCTACCGGCTCGACGTACAGGTTGCCGAAGGGGCCGTGTTGTTCCAGCCCCACAAGGACAAACTGACGCTCCAGGCGGGCGCGGCGGTGACCGCGCGCGACGATACCGGGCATGTCGCGGTGTCGCGCGTCAATCCGTCCCATGTCGGTGGCTGGCGGACGGGCGCCGTCACGTTTGCAGGAGAGCCTTTCGCCCGGGTGGTCAGCGTCCTGCGGCGGCTTGATGGCGTGCACGTGGCGATCGAACCCGTTCTGGCGCAGCGCCCCGTTACGGGTACGATCCACCTGACGGGCGAAGCATCGGATGACGTACCCCGGCTTGCCGCGCGCGTCGGTGCGGTCGCGCGGCGCAAGGGCGCGGAATGGGAAATCGCGCCTCGCTGATCCGCCTGCGTTCGCGCAGTGCGGATCAACCGGTCAGGGTTTAGCCGCTTCGCCCGGTTTCATTACCGGTACGAGCAGTGTGCCACGTCCGGGTGCCGTAGCTTTGTCGGCTGCTGGTTCCTTTCGACGAACACCGGTCAGTCCATCGGACAGCAGCGGGACATGCGGCGGAAGCGCGGCCGCCGGGGCTGGCTCTTCGTCGAGCTTGAGCGTCTCGCTGACCAATTGCGCGGTGGACAGGAAGGTCTGGGCCTTCATACACTGGTTCGCGGCTGGGCGGCGAAACTCGCGGCAATTCCACAAAGCCTTGTCATATCCCCGCGACCGGTCGCGCAGATAGCTGAAGGACATCGCGGCGATCTGCGATGGTTGCAATGGCAGCGCGGTCGGCGTCTTGCTCGGGTCGGTCCAGCCCATAACTTTGCAATAGGCGCGATCCCCGCAAGCCCGCGCCGCGTACGCAGCGAAGCCGTCTGGGGACATGGTGTCCGCATCCAGCGTCACCAGGAAGCTCCCCGACGCGCCGCTGAGCGCGGACGGCAGCGGTGCCTCTGCCGCTGCCCGATCGAACAGCGGGTTTGCCGTCATCGGTAAGCCAGTCATGCTGTCGACCGCACCACGGTGCGCCTCCGAATAAGGCGCCAGCGCCGCAACGACGGGTTCGTCGCTGGAAACGTGGCGGTTGAATGCAGCCGCGGTGCCCCACCAGCCGGTCCAGCGGAAGAACAGATGCGTGTCGACCGCGGCGATCTTGTCGAGGCTGGCCTGCCAGTAGGGGACGACCCAATTGGTGTGATAATGCGTCGCGTAGCCGACCTTGCCGAACACGTTTCCGCTGAGCGCAGCGGCGGCGATGCCGCGCGCGCGGTTCCATTGCGCCTCGCTCCAGCGGTTGCGGGTCAGTGCGCCGTCGCAGGTGAACGTGAACTGGCACCCGGTGCTGCGATCAGCCCCCTGGAACACCACGCCGCAGATCGTCTTGGGGAAGGCGGGGTGGCGGACGCGGTTGAGAACGACCTGCGCGACGGCGCGCTGACCGGTCGAGTCGTCGCCCGCTTCATACAGGACCGCGGCCGCCATGCAGTCGGTCGCGCGGGCGCGGGCGGAAGGATCGCCGATCAGGCGGAATGGCCGGGCGGCGGGGTTGGGACCGTCGACGAACGGGACGTCGGCATTGTACGACCGCGCATCCTGCGGATCGAGGTTCTGGAACGCCACGGGTTCGACGGGCGGGAGTTCGGCCTGGGGGACGACGCGCTGCGGTAGCGTCCGGACGCGGTGGTGCGACACGGTGCGGGGCGCAGTGCGCACGAGCAGCACCGGGATCAGCACGGCCAACACGGCGATCACGATCAGGATCGCGCGCAGCGTGGCGCTTACTTGCGGGGAAGGACGCACGGGGGTCAGCGGATCGACGAGAGGCACGAGGAAGGGGGCACGAAAGGCTCCTGACCGGGAATGGTCGGCGCCCTTAGCGCATTTTTGGCGGGAAGCGAAATATCCCGCGGTTGCGGCGTGGACCACTGGAATAGCCCCTCCCCTTCAGGGGAGGGGTTGGGGGTGGGGGGTGTCTCACCGAGAGCCAGTTCTGCTGGACTCCCCCACCCCAACCCCTCCCCTAAAGGGGAGGGGCTTTCCGTCCGTGGATCAGCTTTCCGGCAGGAAATCCGGAACCGACAGATACCGTTCGCCGGTATCATAGTTGAACCCGAGCACGCGAACGTCGTCCGGCAAGTCGGGGAGCTTCTGCAGGATCGCGGCCAGCGTCGCACCCGAGCTGATCCCGACGAGCATCCCTTCTTCGGCGGCCGAGCGGCGTGCCATGTCCTTGGCGACCGCGGCATCGACCTTGATCGCGCCGTCGATCGCCTGGGTGTGCAGATTGGCCGGCACGAACCCTGCGCCGATGCCCTGGATCGGATGCGGACCGGGCGTGCCGCCCGAGATGACCGGCGATGCTTCCGGCTCGACCGCATAGACCTTGAGGTTTGGCCATTCCTTCTTGAGCGCCTCGGCGACACCCGTGATGTGACCGCCGGTCCCGACGCCGGTGATGATCACGTCGATCGGCGAATCGCGGAAATCATTGAGGATCTCAATCGCGGTCGTTCGTATATGCACGTCGATGTTGGCGGCGTTCTCGAACTGTTGCGGCATCCAGGCGCCAGGGGTCTGCTCGACCAGTTCGAGCGCACGTTCGATCGCGCCCTTCATGCCCTTTTCGCGCGGGGTCAGGTCGAACGTTGCGCCGTAAGCGAGCATCAGGCGGCGGCGTTCGAGCGACATGCTTTCGGGCATGACGAGGACGAGCTTGTAGCCCTTCACCGCCGCGACCATCGCGAGGCCGACGCCGGTGTTGCCGCTGGTCGGCTCGATGATCGTCCCGCCGGGCTGCAGGTGCCCGTCGCGTTCCGCCGCCTCGATCATCGCGAGCGCGATGCGGTCCTTGATCGACCCGCCGGGGTTGGAGCGTTCCGACTTGATCCAGACTTCGGCGCCGGGGAAGAGCTTCTGGATACGGACGTGCGGCGTGTTGCCGATCGTATCCAAGATGGTGTTCGCCTTCATGATTGCGCAACTCCTGCTGGGGTCTTTGTTAGGGCTATGTCGGGCTGGTCGAAGGTCTTGGCAAGCCTGAGCTCGGGAAACAGGCGGACCCACAGGATCGTCACGACGATCGCACCGATGCCGCCGAACAGCACCGCGCCGACCGGGCCGAGCAATGCAGCAAGCAATCCGCTCTCGGCTTCACCGAGCTCGTTCGAGGCCGAGATCGTGAGCTGCGACACCGCGCTGACGCGGCCCCGCATCGAGTCCGGGGTGTGCAGCTGGATCAGCGATTGGCGGACATAGACCGACACCATGTCGCCACAGCCTGCGACCGCGAGCGCTGCCGAACTGAGCCAGAGATTGCGCGACAGGCCGAACGCGATGACCGCGGCACCGAACACCATAACCGCGATCAGCATCTTGACCCCGACGTTGGTCTTCATCGGGCGGACCGAGAAGAACAAGGCGGTGACGGTTGCGCCCGCTCCCATGCTGGCCGCGAGCAGGCCGAGCCCTTGCGGGCCGACGTGGAGGATATCGCGCGCGAACACCGGGAGCAGCGCGGTTGACCCCGCGAGCAGCACCGCGAACAGGTCGAGCGTGATCGTCGCCAGCACGAGGCGGTTGTTGCGGACATAAGCGAACCCCTGCGCGATCCGCGCGAGCGGGCGCTGGTCGGGCTGGGCGGGGGGCTGCGGCACCGGGCCGATTAGGAACATCGTCGCCAGCGCCAGCGTCAGCAATCCGACCACGACTGCGTAGGCAACGTCGGGATGGACCGCGAACAGCAGCCCGCCGAGGCTCGGCCCCGCGATCGACCCGACCTGCCATGCGATCGAACTCACCGCGATCGCGGTCGGCAGGCTTTCCCGCGGAACGAGGTTGGGTGCGAGCGCGGAATAGGCTGGCCCGGAGAAGGCGCGGACGATGCCGAACACCACGGCGGCGGTGAACAACGCGGTCAGCGTCAGCGTGTGCGTCGCGGTCAGTACGCCGAGCGTCGCCGCGGTCAGCAACATGATCGTCGTCGTCACGCGCACGATCCAGCGGCGATCGACCGAATCGGCGACGAGACCCACCACCGGCGTCAGCACGAACAGCGGAATGAACTGCGCCGCGCCGATCATGCCGAGCAGGAACGCTGCCTCGCGAATCCCCATGGTGGCGCGGGCGAGGCTGTAGACCTGCCAGCCGACGATCAGCGCCATCGCGGTGATCGCAACCGTCCCCGACAGACGCGATGCCCAATAGGCGCGGAAGTTGGGAATACGAAAGGGATGCGGTGCCTCTGCCATCGCCTCATCCCTTAGGCGCAGCCGCGCGCGCGCCGCAATCATCGTCTTGCTTGGCCCGTGGAAACTTCTGTTCGTCCCGGCGACGCCAGGGATTTGATGCGGGACATTGATATACGCGCAACAACGGGCCTATAGGCTCGCGACATTATCCCAGGATACGAGGTTGATCGTCCGTGGCCAAAGCCCCCGCCCTTCGTAAAGCTGAACCTCCGGTCCCGAACCGCGAGCGTCCCGATGAACCGACGCCTTACCAGGCTTCGAAGGACGAGCTGATCGAGTTCTACAAGCAGATGTTGCTGATCCGTCGTTTCGAGGAAAAGGCGGGCCAGTTGTACGGTCTCGGCCTGATCGGCGGCTTCTGCCATCTCTACATCGGCCAGGAAGCCGTCGCCGTCGGGCTGCAGTCCGCGCTGACCCCGGTGGACAGCGTCATCACCGGGTATCGCGACCACGGCCACATGCTGCTCTGCGGCATCCCGCCGCAGGACGTGATGGCCGAGCTTACGGGGCGTGCCGCCGGCATCTCCAAGGGCAAGGGCGGCTCGATGCATATGTTCTCCGTCGAACATAAGTTCTACGGCGGGCACGGCATCGTCGGCGCGCAGGTCTCGCTCGGCACCGGGCTGGGCTTCAGCCACAAGTATAAGGGCGACGGCGGCGTTTGCCTCGCTTACTTCGGCGATGGCGCGGCCAACCAGGGCCAGGTGTACGAGAGCTTCAACATGGCCGAGTTGTGGAAGCTCCCGGTCATCTACGTCATCGAAAACAACCAGTACGCGATGGGTACGAGCGTCAATCGCGCCTCGGCCGAGGACCAGCTCTATCGCCGCGGCGAGAGCTTCCGCATCCCGGGCATCCAGGTCGACGGCATGGACGTGCTCGCGTGCCGTGGCGCAGCCGAAGAGGCACTTGCGTGGGTTCGCGCGGGCAAGGGGCCGATCATCCTCGAGATGAAGACCTACCGCTACCGTGGCCACTCGATGTCCGACCCCGCGAAGTATCGCAGCCGCGAGGAAGTCCAGGCGGTTCGCGACAAGTCCGACCCGATCGAGCACGTCAAGAAGCTGCTCGAGGAGCAGGGCGTCACCGAGGGCGATCTCAAGGGGGTCGAGCAGGAGATCCGCAAGATCGTCAACGAAGCTGCCGATTTCGCTGAACAGACGCCCGAGCCCGATGCGGCCGAGCTCTATACCGACGTTCTGGTGGAAAAATACTGATGCCGATTGAGATCAAGATGCCCGCGCTTTCCCCCACCATGGAGGAAGGCACGCTCGCCAAGTGGCTCGTCAAGGAAGGCGACGTCGTCAAGTCGGGCGACATCATGGCCGAGATCGAGACCGACAAGGCGACGATGGAATTCGAAGCGGTCGACGAAGGCACGATCGGCAAGATCCTCGTCGCAGAGGGCACCGACAACGTGAAGGTCGGCACCGTCATCGCGACGCTCGACGCCGAGGGCGAAGAGCCGTCTTCGGGCGAGCGTGCGGGCGATTCCGCCAACGCGCAGCCGAAGGAAGCGCAGCCCGCCGACAAGGCACCGCCAGCTCCCGAAAGCAACGTCCCGATGGCCGCCGAGAGCGGCACGCAGCAGCTTCACGCCGCCGCCGAGCAGAAGGCCAAGGTCAGCGACCCCGCGATCCCCGAGGGGACCGAGATGGTCAAGATCACGCTGCGCGAGGCTTTGCGCGATGCGATGGCCGAGGAAATGCGCGCCGACGAGCGCGTCTTCGTGATCGGCGAGGAAGTCGCGCAGTATCAGGGCGCGTACAAGGTCACGCAGGGCTTGCTGGCCGAGTTCGGCGACAAGCGCGTCATCGATACGCCGATCACTGAATACGGCTTTGCCGGCGTCGGGGCTGGCGCGGCGATGGGCGGGCTTCGTCCGATCGTCGAGTTCATGACGTTCAACTTCGCGTTGCAGGCGATCGACCACATCATCAACTCTGCCGCCAAGACCAACTACATGTCGGGCGGCCAGATGCGTTGCCCGATCGTGTTCCGTGGCCCGAACGGCGCGGCCTCGCGCGTCGGTGCGCAGCATTCGCACAACTTCGCGGCCTGGTATGCCAGTGTCCCGGGCCTGATCGTGATCGCGCCTTATGACGCGGCGGATGCCAAGGGCCTGATGAAGGCCGCGATCCGTACCGAGGATCCGGTCGTGTTCCTCGAGAACGAGCTGCTCTACGGCCGCACGTTCGAAGTCCCCAAGCTCGACGACTACGTCCTGCCGATCGGCAAGGCGCGGATCATGCGCGAGGGCAAGGACGTGACGATCGTCAGCTATTCGATCGGCGTCGGCCTTTCGCTCGAAGCTGCCGAGAAGCTGGCGGAAGAGGGGATCGACGCCGAGGTGATCGATCTGCGCACGCTGCGTCCGCTGGATACCGAGACGGTGCTCGCCAGCCTCAAGAAGACCAATCGCCTCGTCATTGCCGAAGAGAATTGGGCAACCTGCTCGATCGCTTCGGAAATCCAGGCAGTCTGCATGGAGCAGGGCTTCGACGACCTCGACGCGCCGGTGCTGCGCGTCACCAACGAGGACGTGCCGATGCCCTATGCGGCGAACCTCGAGAAGCTGATGCTCGTCACCAGCGACAAGATCGTGGCAGCCGTGAAGAAGGTTACCTATCGGGGCTGAGGCTTCGACCGGATCGACAAGCCATGACGGCGCGGGAAGGCAGCTTCCCGCGCCGTTGTGCGTTTGGCGCGGGGCTGCCGGTTAGCTGGTGTAAAGATCGCAGGTCGACCGCTTTGCGGTCGGCGAAGGGTTCGAGACCAGCGCGAACGTACGCCGATCGCGGACGATGAAAGACGCGACCGACCGAAGCTGTTGCGATCCGAGCAACCATGTCCCTGTCACCGGCACGTATCTGTAGTTGATCTCGACGAACATCACGCCCGAGTTCTTGGGCGCGAGGACCTTCTGGTCCGGATCACCCATCCCGCCGGTAATGACGCTCCCGGGATGGCTCGCCGAATCGTCGGTTCCGTCGGTCCTGGTATTGATGCCGGCGGTCGGATCGTAGCTGGCGGCGGTATCTTCCGCAGTCGACGGCGTGCTCCCTTTGATCGTCGTGCGGCCGTAGCTCGAGTCGTAGCCGGCGCCCTTCTGCAGCCCGATGCACCGCTGCCAGTGGATGCGCTGAACGCCCCCGGATTCCTCAAGGCTGGACAGGATGACCCGCCCGTTTGTGGTCAGCTTGATATCGGCGCCCTGCAGCCGTGTGGCCTGAAGCACGTCATTGATATCGTATTCGCGCAACTGCTGTTGTGCGAGCTGGTTCGCCACGCCGACCCGCGATGCGTTGTCGGCAAGTGCGAGCGCGATCTGGCTGACCTTGAGGTTGGTCAAGGCGAGGTTCGAAACCTCGATCCCGTACAGACCCACTGCGAGCACGATCGGCAGCGACAGCGCGAATTCGAGCATGGCGACACCGCGGCGATCCGCCTCGAGACGCCGCAACCGGATCGATGGCGCGCTCATGTGCAGATCGTCTTTGGTGCGACGGCAGTCCCGCTCTGCGTCTGGTACGGCTGGTTCTTCAACAGCGTGCTGCCGATGATCGTCTGGGTCGTGGGCCACCCGAACAGCGATGCGACCGGGAAGATGCGCGCGTAGGTGATCTTCATCGTATAGACGGTCACGTCGCTCGCGCCGCCCTGGCCGCTGTTGCCGGGACCTGCGCTGGCATCCCATTTCGAATTGCCGTTGATGTCGGAATAGCATTCGGTCGTCTGACGGATGCCGTCATTGTTATCGTCGTTGAAGGGTTCGGGCCCCGCCTGCGCGAAGCTGGTGAAGTTCGTGCGGGTCGCACACCAGGTCGCGGCGGCAGGCGTCGTGGCGCACGACGGTGTGACGGTGCCGACCAGCCCCCCCATGATGTTGATCACGCGCTGATCGATCGCGCCGGTCTGATCGGCAGCCCCCTGAATGGTGCTGTCCCGCGCCGCCTTCTGTACCGCGCCGTTGAGGATCGAACGGGCGTAGATCTGGTATGTGAGATCACACAGCCCCATCATCACCATGATCATGACGGGCGCGACGAAGGTGAACTCGACCAGCGTCGCGCCGCGCCGGTCCCCGATGAGGCGCTTCACTTCGATACCCGCAGCATCGCCACCTGCTTGGCGATCGTTTGGAAAGCAGCATCCAACGACTTGTTGTCACTGGCGTAATAGGCTTGGCCTTCAGACGCGCAGGCGGTCAGCTGCGGGGTCAGCGTCTGGCCGAACCCGATCACGAACACCTTGATGTTGCGCGCCTTTGCGGCAGTGCATTCGGCGAGGAAGCGCTGGTTATGATAGTTTGTGTAGGTCGTCAGGTTGGCCGAATTGCCCGCCGCGACCTGTTTGCGATACGATTCGATCCCGTACATGCCGTAGAGGTCATCGTTGGGCGACATATCGCCGTCGGTCATGAAGACGATGTAGCGGTTGGGTGGGTTGCGGCCCGGCCAGGTCGACGTATCGTCCGAGAAGATCCCGTTGGGCGAGATCATGCGCGTGCCCCAGATCATGCCGGTGTCATGATAGGTACCGCCCTGCGGCACGAAGTCGGACGCGTTGACGTAATTGCTGACCTGGCTCCGCGTGAGCGTGTCGAGGCGCTGCACTGGCTTGCCGCAGGATACGTAGCCGGACGCGATGTTGTTATACACCGTCAGGGCGGTCCACGCGCCGGTCACGGTCGTACTGTTGGAATCGCCATAGGGGTTAGCGCTGTTGGAACCGGTACCTGACCAGTTGTTGCTGCTGTTCGAGTTGGACGCCGAGTCCAGCTGCGAAGCCGTGCCACGATAATAGACGACGTCGGGCCACATCGGACGCCACTTGGTCGCCGGGTCGCTGTTCGGAATAAGATCGGGATCGAGGTCGCCGGGAAGATTGTCCTGATCGAAGCTCGTCACGCCGGGCGTCGTGGTGCGTTCTTCGAGGCATCCCTGCCACTTACTTGTCGCGCCGGTGAATCGGGTCGGATCGGGCACGGTCTGGCCCATCACGAAGTTGCCGACGTCGAGCTTCGAATAGTCGTAGATCCAACGCGGCTTCAACGGTTGGGTCGTCAGCGTGCACGTGCCGCCGTTGGCGGTTGAATAGGTGCGGGTATATTGCGTTGCCTGAGCGTTGGTGGTGTAGCCCGTGGCGGGAACACGCCATGTCGTTACGAAGCAATCCGCCGCCTTGACGTTGGTGGCCGAACTGGCGGTTGCGTTCGCCTGGTTCATGTCCCCGTTCCAGCGGCGCGTATCATAGCTCCAGTTGTTCACCAGATAGAGCGGAAACCCGGAGATATTGACGGTCGGGTCGGTCGGCGACACCGCCGCCACCGCGAAGCCTGCGTTGACCGTCGAGGTGTAGGTGACGAACCCGTAGCGGATATGCGTGGACGGATCGGCGCTGGCGGCGACCGTATCGTAGAAGTTGAGCACCGCGGTCCGCACGCCCGACAGTTTCGAGCCCGAGACTTCCTGCGCATAATAGCCGGTCGTACCATCGGGGCGCGTATAGGTCTTTACCGTCGGGCTGCACCCGGATGTCTGCGAGGCGAGGCAGGCCATCGACCCGGTCGTGTCGAGTACGAACATCACGTCGGTATCGGCAACGTCATAGCGCGCTTCGCACGTCACGTTGAGCGTGACCGAGCTGGTGCCGAGGATCTTGGAGACCGTCATCGGGACAGTCGCGGTTGCTTTCGCTTCGACCTGGTTGTCGGCGGTCTTGCTCGGCGTGAAACCGACCTTGGTCGTGCCGAGATACCCCGCTGTCGCTGGCGACGCGGTGTCCTTCTTGAAATTAATGGCAAAGAACGCCTGCGCCTGCGCCACCGCGTCAGCATCGAGCGTCGTGTTGTTGCTGTCGGTCATTCCCTTGCGCCCAGCCAGCGCGCCTGCGTCGCAGGCTTGCTGCAACCGCGTCTTGACGACATAGAGACGGCTCATGTCGACGGCGGATCCCACCAGCCCGGTCAACGGGATCAAGAACATCGCCATCATGGCCAGCGTGTTGCCACGGACGTCGCGTGCCAATGTCGACAGCAGCCCGCGCGGTGGCGCTTTTTTCCTGGGTGCTTGCCCCGTCATGCTGCCTTCGTCCCTTGTTACGCATTCGCACGCTTCACCCTGCGCTATGCCGCAGAAGGGGATAATCGCGCGTGATCGATCATGGTTAAGGCGCGCTAACCATCTGCATTCCGGGGGAACTCTGTGAACGGCGCGCAACATCCCGAACAGGCGCTCGCGCTGTCCTATGTACCCGTGGGTTTTCGGGGCGGGGTGGAGGCATTGTTCACGCTCGACGAGACGCTCGGCCAGATCCTGCGGACCACGCGGGAACCGATGGTGGGGCAGATGCGGCTGACCTGGTGGCATGAAGCGCTCACCGCGCTCGACACCGCGCCGCCCCCCGCGCAACCGGTGCTGCGCGCGCTGGCAGCGGAGGTAATGGCGCGTGGTGTCAGCGGGGCGGATCTGGCCGGGATGATCGACGGCTGGGAGGTTCTGCTGGAACCCGATCCGCTCGATGCCGCGATGCTCGATCTCTATGCGGCGCAGCGGGGCGGGAGGCTGTTCGTGCTGGCGGGCAGGATCCTGGGGGCAGGCCCGCGTGATCCGCTCGACCGCGCCGGGGCGGGGTGGGCGCTTGCCGATCTTGCCCGGCATTCGCGCGATGCCGGCGCGGCGGCGCTGCCGCGCGAACTGGCCGGGGCCGCCCTGCACGATGCGATGCGTGTCCGCTGGAGCGGCTCGGTCCGGTCGCTCGGTGCGATGACGCTGAGCGCCCGTATGGATTTGGCCACACCCGCCGGTGCGGCAGCGCCGACCACCTCGCCGGCGCGGGTTGCGCGGCTCGCCTGGCATCGGCTTTCGGGGCGATAGGCTTTCCCGGCGCCTGCAAACCCGATAGCTTTAGGGCGGGGACAGGGGGGATAGCAGATGTGGCGGTATATCGTGGGGTGCGTGGCGACGCTTGCGTTGGTCACGGCAGGGGTGTTGCTGCTCAATCGCAATGCGCGCTCGGTCGCTGCACTACCGCAGGCGGCGCTGGTGCAAGGCGGGGAGGGACCGGGACTGCCCGACGTGGCGCCTGCCGCGAGCGAACAGACCCGCGCGGCGAGGCGGTTCGATCGCTACGATCAGGACAGCAACGGGTCGGTCGCGCGCGAGGAATATCTGGCACCGCGGCGCAAGGCGTTCGTGCGGCTCGACGCCAACCATGATGGCGCGCTGTCGTTCGACGAATGGGCGGTCAAGACCGAGGCCCGGTTCGCCGAAGCGGACAAGGACAAGTCGGGGAGCATGACGCCCACCGAATTCGCGGCGACCGCACCCAAGCGCAAGCCGCCCCGGATCCGGCGCGACTGTCCGCCATCTGCCGCCGCCGCCCCTGGCGACGACGGCTGACCGGTCACGCCACCGCGAGCCAGTCGCCAAGCGCGGTGCGCGCCCGGTCGGTGTACATCTTCTTGCGGTCGGCCTTCTTGGTCCGGCCGGGGATCGGCGGGAACAGCCCGAAGTTGACGTTCATCGGCTGATAGGTATCCGCGACCGCCGCGCCGGTAATGTGGTGCAGCAACGCGCCGAGCGCAGTCGTCACGGGCGGCGGCGTCATCGCGCGACCGCCGAGTTCGGCGACCGCGAACCGCCCTGCCATCAGCCCGACCGCGGCGCTTTCGACATAGCCTTCGCACCCCGTGATCTGCCCCGCGAACCGGACGTTCGGGCGCGACTTCAGCCGCAGCGTCGGGTCGAGCAATTCGGGCGAGCGGATGAAGGTGTTGCGGTGCAGGCCACCCAGCCGCGCGAACTCGGCATTCTCCAAACCGGGGATCGTGCGGAACAGGCGAACCTGTTCGGAATGCTTGAGCTTGGTCTGGAAGCCGACGATGTTCCACAGCGTCCCGCTGGCATTGTCCTGCCGCAATTGAACGACCGCGTACGGCCAGCGCCCGGTGCGCGGATCATCGAGCCCGACGGGCTTCATCGGCCCGTAGCGCAACGTATCGACCCCGCGCGATGCCGCGACTTCGATCGGCATGCAGCCTTCGAAATAGGGCGTATTCTGCTCCCATTCCTTGAACTCGGTCTTCTCACCCTCGATCAGCCCGGTGTGGAAGGCGATATACTGCTCCTGGTTGAGGGCGCAGTTGATGTAGTCCTTACCTTCGCCCTTGTTCCAGCGCGACTGGAACCAGGCGGTGTCCATGTCGATGCTGTCGAAATGGACGATCGGCGCGATCGCATCGAAGAAGGCGAGCGAATCGGAACCCGTCGCGGACCCGATGCTCGACGCGAGCCCGGCCGCAGTCAGCGGACCGGTCGCGACGATTACGGGCGTGTCCGGCAGGGTATCGACGCGTTCCCGCACGACCGTGATGTTGGGATGCCCCTCCAGCGCCGCGGTGACTCCAGCCGAGAAACCGTCGCGATCGACCGCGAGCGCTGATCCGGCGGGGACCTTGTGGATGTCGGCTTCGCGCAGGATCAGCGATCCCAGCGTCCGCATCTCCTGGTGGATCAACCCGACCGCATTGCTGTCCGCATCGTCCGAGCGGAAGCTGTTCGAGCAGACCAGCTCGGCCAGCCCGTCGGTCTGATGCGCGGGCGTCATTTCGCCGCCACGGTCCGCGGGTGCGCCGCGCATTTCCGAGAGACGGACCTTGAAGCCCGCCTCGGCGAGCTGCCATGCGGCCTCAGACCCGGCGAGGCCGCCGCCGATGATGTGAATGTCCTGTGTCATGCCGGTCTCTTTGGCCATCACGGCACACCGGTCAACCATTCCTCCGCAGGTCGGGGTGCTTGCGACCGGGTAACCCACGATACCATATGGCTATTGGCGGCACGGTTCGTCGCTCGATCAGGAACGCCTTGCATGAAAATCTTCACGATCGGCTATGAGGCCGCGACGATGGACGGGTTCCTGTCCGCGCTCACCAGGGCGGGCGTTGCGCGCGTTATCGATGTTCGCGCGCTACCCTTGTCGCGGCGGCCGGGGTTCTCGAAGACGTCGCTGGCTGCGTCGCTTGCAACCGTCGGGATCGACTATGTCCACCTGAAGGCGCTGGGCACGCCCAAGGCGGGGCGCGATGCGGCCAAGAAGGGCGACGTGGCAACGCTCGAGGCGGTCTACGCCGACCAGCTCGAGCTTCCCGAGGCGCAGGTGCAGGCGGCACGGATGCTCGAACTCGCAGCGGAACGGCCTAGCGCGTTGCTATGCTACGAACGCGACCCCCGCCATTGCCACCGCACGTTGCTGCTGGAGGCGGAGGCACAGGGGGCCGAGGTCGTCGACCTGTATGTGGATTAGGGTGACGGTTGGCGGCCCTCAGCCTGCGACGGGCAGGGCCACCTTGCCAGTCTCGTCACGCGTCAACGGACCGTAGGCAATCACCGTCTCGAGCAGTAACGGCCCGCCGTACAGATGCGGGAACAACTGACCGCCGCGCGACTCTTCCCACTTCAGGCTCGCGCCGAACGATCCGAGATCGACCGCTGCGACATGCAGATCGCTTTGCCCGGCGAAATGCTTGTCGACGGTTTCGGTGAGTTGATCCGCCGTCGAGAGATGGATGTAGCCATCGGCAAGGTCGACCGGCGCACCGGCGAACGACCCGTCCGTCTCAAGCGCCGTCATCTGCTCGGCGGTGAGCACCTTGTAGGCAGTAAGGGGCAGGTCGCTCATTCGCCATCCTCCGGACCAGCTGCGCTGTCGTCGCTCGTGTCCGCGCCTTCGTCCGGCGCAAGCTCGATCTTGGTCAGGTCGCGGACGTCCGCCTCGGCATCGCCTTCGGCTTCCTCGATCCGTGCCGCCGAGACGACATGTTCGTTCTTGCCGACATCGAACAGTCGCACGCCCGCCGAGTTCCGCCCGATCACGCGCATCGAGCCGAGCGTGGTGCGGATCACCTTCGCCTGGTCGGTGACGAGCATCAGCTGGTGGCCCTTGGTCGCCGCGAAGCTCGCGACGACCGGACCGTTGCGCGGGATGTTGTCGATGTTGGTGATGCCCTGGCCACCGCGACCGCTGCGGCGATAGTCATAAGCCGAGGACAGCTTGCCGTACCCGTTGGCGCAGACCGTCAGGATGAACTGCTCGCGCTCCATCAATTCCTGATAGCGGCCGGTGTCCATCGTCGGCTCGCCGTCACGCTCGCCCTTCCACGGCGCGAAGCGGAGATAATCCTCGCGTTCCTCCGGCGTCGCGCCGACGCGGTGGAGGATCGAGAGCGAGATGACCTTGTCGTCGCCCTTGAGCAGCATGCCGCGCACGCCGGTCGAGTTACGGCTCTGGAACTCGCGGACTTCGTCGGCGGCGAAGCGGATCGCCTTGCCGGCGCGCGTCGCGAGCAGGACGTCGTCATGCTCGCTGAGCAAAGCAACGCCGATCAGCCGGTCCTCGGCATCGATGCCTTCGAACTTCATCGCGATCTTGCCTGCGGTGGGCACATTGGTGAACGCGTCCATCGAGTTGCGCCGCACGCTGCCGCCCGCGGTCGCGAACATCACGTGGAGCTTGGCCCATTCGGCCTCGTCCTCCGGCAGCGCCAGCACGGTCGAGATCGTCTCGCCATCGGCGAGCGGGAGCAGGTTGATCATCGGACGACCACGCGTGGCGGCGCCACCTTCGGGAAGCTTCCAGACCTTCATCCGGTAGACCTTGCCGAGCGTCGAGAAGAACAGGACCGGGGTGTGGGTGCTCGTCACGAACAGGTTCGTGATCGCGTCCTCGTCCTTGGTCGCCATGCCGGCGCGGCCCTTGCCGCCGCGCGCCTGTGCGCGGAACGTGTCGAGCGTGGTGCGCTTGATATAGCCCTGCATCGTCACGGTGACGACCATGTCCTCGCGCTCGATCAGATCCTCGTCGTCGATGCCATCGGCGGCAGCGGCGATTTCGGTCTTGCGCGGCGTCGCGAATTCGGCGCGGACCGCGACGAGTTCCTCGCGCATGACCGCGTACAGCTTCGCGCGGTTGCCGAGGATCTCGAGTAGCTCGGAGATCGAATCGGCGAGGCCCTGGAGCTCGTTGCCGATCTCGTCGCGACCCAGCGCGGTGAGGCGGTGGAGGCGGAGATCGAGGATCGCGCGGACCTGCGCTTCGGACAGGCGATAGGTGTCGCCGGTGACCTCAGCTTCGACCGCCTCGACCAGCTTGATGTAGGGCGCGATCTCGGCGACCGGCCAGTCACGGCTGAGCAACGCTTCGCGCGCGGCGGCGGGGCTGGACGATCCGCGGATGATCTTGACGACTTCATCGAGGTTGGTGACCGCGATGACGAGACCGAGCAACAGATGCGCGCGCTCGCGTGCCTTTGCCAGTTCGAACTTCGAACGCCGCGTGATCACTTCCTCGCGGAAGGTGATGAACGACGTCAGGATGTCGCGCAGGTTGAGCAGTTCGGGCCGACCGCCACGAATCGCGAGCATGTTGGCGGGGAAGCTCGATTGCGCAGGCGTGTGCCGCCACAACTGGTTGAGCACCACGTCCGGGGTCGCATCGCGCTTGAGATCGATGACGATGCGGACGCCTTCGCGGTTCGATTCGTCGCGAATGTCGCTGACGCCTTCGATCCGCTTTTCCTTGGCGGCGTCGGCGATCTTCTCGACCAGGCCGTTCTTGCCGGTCTGGAACGGGATTGCGGTCAGGACGATCGAGCGACGGTCGCCGCGGCCTTCCTCGATGACGTAGCGCGAGCGCACGATCACCGAGCCACGCCCGGTTTCATAGGCCGAACGCGCACCCGCGCGGCCGAGGATGATCGCGCCGGTCGGGAAATCGGGGCCGGGGACGATCTCGATCAGTTCGTCGGTGGTCACTTCGTCGCGTGCGCCAGTGGCGGCGTCGATCAGCGCGAGCGTCGCGTCGACGACTTCGCCCAGATTGTGCGGCGGGATGTTGGTCGCCATGCCGACCGCGATGCCGCCCGCGCCGTTGACGAGCAGGTTGGGGAAACGCGCCGGGAGCACCGCAGGCTCGCGTTCGGAGCCGTCATAATTGGGGACGAAGTCGACCGTATCCTTGTCGATATCCTCGAGCAGCGAATTCGCGACCTTGGCGAGACGCGCCTCGGTATAGCGCATTGCCGCAGGCGGATCGGGATCCATCGAGCCGAAGTTGCCCTGACCGTCCATCAACGGCACGCGCATCGACCAGTCCTGCGTCATGCGCGCAAGCGCATCGTAGATCGAGCTGTCGCCGTGCGGATGGTATTTACCCATCGCGTCACCGACGATGCGTGCGCACTTGCGATAGGGGCGGTTGTAGACGAACCCGCTTTCCGACGCGGACCAGAGGATCCGGCGGTGGACCGGCTTCAGGCCGTCACGAACGTCGGGCAATGCGCGCGCGACGATCACGCTCATCGCATAGTCGAGGTAGCTCGACTTCATCTCGTCGACGATCGAGATCGGGGCAATATCGGAAGGGTCGGCGAGTAGCGTCTCGTCGGTCAATTTGCGGCGCCTTAGGCTGTGTTACGGGATTGCGACAACCCTAGCGGGTCGTGCGGGTGAATGCCACCCCCGAGCGGCATCCGAAACGATCAGAAGGGGACTTCTCCGCCCTCGTAATCGAACAGCTTGCCGCTGTCGGGAACCTTCAATCCTTCGATCGTATCGAGCAATTGCAACGCGGCACGCTCGGTATCGAACAAACGCCCCGGCTGGACATTGCCTTGAAACGGTCTGGACAGTGCGGTGTTCACGGTGCCGGGGTGCAGGCCGACGACGATCGCGCGGTCGTTGCGGCGCTTCTCCTCGATCGCGGCGGTCCGGATCAGCTGGTTGAGCGCGGCCTTGGCGGCGCGATACCCGTACCAGCCGCCCAGCTTGTTGTCGGAGATACTCCCCACGCGCGCCGAGAGCGCGGCGAAGACGCACCGTCCGGTCCTGGGCATGACCGGGAGGAAATGCTTGGCGACGATCGCCGGTCCGATCGCGTTGATCGCGAAGGAACGCGCGAGCCAGGCGGGATCGAGCTCGCGCAGCGCCTTCTCGGGGCCGCGTTCGCCTTCGTGCAACAGGCCGGTCGCGACGATGACCAGCGTGGGGGCGGAGCCCTTGGCCACATGGGCTGCGGCTGCGGCGATCGTGGCTTCCTTCTCCAGATCGAGATGGAGATCGCCCTCGCGCGACCGTGCGAAGCCATAGACGTGGTCGAAAACGCCTTCGTCGAGAAGCGCCGCTTCCAGTGCCGCGCCGATCCCGCCGGATGCGCCGATGATGACCGCGGACGTCATGCGCGGGTAAACCTCCAGCGATCCGCGGTGCTTTCGTCCGCGTCGTAGCGATAGCCGTCGCTGTCGAACCCCTTCATCGCCTCGATATCGGTGATCCGGTGTTCGCACAGCCAGCGTGCGACCATGCCGCGCGCCTTCTTGGCGTGGAAACTGACGAAGCGGGGGCCATCGGGGCCGGGTTCGCGGAAATCGACATCGATCACGCGCACATCCTCCAGCTTGTCGGCGACCGCATGGAAATACTCCTGGCTGGCGAGGTTGAGGACGACGCCCGACCCTTCCTCGGCAACGGTATCGCGCACCGCAGCCGCAATGCGGTCGCCCCACCAGTCGTACAGCGACTTGCGCCGCGGTGCCCAGCGCGTGCCCATTTCCAGACGATACGGACGCATCGCGTCGAACGGGCGGAGCAAGCCGTAGAGCCCGGACAACAGGCGGACATGATCCTGTGCGAAGTCGAGCGCGGGGGCATCGAGCGTGGCAGCCTCGAGGCCGGTATAAACGTCACCCGCGAACGCGAACAGCGCAGGCCGCTCGGGCGAATCGGCGAAGGTGGCGAAGCGGTCGGCGTTGAGTTTTGCCAGTTTCGGTGAAATGCTCATCAATTCGGACAAGCGTTTTTGCGAAAGATGCGCGGCCGCTTTTGCGAGCGTTTGCGCCTCGCTTTCGAACTGCGGGCGGGTCGGTTCGATCGGCGGCAGCGCACTGTCGTAATCGAGCGTTTTGGCGGGGGAGAGCAGGGCAATCATCGTTTGCGGCGGTAGCCCCGCGTCCTTCGCGCGTCAAAGTGTTGCGCACCGTTTCGGAAGGGAACCTCAGCGAGTTCAAGCGTTGTTCAGCCCGGTGGCCGCAATCGGCGTCGCTTGACGGTGGTACCCGTGGCGCTAGAGCGGCTTGGCATTTCCCCCGCAAGGTTGCCCTTTCGAGGCATGAGGAGAGTTCGGCGATGAAGAAGGTTTCGAAGATTGCACTGGCCGGGGCGCTTGTCGTCTCGATCAACGGTGCTGCGTTGATTGCGCCTGCGTTTGCGAAGAAGAAGGAAGAAGCAGCGGCCGGGCCGACGATTTCGAAGGAAGTTCGCGATGGTTTCGTTACGGCGAAGGCCGCGCTGGAAGCAACGCCGAAGGATCTCCCGAAGGCTGAGGCGAGCATCGCCGCGATGGATGCGGCCGCCAAGTCGGATTACGAGAAGTACATCGCGAGCAGCCTGCGTCTCGCGCTCGTCAACGCACAGAGCACGGGCCAGACCGACGCTCAGCGTGCAGCCGCGCTTGCGCCGATGCTCGACGCGCTGATCGCCAACCCGGCGACGCCGAAGAACGAAGTCGCGATCCGCACCAATGAGCGCGCCGGCCTGTCCTTCACGCAGAAGAAGTATGCCGAAGCCGCCGCTGGCTATCAGAAGGCGAAGGACCTCGGGTACACCGACGCCGATCTGCTGCTGAACATGGCGCGGTCGAAGGTCGAGGCGGGTGACGTCGACGGTGGCGTCGCGGCGCTCGATCAGGCGGTCAAGGCAGAGGAAGCCGCTGGTCGCGTGCCGCCGGAAGCCTGGTACAAATATGCGTTCACGCGCCTGTACAAGGCCGGCAAGGACGAGGCAGGCGATGCGTGGACCGCAGGCTGGCTCTCGCATTACGGCACCAAGCAGAACTGGCGCGCGGCGATCTACACGTTCGGTTTCCAGGGTCCGAACGCCGCCAAGTACAGCAAGAACCGCGTCGACCTGTTCCGCCTGATGTGGGCGACGAAGAGCCAGGCTGGCCAAACCGAATATCTGCAGTACGCTGATTCGGCGCTGAAGGTCGGTCTGCCGAACGAAGCGAAGGTCGTGCTCGACGAGGGCGCTGCCGCGAACGTTGTTCCGGCGACCAACGTCCTCGGCAAGGAACTGTCCGGTCTCGCCAAGACCGGGATCGCGGGCAGCACGCCGGCGGCGACCAAGGAAAAGAACGCCCAGGCAGCCGCCAAGGGTGATCTCGCCGGGCAAGCGGGCGACGCCTATTTCGGGTCGCGCAACTATACCAAGGCGGTCGAAATGTACCGTCTGGCCGAAAGCAAGGGCCCGACCGACGCGGATCGCAACAGCCTGCACCTCGGCATGGCGCTCGCGCTGTCGGGCGACAAGGAGGGTGCCAAGGCGGCCCTCGCCAAGGTCGCGAGCGAGCCCAACAAGTCGATCGCACGGCTGTGGCAGACCTATGTCGCGGCACCGCCCGCGGCGTAACGCTTCAACGGCGAACAATAAAAAAGGGCGGTCCGTTCGGGCCGCCCTTTTTCATGTCCGTTGCGGGTTCAGGAGCTACGGATCGGGATCCCCGGAAGCGACTTGGCGGTCCGGATCGTCAGCGAGGTCTTGACGCTCGCGACGTTCGGCGCAGGCGTCAGCTGGGTCATCAGGATCTCCTGGAAGCCCTTCAGATCACTCGCAACAATCTTCAAGATGAAGTCGATCTCACCGTTCAGCATGTGGCATTCGCGGACTTCCGGGATCGTCGCGACATGCTGTTCGAACGCCGCCAGATCCTGCTCGGCCTGACTGCGCAGGCTGACCATCGCGAACACGGTGATCGGATATCCGAGTGTTGCCGGGTCGATTTCGGCATGGTAGCCGCGGATCGCACCGGCTTCCTCCAGCGCGCGTACACGGCGCAAACACGGCGGCGCGGTGAGGCCTACGCGCTCGGCGAGATCGACGTTGGTCATCCGCCCGTCGTCCTGCAGCAATTCCAGGATGCGTCGGTCGATCGAATCAAAGGACATTACGTAAAGCTCCTTGGCAAAGCGCGTTTGCCATCGTGTCGTTGGCGGGCGATATAATATAATTACCGCGTAACGCAATTGTCCCACATTGCTCCGTCGTAAAATCTTCGGTTTCGAAAGCAGTTGCGTGCGCGTAGAACCGGTGCGACGCTCGACCGTAACGATACCCCCGAGGATTGCCGCCTTTGCGTTTCGACGACAGCCTTGAAACCGTCCTGTCCGGCGACATGACCTCCCCGATCGGTGCGCAACTCGCCTGGCGGCAGCTGGTCGATCTGATCGGGCGCGGACGTGCGCCTGCCAATGACGACGTCATCGCGCGGTTGCGGATGATCCGCGGATCGGTGCCGCCGCCGGTGCGCACTGCGAGTGCACGCGCGATCGCTGACGCGGTGCCACCGCTGGCGTTGGTGATGGTGTTCGCGGAAGACGAGATCGCGGTCGCGGCTCCGGTCCTGCGGGGGGCGCAACTCGCGCCGGCGGACTGGGCGGAGTTGCTGCCGCTTCTGTCCCCGACAGGGCGCTCGATCCTGCGCCATCGACGCGATCTTGCGGGGGAAGTGGTGGCCATGCTGGCAAGCTTCGGCAGTGTGGATTTCGTCCTCGCTCCTCCGGAAACGGTCGACCGTGCGGAGGAAGGCGCGGCGCCGGACGAACGCACGATGCGCTGCCCCGCTTCCGACGACGCGGGTACGGTGGCCACTCCGATCGGTGGCGCAACAGAAACGTCGGTCTCGCCGGCCGCCCAAGGGGGCAAAAATCCGCCTGGCGGATCGTCTGACATCGCCGAGATGCTCAAGCGGATCGCCGCTTATCAGCGCACGCGTGCCGCCACGCTTGCGGAACGCAGCGCGCGGCCCGCTGCACCGGAGCAAAGTGTGCCAAGTGATCAGTTTGATTTCGAAGCGGACGCCTCGGGCACGATCCGCTGGGTCGACGGGATAGCGCGTGCGGCGCTCGTCGGAATCTCGCTGGCGCAGGCATCCAGCGAGGAGGGAGTGTCCGGGGTCGAGCGCGCAGTCGCGGAGGCATTCCGTGCAAGGGCGGATTTCCAGGAGTTGCGCCTGTTTGTCGCCGGACGGTCGGAGGCGGCAGGAACATGGCAGATCAGCGCCGGGCCGGTGTTCGACGGCGCGACCGGCGGCTTCAGCGGTTTTCGCGGAACGGCCAGCCGCGCCGACGCCGACGACCTTGCCGCACCGCTCGTGCCCAACGCGTCCGCAGTGGCCGATGCGTTGCGCCAACTTGTCCACGAACTGCGCACGCCGACCAACGCCATCGCCGGCTTTGCCGAGATGATCGAAACCGAGATGCTCGGTCCGGTCGCCGAGACCTACCGCGAACACGCGACCGACATTCGCCACCAGACGGCAGACTTGCTGGGCGCGATCGAGGACATGGACACGGCCGCGCGGGAGCAGACGGTTGCGGGCCAGTCGCCTGGCGAACGCGTCTCGGTTACCGACATGCTCGATCGGATCGCGACCGATCTTGCCCCTTTGGCAACGCTGCGCGGGGCTACCATCGCGCTTCACGGGCTCGATGGAGCGCTGTGCATCGCGGGCGACGGTCGTGCGATCGAGCGGTTGATCAGCAGGTTGCTGGCAACGCTGGTCGCCGCCACCCGTCCACGCGAGCAGATCGGCGTGGTCGTATCCGCGATCGGATCCGACCGGATCCGTCTTTTGTTCGACCGGCCTCGGGGGCTGGCGAGCGATACCGATGAAGACCTGGCGACGACCTCCGCGGACGCACCGGACGATGCAGATAGTGCACCAACGCTCGGCACCGGCTTTGCGCTGCGGCTGATCGCAAACCTTGCCTCCGAACTGGGCGGTGGGCTCGATATCGGGCGAGAAGCGCTGACTTTGCAGCTGCCGACCAGAACCACACGTCCGCGCGAGCAGACTTCGCGCCGCTGATCGTGGCCCTGAGCAGCTTCCGCACGATTGCAGTCTGTCTTTGCTGATGGGTTCGCCCCCGCGAGTCGCATTGACGCCGAACACCATGCGCGGCGCGGACACGCTGAAGGCAATTGCGGTCGCGCATATCGGCCGCATTCGCTCGCTCGGCTTGGCGTTCCTCGCTGCCTTCAGGGCAGGCCCATACGCTCCACGGGAACCATCTTGAGGGTTCGCCGCAAAGCCAGTGTTGTGACAGCCTGTTCTTACGGATTTCGCACGACGCGAGGCCAGGGCGGCATCGCCGCGCGAGGTGATTTTGTCTGCAGGCTTGCCAGCGGCGGGCGGTGGACGCTAACGGAGAGGGGGGGGCCTGTAGCTCAACTGGTTAGAGCTGGCCGCTCATAACGGCTAGGTTGCGGGTTCAAGTCCTGCCGGGCCCACCATTCTTCGCTTGCCTTCCGCAACCGCGCACGGCAAAGCCGCGCGGAGCGGCGCTGAGGTGCCGCAGACCGGAGATCCGGGCAGGGCGGAACGATCCGCCTCGCCCAAACTGGATCGGGGAGTGGCGCAGTCCGGTAGCGCGCCTGCTTTGGGAGCAGGATGTCGCAGGTTCGAATCCTGTCTCCCCGACCATTCTTTTTACAGCTCAGGTATCGCAGATCTCCGCGCCTACCTTGCGAGATTGTGCCCAAATCCCAATCCTAACTTCCGCCCGCAGGTTCTTCTGCACCTACGGTGGCAGAACGAACGCGAAAGCCGAAGCCATTCTCGCTGGTCCAGACCATCGTCACCGGTGCTTGAGTGCTGCGATTGCCAGTAAACCGGACGATCACCCCCTCTATTTTCACCCGGTCGGCCGTTTCGCCGATGATGTGTCGGGGAAAGACAGACGCGTTCTCGAGCTGGCTCGACCAAATTTTCGCGGCCGCCGCCGAACCCTCGGCGGTCGTACCGGCCCAATCGATTCGAGCTTGATCGAAGAACAGATGGCGGATTGCGTATTCTGTACGGTCGCCGCGAGTGCTCGCGAACCAATCGCTTCCATACGCATTGCGCGCGAGCGCAGCGGCGGCGCGGTCGCCTTCCAGCAGGGTGCACCCGGCAAGTCGGGCAATATCGTTGCGGTACTGTCGGGCATCGAGCAGCGCACAGGCCGGCAACGCCGCTACTGCCTCGCGGGCCAGGTTGAACGCGAGCGGCACTGCCAGCCCGGTATCGCAAGTGGACTGGACGGCCTTGCGGATGGCAGCGGGACGGCCTGAGCGGGCAGGGTCGACCGCTTCGACGGACACCGACCAAGGATGGAGGCAGATTGACAGGCCGTCCGCACTGGACACCGGCGCAAGCGTACGGTCAAAAAGCGCGGCTGCGGAGCGCACGCGTTCCCAGGTGTCGAGGGGCACGGCCGTCGCCAGCGTGCCGCCGGCGGCAGTCCGGACCTCTACACGAGGTTCCTCGCCGGGACGGCGCATGAAAGCAACCACGCCTGCCGGTTTGCCATAGCCGTCGATGAAAGACGCGCGGACAATTTCGCCGCCGCTACTGGCGACGCTCTGTACCGTAGGCAGAGGGTAAGGCCCCGGCTTCGGCCCTGCCGTATTTGCCTGAGGGGCAAGGGCAGACGCAATGGCGATAACGATAGTAGGCGCTTGCATCATCGGGGGTTCTCCGGACTGTTGCTGCCTTCTGCCTTCTTCGGAAGGCCTGTCGTAAACACGTGCTTTCCGATGCCACCGCCAAAGCCACGTACGCCGCCGTTCATCAAAGATAAGCGCGCGTGGCCAACCCTGTCGCTATACCCGCGTAACCGAAAATCCGATGATAGAGGTTTGCCGTCACTGGCGATCGTTACCGTATAACTAGGTCCGTTCCGTGTACTGACCTCGTAAAGCAACAGCGGGGCCGATCAGGTCGCGACGCGAGCACGACTGACCACGCGCAACGGCGGCGTCCGGGTGTCTCCCCCGCTCAAACCTTCATGCGCGGCATACCGAGAAAATCGCGTTTGCCGAGTTTCATTCCTTGAGCGCGAAGGATCGCATAGGCCGTCGTCGCGTGAAAATAGAAGTTCGGCTGTGAGAACGACAACAGAAAGTTCGCGCCCGTGAACGGCATCCTCATCTCGCCAAACGCGAATTGCGTGTCTGCGTCAGCCAGCGCGTCGATGGTATCGCGATCGAGCGCCGAGAGCTCTGCTGCGGTGTGTTGCAGGATATCGCGGAGACCGGCGAGATCGGTCGGCCAGGCGCTCATGTCGGGCGAGAAGCTACCGGTACGCGCGCCGTGGATGCCGCCGATCGAGTGCACCGCACAGGATTTGATCTGGTAGCCGAGCGGCAGCATGTCGGGCGCAAGCCGAGCGTCGACGAGGTCGGCCTGCGTCATATCGCGCTCCACACAGAACGCCTCGGCCTTGCCGATGATGCCGTCGAGCGCACCGAGGATCTGAATGTTGGAGGGGATCACGGCGTCGTAAAGGGAGAAGGACATGTCACGCTCCGGCTGTTTGCACGAGCATGGCGGTTCCAGCGGCGATATGCCAGCGACGACGCTTCGAATCCCGGTCGATGCATTGCCGGGCGGCTAAGCCCGTACTGCCGACCGGACGACCTTTGCGCCGAGGCGACGCGCGAACCCTTATGATGACCCGGTCGATCGAAACGATCTGTACGGCGCGGGCTGCTAGGGAATTGGGGGGCTGCGACGCGTTGAGCCTTACGAACGGGGTTTTGCCATGGCGCGAAAGGAACGTCAGCGAAGGGTGACGGCAGGCTTCGCATGCTTGCCGATCCAGTCCGCCATAGTGTTGAGCGCGAGGGGAGCGATCGTCTCCTCGATGTCGTTATATTCCCCGACGGTCCCGGTCTTGGCCGTCTGGAACAGGTGGTTGAGGCCCGGCAGTTCGACGATGGTGACATCGGGATTGGCTTTGGTCGCCAGGCGGATCGCCGGCAGGTTCTGCTCGGGGAGCACTTGCCCGTCCCGCGCGCCGTTCAGGGCGAGGATCGGGCATGTCACCGCCGCCAGCGTCGGGCGGGGATCGTAGTCGAGCAGGTCGCGCATCCATCCCGAGCTGAGCGCCGTCGCCATCATCTCGGCCTGTCCGTTCGCGCGGATCGTGGCGCTGCCCTCCGACGCGATGACCTTCATCGCGCGCGCTTTCGCTTCCGCCGCGTCCTTCGACCCGCGCATCGCCGCCATGACGTGATCGATCAGGCGTTGATCGCGGCGGATCTTCGCGGGCGTCTGGCCCATTGCGGGCGATAGCCGGGCGCGCTGCGCGGCCAGCACTTGCGACAGGGGTACGCCGGGGCCGGCCAGCAGGACGATGAACGCGATCTGCGGATCCCGGGCGGCAACCTTCGGAGCGACCACGCCGCCCTCGCTAGGCCGGATCAGGCCGATCCGCTTTGGATCGATGTCGCTACGATTGCGCAGGAAGGCGACATCGGCGGCGACATCGCGCACGAAATCGTCGTCGGTCGCGGCGGCAAAGTCCCCGGTCGACTGTGCGACACCGCGATCGTCCATGCGCAGCACCGCGATCCCGTCGCGCGTGAGCCGGTCGGCGATCACCGCGAACGGCTTGTGCCCGAGGATCGTTTCGTCGCGGTCTTGCCCCGCCGACCCCGTGATCAGCACCACCGCGGGAAACGGACCTTTGCCTTCGGGCAGGGTCAACGTGCCCGCCAGGCGCACGCCGGGTGCGCTTTCCACCGTCACCGTGTCGGCGCGGTAAGGAAAGGGGGGCTGCGGCGTCTGCGGGCGTCGGGGGGCCGCTGCCTGCGTCGCGCGTCGGGCGAGGACCAGCGCGCCCTAATAGTCGGGGCCGCTCCAATTGCCGTCGATCGCGTGGCCATCGGCGGCGAGTGTTCCGGTGAAGCTGCTGCCGTTGAAGCTGAATCGAACGGTCTGGCCGGTGCGCGCGAGCGTGGAGAGCGGCACGCCGTACGCAAGCTGGTCGGGCGAATCGAGCGTGACGACCGTCCCGCGGGCATCGGTTGTGACGTGGACGATCAGGCGGATGGTGGCACCCGCGGGCGTGATCGCTCCCGTCCACTCCCCGTCGAGGCCGGCGATCACCCGCGTGTCCGGCTTGCCCGCGGTCAGGACGAGCGGAAGCGCCGCGCCCTGCCGCCATTCGCCGACCCAGGCCTTGCGCGCTTCGTCCCAACGCCCGGTATAGCTGCCGTGGATCGCCGCAACCGCGAAGCCGAGTGTGCCGCCGTCCACCGTCACGCTGTCGAGCGGGATCGGGGCAGGGGTCTGGTCGGGGCTCTGCATCACGCCGCTGTAGCCGCCACCGGGCGCGGCGGTGATCGTCACGCCGATCCGCAGCGCGACTCCGGGCGGAACGCTGAGCGTGCCGTGCCAATCCCCCGCCACCTGCTGCGCCCGCGCCCCACCGGGCGCGATCGCTGCGATCGCGAGCAGTGCTGCGAGCAATGCGTGCCAACCAAAGATCCTGGCCATCCCCTGTTTCCTCTTTTGCGTCCCGGTCGAACGAGACCGATCCCGGCCTGATTGGTAGCGAAGGGCAATCCCCAGGCGTCATCGCGTTTCGGACGATGCGATATGGTACAAGAGATACAGTCTTCATGCCTGAAGAGGGGTACTATTGCGAAGTACTGCAAGACTGGCGGGAAGGTAACGATAGGTTTATTTGCTCAAAACGGCGCAAACTAAACATAGCCGGATCCGTTGGTCAGGCAAGTGGTCTGTCCGGTTACAGGCTGGACCCCGAGCGCGTCGGGGCTTGCTGCCCGTTGCTCTGCTCGCGCCGGTGGCAGACGACGACGGCGGCAACCCCGTGGCCAGACCGTCGGCGGACGCGATCGGTGCAGGCGCGGTGCAGGCGATCCCTTCTCAGCCAGCCGTCTTTCCCCCAAGGACGCTCTCTCCCCGGCTGCGACGACCGGAGGATTCGGGCGGGGTATCGGGGGGGGCGACGTTTGAGCAGTCATCGGAAGCCGGTTCAGGCGCGGGCGCAGCGGACCTATGACGCGTTGCTCGATGCGGCGGGGCATCTGCTCGGCGAAGTCGGGGTCGAACGCATTTCGAGCAACATGATCTGCGAGCGGGCTGGCACCACGCCGCCCGCTTTCTACCGCTATTTCGACGACAAATATGCGATCATCGCGGCGCTCGCCGAGCGGCTGATGAAGCGGCAGAACGTCGCGCTGGAGACCTGGGTTGCGCGCTACGCAGGCGCCAAACTCGACGTGCTGGCCGGGAAGACGGTCGAATTGCTGCGGATGATGCATGCGATCACGAGCAGCGAACCCGGTGCCTTGTGGATCATGCGGTCGCTCCACGCGGTACCGAGCCTGACGCACATCCGGTTGCAATCGCACAATTTCGTCGCGGACACGCTGACCGATCTCTACGCGCCGCATCTGCCCCACGTCGACCGCGCGCTGCTGCGGCGGCGGACCCGGCTTTCGGTCGAACTGGCCTATTCGATCGACGAGATGCTGAAAGAAGAGGACGTCGACCCCGAAGCGGTGTTCGCGGATGCCGGTTTCGTGTTCAAGGCGATGTTCGATTATCCCGAATACCGGCGGCCCTGAAGCTTTCGTGACAATCGCAAGTCGCTGGTGTCATTAAAATGATACCTTAAACTACCATATGCCGCCCCGACTCGACAAAGGGTGGGGCTTGCAATGACTTATTCGGTAGTATCCCGCACGGCTGTGGCCGTTGCGATCGCTGGCGCTGCACTTTCGAGCGGGACCGCCGTCGCGCAGACCGATCCGACCGCGGTGTCCGACCCGACGCAGACCGCGACCAGCGGCGACGATATCGTCGTCACCGGCCGCGCGGGCGTGAAGGGGCAGCGCAAGGTCGATACCAGCTATGCGATCTCGACCATCTCGGACCAGGACCTGCGGGTCCGCGCACCGATTGGCGTGGCCGAGGCGCTCAAGCAGGTGCCGGGCTTCTACACCACGCCGACCGGGGGCGAAGTCAGCAGCGGGGTGCGCGTCCGCGGCATTCCGAGCGACGGTTTCCAGACGGTCGCGCTGCTTGAGGACGGCATTCCGATCCAGGGCGATCCAGGGCTCGGCTGGCTCAACGGCGACCAGTCGCTGCGGATCGACCAGACGGTCGAGCGGATCGAAGTCGTGCGCGGCGGGCCCTCGGCGATCTTCTATTCGAACGCGCCGGGCGCTGCGATCAACTTCATCACGCGGCGCGGCGGCGACCATCTGGAGGGCCTGGTCCGCTACGAAGGATCGAGCTACAATTCGCACCGCGTCGACGGCTGGATCGGCGGACCGATCGGCAAGAGCGGGTGGCGCTTCTTCACCGGCGGCTATTACCGGCTGTCGGACGGCCCGCACAATTCGGGCTTCACGCAGGACAAGGGCGGGCAGATCCGCCTCAACGTCTCGCGCGATTTCGATCGCGGATCGGTGACGCTGGGTGTCAAGCGGATCGACGAGCGCGTCGGTTATTGGGGCGGCGGGATCTACACGACCGACCGCGCGGGCGACATCGTCAGCGTGCCGGGGCTCAACAACCGCAAGGAGAATATCGCGGGGCCAGACACGCGCTATTTCACCTTCCTGACGCCGGGCGGCGACGTGAAGTTCGACAATGCGCTCGGCAGCACGGTGAAGCTCACGCAGCTCAGCCTGCACGCGGACTATGCGCTGAGCGACACGTTCAAGATCCAGGAAAATCTCCGGTATCGCGACAGCTTCACGCAGCGCAACAGCATCACGCCCTATTCGGTCGCCCCCGCCGGCAGCTTCCTGAGCGCCAATTACGGCAAGGCGGTCAACGCCGCCGCGCGCCAGAGCCTCGGCCTGTTCTACCGCGATTCCGGCGCGGCGTTCGACCTCAAGAACCAGAATGGCAACGGCCTCGCGCTCGTCGATCTCGCGCGCACGCATACCGTGCCGCTGGAAGAGGTCATCAACGATACGCGGGTCGTCGGTGCGGTCGATCTGCTGGGGCATCACAACCTCGCGCTCGGCTTCTATTTCGCGCATGAGAACGAGCAATATGGCGCGCTGAGCGCATCGGTGCTGACCGACGTCACCAACCATGCCGACGTGCTTGACGTCTATCTGCTGTCCAACACCGGCGCGAAGCTCGCGCCGCTCACCAATGGCGGCGTGGTCGGCTACGGCGCGGAATATGCCAATGGCAGCGGCAAATCGGACAATATCGCGGTCTATGCGAGCGACGAGTGGCAGATCACCCCGCGCTTCCGGCTCGACGGCGGCGTGCGCTACGAACAGATTCAGACATCGGGCCGGGTCGAGGGCAGCAAGAAGATCAACCTTGGCCAGAGCGCGACCCCGGCGGACGATTCGGTCGGCGTCGGCACCGGCGTGTTCACGCCCTTCTCGCGCAAATATGACGGCTTCGCCTATACCGCCGGGGCCAATTACCAGCTCCGTCCGTATGTCGGCGCGTTCGTCCGCTACACCAACACCTTCCGCCTGCCCGCGATCTCCAACTTCATCACCAACGCGGGCGCGACCCCGGTGGTGCAGAAGCTCAACATGTTGGAAGCCGGGCTGAAATATTCGCGCGGGCCGGTCGATTTCTACGCCACCGGGTTCCGCACGATCTACAACAGCTATCAGATCAGCGACTATCGGACGCTCACGAACGGGTTGCTGTCGCCGTTCACGGTCTACGGCGACACCAACACCAAGGGGATCGAGCTCGAGGCGACGCTCCGCCCGGTCAAGTGGTTCGATCTCCACGCGTCCTGGACGTACCAGGACTCGCGCTTTTCCGACTTCGTCTACACCAACAGCGCTGGGCAGCTGACCGACTATTCGCACCACCGGCTCAACGGCATTCCCGAAAACACCTTCCGCATCACCCCCGGCGTCACGCTGTTCGGCGACAGGCTGCGGGTGCAGGCGGACGTCAACTATAACGGCCAGCTCTATACCGACGTCGCCAACCAGATCAGCCTGCCGTCCTATGCCAGCGTTGACCTGCAGGCGCAGGTCAATGTGACGCCCAGGCTGCAGCTCCAGCTGATCGCGCAGAACCTTACCAACTCGCTCGGGCTCGCCAACGGCAATCCGCGGGCGGGCACGATCGACAATAGCGAGGCGGGGCAGGCGGTGTTCATCGGCAGCTCGATGTATCAACGCAACGTCCGCGCCGCGGTCACCTACCGCTTCTGAAACACCGGCACTGGCCCGCTTTGGCGGTCCGGTGCCGGCCCCGTGTTCCCCGGTCCGAAGGATACCGCCTGTGCTCGCAACCCTCTTGTCCGCTGCCGCCCTGCTCGCCGCCACGCCCCCCGTCGCGCCCGAACCAAAGATCCCGCCGGTCGCTAGCCTCGACGACGGCGTCTGGCTGAAGGGCGATCTCCACCTTCACTCGCGCCACAGCAAGGATTCGAGCAACAATCCCGAGGCGAAGATCATCCGCTTCGCCGAGACGATCGGCTTCGATTACATCGCGATCACCGATCACGACAATCACGTCGCGGGCGACATCGCGCACAACACGTGGAGCGACCCCGAATTCAAATCAAAGTCGGTGATCCTGCTGTACGGTGCGGAATGGACGACCGATCGCGGCCACGGCAACGTCTTCTCCGCCAAACCCTATGACCATCAACGGCTGTACGACGTGCGCGATGCGCGCGATGCCAAGATCCTCGCGGTCAAGAAAGCGCTCGGGATCCATCTCTCGGCGAACCATCCGAGCGGCAAGGACCATTTCGGTTTCTCCTACGACATGGTCGATTCGATCGAAGTGTGGAACTCGGCGATCTGGAGCCGCAACGCCGCCGCGATGATGATCTGGGACGACATGCTCCGTTCGGGCCGCAAGCTGACCGGGCGGGGCGGCAGCGATTCGCATCACGGCGTCCCCGACACGCCCGCGCAGGCGGTGCCGAACAGCAATCAGGCTACCGCCAATTACGTCGGCACGCCGACGACCTGGGTGTTCGCCAAGAACCGCTCCGCGCAGGCGGTGGTCGATGCGCTGACCAACGGGCGCGTATCGGTCAGCGCGAACCCGAACGATCCGCGGGTCGAGTTGCGCGCCGATCTCGATGGCGACGGCAAGCCCGACATGATGATGGGCGACAACGCACGTGCGACGGGCAAGCCGGTGACGTTCGAGGTGAAGCTCACCGGCGGGGCGGCGAAGACGACGGTGTACCGCGTCAAGGTCGTCCGGAACGGCGAGGATTTCGGCGCGTACACCACCGATCCGGCGACCGGGACGGCGCATTTCACCGATACGCCGGCGCAGGGCGTGCGGAGCTACTACCGCGTCACGGTCGAGGGCGCGCAGACCCCCTATCCGCAGATACCGAATTCGATGGCGCTGAGCGGGACCATGATCGCTTTGTCCAACCCGGTGTTCTTCAACTTCGATCCGAACTTCTAGGGTCGAATTGCGCAACTCCCGTTTGGCGAACACGCATCCTCAAGCCGAAGACCCCCACGGGGTCTTCGGTACCGCGTCGCCGTATTGGCTCGTTCAGTCGGGGGCGGAGCCGGTTTCGGGATTGAAGTTCGGATTGTTGAAATCGATCGGCGAGGGATCGACCTTCGCCGGCGGCTGCGCGCTTTCCTCCCAGGCGCGGCACAGCATGTCCCGCAGCATCGTGGCCCCCGCGGTCGTCTGGGTGTAGATCATCTCGCGGACGGCCGTGTCCGCGGGATTGGCGAAACCGTCACGCTTCTCCAGCTTGTAGACCGTTTCCATCTTGTCCCCGGCGGCATCCAGGAAAGCGAGGACGCTGTTGAACATGTCGCCGTCGCGGTGCCCGGGTGCGCCGATGCGCGGCGCGATATCCGCGACCGACAGCTTCATCCCATCGACAAAGGAGCTCTCGAACCGTCCGTGGATCGAACGGTCGGTGGTGTACCCCTTGGGGTTGGGGCCGCGCCAGCCGTCGCTGTTGACCGAATCATGCAACGGCTGCGCGCCGTCGCCGATGTAATGGCCGAGCCGGATCGTATCGAACGCGCAATGCTGCTCGGGCACGGAGGCGTCGCGGTGTTCCGCCTGTGCTTTTCGGATCTGGCGCATGCACACGACGATCCGGTCAAAGGCCTCGATCGCGGCATAGGGCAGGGTGCCGGTCCAGCGGACATTGGTGCGCGCGGCGGTCGCGGGGTCGCTGTCCTTGATCGTCTCATAGTGTTTGTAGAGCGCGATCACGAACTCATAGCGCGACCGTGGGATCGGCTTGACGAAGGTGAACTGCTCGCGGAACCAGCCGTGGTTGGGATCTTCCTCGATCTTCGCGAAATTCTCCGCGTTGCCGCGCCAGCTGTCGGGGAGCGAGGCGGACTGGCCGATATAATCCTCGTACTTGCGCAGGAACGACGGGCCGTCTGCGGGGATCGCCTCGATCGCGGCGCGGTCGATGACGGTATGGGCGGTGCCGCCCCAGCCGTGTGCCATCGAGGGGAGGGCGATCGCCACGATCGTGGCGTAGCAGGCAAGGCGCATGATGGTCTCCGGATCAGGGATCGAGTGGGTCGCGCGGATCGACGCGCCCGGATTGCGGCGCGGGACGGAATTCGAGCGCGGTCGGGGACAGGCGGCGCCCGATCGTCCCCGGACGATACCCCAGTTCGGCACGGTTGCGCTCTTGGAATGCGGGGCTTTCGATCGTGGCACTCTGGACCGGGTTGCAGACGATCAGCGTGTCCATCGCCAAGGGGGCGTGCATTGCCAGCAACAGCCGCGTGGCGTTGCGCAGGTTGGTCGTGGTGTGGCGGGCATATGGCTCGATCACGATCGCATCGGGCGGCACGCCGTAGCGCTCGATCAGCGCACGGCGCATTTCTTCTGCTTCGGTGAAGCGCGTGGCGCGGGGATGGGCGCGTCCGCCGGTTACGATGATGAACGGAATATCGCCCTCGGCAAAGCGGGTCGCAGCCAGGCGGAGGTGATATTTGCCGAACGGACTGAGCGGCATGTCCGGTGTTTCCGGCCCGACCCCGGTGACGATCATCGCACTGTAGCGATAGCGTTTCCAGTCGAGGCCATGCGCGCGCTTCATCGGGGTGGCATTCAAGCCACCTGTCATTGGCTCAAAGCCGATCGCGTCGGTGCGGTCGCTGGCATCCAGCAGTGCCAGCGCGAAGTCCGCGCTTGGGTCGAGCGTTTGCGCCGAGCCTTCCCGCGGGGCCTGCGAGAGCCAGGTGGCCGCCGCCAGGCGGGCGCGGGTTTCCTCCGGCGCGATCGTTCCCGGCCCGTCGATCGCGGAATAGCGCGGGACCTGACCCAAGCCGTACGTGCGGACGATCACGTTGATGCCCTCGATCTCGCGTGCCGCTTGCGCCGCCGGACCGTCGTCCGCCGACGGGATCGTCGTCTGGGGAATTGCGACAGCCAGGCTGGCGGCTAGAACGGCAGCTTCGCTCTGCGTCCAGATCATTGCCTGCGCGATGCAGGTCACGTCCTGCGCACAGGTCGCTCGCCGAACCGAACGCATGCGAAGAATGTCTGCAACGTCTGGCCGTGCAGCAAGCGCCGTCATTGCCGCAGGGTTGTGCCCGAGCTTGTCCAGCAAAGGGAACAGGCGCTGCGATAGCCGGTCGGTCACCGCGTCACGGACTGCCCCAGCGGCGGCTACCCCCGGCGCAGCCGCTAGCGCGAGCGCGATGATCGTCATCGCCACCCGCGCTGGCCGACCCGCCGTCACCAGGATTTGCCAATCACGAGGCGGAAGTTGCGACCGAAGATCGGCCGTCCGTAGATCGCCTCCGCATTGCCCTGGCCACTCAGCGAATCGGTCCGGGTATTGCCCTCGGTCAGACCGTGCGCGTTGAACAGATTGTCCCCGACCACTTGCACCTGCCACGATCCGTGGCAAAGCGTCACGCCCGCCCCGGTCGTTCCATAGGCCGGCAGCGCCGTGTTGTTGTACAGGTCGACGTAGCGCTTACCCATATAGGTGAAGCGACCATAGACCGAGATCTTCGTCCCGTTCGTGTCGAAGTCGAAGCTCGGGCGGATATTGCCATAGACCTTGGGCTGGCGGACGATCTGGTTGCCTTCTGCCTGCGTCGGATCGGCCCCCGTCGAGCTTTCGAAGTTTTTGTATTTCGGATCGCTGATCGTCAGCGCGCCGTTGAGCGAGAACCAGGGTTTGACCTGCCAGGCGCCGTCGAATTCGATCCCCTTGACCTTCGCCTTGCCGATAAAGGGGACATTCACGTCGTTGCGGCCGGTGGTCGGGTCGAATGCGAGGAACGAGGCATTGAGCGGGTCGAAGTTGGTGTAGAAGCCGGTGACGTAGAGGTAGGAGCGTCCCGAGGCGAGCTTCAACCCCGCCTCATACTGGTCGGCGACGGTGGTCAGGATCGTCGGGTTGATGCTCATCACCGTCTGCACGTTGGGCGGCGTTTCCAGATGCGAGGCGCGGCCATACACGCCGACATGATTGCTGAAGTCATAATTCGCCCCGACCGTCCAGTTGGTCGCCTTCGGGGAGAGTTTCTGGTTGAGGATCGCGCCGGTGAACGCGCGGGTGGTATCATCGGCCAGCGTCGTCGCGTCGCCGAGGTTTGCTTGCGCCGTCAGCGAGGCGTACCCGGTGTATTTATAGCGTTCGTGGCGGATGCCGGCGTCGATCCGGAGCCCCTTGACGATTTCCCACGTGTCGTTGGCGTAAAGCGCGAACATCTTTGCATCGGAATCACCCTGACTCAGCGTCGCGGCGTAATTCAGCACGCCATTATCGGTAACGCGACCGAGCGCTGTCCCGGCGGCGGAATAGGCGACCAGTTCCAGCGTACGCGGCTGGCCGCGGACCTCGATCAGGTAGTTCTGGTACAGCGTCTTGCTGTCCTCGCCGTAAAGGCTGCCGTAAAAGCCGACCTTCAGATCATGGCTGCCGAAGCCGGTGTCGAAGCGCTTGGCGACCGACAGGTTGGTCTGTGCCGAGTAAAAGCTGGAATGGATGTCGCGGTACTGGCCCTGCATGACGAGGCCCGACGCGGCATTGGGGTCATAGACGGTGTTCGTGCCCGCCAGCACATAGCCCAACCGCGACACCGCACCGAACGCAGCGGTGGTCCGCGCCAGATAGCTGTTCGCGAACGCATTGCCGTCAACCGGGTTGGTGGTCGAATAGAACGCTGCGAAGTCCAGCTTGCCCTTGGTGAACCCGCCCTTTGCGGAAACCAGCCAGCCATTGAAATCCGCGTCATATTGCGCCCCGACATTGACCATCTGCATATGGCGGCCATCGGACAGATCGCTGTTGCGGTTCTGGATCACACCGGCACCGTCGCGGTATTTCAGATTGACGTCGCGCAAGGCCGGCGAGTTCATCGTGCCGTTGAAATAGTCGATGTAGGGGTCGAGCGACACGCTTGGGTTGCGGGGGTCGGCGGTCGGGATTGGCAAATAGAAGGTATTGTGATCGTTGACGTAATTGACGTTCAACTTGATCGAACCATTGTCCAGCTCGTGCAAAATGTTGGCCCGGATCTGTCCGCCCTTGTCGTTCGGAAAGCCATTGTCGCGGTAGCCGTCGTGATAGCGCAGGAAGCCGCCGACCGCATAATAGGTCTTCTCGGAGATCGGCCCAGCCTGATATGCGTCGAGCCGGTAGAGGCCGGTATCGCCGAGCGTCAGCTGCGCCTTGCCGCGGGTCACGTCCTTGCCCGTCACGGTGATCGCGTTGACGATTGCGCCTGAATAGCTGGCATAGACGGGAGCCGGGCCGCCGCGGACGACCTCGACATGGTCGGTCATCAGATCCTGTTTCAGGATCGCGTCACCACGGAAGAACACGCCGTCATTCTCGTGGAACAGCGGCAGGCCGTCCTGCTGAAAGCTGACGAAGCCGCCGTCGTTCGGCAGACCGCGGATACGGTAGATGTTCTGGACCTCGCCGCCGGTGATTTCGGTTTGAAACCCGGGGAGCTGACCGATCAGATCGGCGAAATTGACCGGGGCGATCTTCTCGACGTCTTCTTTCGAGATGGTGTTGATCGCGTAGGATACGTCGAAGCGGCGCTGCGCGCGCGTCGACCCGGTGACGATGATATCGGTCCCCTCCTGATCAGCCTTTTCCACGGCGGCCTTGTCGACTGGTGCCGAGTCGACTGATGTCGTCGTCGCTGGGGTAGTGTCGGGTGTGCCGACAGCCTGTGCACCAGCCGGCGCGGAGAGAGCGGTGGACAGCGCTACAAGGGCGGTGCCCGTGGCGAACAGAGTTTTGAGCATGGACCCCCCAGGATGATTTGGGTCGCCGACCGGCGACGTGGTCCCCATGGCTGCTCAATATGACAGTATTAATTATTTCAATTATATAAATAGCGATCGCTTACCGTCCGGGTCTGCGTCGCGATGGATTACCGGTTTCCCGGCTGCGCCATTCGCCCCGCGGTGACCGTGCCGATGGCACGCCACGGAAGCGGTCGTCCGAAGCGATACCCCTGAACATAGCGACACCCGAGTTCGAGCAGGATGCGCATCTGCGCCTCATTCTCGACCCCCTCGGCTACGACCGTCTTGCCTAGGCCGTGCGCCAACCCGATGATCGCACGGACGATCTCCTCGGCACTGTCGGACGCGTGTTCCAGGGCCGAGATGAACGAGCGGTCAATCTTGAGCGTATCGACGCGCACTTGCCGCAAATGACTGAGCGATGCGTAACCCGTGCCGAAATCGTCCAGCGCGATACGGACCCCGGCGTCGTGCAGCGCGTGCAGCGTACCGATCACGCCGTCCGCGGCGCGACCGAGCATGACACCCTCGGTCACCTCGATGCACAGCGCGTGTGGCGGCACGCCGAAATGCGCAAGCCGCGCAAGGACGCGCTTGGCGGCGACCGGGCCGGACAGCTGCGCCGACGTGAAATTGACGCACAGGCACGGAATTTCGCTGGCATTGTCGCGCAACAGACCGAGCGCGATGTCGAGGACGTGATCCTGGACGCGCGGGCCGATGCGTTCCTCGACCAGAATGTCCCCGAACTGGCTTGGGATCAGCAGACCGTGCTTCGGATGTTGCCAACGCAGCAGTCCTTCGTAGGCAACGACGCGGTCTTCCTCGAGATCGACGATCGGTTGCAGGAACAGCTCGAATTCCCCGCGCTGCATCGCGGTTTCTGCATCGCTCGCGAAGGTCGTGCTAACCTCGAGCAACGTCCGCAACATCGCGTCGTACCGATGGTGCAGGCTGCGCCCAAGACGTTTTGCCTGATAAAGCGCGAGGTCGGCGTTACGGTACAGCAGGTCCGGCTCGTGTCCGTCGCGCGGGCAGCGGGCGGACCCGATACTCAGCGAAAGCGCCCTGCGGTCATCGACATGGTGCCAGATCGCACCCTGGATCCGGGCCAGTTCGGTCTCGATCCGGGCGGACCGGTCCTCGGCATCGGCCGCGACGATGGCGAATTCATCCCCGCCCAGACGGACCGCGGTGGCGTCGTTCGCACCGGCCAGTTCGGCGAGGCGGTTCGCGATGTGGCACAGCATCGCGTCGCCCGCCGCATGACCGAGCCGATCGTTGACGTCCTTGAGGTGATCGATGTCGATCAGGAAAAGGGTGAAGGGTGCCGCGCGTCCCGTCGTGATCCGCGTCTGGAGTGCCGTCTGAAACGCGGCGCGGTTGCCAAGCCCGGTAAGCGGGTCGGTCAAGGCCGCGTGACGCAGCTTCTCCGCTTCGATCAGCCCCCATTCACGGCTCCGCCGTTCATGGTCGAGTTCGTTGCGCAGCGTGCTGAAGCGATGCGACGTGGCGAGCGACAGGATGACGGCTTCGAACGCCAGAGCGGCGAACATTGCGACGTCGAGCATGTCGCCCTGCGGGAAGATTCCGAAATTGCGCAGGACGCGCAACGCGAAGATCGCGATGACCGGCCCCCAACCGATCACGTAGAACCAGACCACCCGGCTGCCGCGGCGGATCGCATAGCCGATACCGAAGAAGGCCATGATCGCACTCGCCATCACCGCCAGGTTGAGCATGCGATCCATCAGAATCGGCGGAAACAGGACCTCATTGGTCGCGGCCAGCAAGCCAGCGAGGAGACCGGTCAGCGCCAGCCCACGCCCGCTGCGCTGCAACCAGGGGGGCAGCAATTGATCCTCGACCAGCGACAGGAAGAACATGCTTCCCGCGGCGACCAGCAACCCGACCAGGATATAGTCGATCGATACGACGACGGGACCGACAAATCCCGGGATGAGCATCCCGGCAACGTTCGACCAGGCCAGACCATAAGACAGCGCGATCGTGATCCAGGCGAGGTACCAGCGTTGAAACGGGAAACGGCTCCCGCGATCGATCAGCACGTTATAGGTGAACGCAGACAATAGCGTGCCGGCGAACAGGCCCATCAGGATCAGCCATCGATCGCGCGACCTGGCGGCCTCTGCCTCGGTCGCGACCGCAACGGAACGGACGAGCGCGAGATCGTCGAGCTTGTCGAAGCCCAGGTACAGCGCACCAAGGTCCGCGCCATGGTCGCTGAACGAGAAATCGAGAACGCCGCCCGGTGCCCCGACGTCCTGAAGCTCGGCCGAAGTCCGGACGACGCGACGAACCGTCCCGTCACGCCGGACGACGATCACCATCATGCGCTTGAAGCGGGACTGATCGATCAGGAGATGCCATTCGGATCGGATATCGCCCAACCGGGCCGTATCGAGCCTTAGCCACGTCCAGCGCGTACCTGCGGGACGTGCGCCGCGTTGACAGGCATAGGGAAGGTTGGCGACCGAAGCGGTCTTCGGAATTGCGGCCGACTCGACATAGGCGACGCAAGCCGAATGCAACAGCGGGACCTCGGCGTTCGCCGATCCGGTCGCTACCGCAAGCAACCCGAGCAGCGCCAGAATGCGAAGAACGGTAGTGATCACTTCGCCCCCCGTGCGAACAATTCGAACCTGCGCTGCCACGTTGTTATGTGTGATTGATTAACGTGACTTCGGTGCCGCGCGGCGTGCGATGGTAGCCCCTCTACCACTGCACGCCGAGGATGGTCGCGTCTGCGTCGGAAGACAAGCTTTGTTGATCAATGAGATACCTTGCCGATCACCAGCAGTTGAGCAGGCTGTCAGCAGCGGGAGCGGACCTATGCGTGCGGTGGCGCTTCGGTCGGCATGCTGCGCACGACAACAATAGTTAGCGGTTTGGTCCGGCCACACCGGGTGTTTGCGGCAGACGGAGGATGGCCCAGCCCTCCGGGAGATAATCGACGGCCATGTAGAAATAGAAGGCACAGCTCCCGTCACGGCGGTAACTCGCGCCTTTCACGATCCCGAGCGCCGTGGTTCCGGTGAATACCGGGGACCCACTGTCGCCACCCTTGCACGTCGGACCGGCAACCGCGACCCAGGTCGGCAGGCAGGCACCCCCACACAAGTCACCAGCAGGCGCGAAATCAGTGAGTTGGACGACGGCGCAGCTATACCCTGTGCGTTCGCCGCGATGACATACGAAATCCCCCGCGCGCGTGCTGGCGCGACTGCGCGTGCCGGTCACGGTGCGAACGCGGGTCTTGGCGGTATCGGCGAAGAAAGTCGGTTCCAGCCGTTCCGGCGAGGCATTGATCTGGACGTCGCGGTAGCCCCAGCCCCATTGCGCCACGAACGGCAAGGCCACCAGTGTGCCGGTCCGGTCGCGGTAGCTGAGTTCGTCGACGCAATGCGCCGCGGTCGTGATCGCGTCGCGCGTGCCGTCGGTCACGGCAAATCCCGACGTGCAAAGGTATCGCTTGCCATCGCCCGGATCGACGCCCTCGACCCGCGCACCGCCCTCGACCGCAAGATTGACGTCGACATGATCGACCGCACGGACCTGGACCGGAACCCCGGCGATCGCCTCGATCCGTTGGCGGATCACATCGATCCCGTCGCGCGCGTCGAGGCTTCCGATCGTGATGACCAGTTCCCCGGTGCGGGGATCCAGCCCCATTCCGGGGGGGCTGCGCAAGGCGGCGCGGATCGCAGCCTGCCGATTGGTCATTGCCCAGATCACCCGGTCGCGCGTCACGCGTGCGCCGGTACGGAACTGGACCGGCACCGAGAAACTACCGACCACGACACGCTGGTCGGCAACCGGCTCGGTACCGGTAAGGTAAACCTGTATGCGATACGTCGGTCGATGTTCGATCGCTATGCCGGCAAGCCTGTCGCGATAGGCATCGGCGATGGCATCGGTCGTGGTGACGCTGGCTTCCTGCGCGACGAGGCGATTGCGCGCTTCCGCGATCGGCACGGAAAACTGGCGCGCATATTCCTGCGCATCTTCGCTCAGCGCATCGGCGGCGGTCTCGTGCAACGGCGCTGGCTTGGTCGAAGCGACGGGAGGGGGAGTGGCAAGAGGCGCAATCGGCAGGATCTGAACAATCGGCGCCGGTAACGGTGGAGGAATGACTTGCGCCGCTGCGGGTGCCCCCAAGAGGCAGAGCAGGGCTCCGACGAGCTGAACGATACGCACGAATGCATCGTATCAGCTTCGCCGGAGCGGTGCGAGATGTCTTAGCGGGTCCAGGCGTCGAACGGCAGGTCGAGCGCTTCTGCCACTGCTTCGTGCCGGATCTTGCCGCCCGATACGTTGAGGCCGTTGGCGAGATGCGGATCGGCTGCCATTGCCGCTTCCGCGCCAAGCCCTGCCAGCTTGAGCACGAACGGCAGCGTCGCGTTGTTGAGCGCGAACGCCGACGTGCGCGCGACCGCGCCCGGCATGTTGGCGACGCAATAATGGATCACGCCGTCGACCTCGAACACGGGGTCCTCATGCGTGGTCGCGTGACTCGTCTCGAAGCAGCCGCCCTGGTCGATCGCGATATCGACGAGCACCGAGCCGCGCTTCATCGTCTTGAGCATGTCGCGGGTGACGAGCTTGGGTGCCGCCGCGCCGGGGACGAGCACCGCGCCGATCACTAGATGTGCATTCTTCACCGCCGCCGCGATCGCCGCCTTGCTTGCATAGGCGGTCTTGATCTGGCTGCCGAAGAACATATCGAGTTCCGCCAGCCGCGCATTCGAAATGTCGTAGATCGTGACGTCGGCGCGCATGCCGACCGCCATTTGCGCCGCATTGACGCCGGAAACACCGCCGCCGAGAATGGCCACGCGGGCGGGTGCAACGCCCGGAACTCCGCCGAGCAATACGCCGCGACCGCCCTGTTCCTTCTCGAGATAATGCGCGCCGACCTGGATCGACATGCGCCCGGCGACTTCGCTCATCGGCTTGAGCAAGGGGAGCGAGCGGTCATGCGCGGTCACCGTCTCATAGGCGATGCAGGTGGCACCCGACTTCATCAGGCCCTCGGCCTGCGGCTTGTCTGCTGCCAGGTGGAGATAGGTGAACAGCAGGTGGCGGCTTTCCAGCAGCGCGATCTCGCTCGCCTGCGGCTCCTTCACTTTCACGATCATGTCGCTTTGCGCGAACACGCTGGCGGCATCCGGGAGGATCGTCGCGCCGGCCGCGACATAGTCCGCGTCCTCGAAGTCGATCCCGAGGCCGGCACCGGTCTGAACCGCGACGGTATGGCCGGCGGCAACCAGTTCGGCGACCGACGGGGGCGTCAGGCCGACGCGGTATTCGTGGTTCTTGATTTCCTTGGGAACGCCAACGCGCATGTCACTCTCCGTTTTGGTTTGGCGCAGAATACACCAGTCGGGGCGGAATGTGCTTGCAAAGTCGTCCGCCAACCTCTGCGCATTCAGGATGATATTGTGCGGTAAGGCGGATAGGCGCAAAGCGCTCGCAGATGGACAGTATCGACAGCAAGATCATCGCGCAGCTCGGCGCGGACTCGGGTATGACCAGCGAGGACCTCGGCGCGCGGGTCGGGCTTTCGCCATCGGCGGCGCACCGGCGCGTCAAGGCGCTCGAACAGCAAGGGATGATCCTGGGCTATCGAGCCCGCCTGTCGGCGGCGGCGCGCGGCAATCCCTCGACCATGTTCGTCTCGGTAACGCTGACCGACCAGCGGCAGGCGACGATGATGGCGTTCGAACAGGCGCTGGCGCGGACGGCGCAAGTCAGCGAGGCGCATCTGATGAGCGGGGAATCCGATTACCTGCTCAAGGTCCTGGTCCGCGAGGACGACAGCTACGAACGCATCCATCGCGAAGTGCTCTCGGCACTCCCGGGCGTACACCGCCTGATCACGCAATTCACCATCCGCACGCTTGCGACCGAGGCTTGACCCGGATGGCACGCGCGCGTTTGGGACGCGTTGCCCGGGCTTTGGGCGCGTGCTATTGCGCTGCACCATCGAGGCCTTGGCATCATGCGGTCATTCCCGACCTATCTGTTTGAAATCGGCTTGAGATTCAGCACATTGTGAGCACCGTCAACGCATCCGCAACGGACCTGACGACCGTAGGCGACTCCGCCACGATCGAGCCGCAACATCGCAAGAACGGGCTTCTCCGGCTCGCGGTCGGTGCGGTCGGCGTGGTGTTCGGCGATATCGGGACCAGCCCGATCTACGCCTTCCGCGAAACCTTCGCGGGGCACCACCGGCTCGCGGTCGACGCGTTGCACATCATGGGCGTCGTCAGCCTGATCTTCTGGTCGATGATGATCGTCGTGACGTTCAAATATGTCGCGATCCTGATGCGCGCGGACAACAAGGGCGAGGGCGGTAGCCTAGCCCTGCTGGCGCTGGTCAACGGAAAGACGACGACGCGGCGCTGGTCGCGCGGGATCGTCCTGCTGGGCGTATTCGCGACAGCTCTATTCTATGGCGACAGCATGATCACCCCGGCGGTGTCGGTGCTGTCGACGGTCGAGGGGCTCAAGGTCGCAGCTCCGGGGCTGTCGCAATTCGTGCTCCCGATCGCGATGGCGATCGTGATCGGGCTGTTCTCGATCCAGCGCAGCGGGACCGCGCGCGTCAGCCTGTTCTTCGGGCCGGTGATGATGGTCTATTTCGCGGTGATCGCGGCACTGGGGCTGTTGAGCATCATCGAGACGCCGCAGATCCTGTGGGCGCTGTCGCCGCATTATGCGTTCGAGTTCTTCGCATCGGACCCTCTCCCGGCGTTCCTCGCACTGGGGTCGGTCGTGCTCGCCGTGACGGGGGCCGAGGCGCTCTATTCGGATATGGGGCATTTCGGCCGCAATCCGATCCGCGTGTCGTGGCTGTGCGTCGTGCTGCCCGCGCTGATGCTCAATTACATGGGGCAGGGGGCGTTGCTGTCGCGGATCGGGATGCCCGCGCTCGAAAGCCCGTTCTACATGCTCGCGACCGAGCATCTGCGTCTGCCGCTGGTACTGTTGTCGATCGCGGCGGCGGTGATCGCGTCGCAGGCGGTGATCTCGGGCGCGTTCTCGGTGACGCATCAGGCGATCCAGTTGGGATTTATCCCGCGACTTCGGATCGAGCACACCAGTGCCGCGACGGTCGGGCAGATCTATCTCCCGCTGATCAACTGGATCCTCGGCACGATGGTGCTGCTGCTGCTGATCTTCTTCCGTACCTCGTCCAACCTCACTTCGGCGTACGGGATCGCGGTGACGGGGGCGATGCTGATCGATACGTGCCTGCTGACGATCGTGCTGTTCCGCTTGTGGAACTGGTCGAAGTTCCTCGCCATTCCGCTGCTCGGGATCTTCTTCCTGGTCGACGGTGCCTATTTCACCGCCAACCTGACCAAGATTTCCTCGGGCGGGTGGTTCCCGCTGCTCGTCGGGTTCTTCATCTTCGTCGTGCTGACGACCTGGTCGAAGGGGCGGCAGCTGATGATCGACCGGATGCGCGAATCGGCCATGCCGATCAAGGTGTTCATCCAGTCCGCCGCGACGTCGGCCACACGCGTGCCGGGGACCGCGGTGTTCATGACGTCGTCGCCCGAGGGCGTCCCCCACGCGCTGCTGCACAACCTCAAGCACAACAAGGTGCTCCACGAGCGAATCATCCTGCTGACGGTCAAGATCGCGGACGAGCCGTATATCCCGGAAGGGCAGCGCTGCTCGCTCGACGACCTCGGGTCGGGGTTCCACCGGATGATCCTGCGCTACGGCTTCGTTGAGGAGCCTGACGTGCCGCATGCGCTGGCGAACGTGCATCGCTGCGGGGCGGAGTTCCGGATGATCGACACCAGCTTCTTCCTGGCGCGGCAGACCTTGTTGCCGTCGTCGCGGCCGGGGATGATGATCTGGCGCGAGAAGCTGTTCGCCTGGATGCTGCGCAACGCCGAGAGCGCGATGGAATTCTTCCGCTTGCCGACCAATCGCGTGGTCGAACTCGGCAGTCAGCTAGAGATTTGACCTTGGATACTTCCACCCCCGCGCCGATCATTGTGACGGCGCTGTTCGGCCCAGCGGATACCGCGGTCTTCGACGATCTGCGCCGGACGCACTTTCCGCCCGAACGCAACCAGCTCGCGGCGCATCTGACGATGTTCCACCACCTCGCACCGAGCCTGGAGCGCGAGCTGAAGCAACGCCTGACCGCCGAAACGCGCGGTGTGCCCGCGCCCGAGGCCCGAATCGCAGGCGTCATGTCACTCGGCCGCGGCGTGGCGTTCCGAATCGATTGCCCGGAGCTCGAGGAGGTTCGCGCCAACCTGGCGGATGCGTTCGAAACCGTGCTGACGCCACAGGACCGCTCCGGTTGGCGTCCACACGTGACCGTGCAGAACAAGGTCGACCCTGCGGTCGCCAAGGCCCTCAAGGCGTCGCTGGAGGCGGATTTCCGCCCTCGGAGCGCCCGGATCGTGGGTCTGGCGAGCTGGTGGTATCGTGGCGGACCGTGGGAACCGCTGTCGCGTCACATATTTGCGTGAAAAGGCGGTTGACCGCGCGCCGGTCCCGCACCTATAGCGCCGCTTCTTCGATACGGCTTGGCGGAGTAGCTCAGCTGGTTAGAGCACGGGAATCATAATCCTGGGGTCGGGGGTTCAAGTCCCTCCTCCGCTACCAAATCGGTAGCGTCGCCGTATCGAAGTGCTAATCCTGTCGGTCCCAACATACAGTTCCATGGAGCAGGATTCGTGTTCAGTCATATCATGGTCGGATCGAACGACATCGAGGCCTCGCGCACGTTTTACGATGCGACGCTCGCCGCGCTCGGCGGTAGTGCGGGCAAGCTCGATCCGTCGGGACGCCTTTTCTATATGAGCAACGGCGGGCGGTTCATCGTGACCAAGCCGATCGACGGTGCGCCCGCGTGCCACGCCAACGGCGGGACGATCGGGTTCGCAGCCGAATCCCCCGAGGCGGCGGACGCTTGGCATGCCGCCGGGCTCGCAAGCGGTGGTACGGCCTGCGAAAACCCCCCTGGTGTCCGCGAAGGCTCGTTCGGCAATCTCTACCTTGCCTATCTCCGCGATCCGGCCGGCAACAAGCTCTGTGCCATGTACCGGATGCCCGCCTGAGCCCTAGTGCGCCGGGCAAGCTCTTGCTTGACGCGGCGCGCCCCCCATGTTGTCAGCCGGCCCGTCGCGACCCTAGACGCGGCGGGCCGACAGGACGAAAGCCATCATGACCACCTATACCACGCGAATGTTGATCCTCGGTTCGGGGCCCGCCGGGCTGTCCGCCGCCATTTATGGCGCGCGTGCTGGCATGAAGCCGATCCTCGTCCAGGGCATCCAGCCCGGCGGCCAGCTGATGACGACGACCGACGTCGAGAATTATCCGGGCTTCGCAGACGTCATCCAGGGCCCGTGGCTGATGGAGCAGATGCAGAAGCAGGCGGAACACGTCGGCACGCAATTGATGTACGACACGGTCGTCGAGGTCGACCTGTCACGGCGCCCGTTCCGGCTGAGCGGCGACGGCGGGGACGTCTATGAAGGCGACGTGCTCGTCATCGCGACGGGCGCGCAGGCCAAGTGGCTCGGCCTCGACAGCGAGGATGCGCTGAAGGGCAAAGGCGTCAGCGCCTGCGCGACGTGCGACGGGTTCTTCTATCGCGGCAAGAAGGTCGCGGTCATCGGCGGCGGCAATACCGCGGTCGAGGAGGCATTGTACCTCACCAACCATTCGCCCGACGTGACGCTGATCCATCGTCGCGATTCACTGCGTGCGGAACGCATCCTCCAGGAACGCCTGTTCGCGCATAAGGGCGTGACGGTGTTGTGGAACAAGGAAGTCGACAGCTTCGTCGATGGCGGCGGCAATGCCGGTCTCGTCGGGATCGATCTGATCGATACGGTGACGGGCGAGAAGTCACGTCTCGATACCGAGGGCGGCTTCGTCGCGATCGGGCATCATCCCGCAACCGAATTGTTCCGCGGACATCTCGACCTCGATGAGGACCATTATATCTGGACCGAGACCGGCTCCACGCGGACGAGTGTCCCCGGCGTGTTCGCTTGCGGCGACGTGATGGACAAGGTTTACCGCCAGGCCGTGACCGCAGCAGGCACCGGCTGCATGGCCGCGCTCGATGCCGAGCGGTTCCTTGCGGAGATGGAATTCGAGATGGCCGAGGCTGCGGAATAGCCGGCGTCGTCAAGCGCGGCGTTGCCGTCTGGCCGCCGCGCTGGACTTGGGTCTCGATCAGCCCGGCATCATCGTGGCGCGTGTGCTGCCGCGAAGCGAACAAGCGCGCCGAAGCTTTCGAGCATCTCCCCATCGACTTCGTCATCCTCGATCAGGATGCCGAGGCGTTCCTCGATCTCGGTCAGCAACCCGGCGACTGCCATCGAGTCGAGCTCTGGAAGTGCGCCGAACAACGGTGTCTCTTCGTGGAAGCCGGCGACCCTTTCCTCGCTCAGCCCGAGCACGTCGCGAAGGCACGCGCGGATGGTGGTGTCGATCTCGGCGTAATGGTCAGGCAGCACTGAAAGCCCCGGTTTCATCTGATGATGGACGGGTGCGATAGAGAATGCACGGCGCGCTGCCAAGGGCGGCCACGCGCAACCCCTTCACACCCGGGCGAAGCGCGGTATCAGGAACCATGATCCCGCCCGATCCCACGCCCTTTCCGATCGATACCGTCCTGTCGCGCGGCGCGGCGTCCGACGTCGCGCTGATCGATCAGCACGGGTCGCTCGACTTTGCCGGTCTCGAACGGATGACCGGGGCGGTTGCCGGTTGGCTGGCGGGGTTGGGACTGGTGCCAGGAGCGCGGGTTGCAAGCTGGCTGCCCAAGACACGGATCGCGTGCGTTCTGCCGCTTGCGGCGCCGCGGGCGGGACTAGTGCACGTACCGATCAACCCGATGCTCAAGCGCGCGCAGGTGGCGCATATCGTTTCGGACAGTGGCGCGGAACTGCTGGTGACGCAGGCAGCGCGCCGGGATACGCTGGCAGTCGGCGATATCCCAGAGGGATGCGCGATACATCTCGAAACGGATGTTCGGCTCGACGCTACCGTTCTTCCTCCCTCTGCCGCGAATACGGATGCCCTGGCGGCGATCCTGTACACGTCGGGATCGACCGGCCGCCCCAAGGGCGTGATGCTCAGCCATGCGAACCTCTGGCTCGGCGCGATCAGCGTAGCGGCGTATCTCGACCTGAAGCCGCAGGACCGGGTGCTCGGCGTATTGCCGCTCAGCTTCGATTACGGGCAAAACCAGCTGTTCTCGACCTGGGCAGCGGGTGCGCGTTATGCCCCGCTCGATTATCTCACTGCGCGCGACGTGGTGAAGGCGGTCGACCGGGTCGGTGCGACGACGCTCGCGGGCGTTCCGCCCTTATGGGTCCAACTGCTTGAGACAAACTGGCCAGACGCGACAGCAAGCTGCTTGAAACGTTTGACGAATTCTGGCGGGGCATTGACCGCCCCGCTGATTGCCGGGCTTCGGGATCGGTTTCCGCAGGCTCGCATCTATCCGATGTACGGGCTGACCGAGGCGTTTCGCTCGACCTATCTCCCGCCCGAACTTGTTGCGGAACACCCGGACTCGATCGGCCGCGCGATCCCGTTCGCGGAAGTGCTGGTGGTGAGGCCGGACGGGTCACCCGCTGACATCGACGAACCCGGCGAACTGGTCCACGCCGGACCGCTGGTGGCGCACGGATATTGGAACGACCCCGAGCGTACGGCGCAACGCTTTCGCCCGGCACCGGAATGGGCGGCTGGCACGGGGATGGCGGTGTGGTCGGGCGACACCGTGGTTGCCGATGCGGCCGGACTGCTGCGGTTTGTCGGCCGGGACGACGAGATGATCAAGAGCGCGGGAAACCGCATCAGCCCGACCGAGATCGAGGACGCCGTCGTTGCGGGCGGCGAAACCGTCGAAGCGGTCGCGATCGGCGTGCCCGATCCGCGCCTCGGCCAGGCGATCGTCGTCGTCGCTCGCGGTGACGGAGCCCGTGAGGACGACCTGCGTGCGCGATTACGGCGGGAACTGCCGAGCTTCCAGCAACCGCAGCGCTATGTCTGGCGCGTCGAACTGCCACGCAACGCTAACGGCAAGCTCGATCGCGCCACCTTGAAAGCGGAGATGACTGCATGAAGCCGATGGGCTCCATTCCTGCGGACTTCGGTGCAGGTCCGTCACTGCGCATTGCAGGGGAAACGGCCGAAACGTGGGTGGCACGTGCCGGTGACACGCCGGTGTTCGTGTATGACCTGAGCATCGTTGCCGCACGGATCGCCCGCTTCCGCGCAGCGATGCCGCCCGGGATCGATTTGCATTATGCGATCAAGGCGAACCCGTTCGCGCCCTTGTTGGCGGCGATGGCGCCACTGGTCGACGGTTTCGATATCGCCTCGATTGGCGAGCTGGCGATGGCCCTGCCGCACAAGCCGGCCCCCACGATCAGTTTCGCCGGCCCCGGCAAACGCGACGACGCGCTCGCAGCCGCGATCTCCGCCGGGATAACGATCAACATCGAATCGGCTGGCGAGGTCACGCGCGCGCTCGACATCGCCGAGCGTGCGGGGGTGACGCCGCGGCTCGCGATCCGGGTGAACCCCGATATCGAATTGCGGGGCTCCGGGATGCGGATGGGGGGCCGTGCCTCGCCGTTCGGGATCGATGTCGACGCTGCGGCGGCAGTTGCGAAGACGGTCGTTGCCGCCGGGGCGGACTGGCGCGGATGGCATATCTTCGCGGGATCGCAGGCGCTGGATGCGAGTGCGATCATCGAGACCCAGGCCGCCACACTCGAACTGGCGGATCGCCTGAGCGATACCGTCGGCGTGCAGCCACCGCTGGTCAATCTGGGGGGCGGGTTCGGCATCCCCTATTTCCCGGGCGAGCAGCCAATCGATATCGAGGCGATCGGCGCGGCGCTCGGTGATCGGCTCAGCGAGCGAGACCGCAGCGGCACACGCCACGCGATCGAACTGGGCCGTTGGCTGGTCGGTGAGGCGGGGGTGTATCTGACCCGGATCGTCGATCGCAAGCAGAGCCGCGGGGAAACGTTCCTTGTGGTCGACGGGGGCCTGCATCACCAGCTCGCCGCCACCGGCAATCTCGGAACGGTGGTCCGCCGGAATTATCCGGTGTCGATCGCTACGGGGGCGGGGGGCGATACCGAGACCGTCAGCATCGTCGGGCCATTGTGCACCCCGCTCGATCGGCTGGCGGACCGGGTTTCGCTCCCAGTCACACAGGTAGGGGATCTGGTCGCGGTCTTCATGGCGGGAGCGTACGGACTGACCGCCAGCCCGACCGCGTTTCTTGGTCATCCCCTCGCTCGTGAGCTGCTCGCCGGTGTGGACACGGTGCGCTGACGCCTGCGCCCCCGGCGGTTCAGGCGATCACCAGAGGCACCGCCCGCGGTACAGTTTTCTTCGTTCAACGCCGGATGCAGTATCCTTTCCGAAACGATCGGGCGCGTACGGGGGGCGGCGAGGACGATGACATGTACCACGATCATTATGGCCTGACCGGACGACCGTTTCAGCTGACCCCCGACCCGCAGTTCTGGTTCGAAACCGCGACGCAGCGCAAGGCGATGGCGTACCTCGGCTACGGTCTGTCGCAGGGGGAGGGCTTCATCGTCATCACCGGCGAGATCGGCGCGGGCAAGACGACGCTGGCGGGACATCTGACCGCGACGATCGCCCCGTCGCGTTTGCACGTCATCACGATCGTTTCCACCCAGATCGAGGCGGAAGACCTGTTGCGGATGGTCGCCGCCGGGCTCGACGTTAATGATACGGGACTGACCAAGGCGCAACTGCTCGCGCAGATCGAGCAAGGGTTGCGGGCGATCGTTCGTGGCGGACGGCGCACGCTGCTGATCGTGGACGAGGCGCAGGCTTTGCCGATCACGAGCCTGGAGGAACTGCGGATGCTCTCCAACTTCCAGATCGCTGCGCAACCCTTGCTGCAGATCTTCCTGCTCGGGCAGCCGGCGTTCCGGGAGCGTCTGTACGGGTCGGATCGGCTCGAGCAATTGCGCCAGCGCGTGATTGCGGTGCATCATCTCGACCCGATGGGATCCGAGGAAGTCGAACCCTATGTCCGCCACCGGCTCGCGGTGGTCGGGGCGACGGATCGCCCGCGCTTCACTCACGATGCCTTCACTGCGCTGTACGCGGCGTCGGAGGGCGTTCCGCGGCGGTTGAATCAGCTTGCAGGCCGCGTGCTGCTGTTGGGCGCGTTGGAGCAGTTGGCGACGATCGATGCCGAGGCGGTCCGGTCGGTGTCCGCCGACATTGCGGGTGATCTGCCGGGCTCCAGACTGATTACGCCGCGCATTCGCCCACGCCCGAAGGCGGGCAACGACCCAGAAGCTGCCCCGCCTCTCGCCGAGCCGCAGGGCGATCCGCCGTCCGACGCGATGGAGCGGCGCATCGCGGTCCTGGAGGCGCGGATTGCAGAACAGGACGTTGCGTTGCGTCGGGTACTGACCCTGCTGGTCGACTGGGCCGAAGCCGGAACCGGCCCGGCATTTTTTGCCACCAAGGGGTAATGCCCCCGCCGCCGTCGCCGCCGCCGTCGCCGTCGCCGTCGCCGTCGCCGTCGCCGTCGTCGTATTATCCTTGCGCAGATATCACGCTGTTCAAGCGGTATGCAGCTGCAACCGCCAATAAGCGCGAACGCAGCGGGCACGGGGACAAAGCGATATGGGGAGGCGGCACGTGGCACACTGCACGAGCAGGCTAGCCGTATCGGGATCGGTGCTTTGCCACGCAGGACGGGCGGATCGTCTCTTCGGATGGTTGGACGCGGGCGGATCGAACGCGACATCGTGACATGGTACCGCGTTGATGACACGGAGACGCATGCGGAAAGTAGTGACGGTGGAAACGCATAGGGCTCGGCGACCGGGGCAAACACAGCGCGCGGTCGCGGTTGCGGGCGTGACCCGCTGATGGGCGGCATTGCAGGGTTATATTATCCGTCGATGCCCAAGCCGGTCGACCCCGCCCGAGTCCGGGCGATGGCGGACGCGCAGGCGCATCGTGGGCCGGACGGTGCCGGCGTATGGACCGCGCCGGGTGTCGGGCTGGGCCATCGGCGGCTGTCGATCATCGACGTGGAAGGCTCCCCGCAGCCGATGACCAGCGCCGACGGCGCGTTGACGGTTACGTACGACGGTGAGATCTATAATTTCGTCGCGTTGCGCGCCGAACTGGAGGCGCACGGTGCCGTTTTCCAGACCTCGGGCGATACCGAGGTGCTGCTGCAGGCGTGGGACGTATGGGGCCCGGCGATGCTGCCGCGGCTGAACGGGATGTTCGCCGTCGCGATCCACGATGCGCGGCGGCAATGCCTGTTCCTCGCGCGCGACCGGCTCGGCGTGAAGCCGCTGCATTACACTACGCTCGCGGACGGTGCGCTGGCGTTTTCGTCCGAACTCAAGGGGTTACTGGCGCATCCTTTGTTGCGACGCGAACCGGAGATCCGTGCGGTCGAGGATTACCTGGCGTACGGATACGTCCCCGACGATACATGTCTCGTCGCGGGCGTCTGCAAGCTGCCCGCGGGCCATGCGATGCTGGTCGAACGCGGGCGAACCGTGCCGTTGCCGCAACGCTGGTGGAACGTAGACTTTTCTATGCGTGCGACGGGCAGCGTGCGCGATCTTGCCGCGGAGTTGCAGGCCCTTCTGCGCGATGCGGTCACGACGCGGATGGCCGCGGACGTTCCGCTTGGCGCGTTCCTGTCGGGGGGCGTCGACAGTTCGGCGGTGGTCGCGCTGATGTCGGAAGCGTCGCGCGGGGCCGTCCGGACATGCACGATCGGGTTTGAGGACGCCGGTCCCGACGCACGTCGTCCTGCTGCAGAAGTTTCGCAACGGTTCGCAACGGCGCATCGCGAACGCACGGTTACACCGGATAATTACGCGCTAATCGAGACACTTGTCGAAGCCTTTGACGAGCCGTTCGCCGATGCGTCCGCACTTGCGGCCTACCGCCTTTGCGAGCTCGCGCGCGAGGACATGACGGTCGCATTGTCGGGCGATGGCGCGGATGCGGCTTTCGCGGGTTACGGGCGCTACAAGGTCCAGGTGGCGGAAGAGCGCGTCCGCGGGTTGCTGTCGCCGGACCTGCGACGCAACCTATTCGGGGCGCTGGGACGGCATTACCCCGAGCCCGACTGGACGCCGCGGCCGCTGCGCGCGAAGACGATGTTGCTGGCGCTCGCCGACGATGGAGCGGAGGCATATGCCCGCTCGGTCGGGGTCACGACACCTGCTCTACGCGCTGCGCTGTTCACCGCCGCTGCAAGGCGCGCGCTGTCGGGCCACCGGGCGGAGGATCGCTACGTCACGACGATGCGCGATGCCCCCGCGCGCGATGCGCTGGACCGTGCGCAATATGCCGATCTCCAGCACTGGTTGCCCGGCAACGTCCTGACCAGGACGGACCGCACCAGCATGGCGGTCGGATTGGAAACGCGCGCACCGTTGCTCGATCACCGGCTGGTCAAGTTCGCCGCAAGGCTCCCGGCGGGGATGCGGCTGCGCGGAGGGCAGGGCAAGTGGCTGATGAAGAAGGCGCTCGAGCGCTATCTGCCCAAGGACGTGCTGTATCGGCCCGAAATGGCGCGCGCGACCCCAATCAGCGCGTGGTTCCGAGGTCCACTTGCCGACGAGGCGGCGGCGCTGTCACGGTCCCGCGTTCTCGTCGGATCCGGGTGGTTCGATCCCGCGACGATCGCGCGGATCGCGGCGGATCACCGTAATGGCGTCGCCGAGCATGGGCGAACCTTGTGGCAGCTCGTCATGCTCGAACGTGCGATGGCGCGGCTGTTCGGGTAACCGCGATCAGTGGTAGGCGAACACCGCCATCGCCGCATGCAACGTCAGCGCCACCAGCGCCAGCGACGCGCTGAGGAACAGCGCGAACCGCACCGACACCTTGTTGACCGTCGCCTGCCACACGCTGTGCGCGATCCTGAGCAGCACATACGCCCATGCAATCCAGGCGTTGGCGCCATCCCCGGTGCCGGTCAGCGCGATCACGCCGCAAACCGCATAGAACAGCGTAGGTTGTTCCATCAGGTGATTGTAATTGTGCGCTTTCCATTGAACTTGCGGTGGGAGTCGTCCGTCCGCATCCGCGGCCTTGGTGCCGACCAGCGTCGTGATATCGACCCCTGATGCCTTCATCGCGGGAAGCCGTGTGACCACCATCCACACCAGCATCACCAGCGTCCAGGCGATCAGCACCACTACGGGTTTCAGAATTTCACTATGCATCGATCACGCCCCCCTCCGTTTGTGCAGCCATGCTGCCGGATCGGGCGTGGGGGATCAACTGATGTCGTGGATCAGCGCCGCCCCATGACTTCACCGATCCAGCGGTCATATTGGTCGGGCCAGAGTGACCCGCTTTCGGTGGTCGGCAACCGCGCGCCGAACCCGTGCCCACCACGCAGCAGAAAGTGCGCCTCGACCGGGATTCGCGCAGCGCGTGCGCCGGCGAACAGGTCCATGGCATTGGTAAAAGGCACTGTCGGGTCGTCCTGCGCATGGACGATGTACATGGGCGGCGTCTCGCGCGTGATGTTGCGGTCGCAGGCGTAGCGGCGTTCCATCGCTGGATCAGGGGTGGGACCGAGCAGGTTGGCGCGTGACCCGCCGTGGCTGCGACCCTGATCCATGTTCGACACCGCGTACATCAGCCCACCGAAATCGGGGCGGGCGGATTGCGCGTCGGCGGCGTCGATCCGGCGATAGACCGGCGCTTCATATTGCGTGAGAAGCGACGCGGCGAGATGCCCGCCCGCCGAGAAGCCGAGCACGCCGATCCTGCGTGGATCGATCCCGTAGCGCTCGGCACCGTGGCGGATCAGGCGGATCGCGCGTTGCGCATCCATCAGCGGCGTGTTGGCGCGATCGACCCAGCCTTCGCCGGGCAGCCGATAATTGAGCACGAACCCGGTGATCCCGCGCGCCGCCAGGACTAGCGCGACGTCGAGCCCTTCCTTGCGGATCGAGGTGAAGCTGTAGCCCCCGCCGGGCATGATCAAAACCGCGCGCCCATCGGGGCGACGTGGCCGGATCACGCCGACGTCGGGGCGTGTCACGCCACGCAGCCAAAGGTCGTGATATTCGCCGGTCCGCCCGGTGATTTCGGATCGGGGCAGGGGCTCGGGGTTTCGCGCGCCGGGCGCTGCACCCGGCCAGAGTGGGAAATTCTCGCGCGGCGGCCAGCTTGGCGTTGCGGACAGCGACAATGCCCCGGGTTGGAAAGCCCTCGGGCCCTGGGCAGCGGCCGCAGCGGGAGCTGCGGCCGCACCTATGGAAAGCGCCAGAACCTTGCGTCGGTTATGCATGTCGGGCGCTTGACCCGATCAATCGAAGCTTGCGCCCCAGCGACGCTTGACGCGGTCCTTCCACAGACCACGATGATAGGCGTCCGATGCCAGCAGCGGCATGACCGACCCGGCTTCGGCGAACACCATCTGCTCGATCGCAGTGTTGACCTTGCCCCACGATGCCGCCTCCTGCAGCGTCGAGGACGAGCACGCGCCATCGCGCACGTCGGCGACGGTGATCTGAACCGCGTACTTGTGGACCTGAACGTCGTCATGCCCGAGAATCTCGGCGCAGACGACCGTGTCCTGGATGAAGTTCTTGGGCACGCCGCCGCCGATCATCAGCAGGCCGGTGACACCCGCCTTGATCTTGATCTCGGTGAGCTCACGGAAATCGGCAATCGCGTCGAGCACCATGTAGGGCTTGCCCGCCTTCACCGAATCGACCTGATGCTTGACGAGGCCGAAGCCTGCCGAGCTGTCGACGAACGCCGGGCAGAAGATCGGCACGTCATGCTCATAGGCGAGCTTGACGAGGCTGTTGTACTTCTTGCCGTGCTCGACGAGATACTTGCCCATTTCGCGGATGAACTCACGGCTCGAATAAGGCCGCGGCTCGAGCGTCTCAGCGATCTCGAAAATCGTGTGGTCGACGTGCTGGAGCTGTTCCTCGTCGATATACGTGTCGTAGATCCGGTCGATCAGCAGCGAGCGCAGCGTGTCGTCGTCCGGCACTTCGAGCGCCTGGTAATGCTTGTGGCCGAGGCCCTCGAAGAAATCCATGTCGACGATCGACGCGCCCGTCGCGACGATGCCGTCGATCATGTTGTTGCGCAGCAGCTCGGCATAGAGATCCATGCAACCGCCGGCCGAGGTCGAGCCCGCGATGACGAGGAAGATCGAGCAATCCTTGTCCGCCAGCATCTGGTTGTAGATGTCGGTCGCGCGACCGAGGTCGCGGCTGGTAAAGCTCATCTTCTTCATCGCGTCGACGATCGGGCGCGCGTCGAACTTGGTGATGTCGATATGCTCGACGGTGGTCGAGAGCAGCTCGGCCTTGCGGTTGGTGTTGAGGACTTCGGTCATGGGATAATACCCTTTTCAACAGCCGCCGTCGTTGAGGGGACGCGGAAACCCGGGAAGAGGCGGCGCATCGCTGCACCGCCCCTCCGATTCGTGAGTGTTATGGAACGCCTGTTACAGCGTGACGACGTTGGACGCGACGTCCGGCATGGCTTCATCGTACAGCGACACCATCGGCTCGTCGGAGACGATCACCGTCTCGTCCGAACCAAAGCCATTGAACGCGGTCCGCATCGCCGAGCCGTAGGCACCGAGCATCCCGATTTCGAGATAGTCGCCAGCCTGCACGTCCGCGGGCAGATAGAACGGCCCCGCCATATGGTCCATGTCGTCGCAGGTCGGCCCGTAGAAGCTGAACGCCATGTCCTTCGAACGGCTCTCCGGCTCGCGCAACAGCTCGACCGGGAAACGCCAGCCAATGTGTGCTGCATCGAACAACGCGCCGTAAGCCCCGTCATTGATGTACAATTCATCGCCGCGGCGCTTTTCGACGCGCACCACGATCGAGCTGTACTCGGCGCACAGCGCCCGACCGGGCTCGGCCCACAGTTCCGCCGAATAGCTGACCGGCAGCGATTCGAACGCACGGTGGATCGTCTCGAAGAAACGCTCGAGCGGAGGAGGCTCCATCCCCGGGTAGGAGGACGGGAAACCGCCGCCGACATCGATCACGTCGACCGTGACCGCCGCATCGACGATCGCCGCACGGACTCGCTCCAGCGCGTTGGCATAAGCTTCGGGCGTCATTGCCTGGCTGCCGACGTGGAAGCAGATGCCAAGCGCATCCGCGGCCTGACGAGCCCGGAACAACAGTTCCTTGGTCTCGCCGGGAGCGGCACCGAACTTCGATGCAAGGCTCAGCTTCGAATGCTCCGAAGACACGCGCAACCGGACGCAAAGCGTCAGGTCGGTCGCCTGATCGGTCGCCGCCATGATCTTGTCCAGCTCCTCGATCGAATCGAGCGAGAAGGTGCGGACACCATAATCGAAGTAAGCGCTACGGATCGCTTCGGGAGCCTTGACCGGGTGCATGAAGCACAGGGTCGCGCCCGGAATCGTCGTCGCGACGAGCCGGACTTCGGCGATCGAGGCCACGTCGTAATGCGTGATCCCGGCATCCCAAAGGATTTTGAGCAACTCAGGAGCCGGATTCGCCTTGACCGCATACATCGAGCGACCCGGGAACTTCTCGACGAAGAACCTGGCCGCACGCGCTGCCGCGTGAGGACGAACCAGCGTAACCGGCTGAACCGGCCGCTGCTGAGCGATGTCGATACCCGAAACCGAGTTCGAAGGGGTCTTCGCTAACCCCAGCGCGCGATGATGCTTGTGCAACTCAAGGGACCTCCAAGTGGCTTGCGCCGAACGGTGAAAAAAGCTGCCTTGCGGTTGGAAGTCCCATGGGGCAGCGGATGGGCGAGATACGGTCGCGCTTTTGCAATGTAAAGCGGTTTTGGACCCGCGGAGACAATCAGTGACAATTTTAAGACAGCCTACGCGGGCAGGGGTCCGCGATGCCGCAGCGAAGATTGCCGCGGTGGTTCCTATAACGCCGGTGTTTATCAAAGAGATCCAAGGGGTTGCCGTCGCCTTCAAGGCGGAATGCGTGCAGCCGATGGGCGCGTTCAAGCTGCGCGGAGCGTGGCACAGGCTCACCGCGATCGACCCTGCGCTCAGGGGAAAGGGCGTGGTTGCCTTCTCGTCGGGCAATCATGCGCAGGGTGTCGCATGGGCGGCCAGGCGGCTCGGAATGCCAGCGACCATCGTCATGCCGTCGGACGCGCCGAAATCGAAACGCGACGGAACGTTGGCGCTGGGGGCGGAAATCGTCAGCTATGACCGCGCGACCGAAAGCCGAGAGGAGATCGCCGCCCGGCTTGCCGAAGCGCGCGGCGCGGTGCTGGTGCCGAGCTTCGACGATCCCTGGGTGATCGAGGGGCAGGGCAGCGCTGGGGTCGAGGCCGCCGCGCAATTGACGGCACTCGGGCTCGGTGAGGTCACGCAGGTGGTGGTGCCTTGCGGGGGCGGCGGTCTTGCTGCGGGGCTCGCGCTGGCGCTGCCGGGCGTGCGCATGACGGTCGTCGAGCCGGTCGGGTGGGACGACATGCGACGGTCGCTGGCGGCTGGACGGATCGAACCGGTCGGGGAGTCGCCGCCGTCGACCGCATGCGATTCGCTTCAGACGCAGCGTGTGTCGGCGTTGACCTTCGATGTCCTGATGCGGTGCCGCGCCACGGGCGTCGCGGTGAGCGAGGCGGAAACCCGCGCCGCACAACGCTGGGCGGCGGAGACGCTGCGGCTGGTGGTCGAGCCCGGCGGGGCCGTTGCGCTGGCGGCGATCCTGGCGGGGAAGGTCGCCCCGGTTCCGGGAATGCTGGTGCTGCTGTCGGGCGGTAACGTCGACCGCGCGGCTTATGCCGCCGTGCTGGCAGATGCGGCGTGAGCGGGATCGAATCGATAGCCCCCGCGATCGCGATGCTTGCGGCGTTTGCGTGCCTGATCGGAGGCGCGGCGATGATCTGGCGGCGGAGCGACGTGCGCAAGGGTGTGTTGCTGCTGGTGATGGCGTTGGTGCTGGTGGGGAACGTCGCGATCTGGACGCTGTAGGGGCGGGGCGGACAAGCCGCCAGACTTGATTGGTGCTTCCCCGGCGAAGGCCGGGGCCCAGGAGGACAGGTCGCCGTGGCGAGCGCAGTCCGTGATTACGTTGGCAGCGCTACTGCGCCCCGGCCTTCGCCGGGGAAGCAAGAGAGGGGGTGAGCGTCCCTCCTGCCTACCCCCGGCTCGGCGCATGCGGTGGTTCGATCTCCGGCGCCTCGGCAGCATCGAGCGGTCCCTCCCACTTTGCCACGACAGCCGTCGCCACCGCATTGCCGACAACGTTGGTGCCCGACCGCCCCATGTCGAGGAACTGGTCGACCGGCAGGATCAGCAATAGCCCTGCTTCGGGAATGCCGAACTGCCCCATCACCGCCGCGATCACGACCAGCGACGCGCGCGGCACGCCCGCGATGCCCTTGGACGTGATCATCAACACCAGCAGCATCACGATCTGCTGCCCGATCGACAGATCGACGCCGTAGACCCGCGCGAGGAACAGTGTCGCGAAGGTCATGTACATCATCGACCCGTCGAGATTGAACGAATAGCCGAGCGGCAGCACGAAGCTCGCGATCTTGCGGGGTACGCCGAAGCGCGCCAGCGCCTCAAGCGTGCGGGGATATGCCGCCTCCGACGAGGCGGTCGAGAAAGCGAGCAGGATCGGCTCGCCGATATAGCGCGCCAGCGTCAGCGCGCGCGGCCCGATGATCGCGAACGCCGCGCCGAACAGCAGCATCCACAGCGCGGCCAGCCCAATATAGAAGCTCCCGACGAACAGCCCGAGCGTCCACAGGATGCCGAGCCCGTTGACCGCGATCGTCGCGGTGATCGCTGCGAACACTGCGAACGGCGCGACGCGCATCACGTAATCGGTGATCTGGAGCATCATCGCCGCAAGCGCCTCGGCCCCGCGAACGATCGGCGCGCCCTTCTCGCCGATCGCGGTGAGCGCGACACCGGCGAAGATCGAGAAGACGACGATCTGGATGATCTCGTTGGTCGCCATCGCTTCGACCACCGAGGACGGCACGATGTGGGTCACGAAATTGGTGAGGTTGAACGATTTCTCGTCGAGCCCGACGGTCGCATCGGGGGGCGGCAGCTTGAGCCCGAACCCGCTGCCCGGCGAGACCAGGTCGATCACGAACTCGATCCCGTGGAACAGCACGAGGCCCAGCGTCAGCGACACCAGCGAGGCGGAAATGAACCACGCCATCGTCCGCCCGCCGATCCGTCCGAGCGCCTTGATGTCGCCCATGTGCGCGATCCCCACGACGAGCGTCGAGAAGACGAGGGGCGCGATGATCATCTTGATCAGGCGCAGGAAGATCGTGGTGATGATCGAGAAGTAGCTCGCGATTTCCTTGGCGCGCGCGGTCCCCGCCGCGGTGCCGTCGACGATCTGCTGGTTGATCGCCCAGCCGACGATCAAACCCAGCACCAGGCCGATCAAAATATACAGTGTCAGCCGCTTCGCCACGCTTCGTCCTCGATCGTTCGGCTCGCATCAACGGGAGAAAGCGCGCTCGGTCAAGCGAGACGCGCGTTGCGGCGCGGCACGCACGCTGCCAGACTGATACCATGAACCTGTCCCGTCGCGCTTTCGCGTCCGCCGCCCTAGCGCTTCCCGCCCTGTCCGCCAGCGGTGTCCTGCGCGCCGCCGAACCCGATCTCGCGGGATTGCGCGACATCACCGGCGGGACCGCACCGATCGGCCCCGAAGAACGCCGCTCGCGCCTTGCGCGCGCGCAAGCACTGATGCGGGCGAACGGGATCGGCGCGGTGCTGATCGAATCGGGATCGAGCCTTACCTATTTCACCGGCATCCGCTGGGGCCGCAGCGAACGGCTGACCGCGGCAATCCTGCCGGTCGAGGGCGAGCCGTGCATCGTCACGCCGTTCTTCGAGGAACCCTCGGTCCGCCAGACGCTCGACATCCCCGCCGAGGTGCGAGTGTGGCAGGAAGACGAAAGCCCGCACGCGCTCATCGCGGGCTTTCTGAAAGAGCGAAAGCTCGCAACGAATCCGGTCGGGATCGAGGAGACGGTGCGCTATTTCGCGGTGGACGGGCTGGCGCACGCCTTGCCGGGCGCGCGAATCGTTTCCGCCAACCCCGTCGTCCGCGCTGTACGAATGCGCAAGACCGCGCCCGAGATCGCGCTGATGCAGACCGCGACCGATGTGACGATCGCCGCCTATCGCTGGACCTGGCCGCGCGTCGAAAAGGGCATGAAACCCGCCGACATCGCCGCGCTGATGAATGCCGCGACCAAGCAACTGGGGGGCAGCCCCGAATTCTCGCTGGTGCTGATCGGCCCTGCCGCCGCTTTTCCCCACGGCAGCAAGGACCCGCAAGTCGTCGCCGACGGGCAGATCGTGCTGATGGACTGCGGCTGCACCGTACAGGGCTATCAATCCGACGTGTCGCGCACCTTCGTCTATGGCGGCGCGGACAAGGACATGCGCAAGGTCTGGCAGGACGTCCGCAACGGGCAGGCGCTGGCCTTCAAGACCGCGCAGCTCGGGGTCGCTGCCGGGGCAGTGGATGATGCGGTGCGGCGCTATTATGAGACACTCGGCTATGGCCCGCGCTATCGCCTCCCCGGCCTGTCGCATCGTACGGGACACGGGATCGGGCTTGACGGGCACGAGCCGGTCAACCTCGTCCACGGCGAGACGACGCAACTGGCGGAAGGCATGTGCTTCTCGGACGAACCCGGTGTGTATCTCCCGGGCAAGTTCGGCGTCCGGCTGGAGGATTGCTTCCACATCACCGCGAGCGGGCCGAAATGGTTCAGCGTCCCGCCAACCTCGATCGATCAGCCGTTAGGGTAACGATCCGCATTCGGGACGCGCGGCATACTTGAGAAGCCCGTGCGGCTCGCCTAAGCCACCGCGCATGACCCAGTCCCCGACGTCGACCAACGACATCCGCCGTAGCTTCCTCGACTATTTTGCGGCCAACGGGCACGCCAAGGTCGCGTCCGCGCCGCTCGTCCCGCAGAACGACCCGACGCTGATGTTCGTCAACGCCGGGATGGTGCCGTTCAAGAACGTCTTTACTGGCCTCGAATCGCGTCCGTACGTGACCGCCACCTCGTCGCAGAAGTGCGTACGCGCCGGCGGCAAGCACAACGATCTCGACAATGTCGGCTATACCGCGCGGCATCACACCTTCTTCGAGATGCTCGGCAATTTCTCGTTCGGCGACTATTTCAAGGAACGCGCGATCACGCTCGCGTGGAACCTGCTGACGCGCGAATGGGGGATCGATCCCGACCGGCTGACCGTCACCGTCTATCATACCGATGACGAGGCGTTCGACCTTTGGCGCAAGATCGCCGGCTTGCCCGAGGAGCGGATCATCCGCATCGCGACCAACGACAATTTCTGGTCGATGGGTGACACCGGGCCATGCGGGCCGTGCTCCGAAATCTTCTACGACCACGGCGACCATATCTTCGGTGGCCCACCGGGATCGCCCGACGAGGACGGCGACCGTTTTGTCGAAATCTGGAACCTCGTCTTCATGCAGTTCGAGCAGACCGCCGACGGCGCGCGCACCGCGCTGCCGCGGCCGTCGATCGACACGGGCATGGGGCTCGAGCGGATCGCCGCGGTGTTGCAGGGCGTCCACGACAATTACGATACCGACACGTTCAAGGCGCTGATCGCCGCGTCCTCGGCGATGACGGGCACGCCCGCCACCGGCGACACGCAGGCGAGCCACCGTATCATCGCGGACCATCTACGCTCGGCGGGCTTCCTGGTGGCGGATGGCGTACTGCCGTCCAACGAGGGACGCGGCTATGTGCTGCGCCGGATCATGCGCCGCGCGATGCGTCATGCGCATCTGCTTGGCGCGAAGGAGCCCTTGATGCACCGGCTCGTCTCCGCGCTGGTGGCGGAGATGGGCGCGGCTTATCCCGAACTGGTGCGGGCGCAGGCGGCGATCGAATCGACCCTGTTGCAGGAAGAAACGCAATTCCGCCGGACGCTGGTCAACGGCTTGCGGCTGCTCGACGAAGCGACCGCGGCGATGGAGCCGGGTGCGACGCTGCCGGGCGAAACGGCGTTCAAACTCTACGACACGTTCGGCTTTCCCTACGATCTGACCGAGGACGCGCTCCGCGCCCAGGGCTTCGGGATCGATCGTCCCGGGTTCGACGCCGCGATGGCGGAGCAGAAGCGCGCGGCACGCGCGGCGTGGAAGGGCTCGGGCCAGCGCGCGTCGGACGACGTGTGGTTCGACATCGCCGAGGCCAACGGCGGCACCGAGTTCATCGGCTATAGCGCGGTCGAGGGTGAGGGCGTCGTCGTCGCGATCGTCCGCGACGGCAAGCAGGTCGAGCGCGCTGATGTGGGTGAAACGGTCGAGATCGTCGTCAACCAGACGCCGTTCTATGCCGAGAGCGGCGGTCAGGTCGGCGATACCGGCACGCTCACCGCACCGGGCGTGCACGGCGTGGTCGAGGATACGCGCAAGTATCTCGGTCGCGTGTTCGCGCATGTAACGCGCATCGGCGAGGGCGGCATCGCGGTCGGCGATGCGCTGCACCTGACCGTCGATGCCACCCGCCGCGACCAGATCCGCGCCAATCACTCGGCGACGCATTTGCTGCACGAGGCCCTGCGCCAGCGTCTCGGCGCGCATGTCGCGCAAAAAGGCAGCCTCGTCGCGCCCGAGCGGCTCCGGTTCGATTTCTCGCAGCCGACCGCGATCGATCCCGCGCGGATTGCCGAGGTCGAGACCGACGTCAACGCGCAGATCCGCGGCAACGGGCTGGTCGATACGCGGCTGATGACTCCGGATGAAGCGATCGCCGAGGGCGCGATGGCGCTGTTCGGGGAGAAATACGGCGACGAGGTCCGCGTCGTTTCGATGGGCAGCGAGCGCGGCAAGACCTATTCGCTCGAACTGTGCGGCGGAACGCATGTCCGCGCATTGGGTGATATCGGACTGTTCACGGTAATCGGTGAGGGCGCGGTGTCCTCCGGCGTTCGCCGCGTCGAGGCGCTGACCGGCGAGGCAGCGCGCGACTATCTGACCGCACGCGACGCCAAGTTGCGCGAAGCGGCGGCGGCATTGAAATCGTCGCCAGACGAGGTGCCTGCGCGCGTGGCGGCATTGGTCGAGGACCGGCGGCGGCTGGAACGCGAACTGGCCGATGCCAAGAAGGCGCTTGCACTCGGCGGCGGTTCGGGCGGCGCGGTGGCCGGTCCGGAAGAGGTCGGCGGTGTCGCGTTCCTCGGCCAGGTGGTCGAGGGGCTCGATCCCAAGGGCCTGCGCGGCACGGTCGACGAGATGAAGCAGCGGATCGGTTCGGGAATCGCGATGATCGTCGCGGTCAACGAAGGCCGCGCATCGGTTGCGGTCGGGCTGACGGCGGATCTGGTTGGGTCGCATAGCGCAGTCGACTTGTTGCGCGTTGCGGTCGCGACGCTGGGCGGGCAGGGCGGCGGTGGGCGCCCCGACATGGCACAGGGCGGCGGTCCGGATGGTGCCAAGGCGGCGGACGCGGTTGCGGCGGTTCGGGCTCATCTCGCGGGGTAAGGCTGGTCGGGGTGGCGTGGAAGGCTAGCGCCCCCGCTTCTGCGCTTCCCCGGCGAAGGCCGGGGTCCAGTAGCGATGGCCAAGGTAACGAAGCGCCATCGCCAGCAATCTCCTGTTCCGCTCATGGGCCGCTGCCTTCGCCGGGGAGGCGTCAAAAGAAAGGAAGGCGGAAACGAACGGTGTGTCCGTCCGCCGCCCTCAAACCGCAGTCTTGCTGTCCATCCCACGCGGCGCCCGGACGCGCTTCAACCGCGGGGCGGTCGTCATTTCCGCCGCGGCCTTGATCTCCTGCCGCAGTTCGTCGCGCTTTTCGTGGATCGACGCGATCACCGGCCCGACCGCGACACCCAGATCGGTCAACACCGCTTCCGCCAGTTGCAACGAGCTCTCCAGCGTCTCGGGCACCGCGTCGGTCGCACCCGCGCGGTAGAGCTCAGCGGCATGTTGCGTGTCGCGGGCGCGCACGACGATCGCGAGGTCCGGAACCCAGTTGCGCGCACGCCGCGTCAACGCGACGCTCAGCACGGGGTCGTCCATCGTCAGGATCAGCGCCTTGGCGCGACCGAGATTGAGCCGGTCGACCAGTTCGGGGCGAATGACGTCGCCGAAGATCACCGGATAGCCCTCCGCATGCGCCGCGGTGACGACATCGATATCGGCCTCGACCGCGACATAGCGTTGCTCGTGGACCGTCAGCATGTCGCACACCATCCGTCCGACGCGACCGAAGCCAATTACCACGGTCCCGGGGCCTTCCTCGGGAATCTCGAGTTCGGCTTCGTTGCCGACGCTCTGTTCGATCCGTCGCGCCCAGCGGCGCCCGAGCATCGCCAGCAACGGCGTGATCGTCAGGCCGATCGCCGTGACGGTTTGCCAGAAATTCGCCGTCGGGGCTGCGATCAGCTGAGCCTGTGCCGCCGCACCCAGCACGATCAGCGTGGTCTCGGACGGGCTGCCCATCAGCACCCCGGCCTCGACCGACACCCCGCCGCGGATGCCGCTGCCGCGCAACAGCAAATACGTTACCACCGCCTTGACCGCGACCACCGCGGCGATCGCCGCAAGATAGCCGAGCCAGTTGGCCGCGATCGCCGCAAGGTCGACGCTCATCCCGATCGTGATCAGGAACACGCCCAGCGCGAGCCCCTTGAACGGGGCGGTCATCACTTCGACTTCGCTGTGATAATCGGTTTCCGCGATCAGCAGCCCCGCAAGCAGCGCGCCCACGATCGGCGAGAGCCCCGCCGCAGTGGTGGCGAGGCTCGCGACGATCACGACGAGCAGCGATGCCGCGAGGAACAGCTCGGGACTCTTGGTCCGCGCAGCCTGCGCAAACAATTTGGGGAGGATCAGCCGCCCGCCGATGAACAACACCCCCACGGTCAGGAATGCGGCGACGCCGACCCGCGCAAGGCCGGTCCACCCGCTGTCCGCCGCCATCGGCCCGAGCGCTGCGAGCACGAAGATGATCGGGACCAGCGCCAGATCCTCGAACAGCAGCATCGCAAAGGCGGTCCGACCAACCGGACTGGTCGTCCCCGCAATCGGCAAGACGAGGGCGGTGGACGAAAGCGACAAGGCGATGCCCAGCGCCATCGCCCCGGTCCACGGCAGCGCCGTCAGCAGATGCAGGCCAAGCCCCAGTATCGCGCCCGCGACGAGCAATTGTGCCGCGCCCGTCCCGAAAACGAGTTGCCGCATCGACCACAAGCGTTTGAGCGACAGTTCCAGCCCGATCGAGAACAGCAGCAGCACGATGCCGAATTCGGCAAAGGGCTCGATCGAATGCGGATCGGAGATGGTGATGTAGTAAAGCCAGGGAAACTGGCTGACCAATGCGCCAAGCCCGAAGGGACCCACAAGCAATCCGACCAGAATGAACCCGATGACGGGGCTGATCTTGGCGCGGGCAAATGCCGGGATCACGAGGCCGGCTGCCCCAAGAATTACGAGGGCGTCACTGAATCCGGCATTGGCAAGGGCTGAGGGCATGCGGGCATCTAAGCGACATTCGTCATGCTTGTCAGCTTATGTCGTGAAATAACTTCCCGACGGCAGTCTCGGTCGTGAAAATCCGCTGCGTCGCCCGGAACCATGTTCCGGGCGACGCACCGTCATGCGATCAGGCCGAAGCGCCCATCGCCTGTTCGAGGTTGAGGCGAACCTGCTCGAAGAACTGCTCGGTCGTCATCCACGGCTGCTCCGGGCCGATCAGCAACGCGAGATCCTTGGTCATGTGACCATCCTCGACCGTCTTGATGCAGACGCGCTCAAGCGTCTCGGCGAACTGCGTCACCTCGGGCGTACCGTCGAACTTGCCGCGATACTTGAGGCCGCCGGTCCAGGCGAAGATCGACGCGATCGGGTTGGTCGACGTCGCCTTGCCCTGCTCGTGCTGGCGGAAGTGACGCGTGACGGTGCCGTGGGCCGCTTCCGCCTCGACCGTCTTGCCGTCCGGCGTCAGCAGCACCGAGGTCATCAGGCCGAGCGAGCCGAAGCCCTGTGCGACCTGGTCCGACTGGACGTCGCCGTCATAGTTCTTGCACGCCCAGACGAATTCACCGTGCCACTTGAGCGCCGATGCGACCATGTCGTCGATCAGGCGATGCTCGTAGACGATGCCCGCTTCCTTGAACTTGTCCTTGAATTCGCTCTCGAAAACCTCTGCGAAGAGGTCCTTAAAGCGGCCGTCATAGGCCTTCAGGATGGTGTTCTTGGTCGACAGGTACACCGGCCACTTGAGGTTCAGGCCGTAGTGCATCGAGGCGCGCGCGAAATCGCGGATCGAATCGTCGAGGTTGTACATAGCGAGCGCGACGCCCGACGTCGGGAACTGGAACACCTCGCGGTCGATCACTTCGCCGTCGTCGCCCTCGAACACCAGCTTGAGCTTGCCCGGGCCGGGAACGCGGAAGTCGGTCGCGCGATACTGGTCGCCGAACGCATGGCGCCCGACGACGATCGGGTGCGTCCAGCCCGGGATCAGGCGGGGGACGTTCTTGATCACGATCGGCTCGCGGAAGATCGTGCCACCGAGGATGTTGCGGATCGTGCCGTTGGGCGACTTCCACATCTTCTTGAGGCCGAATTCCTCGACGCGCTGCTCGTCCGGGGTGATCGTCGCGCACTTCACGCCGACGCCGTACTTCTGGATTGCCTTGGCGCTGTCGACGGTGATCTTGTCGTCGGTGCCATCGCGGCTCATCATGCCGAGGTCGTAATATTCCAGATCGATATCGAGATACGGCAGGATCAGCCGCTCGCGAATCCACTGCCAGATGATCCGGGTCATCTCATCGCCGTCGATCTCGACAACGGGCGTCCTTACCTTGATCTTCGCCATCACGCACTTTCCTGTGGGGGTTTTGCGGGTAGCGTCTAGGAGCATGGGCCGGATCGATCAACCCGCGCAAGCCGACCGGCATTGACGATTGTGACAAACCAGCCGGTCGGTTAGGGTCGGCGCATGATACCACCAAGCCATTCGTCGCCGAGCCCCGAAACCGCCAAATGGCGCGTGCCGGACCTGCACCCCGAGGGGCGCAAATATGTCGTCATCGCCGCGGTCGTCGCGTTGATCGCGCTGATCTGGCTCGGCTGGTTCGTCGCCTGGCCGCTGATCGGCCTGACGTTGTGGGTGGCATTGTTCTTTCGCGATCCCGTGCGGGTCACGCCGTCGGGCGACGGCCTCATCATCTCGCCGGCGGACGGGCTGGTCTCGATGATCGAGCGGATGCCGGTACCGCGCGAGCTCGCTGGCCCCAATGGGCTCGGCGAGGCACCCCTGGTGCGCGTGTCGGTATTCATGTCGGTGTTCGACGTTCACATCAACCGCACCCCGATTGCGGGTACGGTCAAGCAGGTCGTCTACATTTCCGGCAAGTTCCTTAATGCCGAGCTCGACAAGGCGAGCGAGGACAATGAGCGGCAGCATCTGGTGGTCGAGGGGCGTGACGGGCGTCGGGTTGGTTTCACCCAGATCGCCGGTTTGCTCGCGCGCCGGATCGTGCCGTTCGTCAAGCCGGGGGACATGGTCGCCGCGGGTCAGCGGATCGGGCTAATCCGGTTCGGCAGCCGTCTGGACGTCTATCTGCCCGAGGATTGTGCCTGTCAGGTCGTACTGGGCCAGCGCAGCGTGGCCGGCGAGACGATCCTGGGACGCGTCGGGGCAAGCGCGGCAACCGGCGTCGCGCAATGAGCGCGCTGGAAGGAACGGCATGAGCCGGCCGGTGCGTCGACCATCGCCGCGTGGACTGCCATTGCGAACCGTAGCGCCCAACGCGGTCACTGCGCTTGCGCTGTGCTCGGGGCTGACCGGGATCCGCTTCGCGATTTCGGGCCAGTGGGAAACCGCGGTGCTGATGGTGATGATCGCCAGCGTGCTCGACGGGATCGACGGACGGATTGCGCGGATGGTGCGCGGCGAGAGCCGTTTCGGCGCCGAGCTTGATTCGCTTTCCGACGCGATCTCGTTCGGCGTGTCGCCAGCGCTGATCCTGTATCTGTGGTCGCTGAAGGATCTGCCGCGGCTTGGATGGCTGTGCGCGCTGATCTTCGCGGTGTTCTGCGCGCTTCGCCTGGCTCGCTTCAATGCGGCGATCGACGTGGTGGAACAGCCGCACAAATCCGCCGGCTTCCTGACGGGCGCCCCGTCGCCGGTCGGCGCTGGATTGGCGATGCTGCCGCTGTATCTGTGGTTCTGGACCGGCCTGGACTTCTGGCGTTCGCCGCTGCTGGTCGCACCGTGGGTGGCCGCGATGGCGGTGCTGATGGTGTCCAGCGTCGCGACGTTCAGTTGGTCGTCGCTGCGGTTACGCACGCATATCCGGTTCGAGGCGATCGCCTTTGTGGTGCTGCTGGGTGCCGCGTTGATCTCGGCACCCTGGCATACGCTGACGTTCCTGTGCGTCGCCTATCTCGCGACGCTGCCGTTCAGCGTCGCGGCGTACGGACGGATCAAGCGGCAGCGCGGACTGCAAAGCGTGGTGTTGCCGGCGTCGGCAGCATCCGAGCCCGCGCCCGAGCACGAGGCTCACTGACGGTCAGAACCGGACGCCCTGCAACCGCCGGATCGACACCATCACGCAACAACGCCACGATCCGCGGGAGCGCGGGGACCAGCGTCAACCAGAATACCGATGCGCTGGCGGCGAATGCGCTTGCGAAGACCAGAATGCCCGTCACCATCATCATCGCTCGTTCCTATGTCTCAGAGCAGGATCAGGAAGGCCAACCCGTAGCCGCGGGCATCGTTCCGTGTTCTTGCGGTGAACACGGTATGTTCCATCTTCGTTCCGCACGCAACAGGTTTCTGGCTCTTGCCCTCCACGGCGGGATTGGGTAAGGGCGCGACCTCACACCGCATGGGAAGCACACATCACCGGTGTCGTGCAGGGGTTTCACCCCGAATCGATTACTCGCTTCCCAGAGGACCAACCGGAAAGGAATTATCTATGGCGGCACCTGTCGTTTCCATGCAGCAGCTGCTCGAGACTGGCGCACACTTCGGCCACCAGACGCATCGCTGGAACCCGAAGATGAAGCCTTACATTTTTGGCGACCGTAACGGCGTCCACATCCTCGATCTTTCGCAGACCGTTCCGCTGTTCGCGCGCGCGCTCGAGTTCGTCTCGGCAGCAACCGCCGGCGGTGGCAAGGTTCTGTTCGTCGGCACCAAGCGCCAGGCGCAGGAGCCCGTCGCGGACGCAGCACGTCGTTCGGGTCAGCACTTCGTCAACCATCGCTGGTTGGGCGGCATGCTCACCAACTGGAAGACCATTTCCAACTCGATCAAGCGCATGAAGACGCTCGAAGAGCAGCTGTCGGGTGACACCGTCGGCCTGACCAAGAAGGAAGTGCTTCAGCTGACCCGCGAGAAGGACAAGCTCGAGCTGTCGCTCGGCGGCATCCGCGACATGGGCGGCATCCCCGACGTGATGTTCGTGATCGACGCGAACAAGGAAGAGCTGGCGATCAAGGAAGCCAACACGCTGGGTATCCCGGTCGTCGCGATCCTCGATTCGAACGTCTCGCCGGACGGCATCGCTTTCCCGGTTCCCGCGAACGACGACGCAAGCCGGGCGATCCGCCTGTATTGCGAAGCGATCGCGATCGCCGCGACCCGCGGTGGCAACGAGCAGCTTGCTCGCCGCCAGGACATCGGTTCGATGGAAGCACCGCCCGCCGAGGAAGCGCTGATCGACACCACGCCGTCGGAGCCGGCTGGCGAGATCACGCCGGCCAGCGACGCTGCGCTGCAGGCTGAGATGGTCGCAGAGGCCGAGCGCCAGATCGACGCGTAAGCGTCGTAGAACTGACATAGGGACGGGGTAGGGCATCGCTCTGCCCCGTCTAAAACCGCATCTGACACACAAGAGGATAAGTGACATGGCCGACATTACTGCCGCTGCGGTGAAGGACCTGCGCGAGAAGAGCGGCGCGGGCATGATGGATTGCAAGAAGGCGCTGACCGAAGCTGCCGGCGACATGACCGCGGCGATGGATTGGCTGCGCGCCAAGGGCCTTGCTGCTGCCGCCAAGAAGTCCAGCCGCACCGCGGCCGAGGGCCTGATCGGCGTCGAAGTCGACGGCACCATCGGTGCAGCGGTCGAAGTCAATTCCGAGACCGATTTCGTTGCGAAGAACGAGCAGTTCCAGACCTTCGTCCGTGACGTGACCGCGGTTGCGCTCCGCCTCGGCGACGACATCGCCGTCATCAAGGCAGCATCGCTCGGCGAGAAGACCGTCGAGGAGACGCTCACCAACAACATCGCGACGATCGGCGAGAACCAGAACCTGCGTCGCGCCAAGCGCCTCGAAGTCACGCAGGGCGCGGTGATCCCGTACATCCACAACCAGGCAGCACAGGGCCTCGGCAAGATCGGCGTGCTCGTCGCGCTCGAGAGCGATGCCGGCGCTGACGTGCTCGAGCCGCTCGGCAAGCAGATCGCGATGCACATCGCGGCCGCTTTCCCGCTGGCGCTCAACGAGGACGGCCTCGACCCCGAGATCGTCGCGCGCGAGCGTGCGATCGCGACCGAAAAGGCTGCCGAGAGCGGCAAGCCCGCCGACATCGTCGCCAAGATGGTCGATGGCGCGATCGCCAAGTACCGCAAGGAAAACGCGCTCGTCAGCCAGCTGCTGGTGATGGACGGCAAGACCAAGATCTCGGACGTCGTTGCCAATGCCGCCAAGGCAGCGGGCAAGTCGATCGAGCTCAAGGACTATGTCCGCTTCCAGCTGGGTGAAGGCATCGAGAAGGAAGCCACCGATTTCGCAGCAGAAGTCGCTGCGGCATCGGGCGTTCCCCAGCCTACCGCCTGAACGTCTGCGATCGTCGGTGCGCTTGGCAACAAGCGCACCGGCGATCCGCCCTGCCACGTCGCGACGACCTGCCGGATGCACGCGATGACTGTACGCCAATGCGCGCGTCATGGCGCTCCGGCATGGTTTCCACGCTTCCAATCGCTGCGCTGCCCCGATAAGGTCCGCGCCGCCTGCCCATTGCCGTTCGGATTGCCGTGCCAAACCCTAACTTCAAACGTATCCTGCTGAAATTGTCGGGCGAGGTCCTGATGGGCCCCGGCGGTTTGTCGATCGATCCCTCCGTCACCGCGCGTGTCGCGGGTGAAATCGCCGATGCCCGCTCTAAAGGGTTCGAGGTCTGCGTCGTCGTCGGGGGTGGCAACATTTTCCGTGGATTGGCCGCCGCTGCCAAGGGCTTCGAGCGCGCGACCGCCGATTACATGGGCATGCTCGCGACCGTGATGAACGCACTCGCGGTACAGAATGCACTCGAGCAGATCGGCGTCGACACCCGCGTCCAGTCTGCGATCCCGATGGCGAGCGTCTGCGAGCCGTTCATCCGCCGTCGCGCCGAGCGCCATCTGGAGAAGGGCCGCGTCGTGATCTTCGCGGCTGGCGTCGGCAGCCCTTATTTCACCACCGACAGCGGTGCGGCGTTGCGCGCCGCTGAGATGAAGTGCGACGCGCTGTTCAAGGGCACTTCGGTCGACGGCGTCTATGACGCCGACCCGAAGCTCGTACCCACGGCCAAGCGCTACGACACGATCGGCTATGGCACCGTGCTCGCGAAGGACCTCAAGGTCATGGACGCGAGCGCGATCGCCTTGTGCCGTGACAACAATATCCCGATCGTCGTCTTCAACATCCGCGAGCCCGGCAATCTTGCCGCGGTGCTGCGGGGCGAAGGCGTTTCCACGGTCGTCCAGGCAGAGACAGGAGCATAATCATGGCCGCATATGACAAGGCCGATCTCGAGCGCCGCATGGCCGGCAGCATCGAATCGTTGAAGGGCGACCTCAGTGGCCTGCGCACGGGCCGTGCGTCGACCTCGCTGCTCGATCCGGTGACGGTCGAAGTCTACGGCGCACAGATGCCGCTCAACCAGGTCGCGACCGTCTCGGTGCCCGAGCCGCGGATGATCTCGGTGCAGGTGTGGGACAAGATGAACGTTGGTCCGTGCGACAAGGCGATCCGCTCGGCCGGTCTGGGGCTCAACCCGATCGTCGACGGCACCACGCTGCGTCTCCCGATTCCGGATCTGACCGAAGAACGCCGTAAGGAACTGGCTAAACTCGCCGGCAAGTATGCTGAAGACGCGCGCATTGCTGCGCGAAACGTGCGCCGGGACGGCATGGATAGCCTCAAAACCGACGAGAAAAAGGGCGTCTACAGCGAGGACGAGCGCAAGAAGCTCGAGACCGAAGTGCAGAAGCTGACCGACAAGACGATCGGCGAAATCGACGCTGCCGCGACCGCCAAGGAAAAGGAAATCCTGGGGAAGTGAGGCCGTTCGCCGCCCCGGCTGCCGATCGGGCGACGGCACCGGATCCAAGCGGTGTCGTCCTGCCGCGTCATGTCGCCATCATCATGGATGGCAACGGGCGCTGGGCGAAAAAGCGCCTGCTTCCGCGCGTTGCCGGGCATCGCCAAGGCGTCGAAGCCGTTCGGCGCGTTGCCCGCGCGGCGCGCACGCTCGGCATCGAGGTACTGACGCTCTACGCCTTCTCCAGCGAGAACTGGCGTCGTCCGGAAGAGGAAGTCAGCGATCTAATGGGGTTGCTACGGCTGTTCATCCGCAGCGACCTCGACGAACTCATCCGCGACAACGTACGGCTCCGCGTGATTGGAGACTATCGGCGTTTCAGTCCGGATCTGGTCCGGCTGATCGACGACGCGGTCGCGCGCACCGCGGTCAATAGCGGCCCGATCCTTGTCATTGCCCTAAACTACGGTGCACAGGCGGAAATCGCTTCGGTCGCACGCCGTCTGGCGGAACAGGCGCGGGACGGCATGCTCGATCCTGCGTCGATCAATGAAGCGATGTTCGAACACGAACTCGAAACGCGCGATCTGCCGCCGCTTGATTTGTTGATCCGCACATCGGGCGAAGTTCGCCTGTCCAACTTCCTGCTCTGGCAGGCCGCTTATGCCGAGCTGTTGTTCGTCGACACGCTGTGGCCCGAATTCGATGCGGATACGTTTGCGGATGCCATTGCCACGTTCGGGCAACGGCAGCGGCGGTTCGGGGGCCTGTGAAGCCGAGCCTGTCGCAAAGAATGTCATCCAACCTCGCGCTGCGAAGCGTCGTCGGCCTGGCGATGGTTGCCGTGGCGTTGGTCAGCGTAGCGCTGGGCGATCTCGCCTTCTGGCTGCTATGCGTCGTCCTCGGGCTGTTCATGATGGCCGAATGGGCTGATCTCCACGCAACGCCACCGCAAACCAAACGGCTTGCGCAATATGCGGTATCGGTACCGCTGGCGATCATGGCGCCGCACCTTGGGGCGGGCCCCGGGTTCTTTGCGCTGGGTCTGATCGCGGCTGCCGGTTTCTTCATCGTCATCGTCACGCGACGGAAGGAGCTCGCGCTGGGTGCGGTTTACGTGTGCCTGCCGATCCTCGCCTTGCTGGCGATCCGTGGGCAGGGGGATGGAATCCTGCTTACGATCTGGACGCTGGCGATGGTGTGGGCGTGCGACATCGGCGCTTATTTTGCCGGTCGCACGATCGGCGGGCCCAAACTTGCCCCCACGATCAGTCCCAACAAAACATGGGCAGGGCTCGGCGGTGGTGTGCTGGCAGCCAGCGCGTTCGCAGCATTCCTCCATATGCAATACGGATTGCCGCTTCGGCTCGCCTTCGCGACGCCGTTGCTCGCGGCACTGGCGCAGGGCGGCGATCTGTACGAGAGTTGGCTCAAGCGGCGTGCGGGGGTCAAGGACAGCGGCACGCTGTTGCCTGGCCATGGCGGCGTGCTCGATCGTCTTGACGGTCTTGTCCCGGTCGCGCCGGTCGCAGCCTTTCTTATTGTGTTACCGAAAGTGTATTGGTGGTGAAGACGATCACAATTCTGGGCGCTACGGGGTCTATCGGGACCTCGACGCTCGACCTGGTGGAACGCGAGCCCGAGCGGTTCGAGGTTCTGGCACTGACCGCGAATTGCGACGTCACACGGCTTGCCGCTGCTGCGATCCGGACGCGCGCAAAGCTGGCGGTCGTCGCGGATGAAGCGTGCCTGCCGGATCTGCGACAGGCGCTGGCCGGGACCGACACGGTGTGTGCCGGGGGACGCGCGGCGGTGATCGAGGCGGCAACACTTGGCGCGGATATCACGATGGGCGCGATCGTCGGCTGCATCGGGCTGGAACCGGTGATGGCTGCGATCGCTGGCGGAAAGACCGTCATCCTCGCCAACAAGGAGCCATTGGTCTCGGCGGGCGACGTGGTCCTCGCGGCAGCGGCAAAGCACGGCGCAACGCTGCTGCCGGCGGATTCCGAGCACAACGCGATTTTCCAATGCTTCGATGCGGCCCGACCTGAACGCGTGCGCCGGATCATCCTTACATGCAGCGGTGGTCCGTTCCGCAACTGGTCGACCGCGCAGATGCGCAGCGTGACCCCCGAACAGGCGGTCGCACATCCGAACTGGTCGATGGGGGCGAAAATCTCGGTCGATTCGGCAACCTTGTTCAACAAGGGGCTCGAACTGATCGAGGCGGCGCGACTTTTCCCGGTCCCGCACGATGCGATCGAGATCGTGATCCACCCGCAGTCCGTGATCCATTCGCTCGTCGACTATGTCGATGGATCGGTATTGGCGCAAATGGGGCCGCCCGACATGCGGACACCGATCGCGCACTGTCTGGCGTGGCCCGACCGGATGGCCACCCCGATGGCGCCGCTCGACCTCGTGGCGATCGGTCGGCTCGATTTCGAGGCGCCCGACCCCGAGCGTTTTCCCGCGATACGGTTGACGCGCGAGGCGCTTAATCTTGGCGGCGCGCGTCCTGCAATCCTGAATGCCGCGAACGAGATTGCCGTCGCTGCATTTCTCGCGCGCGAGATCGGCTTCCTCGAAATTGCCGCAATCGTGGACGATACATTGTCCGTCTATCATCCGGCCGCACCGGGAACGTTGGGCGACGTTCTCGCGGTCGATGCCGAAGCGCGCAGCATAGCGCGACGGCAGGTGGGGTTACGCAACGGGGCGTTGATGAAGGATAGCGTCGTTTGAGCCAATCGCCCGGATTTTTGCTGACCATTCTTGCGTTCGCACTGGTGATCGGTCCGCTCGTCTTCCTGCACGAGATGGGGCATTATCTTGCCGGACGCATGTTCGGTGTGAAGATCGACGCATTCTCGATCGGGTTCGGCAACGAACTGTTCGGCTGGACCGACCGTCGGGGCACGCGGTGGAAGTTCAGCGCTCTACCGTTGGGCGGCTACGTCAAGTTCGCCGGCGACATGAATGCCGCGAGCGTGCCCGATCCGGCATGGCTCGAACTTCCTGCGGAGGAACGTGCCAGAACGTTGCAGGCGCGCCCCGTGTGGCAACGCGCGATCGTCGTCGCGGCGGGACCGGTCACCAACTTCGTTATCGCTATCCTGATCCTGGCTGGGTTTGCGATGAGCTATGGCGTGGATCGAACGCCATCGATCGTGGGGCTCGTCACGCCGGGCAGCGCCGCCGCCAAGGCGGGGCTGCAGCCGGGTGACCGGATCACCGCACTCAACGGCCGCGGTATCGAGACGTTCAAGGACGTTTTCCAATATACCGTATTGCGTCCGGGCGAACCCGTGCGGATCGACTATCGCCACGACGGCGTCGCGCAAAGCCGCCAGACCGTGCTGGGCGTCGCGACGGAGCGGGACCGGTTCGGCAACGAATTTAAGAAGGGGCTGCTCGGCATCGGTCCCTCGACGCCTGTCGCCGCGAAGGTTGGCGTGCTGGAAGCACCGCTTGTCGGTATCGCAATGACGGGCACGATCCTGCGGACGACCGTGGAGGGGCTTGGCCAGATCCTCTCCGGGCGACGTTCGGTCGACGAACTGGGTGGACCGCTGCGCATCGCCAAGACATCCGGCGAGCAATTGTCGCTTGGGTGGCCGGTGTTGATCTTCTTCATTGCGGGCGTGTCGATTAATCTGGGATTCATCAACTTGTTGCCAATCCCCATGCTGGATGGCGGGCATCTCCTGTTCTACGCGGTAGAGGCTGTCCAGCGGAAGCCCGTCGCACCGAGCGTCCAGGAATGGGCGTTCCGGGGGGGATTGGCGGCGGTTCTGGCGTTGATGGTAATGGTGACCTTCAACGATCTCGGCGCATTCGGCCTGTGGAAGACCCTCGCTGGGTTGATCGGGTGACGCAGGTGGGGCAGGGCGGGCCAGCGTTTTTGGCCACGCGGGTATTTTCTCCGATTTGGGGTGGGATGTGACAGCGATCAAGGTTTCAACATTCGGGGCACGGGCCACCGCCGTGCTGCTGGCAAGCACGATGTTCTCGTGCATGCCCGCCGATGCCCAGACCGCGCCCACGGCCGCTAAAGCGCGTCCGCGTACGGCTGCGCCACGTGTTCCGGTGCCTGCGCAGGCAACGCCTGCGGCAACGCCGGTCGCCGCACCCGTAGCCAGCCGGTCGATCAAGTCGATCCGGGTGGAGGGGTCACAGCGCCTCGAACCTGAAACGGTCTTGTCCTATACAAAGTTGCGTACCGGGCAGGCGTTTACCAACGAATCGCTCGATCAGGCGATCAAGGACCTCTACGCGAGCGACCTGTTCGCGGACGTCTCCATCGCCGGGGCCGAAAGTGGCGACATCGTGTTGCGGATTCGTGAGAATCCGGTGATCAACCGTGTCATCTTCGAGGGCAACAAGCGGCTCAAGGAAGACAAGATCCGCAAGGAGGTGAAACTCGCCCCGCGCCAGATCTTCACGCGCACCGCGATCCGCCAGGACGTTGCGCGGATCATCGAATTGTATCGGCGCCAGGGGCGGTTCGCCGCGGTGGTCGAGCCGAAGATGGTCAACCTCGACCAGAACCGCGTTGACGTCATCTTCGAAGTCACCGAGGGTCCGAAATCGAAGGTCCGCCAGATCAACATCCTCGGCAACGAGGAATTTTCCGACAGCAAGCTGCGCGAGCAGATGGCGACCAAGCAGGCCCGCCTGACGACGCTGCTCAGCTCGAACACGAGCTATGATCAGGATCGCCTCGCGTACGACCAGCAGAAGCTGCGCCAGTTCTACCTGACCGAGGGCTATGCTGACTTCAAGGTGACCTCCGCGGTCGCCGAGCTGACGCCGGACAAGAAGGACTTCATCATCACCTACGTGGTGGAGGAGGGGAAGCGCTACAAGTTCGGCGACGTGACCGTCGACAGCGACATCCGCGACTTCGACAACAAGAAGCTCGCCGCCAGCCTCGGGATCAACAAGGGCGACTGGTATGACGCAAAGAAGGTCGAGACCGCCGTCGACTCGCTGAGCGAAGCCGCAGGCGCGTTTGGCTATGCGTTCACCGAGGTGAACCCCGACTTCCAGCGTGACAAGGACACGCTGACGATGGGGATCAACTTCCACATCGCCGAGGCAAAGCGGTCGTACGTCGAGCGGATCGACATCAACGGCAACACGCAGACGCAGGACAAAATTATCCGCCGCGAGATTCGTCTGGCGGAAGGCGACGCGTTCAGCAGCTTCCAGGTCAAGCGTTCGCAGGATCGCATCAACTCGCTTGGCTTCTTCCAGGACAAGTTCGAGATCAAGCAGACGCAGGGGTCGTCGCCCGACCGTGTCGTGCTGACCGCGAACGTCGAGGAAAAATCGACCGGCGAATTGTCGCTATCGGCCGGTTTCTCGAGCCTCGAGCGCTTCATCATCCAGGCATCGATCCGCCAGCGCAATTTCCGCGGCAAGGGCCAGGAATTGCGCGCCAGCGTCAACTACTCGACCTATTCCAAGTCGATCGAGCTAGGCTTTACCGAGCCATACCTGTTCAACAAGAACATCGCGATCGGCGGTGACATCTTCCGTCGCGATTACAACGCGTTCAACTTCACTACTGGGAACCAGCGCAACACCACCTACACCCAGGTATCGACCGGCTTCCAGCTGCGTGCGGGCATTCCGCTGACCGAATATTGGCAGCTCGCCGGACGCTATGGCCTGTCCTACGATCAGGTCGGGCTCGACGAGTCGACCTATTTTACCAACGGTCAGTGCGACTTCCTCAAGGCAGGCCGTTATCTGTGCGACTCGATCGGCAATCGCTGGACGTCGTCGGTCGGCTATTCGCTGCTGTTCGACAGCCTCAACAGCCGACTCCGGCCGACCGCCGGGCAACGCTTCATCTTCAGCCAGGATTTCGCCGGGCTCGGGGGTGATGTGAAGTACATCCGCACCAAGGTTGAGGCGGCAAAGTTCGTCAACGTCGGGAGCGGCTTCATTGCGTCGCTGAACGTCGAGGGCGGCTACATCAAGTCGCTTGAGAAGAGCCGCGGCGAAGGGGTCGACAAGGTCCGCATCAACGATCGCTTCTACCTCGGCGAACCCGATTTCCGCGGGTTCGACATTCGTGGCGTGGGCCCGCGCGTTCAGCGCGTTCCCTACACCACGGACGCGGCGGGCAATCAGACGCTCGTCACGGATCGTAACCAGTTCGTCGACGATGCGCTCGGTGGTCGGGCCTATTACTTGGGCAAGCTCGAGCTGGAGATCCCGTTGGGTGCAGGCGCGCGGGAGCTTGGCCTGCGGCCTTCGATCTATGTTCAGGCGGGTGCGCTGTTCGGGATCACGCGGCCGTTGCCGTCGGCGACGTTCCAGACGACGACCGATCCGGTCACCGGACGCACCACGGTGCTTCCGTTGTCGCAACCTGTGAATGCCTCGAACGGACAGCCCTATTTCACCGTACCCACGACCGACGGGACTAACCCTTCCGCTTTGACGACGTGCGCCGTCGGCTACGCGGCCGCGGTGGGTGGGCCATGCGTCGGATCTTCCGTGAATACCCCGACGACGCAGTCGATCTCTGCGCCGTTCGAGGAGCGTTTCCTCGGCGATTCGCCTCGCCCACGTGTCTCGGTGGGTGCCGGCGTGAACTGGAACTCGCCGTTCGGACCGCTGCGTATCGATCTCGCTTACGCCCTGCTCAAGAGCAAGGGTGACGACAACAAGCTCGTAACTTTCAACGTAGGGACACAGTTCTGATGAAGACCACCTATCAAGTTCTGCTCGGCTGCGTCGGCCTTGCCATCGCCGGTTCGGCACAGGCACAGGTCGGCGGTATCGCGATCGCTGACCCGGAAACCGTCATCCTGACCGCAAAGGCGCTTGACGCCGCGAACACCTCGATCGCAACGACCTACAAGGCGCAGCTCGACCAGGCGACCGCGCGTGCGCAGGCGTTGCAGGCACAGCTCAACACGCTGTACGCGCCGCTCGATCTGAACAAGGACAAGCAGTTGTCCGACGATGAGATCCAGAAGGCGCAGGCTGCAAAGAGCCCGGCGCTCGCACAGATCGAGACCGCACAGCGTACCGGCCAGGCCGACGTCGCACGGCTGCGTGGCCCGGCAACGCTCGCACAGGCTTATGCGATCGAACAGATCTCGCAGAAGTATGCAGCAGCAATGCAGGCGGTTGTGACCGCGAAGAAGCTCAGCCTGCTGCTGTCGGCGGGTACCGTCCAGTTCAGCACGCCCGCCGTCGACGTAACCGACGACATCAAGGCCGAGCTCGATCGCGCGAACCCCACCGTCGCATTCACCCCGCCAGCCGGCTGGCAGCCAAGCCAGCAGACCCAGCAGCTACTCCAGCAGTATCAGCAGCTCGCGTACATCTCCGCGATGCAGCGTCAGCGTGCGGCGGGTACGCCCGGTGCCGCAGCGGCTCCGGCAGCACCGGCTGCGGGCACCAAGGCACCGCAGGGTCGCTGAGGGTCTGATGGCTGACGGTGCAGAAGAAGGCCGTGGCGCGATGGGCCCGCTCGATATCGGGCGGGTCATGGCGGCATTGCCGCATCGATACCCGATGTTGCTGGTCGACCGGGTCGAGGATTTGATCCTCGACCGGTCGATTACCGCGATCAAGGCGGTGACGATCAACGAACAGTTCTTCCAGGGGCATTTCCCCGGACGTCCGATCATGCCGGGCGTACTGATCGTTGAGGCGATGGCACAGGCGGCGGGAATCCTCGCCGTCGAGTCCCTCGGCCTCGCGGGTTCGGGCAAACTCGTGTATTTCATGGCGATCGACGGGGCGAAGTTCCGCAAGCCCGTGGAACCCGGCGTGCTGCTCAAGCTCGAGGTCGAGTTTGTCCAGAAGCGGTCGAGCGTCTGCAAGTTTTCCGGACGTGCAACGATTGACGGACAATTGGCGGCGGAGGCCAACTTTACCGCCATGATCGCGGATCCGCCCAAGGCATAACCGGTGCGGCACGGCAGGCTTGGCGGTACGCTTCGGTTGCACATCATGCACGGCTCTGATAAGGGCCGCGCCTTCGCTGCTGGTCGGAAACCAGCGGCTTTTCGGAGAATTACGTCGTGAAGAAGAACATCCATCCCGATTATCACACCATCACGGTGCAGATGACCGACGGCACGCAGTTCCAGACCCGCACCACCTGGGGCAAGGAAGGCGATTTGATGACGCTCGACATCGATCCGCTGGCACATCCGGCGTGGACCGGTGGCCGTGGTACGATGCTTGACGCGGGCGGCCAGGTCGCGCGCTTCAACAAGCGTTTCGGCGCGATGTCTTCGATCGGCAAGAAGTAAGACAGGCGTGCGGCGGTGATCGCACCGGCGCTGCATGTTCGTACTCAAGGATCCTCTCCGCGCCGTCGCGGGGAGGGTTTTTGTATGCGGCGACGTCGAGGGACGCCGAGCACCACAATCTGGACCGCCCGCCCGTCGGACGGAAGAGGTTGAGAAACCTCTGACAAGCGTTCTGTTTTGGAACGATCCTCTTCAATCTTCAGGTAAATCTCGACAGCCATTGTGGTAGACGGGCTTACGGCGCTGTCGTCCGCGGAGCCGAGGCCCGGCGGTTCGGCCTGCCGTCCAAGCATGATCCACTGGCGAGGCCGAGCCAACACTGCGTGCCGTATAGTGACGGTGAGGGACGAGTTGACGGCCATTGCGACACAGCATTCGACCCCAGGGTCGACCCCGGAACCTGTGCCGCAAACGCGCGACGGGGGCATCGACGCGTTCCGCTTCCTGATGGCGATGGGCGTGATCGTGGGGCATGTCCTGTCGCTGCTGCCGAACCCGGTCGGCCAGCCATGGGGTATGCCGGCGTGGGCGGTCCCGATCGACGCCATCCTGCGATCCGCGGTGCCGTTCTTCTTTATCGTGAGCGGCTATTTCTTTCGGTACGATCGTGGGTTTTCCCGGACGGTCCGCTATGTCGGCCTGCGGATCCTGCCGATCTATGGCCTCTGGATGCTCGTGTATTTCGCGTTGGGCTTCCTGCGCCCCAATCCGGTGCCGTTCCGCCTTCTGATGCTGGCCGAAGGGGGGTACGGGTACCATTTGTGGTTCCTGCCGGCGCTGGCATTCGGGCTCGTCACGGTTTCGGCATCCGTGACAATCGGAGGGCGGCGGTTGGCGGCAGCGGTGGTTGTGCTGCTGGCGCTGCTCGGGCCGATCCTGTTCGACTATCACGCGCTCGTCGGGATCCCGGAATACTCCCACCATCTGTCCGATCTGAAGCGGCAGCTGGCCGCCCCAGCATTCGTGTTTATCGGATACGCCTTGCGCGGAACACAGCCCGCTCGGTTGGACGCAAGCATCGCGCTGTGCGTAGTCTCGCTGGCTACGTTGCTGTGCGAGCGGTACTTTCTCGCATTCGTTGCGGTAAACCCCGCCGTGTGGAACGCGGAAAGCATCGTATCGACCTTCCTGTTGGGGACGTCCGTGTTCATGCTGGCCCGGTCGCTGAACGGCTGTCCGGTGGTTGCACGTCTGCAATCCTGGGGTTTTCTCACCTTGCCGGTGTACCTGTGCCATCTGGCATACGTCTGGCTGTTCCAGCGCATCACGCCGGCCGTGCCGGCACGCACTCTGGTGATCTTCTTGCTCGTGGCGATATGTTCGGTTGCGACGGCGGTGATTCTGGTGCGGATCCCGCTGATTCGTACTGTTGCCGCGGCTCCCGGCGGTCGCCGTGATACCAAGCTGACCCAGGGCGGTCAGTTGCTCGTACAGCGCTGGCGGAAGAGGTGGGATTCGAACCCACGGTGAGCTTGCACCCACGGCGGTTTTCAAGACCGCTGCCTTAAACCACTCGGCCACTCTTCCGTTCACCCCCGCTTAGCCAGCGTCTGACGAATTGTGCAAGAGGCAGATCGTTTCGGGGCTTCATGCCGCAAGCGCGCTGTGCCAAGGTCGGATGATGCGGGGTAACAGTAAAATTTGGCGGCGGATTGCCAGCAGCGTTGCGGCAATCTGCGTGTGCGCGGGCATCGGCGGATCGGCGGTCGCGCAGGATGATGCGGGTTTCCAGACCTATCTGGGAACGCTTCGTGGGCAAGCGGAAGCGAAGGGCGTCAGTCGTGCGACGCTTGATGCGGTGCTGCCGACGCTCACGCTCAACCAGCGCGTGATCGAGTTAGACCGGCAGCAGCCCGGCGGGACCTCGATTGCGGCGATCCCCAACTTCGCGCCGTACAAGGCGCAGCATCTGAGCAGCGCGCTGATCAGCCGGGGGCAATCCACCTACGTCAGCGAGCGCAGCCGGTTGCAGCGGATCGAGCAGCAAACGGGCGTGCCCGAATCGATCATGGTTGCGATCTGGGGGCATGAAACGAGTTATGGCCGCGTGATGGGGGGATTCGACCTGCCGCGCGCGCTTGCCACGCTGGCTTACGAAGGGCGACGGCGCGACCTGTTCGCGGACGAATTTATCGCGACCTTGCAGATGATGGATCGCGGCGTGCCACGCTCGCAGTTGGTGGGAAGCTGGGCTGGAGCAACGGGTGGTCCGCAGTTCCTGCCGTCGGTCTATCTGCGGCTGGCGCGCGATGGCGACGGCGATGGGCGTGCCGACATCTGGACGAGCAGCGCCGATACGCTTGCGTCAATCGGCAACTACTTCTCCAACGCCGGCTGGCGGCCGGGACAGCCCTGGGGGTTTGCGGTGTCGGTGCCCGGCAGTTTCGATCGCGGGCAAGTCGTCAACCGGCTCGTCTCGCCACGCTGCCCCCGCGTTTTCCAGCGGCATAGCGGGTGGAAGACAATGGCGGAATGGCGCGCGCTCGGCATCGTCCCGCAAGCGCGCGGCTGGCCTGCGGATACCGTGCTTGCCACGCTGATCGAGCCGGATGGCCCGGGGCAGACCGCCTATCTCCTGACGGGAAATTACCGGGTCATTCTCGACTATAATTGCTCCAATTTCTACGCGCTGTCGGTCGGCTTGCTGGCAGATGCGGTCGAGCGATAATGCATGCCGTGCGGATAGCCGGATCGGGCTGATCGCACGGTTAGACAGCACCGCGTCGGGGCAGGGCTGTACCACGTTCGGCTTGGCCCCTATGGCGATTCCAGAATCCTTCGTATCAACCAGAAGATCGAGACCCAGCATCATGTCATCCCGCCGGAATTGGATTGCAGCAACCGCCATCGTCGCCATCGCGGCAACGACGCCCGCGATCGCGAAGCCGGATTTCCAGACGCCTGCGCCGGTCGCCTATCTGCAGGATCTGTCCTCGGGAGCGATCCTTTACTCCAAGGACGCGGATCGCCGGATGCCGCCGGCATCGCTGGCGAAGATGATGACCGTGTACGTCGCCTTCAACATGATCAAGTCGGGGGAGCTGAAGCTCAACCAGACGTTCCATGTGCAGCCCGAGACATGGCGCAAATGGCATAGCCAGGGCTCGACGATGTTCCTGTCCGCGAACGAGGACGTCAGCGTCGAAAACCTGCTGAAGGGGATCGTCACGCTGTCCGGCAACGATGCGTGCGTCGTGTTGGCGGAGGGGATCTCGGGGACCGAGGAAACCTTCACCGAACGGATGAACCGGGAAGCGGCAAAGCTCGGGCTGACCAACAGCCACTTTGGAACGTCGAACGGCTGGCCCGATGGCGGCGTAACCTATGTCACCGCGCGTGACCTCGCGAAACTTGCCTCGGCAACGATCCTGGATCATCCGACGCTGTATAAGCGGTTCTATTCGCTGCCGAACTTCACCTGGGGCAAGACCCTTGGCGCTGCCGCACCGATTGCGCAGGCCAACCGCGATCCGTTGCTTGGACGCGTGCAGGGGGCCGATGGGCTCAAGACCGGGCACACCGAAGAAGCAGGCTATGGCTTCACCGGCTCTGCCGAGCAGAACGGGCGCCGTCTGGTCATGGTCATGGCGGGTCTTGGCAGCTCGGGCCAGCGTGCGGATGAGTCGGTCAAGTTCATGAACTGGGGCTTTCGTGCATGGCAGGCAAAGCCGATCGCCGCGAAGGGCAAGCAGATCGAAACCGCCGAAGTCCAGCTCGGCAGCGCGCGGACCGTTGGTCTGATCGCGCCGACCAATCTGACCGCAACGCTCCCCGCCGGTGTAGCCGCGGACATGACGTTGAAGGTCGTCTATGACGGCCCGATCAAGGCACCGATCAAGGCAGGCCAGCACATTGCGGATCTGGTCATCTCGACGCCGGACATGCCGCAGCAGCGCCTGCCGCTGGTAGCCGCGAGCGACGTTGCCGAGGCAGGCTTCTTCGGACGCGCCTGGGCGGGGCTCATGAGCTTCTTCGGCGGGTGATCGCGTGCCGGTGACCGGACGGTTCCTCTCGCTCGAGGGCGGGGAGGGGGCAGGCAAGTCGACCCAGGCGCGCCTGCTTGCCACCGCTCTGGCGGATCGCGGGATCGATGCGCTCGTCACCCGCGAACCGGGCGGAAGCGAAGGCGCCGAAGCGATCCGGACGTTGCTGATGGAAGGTGCCGTGACGCGGTGGAGCGCGCATAGCGAAGCGCTGCTGTTTGCGGCCGCACGCGCCGATCATGTCGAAAAGACCATCCGTCCCGCAATCGGCGCGGGGCGTTGGGTGATCTGCGATCGGTATATCGACAGCAGCCGCGCGTATCAGGGGCTGGCCGGCGGGATCGACGATGCTGCGATCCTGGCGCTCCACGGATTCGGTTCGCGCGGCTTGCTGCCCGACCGCACCTTCGTGCTGGAACTGACCCCGGAAGAAGGGCGTGCGCGCGCCTCCGTCCGTGACGGGGCAGCGGCGGACCGGTTTGCCGCGCGTGGGGAAGCCTTTCACAGCGATGTTGCAGCGGCGTTCCGACGTTTTGCGTTAAGCGAACCGGACCGGTTCCGCGTGATCGATGCCTCTGCCGACATCCATACGGTATCCGGGGCGATTCTCCACCAGTTGGGAGATCTGCTTCCGTGACGATGCCGATCGGCAATGATGCGGCGCATAGTGCCTTCGCCGCTGCGATGCGCAGTGGAGCACTACACCATGCCTGGCTGTTTGCAGGGCCTGAAGGGATCGGCAAGGCCAGCTTCGCGCGTGCTGCGGCGGTGCGTCTGCTGGCGGAGGGCGCGGGTGCCGATCTGCCGCCGGGATTTGACGTACCCGAAAATGATCGAACCAGAACGCTGATCGCGGCCGGATCGCATCCCGATTACCGCGAACTGACCCGACAACCCAAGGAAGGCGACAAGACCGGCCTCGATCTAGCGCGCAGTATCCCGATTGCGCAGGTCCGCGCGCTGGGGCCGATGTTCGCGACGCGCCCGTCGATGTCGGATCGCCGCGTCGTCATCATCGATGCGGTGGACGACCTCGAACGACCGGGCGCCTCCAACGCCCTGCTCAAGAACCTCGAAGAACCACCTCAGGGTACCATTTTCCTGCTGGTGAGCCATGCCCCCGGGCGCCTGCTGCCGACGATCCGATCGCGGTGCCGGACTTTGCGGTTCGATCCGCTCAACGACGATGCAATCGCCACCGTTTTGCGCGAAGCGTTGCCCAAGGCGGATGATGCCGAGATCGCTGCACTGATCCGCGTCGCGCAAGGGTCGCCGGGGCGCGCGATGGGCTTTGCGGGGCTGGATCTGGCGCAACTTGACCAGGCATTGACCGCGATCGCCCACGATGGCGATCCCAGCAACGCGCGTCGCGGAAAACTCGCCAAGGCCTTGGCGCTCAAGGCGGCTCAGTCCCGCTACGAAGCATTTCTCGACCGCGCGCCTGCGTTCATCGCGGCGGAGGCACCCGCGCGGCAGGGCGAACGCTTGCGCATCGCACTGGAAAGCTATGACGCAGCCCGCGCGCTGTCCGCAACCGCGCGTGCGCTCACGCTGGATGCACAGGCGACCGTTTACGAAATGGCGGGGATCGTCGCGCGGCTCGCCGCCTGAGGTCTTCATTTCGCAATCGCCTTGCTCTAGGAGGCGGCGATGGCCGACCCCTTTTATATCACCACCGCAATCAGCTACCCCAATGGCCGTCCGCATATCGGGCACGCTTATGAGGCGATCGCAGCCGACGCGATCGCACGCTACCAGCGTCAGTTGGGCCGCGAGGTACGGTTCCAGACCGGCACCGACGAGCATGGCCTCAAGATGGTCCAGGAAGCGCGCAAGCGGGACCTGACGCCGCGCGCACTTGCTGACGAAATGAGCGGCTATTTCAAGCAGATGGCCGACGCGCTCGATATCTCTTACGATCGTTTCATCCGCACCAGCGACGACGATCACTATCGCGCCAGCCAGACGATCTGGAAGGCGATGGAGGATGCGGGCGACCTTTACCTTGATCGCTACGAGGGCTGGTATTCCGTTCGCGACGAAGCCTTTTACGATGAGAAGGAACTCGTCGACGGGGAGGGTGGTGCCAAGCTCTCGCCACAGGGGACGCCGGTGGAGTGGACCGCCGAGGAAACGTGGTTCTTCCGGCTGTCGAAGTACCAGCAACCCTTGCTCGACTTCTTTGCCGCAAATCCAGAGTTCATCCGACCCGAGGCGCGCCGGAACGAGATCCTGCGGTTCGTCGAGGGCGGTCTGTCCGACCTCTCCGTGTCGCGAACGAGTTTCGATTGGGGCGTACCGGTTCCGGGGAGCCCGGGGCACGTCATGTACGTCTGGGTCGACGCACTCACCAACTATCTGACGGGCGTCGGCTATCCCGGCGACGTCGAACTGTACGAGACGTTCTGGCCGGCGAACGTGCACATCATCGGCAAGGATATCGTGCGATTTCATGCCGTTTACTGGCCGGCTTTCCTGATGAGCGCGAACCTTCCGCTGCCGCGTGGCGTGTTCGGCCATGGCTTTTTGCTCAACCGCGGCGAGAAGATGTCAAAGTCGCTCGGCAACGTCACCGATCCGATGGCACTGGTGGAGCATTTCGGGGTCGATGCGCTGCGCTACTTCTTGTTGCGCGAGGTCAGCTTTGGGCAGGACGGCAGCTATTCCGAAGAAGCGATCGTCACGCGGTGCAACGCCGATCTCGCCAACAACCTGGGCAATCTCGCGCAGCGCTGCCTGTCGATCATCGCCAAGGCCTGTGGCGGGGTCGTGCCGGACGTAGGCACGCCGACCGATGCGGAAGCCGCGTTGGCAAATAGCGTCGAGGCAGCCGAACATGGTCTGCATGAGGCGATGAAGGATCTCGCGCTTCATAACGCGCTGGAGGCGGTCTGGTCGGCCGCGCGTGACGCGAACCAGTATTTTGCCGATCAGGCCCCGTGGAGCGTGCGCAAGACCGATCCCGCGCGCGCGGACACGATCCTGTATCATGCCGCGGATGCGATTCGGCGGATCGCGATCCTCGCGCGCTGGGCGATCCCGGGCGGGGCGGACAAGCTGCTCGACCTGCTGGCACAACCCGGTGACGCACGCAGTTTCGAGGCGCTGGGGCATCCTTTGGCACCGGGGAAGGTTCTTCCCGCACCGAGCGGCGTATTCCCACGGCTCGAAGCTCCAACGGAGGCGTAAATGTTCGCCGACAGCCATTGTCATCTGAATTACAAAGGCTTGGCCGAACAACAGGCTGATGTGCTTGCCCGGGCGCGGGCGCGGGGTGTCGAGGTCATGCTCAACATCGCAACGCGCGAAAGCGAATGGGACGACGTTCTGGCAACCGCCGAGCGGGAGCCGGACGTCTGGGCGACCGTCGGAATCCATCCGCACGAGGCGGATCAGCATCCTGATATCGGCACAGCGCGGCTGATCGAACGCGCGCAACACCCGCGTGTGGTGGGGATCGGCGAGAGCGGGCTGGACTATTTCTACGATCACAGCGACCGCGAACGCCAGCAAGCGAGTTTTCGCGCGCATCTCGCCGCATGCCGGGCGACCCAGTTGCCGATCGTCGTGCACACGCGGGATGCCGAGGAAGATACCGCGCGGATCCTCCGGGAGGAGATGGAGCAGGGGGCCTATCCCGGCGTCATCCACTGTTTCACCGCGAGCGGCGCGTTTGCCGATATCGCGCTCGACCTGGGCTTCTATATTTCGATCTCGGGCATCGTGACCTTCAAGAACGCCAAGGACCTGCAGGAGACCGCGGCGCGGCTTCCGCTTGATCGTCTGCTGATCGAAACCGACGCGCCGTTTCTCGCGCCGGTGCCGCACCGGGGAAAGACTGGAGAGCCGGCGTTTGTCGCGGATACCGCCACATTCCTCGCGCAGTTGCGGGGCGAGACCGTCGAGACGCTGGCGGCGGCGACGCGCGATAACTTTCACACGCTGTTCGCCAAGACGCGCGCATGAAGATCAGGATCTTAGGGTCGGGGACGTCATCGGGCGTCCCACGCATCGGCAACGACTGGGGTGCATGCGACTCCAACGAACCCCGTAATCGGCGCAGCCGCGCATCGGTCATCATCGAGACGGCGACGACGCGCATCCTCGTCGATACCGGTCCGGACATGCGCGAGCAGTTGCTCGCCGCAGAAATTTCCACGGTCGATGCGGTGATCTGGACGCACGACCATGCCGACCACACGCATGGTATCGATGATCTCCGTCAAGTGTACCACGCCCTCGGACACCCCGTCCGCGGCATCGCGCGACCGTCTCTGCTCACGCAATTAACGAGCCGTTTTTCGTACATTTTCAGTGGTCTAAATGGCTATCCTAAGGTTGCTTCGATAGAGCCGCTGATGGACTCGATGGTGATTGGCGATATCATCGTCCGGGTTGCCGACCAACCGCACGGCGGGACACAATCGGCGGGCTTGCGGTTCGAAGCCGACGGCGGCGTCATCGGCTATGCGACGGATGTGAGCGGCATGACCGACGCGATGGTCGACCTGTACACCGGACTGGATATCTGGGTGGTCGACGCGTTGCGGCGCCGTCCGCACCCGTCACACCTCGATCTGCCAACCGTCTTGGGGTGGATCGACCGACTGAACCCTAAACATGTCGCATTGACCCACATGGACCAGTCGATGGATTACGCGACGCTGGTGCGCGAGTTGCCGGATGGCGTGGAGCCGGGGTTCGACGGATTGGAACTCGTCGTATGAATGTCTTCGTGACGGCCTTGTTGTTAATCCTGCCGATCAGTGCGCTGGCGGCACGCCGGTTGCCGTTGAGTTCCGTTGTGAAGATGGCGCTGATGTGGATCGCGATCTTCGCGGTGCTGATCGCAGTGGTGATGCTTTGGCAGCAGGGTGTCGGAAGCACCTGACGCCCCCCCCCAAAAGTATCACTGCATTTAACATAATGTATATTATCGGCCTTGGATAGTTGGCGATTTTTAGTCAGCCATATCCCGGTCGAACCCTCGCAGCCTGCTCCACATGAGCGGTGCGATCACACGCACCGCTCCTCGGCCAAAACGACCTATGGTTTCGCTTCCTCAAGTCCGTGCTTGCGCAATAGCGGCGCAACCTGAGGGTCATGCCCCGTCATGTTCCGGAACATGACGTTGTAATCCTGCGTGTGCCCACGCGACAGGATCAAGTCACGGAAACGCTGGCCATTTGCGCGAGTCATGCCGCCATGCTGCTGGAACCAGTCGTAGACGTTTTGCTGGATCATGTCGGTCCATAGGTAGGCGTAATAGCCGGCGGCGTACCCAGACCCCCAGATGTGGTTGAAGTAGCTCGTTCGGTAGCGCGGCGGCACGTATTGGACGTTGAGTCCGGTCTCCCCGAGCGCCTTGGCCTCGAACGCATTGACGTCCTTCGGCACCGCGGTCGACGGGACCGAATGCCAAGCCATGTCGAGCTGCGCGGCGGTCAGCGTCTCCCCGAAACTGTATCCTTGGTTGAACGTTTCCGTGCGCTTGATCTTGTCGACCAACGCTTGCGGCATGGCCGCGCCGGTCTGATAATGATGCGCGTAATGCGCAAGCACGCGGGGTTCGAGCGCCCAATGTTCGTTGAACTGCGACGGGAATTCGACGAAATCGCGGGCAACCGCCGTTCCTGACAGCGTCGGATAGGTCTGATTGGCGAACAAGCCGTGCAGACCGTGCCCGAACTCATGGAACATCGTCCGCACTTCGCTGAAGGTAACAAGACCGGGTTGCCCAGCCGCAGGCTTGGTGAAATTGGCGGTGTTAGAAATGACCGGCTTGGTCCCGAAAATCTTCGCTTGTCGCACGAAGCTGTTCATCCACGCCCCGCCCGACTTGTTGTCGCGCTTCCAGTAATCGAAATAGGTCAGCCCGAGCGGCTTGCCGTCCGCCTCGAACACTTCATACACCCGAATATCGGGATGATAGGTCGGGATGTCGGTACGACGCTTGAAGTTCAGTCCGTAAAGCTGGTTAGCGGCGTAGAAAATCCCGTTCTCGAGCACGTTCCAGATCTCAAGATACGGCTTGGTCTCGTTGAGATCCAAGTCATACTTGGCCTTGCGGACCTTCTCGGCATAGCGCGCCCAGTCCCACGGTTCGAGCTTGAAACCCCCCTGCTCCGCATCGATCGCCTTCTGCAGTTCGGCTGCCTCGCGCGCCTGTGCGGCTGCGGTCGGTGCGTCGAGCGCGTTGAGGAAATCGCGGGCGACGGTGGCCGTCTTCGCCATCTGTTCGGCCAGCGAATAGTCCGCCCAGGTCTTGTACCCCAGCAGATTGGCCTTGCGGGTGCGCAGGTCGATCAGTTGCAGAATTGATGCGCGCGTGTCGTTCGCATCCCCCTGCTCCGCCCGAGTCCAGCTCTTGTCGAACAACGCCTTGCGCGTAGACCGATCCGATAGCGCTTCGATCGCAGGTTGCGCTGTGGTGTTCTGGAGTGGCAGCAGATATTTGCCGGGCATCTTGCGCTCTGTCGCATCGCGCGCCGCGGACTGGATATCGCCCGGCGACATGCCCGCCAGCGCAGCCGGATCGTCCACCACCAGCGCGCCCGCCTTTGTCGCGGCGAGAAGCTTCTGGCGGAAAGCGATGCCTAGGGTCGAGATTTGCTTGTTGAGCGCGCGTAGCGCCGTCTGGTCTGCGGGCGACAACTGGGCACCGGCTCGGACGAAGGTCTTGTAATAGTCGTCGAGCAGGAACGCCTGCTCGGCGTCCAGCTTGAGCGACGCCTTGCGGTCGAACAGCATCTTCACCCGCGCGAACAGCTTGGGGTCGAGATAGATCGCGTCGTTATACCCCGCGAGTTTGGGAGCCATCGCGGATTGCACGGCCTGGATCGTCGGGTTGGTGTTGGCTTGCGCCACCTGGCCGAATGCGGCCTGCGCACGCGCAAGCATCTGCCCCTGGCGTTCCATCGCAACGATCGTGTTGTCGAACGTGGGCGCGGCGGGATTGTCCGCGATCTTGCGGACTTCAGCGAGGCTCTCCGTAATGCCCTGCTCGATCGCCGGTTGGTAATCGGCATCCTTGATCTGGTCGAACGGCGGTGCCTGATACGGCAGCGCGCTCCGCGTGGCGAACGGGTTGGCGGCGTGCGCAGGCCCGGTCAAAATCAAAGCGGCGGCAGTGGCGAGTAGTACATTACGGAGCATGGACGGTCCTTCCCGGCGAGCGCCGTTGCTAGCGCCACCGACTGTGACTTGTCGACCCGGTGACATGTTTTCAATAATGTGGAGGACGGCACTACGATGCTGCGTAAGCATTGAGGAACGGTTGGAGCCAGGGGCGATACGGCTCTGCAACGCCAAGGCCGTCCCGGTTGATCGGGCGGCGGACCTGTAGCGCGCTTGCCGTGGCGACGCGACGCGGGTTGAGATGTGGCGCGTAAGCAGCGGCCTCCTCTCCCAGTCCGCAATGCGCGAGCAGCCGTGCGGTCCATAGCGCAGGGTCCTCGACCAGTTCCTCATACGGCACGACAAGCAGCCGGTCCCCAAGCATCTGTTTCCAGAACGCCATCAGCGCGTCTTCCAGTTGAAAATGGAAAGCGATGTCAGCAAGATCGAAGCTCCAGCCGACACCATGTATGAAGAATGTCCGGAAGCACGACCATGCGTTGTCGAGGGGCGCGCGCCGCATCCAGATCAGCGGTGCGTCCGGCAATGTGGTCGCGATCACGCCCATGAAACGACTGGCATCGATCGTCTTGTCGATGATGCGCCCCTCTGCCCCAAAACGCTCCAACAGGAGGTGGAGGTAGAGTTCGCCCAGCCCATCCACCGTCCCGCCGCGGGCCATATGCTGATCGATCGCGGATCCGGATACGCCCCCTGCCGCAACGGCAACGTGCTGGATCAGGTTGAGTTCGCCCCCATCCTGCACCGCACTGTGACTGGCGAGGATCTGCTCGACCAGCGTCGTGCCTGACCTGGGCAGACCGGTGACGAAGATCGGGCGGCTGGTATCGATCGTCTGGTTGGCCCCAGCGCGATCGAAGAACGCGCAATCATACCCCTCCATTGCCGCGGCGGCGTTGGCCTGGTCGGCCTTGCGACCATATGGCGTTTCAGCCTTGAGCAGCGCTGCGCCACGCGCAAAGGCGGCGAACGCCTCGCCTGGCTCCCCGCGGTCGGCATGGAGCTTGCCAAGGGCATAGCAATAGCGCGCCAGATCGCCCGGCGCATGCCGTTCCGCCGCGGCAGCTTCCGCAAGCAACTGATCCCCGACCGGGTCATCCGCAAGGTTGACCGCGGCCGCCAGCGTCAGCCAGGCGGGGCCCCACCCGGGGCGATGCGCCAGTGCTTCCAACAGATGCCGGCGGGCATCGTCCACGCGACCCAACGTCATCGCGGTGTTGCCCAGCACATAGGCGTGCCCCGCCGCATCGGGTACCGTCTTGGGCAACCCTGAAAGCAGGGCATGCGCTTCCTCGATCCGTTGGGCCTGGGTCAGCAGCACGACCTTGGAATAGATCGCGACGGGATCGTTACCACTGGACGCGATGAACGCATCGACCGCGCGCAGCGCCAGCGAGAGATCGCCACTGGCTTGCATCAACTGCGAGATCGCGCGCCACTGCTGGCCAAGCGGCGCGCGCTGATCAAGCATAACGCTAACAAGGCGGCGGGTTTCGGCCCGGTCGCGTGCGGCTAGGGCGGCCTTCAATTGCGCCAGCAGGAGCGGCAGCGCGCTGGTGTTGGTCACGGCCATCGGACTGGTGCGAACCCCTTGTGAGGGCGTTCGCCCGGTATCCCCCTCCCCATATGCCGCGAGCGTGTCCCGCGTACAACAGCAAGCTCAATTAACGCTTTGACCGGGTTGACAATATTGCTGCCCCGCAACATTCCTTTAATTAACGGGACGTTAACCAGTTGTTTGAGTCGATGAACGGCGTCACCGGGTAACGAGGGGAGCTTATGCGTATCAAGAGTTTCATGTGCTGTGGTGCCGCCGCGATCGCGATGATGGCGGCGCCCGTGATGGCCACGACGATCAACCTGATCGATCTTGGTGGCGTCAAAGGTTCGCAGGCAGAGCGCGGGTTCAACATCGCTGCATCCTATTGGGGATCGATGTTCACCAATAACGCGGTGATCAACCTGGGCGTATCCTTTGCGCCGCTCGCAACCGGCATCATCGGGTCGACCGGCAGCACGCGCGTCGATTATTCGACCGCGAACTGGGAAAAGCAGCTCAACCTGACCAAGAGCGGTTCGTTCATCGATCAGAACATCGTCCTCCCCACGCTGAACGCGGATGGCGGTGCGAGCTTCATTACCAACGGGACGACCACGACCCCTGCGAGCGGCACCAGCCCCGCGGTGACCAATGACGACACCAGCAAGCTGGCGTACAACCCAGGGGCCACGGCAAGCAGCCAGAACCTGTATCTCAACTCCGCGGTCGTCAAAGCAATCGGCGGCAATACGGGTATCTCGCCAACGACGCGCGATGGCAACGTGACGTTCAGCAGCAACTTCAACTTCGATTTTGACCCGACCGACGGGATCAGTGACAACACGTTCGATTTCATCGGCGTCGCGATCCACGAGATCGGCCATGCGCTCGGGTTCGTCTCGGGCGTCGATTTCCTCGACGTCTATGGCGTCGGCAAGGGGCCGGCCGCCGGGGCGCTGGGGTACAGCCTCAACGACACGTCGATCTACAGCGCGCTCGACATGTTCCGCTACAGCAAGGATCCGACCAATCTCGTCCTCGGCAAGGACACGGTGCTCGACCTTTCCGTTGGTGGTCAGAAGTATTTTTCGATCGATGGCGGCAAGACTGCCTTGTTCGACAATACCTTCTCCACCGGTCGCTACAATGGCGATGGTCAGCAGGCGTCGCACTGGAAGGATACGCCGGGTTGCGCCATCGGCAACGGGATCATGGATCCGACCTTCTGCTATGAGCAGACCGGCTATGTCACCGGCCTCGATCTCGCGGCGTATGACGCGATGGGCTGGAACCTCAGCACCGATGCGCTGACCTACAAGACCACGTCGACTGCGCAGATCTACAGCCAATTCGCCGCCTCGGTTCCCGAGCCGACGACCTGGGGCATGATGCTGCTTGGCTTCGCCTTCGTCGGTGCGACGATGCGCCGCCGGTCCACGAAGGTCAGCTACGCCGCCTGAGCGGATCACCTGCCACAAACACATGGCCGCCGATCAATCGATCGGCGGCCATTCTTATGCGCCACGCCTCCGTCGCACTTAATTCATGAGGCAGGCAAAGACCCCATGACCTCCGTGATCCGTGCGCGCAGATCGGGTTCGCGCGTAATCTCCAACATCGCACTCAAACTCTTGCGTGCGCCCGGTATATCGCCGTCGACCAATTGCAGGCGCGCCTGTTCCCACCACGCGTGCGGGTACCCGGGCGCGATGATCGTCATCCGTTCGAACAGCGTCAATGCGCGCCGCCCGTCCCCGGCACGCTCAGCCCGCGTCGCCTGATTGAGCAACAGGCGGACCAGCACCGCACGGTTGGGCATCGCGGCGACATGGCGCACGGGCGACCCCTGCCCCCCCTCACCCGCCGGCAACCCCGTCTTCAACAGCGCGAGCAGTTGCTCCTGGCTCACGCGTTCCCCGCCACGGAACGGATCGATCATTACCGGGACCGTCTCGTCACCGATCAGGACGAGGACATGTCCGGGGACATCGAGCGCATTGGCGATCCACCCCATCCGCCGCGCCGCCGCGACATACAGGATCGACAGGCTGACCGGCAGGCCCCGCCGACGATCGACCACGCGCACCACGTCGGCGTTGGCGGGATCGTCATAGGTTTCGCGGTCACCAATGAAGTCGAACGCACCGCCGATGACCTGCGCGAGCAGTTCGGCCTGTTCTTCCGCGTCGGGCTCGGCGGCGGATGCGGTGGCCGAGGCTTCGTCGAGTGCCTCGGCAATCGCCTCGAACAGATCAAGATAGGGTTCGCCGTCCATGCCGGGGTGGTCGAGCAGCGCGAGCACTAGCGCGGCTTCGTCCAGAATAATCTCGTCGTCATCGACGAGACCCAGGTGCATCAGGTCATCTTCATCCATGCCCCCCACATGGGTGCAGGATCCTGATCTGCAACGCATTCCCCACGGAAAGATCCAGCGACACACTAATGCGATTGATAATCGTTCGCATCTGAGCCATAGGCTGCCGCATAGTCGCTAAGGACCCATGATGAACCGTACGCTCGTTTCCGCCCTGATGTTGAGTTCGATCGCCTACGCAATGCCAGCGTTCGCCGAGACCGAGGAAGATCAGGAAGCGCAATCGATCGTCGTGACCGGCGCACGCCCCCGCAGCGAAGCTTCGGCGGGAACCAAGGGATCGACTCCGCTCGCAGAAACACCCCAGTCGATCAGCGTGATCAGTGCGTCGGATATCGCGGATCTGGGCTTGGCCAACCTCAACCAGGCGTTGCGCTTCGTGGCAGGGGTCACGACCGAACAGCGCGGCTCAAGCGCTGAAGTCTATGACCAGTTCAAGCTACGGGGTTTCGATGCGCCGCAATTCCTCGACGGTCTGAAACTGATCGGCGGCGCGAGCTACCTCACCCCGCAGGTCGACGTCTCTCGGATCGACCGGATCGAAGTGATCAAGGGACCAGCGTCGGTGCTTTACGGTCAGTCGGGCCCGGGCGGGCTCGTCGCGCTATCGAGCAAGCTGCCGCTCGACCAGGCGTTCTACGGCGCAGCCTCGGGGACGTACGGCACATACGATCTGTACCGCGTCGATGGCGATGTCGGCGGCAAGATCGGCGATTCGGTGCTGTGGCGGGTCAATGGCAGCGTCAACGGGGCGCATACGCAGCAGACCTTCAGCGCGCGCGAGCGCCAGACGGTCTCGGGCGCGCTGACCTTCAATCTTGATCATGCCACCAAGCTGACGCTGCTCGGTGCCTATTCGAACGACCCGCAGAACGGCAGCTACGGCGTCTTCCCGGCGTCGGGCACCTTCCTCCCCAACCCCAACGGCAAGCTGGCGACCTCGACCGATTTCGGCGAGCCCGGCAATTACTTCAAGCGAGAGCAGGTCGCCGCGACCTATATCCTGACGCACGATATCAACCCCGACTGGAACATCCGCGCCTCGGGCCGCTACCAGCACGGCACCTCGCGGCTCGGCATCGTCTATGCCTCGGGATCGCTGGTCGATGCCGCCGCCAACCCCAATGCGACGCTTTACAACCGCGCCTCTTACGCGACACGCGAGCGCAGCGATTCATGGGTGTTCGACAATCAGGTCCACGGCCGCTTCGCCACCGGGGCAGTGAAGCACGACGTGCTGTTCGGGGCGGACTACCAGACCGGCAATGCGCGCTCGATCAACGCCTTCGGCTCGGCGACCCCACTGAACGGCTATGCCCCCGTCTATGGCACGATGGCCGTGCCGCAGAGTCCGCAAGCCGTGCCCGACAATTTCGGCGTCAACGATAACAAGCCGCGCTCGAACCAGGCGGGCGTCTATGCGCAGGACCAGCTCTCACTCGGCGCGTTGCGCGTGCTGCTCAGCGGGCGGCAGGACTGGGCCTCGGTCCGAACCGGCCCCGGTACCGCATCGCAGGATTCGCAGAAGTTCACCTATCGCGCCGGCGCACTCTACACGCTGCCGTTCGGCCTTGCGCCCTATGTCAGCTATTCGACCTCGTTCGAGCCCAACGGCACGCTGACGCAACCCGGCGGCGTGATCACCGTTGCCAAGCCGTCCGAAGGCAAGCAGCTCGAGGCGGGCGCGAAATATACCGTGCCCGGCACGCAGATCCTCGTCACCGGCGCATGGTTCCAGATCGACCAGACCAACCTGATCACCACCAACCCGCTGACCAACGTTTCGACGCAGAGCGGCCGCGTCCGCTCGAGCGGGGTCGAGGTCGAGGCCAGCGCGCCGCTGCCGTACGGCTTCAACGCCAAGCTCGCCTATAGTCGCCAGAAGCTGCGCACCACCGCCGACGCCAACCCCGCCAATATCGGCGCGGGGATCCTCGGCGTCGGTCGTGGCGGCGTGTCGGCCAATCTCGAATGGGCGCCGCGCGACGGCAAATGGCAGGGCTTTGCGATTGGCGGCGCGGTGCGCCGTGTCGACAGCATCTATGCCGGCACGCTGTTCGACTCGTCGTTTACGCCGGTGGCTACGCGCCAGAGCACGCCGGGGTTCACGCTGGTCGATGCGCTGGTACGCTTCGATCTTGGCACGATCTCGCCGCGCTTCAAGGGTGTCTCGCTCGGGGTGAATGCGGCGAACATCCTGGACAAGAAGTACGTGACGACCTGCTATCTCGATTACGCCTGGTGCTGGTACGGCAACCGCCGCACGGTTCAGGGAACGATCGCGTATCGCTTTTGATGTGGCGGGCCGGGACTATCATAGTCCCGGCCCTGCCCAACCGAACCGGTCTAGCCGTCGGTTCGGCCGTAGCCGCCACCGCCCGGCGTCTCGATGACGAAGACATCGCCCGCGGCGAGCTCCGCAGTGGCGGCTGAGGGTAGCTGCTCCACGCTGCCGTCGTTCCGCTCGATGCTGTTGCGCCCCGGCGTGCCGTCTCCGCCCCCGGCCAGACCGAACGGCGCGACGACGCGGCGGTTTGACAGAATCGTCGCGGTCATCGGCGCCCGGAAGCGGAGCCGACGGATCGTCCCATCTCCGCCGGAGAACGCCCCTTCCCCGCCCGATCCCGCGCGGATCGCAAACCGTTCGACCAGCACCGGGAAGCGGTGTTCGAGCACTTCGGGATCGGTCATCCGGCTGTTGGTCATGTGGGTTTGCACGCCGCTCGTCCCGGCAAAGCCATTCCCTGCACCCGAACCGCCCGCGATCGTCTCGTAATATTGGCGGCTACCGTCGCCGAAGGTGAAGTTGTTCATCGTCCCCTGCGCGCCCGCCATCGCGCCAAAGGCCCCGAACAGTGCGTCGGTCACGACCTGGCTCGTCTCGACATTCCCCGCGACCACCGCGGCGGGCCACGCCGGGTTGAGCATCGATCCTTCGGGCAAGACGATCTCGAACGGCGCGAGGCATCCGTCGTTGAGCGGGATCGGTTCGTTCACCAGAACGCGAACGACGTACAGCAACGCCGCCCGCGCGATTGAGGCAGGTGCGTTGAAATTGTCGTCACGCTGCGGACTGGTACCCGTGAAATCGACGACTGCCCTCCGCGCGTCCTTGTCGATCGTCACAGAGACCGCAACTTCCGCTCCATTGTCCATCGCGTAGCGGAAGCTGCCGCCCTCGATCCTGGCCAGCAGACGGCGGACCATCTCCTCGGCATTGGCCTGGACGTGGCCCATATAGGCCAACACCACATCGAGCCCGTGGTCCGCCACCGCCGCCGCCAACGCATCGGCACCGCGCGCGCAGGCCGCGATCTGTGCGCGGATATCGCCGATATTCTGGTCCGCATTACGAACCGGCCAGTCCCCGGACGCGAGCAACGTGCGCAAAGCGGCTTCGCGCAATTGGCCGCCGTCGACCAGCAGGAAGTCGTCGATCAGCACGCCCTCCTGCTCGATCCGGCGGCTGTCGGCGGGCATCGATCCCGGCGTCGTCCCCCCGATGTCGGCCTGATGCCCCCGTGCGGCGACGAAGAACGACGGCGTATCGCTATCCGTGAACACCGGCATGATGACGGTCACGTCGGGCAGATGCGTACCGCCGTGATAGGGATCGTTGAGCGCATAGACGTCGCCCGGGCGCATCGTCCCTGCGCGGTTGGCAATGATCGTGCGGATGCTCTCGCCCATCGATCCCAGATGCACCGGAATATGCGGCGCATTGGCGATCAGATTGCCCGTCGCATCGAACAGCGCACAGCTGAAGTCGAGCCGTTCCTTGATGTTCACCGACCAAGCGGTCTGCTGCAATGCGACCCCCATCTGCTCGGCGATGCTCATGAACAGATTGGCGAAGAGCTCGAGCCGCACCGGATCGACTGCGGTCCCCGCAGCGACTTGCCGTTCGCGAGGCGCGACGCGGTCGAGCATGAGGTTGGCGTGCTGGTCGATCGTCGCGCGCCAGCCGGGGGCGAGGAAGCTCGTGCCCGACGCGTCCACGATGATTGCGGGACCCTCGACCGACCAGCCGACCGACAGCGTCGCCCGGTTGAACAGTTTCGCGGCGACGTTTTTGCCATCGACATGCAACCGGACGTCCTCGCCGACGGGCTCGCCGTGTCCCGCCTCGAACCGCACCGCCGCCGCACTCGAAGGCGCGATCGCCTCAACCTCGGCGGCATCGATGATAAGCGGCGTGGCCGGATCAACGAACCCGAACCGCGTTCCATGAGCGCGACCGAACCGTTCACCCAGTGTCGCGAAAGGCGCCGCCTCCAGCGTCAGCGTGGTGTCCGCACCGGCATAGCGGATGCGCAACCGCCGCTCGACCCGATCGACCGCAACGCCCTGTTCGCTCAGCGCGCGACGGGCGTCATCGTCCAGCCGGTCGAGGATTGGAACGACTTCGCTTTCACGGTCGACCGGCACCGCGACGGTGGCCTCGCGCACGACGCGGTGCGCCGCCATCCCCATGCCGAACGCGGACAATACGCCTGCGAGCGGATGGATCATCACCCGGTCGATCCCGAGGATATCCGCGATCGCGCAGGCATGTTGCCCCCCCGCCCCGCCAAAGCTCGCCAGCGCATAGCGCGCCAGGTCGTGCCCGCGCGCGACCGAGATCGTGCGGATCGCGCTCGCCATCGCGTCATTGGCAATCGCGATGAACCCGGCCGCGAGCGCCTCCGGGGTGGACCCGACTTCCGCCGCCAGTTCGGCAAACAACGCCTTCACGCGGTTGAGGTCGATCGACTGATTGCCTTCGGGCCCGAACAGCGCCGGAAAATGCGAAGGCTGCAACCGCCCGAGCAACAGGTTGCAATCCGTAATCGTCAGCGGACCCCCGCGACGGTAACAGGCCGGCCCGGGATCAGCTCCGGCGGACTCGGGGCCGACGCGCAGCCGCATTCCATCGAACCGGCAAATCGATCCGCCCCCCGCCGCGACCGTCTCGATCTGCAGCATCGGTGCTCGCACGCGCAGGCCGCCCACGATCGCCTCGCCGGTCCGCTCCAACGCACCCGCATGATGCGAAACATCCGTCGACGTGCCGCCCATGTCGAACCCGATCACGCGGTCGATCCCGGCGAGCCGCGCGGTTTCCGCCATCCCGACGATCCCGCCAGCAGGCCCCGACAGGATCGCATCCTTGCCGCGAAACACGCTCGCATCGGCAAGCCCGCCATTCGATTGCATGAACAAAAGTTCGGTATCGCCCAGCGCCGCCGACACGCGCTGGACATAGCGATCGAGCACGGGTGACAGATACGCATCGACCACGCTCGTCTCGCCGCGCCCGACCAGCTTGATCAGCGGGGTGACGTCATGGCTGATCGATACGTGCGGGAAACCGACCTGCCGCGCGATCTCGGCGAGCCGATCCTCATGGTCGGGATAGGCATAGCCATGCATCAGCACGATCGCGACCGACCGAAGGCCCGCATCGAACGCGCCGGTCAGCGCATCGCGTGCCTGTTGTTCGTCGAGCGGGCATTCTACCGCGCCGTCGGCGGTGACGCGCTCGTTGATCTCGATGACCGCAGTATAGGCCTGTTCCGGAAGCACGATCCGCTTGGCGAAGATGTCGGGCCGCGCCTGATACCCGATCCGCAACGCATCCCCAAAGCCCCGCGTGATCGCGAGCAGCGTGGGCTCGCCGGTACGTTCCAGCAGCGCGTTGGTGGCGACCGTCGTGCCCATCCGCACGGATACCACATCGGCCAGCGTCGCGCCTTCCGCAGCGACCATCCGCCGGATCCCCTCGACCACCGCATCGGCATAACGCGGATCATGCGACAGCAGCTTTGCCGTGCGCACCGCCCCGTCCGGCAAGCGCGCCACCACGTCGGTAAAGGTGCCGCCGCGATCGATCCAGAAGTGCCAGCCGGTCTGTGTCATGCGCGTTCCTTGGCGAACATTCGCCCGTATTGCAAAGCGTCCGCCCCGCTTCCCCTGCGGCCGAAACGACCCTAGGTTCATCGCCATGCACACGAACACAGGCGGCGGGGCGTCGAACTAGATGCTGGTACTCGCCGGGATAGCCGTCATCGCGCTGGGGTTCCTGCTGCGGTTCAATCCGTTGCTGGTGGTGGCTGCGTCTGCCATGGTAACCGGGCTGGCGGCGGGGCTCGACCCGCTCAAGATCCTCGCGGTGTTCGGCAAGGCGTTCAACGAAAACCGCTTCGTCAGCGTGGTCTATATCGTCCTGCCGGTGATCGGGCTGCTCGAACGCCACGGCCTGCAACGCCGCGCGGCGGCGCTGGTCCAGCGGATGCGCGGTGCGACGCCGGGACGCCTGCTGATCGGCTATCTGCTGTTCCGCCAGGTCACCGCCGCGCTCGGGCTCAACTCGATCGCCGGGCAACCGCAGACCGTCCGCCCGCTCGTGGCACCGATGGTCGAGGCCGCCGCCGAGGTCGAAGCGCCGGGCGCGCATGACCCGGAGAAGCTCCGCGCCCTGTCCGCCGCGACCGACAATATCGGGCTGTTCTTCGGGGAGGACATCTTCATCGCGATCGGGTCGATCCTGCTGATGAAAGGCGTGCTGCAAGGCTATGGCATCATGGTCGAGCCGTTCCAACTTTCGGTCTGGGCGATCCCTACCGCGATCGCCGCGCTGGTCGTTCACGGCACCCGCCTGATGCTGCTGGATGCCCGCGTGAAGCGGCGCCGCGCATGATCGGGCTCGGCTTCGTCTATGCGGTGGCAGGTGCGATGTTCCTTGCCTTCGCGGTTCTGGGTGCGCGCGACGGGCGCTGGTTCAATGCCGCCTTTCATCTGCTGCTCGCGGTCAGCCTGCTGCTGGGCGACCGGCTCGGCGACATCGGCAACGGCCTATTGGTGATCGCGCTGATCGTGGTGGCCGCGAGCGGACGGATGCGGTCGCGTCGTACCGACGACATCGTCGAGCCCCGTCCGCGCGGCTCCTGGCTGTTCGCGCCCGCGCTGATCATCCCCGCCACCGCATTGGCAGGGACATTGGCGTTCAAGTTTGTCCCGACGATCGTCGATCCCAAACAGGGCACGCTCGTCGCGCTGACGCTCGGCGTCCTGCTGGCGCTGCTTGCCTGTTACGCATGGCTCCGCCCCGCCCCGACTGCGCCGTTCCGGGAGGGATTGCGGCTGATGGACGATATTGGCTGGGCGGCGGTGCTGCCGCAAATGCTGGCGAGTCTCGGTGCAGTGTTCGCGGTGTCCGGCGTCGGCGACGTCGTCGGCTCCCTTGCCGGACAGGCGATCCCGCACGGCAGCGTGATCGGCGCGGTGATCGCCTACGGCCTTGGCATGGCGCTGTTCACGATGGTGATGGGCAACGCCTTCGCGGCCTTCCCGGTGATGGCAGCAGCGATCGGTCTGCCGTTGCTGGTCAGGGTCTACGGCGCGGACCCTGCCCCCGTTGCAGCGATCGGGATGCTCGCAGGGTTCTGCGGCACGTTGATGACGCCGATGGCGGCGAACTTCAATCTCGTCCCCGCGGCCCTGCTCGACCTCAAGGACCGAAGCGGCGTGATCAAGGCGCAGATCCCCACCGCGTTGCCGCTGCTCCTATTCAACATCCTGCTCCTCTGGCTGGTGATCCGATGACAATTCTCGATACCGACCTCGCCAGCCGCTTCGCGCGGTTGACGTTGAGCCACCTTGGCCAGGAATATCCGCACAAGCTCGATCACGTGCTGGACGGTCCGGCCGACGCCGCGACGCCGTCCGCGCTCCACCCGATCTTCCACGGCAGCTTCGACTGGCACAGTTGCGTTCACGGCTGGTGGCAGGTGCTGCGGCTCGCGCGCACCTTTCCGGACATGGCCGCCGCGAGCGAGGTGCGGGCACGCGCCGACGCAATGCTGACCCCCGCAAATGTCGCGGTCGAACGCGCCTATCTCGACCGACCGAGCAGCGGCGGTTTCGAACGCCCGTATGGATGGGCCTGGACGCTCGCGTTGCATGACGAGGCCGTTCGGCACGATGCCCCCTGGGGTGCGGCCCTCGAACCGCTTGCGCGGGCCTTTGCCGCGAGGTTCACGGCCTTCCTGCCCAAGCTGACCTACCCGATCCGCACCGGCACGCATTTCAACACAGCGTTCGCGCTGACGCTCGCACGGGACTGGGCGACGACACACGACCCCGGGCTCGCCAAGGTGATCGCCGACCGGGCACGCGACTGGTTCGGGGAAGACAGGGGATGCCAGGCCTGGGAACCCGGCGGGGACGAGTTCCTCTCCTCCGCGCTGATGGAAGCCGCGTTGATGAGCCGGGTCCTGTCGTCGGCGGACTTCACGACATGGTTCGGCGCGTTCCTCCCCGATGTCGCCAGTCGCTCGCCCGCGACACTGTTCACGCCAGCCCATGTCTCCGACCGCAGCGACGGCAAGATCGCGCATCTCGACGGGCTCAATCTTAGCCGAGCATGGTGCTGGAAGATCATCGCGACGGCGCTGGGGCCGGAACATCCGGTCGACGCGATCGCTCGCGAAACAGCGGCAGTGCACATCGCCGCAAGCTTGCCGCATATTGCGGACGACTACATGGGGACGCACTGGCTCGCGACCTTCGCCTTGCTCGCGCTCGACGGAGATTGAACGCGGATTACGCGTGGCGATACGACCGCCTGTGACGGAAGAAGGACATATCCGATGATCGAACGGCTGGTGGAGATCATGGTACGGCTGCGCGACCCCGAAACCGGTTGCGCATGGGACGTCGCGCAGGATTTCGCGACGATCGCGCCGTACACGATCGAGGAGGCCTATGAGGTTGCGGACGCCATAGCACGACAGGACATGCCCGATCTGAAAGACGAACTGGGCGACTTGCTGCTACAGGTGGTCTTCCATGCGCGAATTGCCGAGGAAGCAGGACATTTCGCACTGCCCGACGTCGTCGCCGCGATCAGCGACAAGATGGAGCGCCGCCATCCGCATATCTTCGGTGACCAGACCGAGGGTGGCCATCACCTCTGGGAGCAGATCAAGGCTGCCGAGCGTGCGGACAAGGGCGCTGGTGGTGCGCTGGACGGGGTCGCCGTCGGGCTCCCCGCGTTATTGCGCGCAGGCAAGCTCCAGAAGCGCGCCGCGCGGACCGGCTTCGACTGGCCAGATGCGGGCGGAGCGCGCGCGAAGGTCTTCGAGGAGATTGCCGAGGTCGAGGAGGCAACCTCCGACGATCACCGGGAAGAGGAGATCGGCGACCTGCTGTTCTCCGTCGTCAATTGGGCGCGCAAGCTGGGGGTCGAACCGGAGGCTGCGCTGCGTCGGGCGAACGAGAAATTCGAAAGCCGGTTCAAGGCGATGGAAGCAGAAGCTGGCGACGGGTTCGAGGACCTGGATCTGGAAGGAATGGAACGGCTTTGGCAGCGCGCGAAGACGGCCTCAAAGAGTTAGCCCACCCCTCACAAGCGATTCCCCTGCCAAAGCGCTTCCCCGGCGAAGGCCGGGGCCCAGTAGCGAAGGTCGAGGTAACGTAGCGCAGCGCCTTCCACTCCCGCCTGCGCTACTGGGCCCCGGCCTTCGCCGGGGAAGCAATTTCTTGTCGGGATGCTCCCGCAAGATCACTCCCCGCGCTGGCAGAACCGCTCGTAATCCCGCTCCGCCATGCGCACTTCGTACACCGCGGTGTCGCCGTCGATCTCCTGACTCGAAACCTCGCCGTGCGCGTGCAGCCATGCCGCCGCCGCGCCATCCGCCGCATCGAGCGTGATGACATAGCGCCGATGCGTAACCGTCAGCAACGCAGCAACCGTATCGAGCAAGCCCGCAACCCCGTCCCCGGTAAGCGCAGACAAAGCCACGACATCCTCGCGCCGCTCGGCTTCGCCCAACATTTCGGTCCGCTCGTCTTCGTCGAGCAAGTCGAGCTTGTTCCACGCCTCGATCCGCGGGACCGACGCATCGACCCCGATGTCGCGCAGCACCGCTTCGACATCGTCCTTCTGCGCGATGCTGTCGGGATGCGCGATGTCGCGGACGTGGATCAGCAGATCCGCCGATACCACTTCCTCGAGCGTCGCCTTGAACGCCGCGACGAGCTGCGTCGGCAGTTCGGAGACGAACCCGACCGTGTCGGACAGGATCGCCTTGTCGATCCCGGGCAGCGCGATCTGGCGCAGCGTCGGGTCGAGCGTCGCGAACAGCAGATCCTCCGCCATCACGTCCGCGCCCGTCATGCGGTTGAACAGCGTCGACTTGCCCGCATTGGTATAGCCGACCAGCGCGATCACCGGCCACGGCGCACGTTGGCGCCGGTCGCGATGCAACCCGCGGGTCCGCGAGACCTGCTCCAGTTCCTTCTTCAACCGCGCCATCCGGTCGCGGATCAAGCGGCGATCCGCTTCGATCTGGGTTTCGCCCGGACCACCGAGGAAGCCGAAGCCGCCACGCTGGCGTTCCAAGTGAGTCCAGCTCCGCACGAGCCGCCCGGCCTGATAATCAAGATGCGCAAGTTCGACCTGCAACCGCCCCTCGGCGGTCGCGGCACGCTCGCCGAAGATCTCGAGGATCAGCCCGGTCCGGTCGATCACCTTGGCCGACAGCGCCTTTTCGAGATTGCGCTGCTGTACCGGCGTCAGGCTCGCGTCGAACACGACGAGCTCCGCCTCCGCCATCTGCACGGTCGCGGCGAGCGACTCGAGCTGCCCCTTGCCGATCAGCGTCGAGGGTTGCAACGCGCGGACCTTGACCGCGACCCGGTCGACCACTTCGACGTGGATCGCCATCGCCAGCCCGGCGGTCTCCGCCAGCCGGGCGTCCGCATCACGCGAGGATGCCCCCGTATCGGGGTACACGACAACGGCCTTGGCACCCCGCGCGACGTCGTCCCGGTCGCGTTCAAATCCTGTGGTCAAAAACGGTCCTCAATCTTCGTCGGAACCCGCTGTTTCATCAGCGAGGTTCAAGGGATGCGCCGGCTGGATCGTCGACACCGCGTGCTTGTAGACAAGCTGCGCCATGCCATCGCGCTGGAGCATCATGCAGAACAGGTCGAACGCCGCGATCTGCCCCTGGAGCATCACGCCGTTGACCAGGAACATGGTCACATTGTCCTCGGACTTCCGCACCGCGTTGAGGAAGATCTCCTGCAAAAGCGGCTGCTTGCGCTGTGCCTCGCCGATCGCATTGACGATCGCGTCGATGTCGATCGTATTCGCGGGCATGATCGTCGAGATCGCATGTTTGTAGATCAGCTGCGACTGGCCGTCGCGGCGCAACAGCACCGAGAAATTGTCGAACCAGGTCACGATTCCCTGCAGCTTCACGCCTTTGACCAGGAACATCGTGATCGGGGTCTTGGTGCGGCGAAGCGCATTCAGGAAGAGGTCTTGCAGCGAAGTTTGTTTGTCGGCCATCGGTCGATCCTTTGTTCTTGGCGGGTTTTTCCGCAGCGCGCCGGTGCCCGGCGTCGGATAGTCACGTCTCGCTAATTTAGGGATGCGGTCGGCGTTCGTCCACTAGTCCTCGCGAACTTCGGTGATGCCGAGCAGCTTGAGTTTGCGGTGCAAAGCGGACCGCTCCATCCCGATGAAGTTCGCGGTGCGCGAGATATTGCCCGAGAACCGGCGGATCTGCACCCGCAGATACTCCCGCTCGAAGCTCTCGCGTGCCTCGCGCAGGGGGGCACCCATGATCGCAGTCGCCCCGCTCCCCATCTCGCCCGGATCGCCCAAAATATCGGGCGGCAGCATGTCGACGTCGATCCGCGCGAGCCGGTCGCCCGGTGCCATGATGATCGTCCGCTCGACGATGTTGCGCAACTGGCGGACGTTGCCGGGCCATTCGTACGATTGCAGCGCGACCATCGCGTCGGGCGCGACCTGCGGTGTCGCGACGCGGCGCTCGGACGCATAATGCGCCATGAAATGATCGATCAGCACGGGAATGTCCTCACGCCGTTCGGACAGGCCGGGGATCGCGACGGGGACGACGTTAAGCCGGTAATAAAGGTCCTCGCGGAAGCGCCCCTGTTCGATCTCGTGCGTCAGGTCGCGCGCGGTCGCCGAGACGACGCGGACGTCGACCTTCACCACGCGCTGCCCGCCGACGCGGTTGAACGCCTGCTCGGTAAGTACGCGCAGGATCCGCCCCTGCGTCGCCATCGGCATATCCGCGATCTCGTCGAGGAACAGCGTCCCGCCATGCGCCTGTTCCAGCAGCCCCGAGCGGACCAATTGCCCGCCCTCCTCGACGCCGAACAGTTCTTCCTCGCCGCGCTCGGGTGTCATCCGCGCGGCGCTGACCACGACGAACGGCGCGGTCGCACGCTGGCTCCAGCCGTGGAGCAATCGCGCGGCGACTTCCTTGCCGACGCCCGCCCCGCCCATGATCAGCACGCGGCTGCCGGTCGACGCGACACGCTTCAAGGTCGCGCGCACACCGTTGATCGCGGTCGAGCTGCCGGTGAGGTCGTTGTCGCGCCCGACGCTCGCACGCAGGCTTGCGACTTCCGCGCGCAATCGCTCGGTCTCGGTCGCGCGCGCGACCATCAACAGCAGGCGTTCTGCCTCGAACGGCTTCTCGATGAAGTCGGCCGCCCCGCGCCGGATCGCGGCGACCGCGGTATCGAGATTGCCGTGCCCCGAAATCATCAGCACCGGGATCGACGGATCGCGCCGCTTGATCTCGTCGAGCAGTTCGAGCCCGTCGAGCCGTGACCCGTGCAGCCACACGTCGAGCAGCACCAGCGACGGTCGCCGCACCGAAATTGCCTCGAGCGCGGAATCGCTGTCCCCGGCGACGCGCGCGTCATAGCCTTCGTCCTCGAGGACCCCGGCGACCAGGTCACGAATGTCGCGTTCGTCATCGACGACTAGAATATCGAGAGGCATGGTTCAGGTCCGGTTCTGTGCGAGGACTGGCGCGGCAGGCGCGCTGTTGGACATAGCGGCGGGGTCTTCACCGCCATCGAGCTTGGCAAGCTGTTCGGTATCGAAGCACAGCACGACGATCGTCCCGCCGCCGGGTCGGTCGGCGAAGCTGATCGTGCCGCAATGTTCCTCGACGATCTTCTTGACGATCGCGAGCCCCAGCCCGGTGCCACGCGCGCGCGTCGTGACATAGGGCTCGACGATCCGGTCACGCGCCGCTGGCAAACCGACGCCGGTATCCGCGACCGTCAGCATGATCTTGCCGTCGCTTGGCTCGATCGTCATCACGATCCGCGCTTCGTGCGCACCGGGATTGGCTTCGACCGCCTCGACCGCATTCTTGACGATGTTGGTCAGCGCCTGACTGATCTGGCGGCGATCGCATATCAGGATCGGCGTGAGTTCGGGCGCGTCCAGGGTGAACGCGATGCCGGGATGCGCGACCTCATGAAGGAACAGCGTCTGCCGCGCGAGCTCGACCAGCGATTCCTCGCGGAAGACAGGTTTCGGCATGCGCGCAAACGACGAAAACTCGTCTACCATGCGGCGCAAATCGCCTACTTGCCGCACAATTGTGTCTGTCAAACGTGCGAAAGTGGTGTCTTCCGGGTCGATTTGTTTCCCGTACCGCCGCTGCAGCCGCTCGGCAGCGAGCTGGATCGGAGTCAGCGGGTTCTTGATCTCATGCGCAATCCGGCGCGCAACGTCGGACCAGGCGGCGCGCCGCTGATCGAGCAATTGCCCGGTGATATCGTCAAATGTCAGGATCGGCCCTTCGGCGGCGCGCGTGATCTTGACAGCAAGCGTCCGCATCTCATTGCCCTGCCCCAATTCCACGATCGCATCGCGATCGTCGCGTTCGATCAGCGCCGCAAGTTCGGGCGAGACGCGGCTCAGTGGCTTTCCAACCGGCGTGTCGTCGGCACTGTCGAGCAGCGACATCGCGGATCGGTTGATCAGGCGGACAACACCGTCGGGAGAGATCGAGATCACCCCAGCCGTCACGCCCGACATCACCGCCTCGATCAGCGCACGACGGCTTTCGAGCGCACCCGTCTGCGCCTGTAGCCGTTCGGTCATCTGATTGAACGCCGTGCCAAGCGTACCGAGTTCGTCCTGCACCTTGGTTTCGGGAACGCGGGCAGTCAGATCGCCTGTCGCCACCTTGTGCGCCGCCGCCACGAGTTCGCCGACGGGTCGGACCAGCCTGTCCGCGACCTCCAGTGCGATCCACACCGCAATGGCGATGATGAATAAGGACATCGCGAGCAAGGCCGCGTTGAATTTAAGCTGCAACGATCGGGATTTGGCAATCAGGTCGCGGTAGCTCGACAGCACGGCGATGCTGCGTTTGGATTGCACCTCCATAACGTGAAGGTCGGAGATCGCCACCGTCAGCAGGAAGACGTTGGTCGTCCCCGGCACCAGCGTGACCGTTTCGATCCGGTCGCCCTTGACGGTCGTGACGCTCGGCGCGCCCGCGCGAAGCCGGTTAAGTTCGGCCTGCGAGACTTCCTTGCGGAAATCGAGGTTGTCCGGGTTCACCTGAACGATTTCGCGCGACTCACCCTTGGGCTCGGCAATGAACAGGAAGCCGTCGGATAGGCCGCGCAGGTAGATCTGGTTAAAGAAATATTTGGGAAATTCAGGCGAACGCAACTTGATCTGCAGATCGTCGGAAATGTCCGCCGCGGCGATCACCGCCTGGTCCTGCCAGCGCCGCAGCATCTGATCATAGGACGTCCGCGCAACCCCGGTCGCATTCTCGATCATGCTACGGGCCTGATCCGAATACCAGAATTGCACGCCATATTGGAACAACAGCGAGGCGAACACGACGACGAACAGCGTCGGCACCGCTGCAATCACCGAGAACAAGCCCACAAGCTGCCCGTGCAGGCGCGCCCGCCCGCCGATCGGCAGCCGCGCCGCTCGGCGCGCTGCGCTTCGCCGACCCAGCAGCACGAGCAACGCACCCGCGGGCAACAGGTTGGCGACCAGCAGTAGCGCGATGAGTGGCGGACTCAGCAGCGCGTGAGACGAGGCACCGTCGGTAATGACGAAATAGGTCGCGATCGCAATCGCGATAGCAGCACTCAGGACGAGGAATTCGATCGCCGGGACGAGGCGTAGCGGCGAGCGACCGACAGGCTCGGGCTGGTCGTCTCCAGAACGTGTCAAAGGGGGCGTACTGCCTTCCATCGTGACATTGCTACAACGCTATTGTGGCGGAGAGAACACACAATCTTCCTCGATCCATCCGATTGTCCGCCCCGCCCCCCGCAGGTTGCTCGGCGATCAAGGCTCGATTCCGAGCACATCCAAACGCTTGCGCAGCGTGTTTCGGTTGATGCCCAATGCCTTGGCAGCACGCAACTGGTTGTTGCCATGCCGCATCAGCAACGCTTTGATCAACGGGCGTTCGACCTCGGCGATGATTCGGTCGTACAACGTCCCATCGTCGAGCGCATTGGGTTCCTCCGTTGCCATACGCGCGATGCGGGCATGAATGGCGGCTTCGATCCCTGTATCGCCTACCGTGCGTTGCGGGACCACGTCGCCAAGCATCCCACGAACCTCGGCCCCGTCGATCCGCTCGTCGCGCGCCAAAACCGACATGCGCCGCATCATGTTTTCGAGCTCGCGAACGTTGCCCGGCCAGTCGTACGCTTCCAGTACGGCCACGGCATCCGCTGCTAACTGTTTGCGCGGCAATCCATCTTCAACGGCACGATCGAGAAAGTGACGCGCCAGCAGAGCGATGTCCTGACGTCGTGCGCGCAACGCCGGCAGCGTAACAGGCACGACGTTGAGCCGGTAGAACAGGTCTTCGCGGAACTGACCGGTCCCGACCAGTTGCGCCAGATCGCGGTTGGTCGCGGCGACGATCCGCACGTCCGCGCGGATCGTTCGCGCACCACCGACCGTGGTAAATTCTCCCGACTGCAGCACCCGAAGCAACCGCGTCTGCGCTTCCATCGGCATGTCGCCGATTTCGTCGAGGAACAGCGTTCCCCCCGCGGCCTGCTCGAACCGCCCGGCCGAGCGCGCTTGGGCACCCGTGAAGGCTCCGCGCTCGTGCCCGAACAATTCCGCCTCAATCAGCTCGCGCGGGATCGCCGCCATGTTGAGCGCCAGGAACGGTGAACGTCGGCGCGGCCCCAGGTCATGAATGGCGCGCGCGACCAGTTCCTTACCCGTCCCCGACTCGCCCGAAACCAGCACGGTCAAATCGTTAGACACCACCCGCGCGATGATCCGGTACACGTCCTGCATCGCTGGCGAACGCCCGATCAGCGGAAGCGTCTTGTCCTCCGCCTCGGTAGGTTCGAGCATACCGCCCGAGCCGCGCGCCAACGCGCTCTGCACGCTCTGCGACAGCGCATCGAGGTCGAACGGCTTGGGCAGATAATCGAACGCCCCCACCTCGTTCGACCGGACCGCGGTGGTCAGCGTGTTCTGCGCCGACAGGACGATCGCGGGAAGCCCCGGATGCGCCGCTACGATCCGTTCGACCAGATCCAGGCCGTTCCCGTCTGGCAGCACCACGTCCGTGACGAGAACATCCGGCGGGCTTGCCGCAAGTTGCATTTCGGCTTCCGCGACCGTCGCCACGGTGACGACGCGGTGGCCGTCCCGCTTGAGCGCCTGCCCGACGACCGTCCGGATCGCCGCATCATCATCGACGACGAGGATCTTGCCGGTCCGCATTCCCGCCTGCGTCATTGCGGTGCGCGCGGGAGCATGATGCGAAGTACGGTCATCGGTGGCGTTCCTTCACGCGCATATTGGACAATCCCGCCCATGTCCCGCACCAGCTTGTCGACCAGTGCTAGCCCCAACCCCTGCCCCTCGGGTTTGCCCGAGATGAACGGGTCGAACAGATGGTCCGCGATGTCCGGCGGCGCTCCCGGCCCGTTGTCGATCACACAGATCTCGATGGGCAAAGGTTGGCGCGGGCGACCGGCGGCAGGCGCGATCGCCATGCCGTGGCGATAGGCGGTGGCGAGCGTAATCCTTGCATCTTCCTGCCCTTGCATCGCCTCGCTCGCATTCTTGAGCAAGTTGAGCACGACCTGAAGCAGCGAATCGCGGTCGAGCAATGCGGGGGGCAACGAGGGATCGAACCGCTCCTCGATCTTCACATTCTGTGCGAACCCCGCCAGCGCGACGCGGCGTGCATGGTCGAGCAGCGGATAGACGTTCTCGGGCACCAGATTGCGCGGGCGCGTGTCGGTAAAGTCCTGCATCCGGTCGATCAGCGCCGCGACGCGGTCGACTTCGGTGGTGATCAGCGTGGTCAGTTCGCCCGCACTTTTGCCCTTGGACAGCAGTTGGGCGGCGCCGCGAATGCCGGACAGCGGGTTCTTGATCTCATGCGCCAGCATCGCTGCCGCTCCGATCGCGGCGCGCGCGGCAGCGGCACGGTCCGCGCTATGCCCGAGCCGGCGCGATGCAGCGGCATGATGCAGCGTGATCGTCCGCCAGCCCGGGTGATCGACAACCAGCGTCTCGACATAATCGACCCGGACGCTGCCGCCGCGAACCAGCGCGATCTCGGCATCGAACGCCGACAGTCCATGATTGTCGCGCGGATTCAACGCTCCGGGGTCCTGCATCACGGTCGCTAGCGGCTGTCCCAGCATCGCGCGCTCGGACAGGTTGAGCATCGTCTCGCACTCGGCGTTGGCATGGACGATCCGCGACTCGGGATCGACCACCAGCACTGCCACCGGCAATGCCGCAAACAGGTCGGCGAAGTCCGGCCCCGATCCCGCCCCCGGTTCGGTCACGCGGCTGCGCGAGTGCGCCAGGGGGCATAGAATTCGGCGAGCATCGCCTGCACCACCTTGGGGTCGGGGATCTGGTTGACCTTATTGCGGAATTCCGCCGATCCATGCAGCCCGCGCGTGTACCAACCGATGTGCTTGCGCGCCATATTGACCCCGGTCTCGCTACCGTAATGCGTTAGCATCGCATCGTAATGCTCTGCAATAACGGTATATTGTTCGTCGATCGAGGGGTCGTCACGGCGCCGTCCGTGCGCGAACCACTCGACCACCTGACCGAGCAGCCACGGGCGGCCATACGCCCCCCGCCCGATCATCACGCCGTCCGCCCCCGACTGTTCGAGCGCCGCCTCGGCATCCTCGATCGAGCAGATGTCGCCGTTTGCGATCACCGGGATCGACACCGCATCCTTGACCGAACGGATGAAGCCCCAGTCGGCGTTGCCCTTGTACATTTGGTTGCGCGTGCGCCCGTGGACCGTGACCATCTTGCACCCCAGGTCCTGCGCGATCTTGGCGAGCTCGGGTGCGTTGAGGCTAGAATGGTCCCAGCCCATCCGCATCTTGAGCGTGACGGGCACGGTGACGGCATCGACCACGCCCTTGATGATCGCCGCGGCATTATCCAGGTCGCGCATCAGCGCCGACCCCGCGTCGCCGTTCGTCACCTTGCGCACCGGGCAGCCCATGTTGATGTCGACGATCGCCGCGCCGCGATCCTCGCTCAGCTTGGCCGCCTCGCCCATCTCATACGGCGTGCAGCCGACGAGCTGCATCGACACCGGATCCTCGATCGGATGCCATGCAGCCTTCTGAATCGATTGGCGCGTCTCGCGGATCGCGGCCTGGCTCGCGACCATCTCGGTGACGTTCAGCCCCGACCCGTAGCGCCGCACCAGCGTACGGAACGGCATGTCGGTCACGCCGGTCATCGGCGCGAGGATGACCGGGGACGCGATCGTCACGGGGCCGATCTGCAAGGGGGGAAGCGAACGCGGGGTCACGGGAGCCTAATCTGTTGGGGAGCGGCGAATGCCTGAAAAACAGGCAATCCATAGCCGGAACGCGCCCATGCGGCAAGGCTGGCGGGACGGCGCGGCATCGGCTAATCGCCCGGCATGTCATCGAACAAGACCGCCGCCATTATCGTCGCCGCCGGGACCGGCGCGCGCTCGGGAAGCGCCGTACCCAAGCAATATGCGCCGCTCGGCGGACGCGCGGTTCTCGCGCACAGCTACGAGGCGCTCCGCCGCCATCCCGCGATCGACCGTGTCGTGGTGGTGATCGGCGCAGGGCAGGAAGCCGCGCTGAAGGACGCGATCGGCGATGTCGAACATGTCACCGGCGGCGCGACCCGACGACGCTCGGTGCTGGCCGGGCTCGAGGCGCTGGGCGGAGACGTCGAGCACGTCCTGATCCACGACGCCGCCCGCCCCTTCCTCAGCGCCGCGGTCATCGACTCGCTGCTCACCGCGCTCGACACCCGCGACGGTGCCGTGCCGGCGCTACCGCTTGCGGACACGCTCGCGCGGGACACGGCCCTCAGCGGGACCCTGCTAGGCGGCACGGTGTCGCGCGACGGGTTGCACCGTATCCAGACCCCGCAAGCCTTCCGCTACCCCGTCGTGCTCGCCGCGCACCGCAGCTGGCGCGGCGACGAACCCACCGACGATGCCCAGATGGTCCGCGCCGCCGGCGGGGCCGTGGCGCTGGTCCCAGGAGATCCCATGCTCGAGAAGATTACCCACCCCGCCGATTTCGCCGCCGCCGATGCGCGCCTCGAAGCGACGCTGCGCACCCGCATGGCGACCGGCTTCGACGTCCACCGGCTCGAAGTCGGCGAGGAACTGTGGCTCGGCGGGGTGCTGATCCCGCACGACAAGGGGTTGTCTGGCCACAGCGACGCGGACGTCGCGCTGCACGCGATCACCGACGCACTGCTCGGCACGATTGCAGCGGGCGACATCGGTACGCACTTCCCGCCGAGCGACCCGCAATGGCGTGGTGCCGATTCGGCGCAGTTCCTGCAACATGCCGCCAGCCTGATCACCGATCGCGGCGGCATCATCGATTTCATCGACCTCACGCTGATCTGCGAGGAACCCAAGGTCGGCCCGCACCGCGTGGCGATGCGCGACCGGATCGCCGACCTGTTGCGGCTCAAGCCCGGACAGGTCAGTATCAAGGCGACCACCACCGAACGCCTTGGCTTCACCGGACGCGGCGAGGGGATCGCCGCACAGGCCGCGGCAACGGTACGAGTTCCGGAGGAACTGTCGGCATGATGAAACGCGCGATCGCGGCGACCTGGCTGGCGCTCACTGCCACGGCCAGCATGGCGGCACAGCCACAGACCGGCGCATGCCTGACGTCGTCCGAGGTATCCGATCTGGCGCAGGTCATCCTGCCCGAGGCGATCGGTGCTGCGGGCGTCGCCTGTGCATCGGTCCTTCCGCCAAGCGCCACGATCCGCCAGACCGGCAGCACGATGCTGTCCCGCTACCGCAGCGAGGCCGACCGTGCCTGGCCGCAGGCGAAGCGAATCATCGGCAAAGTCGGTGGCGTGGACGACGTGGCGATGCTCGATTCCGAACTTGTCCGCCCGATCCTCACGACGATGCTCGTCGCGCAGGTGACCAAGACGATCAACGTCCGCGACTGCGGCTCGATCGAGCGGATCGTCACGTCGCTCGCGCCGCTGCCGCCGCGCAACACCGCAGACGTCGTGGCGCAGATGCTGTTGCTGACGATTCAGGCCAAAACGCGCCGGGGCGAGAAAATCGACCTGCCCGTCTGCTTCGAGACCGCAAAATGACGATGGACACCATCCTCCCCCCCGAACTGGTCGACGCTGCACGCAAGGTGGTCGAGGCGAACCTCGCCGCAGGTCGTCGCGTCGCGCTGGCCGAAAGCTGCACCGGCGGGCTCGTTGCCGCGGCGCTGACCGAAATTCCCGGATCGTCCGAAATGTTCGAATGCGGCTTCGTGACCTATTCGAACGACGCGAAGAACGGGATGCTGCGGGTCAGCAGCGACGTGATCGAAACGTTCGGGGCGGTATCGGTCGCGACTGCGTGGAGCATGGCGCAGGGCGCGCTGGATCGCAGCGGCGCCGATGTCGCGGTCGCGATCACGGGCGTCGCCGGGCCCGGTGGCGGATCGGAAAAGAAGCCCGTCGGCACCGTCGTCTTCGCGCGGGCCGAACGGGGTGCGGATCCGGGCCATGTCGTCGCCGATCGGAAGGATTTTGGCGATCTCGGTCGGGGTGGTGTCCGGCTTCAGGCGGCGCTTTGCGCGCTCGAACTGTTGTTGCCGCCGACCGCAGCCGAGGGCGCTGAGGAACCGTAAAGAACCTTGGCGCGATCCTCGAACGCGCCGATCATCTTGCGCAGTGCGGTGCCGAACACCTGCCCCGCGAGCATCTCGAACACCCGGTTCTTGAAAGCGAAGTCGACCGTGAAGTCGACCGCGCACCCGCTCGGTTCGGGGCGAAACACCCAGTCGTTGCGAAGATACTTGAGCGGCCCGTCGAGATAATCGACGTGGATGTGCCCGGGGCGCTCCATCTCGACCTTCGAGGTAAAGGTCTCGCGCAATCCCTTGAACCCGACGATCATGTCCGCGACCAGTTGCGTCTCGCTGCGCGAACGCACGCGGATCTGCGATACCCACGGCAGGAATTCGGCATAGCGCCCGACGTCGGCGACCATGTCGAACATCTGCTCGGGCGTGTACGGCAAATGCCGCGTTTCGGAATGGCGCGGCATATCAGGCGCGCGCCAGCTTCAGCTCCCGCGCGGCGCGCAGTCGGGCAAAGTCGTCACCCGCATGATAGCTCGACCGAGTCAGCGGCGAGCTCGCGACGAGCAGGAAGCCCTTTGCGCGCGCGATCGCAGCGAATGCGTCGAACGTTTGCGGCTTGACGAAATCCATCACCTTGGTGTGGCGCGGGGTCGGCTGGAGATACTGCCCCATCGTCAGGAAATCGATGTCGGCGGAGCGCATGTCATCCATCACCTGATGCACTTCCAGCCGTTCCTCGCCCAGACCGAGCATCACGCCCGACTTGGTGAAGATCGACGGATCGTGCCGCTTGACGCTCTCCAGCAACCGCAGCGACGCATAGTAACGCGCGCCCGGGCGGATCGTCGGATAGAGCCGCGGCACCGTTTCGAGGTTGTGGTTGTAGACGTCGGGCCGCGCCGCAACGATCGACTCGACCGCGGCCTGCGTCTTGTTGCGGAAATCGGGGGTCAGGATCTCGATCGTCGTGTTTGGCGTCGTGCGACGGAGCGCCTCGATCACCTTGACGAACTGCGAAGCGCCACCGTCCGGTAGATCGTCGCGATCGACCGACGTGATGACGATATGCTCCAGCCCCAGTTCGGCCGCCGCGTCCGCGGTGTGCTGCGGTTCGAGCGCATCGACCGCGCGCGGCATCCCCGTCTTGACGTTGCAAAAGGCGCACGCCCGCGTGCACGTGTCGCCGAGGATCATCACCGTCGCGTGCTTCTTGGTCCAGCACTCACCGATGTTGGGGCACGCCGCTTCCTCGCACACGGTGGCAAGGTTGAGGCGACGCATCAGCGCCTTGGTCTCGGCAAAGGCAGTGCCGCCCGGAGCCTTGACGCGGATCCAGTCGGGTTTGCGTTCACGCGGAGGCCGCGCGGGTGAATCGATGCCGGGCTGCGCTGCGAGCGGGGTGATCTCGTTCATAATGGCCAGATAGCGATTGCGGTGCCAGCTTGCCACCCCCTGCATGTTTCAGATAAATATGCCGGATGGCTAACTTCTCAGAACTCGTCGGCGGGTATCACCGCTTCCGTGAAACCGACTGGGCGGAACAGCGCGATCGCTGGTCCCAACTGTCCAAGGGGCAAAGCCCCAGGGTGATGGTGATCGCCTGCTCTGACAGCCGGGTCGATCCCGCCCAGGTCTTCGACACATCGCCCGGCGAAATCTTCGTCGTGCGTAACGTCGCCAACCTCGTCCCCCCGTTTGAAACCGACGGATCGCGCCACGGCGTGTCCGCAGCGCTCGAATTCGCGGTGACGCAGCTCAAGGTGTCCGAGATCGTCGTGATGGGCCACCAATCGTGCGGCGGCGTGCACGCGTCGCTGACCGACGCGTTCAGCGGCAAGGAGCCCGGTGAAGGCGGGTTCATCGCGCATTGGGTCGACATTCTCAGCGAGGCACGCGACCGAATCACTGCGGAACACGGCACCGGCCCGGACGCCATTCACGCGATGGAGCTGGAGACCGTCCGGGTCAGCATCGCCAACCTGCGGACATTCCCATTCGTCCAGGAGGCGGAAGCCGCAGGGACGCTTAATCTGCGCGGTGCGTATTTCGCGATCGCCGATGGCGTACTGCACGTAATGGATGATGACGGAGCGTTCGACGCCGCCTGAAACTGGGCCTGAAACTGGCGGGCGTGGGGGTGGCGTTTTGCGCGACCCCCACCCCGTTGCTTGTGGGGTGTTCCGGTCGTAGCCTCAGGCTATGAGACCGAACACCCTGCGCGCCTTGCGGCGCTACCATAATTACCTCGGGCTGTTCTTCGCGCCGATGATCCTGCTGTTCGCGATCAGCGGCGCATTGCAGACCTTCCGGTTGCAGGAAGCCAAAGGCTATGGCGGCCCGCCGCCGAATTGGATCGTCTGGCTGGCCAGTGTCCACAAGGACCAGGTGCCGCCGCGCGAGGCGCGTGCGGAGCGGCCGAAGGCGGTTAGGCCGTCGGTTGTCGGCGAGAAGCCTCAAGCGCGGCCGGCTCGCGACGCGAAGCGCCCCTCGCCGCTGCCGTTGAAAATCTTCGTCGTGCTGCTTTCTATCGCCTTGGCGGTATCGACCGTGCTCGGCGTGATGATCGCCTTGTCGATCAAGGGATCGCGGCGTGTATCGCTGGCTCTATTGGCGCTGGGGACGGTGGTGCCGATCGTGTTGTTGTGGATCTGAGAGGGCGACCGGCAGGCCCGCAGTAAGGCGATTCACCGCGCTTCCCCTTCTTATGCCTATGCACTTCCCCGGCGAAGGCCGGGGCCCAGGTGAGGAGCAGAAGTTGTTTTGGCGGTGCGCGTAGTTGCCTTCGTCCTCGCTACTGGGCCCCGGCCTTCGCCGGGGAAGCGCAGAGTTTGGAAACTGACTGACGCCGCCGTCCGCTCCAAACCGCCGCTAAATCCCCAAAGCCGTGCGCGCGACCTTCTCGATCTCCGGATCCAGTTCAGGCGGTGTCATGTCGACATTCGCTTCCAGCGCCTCGGCAATGGCGGTGAGCGCCGCAATCCGCCCGGCCTTCTTGTTGTTGCCGTCTATGATCGTCCACGGCGCTGCCTTGGTATCGGTGCGCTTGAACATGTCGTGCATCGCATCGAGATACGCGTCGCGCTTATCCCGGTTACGATAATCGTCGATCCCGGTTTTCCAGCGTTTCCACGGCGACTCCAGCCGGTCTTGCAGCCGCTCGTCCTGTTCGGCCTGAGTCACATGGACGAACAGCTTGACGATCGTGGTCCCCGAATCGACCTGCTGCCGCTCGAACGCGTTGATCTCGTCGAACCCGCGTTTCCATTCATGCTTGCTGGCATACCCCTCGACGCGCTCGACCAGCACGCGCCCGTACCAGCTGCGATCGAACACCGCGATGTCGCCGCACGCGGGCAGCTTCTTCCAGAAGCGCCACAGGAAATGATGGTCGAGCTCGTCCTGCGTCGGCGCCTTGATCGGCCAGACCTCGAAATTGCGCGGATCCCATTCGGCACAGAGCCGCTTGATGATCCCGCCCTTGCCCGCGGCGTCCCAGCCCTCGAACAGCACGATCGCGCGCTTCTTGTGGACGATATGCGCGACCTGGACATGCGCGAGTCGCTCCTGCAGCGCGTCCAGATCGTCGCCGTAGTCGCCGTGATATTTCTTCCCGGCTTCATAGTCCGCAAGGTGCAGCGTCATCGGGTCTCGGCCTCCTTCATGGGGCGGCGGGGGTGCCACGATCATAATACTCGCCGCACCCCGGTTCGATCCCCTCAGCCCGCGGCTTCGGCTGCCTTCGCGCCGTCGCCGACGACCTTGAGGTTGAGTTCCTTGAGCTGCTTGGGCGTCGCGAAGTTGGGCGCGCCCATCATCAGATCCTCGGCCTTCTGCGTCATCGGGAAGGTGATGACCTCTCGGATGTTGGGCTCGTCCGCGAGCAGCATCACGATCCGGTCGACCCCCGGTGCGGACCCGCCGTGCGGCGGGGCGCCGCACTTGAACGCGTTGATCATGCCCGCGAAGTTCGTGTCAACGTCGTCCTGCGTGTAACCGGCGATCTCGAACGCCTTGTACATGATCTCGGGCTTGTGGTTCCGGATCGCACCCGACGACAGCTCGATCCCGTTGCAGACGATGTCATACTGGAAAGCGAGGATATCGAGCGGGTCCATCGTCTCCAATGCCTCCATCTCGCCCTGCGGCATCGAGAAGGGGTTGTGGCTGAAGTCGACCTTCTTCGCGTCCTCGTCATATTCGAACATCGGGAAATCGACGATCCAGCAGAATTCGAATTTCTTGTCGTCGATCAGGCCAAGCTGATCGGCAACGCGAGTGCGCGCGAGGCCCGCCAACTTGGCCGCCGACGCTTCCTTGCCCGCCGAGAAGAAGATGCCGTCGTTCGGGCCAAGCCCAAGCGCCTCGGCGATCGCCTTCATCCCGTCCTGGCCGTGGTTGTTGGCGATCGGTCCGCCGAACACGCCGTCCTTTTGCGTCGCATAACCAAGGCCGGGGAAGCCCTCGCTCTGCGCCCAGCTGTTCATCTCGTCGAAGAACTTGCGGCTCTTCTCATGCGTATTGGGGGCGGCCAGCGCGCGGACGACGTCACCGCCCTCGACCATCGAAGCAAACCGCCCGAAGCCCGAGCCGCGGAAATGCTCGGACACGTCGGTGATGACGATCGGGTTGCGCAAATCGGGCTTGTCGTTGCCGTACTTCAGCATCGATTCGCGGTACGGGATCCGCTTGAACGGCAGCGGCGAGACGGTGCGTCCCTTGCCCTGCCAGTCGGCGAACTGCTCGAACACGCCGTGCAACACCGGCTCAATCGCCGCGAACACGTCGTCCTGCGTCACGAAGCTCATTTCGAAATCGAGCTGGTAGAATTCACCCGGCGACCGGTCGGCGCGCGCATCCTCGTCACGGAAGCACGGCGCGATCTGGAAGTAACGGTCGAACCCGGCGACCATCAGCAGCTGCTTGAACATCTGCGGCGCCTGCGGGAGCGCGTAGAACTTGCCCGGATGCACCCGGCTCGGCACCAGATAATCGCGCGCGCCCTCAGGGCTCGAGGCGGTCAGGATCGGCGTCTGGAATTCGGTGAACCCCTGGTCGATCATCCGCTTGCGCAAAGACGCGATCACGTTCGACCGCAGCAGGATGTTGGCGTGCAACCGCTCGCGCCGCAGGTCGAGGAAGCGGTAGCGCAGGCGGATATCCTCGGGATATTCGTTCTCGCCGAACACCGGCATCGGCAGTTCGTGCGCCGACGACTGCACCGTCACTTCGCGCGCGCGCAGCTCGATCTCGCCCGAGGGCAGCCCCGCATTCACCGTCTCGGCCGAACGCGCGACGACGTCGCCCACGACCGTCACGACCGACTCGGGCCGCGCCTTGTCGAGCATGGCGTGCGTCGGGCTGTCGCTGTCGGTGACGATCTGCGTGATCCCGTAATGGTCGCGCAGATCGACGAACAGCAGATTGCCGTGGTCGCGCTTGCGGTGAACCCAGCCCGACAGCTTGACCGAGGTGCCGACGTCGGCGGCGCGCAGCTGGGCGCAGGTGTGCGTGCGATAAGCGTGCATCGTTCTTCTTCTCATGTGCGCCACCCCGGCACAGGCCGGGGCCGCTGCGGACCGGGCGCAACGCCCGCTCCACAAGGGTGAAATGGATGGCTTGCGCTTCCCTCCCCCACCCACCTTTGTCAAGGCGCACCACCGTCGCTATGGGGGGGTGATGCATATCCATCCGCTCATCACCGACACCGCCACGCTCGCCAATCTCTGCACCCGACTCGCCGAAGCCGACTTCGTTTGCATCGATACCGAATTCATGCGCGAGAATACCTTCTGGCCCGAGCTGTGCCTGATCCAGATCGCCGACACCAACGAAGCCGCCGCGATCGACCCGATGGCACCGGGGCTGGATCTGGCGCCGCTGCTGCAACTGATGGTCAACAACGACGATGTGCTGAAGGTCTTCCACGCAGGCGGGCAGGACCTCGAGATCATCTACAACCTCACCGGCAAGACCCCCTATCCGCTGTTCGACACGCAGGTCGCGGCGATGGCGCTCGGCCAGGGCGAGCAGATCGGCTATTCCAACCTTGTCGATGCATGGCTTGGCCTGACGATCGACAAGGGTGCGCGCTTCACCGACTGGAGCCGCCGCCCGCTCGACGCGCGCCAGATCGAATATGCGATCGGCGATGTCACGCATCTTGCCGAAATCTTCCCCAGGATGCTCGACCGCCTCCGCAAGACCGGACGCGGTGCGTGGCTCGATCAGGAAATGGAGCGGATCGGCGACCCCAAGAATTACGCCAACGACCCCGAAGAAGCGTGGAAGCGCATCCGCATCCCAAGCCGCAAGCCCGATGTCCTGGGTCGCCTCAAGGCGCTCGCGCGGTGGCGCGAGATCGAGGCACGCGCGAAGGATCTGCCGCGCGGCCGGATCGTCAAGGACGAGACGATCGCCGACCTCGCAGGCCACGCGCCGCGCAAGCAGGCCGATCTCGCCAAGGTCCGCGGCCTTTCCGCGACCTGGGCACAGAATGACATCGGCGCGCGCCTGATGACCGCAATCGAACATGCCGAACCGATGTCGGCGGACGAGATGCCCGTGCGCGACGATCGCAAGCCCGGTCTCGGCAAGGATGGCGCACTGGTCGCCGATCTCCTCAAGCTGCTGCTCAAGATTCGCTCGAAGGAAATCGACGTCGCCGCCCGCCTGCTCGCGCGGACAGACGATCTCGATGCACTGGCGGCAGGCCAGCGCGAAGGATTGTCGATCCTCCAGGGCTGGCGCTTCGACCAGTTCGGCCGGGATGCGCTCGATCTGGTCGAGGGACGGCTCGCCTTTGCGGTCGTCGGCGGCAAGCTCAAGATGACGCGCACCGAAGACGTCACCTGAACCGCGGTTACCGGGGCAATGGCCCCGGACATGCGGGATAAAGAACCTTGTCGCGGACGCACGCGATCCGTTCGAGGTTGGCCACCAGCGGGGGACCGAACGGCCCAAGGAAGAAGTCCGCACTGTCCTCGACGTTGTTCAACAGCCCGACCGCACGCAGATCGCGCAACGGTTGTTCGTCGTACCGCTGGATGAGGTAGAGGTTGGCCGTCGGAGCGAGCGCAAGGCGGCCATTCCCTACTGCCGGAATCTTCGGGGCATAGCCCTTGGCCCAGGCATTGTTGGTCTGCCCGGACAAAGCCAGGATTGGCACACGGCAGTGGTCACGCCGATCGGCAAACCTGCAGGCCTCATCCGCGATCACCGCGCCGCCTTCGCCGCTGACGACGATCACGCCCCGCGGATCGTTCAACACCTGCACGATCGCGCTCTCCCAATCCTCGATAGTAAAGTCCGCGCGCGTGGCCGCGAGGTTGGCGACCCCAAGAGCCGTCAAAACGCTCGCCAGAATCAGGAACGCGCGTGACCCACGAAGCGTGCTGACCCCTGCGCAGGCCAGCGTGACCGGAAGAATGGCAATCCATACCAAAGTCCTTTCGACCAGCACCGGCTGCTTCAGACTGAATACGAAGAACAGCCCCAATGCCCCGATCCAGCAGACCGTCGCCAGTTGCGTGGCCTTCTGCCGGAACGTCCTGACGATCCCGAAAAGCGCCGCGGCGAGCAACAATGTGGCGCTGACCGCTTGAATGCCCCAGGGGTCCCGCGCCAGCAGGGTGCTGGCCCAATACAGCTTCAGTGATCCCCGGATCCCCGCGTAATGCAGCCAGGACAGGTTCGGATTAGGAACCTGCATCTGCTGGTACACGATGTAGAGCGCCCAGAACGCACCGGCGACGATCGCCAGGTCCGCCATCGCCAGCCGCAGCCAGTCACGCCCGACAAACGGAACGAACCGCCGGTCGACGATCATCACCGCGAGCGTTGCGATCGGCACCCACAGGAACCCCGTGCCGTGCAGATAGATCGCGGCGATCGCACCGCCGACATATCCGATCCACGACGTGATCCGCTCACGCTCGCCCCGATCAGCTGAGGTCACGATCCGCATCAGGCTGAAGAACGAGATCGTCAGCGCGAGCGCAAGAAAACTGTATCCCCGGACTTGGTGGGCGTAAGCAATCTGTTGGGCCGAAACCGCGAGTAGCACCGCCCCGACCCCGGCGGCGCGTTCGCCGTAATGCCGGGCCATCCCGAAATAGGCGACCGCGATCGTCAACAGGCTCGCCACGATCGTCGGGACGCGCAGGATCACCCGGTCCATCGGACCGACCAGGTCCATCCATCCCCGCAAGATCGAATAGAATAACGGCGGATTGGTCTCGCGCACCATCCAGTCGCTCCACAGTCGCGCGTACGGCTGGTGCGCAAAAAACAACGACGCATATTCGTCGAACCACAACGGATAATCGGCGAGCGCAAACCGCAGGACCGCGGCGAACACCATGATTCCCGTGAACACCGCAAATCCGTGACGCGAGCCGAGCCCCTGAGAAGGCAATGGGGATCGGCCCGACCCCGCCGAAGCGGGGATCAACGCCGCTTCCGCCACGTAAAGATCGACGACATCGAGTAATTCCAGACGGTCGTAACCGCGATCCCGGCGAGCGCGGACAAGATGAGGTAGTTGTGCCGCTGGTACAGCCACCGCGCAATGCCGACGTTGGCGAACAGCCCGACCCCGCAGACAATGTTGAACGTCAGCCAACCCCACCACAAGCGAGGCCCCTTCAGGCGCTGATCGCTATAGGTCAGGATGTTGTTGAGGAAGAAGTTGCTCGACGTCGCCACCAGCGTGGCCACGCCCTGCGCAATCGCGAACCAGCGCGTTTCATGCGGGGTGCCCAACGTCGCCAGCAACGTTTGCAGGACGATCGTCAACACCGCGAAGTGGACGACGACCCCCGATCCCCCGACCAGCGCGAAGCTGACGAACCGGATCGGGATGACATGCCCGAACGCCTTGTCGAGCAAGAGCTGCAGATATTCCCACAGCACCAGCCCATCGAGCTTGCTTTCGCCGTGCTGGCGCGTGCGGAAGGTGAAGGGCACTTCGGCAACGCGCATCGGCGTCGGCGACGATGCCGCAATGTCGAGCAGGATCTTGAAGCCGACCGAGGACAGGCCGGGCAAGGAGCCCATGAAGGCCTCACGCGTCAGCATGAAGAACCCGCTCATCGGATCGCCGATCGCGGTCTTGGTCAACTTGTTCGCCAGCGTCGTTGCGAACTGGCTCATCGCGATGCGGCGCTTGTTCCAGTCCCCCATGCCGCCGCCCTCGACGTAGCGGCTGCCGACGACGAGATCGACGTCGCCACGGCGGATGCGCGCGAGCATGTCGAGCAGGATCGTCTCGTCATGCTGCATGTCACCGTCCATCACCGCGACATAGGGCGCGGACGTCGCCAGGATGCCCTCGACACAAGCGGATGCAAGGCCACGCCGATCGAAGCGATGGACGACGCGGACGCGCGGATCCTGCAACGCCAGCGCCCTTGCGCGGTCTGCAGTGCCGTCGGGTGAATTGTCGTCGACGAAGACGACTTCCCAGCGCGTATCGCCCAAGGCGTTGCGGAGGGCTTCGACCAGCAACGGCACGTTGCGGGATTCGTTGAACGTCGGAACGACGATCGCAAGTTCTGCGGGCAACCGTGCTGCCAGACCGGCGTCTTCGACGCTATTGCGCACCGATTGACCGAGCGGATTGTCTGACATTTGCATCTTGGATTTCCCCTGGCGGACATTACTCGTCAACCGGGGCTCGTCGTTAACCAACTCTCTACTGCAAAACAATGCAGGTAATCGAGACCCTTGTCCCGATATTACTCACCTTGCGGCTTACCCACGGTGCCCTTGCGCCCCAGTGCGTTAGCCAATGCCGTATGCCGGCGTTCCACTGTTTCGCTATACAGCGGACGATCTTCGTCGGCGAGAAACAGCGTCAGGAGACTCCCATCGTCCTGCAACCGAGTCCGTTGCAGCGGACCTGCAAGCCCCCCGCTCATCCGTTGCCCCAGCCGCATCGCCAGTCCCCACAACACAGCGCGCTTCAGGTCCGCAACGGGTGCGAGCATTGCAAGCGGTGCGGGCGTATCGAGTCCGCCACCGAGGCTCGTGAACAACGCCTGCGCCATCAACGCCCGCCCGCGCGCATCGACCGCGACCCAATTGCCGTGCAACGCGATCTCGACGCCACGCTCCGCCCGGAACTCGGGATTCGCGCGCCAGCCGACGTCGGCAAGCAGGCATGCCGCCAGCCGAAGCCGCACCATGTCCGGTGCATCGCGCTGAAACAACGGTGCGATCCAGCTATCGAGCAGATCGCCATGTTCCGGGAAGCGCCCATGGCGCTGGCCTTCGTCACGTGCGGCAACGATCAGCGGGTCCTGCCCCCGCACTGCAGGATCCAGCGCACCGAACAGCAAGCCCTCCCGCAGCCCGAAGGCGGACACCACGGTGGTCTCGGTACCCAGGTGTTTGAGCAGGACCGCCAGCAACGCCCCCGCATCTCCCAGCGTCGCCGCCCGGCTCGACGACAGTCCGGGCACGGCGCGGAGCCACGCTTTGTTGACGTGGCTGATCGTGCGACCGAGCCGGTCGATCGCGGTTCGGGTCATCGCATATTGGTGAATGACCGGCAGCGGGTAGCTGTTGATATGCATATCGAGCCGCGCCAGCGCGCGCCACGACCCGCCGACCAGGTACAGCGGCAGACCGGTCCCCTTGCCCAGCCAGCCGGAACTCCGCAGTGCCTGTTCGACGACGCGTTGCAATGCGCCCGGCCCCTTGTTGCGGATCGCCGCGATCCGCAACACGCCGAGCGGAAACGACACGCGATCGCGGACTTCACCGCCGGAAACGCGGATCAGTTCCAGGCTGCCCCCGCCCAGATCGCCGACGATCCCGTCGGCATCCGGGATTGCGGACAACACGCCATATCCAGCGCCCGACGCTTCCTGTTCTCCCGAAAGCAACTCGACTTCGAGGCCAAGGTCTCGTGCCGTTGCAAGAAGTTCCGTTCCATTGCTCGCATCACGTACCGCCGCGGTGGCGACCGTGCGTAACCGCGTGACTTCCATCTCGCGCGCGACCGCTGCGAACCGTGCCAGCGCAACCGACCCCGTTGCGAGCGCCTCGCGCGCGATCGCGCCCGTCTCGGCAAGTCCGCGACCGAGCCCGGCCATCACCTTCTCGTTGAACAACGTCGCGGGCAGCCGCTCCGGGCCCTGATAGACCACCAAGCGGATCGAGTTCGACCCGATGTCGATGATCGCCATTCGGTCCGCGCCGTTCGCCGGGGGCGGCGGGACCGGGGGACCAACGGGCTTGGGCTTGCGAAAGAGGGTCGTGGCCACGTCCTGTTACCGCCTGCGCCGCAGGGACAATTTGGGCACCGACCCGCTCGACGCGAGCGCCGCACCGCGCCCGGACAGCGACGGGTTGGTCATGAAATAGCGGTGGAGGTTGAACGGGCGTTCCCCCGGCACAACGCGGACATAGCTACCATCAGACTGTAATTCCCAGCTTTGTTCGTCGTCGATCAGGTTGGCGACCATCACCTGACCCAGGATCTGGTCGTGCACCGTACGGTTTTCGATCGGCAGCATATATTCGATCCGGCGGTCGAAATTACGCTGCATCCAGTCGGCCGACGTGATGAACAGGCACGCATCGGGGTTGGGCAGGTCCTGCCCGTTGCCGAACGCCCAGATTCGGCTGTGCTCGAGGAAGCGCCCGACCACCGACTTGACGCGAATGTTGTCGGAAAGCCCCGGCACACCGGGACGCAAACAGCAGATTCCGCGTATTATCAGGTCAATCTGGACGCCAGCATTGCTCGCTTCGTACAGTTTCTCGATGGTTTCGGGGTCAACCACCGAGTTCATCTTGGCCCAGATCGCCGCAGGCTTGCCCGCGCGGGCATTGGCGATCTCGGCGTCGATCAGCCCCATCAACCTTGGTCGCATGTCGCGCGGGGACAGGCTGATCAGCGCCATATTCTCCGGTTCGACATAGCCGGTGACGTAATTGAACATCTGGGCGGCATCGCGACCCATCTTAGGATCGGCCGTGAAGAAGCTGAGATCAGTATATATTTTCGCGGTGATCGGATGGTAGTTGCCGGTGCCGAAATGGCAGTATGTGCGATATTGACCATTTTCGCGCCGGACCACCATCGACACCTTGGCGTGCGTTTTCCAGTCGATGAAGCCGTAAACGACCTGCACCCCGGCGCGCTCCAGCGCGGACGCCCACAGCAGGTTCTGCTCCTCGTCGAAGCGTGCCTTGAGTTCGACCACCGCCGTGACCGACTTCCCCGCCTCCGCCGCGGCGATCAGCGCGTTGATAACGGCGGACTGTTTGCCCGCGCGGTAGAGCGTCTGCTTGATCGCCACGACATCCGGGTCCGCTGCGGCCTGCTTCAGGAACGCCAGAACGACGTCGAACGTCTCATACGGGTGATGAACGACGATATCCTTGGCGCTGATCGCCGCAAAGCAATCGCCGCCATATTCCCGGATCCGTTCGGGGAAGCGCGGAGAAAAGGGTGGAAACTTGAGATCGGGGCGGTCTTCGTCGACGATCGCCTCCAGGTCGCCGACGCCAAGAAACGCCCCGCTTTCGGTCACGAAGCAATCCGGCCCGCCGAGTTCGTCACGCAACACCGCACCAAGCCGCTCGGGCATCCCGCTTTCAAGTTCGAGCCGGATCACACGCCCGCGCCGCCGTCGTTTGATGGCATTGGCGAAGTAACGGACCAGATCCTCCGCCTCTTCCTCGATCTCTATGTCGCTGTCGCGCAGAACGCGGAATTCAGCCGCACCAAGGACGCGATACCCGGGGAAGATCAGCGGCGCGAACCGCTTCACCAGCGACTCGACCGCCACATACCGCGCCGAACTGCCCGGCAACCGCAGGAAACGCGGCATCGGGGCGGGCAGCAGGACCAGCTCCCGGATCGGCTGATCGTCCGCGATTCGGACCAGATCGAACATCACCGCCAGCCCCTTATTGAGGATGAACGGGAATGGATGCGCCGGGTCCAGCGCCTGCGGCGTCAGGATCGGGAAGATCTGCTCGCGAAACTGCGTTTCCAGCCAGGCTAGTTCCTCGGCGGTCAGCGCTTCGTCGATCGTCCGCGAACTGAGTACGCCAATCCCCGTCTCAGCCAGCAACCGTCGCAGTTCGCGCCAGACAGTGCGTTGGCTTTCGATCAGCGCGTCGGCTTCTGCGACGATAGCAGTAAGCTGCTGCCCGGAGGTAAGCCCGTCGCTCGATCGACGACCGACGTCCTGCATCTGCTGGCCCTTCAGCCCGGCGACGCGGACCATGAAGAACTCGTCGAGGTTCGACCCCGAAATCGACAGGAACCGCAACCGCTCGAGCAGGGGATGCGCCTCGTTGGTCGCTTCCTCCAGCACGCGCCGGTTGAAGGCGAGCCAAGAGAGTTCGCGATTGAAATAGCGATCGCTACCGTCGGTCCCGGCAAAGGGATCGTCGTCGCGATCAAGGCTCGCGATATGGGCGGGTCTCGTCATGAATGCTCTGCCGGATCTGGAACGTGGCTGACGATCAGCCCCGCTTCTTGCAATGTTGCCCGCGCGAACGGGATCGACAAGCGCTTGCGCCGCTCTAGCACGACCTGATCAAGCAGGTCGACCGCACGGAGCAACGCGACATGCGTGCGTTCTACCCGCGCGACCAGCCACTGGATGAGGTCAGGTCGCGCGTCCAGCCCGCGTCGCAGAAACTGGCGTTCGAACAGCGCCGCCATCAGTTGCTCGTCCGGGTCGCCGATCCGTAATGTCGGGCTCGCGATCAGCCGCGAACGCAAGTCGGGAAGTTTGATCTCCCATTCAGGCGGCGGCGAATCCGCGACCACCACGACCGGCCGGCGTTCTTCCTGCGCACGGTTCCACGCGTGGAAGATTGCTGCTTCGTTCTGCCGCTCGGCGTCGTCGATCAGACCGCCACCCGTCTTGGCAGCGAAGATGCGCGCAATCAGACTGCGCCCGGACTTGCGCGGGCCGGTCACGACCACCGCCATGACGGGCCAAGTGCTCCAATGTTCAAGCTGCTGGACAGCCCGTGCATTCGAGGGGCCTATCAGAAATTCGTCATCACGCGGATCGGCCGGCCAATCGAGCGGCAGCGCCATCTGCGCGGACAGGGTCATGAGTGAAGGGTCCGACATCGCCGCATCAGCCGGCGGGATTATCGGCGGAAGCGGCTGGCGCACCGGGCGTTGCGGTCGCGTTGCGGCGAATGCGGAGCGTCGTGCCGCTACCTACGACGGTCCAGCCACGCGCTTCCAGCGCGGCGTGCAACACCGCAGGGTCTGCATCGAATTGCACCCGCAGGACCGAAACGCCGCCAAGCGCGAGGCTCGTGGTAATCGCGGAGCGCACCCCGGGAACTCCTTGCAGCGCGGATTCGGTCGCGGTCACAGAAGCAGCGCTCGGCGTATCGGCCTGCACCGTGATGACAGTTCCGGCCGTCGCACCCACAGCGCCAGCAGCGCCGTCAAGTCCCGGCAAGGCCAGGTCGGTCGGCGTTGCGAGCGGAGTCGGGGTTGCAACGGGCGCAACATAGGACAGGCCTGAGTCTCCCATCAACGCGCCGTTGCGGAGCGCAGACTGATACGCATCGTCGATGCGCTTCACCCCGGCATCAAGCAGCACCGGCAGCGCATCGCCATTGTCGACGCGCAGCGTAAACTGCGCGATCAGCCGATTGTCCGGTCCGTGTCGCGCCTCGAATGTCCCGACGATCGGCCCGCCGGGCCATTCCCGCCGCAGCAAGACGGTCGGGATCAGCACGTCGGTCGCGCCATATTGGTCAAGCACCACGCGCCACCATCCGCGCCCGCGCCGCTCGGTCTGACCGAGGTTGAGGAGCAACGGATCGGTACCGGTACCCGTTGGCCGGATATAGTCGATCAGACTGTTGCCGGTTCGGTAGCGCAGCCACGCCTCCTGCCACGCGGTTTTCTGCTCGAAGCCCACCGCCGCGCCACCGCTGATCTCGATCGGGATCGTCAGCATCGGCTGCGACCGGGTTGCCTCCGCTGCGACCCCCAGGATCGATCCCGCCCGCGCACGACTGAACAACACCCCCAGTTTCGCGACATAGCGGTTCGGCCCGATCTGTTCGTTCTCGACCACGATCCCGGAAACCATGCTGTCGAGTGTCCCGTCGGACAGCAACGCCCCACCACCGCCGAGACGGCGCGACAGGATTTGCCATCCCTTGCGCTGTGCCAGGCGCCAACCAGCATACCGTGCCTGATCGGCGGACTTGCCCGTCACGTCGACCGCGACTCCGCTGACCTCGTAGCTGCCCGACCCGTCCGCCGACGCTACACCTTGGCTCGGATTGTCGACCTGGGCGATCACCAGACCACCGGTCGCCGCCATGCCCAGCACGACTGCAAGACCCAAGGGCCGGAAAAAGCGGTGGTTCGACATGTTGGCGCCCTTTTGGCGAAGGAGGCGTGGAAATCCAAGCGCGATATGGCTAGGCGGACACGATGAGCGAAAACGAACAGGACAACGCGTCCTACACTTATGCCCAGGCGGGCGTCTCGATTGCAGCTGGCAATGCGCTGGTTCGTGCCATTGGCCCGATGGCCAAGGCCACCCGGCGTGCCGGTGCCGATGCAGACCTTGGTGGGTTCGGCGGGTTCTTTGACTTGAAGGCCGCTGGCTTCGTTGATCCGCTGCTGGTCGCCGCGAACGATGGCGTCGGTACCAAGCTCAAGCTTGCGATCGACCAGAACGCACATGACGGCGTCGGGATCGACCTCGTCGCGATGTGCGCCAACGATCTGATCGTGCAGGGGGCGGAGCCGCTGTTCTTCCTCGATTACTATGCGACCGCCAAGATCGATCCCGCCGTGGCCGAACGCGTCATCGCGTCGATCGCCGAGGGGTGTCTGCAGGCCGGGTGCGCACTGATCGGTGGCGAAACCGCCGAGATGCCGGGAATGTATGCCCCCGGCGACTACGACCTTGCGGGCTTCTGCGTCGGCGCAGTCGAACGCGACCGGGTCCTGACCGGACGGGATATCGCGGCAGGCGACGTGATGCTCGGGCTCGCTTCTTCGGGGGTCCATTCGAACGGCTTTTCGCTGGTCCGTCGGCTCGCGGCGGACAAGGGCTGGAAGCTCGACCGTCCTGCGCTGTTCGACAATGAAGTTCGCCTGATCGACGCGTTGATGGCGCCGACCCGGATCTACGTGAAGTCGCTCCTGCCGCTGCTTGCGGACCGGAAGATCAAGGGACTCGCGCACATCACCGGCGGCGGGCTGCTCGAGAACATCCCGCGCGTGCTGCCGGAAGGCGTTCATGCGCGGGTCGATGCAGACGCGTGGGAACAGCCGCGGCTGATGGCGTTCCTCCAGGCGCAGGGCAATATCGAGCCCGAGGAAATGGCGCGGACGTTCAACTGCGGAGTCGGAATGGCGGTCATCGTGGCGGCAGCGGACGTTTCTGCCGTGACGGCGGCGCTCGAAGCGGCCGGCGAGACGGTATTGTCGATCGGCACGCTCGAAGCCGGGCCACGCGGTTGCACCGTGTCGGGCTCGACCGAGACGTGGGGCGGAAAGGCCGACTGGACCGCCACGCACAATCATGGGTGAGCGAACACCCTCCTGCCTCCCATTTGGCTACTTCCCCGGCGAAGGCCGGGGCCCAGTAGCGAAAAGCATTTCGGCGGCCGCAACGCTTGGCTACTACGGTCCGCGTATTTGGGCCCCGGCCTGCGCAGGGTATGAGTGGCCTGAATGACAGCGCCAAAACGAAAGGTCGCGATCCTGCTTTCGGGTCGCGGTTCCAACATGATCGCGCTCGTCGAAGCTGCCCGCGAACCCGCGTGCCCGTACGAGGTCGTGCTCGTTGCCTCCGACAAGCCCGAAGCACCGGGCATTGCCTGGGCAGCGGCCCAGGGGATCGCGACCTGGACCCTGTCCCCCAAGGGCATCGGCAAACCCGCCTATGAAGCCGCACTCGATGCGGCCCTTCGCCACGCGCAGGCCGAGACGATCGCGCTCGCAGGCTATATGCGGCTCGTATCCGATACCTTCGTCGCTGCATGGCGCGGACGAATCATCAACATTCACCCCTCGCTGCTCCCCAAGTACAAGGGTCTTGATACGCACGCTCGCGCGATCGCGGCTGGGGACGCCGTCGCCGGCTGCTCGGTCCATGTCGTCACCGAGGAACTCGACGGCGGCGAAGTGCTCGGCCAGGCCGAAGTCGCCGTTCTGCCGGGCGATACGCCCGACACGTTGGCGGCGCGCGTTCTGGCGGTTGAGCATCGCCTTTATGCCCGCACTCTGGCAGAGTTTGTCGCACGATGAGTCCTGATCCCGCGCCCCTGCTCGACCGCGTCCGCGCGCTCTGCCTCGCCCTCCCCGCAACACTTGAACGCGAATCGCATGGTTCGCCTGGCTTTTTGATAGAGGGCGGCAAGTTCTTCGCCTACTTCTGGCATAACCATCATGACGACGGCGAAACCGTGGTCATCGTCAAGACAACCGGCGCGGACGAACAGGCGCAACTGATCGAGCTCGACCCCGCCTGCTATTACAAGCCGCCCTATCTCGGCGCGTCGGGCTGGATCGCCTTGCGTTTGGACGCGCCTGCGATCGATTGGGACCGTGTCGGCGACCGAATCGCGATCAGTTGGGAACTCGCCGCGCCGCGCCATGCGCTCGAGGCGGGCGGCAGATGAGCATACCACCCAAACCGGACGCCCCCGCAACCCGCGCCGAGAAAGCCGAAGCCGCCGCCATTCGTCGGCGTTGGGTGTCACTGGCCGAAGTCGTCAGTGTCGCCGGCGTGGCGATTGCGGCGCTGGGTCTATGGTTGACCTGGTCTGATCGCCGCAGCGAACAAACCGAAAAGCAGGCGCAGTCGATCACGCAGAACCGCGTAGCCGCGCGCTACGCGATCAAGGCAAGCGCCGTCCGCAATGGCGACCTCGTTCTCGACAAGGACGAGCGGCATCCGCTCGGCGATCTGACCGTGACCTTCCCTGCCGCGCTCGGGGTCGGGGAACAGATTTCACCGACACAGACGATCAGCCGCAGTTGGTACGAACGCGCATTGCTCAAGGCGACGGACGGCGGGGCGGACAGCGAGACTGGCAAACTCCCGGTCTTACTGACCGTACAATATTGGAATGACGATAAACTGCACACCACCAGCGGCCTGTACGACATCGTGTGGCAGACCAAGGGACGCCCGTTGCTGGGTCGCGAATTGAAAATCGAAGCGTTGCGTCTGCGAAGCCCGTTGGCAACGAAGGCGGCGCTCGAAAAGGCGTGGTCCGTCGATCAGCCGGTACGCTAGGGCGGATCGACGTAAGCGCGAAATTTCTTCCCCTTCCGCGCTGACGCCGGCAACCTCTCGAACCTTTAAAAACTACGCCGCAAGCACGTGATCGCGATACTCCGCCCGAAGCGCGGTCTTGAGCAGCTTGCCGGTGGCAGTATGCGGCAAGGACTCGACGAACAGGATTTCGTCGGGAAGCCACCACTTCGCGACATGCTCCGCCAGATGCGCCGCGATCTGTTCCGCGGTCACGCTGCTGGACGCCTTCCGCACCACGAGCAGCAAGGGCCGCTCGTCCCATTTCGGATGATACACGCCGATCGCCGCGGCTTCGGCGACGCCCGGACACCCGATCGCTGCATTCTCCAGTTCGACCGAGGAAATCCATTCGCCGCCCGACTTTATCACGTCCTTTGCACGATCCGTGATCTGCATCGTGCCATCGGTGTGCAACATCGCGACATCGCCGGTATCGAACCACTGGTCGGCATCGACCGCGTCCGCATCCGCCTTGAAATAGCGCTTCACCACCCAAGGTCCGCGCACCTGCAAGCGCCCCGAACTGACGCCGTCACGCGGCAGCACGACATCCGCGTCATCAACCACCCGCAGCTCGATGCCGAACGGAATCTGCCCCTGCTTGCACGCATGGTCGAGCTGCGCGTCGCGGGTCATCGTGTCCCAGTGCGGCGGGTAGCAGCCCGCGGTGCCGATCGGCGACGTTTCGGTCATGCCCCACAAATGCTTGACCGTCGCGCCCATCCCCATGATGCGGTCGATCATCGCGCGCGGTGCTGCCGATCCGCCGATCGTCACCTGGCGGAGATGCTGCGGCGCTTCGCCGGTCGCGTCGATATGCTGGAACAGCGCGAGCCAGACGGTCGGAACGCCCGCTGAATGCGTGACCCGCTCCTCGTTCATCAGCCTACACAGCACTGCGGGATCGTTGACCGCCGAGTAGACAATCTTCGCCCCCGCCAGCGCGGTCGCGAACGGCAGGCCCCAAGAGGCGGCGTGGAACATCGGCACCACCGGCAGCACCACCGAGGTCGATGACAGGTCGAACACCCAGGGTGCGACTTCGGCCATTGCGTGGATCACGGTCGACCGATGCTCGTACAGCACGCCCTTCGGGTTTCCGGTCGTTCCGCTGGTATAGCACAGCATGCAGGGGTCGCGTTCGGGCCCCTCGACCCATTGGTATGCGCCGTCCTCGTCTGCTAAAAGGGTGTCGAATGCGCCGTCATCCATGCACACATAGTGTTCGATCGAGGCCCATTGCGCCTTTAAACGGTCGACAATCGGCTGGAATTGCCGGTCGTAGAACAGCACGCGGTCTTCGGCATGGTTGGCGATGAAGACGAGTTGCTCGTCGAACAACCGGGGGTTGATGGTGTGCACCACGCCACCCATGCCAATCACGCCGTACCACGCGACCAGATGGTGCGCATGGTTCATCGCCAGCGTCGCAACCCGATCCCCAAGCTTTATCGCAAGCCTTTCAAGCGCTTGCGCCAGTTTACGCGCATCGCGTGCGATACTTGACCAGTCGGTCCGCGTCTCGCTGCCGTCCGCCCAATAGGACACGATCTCGCGTGCGCCATGCTCGCGCGCGGCGTGATCGAGCAGCCGCGGCACGCGCAATTCGAAATCCTGCATTCCGCCAAGCATCGTCTCTCCCCATGCTTACGATGGGGCGACCGTCACCCCACCAGAGCCAGCCGCGCTTCGGCGGTCTTGAGCTCCACGTTGCCGACATCCTGCAAGGCTTCGATCCGCTCGGCAAGCTCGCCGTCGAGCAAAAAGTCGCGGCCGAGCAGGACGCGCGCGTGCCCGCCATCCGCAACCGGCACCGTCGCCCAGATTTCGCCGCGCGCACCGCGCACGTGCTGGAGCAGGTCCGCGAGCGCCGCCATGCCGGCGGGACTCGCCACGCTCAGTTCGAGCGCGAAGCGCGCGCTGTTGGCGAGTTGCTCGAACGGCTGGATCCGCTTGATCGAGACGCGCGGGGTTTCCTCGCCCGGACGGCGGTCGAGTTCAACCGTCAGCAGCCCGCAGCCGTTGTTGCGCGCGGCTTCCTCCAGGTCTGCCGCGACACCGTCGTCGAAGCAGGTGGCGATGAACTGGCCCGAGGGATCTGAACAGGTTGCCATCAGATACCGCTTGCCCCGCGCCGAGGTGCGCCAGCGCGCGTCCTCGACTAAAGCGGCCATCGTTGCACCTGCGCGCGTCCCGTCGTCGGGGATAGATAGCTCACCCAGCGCAGCGAAGCTGCGGGCGCCGTGCATCTTGGCGAGGTGGCCGTGGCGGTCGACGGGGTGGGCGGAGAGGTAGAAGCCGAATGCATCCTTCTCCTGGTCCATCCGCTGCGCGACCGACCAGTGCGCCGAGCGGGGGAGCTTGATCGGGGGTTCGGCGGCGTCGGCGGTGCCGAACAGGCCGCCCTGCCCGCTGACCTTCTGGTCGTGGATCCGCGCGGCCGTCGCTAAAATCGTTTCCGCACAAGCATGTAGCCCGGCGCGGTTCTCGTCCAGGCAGTCGAACGCGCCCGCCGAGGCGAGCGTCTCGACCTGGCGCTTGTTCATCAGGCGGGGGTCGACGCGGCGCGCGAGATCGTCGATCGAGGTGAACTTGCCGTTCGCCTCGCGCTCGGCCACGAGCTTCTCCATCGCGCCCTCCCCGACCGATTTCAGCGCGGCCAAAGCGTAGCGGACGCCGAGGCCGTCGCCGGTGTCTTCAACCGTGAACTCGGCCTCGCTGCGGTTGATGTCGGGCGGCAGCAACGCGACGTCGAGACGGCGCATATCGTCCACGAAAATGCTCAGTTTGTCCGTGAGCGTCATGTCGAAACACATTGATGCGGCGTAGAATTCGTGCGGATGATGCGCCTTCAGCCACGCCGTCTGGTACGACAGCAACGCATAGGCCGCGGCGTGCGACTTGTTGAAGCCGTAGCCCGCGAACTTGTCGATCAAGTCGAACAGTTCGTTGGCTTTTGCCTTGTCGATCCCGTTGATCGCCTTGCAGCCCTCGACGAAGCCGGCGCGCTGCGCGTCCATCTCGGCCTTGACCTTCTTGCCCATCGCGCGGCGCAAGAGATCCGCCTGCCCCAGCGAATAGCCCGCGAGGATCTGCGCGGCCTGCATAACCTGTTCCTGGTACACGAAAATCCCGTAGGTCTCCGACAGGATCCCCTCGAGCAGCGCGTGCGGATAGACGATCGGCTCCAACCCGTTCTTGCGCTTGCCGAACATCGGGATGTTGTCCATCGGGCCCGGGCGATACAGCGAGACGAGCGCGATGATGTCGCCGAAATTTGACGGCCGAACTGCAGACAAAGTGCGCCGCATTCCCTCCGATTCTAGCTGGAATACGCCAACTGTGTCACCCTTTTGCAGCAGTTTATAGACGCCTTCGTCATCCCATTCGAGCGCATCGAGATCGAGCACGACCCCGCGCTCGGCGAGCAGGTCGATCGCCTTCTTCAAAACCGACAACGTCTTCAGCCCGAGGAAGTCGAACTTCACCAGCCCCGCGCCCTCGACATATTTCATGTCGAACTGCGTGACCGGCATGTCCGAGCGCGGGTCGCGGTACAAAGGCACCAGCTCGGCGAGCGGACGATCGCCGATCACCACGCCCGCCGCGTGAGTCGAGCTGTGGCGCGGGAGCCCTTCGAGCTTCATCGCGAGATCGAGCAGATGGCGGACGTTGCCGTCCTGCTTATACTCGCTGTGGAGCTCGGACACGCCGTCGATCGCGCGGCGGAGCGTCCACGGGTCAGCGGGGAGATTGGGGACGAGCTTTGCCAGCCGGTCGATCTGGCCATAGCCCATCTGGAGCACGCGCCCGGTGTCCTTCAACACCGCGCGTGCCTTCAGTTTCCCGAAGGTGATGATCTGCGCGACCTGATCCCGGCCGTATTTCTGCTGGACGTAACGGATTACCTCGCCGCGACGGGTTTCGCAGAAATCGATATCGAAATCGGGCATCGACACGCGTTCCGGGTTGAGGAAGCGTTCGAACAGCAGCCCCAATTTCATCGGATCGAGATCGGTGATCGTCAGCGCCCAGGCGACGACCGAGCCCGCGCCCGAACCACGGCCCGGACCGACGGGGATGTCGTGATCCTTCGCCCATTTGATGAAGTCTGCGACGATCAGGAAGTAGCCGGGGAACCCCATCTGGATGATGACGTCGAGCTCGAATTCGAGGCGCTCGCGGTAGGGGGTGCGCCAGTCTGTATCTCCCCTCCCGCTTGCGGGAGGGGTCGGGGGAGGGCTTGAGCTTTCGGCGGGGGCTGCACCGGCGGCAAGCCCCTCCCCTAGCCCCTCCCGCAAGCGGGAGGGGGATAAGGCGGACAACGCCGCAATCCGGTCCAGCCGCCGTTCCAGTCCAGCACGCGCATCCACGCGCAGCTTCTCGGCCTCCGCCTCGCGGTCGCCCGCCAGGCTCGGCAGGATCGGCTTGCGCTTGGGCGCGGCCACGCCGCAGCGTTGCGCGACGATCATCGTGTTGGCGATCGCCTCGGGGAGATCGGCGAACAGCGCCTTCATTTCCTTGGCGGGCTTCATCCACGCATCGGGCGAGCTGCGCGGGCGGTCGTCGCTTGCGACATAGGTCGAGTTGGCGATGCACAGCATCGCGTCATGCGCCTCGCTGAAATCCTCTTCCGCGAAACAGCACGGGTTGGTCGCGACCAGCGGCAGGTTCCGGTCATAGGCGAGGTCGATCAGCGCGCTCTCGGCCTTGCCCTCGATCTCGCACGAGCGGCGGGTGAGCTCGATATACAGCCGGTCGGGGAACAGCGCCTGCAACCGGTCGGCATAAGCGAACGCGCGGTCCGGCTGGTCCTCCGCGAACAGCCGCGCGAGCCCGCCCTCGCGCCCCGCGGTGAGCGCGATCAGCCCGTCCGAACACGCCGCCAGCGCGTCGAAATCGACATGCGCGGCAAGTTCGAGCGGACGATCGAGATGCGCGCGCGAGACAAGCTTGCACAGATTGTCATAGCCCGTCTTGTCCTGCGCATAGAGCGCGATCCAGTCGATCACCGGGGTCGCGGTCTCGGGCATGTCGGGGCGGCACAGCCCGAGCATCGTCCCGATCACCGGCTGGACCCCCGCGGCCATCGCCGCGTCGGAAAAGGCCATCGCGGCGTAGAGCCCGTTGCGATCGGTCAGCGCGGCGGCGGGAAAACCGAGCTGCTGCGCGTGTTTGGCAATCGCCTTGGGCTCGATCGCGCCGTCGAGCATGGTGTAGGACGAGAAGATACGGAGGGGCACGAAGCCAGCATGAGACATGGGGGGCTTATGCGCCGTGGGGGCGATTCTGGAAAGCTGGGGTGTGGGGAATTTTGGGGGGATGCGGTAATAACCGTAAGCAAACGATATTCTGTTAAAATAAGAACCGTGGAAACTTATTCAAATATAGACATAACTGAACTTTTATTAAAACAACCTATCGCGCATGTCTCGGCATATTCCATCTAGCCCGGGAAATAACGAGCCGTATGTAATACCCATTAGTTCTAGCTCCCGCATTATTTGCGGCCTGCTGTCGGCGGGTAAATCGCATACTGTCAAATACTGATCATTATCATCCTTCTCTCGCCGTCGAATTAACTCCTCCACGTCAGCAACATTGGTCACCGTGGAAATCGCCTGTTGTGGAGTATGACGTGGATTTGAGGCACCCATACTTTCTATCACAACGAGCTGGTCCGGTGCACAATCGACAATCAAGTTATCTCGTCCGTAGCGCTTATTCCATGCCATTTGATCGAAGATAAAAATACGTGGTGCACTGCCATCGTTATCCGCGTCTTTGAAGGCAAAGTAAGCTGCAACAAATGGAGACATCGACCAATCCAACAGAGGTGTAGGATAGCCGTGATGCTGCATTATACTCCATATCGCAGAATTATGATGCATGTTCCCGATCTGGAGTGGGTATGTTAGTCGCTCAGCAACAGCACCAAAAAGTCGAGATACATCGTCCGATATCCATAAACCTATATCGCTTCTCCAACTCCGGTGAAAAGACGTCACTAGCTTACTTGGTTTTCATTGTCCGCGGAATATATAATTACGAGGCTTTTGGTTTACTGACCATTGTCGGAATTGTTCCCACGATCTTATATCTACCCGCGGAACTAGAATGGAACTAGACTTGGTATCGGACTTCTTCAGCGTAATCGACCCGCCACGTCCATCCTGAGATGACCAAACAATTTCTAGTTCATCGTTCACGACGGAGAACTTTGCATTAATTTGCTCAGGTAGAGATTGTCCGTATCTTTCGACAACAGATTTGTCGGTCTCCAAACGCTCTGAATAGGTCATGGCCCCGCCGCTGGGGTATAGATATATCGTTGTTAACTCGGCCCTGAAGGGAGCCTCTTTGGGCAATTGCAAATTAAACTGTAAGCCTGGAAGATCCGATCCCGGATAAAAGACGTAGGCACGACCCGTGCAGCCTTGCTCGCGATCTTCTAGATCAACTCTAACGGTAAATGCGAGGTCTTCGGAACTTCTGAAGCTCCATTGACCAGCCAAATCATTGACCATGGAAGCGCCCCTTATAGTAACCGAGCAATATCCGCCTCAATCGCCTCAGGCTTGGTCGTCGGCGCATAGCGCTCCACCACCTGCCCGCCCCGATCCACCAGGAACTTGGTGAAGTTCCACTTGATCCCCCCGGTGCCGAGGAACCCCGGCGCCTGTTTCTTGAGCGCGGTGAACAGCGGGTCGGCATTCGCGCCGTTGACGTCGACCTTGGCGAACATCGGGAAGGTGACGTCGTAGGTCAGCGAGCAGAAATTGCGGATCTCCTCGGCGTCGCCGGGTTCCTGTGCGCCGAACTGGTTGCACGGGAAGCCGAGCACCGCGAAGCCCTTGTCGGCGAAGCGGCGCTGGAGCGCCTCCAGCCCGGCATATTGCGGGGTGAAGCCGCATTTGGACGCGGTGTTGACGATCAGCAGCACCTTGCCGGCATAGGCCGACAAATCGACCGGCTGGCCGTCCGCGCCCGTCACGATGTGGTCGGTGATCGCGTTCATGCCGTCTTCCCTTCGTTGCGCGCGAGCAGGAAGCGCAGGTTGCGCTCGACCCCCGCCCATTCGCTCGCGATGATCGAATAGACCACGAGATCGCGGATCCGGCCATCCATCAGTTGATGATTGCGCAACACCCCGTCGCGCTTCGCGCCGAGCCGCTCGATCGCCTTTTGCGAGGCCTTGTTGAACCAGTCGGTGCGGATCTGGACCGCGTTGCAGTCCATCACCTCGAACGCGTGTTTGAGCAGGAGCAGCTTCGCCTCGGTATTGACCCCGCTGCGCTGGACCGACTTTGCGTAGAAGGTGCCGCCGATCTCGAGCCGACGGTGCGCGGCGTTCATCCGCATGTAGCGGGTGAGGCCGACGATGCGGGGGGCTTGCCCACCCTCCGTTCGGGCTGACGGGAGTCGAAGTCCCTGCGCTGTGCCTGGCCCTTCGACTTCGCTCAGGGCGAACGGCGGGGGTGTGGGCTCGGGCACGCACACCGTGAACGGCATCGCACGACCATAGTCGCGTTCCCTGAACAGCGCCGCCATGAACGCGTCCGGGTCGGTCAGCGTCGAGACGTTGGTGAAGAACAGCTCGCTGATCTTCCCGTCCGCCGCCGCCGCGACGATGCCGTCGCGGTCCTCGAGGACCGTCGGGCGGAGGATGACATGCTGGCCGACCAGCGTCGGCGGGTCGGTCCAGGCTGTCATGCAAGCCGTCCTTCGTGGAGCCGGACGATGCGGTCCATCTTGGCCGCGATCCGTTCGTTGTGGGTGGCGACCAGCGCCGCCGAGCCTTCGCCGCGCACCAGCCGCAGGAACTCCGCCAGCACGATGTCGGCGGTGCCCTCGTCGAGGTTGCCGGTCGGTTCGTCCGCGAGCACCAAGGCGGGCCGGTTGGCGAGTGCGCGCGCGACCGCGACGCGCTGCTGCTCGCCGCCCGAAAGCTGGTTGGGGCGGTGCGTCAGGCGATGCCCGAGCCCGAGCGCGGTGAGCAGCGCCGCGGCGCGCGCGTCCGCCTCGGCGCGCGGGCGGTCCTGGATCATCTGGGGGAGGACGACATTCTCGGTCGCGTTGAAATCGGGGAGGAGATGGTGGAACTGATAGACGAAGCCCAATTGGTCGCGCCGCACCCGAGTCCGCCCGTCGGCGTTGAGCCGCGCGGCTTCCTCGCCCGCGATCCGGATCGACCCGCCGAACCCGCCCTCGAGCAGCCCGACCGCCTGGAGCATCGTCGACTTGCCCGACCCCGAGGGGCCGAGCAGCGCGACGATCTCGCCCGCGCCGACGGTGAGGTCGACGCTGCGGAGCACTTCGATCGTCTCGCCGCCTTGCGCGAAGCTGCGCGACAGGCCGGTGACGACCAATACCGGTTCATTCATAGCGCAGGACCTGGACTGGATCGGTGCTCGCCGCCTTGAGCGCGGGGTAGAGCGTTGCGAGGAAGCTGAACACGAGCGCCATGAGCGCGATGGCGGTGACCTCGACCGGATCGGTCTTGGACGGAAGTTCGCTCAGGAAGCGGACTGAGGGGTCCCACAGATTCTGCCCGGTCGCCCATTGCACCGCGTTGACGACATCCTGACGGAACCACAGGAAGATGAAGCCGAGGATCAGCCCCGCGATGACGCCCAATCCGCCGATCGTCGTGCCGACGACCATGAAGATGCGGATCATCGCCCCCCTGCTCGCCCCCATCGTCCGCAGGATCGCGATGTCGCGCGTCTTGGCGCGGACCAGCATGATCAGCGAGGACAGGATGTTGAAGACGGCGACGAGGATGATGATCGACAGCACCGTGAACATCGCGACCCGCTCGACGCCCAATGCCTCGAACAGCTGCGCGTTCATCTGACGCCAGTCCTGCACGACGCCGCTGCGCCCGATCTTGTCGACCAGGGGCGCGAGGATCGGGCCGATGTTGTCGGGGTTGTTGGTCTGGAGCTCGACGATGTTGACCGAGTCCCCGAACATCAAGAGCGTCTGTGCGTCCTCGAGCGGCATGATGACATAGGCCTTGTCGAAGTCGTACACGCCGATCGTGAACACCGCGCCGACGGTGTAGTTGACGATCCGGGGGACGGTGCCGAACGGGGTCGACTGGCCTTGCGGGCTGATCAGCGAAATCTGGCTGCCGACCACCGCGCCGAGCGAGTCCGCGAGCCCCGACCCGATCGCGATCGTGCCGCTCCCGGGCTTCAGACTGTTGAGCGACCCCATCACGACCTTGCTGCCGATCGTCTTGTTCGTGCGAATGTCCGCCCCGCGCATGCCGCGGAGCAATATGCCTTCGACCCGGCCGTTATAGGTGGTCATCAACGGCTGCTCGATCAGCGGGGTCGCGCTGGTGACGCCCGGGGTCGTCTCGGCGAGCCCGACGACGCGGCGCCAGTCGGGCATCTGGCCGCCATAGCCCTGCACGACCGCATGGCCGTTCAATCCGACGATCTTGTCGAACAACTCGGCGCGGAAGCCGTTCATCACGCTCATCACGATCACCAGCGCGGCGACGCCGAGCATCACCGCGACCAGGCTGATGCCCGCAACGAGGAAGATGAACGCCTCGCCCTTGCCCGGGAGCAAATAGCGCCGGGCGATCATGCGTTCGTATCGGGAAAGGATCATAGTGTTCGGTCTGCCCGCCCCCGGGGGTGCTGAAGTGGCTTGCTCTAGGCGGCACGTGCGGGGCTGGCAACTGTTGCTACGTGTTGCGCAATCGCCACAGCGTAGCCGCAATCGGTTCGCCGCGGCCACATTCCCGGTGACAAGCCCCCGTAACAAACCTAACGCTTTTGTCACTGACACACAGGCAACGGCCGTGGTTCGGGGATGCTTTCAGCGCCGCCTCAAAGGGCTGGCTGCGAAGGCGAATTGGGGGCTGACGAGCGATCGTCACGCAGGCGCCCGGGTCGGCAACGGCCCGGGCGTTTGCATGTCCGGGCGAAAGCGCGCCCGCGCGCCGGTCCACGCAGTGGATCGCCCGGACCGGACGGCGGGCGCACAGCGACCCGTCCGACGGCGGCTTTGCCGACCGGCGTTTCTTCCTGCTTCTTCGGGTTCGCGCTCTCGCGGGGGGTGTCTCTGCTGTACTTCCCCACCCCAACCCCTCCCCTGAAGGGGAGGGGCTAGAGAAGAGCGTTCCCCTAGAAAGCCCCTCCCCTTCAGGGGAGGGGTTGGGGTGGGCTGAGCCTCGCAGAGACCCCCGCCCCCGAACTTCAGAACGACTTGCTGAGCGTCACCCCATAAGTCCGCGGGTCGCCCGGTTGCCCGACGACCAGTCCGGTGCTCCCCGATTGCGTCGCCAGCACTTCGTAATAGTTCTGGTCGAACGCGTTGCGGACCCAGCCGAACAGGTTGAAATCGTCGCGCGCCTTGAACCCCAGACGGAAGTTGCTCAGCGCATAGCCGTTGATGTCGGTGTACGCCGAGCGCGACGGGTTGGACGAGAATTTCGAGCGATAGCTGCCGTCATAACCGACATAGACCTGCCCCGCGACGCGGCCGATCTGCACCGGAACGTCATATTCCGCGCCGTACGAGAAAGCCCATTTCGACACGCCCGGAAGCCATTGCCCCGAGACGTTGCAGCTCGCCGGGCTCAGACCGGATACGCCGGGGGCAGCCGGGGTCTGCCCCGCCGCCACGGTCGTCCCGCCCGACAGCTCGGGCGGGCACGGCGCATCGACGAACCGGACGTAGCGCGCATCGGTGAACGCGCCATTGGCATAGACGTTGAGCCGCGACGTCGGGCGGAACGCCGAGTCCACCTCGATCCCGCGCGTCCGCACCTTGCCCGCATTCGCCAGATACCCACGCAGCACGCCGAGCTGACCATTGGTGACGGTCGCCTGGTAATCCTCGATCTCGGTCCAGAAGCCCGCGATGTTGACGGTCGCGCGACGATCGAGGAACTGCGTCTTCAGCCCCAGTTCGAAGTGATTGACCTTCTCGGGCTTGACCGTCGCCGCCGACAGGATCGGATTGTTCGCACCATCGAGCGGCAGGCCCGACAGATTGATCCCGCCCGATTTATAGCTGCGCGCATATGTCGCATAGGCGTGGATGTCGCGGGTCACCGTATAAGCGGCGGTGATGTCCCCCGACACGTTCCACTTGTCGAACCGCGGCGTATAGGTCTGTGGTGCCAGCACGCCGCGCTGGTCGGCGTTGAGCGTCGTGCTGCCCGTTCCCGTCGTGACGACAGAGACATACGACCCGTTCTTCTTGTCGTAATTCACCCGCAGCCCCGGCGCGATCGAAAAGGCATCGCTCACGTGCCATGTCGCCTTGCCGAACGCCGCGACGCTGGTGTTGGTGAAGCCGATCGTGTTGCGCGCGGTCAGACCGTTCAGGATCGCAGGGTTGCACGCGTTCGTCGTCGGCGTCGCGCACCCGCTGGCCCCGGGTCGCACACTGGCACCGGGATTGAGCAGGAACCGGCTCGCGGCCGACCCCTGGATCTGAAGCCCTTGGGTATCAATCGTCTGGTAGAAGTAGAATGCCCCGAGCACATAGTCGATCTTGCGATTGCCGTTCGAGGCAATCCGCAGTTCCTGGCTATATTGTTCCTGTTGCGACGGATTGTTCGACGCACTGGTGACGGGCAGACCGATGAAGTCGCGATCGTTCGACGGATCCCAGTCCCAGAACCGCCAGGCCGAGACCGAGGTCAGCGTCGCCGCGCCAAGATCCAGGTTGGCAACCAGCGATGCCCCGCCAAGCGACTGTTTGGCACGGAGCGGTGTATCCACGTCGGTCACGCGATCGAACGCATTGGTCGATGGCACCGCATAGCCCTGCGCTGCCGCCAGCGCCGCATATTGCCGGTTGAGCGGCCGCTGGGTCGCGCCGGTGCGGACATAATATTGGACGCAGCACTGCGGGTTCTGGCGTGCGTAATCGCCGTACAGCGTCAGATCGAGCGTATCGGTCGGCTTCCACAGCAATTGGCCACGGAAGCCGGTGTTGTCCTGGCTGTTCAGATATTTATCGTTGCGCACATTGTAGATCGTACCCCGCCGCGACGTGATCGAGGTCGACAGCCGGATCGCAAGCTTGTCATCGATCAGCGGACCGGACACCGACGCCTTGCCCTGAAAGAAGTCGTAATTGCCCCCCGACACCTCAACGCGCGCTTCGGGCGAGAAACTCGGCTTGCGCGTCGTGATGTTGATCGCGCCGGCGGTCGTGTTCTTGCCGTACAGCGTCCCCTGCGGCCCGCGCAGCACCTCGATCCGCTCGGTGTCGGTGAAGTCGAACGTCGCCGAGGCGATCCGGCTGTAATAGACTTGATCGACGTAGATGCCGACGCCCTGTTCGATCCCGTCGTTGGTCAGCCCAAACGGTGCGCCGAGCCCGCGGATGTTCGCCGCCGAATTGCGCGGGTTGGTCGAATAGAATTGCAAGCTGGGCTGTAGCTGCGTCAGTCGATTGACGTTGTACGTGCCCGTTTCAGCCAGCGCGGTGCCACCAATGACCGACATGGCGATCGGAACCGATTGGATCGTCTCGGACCGCCGCCGCGCGGTCACGACGATATCCCCGCCGCCTTGCTGTGCCGTGCCGAGACGCCCTTCGGACTGGTCCGTCGCCGCGGGTGCGACCGGTTCGCTCGGGGGAAGCTGGGCGGCAGTCGCGGCTTGCACGAGCAGGACGAGCGGAAGGTGCGCAAACATAATGATCCCCTTTTCGGGTTTTCCCGAGACGGGGCATAATGCCTATCATTCGAGGGGACTTTCACGCCGTATTGTTCTTTGGACGGCGAAAGGCTGGCTTTAGCCGGTTTGAAAATCGCTCGACGCCCCTCTTGAACCGGTTTTGCGCAAACCCAAATCTACGGCGTGCGGTGCCGTAATGGGCCGCACCGGGCCAGGTCGCACAGCAGTGGACCGGGCTTGCATACCAACGATGTACCTCGCTTTTGAAGGAGACCATCATGCGTCAGTTCGATCTAACCCCATACCGCCGCTCGACCGTCGGCTTCGACCGTCTGTTCGACATGCTCGAGGCCAACTCGCGGCAATCGAGCGCGGATAATTATCCGCCGTTCAACCTTGAGCGGCTCGATACCGACCGGTACCGCATCACGATCGCCGTCGCCGGCTTCGGGCGCGATGACATCGAGATCACCGCGCAGCAGAACCTGTTGCAAGTTCGCGGACGCAAGGACGACAAGGACAGTGCATCCGCGTCGTTCCTCCATCTTGGCATCGCCAACCGCAGCTTCGAGCGTCGCTTCGAACTCGCCGATTTCGTGCGGGTCGAGGACGCGCGGCTGAATGACGGCCTGCTCGTGATCGACCTGGTCCGCGAAGTCCCCGAGGCGATGAAGCCCAAGACGATCGCGATCAAGACCGGCGCGCCGCTGGTTGCGGTCGAGCAAACGGATGACGCCCAGGCGGCCTAATCCGTGTCGGCACCCGGGCGACCGCCCGGGTGCCGTTGCGATCACTTCGCTACGATGCCGTAGCGCGCATAGTGACGGTCAATCCCGGGCTCGGTCTTCCGGGCGGTCCTGAGTTCCGTTGCCGCTTCCGCCGTTCGGTCGAGCCGTTGCAGCACGATCCCGCGCATGAAGCGGCTCGCGGACTGGTTGGGTGCCGCGGCCAGAACGGCATCAAGGTCCGCCAGCGCCTCGTCATACCGCCCGAGCCTGAACCAGACCATCGCCCGACTGTCCAGCGCCGCAGTCGTGTCCGTGCTGAGTTCGATCGACGCCGTGCAGTCCTTGAGCGCAGTGCCGATCATGACGTTCCGCGTGCCCTTGGTCCAGCATCGGGCGTTCATCAGATCGGGGGAGCCGGGCTTCTCCGTGATCAGCGCGTCGAATTGTTTGATCGCTTCGGCGGGGTCGCCATATTCGCCGACCAAACCCGCCTTTGCGGTCCGGAATGTCGACCGCAAATTGCCCCCCAGCGCGATGCGCTGATCCATCAGCGCGATCCCGCTCGCCAGATCGCCCTGCTCCGCCTTGTACGAAGCAATCGCCGAAATCGCCTGTTCGGACGACGGGTCGAGCGCACGCGCGGCTTCGGCATCACTCAGCGCGGCGGGGATGTCGCCGATCCCGTACCGGATGGCGGAGCGTTTGAGATACAGATCGACCGAGGGCGCGATCGCGATCGCTTTCGTCAGGTCGGCTACCGCCCCCGTGCGATTGGCGACACCGGCACGGAACGAGGCGCGACTGGTGTAGCCGGCAACCTCCTCCGGATCATCCGCGATCGCCTTGGCGAAGATCGTGTCGATCGCCGCGATCTGCGACGATCCCGCAGGATCCTTGCCGTCGAGGTCCCACCGTCGTGCGGTCGCCGCAGGCGCGACGAGCCGCGGCGCGCGGGATTTGGCGGTCGTCACGGCGTCGCGTTCTTGCGGAAGGCGGGGAACGGGGATCTCGGCCCCCGTGCTGTCGATCCGCTCGTCCATCGTCAGGACGGCACCGTCCAGCTTCATCGTGCGCGTCACGCCATAGCCGCCGACTTCCCCCTTCATCTCGGGGTCGCCCTCCAGCGTGAAGCCGCGTCCCTGGTCGGGCAGATGCAGGCGCAACCGGAACCGCATGCCGTACGGATCGGGGGTCATCACCGGGATCGTCCCCCAGCTCACCTTGCTGCGATCTGGATCGAAACTGATGCTGTCGAGCGCGCGTGCCAGACTGCGCTTGAGCCGTCGGTCCTCGGTGGTCCACGGCGTCGTGACGACGCCCCGCGCACGGAGCGTGACGTCGCCGAACACCGGATCCGGCGTGATCGACGTGTCGACGAACTGCCCCTCGCCGAGAAACCCGTTGAAATACTGCGCAACCGCTTCGCGTTGCTGTTTTGCGTCCAACTGGCTTTTCGCCAGCGTCATGGCCGTGGCCGCCGGACCGTGCACTACCGCCACGACCGTGACGACGCTGGGGAGATCGACGCTCGCGGATTCATCGACGTCGATGCTGAGATCGGTAACGGGCCGGGCGTTGGCGTGGGTCTCGATCGGCATCAGTGCCGCGCCCGCCGCCCGCACCGGCAAGACGTAGCGAAGCGCCGGCGTGTCGTGGATGTCGGCAAGTCGCGCCCCACTGCCGGTGCCGTCCAGCCACAGCGCCTGCCCGTCGATGGTCGCGCGAACCAGGACGTGGTTGAACGCGATCGCGCTGGGCAACCGTTCCGGCAACAGGTCGCCCAGGCCGACGTTGGCGAGGACCGGTTCCGCCTCGATCTTCATGGCGTGCAACAAGGTGAGAAGCAGCAAGGTCTTCGCCTTGCAATCACCGTAGCGGACAGTCCAGGTCCGTGCTGCCGCCTGCGGCACGTAATTGCCGCCGTCCATCCCGACCGCCAGATATCGGATCTTCTGCTGGACCAGCTCGAGCGCGAGCGCAGCGCGGCCGATACTGGTCTGATCCGCCCGCATGATCCGCGCGACCTCGACCGCAATCGGATCGGTCGGATCACCAAGGGCAGTCGTTGCGTATAACGGGGCCATGACCTGCGAGACGTCCGCCCAGTCCTTGAACGTGGCGAGTTCGAACAGCGGCGGATGGCGGTAGCGGACCGGCGAATCACCGGGCATGTCGGGCTGTTTCGGCAACGGCAGCGGGAGCGTCACTTCGCTATAGGCTCCGTTTCGGACCGGTGCCGGTACGGTCCCGGTGGCGAGCAGCTTCCACTTCGGCGGCGTTGCCGTTGGCCACGAAAACCGTACCTGCCCGAATGCAAGCCGCATCGGCGCAGCCAGGACCGGCATCAACGTCTGGACGCGTCCGCCGAGCGCCGCATCTGTCGCGGTCGTGGATCCGCGCAGCCGCAGCACATCGCCGACCTGCAGCCCCTCGACCGCGATCGTCGCACTGAGAATGCCGGTCAGTTCGCGCTGTTCGAGCCCCTGCTCGCGGCGCAACACCGTGAACTTCTGCCCCTTGGCGAGGAGATCGATCCGCGCGCCATCCCGCTGGATCGAGAGTTCGTGGACGATGAGATCCCCCTTGTCGGGCATCCACGGCAAGGTGATCGACGTCGCCTGCGCGAGCATCTCGGGTGTCGTGATCCGGGTCGCACTGTCGAAATAAGCCCACAACCGTCCGTTCTCGGCCCGCTGCTGCAGGTCGAGAATGAGCGTCGGCGGCGTGTCTGGGCCAAGCTTGCCGGGATCGGGCAGCGGCGCCACGGCCACCCAGGCGGGCGACGGCTGATACAGCGGCACGTCGTTCGCTTGGACAAGCGCCGGCGACGCCAAAGCTACGGCCACACCACTGGCCCAAAGTACTGAACGCAAACGCCCCCCCTTTTATAGTCCCCGCCCGAGACCTATTGGGGCTCGGCCGAAGACGCCAGAGGGTCCGCCACCTTTTATTTCATATTGGTGCCCGACAGCGGGCGGATCAAACCAAACGCGACTGACGTACCGCCGCTGCAATGAAGCTCGCGAACAGCGGGTGCGGATCGAACGGCTTGCTCTTGAGCTCGGGGTGGAACTGCACGCCGACGAACCACGGATGATCCGGCCGCTCGACGATTTCCGGAAGCATTCCGTCGGGCGACATGCCGCTGAACACCAGCCCGCCCTGCTCGAGCCGCTCGCGATACGCGGTATTGACCTCGTAGCGATGGCGATGGCGTTCCGAGATATCGCTGCCGCCATAGATCGTCGATACGACGGAATTGCCGTCGAGCTTCGCGGGATAGGCCCCGAGCCGCATCGTCCCACCGAGATCACCGCCAGCTTCGCGCTTCTCGAGACCGCCTGCGTTCATCCATTCGGTGATCATGCCGACGACGGGTTCGTCGGTCGGGCCGAATTCGGTCGAACTGGCGTCAGCGATCCCTGCGAGATCGCGCGCGCCTTCGACGCAGGCCATCTGCATGCCGAAGCAAATGCCGAAATAGGGGATATCGCGTTCCCGCGCGAAGCGGACGCTGGCGATCTTGCCCTCCGCGCCACGCTCGCCGAATGCACCGGGAACTAGGATCGCGTGCATTGGCTCGAGCCGTGCAGCAATGTCGGCGTCATTCGCCTCGAACAATTCGGCGTCGATCCACTCGACGTTGACCTTGACCTTGTTCGCGATGCCGCCGTGGACGAGCGCTTCGTTGAGCGACTTGTACGCATCCTGTAGGCCGACGTATTTGCCGACCACGCCGATCGTGACTTCGCCCTCAGGGTTGGTCAGCCGGTCCATGATATTGGTCCAGCGCGACAGGTCGGGCGCGCTACCGGGCATGATGCCGAACGCGTTCAGGACCGCGTCGTCGAGCCCCTCGTTGTGATACTGGACCGGGACCGCGTAGATGCTCTTCGCATCGAGCGCGGGGATGACCGCGGACTTGGGAACGTTGCAGAACAAGGCGATCTTGGCGCGGTCGCTCTCGGGGAGCGGTTGCTCGCAGCGACACACCAGCACGTCGGGCTGCACACCAAGGGCGGCAAGCTCGCGGACCGAATGCTGGGTCGGCTTGGTCTTCAACTCACCCGCAGCGGCGATATAGGGTACGAGCGTCACGTGGATGCTGACCGAGTTGCCGCGACCGAGATCGTTGCGCAGCTGTCGGATCGCCTCGATGAACGGCAGCGACTCGATGTCCCCCACCGTCCCGCCAATCTCGCACAGCACGAAATCGAGATCGTCCGTCTCGGCCTGCGCGAACTCCTTGATCGCGTCGGTGACGTGCGGAATGACCTGCACCGTCGCGCCGAGATAATCCCCACGGCGTTCGCGGGCGATGATCTGCTGATAGATCCGGCCCGACGTGATGTTGTCGCTCTGCCGCGAGGGTACGCCGGTAAAGCGCTCGTAATGGCCGAGATCGAGATCGGTCTCCGCGCCATCATCGGTCACATAGACTTCGCCGTGCTGATACGGCGACATCGTGCCCGGATCGACGTTGAGATAAGGATCAAACTTGCGGATCCGCACGCGATAGCCACGGGCCTGGAGCAATGCCGCGAGGCTCGCTGCCATAAGACCCTTGCCGAGCGAGGAGACCACGCCGCCGGTGATGAAAATGAACCGCGCCATGGGAGCAAAGGCCTAGCGTCATCCAGGGTGGCGCGACAAGCGCGCGACTCCGGGAAAGTTGAAAGGAGATGCGAAGTCGGCCCGTATAAACGTCGGGCCGGCTTGCGGCTTATGGTGCGGTCGGTGCCGCACCATTGGCGGGAACCGCCGTGTTACCGGTCGGCTCGATCGCGCTGCGCGCGCCGCTTGCGAACGGATTGTTAGGGTCGGTCTGAACCGGCGGCGCGATCGGTGCCGGGGCCGTTGCTGCGCCGGTTGCGAGCGTCGGATCGACCTTGGCGACGCGGTTTTGCGCTGCCAGCACCGCGAGCAGAATGCTGAGCGCGATGAACACCGCCCCCAGCGTCGACGTCGCGCGCGTCAGAAAGTCCGCAGCACCGCGTGCCGACATCAGCCCCGACGGCGATCCGCCCATGCCCAGACCGCCACCTTCGGACTTCTGCACCAGAATGACCGACACCAGCGCCGCAGCGACGCAGAAATGGACGACGAGGAGAAACTGGAACAGAAACATGTTGCGGGCTGATCCTTGACCACCAGGTGGCGGGTGTATTGGGCGAGTGTGTTGGACGACTGCGTTGGGGGGCACATAGGCGAGGACGCCGATCCGATCAACCACGGCGGACGGGATGCCGGTGACACCCGCATTCTGGCGAAAGCGCCGCACGCCGATCGCCATAAGGCTGCGCCCGTTAACCGTGATCCCGTCGGCGTCAGATCGGCGACATTTCGCCATCGAACTGAAACCTAGCGCTTGGCAAGGCGTTTGGATGATCTGGAATGTCCCCGATTGGCGGGGGTTGCCGAGTAATTTGCGGGTGTTTGGCCGTGGCAGTTCAAAGCGATAACTCTCTTGGTGAGTGGATGCAGGCGCTCGTCGATTATGTGCGGTCGGGCGAACCCGACCTGACCAATCGGCAAATGGCCCTGTTGCTCGTGGTTTACCTGAAACCGGGACCGCATACGGTCCGTGGTTTGGCCGGGATGCTCAATGTCTCCAAGCCCGTGGTGACACGCGCCTTGAACAGACTTGGCACCCTGGGCTATCTGCGCCGTCAACGCGACGATAACGACAAGCGTAATATCTTCGTCGCACGTACCTCCGAAGGGGCAGGGTTTCTTGAAGATTTCGGCCAGTTCATCGGCGGCGGCACACCGCAACCCGTCGCCCGCCGCGCTACCGCGTAAGAGTTTTGCCCTGCTTGGCCAGTCGGTTGCGCTGGATCCGCTGCGCTTTGCGGTGCGGTGCGATCTTGCCGACATCCGTCTGGCCGACCGTGTGTTCGCGCCGCATTATGCCGCGGCCGTCTCCCGCGTACTGATCACGCAGACGGACTTGCGACAGGCGCCTGAAGCCGATTCGGCCGTCGTGGCGGAACTGCCACGCGGCACGGTCTTCGAAGTTTTCGAGTTCGTCGCCGGTCGGGCGTGGGGCCGTGCCCCTGCGCTCGATCGCGTTGGCTATCTCGACACACGCGCGCTATCGTGGCCGACGACATGAGCGTGAGCGTTTTCATCGATGGGGCCGCGGGAACGACGGGCCTTGAAATCCGCGAGCGCCTCGCCGGACGGGACGATGTTGTCCTGGTGACGCTGGATGCAGCGGTTCGCAAGGACCCTGAAGCACGACGCGCAGCACTCAACGACAGCGATTTCGTCATTCTGTGTTTACCGGACGACGCGGCGCGCGAAGCCGTCGCGTTGATCGCCAACGACCGGACGCGCGTGATCGATGCGTCGACAGCGCATCGTACCGCGGACGGCTGGAGTTACGGCTTTCCCGAACTCGAACGCAGCCAGACCGCGCTGATCGCCGAATCGAAGCGCGTTACCAATCCCGGATGCTATCCGACCGGCTTCCTCGCGCTGGTCCGCCCGCTGGTCCGCGCCGGACTGGTTCCGGTCGACTGGCCCATCTCGGTCAATGCCGTGTCGGGCTATTCGGGCGGCGGCAAGTCGATGATCGCCGAATATGAGGGGCCCAACCCGCCCCCGGCGGCGCGCGCTTATGCCCTCGGGCTGGCGCACAAGCATGTGCCCGAGATGCAGAAGCACGCGCGCCTCGAACATCCGCCAATCTTCATGCCGTCCGTGGCGAATACCTATCGCGGGATGATCGTCGAAGTCCCGTTGCCGCTCGCCATGTTCAAGCGTCGTCCGTCGCTCCAGGCGTGCGAGGCGGCGCTGCGCGAGGCCTATGGCACCGACAGCCTGATCCGGGTCGCCGACGGCGATGCGTCGGTCGTGCAGATCGAGGATGACGCCGGCACCGATCGGCTGACGCTTCGGGTATGCGGCAATGCGGAGGCCGGGCAGGTCCGGCTGATCGCGACGCTCGACAATCTCGGCAAGGGTGCTGCGGGTGCCGCGGTGCAGAATCTGAACGTGATGGCCGGGTTCGATCCGCTCGCCGGATTGATCCGCTGATACGATCCGAACCCGAATTGTTTTCCGGTTTCATCTTGGCGGGACGGACTTCGCGGCTTAGGTGACCCCCTTCCCCCCAAGGAGGTTCAAGTCGCATGGCACCCCGCAAGCCCGTCGGTAAACTCCTTTTGTTCGGCGCCACCGGCGACCTTGCACAACGCATGCTGCTGCCGTCGCTATACGGCCTTCATGCCGATGGCCTGTTGCCCGACGGCCTGACGATCACCGGCACGGCGCGCGCCGACAACGATGACGACAGCTACCGCGCGTTTACCAAGGCCGCGCTGGACAAGTTCGTCCCCAAGGACCGGATCGACGAGAAAGCAGTATCGAGCTTTCTCGAACGGCTTGGCTATCAGTCGCTCGATGCGACCGATCTCGACCATTACAAGCAGCTGGCCGAAAAGGTCGGCGACGTGTCGGGCGGCCTGGCAATCTTCCTGTCGACCGCGCCGTCGTTGTTCGAGGCAGTGATCCGCGGGCTCGATTCGGCTGGTCTTGCGGGCGATACCGTCCGCATCGGGCTGGAAAAGCCGCTCGGCTACGATCTGGCATCCAGCCGCGAGATCAACGACACCGTCGCGACCGCTTTCTCCGAGGAACGCACGTTCCGGATCGACCATTATCTCGGCAAGGAAACCGTCCAGAACATCCTGGCGCTGCGTTTCGGCAATTCGTTCTTCGAGCCGGTGTGGAATGCGCGCGGGATCGACAACGTCCAGATCACCATCTCCGAGACGGTCGGGCTCGAAGAGCGTGCCGCCTATTACGATGGCGCGGGGGCTTTGCGCGACATGGTCGCCAACCACATGCTGCAGCTGCTCGCGCTCGTCGCGATGGAACCCCCTGCCCGCTTCGACGGCAACGCCATCCGTGACGAAAAGGCGAAGGTGTTCCGGTCGCTCCGCACGATCAAGCCCGAAGACGCGCCGCGGGACACGGTCACCGGCCAATATGCCGCAGGCGCAAGCGGCGGCGAGATCGTCAAAGGCTATGTCGACGAGCTCGAAAAGCCGTCCACGACCGAGACCTATGTCGCGATCAAGGCGCATGTCGACAATTGGCGCTGGCAGGGCGTGCCCTTCTACCTGCGCACCGGCAAGCGGATGCCGACCCGGCGCAGCGAGATCGCGATCCAGTTCAAGCCGGTTCCGCACTCGATGTTTTCGAACCGTGGCGGTCTGTTGCAGCCCAACGTCCTGATCATTCGCTTGCAGCCCGAGGAATATGTCCAGCTGCTGGTGATGGCGAAGGAACCGGGCCTCGACCGCGACGGTATCCGGCTGCGCGAGGTTCCGCTGAACCTCAGCCTCGATGCCGAGTTTGCAGGGTCGCGTCGGCGCATCGCCTACGAACGCCTGCTGCTCGATCTGATCGAGGGTGACCAGACGTTGTTCGTTCGCCGCGACGAGGTAGAGGCCCAATGGACCTGGATCGATGCGATCCGCGAGGGCTGGGTCGCCAACGACATGAAGCCCAAGAGCTACCCCTCGGGTAGCTGGGGCCCGAGCGCCGCGGTCGCGCTGACCGAGCGCGGCGGCGTGACGTGGCAGGACGATTGAACTAGATTCGTATTCCCGCGACCGTGGGGATCCAGGGGCACGCCAACGCTGCCCCCGCAATTTGGGCCCTGGATCTGCAGGAGCACCCAACGGAGAATGATGATGAGCGAAGAAATCGAATGGTGGGATTATGAAGATGCCGACGAGATGGCGGATGCCGTCGCGGGCGACATCGGCTTCATCATCGATGCCGCAATCGATGCACGCGGCGCGGCGGTAATCGCTTTGTCGGGCGGCAAGACGCCGATCCCGATCTACGAACGGCTTGCCAAGGCCAAGATCGACTGGAAGCGCGTGACGATCGTGCCGACCGACGAGCGGATCGTGCCACTGGGCGACGCGCTGTCGAACGTGACGATGATCGCCAAGACCTTCCTGCCCAAGGGTGCGCGGGTCATGCCGATCGTTCCCAACGCAACCGCCGATTACAAGGCCGCGGGCCGCTCGGCCGATGCGCTGATGCAGGATCTGCACTGGCCGCTCGACCTGTGCCTGCTCGGCGTCGGCGCGGACGGGCATACCGCCTCGATCTTCCCCGGCCCCGATTTCGACGAGGCGCTGTCCGGCCCGAACGAGCGTCGCGCGGTCGGCGTGATGCCTGATCCATTGCCCTCGGAAGCCCCCGTTGCGCGCGTCACACTCAGCCGGGCTGCGATCGTCTCGGCGCGCGCGCTGATCATCGCGGTGACGGGCGACGCCAAGAAGACGGTGATCGAACAGGCAATCAAGCAAGGGCCGTCGTCGGCCTATCCGATCGGTCGCGTGCTGGCGGACGCCGAGCTTCCCGTCGACATTCACTGGGCGACTGCATGATGCGCCGCTCCGTTCGCGCCGAGATGGTCGACACGTTTCTGCCAGGGACGCAGCGCGCTTCCCAAGCAGACGGTGCTGGGAATGGCTCGGCTCGAACGGAAGAAGGAATGATCGCATGACATTGCATCCCGAAATCGCCGCGGTCACCGATCGCGTCATCAGCCGGTCCAAGGCAACGCGAGAAGCCTATCTCGGGTTGATCGGTCGGGCGCGCGATACGCATATCGAGCGGCCGGCAATGGGCTGCGCCAATGCGGCGCACGCCTATGCCGGCACCGAGGAGGATCGTCCCGCACTAACCGGCGGGAAAGCGATGAACATCGGGATCGTCACCTCGTATAACGACATGTTGTCCGCGCACGCGCCTTACTATCGCTATCCGGAACAGATGAAGGTCTGGGCACGCGAAGCGGGTGCGACCGCGCAGGTCGCGGGCGGCGTGCCCGCGATGTGCGATGGCGTCACGCAGGGGTATCCCGGCATGGAGCTGTCGCTGTTCAGCCGCGACACGATCGCGCTGTCGACGGCGATCGCGCTGAGCCACGGCATGTTCGAAGGTGCCGCCCTGCTCGGCATTTGCGACAAGATCGTTCCGGGTCTGCTGATGGGCGCGCTGCGCTTCGGGCATCTACCGATGGTGCTGATCCCGGCGGGGCCGATGCCGTCGGGACTTCCCAACAAAGAGAAGGCCGCGGTCCGTGAGGCTTTTGCCGAGGGCAAGGTCGGGCGCGACGCGCTGCTGGAAGCGGAGATCGGCGCGTATCACTCGAAGGGCACCTGCACCTTCTACGGCACCGCCAATTCGAACCAGATGATGATGGAGGTGATGGGCCTCCACATGCCCGGCGCGGCTTTCGTTAATCCAGGCACCAAGCTTCGCCAGGAACTGACGCGTGGGGCCGTTCACCGGCTTGCCGCCAACGGATGGCATGGCGACAATTACCGTCCGCTCGGGCTTTGCGTCGACGAGAAGGCGATCGTCAACGCGGCGATCGGACTGCTCGCGACCGGTGGGTCGACCAACCATCTGCTCCACCTTCCCGCGATCGCCGCGTGCGCGGGCATCGTGCTCGACTGGGAGGATTTCGATCGGCTGTCCAAGGCCGTTCCGCTGATCACGCGCGTGTATCCCAACGGCTCGGCGGATGTGAACGGGTTCGAGGCCGCGGGCGGGATGCCATTCGTGATCCGCGAATTGATTGCCGCGGGGATGCTTCACGGCGATCTGATGACCGTCGCGGGGGACAGTCTCGAAGCCTATGGCCGCAAACCGGTTATCGAGGCCGATCATCTGAGTTGGGTCGATCCAGGTCCCAGCGGTGACGAAACGATCCTGCGGACGCCTGCCGCACCGTTCGCGCCCGAGGGCGGTTTCCGCATCCTGACCGGCAATCTCGGTCGTGCCTGCATCAAGGTGTCCGCGGTCGAGCGCGATCGCTGGACGATCGAGGCGCCTGCACGCGTGTTCCACGATCAGGCTTCGGTTCAGGCTGCGTTCCAGGCAGGCGAACTCGACCGCGACGTCGTTGTGGTCGTGCGGTTCCAGGGGCCGCGTGCCAACGGCATGCCCGAACTCCACAAGCTGACCCCGCCGCTCGGGGTGTTGCAGAACCGCGGGTTCCGCGTCGCGCTCGTCACCGACGGGCGCATGTCGGGCGCAAGCGGCAAAGTGCCCTGCGCGATCCATTGCTCGCCTGAGGCGCTGGGGGATGGTCCGCTATCCCGAGTCCGCGACGGCGACGTGATCCGGCTGGACGCTGAGACGGGTGAGTTGTTCGCACGGGTCGAGCCGGCAGAGTGGGCGGCGCGCACGCCCGTTACGATGCCCAACGAAATCGACGGCATGGGCCGCGAATTGTTCGGCCTGTTCCGCTCGAATGCCAACGAAGCCGAACGTGGCGCGTCGCCTTTGTTGACCGGGATGGGCTGGTAGCAGGTGTAACCGTGCGCTCGCGTTGCGCGGGCGTGGTTTTCAAGCGAACTCGCGGCGTCGTGCTCCTGTCGAGGAGCCCGGCGTCGATGAAGAGAGAGGAATGGAATGCAGGTCGTTGCAGTAGATATCGGCGGCACGCATGCCCGCTTCGCGCTGGCGGAGGTTGCGGAAGGCCGTGTCGTCTCGCTGGGCGAACCCACGACGCTCAAGACAGCTGAATATGGCGGGTTCCAGACCGCATGGGAGGCGTTCGGCGCTAAGCTTGGGCAACCGCTCCCGCGTGCTGCAGCGATTGCTGTCGCGTCCCCGATCAGCGGCGATGTGATCAAGCTCACCAACAACCCCTGGGTGATCCGCCCGCCGCTGATCAAGGAACGGCTCAAGGTCGACGAGTTCGTCCTGATCAACGATTTCGGCGCGGTCGGCCAGGCGGTGGCGCAAGTCGATCACAACGACTTCCTCCACCTGTGCGGGCCGGATGTACCGTTTCCGCAAACCGGCGTCCTGACGGTCTGCGGCCCCGGCACCGGCTTGGGTGTCGCGCAAGTCCTGCGGACGCACGATCGCTACCATGTCATCGAAACCGAAGGCGGGCACATCGATTTCGCGCCGCTCGATGCGTTGGAGGACGCGATGGTGAAGCGCCTGCGCAAGGCTTACACCCGTGTTTCAGCCGAGCGGATCGTTTCGGGGCCCGGCATCGTGGCGATCTACGAGACGCTTGCGGATATCGAGCATCGCTCGATCACGCGGCTCGACGACAAGGCGATCTGGACGGCGGCATTGCAGGGCGAGGACAGTCTTGCCGTCACCGCGGTCGACCGTTTCTGCATGAGCTTGGGTTCGGTCGCGAGCGACCTTGCGCTTGCGCATGGGGCGAACGGCGTCGTCATCGCAGGCGGGTTGGGGCTTCGGTTGAAGGAGCATTTCACCCGCTCCGGCTTTGCCGAGCGGTTCGCTGCCAAGGGCCGGTTCCAGAACCGCATGTCCGCGATCCCCGTCAAACTCATCACCCATCCGCAACCGGGCCTGTTCGGCGCGGCGGCTGCCTATGCGCAGGAGCACACACAATGACCGCAACGATCGTCGATATCATGCAGACCAGCGCGGTCATTCCCGTGCTCGTCATCGAAGACGCCGCGACCGCGCGGCCACTGGCGGAGGCGCTTGTTGCGGGCGGCTTGCGCGTCCTCGAAGTCACGATGCGGACGCCCGCCGCACTGGATGCGATCCGCGAAATGAAGAAGGTCTCCGGCGCGATCGTGGGGGCCGGCACGGTCGTCAACACCGACCAGTTCTCGCAAGTGATGGAGGCTGGTGCTGAATTCATCGTATCGCCTGGCCTGACCGAGCGCCTTGCGCGCCCGATCATCGATAGCGGCGTACCGTTCCTGCCGGGGATCGCCAATGCGGCGGATATCATGACCGGGCTGGACCTGGGCCTGACGCACTTCAAGTTCTTCCCCGCCGAAGCGAACGGTGGGCTCAAGGCGCTCAAGGCATTGGCCGCGCCCTTCTATCAGTGCAGCTTCTGCCCGACCGGCGGCATTACCGAACAGAGCGCACCCGAATGGCTCGCGTTCAAGCCGGTATTGTGTGTCGGCGGCAGCTGGGTGACGCCGAAGGGCGCGTCGATGGCCGAGGTCGAAGCGTTGGCGCGGGCTGCAAACGGTTTGCGGGGGTGATAGTATCGCGTCACCCCGAGTTTCCGGGGTGACGCGGTCGGATTGGGGTGGTTCCGTAACGGCAAGGCCGTTCGTCTTCGTGCAATCATGTGCTGCGTCGCAGCAATAAAAACTAACGTGCTGGTTAAACTAGGGCTTTTTTTGCGACTTATCTTGGAGGCTACCACCCCAGGAGATTGCCCATGTCCGGACCGAACGACAAAGACCGCCCAGGCCCGCACGACACGCTGCGCGGATCATTGTTGTTTCTGGTTTTCGGGATCAGCATGCTGGCGTTTCTGATCGCCATCGACCGGCCAGAGTGGTTCGTCCTCAAGCCGGCGACCGGCACGGCCGTAGCCATGTCCGCCGCCCCGAAGCTGACGCCGGGCGAAACCAATTCCCACCGCAAGGACTATTTCAGCATCAACAAATAAGGCGGCAATGATCGGCTGGGGGTTGAGCCGGTGCGTACGGCTCCCCCCACATCCGCTGTGCCATCAACGCCGCGGCTATCGCAATAGCCCTGCCGGTCAGATCCCGTGCTGGAGCCGGTAGGCCCGCCATTTCACGACATTGGCATTATGCTGTTCCAGCGTGTCGGCGAACACATGGCCCCCCGAACCATCTGCCACGAAATACAACGCTTTGGATTGCGCCGGATCGAGCACCGCATCGATGCTGGCCCGCCCTGGATTGCAGATGGGCCCCGCGGGAAGTCCGGTCATCGCATAGGTGTTGTACGCGTTCACCGCCCGCACCTCGGACAACAGGATCTTGCGACCTAGCGGCTTTCCCTTGGTGATGGGATAGATGATCGTCGGGTCCGCCTGCAGCATCATCCCCTGCCGAAGCCGGTTAACATAAACCGCCGCGACGATCCGGCGCTCCGCGGGTTTGCCGGTTTCCTTCTCGACGATCGATGCAAGGATCAGCGCCTCGCGGGGCGTCTTCACAACCAAATTGGGCTTCCGCTTGGCCCATGCTTGCGCGAGGTACTGCGTCATCGGCGCTTGCATCCGCTCGACCATCTGCGCCCGCGACTCACCGCGCTGATACGCATAACTGTCAGGCAGGATGCTGCCCTCGGACGGCGATTCGATCGTCCCGGTCAGTTCCGCTGTACGGTCCAACACCTGCTTGACCATGACGGAAGGATAGCCCTCCGGCACCACGACGAACCGCTGAACCGTCTTGGTCCCTTGCAGAACCTTGAGGATGTCGGCCTGGCTCAGCCGTGGTGGGATGCGGTACTCGCCCGCCTTGACCGGCGCGCTCGACCCGAAGACGCGCGCCAGAACTCTGAACCGATCCGCCGATGCGATCGCACCGGCCTTTTCGAGCTGGAGCGATACCGCCGCCAGGCTCGATCCCGGTGCGATTTGCACCGAGATCGATCGGTTGAGCGGGCCACGCCCGCCCCACATCTGCGCAACGCTATAGATTGCCAGCGCCGCGACCAGCAACGCGCCTAAGCCGAGGCAGCCAAGCCGACGCATTGTCTGGTCAGACCGCCGTCATGATCAACGAGGCATTCGTCCCGCCGAAGCCGAACGAGTTGTTGAGCACAGCCTTGACCGAACGCTGCTTCGCAACGTGCGGGACGAGGTCGACGCCCTCGCAACTCTCGCTCGGGTTATCGAGGTTGAGCGTCGGCGGCACGATCTGGTCGCGCAGCGCGAGAATGCAGAAGATGCTCTCCACCGCACCCGCGCCGCCGAGCAGATGCCCGATCGCCGACTTGGTCGAACTCATCGACAGCGTATCGATGTTGCTGCCGAACAGACGGCGGACCGCCCCCAGTTCGAGTTCGTCACCGAGCGGCGTCGATGTGCCGTGCGCGTTGATATAATCGATATCGGACAGTTGCAGCCCGGACCGCTTCATCGCCATTTCCATCGACCGGAAAGCACCCGAACCTTCCGGGTGCGGCGCGGTGACGTGATAGGCATCGCCGGACATGCCGTAGCCGATCACCTCGGCATAGATTTTCGCGCCGCGTGCCTTGGCGTGCTCATATTCCTCGAGGCAGACGACGCCTGCACCCTCGCCCATGACGAAGCCGTCACGCGCGACGTCATACGGACGGCTCGCCTTCTCCGGCTGGTCGTTGAACGCGGTCGAGAGCGCGCGCGCCTGCGCGAAGCCGGCGATTCCGAGCGGGCAGATCGCGCCTTCAGCGCCGCCCGCGAGCATCACGTCGGCGTCGTCGAGCGCGATCATCCGCGCGGCATCGCCGATCGAATGCGCGCCGGTCGAGCAAGCCGTGACGACTGCGTGGTTGGGGCCCATCAGCCCGTATTTGATCTGAACCTGGCCGGTGATGAGGTTGATCAGGCGACCATGGACGAAGTGCGGCGAGACGCGGCTAGGCCCCTTGTTCTCGCACACCAGTGATTCGCTAGCGATTCCCGGCAAACCACCAATCCCGGCACCGATCGAGCACCCGGCGCGATAGCGTTCGGCTTCGCTCATGTTGGTCAGGCCGGCATCTTCCAGCGCCTGCCCTGCGGCATCAATGCCATAAATAATGAAGGGGTCGACCTGCCGCTGGACCTTGTGATCGACACGCAGATTGGGGTCGAACCCATAGGCATGATCGGCGGGTTTCACCTCGCATGCGATGCGGCACTTCTGGTTCGACGCATCGAAGCGCGTGATCGGCCCAGCGCCGGATTTCGAGGCGAGCAAGTTCGCCCAAACCGTTTCGACCTCGGCGCCAAGTGGCGTCACGAGCCCCAAACCGGTTACGACAACACGGCGCATGGCCATCTCCCGTTGAATTTCTGGTCTTCCAAATGGAAAACGGCCCCCCGCCCCCGGTCATTTGCCCTGGGACGGGGAGCCGCTTCTGTCGTCAGCGTTGCTGCCGCGCCGATGGCGTGGCGCTCAGCCCTTGTTCTCGTCGATGAAAGTGATCGCGTCCTTGACGGTCGTGATCTTCTCGGCGGCATCGTCCGGAATTTCGACTTCGAATTCTTCTTCGAAAGCCATCACCAGCTCGACGATGTCGAGGCTGTCCGCGCCCAGATCATCGATGAAGCTCGCATCTTCGGTCACCTTGTCGGCTTCAACGCCGAGATGCTCGACGACGATCTTCTTAACGCGGTCTGCGGTCTCGCTCATATTCCGTCCCTCTGTAGCTGGGGGTTCTTGATTCCTGAACGCACCTAGAACGGGGTCGGGCCCCTTGCAAGGGGAACCGGCACCCGCCCGGGTACGGTAACGCCGCGAACCGTGCGGCGTCTGCGCTTAGATCATGGCCATGCCACCGTTGACGTGCAGTGTCTGCCCCGTGACATAGCCCGCCTCGCGACTGGAGAGATAGACGACTGCTGCGCCGATATCCATGCCCTCGCCCATTTTTCCCATCGGAATCCGCGCATTCAAGGCGTCTTTCTGCGCATCGGGCAGACCATCCGTCATAGGCGAGGCGATGAAGCCCGGTGCAACGCAGTTCACGGTGATGCCGCGGCTGGCAAGTTCCTGTGCCAATGCCTTGGACATGGCGGTCAGCGCGCCCTTGGACGCTGCATAATTGGCCTGGCCCGGGTTGCCCGTCGTGCCCACGACCGAGGTGATCGAGACGATCCGGCCGAACCGTGCCTTCATCATCGGTCGCGCGGCGGCGCGTGCCAGCCTGAACGCTGCCTCGAGGTTGACGCGGATAACCGCATCCCATTCCTCGTCCTTCATCCGCATCACGAGATTGTCGCGCGTGATGCCGCCATTGTTAATCAGAATGTCGAGCTTACCGCCCAGCGCCTCGACTGCCTGCGGCACGAGCGCGTCGACGGCCGCGCCGTCGGACAGATTACATGGCAAAGCGACATGATCGCCGTTCAGACTGTCGCGAAAGGCTTCAAGCTTGGCGACGTTGGATCCCGACACCGCCAGTCGCGCGCCCTGTGCCGCAAGGGACTTTGCAATGGCGGAACCGATCCCGCCCGATGCGCCCGTAACGAGCGCGGTCATTCCCGTAAGATCGAACATCATCTTTCTCCGTCAGAGCGCTTTTGCGAGCGCTTCGATATCGTCCATCGTCACCACGCTGGTGGTTTCGACATCGGGCGCGATCCGCTTGATCATGGGGGTCAGCACCTTGCCGCCAAATTCGACGAACCGCTCGACCCCGGTGTCCGCCATCGCCAGCACCGATTCCCGCCAGCGGACCATCCCGGTCACCTGCTCAACCAACAGACGCCGAATCGTGTCGGCATCGGCGACCGGGGCGGCGGTCACGTTGGCAAAGACCGGTACGAGCGGCGCTTCGATCCGCGCATCGGCAAGAGCGCGTTCCATCGCGTCCGCCGCGGGTTGCATCAGCGGGCAGTGGAACGGCGCGGAGACCGGCAACAGCACTGCGCGCTTGGCACCCATCTCCTTCGCCAGCGCGACCGCACGCTCGATCGCGCCGCGGTGCCCCGAGATGACCACCTGCGAGGGATCGTTGTCGTTCGCGACGGTGCAGACTTCGCCCTCCGCCGCGGCATCGGCAATCGCTCGCGCCTTGTCGACATCCGCGCCGAGCAAAGCGGCCATCGCTCCCATGCCGACAGGGACCGCCGCCTGCATCGCCTGCCCCCGCAACTTGAGCAGGCGCGCCGTGGTGGCGAGGTCGACCGCACCGGCCGCACACAAGGCGCTATATTCGCCAAGCGAATGGCCGGCGACATAATCCGCCTTGTCGGCCAACCGGATGCCACCGTCGGCTTCCAGCACGCGCAAGGTCGCGATCGCGTTCGCCATGATCGCGGGCTGGGCGTTCTCGGTCAGTTGCAACTGATCCTCGGGACCGTCGGTCATCAGACGGAAGAGATGCTGCCCCAGCGCATCGTCGACCTCCTGGAACACCGCACGCGCCACGGCGCTGGCCTCGGCAAGTGCACGCCCCATGCCGACGACCTGACTGCCCTGCCCCGGAAATACAAACGCTCGCATCGCACCACTCCTTTGTCCGGGCGGTTAGGCTTTCGACCGAACCCGCGTCAACCTGAACGGATACGACATCGCCGCGACATCTTGCGACCATTTGTGACGAAGATCGGGACGGATACGCGACAATGACCCTCCAGATAGAGAGCGACGCCGGGAGCAAGGCGCCGTTGAGTTACAGGAGTTTGTCATGAGAAAGATGATCATCGCGATCCTCGCCACTGCCGCGGCGGCCAGCCCGATTGCGGCGACCAGCGCAGAAGCGCAGCAGCAGCGCCAGACCACCACGGTCGTCCGCGAACGCCCGAACGGGACGGTGGTGACCAAGCGCACGACGGTCAACCGCCGCAACGTCGCGCAGCCCAATCGCCGCTGGGCAAAAGGGCAGCGGTTCGATCGTCGCTACGCGTCGAACTATCGCGAGATCAACGACTGGCGGACGTACCGTTCGCGGCGCCTCTATGCCCCACCGCGTGGCTATCGCTGGGTTCGTTCAGGCAATGACGCGGTGTTGATCGCGCTCAGCGGCGGGATCGTCGGCGCGGTCCTGTCGGGCGCGTTCAACTAATCCCTGCATTTTGGCCGAAAAAGCCGCGGGTAAGCCGATCAATGGCTTACCCGCGCATTTGGCCGGCGGATCAGGGTACGGTCCGCCTGGCTTGGGGGAACAAAGGCATGGGTAGCGGTTTCGGTCGCCCACGGGTCATGCAGTGCCGCCGTGGCGAGCAAGGTCGCGACCAGTTCAACCTGACGGCTCGTCCCCGTCTTGGCGAAGATCGCTGACAACTGCTTGCGAACGGTTGCCACCACCGATCCGCGCAGTTTGGCGTGGGTCGTCAACGACCGACCGATCACAAGGCTCTGCGCCAGCGACGTCTCGCTCGCCGTCAGAAGATACACGCGCGATGGCACGAGGATCTCGGATTCGGCCCATGCGAGCAGGTCGCGGACGACCATTCGTGTTCGGGTCGATGCGCGAAACGTGCCGATCGCGGTATCGCGCGCGACGAGAATGGCATGACGCGCACCAGTCGTGTCCATCACCGACACCAGCAAGACATCACCCCCGCGTTCGCCGAGCGCCGCGTTCATCTTCTCGCTGAGATCGGTCGAAGCCCACGAAACCGGGTGTTGCAATGCGCCGCGGAGGATATTCCCCCGGTCGAGCATATGCTGTCCCACCGCATTACAGCCCAACAATACGCCGTCAGCGTCCAGGTCAAACGTTGCCAGGTATCGGTCGGATACCGGCGCATGGATATTACAGGCTTGGTAAAGCTGTAAGTGATCCGATCGAATTGCGACTCTTGTCGTCATTGACCTGAAGTCCTTTCCCCACCCACGAATGAAAACACCGGTTCATTCGACCGTATGTGTTGTGGATCGGCTACTCGTACGCCCCCACCCAGCGCGTTGTTGCGCTCCATCCTGTCCCGAACGAAGTTTGTACTCCAAAAACAGCCAACGACAAATCCCAGAGAGAAAAGTGTGGTGCCGATGAACAGCTGGATTAGTAGGATCATTAAAGGAACCCTCCTGCCTTCATCTCTTACATTCCCCTCGATTAAACAAAAATACGGCAGATCGTGTATAGGTTGTACTAAGGATGGAGTAGTAACGCCCGATACCATGCGCACCACGCTGTAATCGTTTCAGATTACGCCGCAGGGTTTGTTACACCCAGCACGGCACCCCCAAACATGTTGCTTGTGCTCAGGCGGCAGATCGGGCAAAGGGCTCGCCCGTGCTGCGGCCAGAGATGGTCGTCGTATGTGATTCCCGAGACGACAGCCGGAGGGGCGTCCGCATGGTGCGGCGTCAGCGATCGGCCAAAAGAGAGAGACGAGACACATGGCTCTATACGAGCACGTGTTCCTTGCGCGCCAGGATCTGGCACAAGCGCAGGTGGACGCCCTGGCGGAAACCGCCACCAAGATCGTGAACGATAACGAAGGCCGGGTCGTCAAGACCGAGAGCTGGGGTCTGCGTAGCCTGGCGTACAAGATCGCCAAGAACCGTAAGGCGCATTACGTGATGCTCGAAATCGACGCCCCTGCCGGTGTCGTCGCCGAGCTCGAGCGCCAGACGCAGATCAACGAAGACATCATCCGCTACATGACCGTCAAGGTCGACGCGCTCGAAGAGGGCCCGACCGTGATGATGCGCAAGTCCGAGCGCGACCGTGAGCGTCGTGGCGACCGCGAAGGCGGCCGTGAAGGCCGTGGCGATCGTCCTGACCGTGGCGACCGCCCGCGTCGTGACTTCGATAGCGAATAAGGACGTATAGACCATGGCACGCCCATTTTTCCGCCGCCGCAAGAGCTGCCCGTTCTCCGCAAAAGACGCTCCCCGGATCGATTACAAAGACGTCCGGTTGCTCCAGGGCTTCGTGTCCGAGCGTGGCAAGATCGTCCCGTCGCGCATCACTTCGGTGAGCGCAAAGAAGCAGCGCGAACTCGCCCAGGCGATCAAGCGTTCGCGTCATCTGGGCCTTCTGCCCTACATCGTTAAGTAAGGAGCGGCTGAGATGGATGTCATCCTGCTGGAACGCGTCGACAAGCTCGGCAACATCGGCGACGTCGTCAAGGTGAAGGACGGGTTCGCCCGCAACTTCCTCCTGCCGAACAAGAAGGCGCTTCGCTCCAACGAAGCCAACCGCAAGGTCTTCGAGAAGAACCGCGAGAACATCGTTGCCGAGAACGCAGCGCGTCGTTCGGAAGCGGAAGTCGAAGCCAAGGACATCGACGGCACGACCGTGACGTTGATCCGTCAGGCATCGAACACCGGCCAGCTGTACGGCTCGGTTGCGGTTCGCGATCTGATCGAGATCCTCGAAGCCGAAGGCCACAAGGTGTCGAAGTCGGCGATCGTGCTCAACAAGCCGATCAAGGCCATTGGCCTCTATGAGGTCAAGGTTTCGCTGCACCCGGAAGTGTCGGTGACGATCAAGGTCAACATTGCACGTTCGCCCGAAGAGGCGAAGATGCAGGCCGAGGGCGTCAACGTCATGGAAGCCATGTTCGAAAAGGACGAGGCTGGCTTCGTTGAGGATTACGATCCCAACGCAGAGCCCGGCGCGACCGCCGAGGTTTCGTCGAACCAGGACGACGCTGAGGCACCTGCCGCGGCCTAAGTCACTCGGTTACGATACGAAAAGGGCCGTCCGGAGTGATCCGGGCGGCCCTTTTTCGTTTGTGTGCCGGGCGTCGCTCGGCGGACTTGGGTCAGGCTTAGCCGGTGACCGCGCACGCCCCGACAAGCGCTGCGAGCGGGATGAGGGCGAAGACGACGGGCAGAACTTTGGTCATGGGGAGGTCCGATACGGCGATGGGGGCTGTTGTCGTGTAAATGCACCGCTCGGCATTTGTGTCCGCCAGATGAACGAAACGCCGGGTTTCACCTTCCCCCGCACGGTTCGTCTCAACCACGCGCGAAACGAACAATAGCGAGACGCAGCTATTTTCGGCCGAATAGCCGTTCAATGTCGCCATGCGCCAGCTTCACCCATGTCGGGCGGCCGTGGTTGCACTGCCCCGAATGCGGGGTGACTTCCATTTCGCGGAGCAGCGCGTTCATCTCGGCGACCGACAGGATCCGCCCTGCCCGCACCGAACCGTGACACGCCATCGTCGCGGCGACGTGATCGAGTCGTTCCCGCAACGACAAGGCCTCGTCGAACGCGGCGAGTTCGTCGGCGAGATCGGTCACCAGTCCGGTGACGTCGCTCTGCCCGAGCATCGCAGGCACGCCGCGGACGAGCATCGCGCGCGGGCCGAAGCGGTCGAGGTCGAGGCCGAAGTCGCTGAGCTCGGCAGCGCGTGCCTCGAGCCGGTCGCAGGCGGTTTCCTCCAGCTCGATGACTTCGGGGAGCAGTAGCGCCTGACTGGCGACTCCGCCGGACGCCATCGCCTTGCGCATCCGTTCGAGCACGAGGCGTTCATGCGCGGCGTGCTGGTCGACGAGGATCAGCCCGTCCTGCGCCTCGGCGACGATGTAGGTCTTGGCGACCTGGCCGCGGGCTACGCCCAAGGGGAAGTCGACCGTTTCCGGGGGTGGGGCGTAGGCGGGCTCGGCGCGGGCTAGTGGGGGTGGGGTGAAGAAGGCGCGGCGGTCGGAAACGGAATAGGAGCGTTGATCGATACTTAGCCCCTCCCCTTCAGGGGAGGGGTTGGGGGTGGGGCGTGTCTCACCGAGAGCCAGTTGTGCTGGACTTCCCCACCCCAACCCCTCCCCTGAAGGGGAGGGGCTATTTTCTGTTGTCCAAGCCGCGAGCGCAGTTTCCGTGGGCCGCTGGCTGCGATGCCCCGCCTCGTCCAGCGCCCTCCGCAACCCGCTGACGATCAGCCCACGCACCAGCGCCGGATCGCGAAACCGCACTTCGGTCTTCGCCGGATGCACGTTGACGTCGACCGCATCCGGCGGAACGTCGAGGAACAGCGCCACCACCGCATGCCGGTCGCGCGGCATCATCTCGGCATAGGCACCGCGGATCGCGCCGATCAGCAGACGATCCTTTACCGGACGCCCGTTGACGAAAAGATATTGGTGATCCGCGATTCCGCGATTGAAGGTCGGCAGCCCGGCAATCCCGCCAAGCCCGATCCCCTCACGGACGAAATCGATCCCGACGCCATTCTCGACCAGCCCGCGATCGGTCAGCCCCGCGACGCGGTCGGGCAAGGTCTCGTCCGCGCTGACCGACAGCGACCGCCGTCCGTCATGCTCGACCGAGAAGCCGATGTCAGGCCGCGCCATCGCGAGACGCCGCACGACGTCCATGCACGCCGCGAACTCTGCGCGCGGCGAGCGCAGGAACTTGCGCCGCGCCGGCACGCGGGCGAACAGTGCCTCGACCCGCACCCGAGTCCCCGGCGGGATCGCGGCGGGGCCTTCGGATATCAGCACGCCATTGTCGATCACGCGCGACCAACCTTCCGCGCCGGGCATACGGCTCTCGAGCGTCATCCGCGCGACGCTCGCAATCGACGGCAAGGCCTCGCCGCGAAAACCGAGCGTGCTGACCGCTTCGATTGCCTCGTCCGGAAGCTTCGACGTCGCATGGCGTTCGAGCGCGAGCGCCATGTCGGCGGGGTTCATCCCACAGCCGTCATCGGTCACTTCGACCAAGTCGGTCCCGCCCCCCGCCAGCCGCACCGCGATCCGCGTTGCGCCCGCGTCGATTGCATTCTCGACCAGCTCCTTCAACGCGCTGGCTGGCCGTTCGACCACTTCACCGGCAGCGATGCGATTGACGAGATGTTCGGGGAGGCGGCGTATTGACATGCCTTAAGCTCTAGCCCAAGCGACGGCATCCCGCGAGCTGTATCCGTGACTTAACCAGGGCGTGAGCGTCGCTCTGAAAGCCATGGGTTTAAGCACTTCGCGGGGGCGAAATGCGACCTGCCGGAAGCCACCGCACCCGGCGTGAAACGGAACGATCCATGGGCTTTTTCTCGAATCTTTTTCGCTTTTCCTCGCACGACATGGCGATCGATTTGGGGACCGCCAATACGGTCGTCTATCTGCGTGGGCGCGGGATCGTGCTCAACGAACCCTCGGTCGTCGCGGTCGAGACGCTGAACGGCGTCAAGCGCGTCAAGGCGGTCGGCGACGACGCCAAGCTGATGATGGGCAAGACCCCCGATAGTATCCAGGCAATCCGCCCCTTACGCGACGGCGTCATCGCCGATATTGATGTCGCCGAGCAGATGATCGCCCACTTCATTCGCAAGGTCCACGGCGGGCAGCGGCGCTTCATGCGCTGGCCGCAGATCGTCATTTGCGTTCCCTCGGGCTCGACCTCGGTCGAGCGCCGCGCCATCCGCGATGCCGCGTCGAACGCTGGCGCATCCCAGGTCTGGCTGATCGAGGAGCCGATGGCCGCCGCGATCGGGGCAGACATGCCCGTGACCGAGCCGATCGGCTCGATGGTCGTCGACATCGGCGGCGGCACGACTGAAGTCGCGGTGCTGTCGCTGCGTGGTCTCGCCTACACCACCTCGGTCCGCGTCGGCGGGGACAAGATGGACGAGGCGATCGTGTCCTATGTCCGTCGCAACCACAACCTTCTGATCGGCGATGCGACCGCAGAGCGGATCAAGCAGGAAGTCGGCGTCGCCAAGCCGCCGCTCGACGGGATCGGCCTGACGATCCACGTCAAAGGGCGCGATCTCGTCAACGGCGTACCCAAGGAAATCCAGATCAACCAGGGCCAGATCGCCGAGGCGCTCAGCGAACCGGTCGGCCAGATCGTCGAGGGTGTCCGCATCGCGCTCGAAAATACCGCGCCCGAGCTGGCGGCGGATATCGTCGATCAGGGCATCGTGCTCACCGGCGGCGGCGCGCTGCTCAAGGGCATCGACGAGGTTCTGCGCGACGAGACCGGCCTGCCCGTCACGATCGCGGACGACCCCCTTACCTGCGTGGCGCTCGGCACCGGGCGTGCGCTCGAGGATCCGATCTACCGTGGTGTGTTGCACAGCGCATGAGGCGTACGGCGGCTGTGGTCGCTATTTGAAACATATGGTTCGTCTGCGAGGACGGGTTCGCGAAACCCTACGCAGCGCAGACGGCCATCGCTACAGATCGTAGCATCAGGCGGCCCTTGGGCCTTTGGATGGGGGTAACATGGCGCCGCCTCGCAATCGGCGCCCGGGTTTTTCGCGGCGGGCGCAATATGGTTTGTTTCTCGGCTATGTGATTGCCGCCGCCGGTTCGCTGGTCGCTGCGGTGCTGTTGGCGCTGTCGGCGATCGATCCGCCGGCTTTCGCGGTCCTGCGCGCGAGCGTCGCGGAAGTGACGACGCCTATATCGTCGGGCCTGTCGAGCGTCGGCCAGTGGTTCGGCGCGATCCCCGGAAGCGTCGGCAGTTACTTCGGGGTGAAAGCCGAGAACGAGCGCCTGCACAAGCAACTGCGCGACCAGCACGCGCTGTTCATGCGCGCGCGCTCGCTCGGCTATGAGAATCGCCGCCTGACCGCGCTGCTGCGACTGCGCGAGCGCATCGCCGAGCCCGTCGTAACCGCGCGCCTGGTCAGTTCGTCTGCCACCAGCACGCGCCGCTTCGGGGTGCTCAATGCCGGGTCCTGGCAGGGAGTCGCATCGAGCCAGCCGGTCGTCGGGCCGGATGGACTGGTGGGTCGCGTCCTGGAGACGGGGCCCAACAGCGCACGGGTGTTGTTGCTGACCGATCCGGAAAGCGTCGTGCCGGTCCGCCGGACCCGCGACGGCATGCCCGCGCTCGCGGCCGGGCGCGGCGACGGGCTGGTCGACATCCGCTCGGTCGCAACCGCGACCGCGCCGTTCGGCCCGGGCGACGTCTTCGTGACCTCGGGTATCGGCGGGATCTATCCCCCCGACGTTCCGGTCGCGCACGTCATCCGCCGTGGCCGCGAAGCCGGTCTCGCGCGAACTTATGCGCAGCCCGACACGCTCGATTACGCGATGGTCGAGCGCGCCTTCATGCCTGCCCCGCCCCCGCTGACGGTCCCCAAGCCCGCGCCCAAGCCGACTCCCAAGCCAAAGCCCACACCGACTGCTGCGAAGCCAGCCACACGATGAGCCAGATCCGCGGCCCCTTCGACGAGCCACCAGATACGAGCTTCTCGCGCTTCGTGCCCGCGCTGTCGGTCGTGATCGCCTCCACCTTCGCGGTGTGGCCCGTGATCGCAAGCTTCCCGGTGTTTCCCCCGCTCGGGCTGCTGATGCTGCTCGGCTGGCGGCTGTTGCGCCCGCTGAGCCTGCCCGTATGGGCGGCGTTACCGCTCGGCCTGTATGACGATCTGCTGAGCGGACAACCGCTGGGCAATGCGATGCTGTTCTGGACATTGTGCTTTTTCATGATCGACCTGATCGACCAACGCGTCGTGTTTCGCGATTTCTGGCAGGACTGGCTGATCGCGGGTGGGTCGATCTGCTTCTGCCTGATTCTGGGTCGGCTCGTCGCTTCGCCGCTTGCCGCGCACGTCGACACGCTTTTGATGCTGCAGATTGCGGTAACCACCTTGTTGTTTCCCCTCGCGACGCGCATCTGCACGATGCTCACGCGCGAGGAGGAAACGGTGTGAACGGGCCGACCTTCGGCAATTCGAACAAGATGATGACCGAAGCCGCGCAAAGTTTCAGCTTCTCGCGGCGTGCGGTGCTGCTCGGCTTCGGCCAGGGTGCGGTGGGTCTGGCGCTGGCCGGGCGCATGGCGTGGCTGTCGGTGGCCGAGAACGAGCATTACACCACCCTGTCGGAGAGCAACCGCGTCAACATGACGCTGGTGCCGCCACGGCGGGGCTGGATCGTCGATCGGCACGGCGCGCCGATCGCCAACAACCGTACCGATTTCCGCGTCGACATCATTCCCGACCGGCTCGAGGACAAGGACCGTGTGCTCGCGTTGCTGCGTGATATCCTGCGGTTGCCGCCCGAGGAGATGGAGCGACTCAATGCGGACCTCGCCCATGCGGCGGGCTTCCAGCCCGTGCAGGTAGCCGAGAACCTCGACTGGGAGCGGTTCGCCGCGGTCAGCGTGCGGCTGCCCGAACTCCCGGGCGTAGCCCCGACGCGGGGCTTTTCGCGCAGCTATCCGGCTGCGGCGGCGGTCGCGCATCTGACGGGCTATGTCGGTGCGGCTTCGGCCGATCAGTACAAGCAGACGCACGATCAATTGATGGTCACACCGGGATTCAAGCTCGGCAAGGATGGCCTCGAAAAAACGCTGGAAAAGACCTTGCGCGGCGTCGCGGGACAAAAGCGCGTCGAGGTAACCGCGCGGGGCAAGCTGGTCGCCGAGCTAGCGACCCGCCCCGACCAGCCCGGTCAGAATACGCGACTGACGATCGACGCAGGGTTGCAAGAATATGCGGCAAGGCGGCTGGGAACCAACTCAGGGTCGGTTGTCGTGATCGATTGCCTGACCGGCGAGATGCTCGCGATGGTCTCGATGCCGGCCTATGACCCCAACGCCTTCTCCGACGGGATCAGTCATCTCGAATGGAAGATGCTGTCGGATAACGACCACGTTCCGTTGATGAACAAGGTCCTGCAGGGGCTGTATCCGCCGGGCTCGACGGTCAAGCCGATGAACGCGCTGGCGTTGCTCGAGGCGGGCGTGGATCCGCGTCAGCGGATCAATTGCACCGGCGCGATGCGGCTTGGGACCGGGGTGTTCCATTGCCACAAGAAGCGTGGGCATGGTCCGCTCGACATGAAGAACGCGGTGATGCAGAGCTGCGACATCTATTTCTACGAGATGGTCCGCCGGCTCGGCTACGACCGGATCGCGCCGATCGCGCGGACGGTCGGGCTGGGACAGAAGTTCGACTTGCCGTTCGGTTCGCAACGGTACGGCACGATGCCAGATCCCGCGTGGAAGTTACGGAAATACAAGGCAGACTGGACAGTTGCGGATTCGCTCAACGCGTCGATCGGCCAAGGCTATGTGCTGTCCAATCCGCTGCAACTCGCGGTGATGGCCGCGCGACTGGCATCGGGCAAACACCTCGAACCAAGCATTCTGGCCAGCCAGATTCATCATAACGCGGCACCCCTGCCCTATGACGCCGCGCATCTCGCGCTGGTCCGCGACGCGATGTACGGCGTCGTCAACCAGGGCGGCACCGGCGGGGCGGCGCGCATGCTGATCCCGGGCGTGTCGATCGCAGCAAAGACCGGCACCGCGCAGGTCCGCCGCATTTCGATGGCAGAGCGCGGATCGGGCGTGCTCAAGAACGCGTCGCTACCGTTCAAGCTACGCGATCACGCGCTGTTCGTGTGTTTCGCACCCGCCGACAACCCGCGTTACGCCGCCAGCGTCGTGCTGGAGCATGGCGGCCATACCGTGCGCAATCTTGATTCGCCGTTGATCGGCCGCGACATCATGACGTGGCTGTTCGACCGCGACCGCGCGATCGCATCGCTGGCGGAGGCCGAGCCGACCTGGGGCGGCGATATTCGCACCCGCATGGCCGCCGAGAGCGCGGCTTACCGTGCGGCCAATGCACCAAAGCCCGCGGCGGTCCAGACCGAGCTCGGTGCCCCCGCGCCGACAGACGCCCCTGCCGTCCGTGCCGCGGCGGCGGCCGACGCAGCGGCGGCAGAGGCGCTCGCCAACTCCGCGGCGGCGGGCAATACCGTCGCGGAGTCGGGCAGCACGGAGCACGACCTCGAATGAGCAGCCGCAGCATCGTCCCCGCCCCGCTGATCCAGCTCCCGTGGAAGATCATTCTGCTGGTGCTGGCGATCGGGTGTTTCGACCTCCTGATCCTCTATTCCGCCGCGGGCGGCAGCATCAAGCCGTGGGCGATGTCGCAGGGGATCCGTTTCTTCATGCTGCTGGGCGGCGCACTCGCGCTGGCGCGCGTCCCGGAACGCTGGTGGCAGACCGGCGCGCTGCCGGCCTATGTCTTGCTGTGCATCATGCTGGTGCTGGTCGAACTGGTCGGGGCGGTGCGCGGCGGCGGCCAGCGCTGGCTCGACGTCGGGTTCATGCGCCTGCAACCATCCGAGCTGATGAAGCCGTGCATCGTGCTGGCTTGCGCCAAATTCTACGACATGCTGCCGCCCAATGAAACCAGGCGGTTCAGCGCGATCTGGCCCGCGGCAATCCTGATCCTGCTGCCCGCCGCGCTGGTGATGAAACAGCCCGACCTCGGCACCGCACTGATGATCACGATCGGCGGGATCACGGTGATGTTCCTCGCCGGCGTCCCGCTGCGCTTGTTTATCGGGGGAGCGCTCGCACTGGGCGCGGCGGTGCCGATCGCGTTCAATTTCGTGCTGCACGAATATCAGCGCAACCGCATCCTCGTCTTCCTCGATCCGGAGAGCGACCCGCTCGGGATCGGCTACCACATCAGCCAGTCCAAGATCGCGATCGGATCGGGCGGGATCTTCGGCAAGGGGTTCCTCAACGGCACCCAGAGCCATCTGGACTATCTGCCAGAGGGCCATACCGACTTCGCGCTGGCGACGATGATGGAGGAATGGGGGCTGATCGGAGGAGTGCTGCTGATCGTCGCGTTCGTGCTGATCGTGCAATGGGGCGTCTCGACCGCGCTTCAGGCACAATCCCGCTTCGCCAAGCTGACCGCCGCGGGACTGGCTGCGACGATCTTCTATTATGTCGCGATCAACATGGCGATGGTGATGGGCATGGCGCCGGTCGTCGGCGTGCCGCTGCCGCTGATCAGCAACGGCGGGTCGAGCCAGATGACGTTCATGCTGTGCCTGGGGATCCTGATGTCGATCGACCGATCGAACCGCAGAAAAGAGACGCGCTGGTAGTTTTTTTTGCGGTGCAGTGTAAAAAAGGGTTTGCAACATCCGCCCACACTGCTAACCGACCGCCTCCCGGCAACGACAGCGCTTCGGCATTGTCCCTACCAAGCGGGAATGGACGCATAGCTCAGTTGGTAGAGCAGCTGACTCTTAATCAGCGGGTCCTTGGTTCGAGCCCAAGTGCGTCCACCATTCTTCACATTGAGATCGTTGGATTTTCTGTCGAGGCGCGCGAGCGTTCCGACATGTTCTCCAACACGCTTTCCGACAAACTCATTTCGTTCTCGCTTCGTCCAGAGCCCCGACTGCGGCGATATGCCGGCGTCGTGCACCAGCGATTCGACGCGCTTTTTCCGCGTTCGCCTTGTTGTAAATCCGGGTGACAGCGAGCGTCTTGTGACCGGAAACCGGCCGCACGTCGTCTTCGCCCGCGTCGCCAATCTCGGTGATGCCCCCATGCCGGAAGCCGGTGAAGGTCATGTCCTTGGGCAACCCGGCTGCGTCGCAGATCTTGCGATGGACGTTCGACATGCGCCGCTCGACGTAGCGCTTGCCGCTGCGCTCCTCGACAACGATCGGGCCGGTCGCGGACCTCGTCGCTGCGCGGGACCGCGCGAGCTCTTCCTCGAGTTCGGGATACAGCGGCACGCGCTCGACGCCGCCCCCCTCGCCCGGAACCTCTTCGAATAGCGGCAGCGTTACGGGGTTGCCGGTCTTGGACTGGACGAGCGTGATCTCGACCCCGGGCTGGTAGCCTTCCCAAACGATCGCGGCGCGGTCCGGCGCGTCCGGATCGACATAGCCAAAGGCATCGGACACCCGCTGGCATCCCTCGAAGCACAGCGCGGCGGCGGTTGCCATCGACTGGAAGCCCATCTCGACGGCCTTCGCGCGGTAGGCGGTGTATTCGGCGCGCGACGTCGCCCGGTTGCCCTTGGCCGCGGTGCTTGTGAGCCCCATTCCCATGAACGGGTTCTCCTTGACCCCCGTTACCTTGTAATGTCGCGTCGCCCACGACCAAACCAGGCGACAGACCTGCATGGCGTAGCTCGCTTGGCGCGGCCCGGTATCCGCGCGCAGCATTTCGTACAGCCGGTCGGAAGCGGCGGCATCAACGTCGGCGGCCCGGCGCTTGCCGAACGGCGGCGCGCCCTTCTTGGTCTCCCGCGCTGCGAGCATATCCATCAGCTTCCCGTAATCGGCCCGGGTCTTCGCCTTTTTCGAGGTGAAACGCGCCTGCTTGCGGTACCATTGGAACAGCCACTCAACGCTGCCCGGGACCATCGAAGCCCCTTCCGCGCCCTTGCGCCAGTCGGTCAGCGCTGCGTTCAGCAACTGCGCTTTGCGATGCACCTCGGCCATATCCGAGCCGAGTTTTTCCGAGGCAAGGAGCATCGGCTTGCCGTTGCGCATTGCGGGCACCATCGCCCCGGTCTTCTCGTCCTTCACCGGGCGCGCCCATGCAGGCAGTTCCCAATAATAGACGGGCTCACCGGCCGCATTACGGAGCTTGCGGACGTAGGCTGGAAGACGATCGAGTGCCATCAGTCGAACCATCCGTCCGTGCCGGTGGCCGAGCCGTTCTCAAACATAGCAGCCACTGCCGCATCCAGATCCGAACGCCGCGCGATCGCGGCGCCGTTGCGGCCGCGCGGCACGAAGCGCACAGTGCCTCGGTCGCGCCACTCCTTGATCTGCGCCACGCTGACGCGGGTGTATTCGAGCGCTTCGGCTTCCGTGAGCGCGGCGGGCCAGTCGGGCAGCGTCGCTAGAGCGCGGGTCATTGAGTGGGCTCCTCGTCCCAATGCCTGTTCAGGATCTCGACCACGCGGCGGGCGACCGCTTCCGGCTCGTTCGCGTATGCCGAGACGATCGGGACCGGGAAGTTCAGGCTATGGCTGGTGCTGCCGCTCTCGGTTCGGACCGGCGCGCTTTGGTAGAGCACCGCCCAGGCGATACGGTCTTCCGGGTCGAGGTTGCGCAGGTAGGCGGTCTGGTCGGCTGACCAACACTGATGTGCCTCACTTGCTGGGGTGGTCATGCGAATTGCTCCCGACGGGTGCAGCCTGTGCACATCGGTTGGAAAAGATCGAACTGGCGGGGATCAACCGGTTGAGGGAATGCCTCACCCCAGCCGAAGCCGTGCAGACGGCGCCCCTCGGCGTCCAGTTCACTCAGCCACTTGCCCCACGACGGGTACAGGACCGAGGCTTCCATACGCTCCTGCTCGGTCTGCATCGTGCCGCACATGCATTCGCCCGACCGGCAAAGCTGGGTCGCGACCGGATTGATCGTGACGTTTCGGCTTTCGAGATATGCGTCGCGAGTGCTTTGGTCCCAATCGTGGATGAGATTGACCCAGATGTTGCCGGGGCTGGCCGGGTCGCGCCGGAACGGCTCGAGGTTCGCCTTGCGGTTCTCGCTCTCGTCTTTCCGCGCGCCATTGAGGAACAGCACGCGCACATCGCGCTTGCCCTTCCGGATCTCTCTGGACACGGCCTTCCGGAACGGAGTGGCCTTAAGGACGCGGTATGAGAAGCCAGGCGCTCCTAGGCCCTTGCCGAAGAACCCTTTGCGCAGGACGTAATCCTCATAGGCGGTACCTGCGTCAGCCTCGACGTAATCGCCCAGCGCGCCGTAATTGGCCCGCACGAAATCGGTGGTCTCGGGAATGCCGCAGCGGGTGTTTCCGTGCATGACGAACCTGATCTGCGCGCCAAGCTCACGTGCGACCTGATCCGAGGCCGCGCTGTCTTTGCCGCCCGACACCATAGAAATGATGTCGGTGGGATTGAACTGGTCGACTGCCTGCCGAAGGATAGCCGCAGAACGCTCGATAGTTCGCGCAATGTTGACGGCCTTAGCGGCGGCCATGCGCTCGTTTTGTGCGATCGCCCATCGGTCGGCAGCGTAAAGGTCGCTCATGCTGCCATCCTCTCGAGCCTTTGCGCGTATGCGGTTCGACCGCGCCAAGGGTCTCCGAAGAGCTCGTCCATAGGACTGTCGTAACGGTGGCCATTTTGTGCGAGCGACGTACTGTCAGCGGAGTGGAACGGATAATCGCCTCCAACCGCAACGCCGCGAAGCATGTGCAGGGGATGCCAGCTATTGCCGAACAGCGACGCGACCTCATCCATGCGCCGACGATAGGCACCACAGCCAACGGCACGTTCGGCAGGCCCATCGCCGACCCAGCCGAGGCACACGCGATCGAAGCGTTCGCACAGTCGGCCTAAGCGGCGGATAGGTCCGTCCATGTGCCAGACAGGTGCGCCCTTTGACCTTCCGTGAGGCCATTCGTCCAAGAGAGTGTCGTTCAACTGGGACGCTTGCCCGGGCACGTCCGGAATTACCGCCCAGCGCCCAGGCTCCCAAAGGCGGGCATCGAGCCAATCGAAATAGGCGGACCAGTCCCCAGGACCTCGAACGTCCATCCCCAAACGCAATGCCCGCTGCCAGAGACTGAACGCGCCGTTGTCGTACATAACGTGCGAACCGATCACCTCGACATCAGCGGCATCACGTGGACAGAAATAGCTGACGCAAAATGCTCTACCCGCTTGTGCGAGGAGTGCTGAACGTGGGGTCATCGGTGTCCCGTGATAGACGAGCGCCATCATTGCATCCAACTCAGGGTCAGGCGTCCTGCACGATCACGACGCAGCATCGCACCAATAAGCAGCACCCCTGCGAGCATGAAGAACCAGGTCTTAGGCTCGGGCAGAGCGGACACTGGCGCATCGTTGGTCGGTTTGGCGACTGGGGTGCCGGCGGCGGGCGGCGCGGTCCCGACCCCGCCTGCCCCGCCCGGCCGGACGAATCCGATCGGTGATGCCTGGACAGCACCACCCCACGGCGACCGCGCGGCGCTCTGCATCGTCGAACCGGAAAGGACCGCGTCCTCGAAGTCGCTATCCATCGCCACCAGTGGGCGCGACAGGTCCGGAAGCGTTCCGATCGTGGCGATGCCGGACGGCGGGCACACAGGGGCAGCGGCGGCGGGCTTGCTATGGCCCTGCGGCTTTCCGGTGGACCGACGATGTTCGGCGGCCTTGGCGAACTGCGTTTTGACCGCGTGGTATACCGGCGGCGCGACTTTGACGGCTGTGCAGGTCAGGCCCACGGCAGCCGCATGGCTCAAGATCAAAGCTTTGGTGATCACTTCGCATCTCCACGATGAGGGGCGGCGCTGCGCGGGGCATGCCGAAAATAGACGGGGGTCTCGGGAGCGCCGACGATGCGGCGGACGTCCTCGGGGTGGTGAAGCTTGCCGTCGGCACCCATCCAGGTCAGGCAGCCGTAATGGATCCAGTCCTCCGGCAGTTCGGACGCGCCGAACCTCAGCAGCGGCTCGATGTCCTCCGGATGCTCGGCGAGGTAGGAGACGAAGCTGCCGGCCGTCTGCACGGCACTGACGCCTGCGGCGTGACCCAGCGCTTCCACGACCTCGGAAAGCCGCTGGATGATCGGCGCGGCGGCGGCGAAATCAATTCCCGACCGGTCGATCATGACCGCACCCGCTGATCACAGAGGGTCCGCATCAGGTCCATGTTTCCAAAGCCAGTGGCCGGACGTGCGGTGACGACGATTGACGCTGCGCACAGCATCGCCTCTGGATCCCGGTTCAAATCGGAATTAACTAAGTTAATCTGGACCTTGCGTCTCGGGACCGACGTGATCACTTGCTGAATACGACGTTTCGGAGAGGCACCACTATGATTGGCTACATGGTCGATACGAGCCAACCGAAAGCGCGAGACGCGGGTGTGGAGTTTGATGTCTTCAGCTCGACCCGACGGCTGCGGGCGCAGGTTAGCTATGAAACTCTTGGAGCTGGACGCGACAGCCGAAGCCCAGGCGAATGGGAATCGCTCGTTCGTGGAATGTCTTTCCAACTGCAAAAACTGGTTGATGACGGGCACCGAAGCGGTAGCTGCGGCCCTGTTAGCTGTTTGATGTAACGTCATTCCGCTTGCACTCTGCCCGTACTGATCGGCGCCCAGGGAGAGCTGCGCGTTAAGCAACTGGCGTGCGGCAGATTCCATGGGCACCGTAGCCGCAGGAATGGTGTTGGAACGATCAGTCATGACCGAAGCTTTCGTGAGGTTTGAGTACGCCCCGTCGGTCAATCGAATTTCGATGCAGGCGTGGCGCTGGGGTAAGCCCCTGACCTTCCAAGTTTCGCTCGACACTTTGGAGCAAATGTTCGGGCTGATTGGCGACCGAACGCCCAGTCAGGTTGTGGAAGCTAATCGGGGTAGCCTGAACGAAGCGGCGACGCGCAAAGTTCAGGGCGCTCTTGAGCGTCCGTCCGAACCAGTGATCCTCGATCCGGGTGACTTCTGATCCATGGTGCCGGACCTCCCCTGATCCATCGGGCCAATGGAGCGTCGCCAGCACGTCTCCTTCGCGTACCGGGCGAGCGCCCAAGTCGCGCTTAAGCGGCCACACAGGCTTGTTGTCGCGGTCGCGCTGCTGGCGCCGCCACTTGCTGTCTTCGGTGTCGAGGTAGGACCTCATATCAGTAATCCCTCCGCGGCTTGCCAGGCGCGCCGACCCATCCGTCACTGCGGACGAACTGGGGCGAACCCGATGGCGAAATGACCTTGATCTTCCCGTCGGCGCGGCGGCCGATGACGGGGCACTGGAAAGCGAAGTAAGGAGGCGGCGAGTTGAGCGGCCAGTAGTATTCCCGGTCCGTCGCGTTGCGCTTGACCTCGATGGCCTCACAGCCAACCGGCGTGATCCCGGCCGATATCATGGCCGCAACCTGCTGCTCAGTGAACGGCTTGCCCTCTTCGAACGCCCCGTACCAAGGGTTCGGCTTGGACGGCGTGATGATCTTGACCTCGGGCTGACGCCCGACGAATTGCGCCTGTCGTTCCATCAGTTCGAATATCCCGTGTAGGCGCGGCACGCTTCGCGCGCGGCGGCATCAAGGCGCACGGCCTCGCGATGATCGGCGTCGGCGCGCGCTAGGGCGGCCAGGGTCACTCGGACGTGCTCAGCGCAGTCCTTGCGCTGAGCCTCGAGAGCCGCTGTCATTTGCCGAGCGGAGGGCTTGCGGTTGATCCGCGACCGCTTGATCTCGGCAGCGTCGGTAGCGAGGATCGCGATAAATGCATCGTAACCGAGCCTGATCCGGTCCGCCCGCAGCCCGATCTCTGACGCAAGCTCGCGAACATACGAAGAAACCGCAGCCTGCGTGTTCAGGTCGTTGCGGACCTTCTCGTGCCGCAGTTTGGCGCGCTCAGCCCGCATCTTGGCGAAGACCGGGCGCAGTTCCACGATCGCAAGGTCAAGATCGGGGTCGCGCATCACCGCGGCGCGCCCTCGACGTGCGCCCAGCGCGCGCGGTGCGGCGATGCTTTGCCGTACGCCCTGCCCGCCTCAAGATGATCGACGCTATACTTGGCCTGCCAGGTGCGCAGACCGATGCTGTCCTTCTCCCGATGCGCGCCCGAGCACAGCGGCACAGCGTGATAGTCGGGCGACTTGAGCGAAAGGCCTTTCATGCCGTCGGCGTCGGAGTGCGAGGCCTCCATCACGCCTTCGCAGATGTGCCCCGCGCGCCCGGCGAGCAGGCACGGACGCTTGCGCAACCAGGCGAGGTGGGTTGGGAAGCGGCGGTCGGCATCAGCCTTGTGACTGTTGCGCTGGCGCGGGCGGATATCGACGCGGATCATCAGATCACGACCAGCACGACGATGACCAAAACGACCACAAGGGGCAGCGTGACCGAAAGCCACAGGGGCTCCGGGCGCTCAGCGGCGGCGCGGGCGTCCTCAACCGTCTGTTCAAGCTCGGCGACGGTGGGCAATGGGAGAGCGAACTGCGCGGAATGCTGCGGGGCGTTCATGCCGCCTGCCCCACATCGCCATCAACGATCACGTAGTGCGTGATGCCGCACTCATCGCCGTAATCGCGGTTCCAACGGCGTGCCCAAGCCGCCGCTTTGCGCGCCGGCTGGGTGTGATCGAACTCGCGCTCGAAGACGCACCGGACCTGCACCATCGTCTGCGGCGGGACTGGGCAATCGCCCCCTGCCCACGCGATCGGCTCCGCAGTTTCTTCGGTATTTTCGGGTGGTAGCGATGCCACGTCGATCTCCATCGCCCGTCATGGGCTGATGAAGCGGTCTAACAAGGGTTTTGTAGATAGTCAACAATACTCTTGTGATTTAGTCGTGCGGGGGGATGTAGTCCGGATAAAAGTCGTCATCGGCAGCAGGCGTCATTTGTTGGCGGTATGAGCTTGGCAAGACGGCTTCGACGTCCGGCAGATGTGGTTCAGCGCCGTCGAAGGCGACGCGGACGATCGCTCCAAACTCCGATGCCGACTGGAAAATTGCCCGGATTTCCCTTCCCTGTGACAGCATGCCAGCGATCCAAGGCGCCCGCTCTGCGGTCAGGTAACCGATTTGCACATTGCGCGCGGAAAGGACCGCAATTGCGTTTGAGTCGTGCTCGTTCTTCGGCTCCGGGCGCAACTCTACCAGTTCGCCCGGTGGGCAAATCATGATCTCAAAACGTCGGTTGCTCTTGTCTTTGTTCGGGAAGCGGACGCCAACGACTGCCAAACTGAACTCGCTAATGGGCATCGCGCGAACCTAAATCCGGCGCCCTACCCAGACAACCCGCCCCATGACCTTGATTTCGCTGACCAAACGGGGCTGGCTGGCGTACCTAGCATTCTCGCTGATCACTTTTACCATTGGCGGCTCTGTACCGGCGATGCGTTCAATGAACTTCACCACGTATCCATCGCCGTCCCACAGGCAGAATGCGCCAGGTTGGGCGGTGTTGGTCTTCCGTCGATCGACGAGCAGCTGATCTCCAGGGCGGAACGTTGGCTCCATAGAATCGCCTTCGACCTCGATCGAGAGCAGCTCACTTGGCGAGATGCGCAGGCTTTCGACTAAGCCACGCGAGAACGCGATCGACCGCAGATCCCCCTCACCAGTGCCACCGCCGCCCGCACCAACGAACGTGGGCAACTGTTCGATCATCACGGCGTCGACGATCTCCGCCTCGTTAGAGATGCGAGCATCGTCCTCTTCTGCTGATCCGCCGGCTTTCAGCGCTTCGACAGCGTATCGGAACCAACCGGGCATCTTCTTGCCGGTGTTCTCGAAGTTCCAGATCAGCTGCTGATTGAACTTGACCTCATAGCCAGCCTGGTCGGCAAACGGCTGAGAGCGCTTCGCCAGATCCGATTGGTTCCAGCCCAGCTTTTCGCGCTCGCTTATCAGCCACGCCCGTTTCACGTCGATGTCCATCGACAGCAGACCTACAAGAGTTTTGGGGAGGTTGCTTTCACAAGTTTCTTGTTGATTGACGCACAAGAGCCTTGTATGCCCTTCACTCATGAGCCACGAAGCCCTTAAACGAGCCCTGTCCGCCTGCGGCGACAATCAGTCTGAGTTCGCTAGGCGGATCGGAACGTCGCAGCAGCGAGTGTCGTATCTTATGATGCGTGAAAACCCGCTGCCGGCGGAGTTGGTTCTGGCATGCGAGCGCGAGACTGGGATCTCCCGTCACGACCTGCGCCCCGACGTATATCCCGCACCTGCGGTGCCCCAGCAGGAGGCAGCATGATTATCGTCGACACGATTGCGTTCTGGTCGGTCGTCTCCGTCGGGCTTGGCCTGCTGATCGGCCCCGCTTTGCGCAAGGTCACAGCCGAACCGTCCTCGCGACCGGCGGGCCACAATCGTCGCATCGGAGACCAGTAAGCCATGACGCACGCTCATGACGAAGCCGAAGCGGCCAAGTGGATCGATCCGCTGATCGGTAAGCTCGACGCCATCCGCGGCACCCGCTGCGCAGTCTGCCGCCAAGGCGTCTGCAGCCATTCCGACGCCGAATATGCGGGCATCGTCAGCGATGCTCAGCGCGCTCACGAGACAGGGACCAAGTGATGAGTGATCGTTTCCATGATGCGGAAGTATCGCCGCAGTGCAGCAGCGTCGTTCCTGAAAATCGTGACGTTAACGAAGCGGAGTTCCGGGCAGCGATGTTGAGCGGCCTCGCGCGCTGCTCGAACACCGCGGCAAAGAAACGTTCGCTCGCCGGGGCGATGGACCTGTCGAGCAAGGGCTTGGAGAACATCCAGCTGCGCGGCGCGATGCCTGGACCCAAGCGGTTGTGGGACGCGACGACGGCTTGCCCGCACGCGCTCGACGACGTCGCTCGGCTCTACGGCTTCGAGCTGGTGCGGTCGGTGGGATTTGAAGTCGCAGCTGAGCACGGCACGCTGCCTATTGCGACGCTGCTCGCGCAGATCGCCGAGGCGGAAGCGCCTTCCAGTGATGGCGGCACGGTCAAGACGCACAAGGAACTGATCGCGATGGAGCAACACATCCTCCGCGTTCACGCACTCACCGGCCAGTGGCTCAAGGAGATCGCCGATCACCGCGCACCCACAGGCCTTCGATCGATCTGAAACTGAGGTTTAGCGCCGGCGCGACCGGCAGGGAGTAAATGACAATGCCGAACACTATCAGGGTGGTGGCGACGACGGTCGCTTCCGCCGGAGAAAATCTGCGTCCTGCGGCGGTGCTGCCAATGTCACATGTTGTGATCACTGGCGGCGAACGCTTGGGCTTCTTGCCCATCAGTAGTGCGTGCACGGTGCCAGTTTCGCGCCTGCTGCGAATGAACCGCCTCATCCAGGGAACGGCATGATGGCCGATCAAATGGATATGGCCGCCGAAATCAGCGACCTTCACTTGCGCCTAAGTCTTGAGGCTGCGCGCCAGCCAGTGCCAGTAGGCGCGCCCGGCGAATGCGAGGAGTGCGGCGACGACAGCCCTCGTCTGGTCAGCGGACGTTGCGCGCCTTGTCGCGACGGACGTCGCCGGTGAGCGCCCTGACCCCTGCCCCGCGAATCTGCATCGAGGATGGCTGCACCACCGCGATCAGCAAGACCTCCAAGGGTCGTTGCAAACCCTGCGCGCTCAACCGCTTGAGGAACGATCCAGCCATCAAGGCTCGGCGAGCCGCCGGTATCGCCGCCCACCACGCTCGCCCCGACGTCAAAGAGGCGAACCGTGCCCGCATGGCCGACTTCATGGTCAACATGCCGGAAGCCGAGCGGGAGCGCCGTCGCGAGCATGGTCGCAGAATGGTCGCGACCAAGCTTCACACGCCGGAATCGCAGGCCAAGGCTCTCGCGGCGCGCAGCGTGCCGGAGGTTAAGGCTCGACGCTCGCTGTCGATGGCCCGAACCCTGATGCCTTGGCTGCCGAGCCACCTAGTTCAAGCGTACCGGGACCTGACGCGCAGCGGCCTGTCGCCAACCGAAGCGCGCGTGGCCCTTGAACCAGAGATCCCCGGCACCGCGGCGCATACGGCGCGCGTTCTCGCCAATGTTCGCGACGCTCAGCGGATTCGCCGCGAGCGCGACCAGGCGCAGGCATACTGATGCCTGCCGGGATCATCTGGAGCCGCCCGCACGAGCGCGAAACGCGCGTCCGGTGACTGCCAACCAAGTTCAACACCAAGGGAGAATGAATGTGCTGATCGATCAAGACGACCCCCCGCGCGCGGCGGAAGGCAACCGTGTCCAGCCAGCGGTGAACAGCTTCGGCGAGTTCGTCCGGTTCCTCGAGGACGGCCAACTCGACGCCGAACTCTCCGAGGTGCTGCGCAAGCTGTCGAGCGACATGGCGAATAACGCCATCGAAGGCGGCGGCAAAGCGCGCGGCAAGCTGACCCTTACCTTGGACTTTGGCCTCGATGGCCGCGTGTTCACGATCAAGGCGAAGCACAAGGTCGATGTGCCGGAAGCCAAGCGTCAGAACAGCGTGATGTGGTCGACCGAGGATGGTCGCTTCACCCCCAGCAATCCGCACCAGGGCAACCTGTTCGGCGTCCGCGAAGTCCGCAGCCAGGGCTTCCGGGACGTCAGCTGATCCACACCATCACCACTGAAGGGAGAAGTCATGAACACCACTACCGTAGAGGGTGACGGGATCGTCACCGAAGTTCGCGACCTGGTCGAGACATACGTCAAGGCCGAGGTCGTCGAGATCACCGAACCGTCGACCGGCGTCGTCGCGCTGGCCGTCCGGTCCGGCAACAGCGTCACGCCCCTGACGCCGACGATCTTCGACCAGTACCGCGACGCGCCGCGGTATCGGCAGGGCGCGGCGACGCTGCTTTCGATCGACAGCCTGATCGACCACATCAATCGATTCAAGGACACGGACAGCATCGTGTTCGCGGACGACAACCGCGAGAAGCCGTCGATCACCGCGGTGCTCGACTATCACCGCGTCGGCGCTGGCGGCGATCCTCGGTTCGGCAAGCACCGCAGCCTGTTCGGCTTCCCCCTGTCGGACGAATGGAAGGCCTGGAACGACAGCAACGCCACGCCGATGTCGATGGCTGATTTCGCTGCGTTCCTCGAGAACCGCATCATCGACGTGCTCTACGTCATCCCCGGCGAGGACAGCCTGCCGGAGGACGTGCAGCGGCTGATCGACACCCTCGGTGGCGGCGACACCGTGGCCACCCCGAACAAGCTGATGGAACTAGCGCGCGGCCTGCAGGTCAACGAGAGCGCGGTCGTTCAGGAGGCGGTGAACCTGTCCTCTGGTGAAGGCGTGGTGCGTTTCCAGTCTGAACACACCGACGCCGCCGGCGCGCCGCTCAAGGTGCCGTCGCTGTTCCTGATCGGGATCCCGGTCTTCAACAACGGGCCGCTCTACCGGATCGCCGCGCGCCTCCGGTACCGCAAGGCCGGTGGACGTCTGACGTTCTGGTATGAGCTCTGGCGCACCGACCGGACATTCGACCACGCCTTCTCCGAAGCGGTCGAGCGCGTGAAGATCGAGACCGAGCTTCCGGTCCTCATTGGCAAGCCGGAAGCCTAAGCGGTGCTGCGGCTGGCATCCCTGTTTCTTTCTCAGCAGGAACGTTTCGCCCGGGCACGGCGGCGGGCGCTGGAGGCCGAGCTCGATGCTCGTCTTCAGCGCCGGAAGGCCAGCCGCGCCATTCTCAACGAACGCGCGCGCATCGGCGCGGCGACCAAGGTGCATGAGCAGGTCGCCCGCGATCCGCTGCTGCGCGAACAGGTGCCATTCTGATGAACCGCGAAGACCGCGTCTTGGCGGGCAGACCATGAGCATCCGCGTCATGTCAGCCGTTTGGGACCTCGACCTACCCGACAGCGAGAAGCTGATTGCGCTTGCGCTCGCGGACTGGTGTTCCGACGAGGGTATTTGCTGGCCTTCGATTGCCCAGATCGCGAAGAAGTCCAGCAAGAGCGAACGGACCGTTCAAGGCGCGCTGATCAGCCTTGAAAAGCGCGGGTATCTGACTCGGGATCAGAAGCCAGGGAAAGGGTGTCTCTACACGCTAACCCCCGCAGGCGCTGCACCCCGCAGCGATAACACCCCCGCAGATGCTGCGCCCCCGCAGCCTTTGCGCAAAACCCCCGCAGCCGTTGCACCCAATACGTCAGGAACCACCAATACCCCAAAGAGAGCTTCGCCCTCTTTGGGGGCGCGCCCGCCGAAGCGCGCCACCAGCATTCCCGATAGCTTCATTCCGACGATGAGCGGGAAGACGGCGGATTGCGTCAACGTCTGGCCACCTGGTCGCCTCGACGAGGAGCTGGAGCATTTCGCCGATTACCATCGAGCGAACGGCACCACGAGCCACGACTGGCAAGCGTCGTGGAGGACCTGGGTCAAGAACTCGAAAAAGTGGGAACCGAAGAATGGCAAACGACCTCACCACGACCGACCAAGCGGACCAATCGAGAGCCGTCGGCGCTTTCGCGAACAGCACGATGTGGAACCTGACCTCGGCTATGGCGCAGGCTGACGGCGTTGATATCGGCAGGGTGATTGCGGCTTACGAACGTGGCTTGGTGCCGCTTGCCGAGGCTGAACCGAAGGGCAAGTCGCGCCGCAATCCGGAAGCCGCTGGTGCGCTGACGACGCTGCTCGGCGACGATCTGGCGATGATCGCAACGAAGATCGCGCCCACGCTGTCGCCCGAACAGTCAGACGCGTGGATCAAGGTGATGTGCATCGCGCTGGCAGACCTGCCCGGTCGCGTTACGCGCGAAGCCGCCACATCTGCGCTGCATCGACCGATGAAGTTCCTGAACGAGGTCGAGACGGTCATCCGGGACGAGGCTGCGGCCATCACGATCCGGCATTCGGTAGCGCTTCGTCGTCTGCGCCAGCTGGCAGATGCGATCGCGTGGGCGGCCAAACCATCCACCATGCTGCCCGACGACGATGTCAGTTCCGAGCCTATCTCGCCCGCCAATATCCGCGCACTCAGCCGTCTGGACGGTTGGCCTGAGTTCAAGAAAATGGGGCTCGCGACGGGAAGCTTTACGCAAGAACAGATCGACGCAGTGCTGTCCGAGCCGGTCGAGCAAGCGCGGACCACATGAAGCACCGCGGACATTCAATTCAGTATCAAGGTTCAAGGGGTGGGATATGAGTAGGAAGGCAGCACGTCGCAGGGACGATACGGATTGGTGCATCCTACGCACCTCGGGCGGCCGGACGCTCAACCTAGCCCGCTCGCTCGCCGAGGCGGGCTTTGACGTTTGGACGCCTACCCGCACGATCAAGCGACCGCATGGAAAGCCCGATGCGAAGGGCCGGAGAGCCACGATCGAGATTGACCTGCCAATCTTGCCGACGTTCGTGTTCGCTCGGGTCGGCGGCCTGTCTAACTTGGCCCATATCGCTGGCGACCCTGCACACCAGCATCCACCATTTTCGATCTTCTCTCAAGCCGGGCGGATTCCCCTGATTGGAGATACCTCTGTGTCCGGCCTGCAGGAAGAAGAGCGGCTCGCTGCCAAGCATATCGGAGCTCTCCGTGATGCGGAGACGCGAGAGGAACAGCGTCGCATTCGTGTCGCTGCGTTGCGTACCAAACGCGAGCGGGAGAGAGCCTTGCGCGCAGAACGGCACGAATTCGCGGTTGGCGCGCAGGTGTCCGTCACCGATCAGCCGTCGCTCGCTGGAATAACTGGCGTGATCGCAAAAAGCGATGGGCGCAGTGCGGTTGTCGCTTTCGGCGGTTCACTCACCATGACGATTGAGGCTTGGCGTTTGTCACCGCATGATGTAAGCGAAGCTTCTATAGCCGCTTGATCGGCATCTGGCGCAGATGATCTTGAGCTTGTTCTCATGCGCACGCCCACCCCGCGAGAGCTAATGCTCGGACGGTTGTCCTACGGCATGGCGATAACCTAATTCACAGTTCGGTTGGCTGACTGTTCCGCTCTCTGGCGGTCAGCACACCCCCTCACCGACGCGCGCGACGCGAGACATAGGCGGTCGGGAATGCCCATGATCGGCCGTCTGATGGTGGGGAGAAATTGTTATATCGTGAATGCTGGATAGCGACCCGATTGCATTCGTGATTGACGACAGCCTTTAGCCGCGCGTCATTAAATCCAGTTCGCTGACATGAACCCAGGCTGTTGTGAGTTCGCCCTGGTCGAAGAACTCGCATTCCACTTGGTTGGGGCTTCCATCCTCGTCGTGAAAGACTGCCTTCACCAGCATCATACGACCTTCACCTCTATGACGAACGATGCTATCAACAGCTATCACGTTGCTCATCCTTTCCCGCGACGCAGAGATCCGAAAAATGGCCCGCAACGACTCATCATTGCGGGCCAGGGAGCGTTTCCGATTTGGAGGGAGGAAACACGGTCGGTGAGAACTCCGACATCCCCAAAATAACAAAACAATTTTGGTTTAATAGCCCCTAATCGTTGTTCTCCAACGATAATTTAAGACCGGATTGGCCTGGTTGCGTAGGTCCTCATCCTCGAAACCCGCCACCTTACCCAGGCACACGGCGCAAGACATAAGTCCTCGCTGCGCAACTGCGCTCGGCTGCCTTGTGATGAGGGCAGATCAAAACCGCACCGAGGCAAGCGAAAAATAGCCCGCAGCGAAAAATCGCCGCGGGCTAGGTACTGTCTACTTGTAAGCAAACACGCCGGACTGCCGACCGGCAAGCCTTCAGTACCATGTCGTGCGATTGTTAGATATCTTTCGTACGTACCAAAATATTTATCGATTTGGGTGAGGGAAAGACAATTCTTTCAGCACAATGGTCGAACGGAAACCCAATTCGGTGTCTACTGTGACAGTAGGCCAGATGCGAATGCGACAGTAGCGACGCGGGAGCGCTGAACTTTCTTGCGCAACATCAGCTTGGTAAGCGCGCGTTTAGGCGTAAGCCCATATGGCTGTCCCATGGGTGAGATTGAACGGCAGGTTCCCGCGGGACTGATAGAGCAATGGGCGGTGCATCTGCGCCGCCAACGTTCACGCGCCGCCGATACGATATGGCTGTTGGATAACGGTTTCACGGTCCACGACGGTCGCGATGGAACCCCTACCGCGGACGCGTCAGCTCGAGTTCGGCGAGAGCAGGTAGATATTGTTACCGACGTTACCGCTCTGCTGGAGCAGTACGAAGCCATCAACCTGCGCGGGTCTCAGTTCGCCTAAACTTTCCGTTCTGCGATTTCCCGACGCCGGCAATTTCAACAATTGCCCGACGAACCTGATCCATCGCAAGTGCACCATCGATGTCATTCGCAGCAATCTTTGACGTGACCTCAAACGTGGCCTCGTCAGCGGCACGGTCGGCAAAGCGATTGATCATTTCAAAGGCTTTCGCTCGGACGGCAATGTCGTGTTTTATTTGCACGAGCGCCTAACCAAAGTTGGTCAATGACGTTCCTGCGTTTGCAGGCCACTGAGCTGAGTGGAGCAATCTACGTGCTCAACTGGCCCCGCCTCGGTCATCGGCACAATTAAGTTCACCCGCGCTTCGATGACAACCGGCGGCGCGGGTGAACCTCTCCCCCGAGATTGCCTCGCTCGCTGGAGTAAACGAGCGTGACCGGGCTAGGTATCGGCGCATATTGACTTAAAGCAACCTAAGATTGGTTGGCAGCATGCGACGCACTGGAGCACGCGGCTAAAGACGCTAGCAATCGACCGTGCTCCTATTGGCCGGACCGATGGTGGGAAAGGTACGTGTGCGGTCAGCGCTATAAAAATTGCCCGCAACGACGGATCGTTGCGGGCAAGTGAGTGTACTGAGAGCTGCCTTGGAGGGGCAGTGCGGCCCCAATACCATGCATATGTCTGAGTAAAAGAGCTAACTGCCTAGAAAGCCTGCCTTTTTGATGAATTGTTTGTCATGAACGGTTTCATCGTGGATTACCGCCTTCCCCTTATCGGTCAGAACGGCCCGTCGCCGACGCAGCGACGACACGAGGCATAGGCATCCGATAGGTAGATCGACAGTATAGGCCGTTCGCAGCCGGCGTATCACATAAAGTTATAGAAACACACAAAGTCAAAATACCACCCGCAAATACTCTACGCGCTGCGGGTGGTGAGTTTTGATGTTACCGCCGTTCTTTTGGCGGCCTTCTCGTCTTAATAGCGAGAGGTGAACAACACGTTAATTAAACCGGATTGTCATGGCCAAGCTAAAGACGCTGCCTAGCCGCCTCGGTTCATTGAGCCCGATGCGCGGCCACCTGCCAGCGCCTGAGCGAAAGCCCGAGGCCGAGCGCAAAATGTTCTCGCCTTGGCGGGCATGGTACAACACCACGCGCTGGCGTCGCCTACGCTGGGCGCAGCTGGTCAAGGACCATTTCACCTGCACCCGGTGCGGCAAGCTCGAAGGCGACACCGCCAAGCTGGTCTGCGACCACGTCACCCCGCACCGCGGCAGCGCCGAGCTGTTCTGGGACGAAGGCAACCTGACGACCCTCTGCAAACCCTGCCACGACAGCGCAAAGCAGCGCGAGGAGCAGGCGGAGGGTATGCGCGGAGCCTGACGCGCCCTGCGGTGCGCTGGCGGTCCTCCTGCGCGGCCTGACGCGGCCCCAGACCGGGGGGGGTGGGTCGGACTTCGGGGTGGGTCGACGCCTTAGACCGGTATGGCTCTCACGCAGAGAAAAAATTCCTCTGGAGCGATCCGGGGTGCGAACTAGGCCGCGGGAACCGATGCGATGAAGACTTCCCGCCCAACTGTCGACTGGCCAAGAATTGAACTCGAATACTGCGCCAACGAAGATTCCATTAGAGAAATAGCCGATCGGCATGCAATTTCCGACACGGCTATTCGCAAGCGCGCAAAGGCCGAAAAGTGGGTTCGATTGGTTCGCACCCCGCCAAGTGCGAACCAGTGCGAACCTCAGCTATCCCCACCCCCTCCGCCGGCTGTCGACCCTTCCAAACCGGTCGACCCCGTCGTCCTCGCCGATGACGGACGCGGCTTGGTCTGGCGCATGCTCGACGAGCTCAACACCATCACGACGCGGCGCGGCGAGCTTGAGGATATGATCGTCGCGGCGACGGAAGGCGACGACGAGGAAGCGCGGCGGGAAGCGATGATGCGCTCGGTCAGCCTGAGCAGCCGGGCCAACAATCTTAAGACCCTCGCACTGGCGTTCAAGACTCTGAACGAGGCCTCCGCACCGCAGGGCAAAAAGGCAGCGCAGCAAGAACGCGCTACGCAGTTGGGTGGCACGTCGCGCTTTGCGTCGATCGGGCCGCCCCAGCTGAAAGCAGTCAATTAGGGGAGCTGCCGATGTCTGATCGCAGATTAGGGCGGACGACGAGACAACTCGCCGCGCTGCCCAATGGCAGCTATTACCTCGTTGCAAATATCGCTCATCATGGCGCTCACTGTCTTGAGATCCTTCGCGAGCTTGGCAGGCCGCGAAGCGCAATTCGATTTGTCTCTGCCGCCACCAATCTCGACGGGCTCACGGGCATTCGCCCAGCCGTTTGGGACGTCGACCACGCATATTTCGAGGCGGGTGGCCATCGCGCCCGAGCCACGTACGACTTCATTCACATGGCCGCTGGCAAGCCTCCGCTGTCCCAAGCCTAGACCGAGAAGTGGTAACTTGGTCGACTGCGAACCTTGATTGGAAGCGCAGTATTCGAGAGCGGCGATCGCTGATCCCGTTCGCTCCGCTGTTCCCGGCCTCGGCCGACGCCAAGATGGCGGTGTTCACCTCGCTCAAGATCGTCGACGTTCCCGGTCGACCGACATTCGGCGAGGCATCCGACCAGTGGCTGCTCGACTTTGTGGCGGCGATCTTCGGTGCCTACGACCCCGAGACCGGGCAGCAGATGATCCGGGAGTTCCTGCTCCTGATCTCGAAGAAAAATACCAAGTCGACGCTCGCTGCCGGAATCATGCTCACCGAGCTCATTTGCGGTTGGCGCGAGGAAGACGAGAACCTGATCCTGGCGCCGACGATCGAGGTCGCCGGCAACAGTTCGAAGCCAGCGTTTGCGATGATCCGCGCGGACGATGAGCTTGCCGAGCTTCTGCATATCCAGGAGCACATCCGGCTCATCACGCACCGGGTCACGAAGGCAACCCTGAAGGTCGTCGCCGCCGACAGCGCCACGGTGTCCGGCAAGAAGGCCAGCCGGGTCCTAGTCGATGAGCTTTGGCTGTTCGGCAAGAAGTCGACGGCGGATTCGATGCTGCGCGAGGCGACCGGCGGGCAGGTATCGCGGCCCGAGGGATACACTCTCTACTTGACGACGCAGTCGGACGAGCCGCCCGCAGGGGTGTTCAAGCAGAAGCTGGCCTATTTTCGCGACGTCCGCGACGGCGTCATCAACGACCCGGAGAGCCTGCCGGTCCTCTACGAGTTTCCCGACGAGATGGTCAAAGCGGGCGAGCACCTCGACCCCGCCAACTTCTACGTTACTAACCCGAACCTCGGCCTGTCGGTCAGCCAGAAGTGGCTCGAGAGCGAGTTCCGCAAGGTCGAGAACGCCGAGGACGGCACAAAACAGGTCTTTTACGCCAAGCACTTGAATGTGGAGATCGGCGTTGGTCTTCGCCACGATGCCTGGGTCGGGGCTCTCTACTGGCAGGCGGCGCAGGCAGCGGCGGATGTCTGGGACGGCTCGCTCGACCAGTTCCTTGAGATCGTCGAGGTTGTGGTCGCCGGCGGCGACGGCGGTGGCCTAGACGATCTGATGGGGCTGGCGCTCCTCGGGCGGCACAAAGTCACCAAACAATGGCTGCTCTGGTGCCGGGCATGGGCGCAGCAGGACGTTTTCGATCGCCGCAAGGACATAGCCTCCAACCTCAACGACTTCGCGGCCGAGGGGTCGCTGGTGAAATGCATCTCGCCGACCCAGGACCTGATCGAGGTCGCGGATCTGCTCGAGCGGGTGAAGGACCTAGGGCTCTTCCCGGACCAGGCGGCAATCGGGCTCGATCCGCAAGGGATCACGTCGCTGGTCGACGAACTGACCGGTCGCGGTTTCACGATCGAACAGATCCCGGCGATCAGCCAGGGCTTCCGGCTTTCTGGCGCTGTATGGGGCACCGAGCGCAAGCTGAAGGACGGCACACTGATCCACGCCGGTCAGCGCATGATGGCCTGGTGCGCCGGTAACGCGAAGGCCGAGCAGCGCGGAAACGCAGTGCTGATCACAAAGCAGGTCGCCGGCAAGGCGAAGATCGACCCCCTCATCGCCGCCTTCAACGCGGTGGTGCTCATGTCCCGCAACCCGGAAGCCGCCGGTTCGGGGCCGCAATTCATGTTCATCTGAAAGGCACCCCTATGGACAACAGGGCATACAGCGTCCTTGCGATCAAGGCGGTCAACGAAGACGCGCGCACCATCGAAGGTATCGCGACGACCCCCAGCGTCGATCGCGTCGGCGACATCATCGAACCGCTGGGGGTGAAGTTCACCAATCCCATGCCGTTCCTGTGGCAGCACAACCATGCTCAGCCGGTCGGCACCTGCGAATTCGGCCAGCCGACGGCGAACGGCATCCCGTTCAAGGCCAAGATCGCCAAGACGGACGAGCCCGGGCTCCTCAAGGACATGCTCGACCTGGCCTGGCAGTCGATCAAGCTGGGCCTCGTTCGTGCGACCAGCATAGGCTTCCGACCGATCGAATACGCCTACATGGAAGCGGGCGGCATCCGGTTTACCGAAGTGGAAGTCTTCGAGCTTTCCGCGGTGACGATCCCGGCCAACGCCGACGCCATCATCACCGCCATCAAGTCGATCGATACCGGCCTGCGCCACGCGGCCGGCATCCCCGACCCCGAAATCCCTGCCAACCCTGAGCCTGCCGCGTCCGGCAAATCGGTTCGAGTGGTGAAGCTGGATGACCCCGCCCGCGACCGGGCGAAGCCATTCGTCATCAAGACCATTCGAAGGAACACGAAGTGACCAAATTCGCGGAACAGATCACGGCTTACGAGGCGAAGCGCGCATCCAGCGTCGGCGCCATGGAAGCCATCATGACCAAGGCAGCAGCCGACGGCGCAACCCTCGATGCCGCGCAGTCGGAAGAATATGACGGCCATGCAGCCGACATCGAGTCGATCGACAAGCACCTCGACCGGCTGCGCGTCGCCGAGCGCACCATGGCGAAGTCGGCGCGGCCGATCGAGGACGTGCGAGATCCGAACACCGCATCCGAGCAGCGTGGCGGATCGATCATCGTCAAGGCGCAGCCGAAGCTCGCCCCCGGCATTGCCTTTGCGCGCTATGCCAAGGCTCGTGCCGTCTCGCGTCTCGATTCCGAGCCGGTGATGGCAGTCGCCGAGCGCATGTATGGCGCAGACAGTGACGTGGTCGGCACGGTCAAGGCCGCGGTCGCGGCGGGCTCGAACCAGCCCGGCAGTTGGGCCGCTGCCCTGCATAGCCCGGAAGGTGCGGCGTTCGTCGATTTCGCCGAGTTCCTCCGCCCGGCAACGATCCTCGGGAAGTTCGGCGCGAACGGTATCCCGGCGCTGCGCAAGATCGGCTTCGACGAGCCCGTCATTCTTCAGACCGGCGGCGGCCAGGGCTACTGGGTCGGCGAAGGGAAGCCCAAGCCACTGACGTCGTTCGACTTCAAGCGCGATGTGCTCGGCCGGCTCAAGGTCGCGAATATCGCCGTTCTCACCGAGGAGAACGTGCGCAGTTCGAACCCGAGCTCGGAAGCGATCGTCCGCGACGCCCTCAAGGCCGCACTGGTCGAGACGCAGGATCTCGCGTTCATCGATCCGACCAATGCTGGCGTGGACACCGTCCGACCGGCCTCGGTGACGCACGGTGCATCCGCGCGGGCGTCGGTCGGCCGCGACGCCGATGCGGTTCGTGCTGATGCACGCGCTGTGATGGCAGCGTTCATTGCCGCGAACAACTCGCTCACCACCGGCGTCTGGATCATGTCGGCGACCAACGCGCTCGGCCTGTCGATGATGAGCAACGCGCTGGGCCAGAAGGAATTCTCGGGCATGACCATGCTCGGCGGGACCTTCGAAGGCCTTCCGGTCATCGTCTCGGAATATGCCGGGTCGACGGTCGCGCTGGTCAACGCCCTGGACATCTACGAGGCCGACGAGGGCGACATCGCCGTCGATATGAGCCGCGAAGCGTCGCTGGAAATGAAGAACAGCGACCTCGCTCAGGATGGCCTTACCGGTACCGGCACGCAGCTGGTTTCGCTGTGGCAGAACAACCTGGTCGGCCTGCGCGCCGAGCGCACCATCAACTGGCGGCGTCGCCGCGCGACCGCGGTCGCGTACCTGACGGCCGTTCGCTGGGGCGAGCCTGCGGATCCCGAAGCCTAAGCGGACCGCAAACTGAATCGGCGGGCGGGTTTCCGCCCGCCGGTTTACCCGAAGGAGAGCATCATGCCCGATCTCATCGCCACCCGAAACTTGCGGTACGCCACGCGCGCACTGACCGCGGGTGACCCCTTTCAGGCGAGCAATCAGGACGCCCGCATCCTCGTTGCCATCAAGAAGGCGCGGCCTGCACCGGTCGAACAAACGGGGCAGCAAAGTGCGTCGGACGATGCCGGGCATCAGGCATTGCGCGACGAAGCAACGAACCTCGGCATCGCGGTCGGTCCTCGCTGGGGTGAGAAACGCCTCAAGGACGAGATCGCCAAGGCATCGCGCGCGTAATGCGGCTGTTCGGGCTCAACATTGGCAGGTCAAACCCTTCCGCCGAGCCCGCATTGCCTGCGCTGGTAGAGGGTGGCTTGCCGATCCTTACCGAGCGGTCCGCGCGTACCGTCACATCGCCATCGGGGCCATGGATGCCGATCGTTCGCGAAAGCTACGGCGGTGCCTGGCAGCAGAACGTCGAGGTCAATCAGACCGCAGTTCTAGCATTCCATGCCGTGTTCGCGTGCATGACGCTCATCGCGTCCGACATTTCGAAGCTGCGCGTGAAGCTCGTCGCGCAGGACGAACACGGCATCTGGTCAGAAACGACAAAGACCGCCTATTCGCCCGTGCTGCGCAAGCCAAACCCCTTCCAAACCCGGATCCAATTCTGGGAGGCGTACTTTCTCTCCAAGCTGTCGCGCGGCAATACCTACGTGTTGAAGCGGCGCGACGGACGCGGCCTTGTGACCGGGCTATACGTCCTCGATCCCGGCCGCGTGCAACCGCTGATCGCGGACGATGGGAGCATCTTCTACGATCTTCAGTGCGACAACATTTCTGGAATCACAGGGGGCGTCGTCGTCCCCGCGCGCGAAATCATCCATGACCGCTGGAACTGCCTGTTCCACCCGCTGGTGGGGATATCACCGCTGTATGCAAATGGCTTGGCCGCAACGCAGGGTCTGAACATCCAGGGCAACTCGGCGAACCTGTTCGGCAATCAGTCGCGCCCCGGCGGTATCCTCGTCGCACCGGGGGCGATCGATGCGGGCTCAGCGCAGGAGCTCAAGGACAACTGGCACCAGAATTACGGCGGGAAGAACGCGGGCAAGGTGGCAGTGCTCGGGAGCGGCATGAAGTACGAGACGGTGGCCATCACTCCGGACGACGCGCAGCTGATCGAGCAGCTGAAGTGGACGGCCGAGGTCGTGTGCTCGACCTTCCACGTCCCGCCCTACAAGCTCGGCATCGGCAATCTGCCGACCAGCAGCAATGTCGAGAGCCTGAACCTCGAATATTACACTCAGGCGCTGCAGTCACTGATTGAAGCCGCTGAGCTTTGCCTCGATGAAGGCCTCGGCATTGGCGAGGGGTTCGCGCTCGGCACCGAGTTCGACCTGGACGGGCTTTTGCGGATGGACACCAAGGCCCTGATCGAGGCCGAGGCAATCGGAACCAAGGCTGGCATCAAGAAGATCAACGAGGCGCGGCGCCGTCTGGATCTAGGGCCGGTGGAAGGTGGCGACACGCCGTACCTCCAACAGCAGAATTACAGCCTCGAAGCGTTGGCAAAACGTGACGCCAGCGATGATCCGTTCGCAAACAGCGGCTCCGCCAACGGCTCGGCTGCGCCGACCGCGCCCGCCAACGACAATCCGGCCGCGGAGCAACAGGCGCGCGCGACGATCGCGTTATTCGAAAAAGAGTTCCGGGAGGCGCTGAATGCTTGACGTGAAGGCGCTCGCCCAAGCCACCGCCGCGGTTGTCCGTGAGCTCGTTCCAGCCATGCTGGAGCACGCGACCGGCCCCCTGCTCGAGCGCATCGCGCAGCTTGAAGCTCGCGAGCCGATGCCGGGCAAGGACGTCGACATCGACGAACTGGCTGGCATGATCAATCGGGCGGTAGCCGCGATTGAGATCCCAACCGCGCAGGCTGGCCGCGACGGCAAAGATGTCGACATGACCGAGGTGCGTTCGCTCGTGCTTGCGGCCGTCGCAAACCTGCCGCCTCCCCAGCCCGGCAAAGATGCTGATCCTGAACTGGTTCGGTCACTCGTCGCCGAGGCCGTGGCCGCCATCGATGTGCCGGAAGCGCAGCCCGGCAAGGACGTTGATATGAACGAGGTTCGGGCGCTGATCCTCGCTTCTGTGGCGGACCTGCCCCCTGCGCAGCCGGGTAAAGACGCAGATCCCGAGCTCGTTCGTGCGTTGGTTGCCGAGGCCGTTGCATCAGTGGAAATCCCTCAAGGGAAGCCCGGCAAGGACGTCGATATGAACGAGGTTCGGGCGCTGATCCTCGCTTCTGTGGCGGACCTGCCCCCTGCGCAGCCGGGTAAGGACGCAGATCCCGAGCTCGTTCGCGCGTTAGTTGCCGAGGCCGTTGCATCAGTGAAAATCCCTGAAGGGAAGCCCGGCAAGGACGTCGATCTCGAACAGGTTCGCGCGCTTGTACAGTCCGCCGTCGACGCGCTACCGGCCGCGCAGCCTGGGCGAGACGCCGATCCTGAACTCGTGCGGTCGCTGGTAATCGATGCGGTTGCGGCGATCGAACTGCCGCAGCCGCGCGACGGCAAAGACGCGGACCCGGCTGCCGTCAAAATGCTAGTCGACGAAGCCGTCGCGGCATTACCGCCCCCTGCCCCAGTCGAGTCCCTCACCGGTCCAGTCGCCGCGCTGATCCGTGATGAAGTCGTTCGGTCCGTCGCAGACGCGGTTGCCGCGATCCCCCCTGCCAAGGATGGCGTAGGCGCAGCTGGGGCAGTGATCGACCGCAACGGATCGCTCGTCCTAACGCTGAGCGACGGCAAAATGATCGACCTTGGCCGCGTGGACGGCAAGGATGGCCTCGACGGCACCAGCCCGGAAGACATGGCGGTCGAACTTCTTCCAGATGGTCGCACAGTGCGGTTCGTCTTCGCCAAGGGCGAGAAGGAATATGCCTTCAAGGTCCCGTTCCCCGTCGTGCTCGATCGCGGGGTCTTCAAGGAAGGCACCGCCTACGAGCACGGCGATGCGGTGACGTTTGGCGGCTCGCTGTGGATCGCGCAGCGCGCGACCGGTGAGAAGCCGGAAGGGAACAACACCGGCTGGCGTCTGGCGGTCAAGAAGGGTCGCGACGGCCGCGACCTGCACAAGGAATAGTCGGGGATGACCGTTGATGAGATGCGCGCCATCATCGGTGCAGGCCCCGACGTCCCTGATGCCGAGGTCATCGTCCGTTATGGGGCCCTCGAGGCGCCGAAAGCTGACCGCGGTCTCCCGATCGAGGAGGTCCGTGGGCAGGTCCGGCTCGAACGAACCGACTCGTCGGAGGATAGCTACCTCAGCTTGCTCATTCCCGCCGCTATTCGCGCCGTTCGTAACGAGGTGGGCCGACCCATCGATCTGAGCTCGGATGATCCTGACAACGACGTGTTCAGGGTCGCCGTCCTGCTGCTCATTGGTCATTGGTTTGACACGCGCGCGCCGGTCGCCGTGGGTTCGCAAAGCTACGAGCTTCCTTTCACCGTCTCGTTCCTGCTCAACCCCGTTCCCCGCAAGTGGGTGTGCTGATGGCTGCGCTCGGGTTGGCCAGCCGCCTCAAGCACAAGGTGACGATCCAGGAACCCAACGTGGTCGACAACGGCAAAGGTGGTCGCAAACCACCGGCAGGTGAAGCCGCCTGGCGCGACGTCGCGGTCAACGTGCCCGCCGAGGTATACCCGCTGCGGGGCGGCGAAGCGCTCAGCCTTGGCGTCGAGCGCGCGACGCAGATCTACCGCGTCACGATCCGCAAGCGGCTGGGGCTGACGCCCAAGCACCGGTTGGTGTGGCAGGGCATTGCGCTGAATATCAAGACCGCCCCGCCTTGTACCGACGGTCAGTCGAACGTGATGACCTGCGAGAGCGGAGCGCTGGGCTGATGGCGCGCTCGAAACTTCGCGGCATCGGTCGCTTCAAGCGGCTGCTGCGGCGAACGCCGGATGCGGTTCGCGGCGAAATCATCGTCGAACTGAACGTGACCGGACGCCAGATCAAACAGGCGATTCAGGCAAAGGCACCTAGCAAGACCGGCGCGCTGCGCGCGGGGATCGATAGCAAGGTGCTGCCGAAATCGTTGCGGCTTCAGGTCGGATTACTCGGCGGCCGGCGCGGCAGGCAGAACCTGTTCTACGGCCGCATTCAGGATCTGGGGCGGCGCGCGCAGACGGTGCAGGTACAGCGGCGCCGGTCGAACCCGACCGGCAAGGCGGGCAGCAGCCTGACCAAGCGCTACCCGATGAAGGTCAGATACATGCAGGGCAAACGCTTCATAACGGGGCGCTTCCCGGAGCTTCGCAAGACGCTGAATGCAAATCTGCGCGGAATCCTGACCCGGTCACTTGGTCGTATCGCGGGAGGTTCCGATAAGTAGCGCAAAGGCGATGGTCGAAGCCGCAGCGTTCCTGGCGCTGAGCAGCGCGATCACGGACGCCGGGGTCTATCAGGACGCGCCCGAGAACGCGCCGACCCCGCTCGTCATCATCGGCGATATGAAGAGCTCGCGCCTGCCGACCAAGGACGCCGACGCTGATCGCCGCGTGACGATCTCGATCGTCACGATCGTCGAAGCCGAGGAACGCGCTCCCCTGCTTGCGCTGCAGGAACAGATCGAAGCCGCGCTCGATGGCCAGAACCTGCAACAGGACGGCTGGCTCCTCGCCTTCGAGTTCGAGGACGACGACGCCGTCCTGAGCGAAGACGGCTCGACCTACAGCGGCATCACCAGTTTCACAGTGCTCGCGATCGCGCCGTAGCACTCCCCCACCACCCATAACCTACCCGCCGCGCACCCCGCGCAATCACAGGAGCACCACCATGGCTAAGAAACTCGGGAGTGATTACCGCCTGTTCGTCCAGTCCGCGACGGCTGGCACGTTCAACCAGCCTGCCGGTCAGGGCAATCTCAGCATCGATCGCGGAAAGGCGTTCTCGTCGAACGCGACGAAGGATCAGGAAGGCGTCGACACCCAGTCGCCAGGCCTGCGCACGATTACGATCAAGCAGGACCTGACGCCCGATCTGCCGGACGCTAACGGCTACACGCGGATGGAAACGCTCGACAAGACAAACGCGGCCGAGGTTTACCAGATCCGGAAGAAACCTCTCGGCGCGACCGACGTCGTATTCGAGTGCCTGATGTACACGTCGATCGACAGCACCGGGTTCGACCAGGGCGCGAGCGTCAAGTCGCCGCTTACGTTGCAGCCGGCAGCGCAGCCAACCGTCGACGCGCTCCAGTAAGCGCGCCTTTCCCGCCCCTCCCATAAGGAACATCCGTATGATCATGATCAACGGTAAGAGCTTCCGGACCAGCAAGCCGCAGGATCTGGACCAGAAGCTCGTCGCATTGACAGGCCATGGTCAGCATGAGGTGCAGGCGCTGCTCAGCGCTGGCCCTTCGCTCGCCGCGCGCGTGCTGATGCCGTACCTCGGCAAGCACGAGGGCGAGCCCGCGCCCGACCTCAACGAGCTCGCGAATGACATCGCCGCGGATCCGGACGCCATCGGCGCGATTGCCAAGCTGTATGCGCTACCGGCGGATACGGTCGAAGAGCTCGTCGCACAATGAGCGGCCTCGTCACCGCAGGCTTCGCCAACGAGGATCGGGGCGAACTGGCCGTGATCCTTGACGGCACGACGATGGGCCTCCGCCCTACCTTCGAAGCCCTGTCCGAGATCGAGCAGACGCTCGACCGTGGGTTGGTCGACCTCGCCCGAGACGCGCTGGGGGCGAAGCTCAAGCTGGCGGACACTGCGCAGATCGTCACGATCTGTGTCCGCGCGTGGGGCAAGGAAACCGAGAACAAGGGCGCAGCGGGTGCAAACGCTCAACGCATCGCGCGCCTGATCGTCGACAGTGAAGGCGGCCTCTACACCGTGCTGCAGACCGTCGCGAAGGTGCTCTCCGTCGCGGTCACCGGCGGGTACAACTCCGCGGGGGAACTGAAGCCGTCGACGACGACGACGACGACGGAGAAAGCCCCCGTCGACGGCTGATGGGCGTCGCCGCGTCAGTGCTCGGGTGGCGGCCTCGGGAATTCTGGCTCAGCACGCCGTCCGAGTTTTGGGCCTCCGTTAGGGCGTGGGAGAGGATGAACTGTTCCCCTGGGGAGGGGTGACCGCTGGCATATCTGGCGGCAGATCGTGTGCACCAGCCGCTGCCAGCACGTTGCCAAGTTCCTCCCGCTGCTTGCGGTCGTTCAGTTCGGTGCGACGGACTTGGCCACTTGCCATCTGGACCTCAATCCATTGGCTTGCCTGTACCCTCGAGGCGCTCCGGTCTTTCAGGATAGCGAACCGGATCATCAATTGCGGGGATGTGGAGTAGCTGTTTCCGAGGACGGCTTGGGCAAGAATGCCCTTCCCGCCTGTCACCGGTCGCTGGCACAGAAGGTGCCGCTCATCCTGCTCGACAACCGATGCTGACCGGTCGGAACACAGCAAGGCCAGTTTGTCCGACACCGTGGCCGGGGTTTCGTAAAACCACATGGTCACCGGCCCGCTCTGGGCTGACGCGCTACCAGCGGCACAAAGCGCCACCGCGCAACCGATTGAAAACCGCATCTTATCCTCCGCTGTTGGCCTCGGTATCGGTGGCCCATCCGTGTCGAGTCAAGCTTTCGAAGGAGGCGTCTATGGCTGATCAGACCGAACGTCTGCTGCTGCAAGTCGACGCGGCGACCGAGTTGCTGCGCCGGAACCTTGCCGAGGGCGAGAAGCCGCTCGACCGGTTCGAGAAGCGTGCCGCCAAAATGGCGGAGAACGTCGAAGGCTCGATCGGCAGCATGGGCAAGCGCTTCGGCGCGTTCGCCGATCTCGCGCAGGATGCCGCGACCAAGGCCGAGCGTTCATTCGAAGCGAGCTTCAGCAACGTCCAAAAGCTGGCGGCGAAGGCGATCGTCGCACCTACCGTCACAGGCGGCCTCAACATCGGCGCGGCGGACGCGCGCGCGGCGGCCGCAGCGGCGCAGCAACAGGCGATTGCCACGCGCCTGATCGCAGACGCGTCGGAACGCGCCGCGCAGGGCGAAGGTGTCCTGACTGAGCAGACGCGCCTCTACATCCAGGCGGCGCGCGCGGCGGCACTAGAAGCCGAGAACCACGCGAACGAACTGACGCGCGAAGCCGGCGCGCTCGAGCGGGTCGAGATTGAGCTTCAGCAGGCAGGCGCGGCGTCGCGCTTGTTCGGCGACGGTCAGAAGAAGGTGACGGCGCAGTCCGGCGCGCAGCGCGCGGCGATGCAGGGTCTGTCCTATCAGGTGCAGGACACCTTTACCCAGCTGAGCATGGGGGCGAACGCGTTTCAGGTCATCGCGATCCAGGGCGGCCAGGTCGCCGGGCAGTTCTCGAACCTCGAAGGCAAAGCCGGATCCTTCGCGCGGTTCATGATCGGACCGTGGGGTTTGGCCATCACCGCTGCCCTACTGGTGCTCGGTCCGCTGACCAAGGGCATGTTCGAGTTCAGCAACGCCGAAGACGAAGCACTCGACAAGCTCAAGAAGGACGCGATCGAGAGCGAAGTGACCGCGCGCGCAAAAGTGCGGTTCGCTGGGTCGGTCGAGGGCCTTACTATCGCTCTTCGGGACCAAGACAAGGCGCTGCGGCAGACTGCGGACAGCGAGAGGTCGGCTGCCGACCGCGCCAACATCGCCGCCAAGGGGAAGCGCGACGAGGCGTTGGCGATCCGGCAGACCACAGTCGCGCGCCTCGCCGACGCCGAGGCCATGTTCAACACCTTGGCCACCACCAGCGATGCGCGCGGTGGTGGTGCTGTCATCAATGCCGCACTGGCGCGCGTCACCGAACTGCGGAAGCAGCGCGCGGCGGCCGAGAAAGCGGTGACGGATTCCGAGCGGCAGCTCAACGTCACCCGGGTCGACATCGCCGCGGAGCGCGCCGCGATCTCGCTCGATCCGGTGCGCTCGGCAACCAAGGCAGTCGACGACAAGATCAACGCGCTGAAGAACGAGCTCCGCACGCAAGCCCGGCTAGGACAGGTCATTGGCGCGGAATCGGTTAAGCGCCTGCGCGAACTGGAAGCGCAGAAGAAGGCGGCGACCGAGTTGGCGACGGAAAAGTTGCGCGCCGCCAACGTGAAGCCGAACAACAACCAGATCGGCCGGGACGTGAACGTTGCCGAGGCGACCAGCATTATCGCCGGTATCGGCGGGCGAGTCACAAGCGGCTTGCGCTCGACCGAGCGCCAGGCGCAGTTGTATGCCAACAAGCTCGCCGGGCGGCACGCCGGACCGGTTGCCAAGCCCGGCACCAGCGATCACGAGCGCGGCCAAGCAATCGACGTTGCCTACGGTCCGGGGATCAGCGTTGCATCGATCCGCCAGGCGTTCGCCAAGGAAGGCGTCTCTATTCGGCAGCTGATCGACGAGCGCGACCAGAAGGTGTTCCACGTCGCCTTCGGCAAGAAGGGCCCGAGCCAGCAGTCGGTCGACGATCGCGCCGAGCGCGCACGGCAGAAGGTGCTGAGCGACGATCTCGCCTACGGACAGGAAGAGCAGGCGGCGCGGCAGCGGCTCACCGCGGCAACGCGCAAGTCGGCACAGACGCAAGAGCAGCGCGACGCCGAACTGGTCGCGAGCATCAATGCCGACGCCGATAGCCGCAAGCAGAAGATCGATCTCCAGCAGGAGAAGGGTCTGTCCAAGGCTCGCGCCGACAATCTGCGCTCGCTGAACGAACAGACGCGGGTGCAGGATCTGCAGAACGCCGCGGCCGACCGCGCCATGCGTGTGATCGAGCAGCGGTACGACGTTGATCGGCAGAGCCTCGAATCGCGCGTCGCCCTGCTCCGCATCAGCGAGGACATGGCCCCGACCGAGCGCGAGCGCGCGCGGATCGCCGAGCAGATCCTCGAGGCCGAGCAGACGCTTCGCCGCCAGGCGCTCGAGCGCGTTCGCGACACGTCCAAGGATCCGGATGCCGTCATGTCGGCGCAGCGCTCCCTCAGCGCCCTGCCCGCGCTGGAAGGTGCGGAACGCGGGCAGCTTGCCCGGCAGAATGCGTCACCGCTCGATGCCTACCGCGAGCGCCTCAAGTCGGCGACTGGCGACACGAACGCAGCGCTGCAGAGCGTGGCGGTCAACGGGCTCGGCTCGCTCGAGAACAGCGCAGCGTCCGCTATTGGCAAGGTCCTGAAGCTGAAGGGCGCATTTGGTGAGATGGCGTCGAGCGTCATTGCGGACCTCGCGCGCATCGCGATTCAAAAGGCGATCGTTGGTACCCTCGGAGGCAAGTTCCTGGGTTTCGCCGACGGCGGGTCGCTCGATGGAATACCGGGTCGGGCAGACGGTGGCTCGCTTGGCGGCCTGATCAGCGGGCCGGGGCATGGCCGGTCTGACAGCATCCTGGCGTTGTTGAAGGGCCCCGGTGGTGGTGCAGTGCGGCTCTCGAACCGCGAGTTCATCATGAACGAAGCTGCGGTCAACCATTACGGCCCGGGTGCGATGGCAGCGATCAATGCTCGTCGGCTGCCGCGCTTCGCGGATGGCGGGTCGCTCGGCGGCTCGCCTTCCCTCCCCAGCCTCCGCGCGCCGCGCCTGCCGGCGGCAGTCTACGGCGGCGGGGCGAACCGCCGCATGCAGTTGGACGCCAATGTGACGGTCAACGCCGGGCCAGAGTTCGAGGCCAAAATGGAGCGCGTCTCCCTACGGACCGTCGGCGCGACCGCAGAGCCGATCATGGCGGGTGCAAGCGCGCGGACCATGCGGCAACTCAATCGCGGGCAGCTGCCGGGAGCGTTCGACTGATGTTGATCAATATCCCGTCAGATCCCGTTGCCTCCGATATCGAGTGGACGATCGACCAGCCCGGACAGGTCAACCGCGGCGAGTTCACCGGCAAGCGAAGGGTCACCATTCTGGCGGCTGCGCCCCGATGGTTCGCTAAGGTCACTCTGCCCCCAATCACCGGCGAAAGTCGCGTGCTCGAATGGCGCGCGTTCGTGGTCGACTGCGACGGCGTCGCCAACAGCTTCCGGATCATCGCCTGCGAGAAGGACCAGATCGCAGGATCGCTCGACGTTCGCGTGAAGGGCGCCAATCAGGGTGGGCACTCGTTGATCACGTCCGGATGGGGCGCGGCGGGCCCGAAGCTCAAACGCGGCCAGTTCATAACGCTCGGCGACCAGCTGCTGATGGTGAATGCACCGGTGGTGGCCGATGCCGATGGCAACGCTACGATTTCGGTAAAGCCCTATATCCGGGTCGTGCCCGCGGACAAGGCAACGATCGAGGTCAAGCGGCCCTATGCCGTCATGGCGATGTCGGACCCGAAGAACGGCTGGAAGGTCGGTATCGGGCAGAAATACGGCGTTTCGTTCGATTGCGAGGAGGCGTTCTGATGGACAGCCGCCCCGACAGCGATGCGAACGGTGCGCTATCCGCTGACGTCCGCAAGCCAGTCACGTTCTGCTTTCTCGACCTCGCCGATGGCCCGATCCGCGTCACCAACGCGCCATACAGTTATTCCTTCACCGGCACGGGCGACGAAGACCTCGATGGTTTCACCTTCACCGCTGTTGACCCCCGCGTCGTGTCTGTTGGCGCGGTCAAGGCGCGCGAGGGCGGTACCGACACGGTGTCGCTGCAGCTGTCCGGCCTCGCTGGCGTCGACGACGAACTCATGACCCAGATCGGCAACAAGGCGAACTACGTGGGTCGCGACTGCCGCCTGTGGCGGGCAATGCTAGATCCACGGCAGCTGACGCGCATCGGCGCGCTGTGGTCGTTCTACACCGGGTACATGTCGGTGCCGAAGATCGTCGGCGACCAGACCAGTCAGACGATCAACCTCGATGTCGAATCGTACCTTGGCTTCTTCGGCCAGGCCTCGAACCGGACCTATCTCGATCAGCAAAGCTATGATCCGGGCGACCGGTCGGCCGAGCTCGCGATCGCGATCGCCAATGGCGCCAGCCGCAGATCCTAAACGGGAGTCGATTATGAACCGTCTACCCGATTGGGAGGCGCGGTTGGCCGCGTATCTCGAACCCCTCCGCACGCTCCCCTTCGCATGGGGCGCGCACGACTGCTGCACGTTTGCGGCCGGCGCGGTTAAGGCGATGACCGGCGTCGACCCGATGCCCGAGTTTCGGGGGCGCTACACCACGGCCCGCGGGTCGGTGCGCGCGCTGCGTCGGATCGGTGCTGGTAGCCTCGCGTCCACCCTCAGCGGCAAGTTCGAGACGGTTGATCCGTCGCTCGCGCATCGTGGTGACATCATCATGTCCGACGGGCTGCTGGGGATCTGCTTGGGCCCGTTCCTCGTGGCGGTAGGCTCTGAGGGCGACCGTGAGGGACTGATCAGGATCGATCGCGCTCGCTGGGTCGCGCCGCGCGCCTGGCACGTTCGGTTCGGGGTCTGACGGTTGGCCAAAGCACTCAAATTTGCCGCGCTTGCCGTTGGCGCGGTCGCGCTGATTGCGACCGGCGTCGGTGCGGTCGCGCTCGGCGGGCTTGCCGGATCGCTGACCGTCGCCGGTGTCTCGACCGGGACGCTGTTTCTTGCCTCGGGCGGCCTGACGCTTGCGGCGAGCCTGCTACAGAAGGGCCCCAAGGTCACCGCATCACAGACGGATCGGCTGACCGCAAGCATTGACCCCCGCACCTTCCGCAAGACCGTGCTGGGCCAGACCGCAATGCCGGTCGACGTCCGGTACGAGGAGTGGTCGGGCAAGGATCAGGAGATCTGCGACTGGATCGTCGCATTCGCCAGCCATGCGATCGACAGCCTTGAGGAGATCTGGTTCGATACCGAGATGGCGTGGTCGGCGACGACCGGCGTCGTTGCCAAATACAACGGTTATTTCTCGATCCCCAACCTCATCCTCGAAGGCACGCCGCAGAACGCTTTCACGTTCGGCCAGTGGAACCGCAATAGCGCGCGCCTGACCGGCTGCGCCTACGCGCGCTTCCGCTTCAAGGTCACCGGGAACAGCAAGAAGGCAGAGAGCCCGTTCTCGAGCGGCATCCCCAGCAGGATCACCGTGATCGGTCGCGGCGCCAAGCTGTACGATCCGCGGCGCGACAGCACCGTGCCGGGCGGGAACGGCCCGATGCGCGCGGACGATCAGTCGACTTGGCGCTTCAAGACCGACGACGGCGTCGTGATCGGCGAGAACCTGCCGCTCCAGATCCTGCGCGTCATCCTCGGCTGGCGGATCCGCAACCCGGCAAGCGGCGTCATGAAGCTGGCGACCGGCGCTGGCGTCCCTATGCGGCGTATCAGCTTGCCGTCGTTCCAGGTTGCGGCGAACCTCGCCGACGAGCTCGTCAACCGGGCAGCGGGCGGCAACGAGCCCCGCTACCACGGCGCTGGCGTGATCTCCGAGGGCGACGATCACAAAACTGTTCTCGATATGCTGTGCACGGCATGCTGCGGGCGTTTCCGGGATACCGGCGGCAAGCTGTCACTCTCGATCTCACATAACGATCTGGCGACGGCGGCGCTGGATGACGGATTGAACGATGACGACGTGGTCGGCGCGTTCACTTGGGATCCCGACCCCTCGCTCGAAACTACGCCGAATGTCGTGCGCGGGCGCTACGTCGATGCGACGTCGGCCTCGCTCTACCAGTTGATCGACTATCCCGAGGTGCGTCTGCCGAGCCCCGACGGGCAGGATCGCTATCTCTCGCTCGACCTTGGCGTCGTCGAAAGCCCGAGCCATGCGCAGCGCGTCGCCAAGCAGGTGCTGCAGCGCCGGCAATACTCCCGCCAGTTCGCCGCCCCGTTCGATATCCGCGCGTGGAAGTACACCGTTGGCGACGTGCTGCCGTTCACCTTCGCGCCGCTCGGGTTCAAGCGCGGCGTGTTCCGGGTGAAGGAGCAGGAGCTCGGTCAGGGCGGTACCTGCAACATGGTGCTGACGTTCGAGACCCCCGTCTTCTACCAGTGGGACGCGGACGACTCCCTGCCCGTCCAGGGCGCCGAGCCGATCGTCTACGACCGCGCCAACAACCCGCTGATCCTCGCAATCGACGAAGCGGCCACGACGGCGTTCTGGAACGGGGTCACCGGCGACGGCAAACCGGCTGACGACGCAACGAACAGCGCTGACCCGAACAGCCCATTCGGACCCGGTACGGTCGGCGGCGCGATCGCGCAGCTGACCGAGTTCGACCTCCAGATCGCCGCGGCCCACGATCAACTCGAGGATATCGACGGCACGACGATCCCTGCGATTAACAAGGCCGTCGCTGACGCAGGCGCTCGGATTGAGACCGTCAAGAAAGATGCGGACGATGCGCTGTCGTCTGCTGTCGCGCTGCTTACCGACAGCGATGCCAAGATTAACCGGCGGATCGATAGCGTGGCGGCGGCGGGCGGCTATGACGACACGTCGGTGCGCGCCGAAATCAAGCGGGTCGACGAAACAGCGGTGAGCCGAGACGGCACTATCAGCCGGCGGATCGACAGCGTTGTCACCGATTACAACGCAGGCGACGTCGCGACGAACGGCCGGATCGATCAGGTCGCCACGACGGCGTCGGATGCAAAGAAAGCCGTTTCAGACTTGTCGACCAGCGTCGACACCAACTTCCGCGGCATCAATTCGACGCTGACCAATTACGACCAACGCATCAGCGGCTTGGCAACTGACGCGCAGGGATACGCCGGTCGCACGACGAAGCTTGAGGCCGCAGCAATGTCGGGCGGCGTGTATCTTAACGCGAACCCGACCTATGCCATCTGGCCTGACGGTCAGCGGCTGGCCTCCGGGTGGCTCGACTGGAACGGACCTACCAACCTCTCGGTGGGTCGGGGGATCGATACAACGCGGCTAGACAGCCCGTATTACATGTCGACGAACCAGACGGCGCCGGACATCAATATCGGGCACTATCAGACCCTGGCCGCGTGCAAGGAGGCGGGGTGGTACGTGTTCACCGCCGAGGCGGACCTCGTCGCCGGAAGGTGGGAGGGTTCTGGTCTCACGCTTGGCGGGGGATACAACCTCGACTTCGCGGGCACTGCGGATCAGGCTGGCGACATCAGCGCGACCAAGATGGGCAACCGGCGATGGACCCTGCTTTTTCAGAAGCCAAAGGATACGGCGCAGAACTTCCACGCCATGCAAAGCTGGGATGGATTCGGACGACCGCGCCCCCAAAAGGTTTTGTCTTGGCGCCACGCATCGATCCGTCCGGCAAACGACGGCGAAATCAAAGCCGGGAGGGCGGACGCTGCTCTGCCGCTCGTTGCGGCGCGGGTGAAGGTCACCGAGGACACGCTCGCCGATCTGCCGAACCGTTATGCCGCATCCGCTCGGGCGGCGACGTTGGAAGCTCAGGTGCAAGGCACCGCGGACAGCAACCTCTTGGCGCGGGCCAACGACCGGGCTGCGGCCATTGCGGATTCCAAGGTCGGATCCGTGGTGCAGTCGGTCAACACGCTATCGGCGCTCGTCCTGAATTCTGGCGTCAATCTGTTGCCGAACTCGTCCGGCGAGAACGGCGGCGTTAACACCGGATCGGCGTATCAGTGGTCAGCCGGTGGCGGTGCTTGGTATTCCGGCGTCAGCACGAGCTGGGGCCAGCGGATGCAGAACGACGCCCCGACGGGCAACGTGATCTCGATCGACGGTCCCCGGATCCTGTGCAGCCCGAACACGAGCTACACCGCCTCCGGGGATCTCCTGCTGATTTCTGACCTGAGCAATCCGTCTTGCTACGTCGACATCGTGTTCGAACGTCTCGACGGTAGCCTGTTCTATCCCGGGGGCGGTCGGCCAGTCCGCGGTTCGCGTGACTTCGGGTCTTCCGGCTTCCGAGATGCAACTTGGATGACGGCAAAGGCACCCGCGGATGCCGCCAAGGTGTTCATGCGTGGCATCTTCGCGTCGGATCAAGCGGGTTCACACCGCAACATCGGCATCCGCCAGGCAAAGCTTGAGGTTGGCCCCGGACCGTACACCCCCTATTCGCAGGAGGGTACGCTTCAACAGGCTTCGGCTCAGTTGGCCATTGCTTCCGGGGCGATCGCTGGCCTTGATGGCCGCAGCAGCGTTTATTGGTCGGTGACCGGTACGACGCCAGACGGCAGCACGCGGATTCAGCTGTCGAAGGCCAATGGTTCGGCGGGCCTGTTCTACGTCGAAGCGAATATGCTTCTGAACGGCAACCTGACGGTCGACGGCACGATTACGGCGCGTAAGTTCGATCGCAACAGCATGTCGCGCGAGGGCACCTCGGTTTGGCAGGGCAGCGTATCGCCTCCAGCCGGATCGACGGTAAGTGTGCCGTGGGGGCTGGGCCTGTCGCAGATCCCGGGCCTCGGACGGTTCGTCTACGAATATCAGACGCAGATAAACACCAACGTCGGGCAGCGGCAGACGACCACGATGAACGGCAAGCCGGCCTACCTTGACTATGTCTCGGCGGGCGGCGGCGTGAACATCGTCGCTCGAGACAATCAGGGCAACGAATACCGACCGAAGGCGAACTCGTCAGCGGCGGTCCTCGCCACGACCGACTTCGTGCCGTCGTGGACCGCCACGGTCACGAATGGGGCCTACGACACCGGCTGGATCGATCAGGGCGACTATTACAGCCGCCAGGTCGCCGGAACCTACACCGTCACGCTCATCAACCTGAAGGTGACCTGGGTCGCCATCTGACGCTCCACGGAGGGCAATATGGAATATTGGATCGTCTACAGCCTCGATACTTTCCAGGAGGTGTATCGCGGTTCAGGCAACCCCGGCAGCAGCGGCTATCAACCGCTGCCTGAGGGGCTGGGCCTGATCGTGGTGCCGTTCTCGGTGATCTCCAAAGGCGATATCGACGTCGAGGCTCTGCGCGCGGCGATGAACCTGTTCGTCGACGCATCGGCCGAGGCTTTCCGCCTCCAGTTCCTCACGGCTGGCGCAGGTCAGGCCATGACGTACCAACGCAAGGAGGCAGAAGCCCGCGCATGGCTGCTCGACAACACCGCGCGGACGCCCTTCCTCGAGGCCGAAGCATTCAGTTGCGGCGTGACGATCGCCGAACTGGTGCCGGTGGTAATCGCTCGAGCCGATCAGTGGGAGGTCGTTGGGGCGCTGATCGAGGGCGAGCGAATGGGCGCGAAGGACAAGATCGCCCGGGGCGAGACCTTCGCAGATATCGTCAAGGTGGGTCGGATCAGCTGGCAGGCGCTGGTCGAGCCGCCCACGGCTGCCGCCTGACGTGGCGACCCGCGAGCCCGCCCTCACGCGGCTGAGCAACTGGATCATCCAGTTCCTGATTTCGATCGATCAGTTCGCCTACGTGCTGCTCGCCGGGCCGTTTTACCTGCTGTTCGGCGGGCCCTGCCCCTCGGCTGATGAGACGATCAGTTCCCGCGTCGGGCGCGCCGCTATGGCTGGCGACTGGTGGGGCAAGCCCTTCCAATGGCTGATCGACCACCTGTTCATGCTGCTCGGATCGAAGCCCGGCCACTGCGCCCGTGCGATCGAGACCGCTTTCCTGGGCATGGCGCCCAAGTAACGCCGAAAGGTCCTCACAATGACGATTTGCCGCAACGCTGCCCGGAGGGCGGTGCGATGATCCTTGTGCTGTATATCTTGGTGCTGGCCGCTTGGGCCGCGGTGGTGGCCTACATGGTCCCGGCGGTGTGGGCGATCTATCGCCGGACCCCGCGATACGGCGACAGTTCGCGGCTCGTCTGCTTCGCCTGGGGGCTACTCAACCTCGGGTTCCTGTCTCGGCGCATCATCATGGATCGCGACGGAGACCCGGCCATCGTCGCCTTGCTCATCGCATCATTCTGCGTCGCCGTTCTCACGATCGGGACAGCAAGGAGGTACGGTCGTGGCTACCGCGTTTGAATGGTTCCGCGCCAACCTGACACCAGGCGCAATCGGCATCTACGCGCTGCTCGGAGCAGTCGTCGGCGGATATTTCAAATTCAAGCCGCTTGCGATGAAGCTGGCCAACGAGCGCGAGGCCAATTTGCTGCGAGAACGCTCCGAAGAGATGGAGCGCATGCGCGTTCGGATGGACGCGGTCGAGATGGCAGCGCGCACGGCATCGCTCGAGGCCGACAAGCAAATAGCTATGCTTCAAGCTGAGAGGGCAATCGACCGGCACCGCATCAACAACGTGACGCAATGCCTCGACGCACTGATCCTGCTGATCGAGCAGGATCCCGCCAAAGCGTCTGAGGCTGCGACCCGGATCAAAGCCATGCGCGCCGATCAGATGAAGGCGGAGGCCCTCGAGAAAGGGACCGCGGCGATCGTCAAATCACAAGGGGTGGGTTTATGAGCATCGACAGCACCATCGACGGGACGATCGGCAAGGAAGGCGCGTATTCGAACCATCCGTCGGATCGCGGCGGCCCGACTAAATGGGGTATCACCGAACGGGTAGCGCGCAAGCACGGCTACACCGGCGACATGCGCGACCTACCACGCGCCGAGGCGGTGCGGATCTACCGCGCGGCCTACGTCATCGCGCCCGGCTTCGACAAGGTGGCCGAGATCAGCCCAGCCGTCGCGGAAGAGTTGTTCGATACCGGCGTGAACATGGGGCCGGACGTTCCCGCACGTTGGTTCCAGGAATGGCTGAACGTATTCAATCAGCGCGGCCGCGACTATGCAGATATCAACGAGGATGCCGACATCGGCCCCGGCACGCTTAAGGCATTCCGAGCCTTTCGAGCGAAGCGAGGCCCGGCCGAAGCTGATCGCATCATGCTTCTAGCGCTGAACAGCGACCAGGGGGCGCGCTACAAGCAGCTTGCGCGGTCGCGACCGGCAAACGAGGACTTCGTCTACGGCTGGATGGCCAACCGGGTAGGACTGGCATGAGCGCCCGTCAAATTCGTGGAGAGCGTGCAGTTCTTTGGAACTCGGACCTTTCTCGTCTCGCCTTCCGCTGCCCCGGCTGTGGAGAGCCCCATGTCTGCACTATAAAGGAAGGTCTTGGTCGTCCAGCGTGGGGCTGGAATGGCAACCTCGATCGTCCGACGCTGACACCTTCCGTGCTGGTGACGTACAATGGTCCGGACGCAGGGCAGACAGATGCAGACGGTCACCGCGCGCCCCAGGCCGTCTGCCACAGCTTCGTCACGGACGGCCGAATCCAGTTCCTGGGCGACTGCACGCACGCCCTAGCAGGCCAGACGGTCGACATTCCTGAGTTCACGGCGTGACCAGCCGCCTTCAAGAGTGGGGCTTGATCGCCCTGTCGCTTCTGGCCGCTGCGCTGCTCGCGCTGATCGGTTGGACCTTCGCAATCATCGGCCAGCATATCGGGCCCGACGGTCGTGTGCCGTCGGCGGAAGCGTTCGGGCTGACCGCGCTGCTCCTGTCGTTCCGTGAGGTCATTGGCTCGATCCGCGCCCTGTACGACGCGGCCGATCGGACGAGCCTGACCGAAAAGCTCGCCGCAGCGAACCCGGCCGCAGCGCCTGTCCCCCAAGACGCGATCGCCGGCGCACAGACCGCGGCGGACAGCGCTCAACAGACGGTCGACCAACTCGCCGAACAAGGGGCTCGGACATGACAGACGTGGGCAAATGGTTCGGCGCAAATACTGCTCGGCTGATCCTCATCGTCGGGCTGATCGTGCTGATCGCCACGGTCATCTCCATTCGGTCCTGCAACGTCGCGCGCACGGCAACGACCGAGACGTCCCTCGCAACCGGCCAAGCGGGCGCGGCGGCCGAGAGCGGCGCGGATGCAGTGAACACCGTCGGCAATCGTGCCCAGGCAGAGGAACAGTCAGATGCAATCTCGCGAGAAAACGACGGCGCCATCCGTAACGCCGAAGGCGCGACCGTTGTCGTCCCGGCGGCTGTTTCAGGTGCTGGCATTAGCGCACTATGTCGTCGCACGGCCTACCAGGGCGATCCTCGCTGCGCTCAGCCTCAGTAGCTGCGCTGCCAGCGTCATCGTCGCCAGCCCGACCGACTGCGCGGGCCTGCTGCCGGACAGCTGGCGTAAGCCCGTCGCCGGCGCGCCCCTTCCTCCATACGCGGCGGTGATGGCTGACTGGGTCGGGTTCGCGGATTTGCAAACCGCCCAACTCGACAAGGCGAACGGCCGGACGGTCGACGCGATCGACATCGTCTCGCGCTGCGAAGCGCGCGCTGCGGCGGCTCAGCAAAAAGCCCGCCCCAAGGTGCTCGGCATCTTCTGATCTGCCTCGAACACAGGAAGGATGCCCGTGGCCAATCCACCCGATATCAAGACATTCCAACGGCGCATCGATCCGAACATGCCGCGCCGCGGGTTTTACCCCGTGCTGACACGCGGCGACCTTGTGCGCGACATCCTTCAGTCCGGCGAGGAAGTGACCTCGTTCACCGTCACCCCCAACGCCGACGCCACGGCGGCCGGTCTGGTGGTGCTCACCGAGGGCGACTTCGCGCCGCGATATTCCGGCCTCGTCTTCGCCTTCTGGGTCGAAATCGCATCCGCAATGCGCAGCAGCGCCATCTTCAACGGCACCGGCATCGTGCTCGGCGTCGAGATCAGCTTCACGACGAATTTTCAGCAACAGGACCAGATCACGGTCGGCATTCGGGTGGCGAACAAATGACCGAAGAGCCAGCAGAGACCGTCCTTGGCGGTACCGTGCACAACGGGAAGCGGGTCCGCGCAACCTTCACGTTCTATCAGGGCATGGTCGGCGTGCGCGATCGTGGCGACCAGAAAGAGGTGTCGTTCTTTGCCTCGGCAACGCCCTACCCGCCCCTGAACGTCCAAGGCCTTGTCGACGGCGAGTTGGTTACCGTTCTGCACATTGCCGAGCGCCACCTCGACGCGAACGGAAGCACCCCCCGTCCCGGTGAGATGCGTGTCGTGACACTCACCGTCGCTCCCGTCGACCCAAAGTAGGAAGACCTTTTGGCCCTTGCCCCGCTCTCGCAGACGCTCATCCTGACCGCGGATGGGTCCAACGTTCTCTTGGACAAAGCCGTCGCCATTCCGATCGGCGCGATCGCTCCACCTCCATCGTTCACCGTCGCTCCCTCGATCACGCCGGGTAGCGGCACGACGGCCACCATGTTCGCTGCCAATGACGGCACGGTGGAAGACGGCACTGTCAACGGCCGTCGCTGGCTGCTGTCGGGCATAGCGATCGGAACCGGCGCGACTGTGAAGCCGGACTCAGCCGGCAGCTTGGTGCTTGAGGTTTCCGCCCTCGGCACCGGCGGCGTGACGACGGTGAAGTCAGCCGCGGTGACCGTTGCGGCGATTCCGGCGCCGGCGTTCTCCGGAAATCCGACTGTCTCGCCCGGTAGCGGGACAACGGCAGCCACCTATACCGCGACCGATCCGACCGTCAGCAACGGGACGATCACCCTGCGCCAATGGCTACTTGGCACGACCGTGCTCGGCACCGGCGCGACGATCGTTCCAGGACCCGGCAATAGCGGCAGCCTCACCCGCAAGGTGACCGCACTCGGGACCGATGGGTCGACCATCACGATCACGTCGGCGGCAGTGACGGTGTCCGCGATCCCTGCCCCCGTATTCTCCGGCAGTCCAACCATCTCGCCGACGAGCGGCGACACGTCGACCACGTTCACCGCCACGGATCCGACCATATCGAACGGCACGATCACCGGTCGTGCATGGCTTCTTGGCGCCACGATCATCGGGACCGGTTCGTCGATCGTGCCTGGTATCGGCAATAACGGCCAGCTGACCCGCCGGGTCACCGGTGTCGGCACTGACGGTTCGACTATCGTCGCAACATCGGATGCCATCACCGTGGCCGTTGCACAGGTGATCCTGAAGGCCCTTACCGTCTCGGTTGGCAGTGGCACAGTGGGCAAGGCGATCAGTTCGACCATCTCCGGCCTGACGTCGGGCAGCCGGATCGAGCTTACCGGTGCAGGCGCGGCCGGCTTGTCGATTAGCGGCGCGGTCATCACTGGAACGCCAACGGCGGCTGGACCGATCTATGTCGTCGAAACGCTGGCGGGTGCCACCAACTCCCCGCGGGCGAGCAGCGCGCTGATCACGGTTGCCGAACCAGCGCCGACGCCGACCAACACCTATGCCAACTCGACCAAGGTCTACGCGAACAACTCCGCGTTCTCGCCCGATCTGGTGGGGGTCGAGCAACGCCTCTCGGCACTTGGCGGCAGCTACGACCAGTACCGCGTCGACTACGGTACTGGGGCGAACACGACGAGCGGTGACACCGTCTACGCCGCACTCGTGAAGCTCCAGAACTGGATTGCTGCGATCGAGGCGGCAAACGCACCGCGCGCCTTCTTCAGCGATCCCTTCTTCGCCGACGGCATGTTCGCCCGTGATGGGACGTCGAGCACGCCCGCACCCACCCCCACGCCGACCCCGGCGCGGGCATTCTTCAGCGACCCGTTCCTCGCCGACGGCATGTTCGCTCGAGGCTAAGTTTCCACAGAGAAGGAAGTCACTATGACGATTCAACGCTCATTCAACTCGGCCACGACTGCCGCAGATGCGATGGACACGCTGAACACCCTCTTGCCTGACGGCAAGTTCACGTCGACCCCAGCGGCCCTGCGGACGCCGTCGAACATGGCGACGCAGATGGCACCCATGTCGGCCAGTCCGTTCGCGTTCATGACGTCGATGCCCGGCACCGCCATCTATGTCGATCCGACCGAGACCTACCAGCAGATGGCTGGCGCGGGTGCCTCGCTGACGGATAGCGCATGCTATGTTCTGGCCAACTATTGCACCCCCGCGCAGCGCCGCCAGATCCTCCAGACGGTGTTCGGTGATGACGGGCTCTCGACGACGCGGTTCTCGATGGGCAGCTGCGACTTCACCTGGCGGGGCATCGGCAACCACTACACGTATGCCGACAACGACGACGGGTCGGACGTTACGTTGCCAAACTTCACGATCCAAAAGGACCTGGAGTACATGGTCCCGATGATCCGCGAAGCACTCGCGGTCAATCCGGCGCTCAAGCTGATCGGCAGTCCATGGTCGCCGCCCGCGTTCATGAAGACGTTCCCCACCCTGAATGGGCGCGGGCCGGACGGCACGACCGTCAACAAGTTCGTCGCGACGACCGCTAATATAACGGCGTATGCGAACTATTTCGTGAAGTTCCTCCAGGCCTACAAGGCGCTAGGCATCAACCTGTGGGCCATCTCGATCCAGAACGAGCCGCACTACGGCACGCCGGACTATCCGGGCTGCGTATGGTCGGGCGTCGACATGACGTCGTTTATTAAGATCCTTGGGCCAGCGATGGGCGATGCCGGCTTTGGGTCGGTAAAAATCTTCACCGGTGAGATGAACTGGAAGCAGACGTCGGGTTACAGCGGCGGCAGCGGCGACCTGTTGCTCAACGTCTGGGCTGACCCGATCGCGGCTGGCTATTGCTCAGGGTCGGCGTGGCATGGCTACGTCAATGGCTCGAACAAGCACGACTTCGAGGACCAGCGTGCCAAGAACTATCTGGGCAAGGAGCTGCATCTCACAGAGTTCTGCCTGGGACCGGTCAGCACCGGCAGCTACAACACCAACTTCCAGCAGCACCTCGGCAACTGCATCATAGGGGCGATCCGCGCCGGAGCGAACAGCGTCACGTTCTGGAATCTGTTCCTCGACAGCACAAACCGTCCCAGTGCAACGCCGAACCCGACGGTCAGCCCTTGCGCCACGATCTCGATCGACGGCAACGCCACCTTGTTCAAGAACCCGAGTTACATGGCATTGGCCCACTTGCTGAAGGCGATGAAGCCGAACGCGCGGCGCTGCCGCAGCACAACGTTCGGTGTCGGGGAGGCTGACCGCGACGTGCAGAGCGTCGCCTTCCACAATACGGACGGCTCGGTCGGCGTTTTGCTCTGGAACAATGCTACCGTCGCAAAGAACATTTCACTGGTCGACGCGCCGACGAAGCTGGTGTCGTTCCTCACGCTTGCCGCTGGCGACGTCGTGACGGTGAATTATACCGTCTCCAAGGGGGTGACGGCAGCCGCTACTCTCGCGGCCCCATCGCCTGTTTCGAGCGTCTCCGCTGCGTCGTCCAACGGCGTCAACACCATCTCCTGGGTCGCTCCGACTGCACCGGATGCCAGCGGATACACTGGGTTCGTCATTCGGCGGGGCAGCACCGCGGGCGGAGCAAAGCAGCCCGTAGGGGCCGCGATGCCGGGCGACCGTACGTTCGTCGACATCGACGTCGTTGCGGGCGCCCGCTGGTACTATGAAGTCTACCCGATCACGGGTGGTGGTTTAGCGGCCTCCAGCCCGGAAGCTACAGTTCTCGCCGTGGCGAACAAGCCAAGTGCCCCTGTGATTGCCTTGGCAACGCAGACCGGGAAGGTGACGGTCAGCTTGACGAAGGCGGCCGCTGCAAACGGATCTGCCATCACGGGCTACAACATCTACCGCGGCACCACGAGTGGCGGGCAAAGCGCAACCCCGATCGCTTCGAACGTGGCGATGCCATACGACGACACTACGATCAGCAACGGCACTCAGTATTTCTACACTGCCGCTGCGGTGAACGGTCTCGGCGAAGGCACGAAGAGCGCAGAAACTTCCGGCACCCCGGGCACCCTTACCAAGCCCGGACCGGGCAACCTGCTTTCGGATGATGTTGGCGGTGCGAATGCTACTGCCTCGGGCACGAAGTCGACGGTCGGCTGGTCGAACACTGCATGGACGTTCTCCCCGAACACGTCGGCCACGACGAACCACAATGCCATCGCGGGGCCGAACGGAAGCACGCTCGATGCCAGCACGATCACGTTCACTAACGCTGGTGCAAGCGGTGGTTATTCGTCGGTTGAGTGCGCCACCACGGCGGCAATTGGCGCGGTACCGGTCGAATACAGCGTGTGGCTGAAGGGTAAGGCCGGTGGCGAATCCATCCAGCTTGTGCTGTCGGATGGTGACCACAACTCAAGCCAGATCGTCAAACCGATTACGCTGACGAACACGTGGGCGCGGTACTCAATTCAAGGTACCATTTCGACCCAGCCTACGAAGGTGCAAGTCGTCCAGATCGGTACGTATGGCGTCCTTAACGGGACGATTGCATTCGATGCCGCATGGGCAAACCACAAAAATACCTAATCGGGTACGCCGAGGGGATGCTGATCCCCTCGGCGGCACCTCATCCTGCGGTCGGGTGTCGAACCTCGAACAATGCTGCGAATCCCTGCTTGGATATAAGGCGTAGCTTCCCCGGCAGAAATTTTTCTAGGTTTGGATCGGAGCTGGCGTTCATGACGAGGATGTAGTCGAACTTCAAAGGCCAGTTCGTAAGGTAGCTGGGCTTCGGCTTGCCTGGGATTGCGTCAACACCGGTCAGTAGATGAATGTTCTGCATCGGAAAGGCTCCCGGGTTCCCCGATCGGTCGTAATAGGGCTGCGCAATCACTGGCTGCTGTCCGTACAGCGTAAACGCATCGGACCAGAAGGCCCGCCGATCAATGAAGGCAAACGAGGCGTAGTGCCAAAAACTGTTCGGGTAATCATGTGCGAGGGAGCGCGACCGAACGATCGGGCCGTTCGACGTGTCCACTAGATCGTCGACGGCCAACACACGACTGCCGGGGGTCACGGCCGAGAGAACGCCGCGCACGTCGGAAACATCTTGTTGCGCATCAATCCAAACGCGACTGATCAGCGACATGCGGGCAACAAACATGACGGCAATAGCGAGGAATATCGCGGCTCCAATAGGCCGAGGCACTCGCGGCATCGTCGCAGCAAAGAGTAAGAAACCCATCATGACCGGTATGCGGGTGTCGATATAAAAAACGCCCTTCGCGCCGGTTGGCAGAGCGAAGAAGACCAACGTCAATAGAGGGAAGGCCAAGAACGCAAGGGGAGCGATCCGCAAGCGGCGGGTGATCAAGAGGCCTGCCAGTATCAATACAAGCACTGCAAGGATGCCGTAGGTCAGAAGAGGCGAATATCCGGCAACGGGCACCGCGAACGTCTTCAGCTTGGTCAGCCATTGGTTGCGGAATACCGCCCCGCCAGTTCCCGCTAATGGGGAGACGAGGTAAAGGACCGCTGGGCCGATGAGGGCGATCGTCGCGTACCCGAAGCGCCGAACGGCGAACGGCACGATTCCATCACTTTTTAGTCCCCGCTGAACCACCACCGCGGCTTCCCAACAGCCGATCAGCAACGCGTACAGGGCGAAGGCAAACAAATGGCTGAAGAATGCAGCCACGCCAAACGCAATGCCGACCGCAACACCTAGGACCGGCTGCTGCCGTGCCATCCACACCCACGCGGCGGCACCCCAGAGAGCCACACCGACCCCAATTTGGAAATTGATGAAGCCGAGCAGGAACGGCACGTTGTAGACTACCAAGCCTACGGCCAATGGCCAGTACGACCGGCGCTCGAAGCACGCGCGATTGAACGCGATCGCCCCGGTTGCAGGCAGCACCGCTGCGAAGCCGAGCAAGACTTTGCCAGCGATTAGCGGGGGCATGATCCGCAGAAGCGGTGGCAAAACGATGTCCAACGCGAGGTTGGGCGCAATTTGCCAGTTTGCGGCGAACATCTTCGACATGATCGGATCGGTGGCGCCGAACGCCAGAAACAGGGCCCGCGCCAAATGGTTTGGGTAGTCCGTCAGGGGCGGCACTTCTACTAATAGCAGAGGCAAAATTAGTCCGAGGAGCATCGCTCCTAACGCGATCCACCACGCTTCGCCAGTGTCTGCGGCCACCGCTAATTTCCTCAACCAGGATGCTTCCGCAGGCGAACTTCGAAAGTCCTCTCCCCGTGAGACACTCGGCATAGTCATGCAACTCCGTCGGCAATTGGGCATCCGCCCAGTTCGGCCCCCCTTTGGTGCCGACATTAACCACACGATTTAACCGGCAACGTCCTTTGAGCAACTGCTCATTGAGAACGGCGCTTCTCAAACTGCGTCGGAACGCTCGCGCCTGCGCAGGAAAAAAACGCACCTCTGAACCTCACCACGGAGAACCCGAATGGATGTCATTGATTTTGGCGCGGGCGCGAACACGCCTACGGGCGACCTGTTTTCTGAGGCGATCCCGAAGCTTCTAGCGCGCATCGCTCCGCGCGAACCGATGAGCAAAGTCGCGCGCATCGGCATGAACATCTCACCGCAGAAGTATTACCAGCTTTCGCGCCAGCACACGAACCTTGCGGTCGGCGTGTCCGGCTTCCTGAAGGGTAGCAGCTACAGCGCTGTCGATGGGGCACGTGCGATGGACGCGCGCGGCAACCTCATCAGCATGGCTGCTGGAGAAAACTACCGGAAGATCATGATCCGTCCCGGTAAAGACGCGCGCAAACTGTGCATCAAGTGGACACAGACTGGTGACGAACGTGTTGCCGAGGTGATTCCGCGTCAGGAGACCGGCGGGCATCCGGCGAAGATCGACCAGCTGACGAAGCTCGCCGACGGCTGGTACACCGTTATGTGGACGCCCAATCCCGACTATCCGGAGGAGGTTGCGCAGATCGTCGTGGCCTTCAACAGCGCGAGCGGCAACGGCAAGGTCATGAACCTTCTCGTGACGGAATGCGACGACGCCGGCGTGCCGCTTACCGACGAGTTCTGGCTGCCAAGCTTCGTTGCCGACGTGTCGAAGCTGAGCAGCTTGCGCAACCTGGATTACTCGCGCGCGAACGGCACGACGTTCATGTACAGCGCGGAGCCGATCACGTGGGCCGATCGCACCCCTGCGGGCTCCCTCGGCGCGACGGACTTTTGGGAGCCGCCCGTCCTTTCGCTCGGCGGTATCACGTTCAGCGAGCCGGACTATGCCGGCGACGGCGCGTGGGGCGGTGATGGCGAGGTGCTGGTCAACGGCATGGGCAGCCGGGCCATGGCGCATGCCTATGGCGCCCGCGGCAACAATTTCAGCATTGCGATCAAAGCGCCGAGCGGCTCCGGCGATGTGACGTGGTCCGGGACGTACCCCGGCCGCGTCATCATCACGATTACGCCGCCCTCGACCGCCACGAGCGAGGCGGACGTCGCCAACTTTTACCAGAACCACCCCACGGCCAACTGGCTGTTGCGGGCCAAATGGGATGTGGCCGCCTCACTCAACGGGGTGACGATGAACGTCACTCGCGGCAGCGGCATCAAGGTTGGCGACACCATCCCGACCTCCGCAGGCGTCCCCGCGAACACGACCGTCAGTGCATTCGGCACGGGCACCGGGGGCGTGGGCACCTACGTGCTCAGCACGAACGTCGGCAACCTTGGAAGCAAGACCTTCATCATCCCGCGCGTTCCACAAACGTTCGCGGCGACGTCGCTGACCGGCGGCACCTTCCCCGTCAACCGCGACGGCTGGTCGGTCGAAGACCACATCCTGCTCTGCAACAAGGCGGGCACAGACGCGCACGTCTGCGTTTCGCTGATGGCGTCGCCTGATTATATCCGCGGCCTTTGCGAGTTCGCCCGGGACAATCTCAAGCCGGGCCTGCGGTTCTGGCTCGAGCTGGGCAACGAGATCTGGAATTTCGGGACTTACTATTCGCACGGCTGGCAGGTCTGCCGAGCGATCGGCCTTCTCTACCCGTCTGACACGGGCACCGACCTTCGCCGGACGGCTGCTGACAAGTACGCCTTCAAGCATGGCTACGCCTGGCTCTGCAAACGCGCATACACCATCGCGAAGGACGTCTTCGCGGCGAACCCGTCCCGCTTGGTCCGCGCGACCGCGGGTATGCAGCAGGTCAATCCCGCCGCAGGCGAATGCTCACTCCTGTTCGATACCCTGGGGATGAAGGATTACACGGACACGGGCATGCCGGCGCTGTACGAGTACAGCCAGCTCGGCGACAGCACCGACGCTTGGAAAGATGGAACGTGTCAGGGCCAGTGGATCACCCGCAAGTCGTACGCGATGCTCCAGTATTTCACCGATTTCACGACGCAGAAGTGCTATTACACGATGGTGCCGCACACCTCGACGACGCTCGCTGCCGACCTGGCCGCGGGCAAGATCGTGGAGGCTGCCGGCCAAGGTCTCCTGTACCCTGCCCTGCGCGGGCAGGAATTGGCGATCGACCATGCCGTCGAATGGGCGACCGAATTTGGCGCGCGCGTCAATGACCGCGGCATTCCCCTGAACTTCAGCGCCTATGAGGGCGGCGCGACCGGCCTCGACGTGATCTACCGTGAAAACTTCGTCGTCAGCACCATGGCCATCAGCGGGACCGACTTCGTCCTCACCGTCGACAGCACCGATGCCGCGAACGTCGGCGGCAGGCCCGTGGCCGGCGATTACATCTATAGCAACCGGTCGAACGTCACCGGCTTCGGCGGCAATATGCTGGTCAAGGCCGTCGCCACGAACGGTGACAACTGGACCATCACCATCGCCTCATCTGGAACCCCCACTACGATCCCGGCAGCAATCAGCGTGGCCTATGGCATCCAGAGCCATAACCAGCTGATGTACAAGATGCTGCTCAACTACACGAACTCGTACGAGAAATATTACGCCCAATCCTACCACGTGTCGGAGGTGCGGCGCCGCATTCCCAACCTCGATATCGCAGTCGACTTCAACTGGGAGATGGGCACCCCGGTCCCGAACAAGAACCACAACTATCATATCCGCGTGTCGCCATGGTCCGCACCGGAGTACAGCCGACGGTGGCAGGCCATGCTCGACGGCCAGGCCGGAAAGTACGTGGCGTACCCCGTGCCCGGGCAGGCGACGAAGCCGGTCATCACCAGCGCAGGATACGACAGCACCGCGCAGACTGCGGTCGACCTGACCTTTCTGAACGCCACGGTGGTCAATCACTGGCTGGTCGACGGCGTGGCCGTATCGAGCGCCGACACGTACACGCCCACACCGGCGCAAGCGATCGCCGGTTCGAAACTTGTTCGACGCCAGGTAACGACCGACGCAAATGGCATCGTCACGCCGTATCTGAGTGATCCAATCCCGATCCTGAAGCTCGTCAAAACCGTCCAGATCAAGGCCGGTGCAACCAACTTTAAGGTGCCGTCGGACTTCAAGCCCGGGAACCCATACTCGGTCGAGCTCGTCGGCGCTGGCGGGGATGGTCTGTTGTCGAACGACAGCTACAACCGCGGGGGCGGCGGCGGCGGCGGGTATGCGCTCGAGGATCGGGCCTCCATCCTTGCGCTTGCGGCGAACGATGTCGTGCCAATCCAGATTGGCTTCGGCGGTTCTCAAACCGATACCTACTTCAAGTCTGCAACCATTGCGAAGGCGGCAGCGGGACGTAACGGCAAGAACGATGGCTCATCGTCAGCCGCGGCCCTCGGCGGCGCAAGTAACGTCGGTCGTGTGACCAACGCAGGTGGCAACGGCGGATTCACAGCGGCATTGTACAATTGGTGCAGTGGCGGCGGCGGCGCTGGCGGACCATACGGTAAAGGCGGAAACGGGTTCAACGCGAACACCGGCAACTCTGGCGGCGGCGGTGGCGCGGAAACCGGAACCGACACTTCGATCGTCGAAAACAGCGGTGAGAATAACCGCTTTGGCAAGGGGCAAGGCACCTCCGGCAGGTTCAGTTCCGGGCCGCCTACTGACGGCGTCGGCGGGGGTGGCGGCGGAAGCATGTGGGACACTAAGAGCGACAACTATCTTGTGAAGCTCGGTGGCAACGGAAGCATGGAAATGCTCTCCGTCTGGACTGATTACTTCTCCGGAGAGACGGCTGGCGTCGGCGGCGGCGGCGGCGGATCTGGGCCTGGCATCGTCCCTACTGGAATGATCGTCGCAAAGGACGTCTCGTGCGGCGGCAAATACGGCGGCGGCGGTGGTGGAGTGGGCGTTGTCGATGGAACCACCGTGACAACCGGTCGCGTTGGTAAGGGTGGCGATGGACTGATCGTTTTTCGCTACCAGCCATGACGGGCACCGTAAGGGGCGGCATAACGTCGCCCCTCACTGCATTGACTGGGTGAGCTGTTATGCTCGAATGACAGCCTGCCGGTATCTAGCGCGGGCCGCCCCTCCCACCATGCCAAAACCAGCGATCATCATCAGCCATGTCGAGGGTTCTGGCACAGACGGGACGACTGCGAAGTCGAGAAACTGCGGACTGCCATGGCGCACCAGGTACGCATTAACGTCGATGAGATCGAACGCCTTTCCCGGCGTCAACGAGGTGAAAGTCACGAGGAAGGGGACCGTATCACCCTCGCCTACGCCGTATAACGTTTCGGACTTTGGGTCGAAAAACGGCACTGTATGCCGATACGAATAGGACTCCACGTACTTGCTCAGTCTCGTGCTCAAATACGACATCGACATCGAGTATTCGGCATCGGAGAAATCTGTGGGTCCGTCGTAGTTTTGTGACGCGGTAAAATCGGAAGACCAGTAATCGGCGTTCAGGGTCAGCGTAAGCGGCTTGCCGTACGAGAACGAGAAACTCTGTGTCGCATGGGCAGGTGCTGAGACCCCACATGACAATACGACCGCGGCGATAGCCGCAGGCAAGTTGATACGCATATTCTTCTCCCTGTCTTCGCGCGAGAAGCTGCGCGGGAGAGCATTCCGAGTCGAGAGGGCGAATCGCAAATGGTGAAAATTCTGTTAATTACGCCAGTGGGTTACGCCGGTTCGCTCCAACCGCGCGATCGCGACCCGCTACCACCAACTGGCCAGCAGATTCCTCGGTATGGTCCACCTCGCCACCGCCGGACACTGGCTTAAATTTGTCCACACCGCCTAGTTGTCGCCATAGTAATTAGTTTGGCGATACATCTTCATACCGGCCTGCCCTTCGTAGTTGTCGGACGATCCCGTTGAAGGCCGCAGTCACCCCTTGTGCCCGACCGATCTCATTTTCCTGTTTCGCTGCATCCCAGTAGAGTTCGAGCGGCCAACGTTCCGGGCAGTGCGGCAATAGACAGCGAAGCGCGAGACGCACCTCTACTCCATCAACCCTGGAATCTGCGCAACGTGTGACCCCGTTGCGCAGGATGTGGATGGCCAGCGAAATGACAACACGCTGGTGACGTGGAAGCTGTGACACGGATCAATGGAAGTCATGCGACTTGAACCGCACGACCTCCTCCGGATCCATACCGTCGGCGTGGGGCGGCCAGTATTGGTTGCGTGGCTCTGGATTCCATCCCTTGTCGCCACGATCGGGCGAGCCCGGATGTTGCGCGGCATCGCCACGCCCGGTCCGGTGCGGAAACGACATGTCACCAACGCGGTGGAGCAGGTCGCCATGGTCGACGATCCGGCTGCAAATCACATGGATGATCTCGCCTTCCTTCTGGACCTGCCCCTTCATGCCCACCATCGACGCTGACATAATCGTTCGGCGTTGTGCCTCAAAACGATCGGGCCACAGGATCCCATTGGCGATGCCCGTTTCGTCCTCGATCGTTATGAACAGCACGCCCTTGGCGGAACCGGGCTTCTGGCGGACGAGGACGATGCCGGCGACCTCGACGTATCGGCCGTCCCGGATGTTGGCGAGGTCAGCGCATTTGGTAACGCCGCGCCGCGTCAACTCGTCGCGCACGAACATCAGCGGATGCGCGCGAAGCGAGAGCTGCAGCGCCCGGTAATCCTCGATCACCTCTCGGCCGTCGGTCAGCGGCCGCAGTGCGACGTCTGGCTCGAGGCCTTCCGCGCTGAAGGTTTCGGCCGATCGATCAGCTGCCGCGAAAAGCGGTAGCGGAGCCTCGCCGAGCCCCCTCACCTTCCAAAGGCCTTGGCGGCGATCGACGCTGAAGCCGTGGAAGGCATCGCCGTCAGCCAGCTTTTCGATCGCGGCGCGCTGTACGCCAGACCGCCGCCAGACGTCCTCGACGCTCTCAAAGGCTGTGATCGTACGCGCGCCAACGATCTTTGCGCCATCAGCGTTCGACAGGCCGCGGATTTGGCGTAGGCCGAGCCGCACGGCAAGGTAGCGCCCGCCTGTCTTCTCCAGCGTGCAGTCCCAACGGCTCGCGTTGACGCATGGCGGCCGGACCTCGACGCCGTGGTCGCGCGCATCGCGCACGATTTGCGCTGGCGCGTAAAAACCCATCGGCTGCGCGTTCATCAGCGCAGCGCAGAACACGTCCGGGTGATGATGCTTCATCCACGAGGAGGCGTAGGAGATCTTGGCGAATGAAGCCGCGTGGCTCTCGGGGAAGCCGTAGCTCCCGAAGCCCTCGAGCTGGCGGAACGTACGCTCGGCAAACTCGCGCGGGTAGCCGCGTTCGACCATGCCCTCGATCAGCTTCTCGCTGAAGTGCGAGACGCCGCCTGTGAACTTGAACGTCGCCATGGCGCGGCGTAGCTGGTCCGCCTCGGCCGCGGTAAAGCCAGCACCGACGATGGCGACTTTCATCGCCTGTTCCTGGAATAGAGGAACACCAAGCGTCTTCTCCAGCACCGCGCGTAGCTCTGGCCGGGGGTATTCCGGCTTCTCGAGTCCCTCGCGCCGGCGAAGATACGGATGGACCATATCGCCCTGGATTGGTCCTGGCCGAACGATCGCCACCTGGATCACGAGGTCGTAGAAGCGCCGCGGTTTCATCCGTGGCAGCATCGACATCTGCGCGCGGCTCTCGATCTGGAAGGTGCCGAGCGTATCTGCCTTGGAGATCATGGCGTAGACGTCCGGGTCGTCGTCCTGCAGGTCCGCCAGCCCGACCCGCAGCCCCTTGTCCGCCTCGAGCATGTTGAAGGCGCGGTTCATGCAACCGAGCATGCCCAGGCCAAGGACGTCGACCTTCATAAACTTCAGCGCATCGATGTCGTCCTTATCCCACTCAATGATCTGCCGGTCTTCCATCGCGGCTGGTTCGATCGGCACCAGATCATCAAGACGATCATGGGTCAGGACGAACCCGCCCGGGTGCTGGGACATGTGCCGCGGCACACCAATCAGTTTTCGAGCAAGCTCAAGCGTAAGGCGGAGCCGGCGATCGCCGATGTCTAGGTTGAGCTCCTCGACTTGCTTCTCGCCTACGCCGTCGGCCGACCAGCCCCAGACAAGCCCCGCCAGTGAGGAGGTAAGATCCTCCGGCAGACCAAGCACCTTGCCGACGTCACGCACTGCTCCCCGCGCGCGGTAGCGCGTCACGACGGCCGTCAGCGCCGAGTGGTTGCGACCGTAGGTCTCGTAGATCCACTGAATGATCTCTTCGCGGCGCTCATGCTCAAAGTCGACGTCGATGTCGGGCGGCTCGCGGCGCTCCCCTGACACAAACCTTTCGAATAGCAGCTCATGTTTGATCGGGTCGATCGAGGTCACGCCAAGCACGAAACAGACGCACGAGTTGGCAGCCGATCCGCGCCCCTGACACAGGATCCCGCGCCGACGCGCTTCCCGCACAATCGCGTAGACGGTCAGAAAGTACGGCGCGTAGCCAAGCTCGCCAATCAGCCGCATTTCGTGCGTTATCTGGTCGGTATAGGCCTGCGGCACGTCGCCATCGAACATTCGCTCGACCGCTTCGGTAGCTAACCTCTGAAGCGCTTCCTGGGCCGTCAAACCGTCGATCAGCTTCTCATGTGGGTACTGATACTGAAGCTCACCAAGATTGAAGGTGCAGATCCGCGCGATGTCGACGCTCGCCTGCAGTGCATCGGGATAGGCGCGGAAGCGCCGGACCATCTCGTCGGGCGATTTCAGCGCGCGATCGGCGTTCACTTCACGGCGATAGCCGAGCTCGTCGACGGTGCATTTCTCGCGCACCGCGGTCACCACGTCCTGCAGCAGCCGTGCTTCAGGCGCATGGTAGAGCACGTCGCCGGTCACGACCGCCCGCACTGCCGCTACGCCAGCTTGTCGCGCCAGCGCATCGATGCGGACCGCGTCGCCTGGCCGTCGTTTCTGGAACAGCGCCATGTAGCCGCGCCGCCCGTAGATCGCCTTCAGGTCCTTCAGCGCCGCGAGGTTCTCTTCGTCCGCCTCATGCGGAAGCAGAATTGCGACGACACCTTCAGACCAAGGCTCCAGGTCGTGCCAGTGCATCACGCAGCCGCCCTTCCCCGCCCGCTTCTTGCCGACGGTCAGCAATCGGGTGATCCGTGACCACGCCGGACGATCCGTTGGGTAAAGCAGCAAGCGACGGCCGCACGAGAGATCGATGCGCGTTCCCGCAATCGAGCGGACGCCAGTGGCTTTCTGCGCCTCCCATGCGCGCACAACGCCGGCGACCGTGCCGATGTCGCTGACGCCGATCGCCGGGTAGCCAAGCACGGCAGCTGCCGCAAACAGCTCGTCCGGACTGGACGCTCCGCGCAGCAGCGAGAAGTGCGTCAGCACTTGGAGCTCGACATAGTGGGTCATCCGAAGACCCCGTGCATCCACCAGGACAGGTCGCCGGTGTCGTCCTCGAAACCGTCGCCACGACGGAAGACCCAGTAGCGGCCGCCAGTCTCGTCCTCGACGCGGTAATAGTCGCGGACCGCCCACACTTCTGCGTCGCGCCGCCACCATTCACCGTGGACGCGCTCAGGACCGTCGCCCCCAACCACCTTGTACGTTGTGCCGCGCCACTCGAAGCGGCGCGGAGGTTGGTCAGGCATCAGGGCGATCACGCGATGCAGTGGCTCTGGATGGGCGAAGAGACGGATCGGCCGCTTCCACTCAGGCCATGTTCCCGGCAGCTCGTTGGGATCGGACTTGACCACGGCGCGCTCCGGGACATGACTTTCGACGGGAGCGATGCGGAAGACCGAGTGCATTCCGATCCTGCCGGCGATCAAGTCGACCAGGCGCGCCGGGTCGCGCACCAGCGTCTCGCCTGCGAGGACGGCGCCCAGATCAACCGCGTCGAGCGGCTCCGTGTGCGGCGCCACCATTTGAAACTGCTCAAGCCCCATGCCGGGATCGATGCGCTCGATCCGCAGCTTCAGCAGCCGCAGGAGGTGAGAGACCTCCCGTGTCGGTCGGGATGTGCCGACCGCAACGATTTGCTCGGTGCCATCGACACGCATTCCCGTCAGGCGGAGCGAACGTGCGCCAACACCTTTCGCCTGCAGCAGCACGACCAGATCGCCTAGGAGGTCACCCATGACCTGTTCGATCGCCTCAGCAGTGCTGATGGGCTCCAGTAGTCGGCGTTCGACGGCCGGGACCTCTATGTCCTCTCGCGGGGTGATAGGCTCTGCGACACCGCCCAAGGCTTGATCAAGGCGTGTGATGGCCGGCAGCCCGAGACGGCGCGCGAGGGGGCCGCGCGCGACCGGAAGGAGATCCGCGATCCGCTCGAAGCCAAATTTGCGCGCAGCGGTCAACGCCGTGGGCGTCAGGCGCAACGCGGCGATCGGCAATGGGCTGAGCGCCTCGACCGTGCCGTGCGGCTCGACGCGAGTAAGATCGGCTTTGCCGAAACGGGCCAGCGCGTGGGCGGCCCCCGGCGTATCGGCGACCGCGATGCGCGCGGTGAAGCCTGCACGACGGCAAAAGGCGAGCAGACGACGGCAGAACCGCTCTTCTCCGCCATGGAGGTGATCGCAGCCGGCGAGATCAATCCAAAGGCCATCAGCCGGGGTGACAGCCGCGATCGGCGACCAGCGCCGTACCGCCAGCAGAGCGAGGCGATCGAGGAGTGCTGCATCGGCTTCCGGCTCAAACAGACGAAAGTCGAGATCGGACACCAGCGCGCGGGCGTGGGTGGCGGCCATACCGGGATGGATGCCGAGCGCCTGCGCACCGCTGCAGGCAGCGACAACCTCTTCGCGCCGGCCGACCTTACCAACGAGAGCGAGTGGCGCATGCTGGACCGGGGGCATAACTGGCGTGGCGAGCCGCAACGCAGGCGCCTGCGCCTGCGCCTTGTACGGGTGGCTCGCCGCTTCCGATCGCCTGCCAAGCTCCCGCATTGGCGGCTGCGCATGGACGGGGAGCGACGCGATCTGCGCCTCGACATCTTCACGCGACTGCGCACTGGTCCGTGCCCAGCGGGCGCCAGGCCGCCAACCGCCGCCCCGCGGCACCGAACAGGCACCCGGATGGTCGTCGACCGGCAGTTGCAGGGCGGGCCGCTCAGGCGGCCGCGTAGCGGGCCGTTCCAACCGCCTCAGCCGCTCGATGGCTAAGTTCGGCAGGAACAGCGAGACGACCCGTCTCATCGCTGCCCTCCACAGTTAGGGAAAAGCCTTCACCACCGCGTTGCCGCGCCAATTCGACCGTCCATGTCGCTTTTCCTACACCCGCGACCTCTAGGCGTGCCGAAGGCGCGGAACCGATCCGCCAGCGCGTCCACGCGGCAGAAGGTTCGGCGAAAGGATCCTGGTCGCGGCCGCGTCGACGACGCAGTAGTAGTACCGGCATGTCGGCTTCAGCCGCGACCAGCTGCAGACGACGCGTTGCAACCATCGAGACTTTGCTCGCCTCAGCGACGATCGCCGCTGGGGTGCCGTCGCGCACCGCGTCCTCAATTACGGCGAGCAGCGCGGCATCGTCTGTCGGTTGCGCATAGAGCACACTTGCCGAAGACAACCCCGCCTGCTCCAGCCCCGGAGCATAGAGGTCATGTCGGCACGACGCCCATAACACAGGTCCGCCTGTGTTGGCAGCTTCACGTGCCGCAATACCAGCGAGAAACAATGTAGTTGCTGCATCGTCAACCAACGTTCCGCTGTTTGCCGTCGCCTCATGGAGCGCTCCCGCACGAAGTCCCCCTGCCCCCAACCGGTTATCGATGGCATCAATGCCAAACGGCAGAACACGGTAGTCGGTCGCCGGAATGGCGATAGTTCGCAAGCGAGCTATGCTAAGCGCTTCGGGGTTGGGGGCGGTAGACATTGTGAGGTACGACTCGATTGTTCCCCTTATGTTCCGCCAATGGAACACGAAGGTCAAGTCGATCTGTCGTCGTGCCGGCAAATGGTAGGGCGGCCGTATGAGCCGTCTCGAGGGGGCAAACGCCACGAAGCGAGGCGGGCGGAACGTGGCAGTCTGCGTTCCGTGAGATGGCGGTAGCTGCTCGGCAGGCGCTGATCGAACGATAGCCGTTGTGATCGGGCCGCAGCACGTTGCAGGAAAGCTGCGGCCCTAGCCTATGCGTAACCAGGGAGGGTTTAGCAGGGCTGGGGACAACTTAGCTCCTCCATGACGTCCTGCAATAGGTTTTGGGTTCGGGCTGTCGTTCAAAATCACGGCGGAATGGCTCCCGCCATTCAACTAGTCGCTCAGAACCCAGCGCTCACCCTCGTCGGCGTCGGGAAAATACATCGCCCGGTCACTGTTCAGGACCCTTCGTAGTTGCGTTTTTAGTAGGCTTGCCTCCACAATGACGGCAATACGGTCACCCTCTCGATAAAGGCCTGCGACCTGGCGCTGAACCATACTCGCCACTTCTTGGGACTGCGTCTGCGCACGGCGAAGGTCTGCAATTACCCGTACTGGCCGCCCTTCGGAATGAATGCGTCTGACGCACTTGATCCAGGCCGCAACATGTTGCTCGGTCATGGGGAGGCTCCAAAAGCCTTCAGCCTCGCCTCGTATCAAACCTCGCTGCCATTCGACTGAGAACCCCTGCCACCCCTTTGGGCCATCGGTGTTGTGAAAAGAGAACGTCTCTAGATCGGCCTGAGCCATTTTCGGGGTTACCTCTGAACGTACGAAAACTCTGCAAAATCAACGCGGCGTTTAGATTAGAGGCATACTCGTTGTCATCGGCTTAACTGAGAGCACAATAAGCCCTGCTCTCGTACGAGGATCGTGCAATGAGGACTGAAACGGCCGCCCATGAACTGTTGACCAGTTTAGACGTGGTCCAAGGTGCGATGGATCGCATGACACCCTCCAGCATAGGAGAGCTGCTGTCGTCTCGTCTTAAAAGCAAAATGGCGCTGCAAGTTTTCCTCGTGCAACTTGAGGGCCGATGTTCGCGGCTGCGCAACGAAGCACCATCGCAAGCAGTTGTGTGCCTATCCCTCGATCAGAAAGTCTCGGCACTTGGATTGCTTGTTAATACCCACGTAACAAAATGGAGTCCCACTGCGATCTCGGCCGATTTGGACGGTTATAGAGCGGCGGTAGGCAACCTGTTTCACGCAATCCGTACCGTCGTGATCGAGGCAAAATCACTGCCGTCTTAGTGGCGCACACCTTGGCATCTTTTCGACGTCGACGCCTACAGATTAGGTGCGCTATCCAATTACAACACCATGCCAATTGCGCGTCTTAAGCGCGTGCCGCAGTTTTGAAGGCGGGGCGTAGGGTTGGGCTTCCGGGTTGTCGATGAGTTCGCGCAGATGTCCTCGCCCCCTTGCCAAACGGCTTTTGTAGGTGCTTGGCAAAATTCCGAGTTGCGACGCAGCGTCCGCACCCGAGAGGCCCTGCACTGCGAGCATTACTGCTTCACGTTCGTCGGGACTAAGCTGTTCGAGCGCCCATCCAACATCCCGCAGTTCAAGTGCCAAATCCTGCCCGCCCGAGGTGCCCTCTATGCGATCAAACGCGTCGTCCGGTAGATCGCCATGAAAGCGGTCACGCCGATGACTCGATAAGAACGTGTTCCTCATCACGACGCGGCTCCACGCCCCAATGTTCGTCCCAGGCTGAAAAGTCTCTCGCGCCGACCAGCATCGCAATATGGTTTCTTGAACGAGATCATCCGCATCAGGGGCGTTTCCCGCTAAGCGTCGCGCGTAAGACTGGAGAGAGCGTGTATTGTCGCTAAGAGCGTCGGCAAAGCCGGCATGCGCATTTGTTTTAATGCCCGAGGGTTTTCGATACATTGTTGATTGGCCAATGCTAAAAACGGCCAAATAAACCGGCAAGCTTGCCAGCAACTTAACAACTGACGACAATATCCTTATGAGGAACCTGTTTTCCAACGTGATGAAAGACCCCGGCAGCCCGCGTTCCATATGATGCCGGTATCGGGCCGCAGCTGGGAGAGGGCCCGAGGCTGCGGCCCTAGCCAACCCCAACACCGGGAGGGGGAACGGATTGGCTGGATAGATTTTACGAATCTGGACGCCGCTTGCAAGTCAGATATCGAGTAAGTGCCGGAGCCAACATAGGAATTTTGCTAGTCCTTTCGCTCCCCGAACAGGCGCGGATCCGCCTGAAAGAACTGCGCTAGCAGCTGCCCTTCGATTGATCGCAGCCGATCGGGTCCCCGGCCCCAGACGAAGCCCGTCAGGTAACCTCCGTCTCGACATAGCAGGCGAGACAGCTCGCGGAGCTTGATGCCGCGCTCGGCTGCGAGCGACCGCAATGTTTGGCGCACCTGGTCGGGTGTGGCGGCGACGATAGGCTTCATTCGGGCATCCTCGGTTCGCCATCGGCGAGCCACCTACAAAATCAAGAGCAAGCCTGCTACCGCGGCAAACAAAGCTGGTGCGTGATACGCCACGGCACCGGACCGAACCATAATCTACGACACCCGACTAGAGCCGACGGCATTGAGGCGTTTACCACAGACGGTAAGCCCCTCTTCAGCAAAACAGGATACGGTCCCCCCGATTGTCATGTGGGGGCACCGAAAATGAAGCGTGTTTTAGCTGCGGGTATTGCACTGGCTTCCTGCCTGCCGTCGGTCGCGGGAGCACAATATAACGTGCACTGGACAGCGCCGACTTCCGCCAACAGCCATATGGCTGCCTTCCCAATGGGCACGCCACTGCTGCTCGCCACCCGATCCGAACTTAATACGAAAATTAATCACCCGGGTGATCGCTTCTACCTCGAAGTTGCAGAACCCCTGATCCATCGCGGGCAAATCGTTGTTCCCGCTGGATCGATAGCTGTCGGTGAAGTCATGCGTTCGGAGCGCAATGGTCATTTCGGAAAGCGTGGTGAGATCGATATCCGAATTAATTACGTAGAGACACCAAGCGGACCTGTGCGCTTAACAGGGCGCTCGACTCGTCAGGGTCGAGGACAAGGCTTGCTTTCCATCGGGGGTGCTTTGCTTGTCTCCTGGCCAATGGTTTTCATTCATGGGACCAGCGGTAGAGTTCCGGCAGATACTCGTGTGCAAGCCTATCTGGCAGACGATCTCCGGTTCAATCTGCTCGCACCCGTAAGCTAAGGCATGATGGCAAAAGCACTTTCCTACAAGATCGCGTTTGTGGTCAACACTCGTGGATGCGCCACCAAAGCCCAAAAACGCTAAGCACTGAACTGCGGTCAAAGGCGGTCCGCCCGATCGCTCCGCCTGCCCCGTACATCGGCGGCAAGCGCAACCTATCGCGCCGTCTGTGCGCCCTAATCGATGCGACACCCCACGACACCTATGTCGAGCCGTTCGTCGGCATGGGAGGGGTGTTCCTCAAGCGGACGCGCCAGCCCCGCGCCGAGGTGATCAACGATATCTCCGCGGACGTCACCACCCTCTTTCGGATCCTGTAGCGGCACTATCCCCAGTTCATGGATGTGCTGAAATGGCAGATCACTAGCCGGGCGGAGTTCGATCGACTGCGCGCGGCCGCCCCGGAGACGCTGACCGACCTAGAGCGGGCGGCGCGCTTCCTTTACCTCCAGCGGCTCTCGTTCGGGGGCAAGGTCGACGGTCGCAACTTCGGCGTTGATCGGCGGACGCCGGCGCGCTTCGACGTGACCAAGCTCGCGCCTATGCTCGACGAGCTCCACCAGCGCCTGACCGGCGTCGTGATCGAGCGCCTGCCCTATGCCGACCTGATCCGGCGATACGACGCGCCCGGGACGCTGTTCTTCCTGGATCCCCCATATTGGGGGTGCGAGGGCGACTATGGTCCGGGGGTGTTCGAGCGTGCGGACTTTGAACGCCTGGCCGACCAGCTGGCGGGGATCGCCGGGCGCTTCATCCTGACGATCAACGCCACAGACGGCGCCAGGGAAGTGTTTGACCGATTTCAACTGATTGAGGTGGAGACCACTTATACCATTGCAACCGCCTCAAGCGGCGGCGGCAAGCGCGTCAAGGAGCTGATTGTTCGGAACTGAGCGTCAGAAGCGGTGAGAGATACCAGCATAAAACTCGACATCGGGCGCAGCTCTGTTCAAACCGACGTTAGTACCAAGGTCTAGCTGCATGTTGCTGCTTGGCTGCCAGGAGAGAGCGATACTGCCAAGCGCTGGCGTACCGCGTACCTGCGGATCGGGATCGTCGTCGCGCGTCACCTGCGCACTAAGGTCTGCCTTTACCGCGTCACTTAGTGAATATTCGATCTCAACCGCGCTGCCGTAGAGAGAGTGGCGGCCTCGACCGTCATCGTTCACCGCCGCTGCAACGATCGGGGTCGCCTGTAGCGAGATTTTGTCTGACGTGCGGTAGGTCACGGGAAGCTGAAATGTGACACCCCAGTCCCCAGCGCCAATTGGTCGTCGCCCGATTGGAAGGACTGCGTCGACGAGCATAGACATCGCCAGTCCGGTATCACCCTTACGTTCAACAACAGATGTTTTGACACCAACAGTTGCGTCGCCGACCCGGCTGCTGCGCTTAACGCTACCGTCGGCATCGCGATCGCGAGCAAACCCATAGGGAGTCCAGCCCAAGCGGAGTTCAGTCTTGCCGCCAACACCGTAACGGACAAGCGTATCGCCGATGAGGACGGTATCGGTGCGCTCGCCATCACCCTGCTCGAGCGTCCAACTGGCCAGTCCTGTTTCGGTCTGAAGGCGGCCGGCCGCAGTTATACAGGCGGTAGTCGTTAACCCGGGCCGCTCACTGCACAGCCGATCCGCGTTGCTGTCCTCAGCCTGCGCTGCCGAAGCGACGCACGCGACGCTGCAGGCCAGCACTCTAATGAACCAACGCATCTTACGCCCCCTAAACGATCTTCCGTTCTCCCTATCGAAGGCTACGCTCTCGTAAAGAGTGCTCTTAAACCGGACGACGAGCCGCTTCTCTTTCAACCCTTTCGATTGCTTCAATGACCTGACGCGCGTGATCCCGGTAGTTCATCCACATCGGTCGGCCCTTGTCGGGAGTATCCATGTCGTATCCGTCCAGGCGGCATAGCGTCCGGGCGACTGCTTCAATTTTAGTCATCCGATAGGTACGTTAGCGGTAAGAGGTGGACGCTACCGTCCGGATCGGATCGTCCCCGCAAACGAACCCTTCATCGTATCGCTTCCGGGTCGATCGTGTATGATTTCCGCTCCTCGACTTCGTCAACAAGTGTGGGGAACATCCGCGAAAGATAATCAGTAGATATCGCGGATGTGAGCTCCCGCGCCTCGACACGCGTTCAGGATTGCAGGGACCAACGCGTCAAAGTTCCGGCTAACGGTCACAGCCGGATCTGACCTTGCTGACGAGGCAATTGCGCTGGCGCATAGCCGCAGACGCTTCAGTTCACCATCGAGCAGCACATCGACCCTAACGCAAAGGCCCTCCCATCGCTCTGAGCCCTCTACGACCCGCAGTTCATTATGCATGCTTCCGACTCCTAGTCGAACGTTCGTTACGGTTAGTGTCGAACATACATTTTGTGCAACTGGCGCGATTTATATCGGGTAAAGAAACTTCCGTACGTGCCCTAATGGTATGGCTTCATTCAATACAGAGGACGCGGCATGATTCGATCTGAACTCGTACGAGCGGTATCCGCTGACAATCCGGATTTGCCACTGTCCACCATCGAGGCTGCCGTGTCTTGTTTGTTCGAGGAAATTGAGAACCGATTGGTAGAAGGGGGTCGTGTCGAGCTACGGGGCCTTGGCACGTTTAGCACTCGCGCACGCGAAGAACGCGTGGGCCGCAACCCGCGTACTGGCGAACCGGTACAAGTTAACGCAAAGCGAGCTCTTCACTTCAGGGCAGCCGGAGTATTTAGTAAACACCTCACGAAGGGAGGCGAGTGATCAGCACTTGTCACCCATCCCGTTCGCCGAACAGGCGCGGGTCGACCCGGGCGAACTGCGCCAGCAACGGATTTTCGTTCGCTGGCAATTGATCTGCCTGGCACCGCCAGCGGAGCGCGCCAAATAGCCTAGTGGCAGGCGCCATAGTCGAGTTAACACCGCGAGGGTTACGCGATGTCCGGCAGCATGCGTTTGCAGCGTTTCGTGCACCTTGTCGGGTGTGGCGGCGGCGACAGGCTTCATTCGGGCATCCTCGGTTTGCCATCGGCGAGCCACCCACGAGATCAAGAGCACTCCTGCTGCCGCAATCGCAAAGGCTTAAGCGCGATACGCACGTGTACCGATTCTAACCTTGATGGCCGTATGCCAGTACGCAGTTTACTAGTTGTTAACTATTGTGGTCCAGGATTCACAAATCGACAGCGGGGCTGGAGATACATCATGTCCGACGACGCTAAAATCCGTATCGAGTTAGAGCGCATCGAGCGCACTACCTATCTCGTAACGGATCAACAGTCCAAAAGTGCGCTTCAAGCCTATGCTGATGACCTACGGCGCTCCCTCGCCGTTGCGCAGAAGAGCATGTGGGAGTTCAAGTTTGTGATCTGAAGCACACTGTCGATACCGGCACGCGTACATTGGCAGGTCAAGGTTTCATGACGGCCTTATGCACCTCTTCATATTCCTCGCGAACATGTATCGCCAGGCTATCCTCCTCTGACCCGGTCCATACCAACGTGCCACCGTTGCGAGCCGGCTCGAAGAAGGTGACTGCACCCTCCTCGAGATCGACGCCCCGTCCATCGGGGTAATGCAAATGTATCATCGACCGGCCTTCACCATGAGGGCGAGCATGTAGGCACTACTGAAGTGTGATGTGCAAGCGTTTGCTTGATATGGATCTGGGTCGATCTGCAGCGCGGGTGAACGTCAAATTGGGACGCGACGTCACAGCCATGGCAAGCTCCTCAACTATTTCGAAAGCGCGCCGACGTTTGGCGGCAAGGTCGACGGCCCCAATTTCCGCGTGGATCAGCGGACGCTGGCGCGCTTCGGCGTAACTAAACTCGCATCAATGCTCGATGAGCTTCACCAGCGACTGGCCGGCGTCGTGATCGAACGCCTGCCCTATGCCGACCTGATCCGGAAATACGACGCGCCCGGGACGCTGTTCTTCCTCGACCCGCCCTACTGGGGCTGCGAGGGAGACTATGGTCCGGGAGTGTTCGAGCGTGCGGACTTCGAACGCCTGGCCGAGCAACTGGCGGAAATCTCCGGACGCTTCATTCTGACGATCAACGCCACTGACGGTGCCCGGGAGGTCTTCGGACGCTTCGACGTCGAGGAGGTGGATACGACTTACTCGATCGGGGCATCGATGGCCGGCACTGGAAAGGCAGTGAAGGAGTTTATCGTACGCGGCTAAATGCCTGAAGCTGATCGGCGGGTTGCGGGTGACGGGAACCGCCCGAGCTACATCGGCAATTGATCAGTGATGCCGCCGGACATTTCTGTCCGGCGGCAGTCATTTAGTTCTTCGGGCCATCCTTGCCGGTCTTGTACGTTTCGACGATGGCATTCTTCTTCTTTTTTTCAGCTTCGCGCACCGGTATAAACTGACCGTTGCCGGCGTCGCGACCTCTTTTATGAGTCGTCATAGTCTCGTTCCTTTGCTCAAATCAGACCGGAAACGGGCCTTGGGCGGAAGGTACGCCGGGGTGTTTCAAACCCCGGACGACTTCAGAAACACGGCCTTGGTTCACACCGACCAGTGCCGCGGCTTGATGCTGAAACAGCCCTCGCTCGTGCACGAGGAAACGAATGTGGGCCGCCATTTCTGGTGAAATTCGTGGGGATCTTGATCGTCTCATCATTCAAACTTTCGTTAACAGGGTCGTTAACGATGGAAGCGAGTTGACAATCACCGACCAATGCTCGAAAGACATTGGGCTAGCAAAAATCACCGCGCTACCATCGCGGTCTTTCAAAAGAGCCTGGGGCGTTGGCGCGCCCCGGGCTCATTTGCGTTGTACATGATTCGCGGGGGCGGGCAAGTACAATCGCCATAAATGCCCGCACAAGCGATTATCGCTGCTCAGCTAATTGTTGAGCCACAATTCCCGCAACGCTGCTCCTGGGGCGTTCTGGGCCGGTCTGGTGCGGTTTTGAACCTGGTGATGTACATCGATAATCTTTGCACTGACGTTTCGCCGTCATAGCGAACGCATTGCGTTTCAGTTGCACCGGCATTGCAGCAACTGTTCCAAGGCTGTTTTTTCGCTTCCGGAAAAGGACGGAGCAAACCGGCTTTTTGATGCAACGATCAGGCTGCAAGCTCTCTTCTAATCAGTGGCGTAGAATCCAAGACATGCTGCGCGAGGCGCTTGATCCGGCTATCGTCCGATACCTTCGCTGCCTGCACGACCCCAGGATCGTTAATCCCGCGCGACTGGTCGGACTTGATACCTAGCGTCTCGAGCAAGACCGGATCGCTCCCCTCGTTAGTGTGCAGGTAGTGGGCGGTGACCTGATCCGGCTGCCCGGGGCGCGCGGCACATCGTATCGACATCATCGACTAACTGCTGCAGGCTACCACAATGTGTAACCGTGCCCGCAACAGCTATGAGCCCGAGGCGCTTCACACGCACTTTGGGACCATTTTCTCCGCCGATCGCCCGATGGACAATCGCTTCAACCCAAGCGAACTCATGCCGCGCAGCCGGGCATACATCGTCCGCGAAACGGACCGTGGGCGAGGTTTGGACGTGATGACCTGGGACGTTCTCGGAGGTGGCGCTGCATGGCCTATGACGAACGTGCGGAACCTCGGCTTGCCGCAATGGCGCGCCCTCGCCGCCAAACCGGAAAACCGCTGTTTGGTGCCATTGAGCGAATTCTGCGAATGGACGCCCGAGGTGCACGACCTCGGTGACGGCAAGAAGCCTCTCAAGGGCGAAATGTGGTTTCAGGTGACCGATCAACCTGTGTTCGCCGTCGCTGGCTTCTGGCAGCCAACCGCGAAGGGCAATGGCTTTACGATGGTGACGTGTAACCCAAACGAGCTGGTCGCGCCGATCCATCCGAAAGCGATGATCACCGTCCTGAGGCCGGAAGACCACGATCGTTGGTTGCGCGGCAGCTACGACGACGTTGTAGCCCTGCAGCAACCCTACGCGGCCGAACGAATGACGGTTCGGGGGCCGGTATTCCCCACCCGCCGCGCCTGAACGTAGGCCTCGCCCCCTGCCCCACGATGGCATTCACCTTGGTGACCCCCTAGATATTGGGCTGAAGGGGATCATGTGATGGTATTCAAGACGAACCGAGAGAATGCGGAGATAGCTCAAGCGGCAGCAACGTCAGCGACGCTCGAGAACGTTCGTATCCGAGAGCAGCGATCAGCCGACGCTTATGCCGCGTTGGCAACGCGAGATGAGCGTATCGCAGCAAAGGCGGCAGCACTACAGCCGTCGGATCCGGCCAATGATGCGGCCAATAGCGAGTGAATTGAGCCGGCTGAATAACGTCAGGACGCATCACCCTTCCTTCTTCTCAGCAGCCTCAACAGCTTCGATCACCTGCCGCGCATGATCCCGGTAGTTCATCCACATCGCGCGTCCCTTGTCCTCCGCCTCCGTATCGTATCCATCCAGACGGCATAGCGTCCGGGCGACAGATTCAATTTTGGTCATACGACAGGTACGGTTGTGGGGTGCGGTAGACGCCGGTGTTCGGATCGGGTCACCCCCGCGAACAGTCCGTTCACCCTGCTCACCGACGATCAAGCGTCTGCCCTATGCCGACTTGATCTTGCGATACGACGGCCCAGGGCGCTGTTCGTCCTCGATCCGCCATACTAAGGCTGCGAGGGGGACTATGGTCCGGGCGTGTTCGAGCGCGCGGACTTCGAACGCCTGTTTGAGCAGCTGGCGGGAATCGCCGGGCGCTTCGTCCTAACGATCAACGCCACAGAAGGTGCTCGAGAAGTGTTCGGCCGGTTCGACGTTGTTGAGGCAGAGACGACCTACGATCGCTACTGCGGCAACCGGCGGCGGGAAGCGGGTGAAAGAACTAATCGTTTGCAGGTAATGGCAGGAAAGGGCCGATATGATTTGCGCTTTGCGGCCGTCTTGGACTTCAACACGTTAAGCGGCCGCCGTTTCCGCCGCCGCAAGGGGGGATGTGTGACGCACTGTGCGGCCTTGGCCTTATTAGTGTGTGCGCGATGGCAGACGAGACGCGTACAGCCTTCCCGAAGCGGGGCGAGGACGCGAAGAGAGAGGTCTTCGGCATGCTAGGCGACGGGCTTAAGCTGCTGTCCACAATGCCCTCTAGGATCGGTGCCGAGCTCATTGTCATCGGCTGCGCTGACCGCGATCAATAGGTCGCTTGCGGACATGAAGCAGTAACGCAGTTCTGCCGAGCTGAGCATTGTTATAGATGCGAAAACACTTGACGCGGCTCGACATGATGCGTTTTTCTGTTCCAGCGGCTCATGGCTAAGGATCGGCAACCTGCCCAGGCCGCCCCCGGAGCTGTGTCAGTCCGGAATACTTGAAAATAGCTGTAAACGATTTTCGAAGATACGTAGGCAGACTCGATGGGTCAGATCGTGCGATCTGACCCATCCACTGCTAGATCCGGATATACCGCTCAATTCAGGGCAGCTTTGAAACGTGGAAGACGAACTGCTTGGCTTACGACTTTAGATCTTTACTCCCAGCCGACTTCGAAGATTTCGCCCGCGATCTTATTGGCCGCCTGTTGCGCAGACGCTTCGAGGCGTTCAGCGCAGGGCCGGACAGCGGAATAGACGGGCGCCATTCGACAGCGCGTGGCCTGATCATTCTGCAAGCCAAACATTATGTCGGCTCGACAGTGGCCTCCCTCGTCGCCGCAATGAAGAAGGAGCGGCTGGCGATCGATCGGCTGGCGGCGCGTCGATACATTCTGGCGACCTCGCGCTCCTTAACGCCTGCCAACAAGACCCGGATCGCGAGCGAGATCGGAGCCACGTTGCACGATACCGGCGATATTTTCGGAGCCGAGGACCTAAACGGGCTTCTCCGACGCTACCCGGCGGTCGAACGTCAGCATCTAAAACTATGGCTCTCGTCTACGACCGTGCTCGAGACCGTGTTAGAGGCGATTGTACATGCCGCCTCTCATGCCTTTACCGCGACCACCGCCCGCGAGATCGCCGCAAAGGTCCGAGTCTATGCGCAAAATCCGAGCCTAGCGAGGGCGCGGGACATCCTCGATCAGCGCCATGTTCTCATCATTTCCGGACCGCCTGGGGTGGGCAAAACGACCCTCGCCGAAATACTAACCTTCGCCTATCTTGGCGAGGAATGGGAGCTCGTCGCGATTGCCAGTCTCGAGGACGGCTTCGCGCGCATTGACGACAGTCGTCGCCAGATCTTCTTCTTCGACGACTTCTTGGGCGCAATCGCGCTCGATCATCGTGCGCTGGCGGCGAAAGATTCAGCTCTAGCGCTGTTCATGACCCGCATCCGCAACAGCCCGAACGCCCGTTTCGTGCTGACCACGCGCGCCTATATTCTTAACGAAGCGCGCGGTGTCTCAGAGCGGCTGGCCGACAAGAGGGTCGACATGTCGACGTTCATACTCGACCTGTCGCACTATTCGCGTAGTATCAAGGCGCGCATCCTTTACAACCATCTGATCGTAGGCGCCGTCCCGCGGGACTATGTGCTCGCGCTGCTCGACAGCAACGCCCTCGCCAAGATCGTCGACCATGCCAATTACAACCCACGGGTTATTGAGTGGATGACCGATGCGATGCGGCTCGAGGAGATTAAACCCACGGCTTACCCTGCCGTATTTATCGATGCGCTCAATAATCCTCTCAAGCTGTGGGACAACGCCTTCCGCAACCACATCTCACTGGCATGTCGGAACCTGCTGATCGCCCTGTTCTTTGCGTCTCGTTGGCGCGAACAGATTCCTTCGCTGCGCGCCTATTTCGACGCCCTCCATGCCCGAATCTGCCGCGATCTCGGCACCTCGCGCGACCCGAAGGATTTCGAAGAAAGTCTCCGCCGCCTCGAAAGCGGGTTCGTCTCGATAACGAGCGGTGCCGTTGATTTCATCAACCCCTCGCTGCGCGACTATCTTGACGCCTATCTGTGCGATGGGACGTTGCTGCCGCATGCAGCCGCAAGCGCGACAGACGGGACCGTGGCGCAGGTCATCTGGACATTTGCCAAGAGTAATCTCGACGACCGAGCGCACCTGGCTGCGCTCGCTCGCAACTTCCTGCATCTGATCGACCGCTTCTTGTCGGCTCGACCCGCTTGGCTGGCGCTCCGCAATCTCGACCACGATCTCGACCTCAGCGCGCGGATCGAACTGCTCCTCGAATGGTGGGTCACCACTGGCGAAACACGGTTTGCCGATGCAGCGATCGCCATCACAAAACAGCCCGTCGGGCTATTTGCAGCGTGGCGGGATGGCACCAAGTTTATCGAACTGGTCGCCAAGCTGGCCAGTCCCGGTGTCGTCAGGTCTCCGCCTGAAGGTTTAGTCGATGCACTCGAAACCATACTGATCGCGATGCTTAATCGCGGGATTGGAACCGACGATCTCGTCGAAATGTCGGACCAGATTGAGAAAGGCGGCGAATTTTCAGACGAACTCCGCGATGCGGTGAAGGAAGCTATCCGTTCCACAATTGCTGAGACGGCGGCCGATTGCTCTTCCTATACGTCGGAATCGGAACTCGACGAGCAGGCCGATCGTCTGCAGCAACTAGCGCCGCGCGCGGATTCGACGTCGCTTTTACTTGAGGTCGCCCTCGACAAGATCGGAACGCGGATCGCTGAAGTTCGCGAAGACCGGGAGGAAGCGTCTGAGCCGGCGGTGCTTTCAGCCGCAACGTCCAAAAGCGATGTCTTCGACGACGCCGCGCTCGTCAGCCTGTTCGACAGTCTGCGCTGAGCCGAATTTGTGCTAAACCCTATCACCTGCACGACCCGATCCCGGTTATTCATGCCGCCCGAGCGCTTCCCAATCTCCGACGTTCTTCAATGTCGCTCGGACGACCGGTTTGATTAGCGGGCTTGAGCCGATGAACGACGATAATGGGTGGTTGGCAGTCGTCTGTTGGCTCGACCATTGGGGCCGAGCCCTTTTAGTCGTGGCGGATATGTTCGGCGCGACAAAAGAGCACGCCGCTCAATGCGTCCCAAAGTCGTGTTTGGTTTCTAGCGCTAAGGCAGCGTACATTTCCAAGAGTGCTTGCCGAACTTGGTCTAGCTCTTCGACGTAACGAACCTCCATCGCCCGCAGGCGCTGCTTCATGCGGCTAAAGGCTTCAGCTAATCCAGGCACTTCCTTGAGCTCGTCCGCCCCCGAGGAGCCTCGCCGGTATTTGGTGCGGATATGCTGCACATCCTTGCAAGCGAGGCTAAACGCTAATGAAGCCTGATTAGTTTGCGAACCGTGCAGGCAGTGATTGCCAAGCCTCTGCCGAAACTTGTTGCTCCTGCCCACGTAGATCGCCTGATCGCGGTCTGAGAACAGGTATACGACTGATGATGGGAGCCTACGGGGTCGTGTATCGAAGGTGATGGGTTCGCAGGCCAGTAAGCGCCGGAATGACGCGTCTATTCCTTCGATGGCGTCACCAAAAGGCTGAATGCAAGTTAGCGTTAGTCGGCCTGCAGCCGGCGTGTCGATCATTGGCGTCCCCCCAAATATCCAAAACAGAGTCCAGAGTCAGATAGGCAGTGCTGGTTCATCACTGCACCCAATTTAGCAAGCTCACCGTGCGCCCACAGGTTTCATGGCACCGGGCAGCTTCGCGGCCCGCAACTTTTTCAAGATTCCTTTTGCCTCGGGCGGCGCGACCCGCACGAAAAGTGTGAAAAGCTCTTCATCGCCTAGGTTCTCGATCGTGATATCAGCGGAAAGCGCTACCGACTGGCGGATCCGGGCACCTGGCTGCGCCTCTAGTACCATCGTATGCAGCATCATTCCGACCGGTGGCTGACTTATTGCAGCGTTAAATTCCATGGGTACCGCTCTGCGAATACGTATGCGGCGGTCAGGATTGCTTTCGAACCATGCCGCGTCGCCACGCGTCGCGAGCTCAATCACCCATTCGTGGATCGCCCGTACTTTATTCATGCCCAACCCTTGAGGGTGCGTACCCCGCGCGTCAACAGGTGTCGGCGTACTGCTAACCCCACGTCAGTTCGGTAATCGCGACTTTGCCGACCTGTTCCTACACGTTCTGGAGGAATCACCGGCTTAAAGAGGTTCTTCAGGACGATTTCCCGGAACGTCCCCTTCTTCCCTTGATGAGCGTATCCCTATGTCCGCCGCTACGTGGACAGCCGTGCGCGCGAGCCTGAGGAACCTGTGAAGGAGTGGGTTCTGCAATCCGCCCTCCCCAAAAATAGCAGGCCCATGATCAAGAATGGATCGTGCAGGAGGCTAGACACGCCATCTCCCACTAGACAACGTCGCGACGGCTGCCCATATCGATTGGCGAACCTTTTTGTGACAATCGCCGCACAATCGACCGTCGAAAGCGATACTGAACATGATCATCGATCTCTCGATGTCGAATTTCCGATCTTTTCAGAAAGATCAAATGTTAAGCATGAACGTCGAAGGCGCACACACCAGGCACTCGTCAAATTATACGTTAATTGAAGACGGTCGGATTGGCGTTCTGCGCTCTGCCGCAATTCTCGGAGCAAATGCCTCGGGTAAGTCGAACCTTCTTACCGCTTTGATGGCGGTGAGGTGGATTGTCCAGTCTTCAAGTGGCAGGAAGGAAGGCCAATCCATACCGCCATACGAGCCATTCCGTCTCTCGGAGGCAGGGCAGAGCCAACCTGTGCGCCTCGAGATTGAGTTCGTTGTCCCGTCGGGCGTGAGATATCGATATGAATTAGCGTTTTCTAATAATAGGATCCTTGAAGAGCGCTTGTATTCTTTTGCACGTCGTGTGCGAGCAACTATATTTGAGCGTAGCCCAGACGACACTTGGGAAACTGTGAAGTTTGGAGGAACTTTCAAAGGTGGAAGTCGACGATTTCCGTTTTTTCCTAATGCTGCGTATCTCTCTCGTGCTGGAAACGATGCATCGGCTCCTGAGTTTATTAGAGAGATTTACAGATATTTTGGTGACATATCGCATGTACCGGCCGGCAACAATTTCTTTTCCCTACTCCCCCTTACTAACGCATCAACATTAGCAGCAGTGAGCGAGTTGATCTGCTTAGCGGACACGGGCGTCAATAATGTAACAATGGAGGAAAAAGAAGGTACGGATGACATAAAGCTACCTGATGATATGCCGGAAAGCGTTAAGGATATAATCCTTTCACAAAATAGGCTCTCTGCCCGTTATTGGATAAGGTCGCAGTCTGGAGAACTTGTCGCCTTCGATTCTGATGAAATGTCGGATGGGACAACCCGCCTTCTTTACATCCTGCCATTAGTCCTCGAAGCGTTCGAGAAGGGTGCGGTTCTTGCCTTTGACGAAATCGACGCGCACTTTCATACTGATATTGTTGATCTGATCCTGCGTCTCTTTCATGACAACGAGATTAACATCAGAGGCGCACAGATCATATTTACTACACACGACACCAACATACTAGATTCCACATCTCTTCGGCGGGATCAAATTTGGTTCGTCACCAAGGACGAGGGTTCATCGACCTTGAAGAGTTTGGATGAATACGATCGGAAATACGTGCGTCATGACAGTCCCTTCGAAACCTTTTATCGAGATGGAAGGTTAGGCGCACTTCCCAGGGTTTCTTATGGGAAGGTCAAAGAGGCGATTTTGGGCGCGCTCGCGGCTAAGACCGCGTTCCGGAAGGACGTCACCGATGCCTAAGCCCCGTAAGCCGGCAAACCAAAAGCCTCTGAAGACGCTCAAGATTTTCTGCGAAGGCGAGAAGACGGAACCAAATTATCTCAAAGGGTATATCGCCACTCTAGATAGCGAAGCGCGCAAATCTGTTATAGAGATAGAGCCGACGCGTAAGAATACGGCAGTTCAGCTTGTTGACGAAGCAATCAAAGCAAAGAAGTCCCCGGAGTCTCTACCGGATGACGAGTTTTGGGTGGTCTATGATCGGGAGGGCATTGCAAAGTACTCCGATGGGCTCCATTCAAAAGCTATGAACAAGGCAAACGGGTCAGACGTAAAAGTCGCTGTGTGCAACGTATGTTTTGAATACTGGATACTCATTCATTTCGTGGATACTGATGCACCCTACCAAAGTTTTGAAGATCTAAAAAACAATAGCGACCTAAATCGCGAGATTAAAAGAGTCTGTGGAAGAGAATATGATAAGTCCTCAACATCATTGTTTGACTATTTAAAGATCTTAGTTCCGGAGGCTAGAAAGCGAGGCGCGCGACTGAACAAACGTGGTATCGAGAATGCTGAAAGCGGTCGCAACAAGCCCTATCAAGTAAATCCCTATGTTGGGATTGTCGACTTGCTAGACGCGATCGATAAGTTCACGTGAGACAGCTGGCCACCTCCCTATGCGGACATGTTGCGATAAACCTTCGGAAAAAGCGTCGGCTGTGTCCGGCCTCTTCTTGAGACGTTAGGTTTGATCGAGCGCCTTTCTTCATCATACCTCTCGTAGAATTTATGCTGCATTGCCTTTTCAACCTTTTGTGTACGCATTAGCGGCTGCATGCGTGAAGGCTATACTACGAAAGAGAAGCGCGACACCGCAGCCTTAAATTGCGGGGACGAGCGTCAGGACCCATAAACCGGATTCCCTTGGAGGCGCGAATGTGATTCAGGCTCGGCGACAGCAGGAGCGTGGTTTTGCGCGTGTTCTTGTTGAGTGAAGATCAGTTCGAGCGGCTTCGGCCGTTGCTGCCGGACAAAGTTCGAGGGGTTGCGCAGGTTGATGACCGCCGTGTGATCAGCGTAATCATCCATGTGGTGAGATCGGGCGGTCGCTGGGTCGATGCACCGGCCCGCTACGGTCCGAGAACAACGCTGTACAACCGGTTCGTCCGGTGGGCGGCGAAAGGCATCTGGCAAGAGCTGTTCGTCACCTTAGCGCCGGCGGGTGGACCGCCTGCCGAAGTCCTAATCGAAGGATTATCGTCGCATCGCCACTCGCTACGAAAAGCTCGCCACAAACTTCCTCGGCGAGATCTACTTGGTGGCAGCCGTTACCTAGTGGTTATGAGTCCTGACCCTAAGACCGGGGAAGTGAGCGGACGGCTTGAGCATAGGCTCACCGAACAGGTCGGTCGATTCGCTTCACGTCTCGGCCTGCGCAGCTGACCTTTTGGCTTTCCGACAACCTATCGATAGCGATGAGCCGTCATTCCGGTACAGATGAAGAAAATGGCGGAAGACGCGTTAAAAAATCAGGGAAATCAGCTGACTCTTAATCAGCGGGTCCTTGGTTCGAGCCCAAGTGCGTCCACCACCCTTCACATCGAAATCGTTAGGTTTTCAGTCGAAGCGCGCAAGCGCTCCGGCATGCTTTCCGACACGCTCGTTTCGTTCTGGCTTCGTCAAGAAACCCGATCGCGGCGTTATAGCTGCGTCGTCCGCCAGCGATCCGACGCGCCTATTTGACGTTCGCCTTCGAGTGATAGCGAGCGTCTTGTGACGGCAGACCGGGCGCACTTCGCCTTCGCCCACGTCGCCAATGCCGCCATGCCGAAAGCCGGTGACCGTCATATCTTTGGGCAGGCCGACAACGTCGAAGATGGCGCTATGGACGTTTGGCAGGAGAGCGCTAGTACCCCCAAAAGGGCCAAGGACTTTCCTTAAATTACCAGGGGTAGCTATGCGTTGTTTCTACGTCACCGTTGTCGCGTTGGCCCTGACTTCGTGTGGGTCGGATAACGGCAGCGCCGCCGATGGAACAGGTACAGCACCGATCACGCCGGTCGCAACACCAACACCGCCGCCTGCACCAGCGCCGACCCCGACCCCGACCCCGACCCCGACATCTTACCGGACTTCGTTCGACTTCCAGGGCGATCGCGTTTTCGACGGGGTCATTACTGCGAGTACGACGCAGACAGTCCCTGCTCACCTCGCGTATGGCGGCCTGGACTCTGGGACGATAACCTTCACCGCCGCCAATCAAGCCTTATCTGCGTTTGGAACAACGATCGTGCCGGGTCAGATGGGGGCAACGCTGGCGAGGACAGATGCAAATCTGATTTATACTTATATGACCGCCACATCCGGCGCGACCCTTGGTATCTATCGAGCATCGTCAGACGCTATGTACGTTAGCTACCTACGACAGGACGAGCTCGTGAAGCCCGTCCAGATTACGCGCTATGCCTTGGTTGGAGCGCCGACGCTGGCAGCGGATTTGCCTTTAACGGCTACATCGACCTACCGTGTTACTGTCGCGCAGATAGGCACATCGCCCACAGGCCAGACCCTAGTCGTCGACGGTACGAACCGACGCGTGACAGGATCAGTCTCTGTTGCCCTGACCGGCAAACCGATTGACGTAAGTGTAACTTTTCAAGGCACGTTAGACGCATCGACGGGTCGGCTAGACGGTGTCGCGCGTACATCAGATGGCGCGTACCTCGGCGTCTTCCATGGCAGACTCTACGGTCCTTCGGCGGTTGAAGTCGGACTGATTTTCAATCTGATCGACGCCGATGGGAATGATCTGCCCGGCGTACTCGTGGGCCACAGCAGTTGAGTTCGAAATCGACGTTTGGTTTAACGACGCGAAAATGCCGCCAGCAATACAACTGCCGCGATGGGTTCGATCGGCTTTGAGCGATCCATACTCAGGCCGGGTCGTATCGACACCGTGATGTAACTGTTGCAGGCTGCGATCATGTGTAACCGTGCACGCAACAGCTACGAGCCCGAGGCGCTCCATACGCACTTCGGGACAATCTTCGCCGACGATCGCCCGATGGACAATCGCTTCAATCCAACCGAACTCATGCCCCGTAGCCGGGCTTACGTGATCCGCGAGACGGATCGCGGTCGACACCTGGATGTGATGAGTTGGGACGTTCTTGGCGGTGGTGCGGCGTGGCCGATGACAAACGTGCGCAACCTTGGCCTAGCGCAGTGGCGCGCCCTCGCCGCTAAGCCGGAAAACCGCTGCTTGGTGCCGCTGAGCGAATTCTGCGAATGGACGCCGGAGGCGCACGATCTTGGTGACGGCAAGAAGCCGCTAAAGGGGGAGATGTGGTTCCAGGTGATCGATCAGCCGCTGTTCGCCGTCGCCGGCTTCTGGCAGCCAACCGCCAAGGGCAATGGCTTCACCATGGTGACGTGTAACCCAAACGACCTCATTGCGCCGATCCATCCGAAAGCGATGATCACCGTCCTGAACCCGGAGGACCACGATCGTTGGTTGCGCGGCAGCTACGACGACGTTGTGGCCTTGCAACAACCCTACGCAGCCGAACGTATGAAGGTTCGCGGGCCGGTATTCCCAACGCGCCATGCCTGAATGTGGCCGTGTGGCGTTGCCCAGGATGGCAAAACCTTGGGTGACCTCTTAGATGTCGTGTTGAAGGGGACCGTGCGATGGCGTTTAAAACGAACCGAGAGAATGCGGAGATCGCCCAGGCGGCCGCAACGTCAGCAACGCTCGAGAACGTTCGGATCCGGGAACAGCGATCAGCCGACGCCTATGCCGCGTTAGCGACACGAGATGAGCGTATTGCAGCGAAGGCCGCAGCACTGCAGCCCGCGGATCGGAACAATGGCGAGGTCACTAGCGAATGACTTTGGGCGGTGAAATGTCGTTTGCCACTCAACAGTGTGGCGGCGCGCATCACTCTCCATCAGGCCAGAATGCGTCACCGTCTCTTTCAACTCAAACTGTTCGGTGGGGTCTGACTCGCGCTAGCCCCCCAGGCCTTCGGTAGTTAACAACCGCAGAGCCCAGTGATCCCAGCATCGTCCTCGATGTCGGTTCGTCTACCCCCGGCCCTCGAACTGTGCGATCCACGCTACCAGAGCGCCGGCCATGAACGGAAATACGACGGCAGCAGCGACGATCAACTGGTGCATTGCGACCCTTCCCGAATATCCAGCCACACAGTCGCACGCCCGGCTTACCGAAAGGTGAACCATCCTCGCATCGGCTACGCGCCGTGCACGCTTGGTCGACCGCGAACGGATGCTTGCGAACAGGCACGATGCGACGTCTGACCGTGTGCATACGTCATTCCCACCAAACCCGCCCTACCCCGGCCCCCACCGTACCGCAGGTTGCGCGCTTTCAACCGGCGAGCAACTGGGATACGCGAGGCGTTCAACAGCTTGTCGATGGCACCTTATGCTTGAAAGTCCTCTCGAAGCCCGCCTGTCGCGGCATCTCACGCTGACCTTCTCCGAACGCGATGCATTGCGCTGGCTCGAGCGGCGCGAGCGGTCGTTCCGTGCGGGCGATGTGGTGGTCCATGAGGGCGAGGAGAGCGACAGCCTGTATATCGTCGCGAGCGGCTGGCTGCACGGCTCGGTCAAGCTCAAGGACGGCGGGCGGCAGATCCTGCGCTTCTATTTCGTCGGCGATATCACCGCGACCTTCTCGATCGCCTGGGGATATAGCGCGGCCACGCTGCGTGCGGTCAGCGACACGACGCTCTACGAAATGCCCAAGGCCGCGTTCGGGCGGCTGTTTCGCGATCATCCCCGGCTGGGCGCGCTGCTGTTCGCGGTGGCGGCGTCGGAGCAGGTCGCGATGGCGGACCGGCTGACGTCGGTCGGGCGGACCGATGGGTTCACGCGGATCGCCACGCTGCTGCTCGACATCCGGTCGCGATTGCGCGTGGTCGATGGGCTTGCCGGATCGACCTTCGAACTTCCGCTGACCCAGCAGGATCTCGGCGACGCGGTCGGGCTGACCAAGACGCACGTCAGCCGCTCGCTCAAGGCGCTCGAGGAAACCGGGCTGGTCGAGCGCAACGCGCGCGTGATCCGCATCAACGATGTCGATCGGCTCGCCGAACTGGTCGATTTCCACGATCGCCATGGCGAGGTCGCGACCGACTGGTTGCCCCCGGTCGGCGCACGGGGTGACATGGATCACTCCGAAACGCGCGTGCGGGAACATATGTAACTAGCGTCAGGCTTTTTCGCGCCGCGCGCCCGATTCTACGAAGTCCAACCCTGCCATCTGGTTAACGATCCCCTGGCCCGTAGCGGGCGGATGTAGGGATTGAGACATGGCAGAACGGCTTGGCGTGGCGATTGTAGGTGTGGGTGGCGCCGTCGCCACCACCGCGATCGCGGGTATCGAGATGATCAAGGCAGGGTCGAACAGCCTCAACGGGCTTCCCCTCGCCGACCGCGACGTGGCCGGCATGGTCGCATACCGCGATCTGGAATTCGGCGGATGGGATCTGACCGAGGAGTCGCTCGGCGCGTGCGCGCTGCGGCACGGCGTGATCGGCGACAAGGAACTCGCCGACGGTGCCGCCGCACTCAACACGATGCGCCCGTGGAAGGCCGCGGGCAGCACCGGATATTGCGCCAATATCGACGGCAGCAACAAGCTCGAGAGCGGCCACCGCGCCGCTATCCAGCAGATTCAGTCCGATCTGCGGCGCTTCTGTGCTGAAAAGGGGCTCGACCGGGTCGTCGTCGTCAACCTCGCGTCGACCGAGCGTGTCCCGCATGCCGACGATGCCGCGCTGCAATCGCGTGAAGCGTTCGAACGCGGGCTCGACGAGGACGACGCCGCGATCAGTCCGGCGATGCTCTACGCTTATGCGGCGATCGACTCGGGCACGCCCTACGCCAATTTCACGCCTTCGGTCGCCGCCGACATCGCGCCGCTCGCGGAGTTCGCTGAGGAGCGCAACGTTCCCGTCGCGGGCAAGGACGGCAAGACCGGCCAGACCTTCATGAAGACGGTGATCGCGCCTGCGCTGCGCGATCGCGCGCTGCATGTCGACGGCTGGTTCTCGACCAACATTCTCGGAAACTCGGACGGTCTGGCGCTCGATGATCCCAAGTCGCTGGCGTCGAAGCTTGGCACCAAAGGCAGCGTGCTCAACGACATCCTTGGCTATCCGGTTGAGGATCACATCATCATGATCCATTATTATCGTCCGCGCGGCGATGACAAGGAAGCGTGGGACAACATCGATCTGACCGGCTTCATGGGCCAGAAGATGCAGCTCAAGCTCAATTTCCTGTGCAAGGACTCGATCCTTGCCGCGCCGCTCGCGATCGAGATCGCGCGTTGCCTCGACCTTGCGCAACAGCGTGGCGAAGGCGGCGTGCAGGACCAGATGGGGCTGTTCTTCAAGCTGCCGCAGACAAGCGGCGGTCGCAAGCCGGTCCATGCCGTCCCAGAGCAGCAGGCGATCCTCGATCACTGGCTCGACGGCAAGACCGCGTGAGCCCAGCCCCCCTGTCCAGCCCGGCGGAGGCCCTCGTGCCTTCCGTCGGGTTGACCCCCGCCGCACTGCCGTTCCTGCGCGAATTGGGCGACCTGAAGCGTATTCATTCGGCTGAGGCCCCGGGGTCGATCGCGGAACGGCTGTTCGCGCTTGGATGGGGGGCGTTGCTGCGAGGCGACCAACCCGCCGCGGTGATGAAACAGATCGTTGGCGCCGCGCTGGTGTCGGCGCGTCTCGGCGATCTTGATCTGGCGAGGCTGACCCGGCTCGGGCTCGGCGCGGATGCGGTGCCGGTGCTGCAACGCGCATTCGATGAAGTGACCGGCGATCTCGATCCAGCACTTGCGCAACGACTGCGCGAGGCACTTGTGCACGGGCGTCCCGCGCCGGGTGCTGTGCCCAGTTTCGTCGGTAAGCTCGCGCGCCAGCCGCGTGCGGGCGTGACCTCCCCCGGGCAACCGCGCATCCTGCTGCAGCCCGCCGAGAACCACGCCGAACATTGCCTGATGGTCGCGGTCTACGGTGTGCTCGCCAGTGCATGGCACGGCGCGGATCCTGTTGCGGTGTTCCTTGCGGGCATGGCGCACCACTTCCACAATGCCGACATGCCCGACAGCGGCTATTCGGGTGAAATGCTACTCGGCGACCGGCTCGATACGGCGATCGAGACCGCGCGCGTTGCCTGCCTAGACGAACTCGCGGCGGCAAACCCCGTGCTGGCCACGACCGTTGCCGACGCGCTTGCTCCGATCGCGGGCGACACCACCCCCGAAGCGCGCGCCTTCCACGTTGCCGACGTGCTCGACCGAGTCCTCGAAATCGAACAGCATCTGCGTGCCGCGGCGGTAACGATGGACGTCGTGCTAGGTGCTTACGGCCTGGTCCATGACGGCCCGGTCAAGGCATTCCACGACCGCATCCTCGCTGACGCCGGTCTGGCCTGATGCCGGCTAAGGTCTTTCCCGACATGCCGTTGCGTTCGCCGCGCACCGGGCTGCCGCTCGCCTATGATACGCCACATTCGCTCGCCGCGGCGGGCGAACGCTGGCCGGTGGTCGACGGCATTCCCTATCTCAGGGTCGACAGCGAAGGTCTTGCCGCGGTTGCGCTCGATCATCTCGATGCGGGCTGCCCGGACGACGCGCTCGTCGCGCTGCTGACCGATCAGGATTCGTGGTGGACCGGGCCGGCAACCGACCTCGCGGAGCTCAAGCAACTGGTGCGCGAGCGTGACACGCTGTCGTTGCGCGCGGCGATGGCGTTGCTGCGGCTTGGCCCGGTGGCGGATTACTTTGCCTATCGCTGGAGCGATCCCACGTACCTCGCGGGACTGGCACTGCTCGAGACGCACGACGCTACCCCCGCCAGCGCCTTCGAACTTGCCTGCGGGATCGGCCATTACCTGCGTGAACTGACGCGCCGCGGGACCGAATGCCTCGGTGCGGACGTGGTTTTCGCCAAATGCTGGCTCGCCAAACACTGGGTCGCGCCCGATGCGAACTACGTCGTGTTCGACGCCGCCGCGCCGTGGCCGATTGCCGACGCGCGGTTCGACCTGGTGATGTGCCACGACGCCTTCTACTTCCTCCCCGACCAGGCGGAGGTCGCCGCCCGGCTGCGCGCCGCCCGCACGGCAGGAGGCACGCTCGCGATCAGTCATCTGCACAATGCGGGGCACGCCGGAGGCGCAATGGGGCCGGCACTGTCCGCTTCGGGCTGGGCTGCGCTATTCCCCGACGCACAGGTCTATGACGAACGCGCGTTGCTCGTCGCATTACTGGAGGGCGCGGTCGCCGCCCCGAGTGGCTGGGCACCGGAACCGTCTGTTGAAGCGTGGTCGCTGGTCGAAGGTGCGGGATCGCCGCGTCCGGTCGCACGTGGGCTGGCGATGCCCCCCGCCGGGGCCGTGCTGCGGCGCAATCCGCTGCTCGGCGACGATGGATCGGTCCGCTGGCCGTCGACGCGCTATCAGGACGAATATGCTGCGGGTTGCTTCTGGGCACGCCCTGCCGACGCCTTGCCCTTCAAGGCGGACGACATCCGCCTGCGGCGCCTTGTCGATTTGCCGGAGCGATGGTGATGCGGTGGGGGATCGTAGGCTTCGGCTGGGTAGCACGCGATTACATGGCACCCGGTATCGTCGCGGCGGGCGGGACGGTGACGGCGGTGGCCGATCCCTCCCCGGAATCGCGCGCTCGGGCGGAACGACTGGGGATCGCCGCATTCGAGACGACCGAGGCGATGCTGGCGTCGGGGCTGTGCGACCTCGTCTATATCGCGACGCCTAACGATGCGCATCTCGCGCCCGTCCGCGCGTGTGCGGCGGCGGGGATCCCGATGCTGTGCGAGAAACCGATCGCCGCGTCGCTCGAGCAGGGCGAGGCGATGGCAACCGCGGTCGTGGACGGCCCGCTGTACGGCACTGCATTCGACCAGCGCCATCACCCCGCGCATCGCCGGATCGCGGAGGCGGTCGCGGATGATGCGATCGGTCGCCCGGTCGCGATCCGTATCCTCTACGCCTGCTGGGTCGACCCTGACTGGACCCCCGACGGCGGCGCGCACGACAATTGGCGCGCCGATCCGGTCCGTGCGGGCGGCGGCGCGGTGATCGATCTCGCGCTTCACGGGCTCGATCTGGCCGAACGCTTGCTCGGCGAACCGCTGGTCGACCTGTCGATCACGCTGCAACGCCGGATTCATGCCTATGCGGTCGACGACGGCGGGATGCTGAGCGCCCGCTCCGCTTCGGGTGTGCTGTTCCAGAGCCACGTTGCCTATAATTGCGCGGAGAACCTGCCGCGCCGTCGGCTCGAGGTGCTGGGCGAGCGCGGGCTGCTGATCGCGACCGATACCATGGGGCAGACCGCTGGCGGCATGCTGGTCCAGCAATGCGGCAGCACCGGCGCGCAGACTCCGCTTGCGTTCGACACTGCCACCTCCCCCTTCGCCGCGCAGGCCGCTGCCTTCATGGCGGCGGCACGCGGCGGGCCGCATGATTTTTCGATGCCCCGCGATCTGGCGCTGATGCGCCTGTTCGACCGGGCCTATCAGGAAGCACGATCATGCCTTTGAGCTGGTTCGCCTGCGCCAATTGCGGGTTTTGGCAGCGCCATTTCGCGCCGCCCGATTGCCCGGTCTGCACCGATGTCCGCAACGATCTGCCCGAGGACGGCTGGCGGTTCCTCCCCGAGGCTGACGTCGCCGCGACGCATGATGGTGCCGCGCGGGAAGTCGCGCCCGGCCTGTGGGCGTTCACCACCACCCCCGCACTCGGGCTCGGCGGCACCGGCTGGCTGATCGTCCGCGACGGCGGCAATATCGCGTTCGAGGCAGCACCCTATTATTCGGACGCGATGCTCGACCAGATCGAAGCGCTCGGCGGGATCGCGTTTCTCGCGGCGAGCCATGCGCACGGCTATGGCGCGCTGTTCCAGCTCCAGCGCCGGTTCGACCCCGCGGTGGTCGCGATCCAGCGCGACGATCTGCAGCTGACCAAGGCGTTCCGCGTCACCATGCCGTTCGACGACACGCTCGAACTCGCACCGGGCTACACGCTGCATCATGTCGGCGGGCATTATGAGGGGCAGGCCGCGCTCCACGATGCGCCGGGACGCCGGCTGTTCTGCGGCGACATGTTCAAGATCGACCAGGACCCCGCCGGCCGGTCGCACGCGATTTCGAGCCACAAGGCGTTTCACAAGGATATCCCGCTGACTCACGCCGAACTCCGCCGCTATCGCGACGCCATCGCCCCGCTCGATTTCGACGCGGTTCTGACCCCGTTCGAATATGCCCCCGAGGTCGACCGCGCGGTGACGCTTGCCGCGCTCGACGATGGGCTCGCACGCGCGCCCGGCGTGCGGAAACTCGCGCTGTGAGGACCGGGCTCCCCGCCGATCTCGGCCCCGCCGCGCACGCGTATCTCGATGCGTTCCCCAAGGGCGATGTCGTCGCCTTCCCGATCCACCCACTCGACCGGCTCGGGCTTCCCGTCTGGGTCGTGGCGCTGTTCCCGGAGGATCCCGCTCTTGGTGGGATCATGCCCTACGGCGTCGGCTATGGCGCGACCGACGAGGCGGCGGTGCTTGGCGGGCTTGGCGAGATCGCCGAGATGGTGTGGCCGACGCTGACTCTCGGCGCACGCGGCAAGACGCGCGGGAGCTATGCCGAACTGGTGCGGAGCCTCGGCGCGCGTGCGGTTGCCGATCCTCTGACCTTGTGCCTGCCCGCAGGGTCGCCGGTCGATCATGCGACGGTGCTCGAATGGGTCGAGGCCAGGCGCTGGGCGGATGGCTCCAGCGTGCTCGTGCCGATCGACCTTGCGGCCTATTCGTCCAAGGAGCTGTCCGCCGGTTACCAGCCGTTCACGACGATCATCTCGAACGGGATGGGCGCTGGCCCCGACCTCGACTGGGCGATCGGGCACGGGCTGTGCGAAATCCTCCAGCGCGACGGCAACGGGCTACTGTTCCGCGCGCTCGACCGCGGGGTGATGCTCGATCTCGACACCAGCCTCGCGCCCTCGACCACCGCGATCCTCGAGCGGTTCGAGGCGGCGGGGATCCGCGCGATGCCCAAGTTCGCGACTGACCAGTTCGGGATGCCCAACCTCTATTGCGTCGGGGTCGACGAACGCACGCCCCCCGCCGCGCCGATCATGGTGACCGCGTGCGGCGAGGCGTGCCATTCGGACCGCACCGCCGCGCTCGACAAATGCCTGACCGAATTCGCTGCCAGCCGTGCGCGCAAGGCCTTCGCACACGGCCCCGCCGATCTCGTCGCGCAGGTCGCGCCCGCGGGCTATGTTTCGCGGTTCATGGCGCAGGCCGGAGGTGCCGCGAAATCGAGCGACAGCCGCGCGTTCGAGGCGATGCGCGACTGGACCGGGCGCGATGCCGCGACCTTGCGAGGGTGGCTTGCGGGCTCGGTCCTGTCAGAACGTGGATCGCACCGCTTCGACGCCTTGCCCACGCTCCCCGCACCCGATGGCCATGCGCGTGCCGGTGCCGCCCGCGCCGCGGTCGAGGCGGCGGGGTTCGATGTGCTCTATGTCGACATGTCGCCCGCCGACCGCGCGATCTCGGTGGTCAAGGTCATCGTCCCCGGGATGGAGGTCGAGACGATGAGCTATTACCGGATCGGCGCGCGCAACACCGAGAAGCTGCTTGCGCTCGATTCCCCGCTGATCCGCTTTGGTGCGAACGAAAGCGAGACGCTGCGCCGCATCCGGCTGACCCCGGCGGATGCGGAGCGCCTCGGTCACCCGCTGTTCGACACCGCCGCCGCCGATGCGCTCGTCGGGCCGCTCTATCCGCTCTACCGCGAGCCCGAGGCGCATCACGTTGCCTTCGCTGGCGACCGGGGGGTCGCATGAGCCTGCGCTATGCCTACAACACCAACGGCGCGGCGAACCACCGGCTCGACGATGCGCTGCGGCTGATCGCGGATGCGGGGTATGCCGGGGTCGCGCTGACGCTCGATCATCATCACCTCGATCCGTTCGCGCCGCGCTGGGAGCAGGAAGCGGACCGCGTCGCCGCGTTGCTTGGCACATTGTCGCTCGGCAGCGTGATCGAGACGGGCGCGCGCTATCTGCTCGATCCGCGCCAGAAGCATGAACCGACGCTGGTCACTCCAGACGCGGACGGGCGGGCGCGGCGTGTCGCCTTCCTGTGCCGCGCGCTCGACGTGGCGGCACGGCTCGGGAGCGAGACCGTGTCGTTCTGGGCGGGCGTTCCAAAGACGGGCGTCGATCCCGCCGACGCACGATCGTGGCTCGATGCGGGGCTGGAGCAGGTGCTCGATCATGCCGAGCGGGTCAACGTCGACGCAAGCTTCGAACCCGAGCCGGGGATGCTGATCGAGACCGTCGGCGACTACGACACGCTGTTCGCACGCCATCCGAGGCTCAGGCTTGCGCTCGACACCGGACATTGCCTCGTGACCGAGGATATCGACCCCGCCGATGCGATCCGGGCCTATGCCGACCGGATCGGCACCGTCGCGGTCGAGGACATGCGCCGCGGCGACCATACGCACCTGCCCTTCGGTGAAGGCGACATGGACATGCCCGCGGTGCTTTCCGCGCTCGAGGCGATCGGCTTCACCCGGCTGGTCTGCGTCGAGCTGTCGCGCGAAAGCCCGCGCGCGCATGCCGCCATTCCGGAATCGATCGCCTATCTGCGGAGCATCGCGGCATGAGGATCTGCTTCGTCTCGCGCCGGTTCTTCCCGGCGATCTCGGGCATGTCGATCTATGCGATCAACCTGCTGCGCCAGCTGGTCGCAGCGGGCGACGACGTGACGATGGTGAGCCAATATTACGGCGATCCGGCGCGGGCGTCGGTCTATGGCGGCGGCCCTCCGCCCGCGGTGCCGGGGGTTCGCGTGATCGGGATGGAAGCGCTCGGCGAGCAGGCCGGGGGCGACTTCGAACGCGATGTCGACGCGCTGATCGAAGCGATCTCCACCGAGCACGCGCGCGCGCCATTCGATGTGCTCCATGCGCAATATGGCTATCCGACCGGCTGGGCGACGCTGCTCGCGGCAGAGCGGCTGGGTGTGCCGTGCGTCGTCTCGATCCAGGGCGGCGACGGGCATTGGGTCGGCTCGTGCTGCGCCACCCACCGCATCGCGATGGAGCGCGTGCTCGATCATGCGGGCGCGCTGCTGATCGGCGGCAACAGTTTTGCGGGAGAAGTCCACGACCGGCTCGGCACCCCGCTCGACCGCTTCACGATCGTTCCCGGCGCGGTCGATACCGACCGCTTCACTCCCGGCGAGCCCGATCCTACGGGGCCTGTGCGGCTGTTTTATCATGGCCGGGTCGACCGGCGCAAAGGCGTGCTCGACATGCTGCATGCGCTGCCGGGTGTCGCGGGTGACTGGCGCTGCACGGTGTCGGGGATCGGCCCGGATTACGAACCCGCGCGCGCGCTCTCCGCAGAGCTTGGGCTCGGCGACCGTGTGACCTTCACCGGCTATGCCGAATATGACGCCGTTCCCGCGCTGTACCGCGCGCATGACGTGTTCGTGTCGCCGACCTATGCCGAAGGGTTTTCGAACACGATCCTGGAGGCGATGGCATGTAGGCACGCGGTGCTGTCGTGCCGCTCGGTCGGGGTGGTGGATTGCATCCGCGATGGCGAGAACGGGCTGCTGGTCGAAGCAGGCGATATCCCCGCGCAGACCGCCGCGCTGTCGCGGCTCGTCACCGATGCCACGCTGCGCCAGCAACTGTCGTACGCAGCGCTGGAAGAATGTCGCCGGGTCTATAGCTGGGACGCGGTGGGCAAGCAGATCCGGCAGATCTACCAGGATCTGCGCGGCACCCGGCCGGCGCAGGGGATCGATCCGCACATCGCGATCGCCCCGTGCCGCTTCCGTGCCGAACCGCACCTGCTGTGAAGCATATCGTCGCGATCTCGCCGCATCTCGACGATGCCGCCTTTTCGGTCGGGGGTTTGCTCGCGTCCCGCGCGCGCGCGGGGGACCGGGTGACGATCGTCACCTGTTTTACCGGCAACGTCGCCGAGCCGACCGGCTTCGCGCGTGCCTGCCAGCTCGACAAGGGGCTCGGACCGGAGGTCGATTACATGGCGCTGCGCCGTGCCGAGGATCATGCCGCGTGCGCGGTGATCGGTGCAACCGCGGTCCATCTGCCACTGCTCGAGGCACCCCATCGCGGCTATGCGAGCGCACCAGAACTGTTCGCCGCGCGGCGGGACGATGACGCCATGCTCGCGCCGTTGAGCGCGGCGCTTGCCGAGCAGATCGCCCTGCTATCCCCCGACCTTCTGCTCGGGCCGCTCGCGATCGGCAATCATGTAGACCATTGGCTGGTCCGCGACGCACTCGAAACGTGCGGTGCGCCGATATTGTTGTGGGAGGATTGGCCGTACCTGACCCGTGCCGCGGATCGCAGGACCGACCGGCCAGCCCTCGTCCATCCGCTCGATGACGCCGACCGTGCCGCGCGGATCGCGATGTGCGCGGCCTACGCTTCGCAGCTCGGATTCCAGTTCGGCTCGCTCCAAGCGATGGAGACGGCGGTTCGTGCGGTGGAGGCCGAACGGCTTTTCGACGGCTGATTGTCGCCGGATACGGCATCGCGATTGACTCCGCCCCCCGGATGCCAAAATGCAGCGTCGGATCCTTGTCGTTCGATCCTCCTCCAACCGAGCTTTCTTCATGACCGAAGTTTCTGTCGTCACGCTGGGAAAAGGGCGCCCGGATCATCTCGTCAACGTCGTGCGCGGATTGATGCGCCAGACCCTGCCGCCCGCCGAGCTGATCGTCGCGGTGATGCAGGACGATCTGTACGACCTCCCCGACACCCCCTTCCCGATCCGGCAGATCAAGGTCGTCGCCGACGCGCTGCCGCTGGCCGAAGCGCGCAACGTCGCGGCGCAGGCGGCGACCGGCGACGTGCTCGTCTTCCTCGACATGGACTGTATCCCGACGCCGACGCTGCTCGCCGACTATGCCGGGTTCATGGCGGATCTCGACGGCCTGTTGATGGGCGAAGTGCTGTACCTGCCGGGCGGGGCGACCGACGGCGACTGGTCGTATGACGCCTTTGCCGAAGTCGCGGTCAAACATTCCGACCGGCGCGGTCCCCCGCACGAAGGGATCGAGATCTGCAACGATTATCGCTGCTTCTGGTCGCTCAACTTCGCGATGCGGCGCGCGACGTTCCTGTCGCTCGGCGGGTTCGACGAACGCTATTCGGGCTATGGCGGCGAGGATACCGATTTCGGCAAGGTGGTCGACACCGCAGGCATCCCGATCGCGTGGATCAAGGGCGGGCTTGCGTATCACCAATATCATCCGCACCACATGCCGCCGGTCCACCATCTCGACAGCGTCGTGCGCAATGCCGAAGTGTTCGAAGCCAAATGGGGCTATCGCACGATGGGCCACTGGCTGCAGGCGTTCCGGCTGATGGGTCTGGTCGATCTCGCGCCGGGGCAGCCGATTCGCATCCTGCGCCGCCCCGACGACGCCGATCGCGCGCTGACCGGGCAGCAGAGCCACCAGCCCTATGCCAATACCACCACCGTCATCCGTTTGCTGGAGGACCGCCTCGCGGCGTCCGAACAAGCGCGGTCGACCGGATGAGGATCGCGGTCCTCGGGCATGTCCGGCAACGCATCGGACAGCCCTTCGCGGGCGGAATGGAATCGCATTGCTGGCATCTCGCAACCGGGTTGCAGGCGCGCGGGCATGACGTCGTGCTGTTCGCCTCCGGCGACAGCGACCTCGGACTGACGCTCGATCCGGTCCTGCCGGTCCATTACGAAAAGGCGTTCCCGGGGGCCGAACATCGCGGCTACGCCCCGCTGATCGCGCATATCGACGCAGGCTATGAATCCGCCTGCGACCGGATCGCAGGCGGCGGGTTCGACGTGGTCCATAACAACAGCCTCCACCGCTTCCCGATCGAACCGGGTCGCACCGCCAGGGTGCCGACCGTCACGTCGCTCCACGTCCCGCCCTATGACGCGCTGCGCTGGTTCGTCCACGCAAGCGCGGTGCCGGGCCATCGCCTGACCGTCACGTCACAGCGCCAGCTCGACGCCTGGTGGCCGGAGGGTGCGCCGCCGCAAGCCTCGGTGCTGTACAACGGCATCGATCCCACGCTGTGGCCGTTCGTTCCGCAGGGTGACGGACAGGCGGTGTGGTGTGGGCGGATGACCCCCGACAAGGGCCCGCATCTCGCCGCGCAGGCCGCACGTCTGGCGAGGATCCCGCTGATGCTGTTCGGCGCAATCGAGGACCCCGGTTATTGGGCGTCGGAGGTCGTGCCGCTGCTGGACGACACGATCCGCTATGGCGGGCATATCGACGGCACGATGCTGCCGGCCGCAATCGGACGCGCGTCGGTGTTCGTCTTCACGCCGTGCTGGGACGAACCCTTCGGGCTGGTCGCGGTCGAGGCGATGGCGTGCGGGGTTCCGGTCGCGGCGTTCGACATGGGCGCGGCGCGCGAAGTGATTGGCGCGGGCGGATGCTTCGCGCCGATGGGCGATGTCGCTGCGCTCGCCGATGCGATCACTGCCGCCGCCATGCTTCCGCGCAAGGCGCAACGCGCGCGCGTAGAGGCATTGTTTACGCATGACGTCTGGCTCGACGGGTGCGAGGCGCTGTACCGCGACGCCATCGCCGACCGGGTGGATGCAGACACATGATCGTCGACCGCATCGCCGCGCAACAGGCGGCGCTCCGTGCCTTGTACCGTAGGCACGTAGCCCCCGGTGACGCCTATGCGCTGGTCGATTTCCCCGACCATGCCAATGTCGGCGATAGTGCGATCTGGCTCGGCGAAGTGACGCTGCTGCGCGCGCTGACCGGGCGCGACCCGGATTACGTCTCTACCTGGCATGATTTCGACGAGGCGGCGTTTCGACAGGCCTGCCCCGGTGGAACGCTGTTCCTCCACGGTGGCGGCAACCTTGGCGACATCTGGCCGCACCACCAGCGGTTCCGCGAAACCGTTCTGGCGACGATCGACGACCGGCCGGTGGTGCAGTTACCGCAGTCGATCCATTTCCGGTCCTCCGCCGAAGCTGACCGGTTTGCGATGCTGGCGAGCGCGCACCCGGATTTCACGCTCTACGTTCGGGACGCCCGCAGTCTCCAGTTCGCGCAACAGCGCTTTGCCTGCGAGACGCAGCTTGCGCCGGACTCCGCCTATGCGCTCGGGCCGCAACCTCGCGGTACCGCGGATTGCGAGGTGCTGATGCTGCTGCGCACGGACGATGAAAGCGTGGGCTATGCCCTGCCCGCCCCGGAACAGGCGACGATCGTCGACTGGCTGGATGACGGCCCCGACGTTCCATCCGGCAGCGATCCTGCGGCCCGCCATGCGCAAGCCGCCAATCGCGTCGCGCGCGGTTTGCGGCTGCTGTCGCGCGGGCGCGTGCTCGTGACCGATCGGCTGCACGGCCATATCCTGGCCGACCTGCTCGGGGTGCCGCACGTCGCGCTCGACAATGATTACGGCAAGCTGGCGGCGTATCTCGACGCCTGGCCGCCTGCTACCGTGATCGCACGCGCGACGACCCCAGCCGAGGCATTGCTGGTGGCCGAACGCCCGTAATGCGCAAGGTCGCCCTCACCCTCCTGATCTGCACGCGTAATCGCTGTGCTTCGCTTGCCGCGACGCTCGACTCGGTCACCCTCGCCGCCGCGGCAGCCCGCGAAACCGGCGTAAGGATCGAGGTCATTTTGGTCGACAATGGCTCGACCGACGGCACCCCGGACCTGATCGCGCAGTGGTCGCAAGACCAGCCGTTTCGCGTATCTTTGGTCGAGGAACCGCGTCCCGGGCTCGCGCGCGCGCGCAATAGCGGGCTGGCGCATTGCACCGGCCCGATCATTGCGATGACGGATGACGACTGCATCCTCCACGCCGATTATTTCGTCCGTCTGCTCGCCGCCTTCGCCAAGGCCAAGGGCCCCGCAATCATCGGAGGGCGGATCCTGCTCGGCAATCCCGCCGACTTGCCCGTGACCGTCAAGCTCGAGGATCACCCGATGGTCGCCCCGCCCGGCGGGTTCCCCGGTGGCTTCGTGATGGGCGCGAACCTTGCCTTCGGGGCGGACGTGCTCGCCGCGGTGGGGCCGTTCGACGAACGCTTCGGCGCGGGCGCGCCGTTCGTCGCGGCGGAGGACACCGACTTCCTCTTCCGCGCGAGCGGGCTGGGAATCCAGTTGCTGTACGATCCGTTGATCGTCGTCGATCATCACCACGGAAGACGCGACGTCGCCGACGAGACCCGCCTGCTCGCGGGCTACAGCTTCGGCGACGGGGCGTTATACGCCAAGCATTGGCGCACCGACCGGCGCGCGCGGCGGATGCTGCTCGCGGACGTCGGAGATGTGCGGCTCGACCTTCTCCGTCCGGTGACGACCCATGCGGGGGTACGCCGGTTCTATTGCTTCCGCCTGTTCCACAAGGCGCGGGGTTTCCTGTCCTATTCCCTGATGGGTCGCAGAACCGGGTGACGCCAAATCCTCAGTGAATTGCCCATTCGACCGCCACCCAGAGCTTCGACGTGTCGGTGAACAGGCGATCCGCCTGATAGTGCGCGTAACGCAGCGACACGCCCGTCGTATGAATCCTGGCGGTGGCTAGCAGGTCGATCTCGTCGCCATAATGCCGCACGAGCCGATCGCTCTCGAGGCGATGGTAGACGGCGGATAGTGCCACGTTCGCAAGCGGTCCCGCCTGTTTCCAGCCATAACCCAGCGAACCGTACAGGTCGCGGATACCGTCGGGCGGCGTGGTGGTGAACTTGTCGGCCCAGCCCTGGAACTTGAACAATGAAGAGAATGGCGTCTGGACGCTGGTCAACGCGGCGCCTTGGTCGGCCCCGAGGACTTCGTAGCCGACGGTCGCCAGCAACAGCTTGCGCGCAACCGTCACCTCGCCGAGGGCATAGCTTGCCGCATAGTCGTTCGGGTTGCGGTGATAGTCGCTCTGGCGCGCGTAGCTTGCGGTGTACCCGACCTTCCACAGGCCTTCGATCGGACGCGTGCCGAAGAAGCGCGCACCGTAGGTCTGGCTCGCAAGCCGGAAGCCCTGCACGGCGACGTCATCCTGATCGACCAGATAGGCGAAGGGCGCGATCGTGCCGACCGGCGTGGTGTAGGCGATCGTACCGAACCAGTTGCTGCCGCTGATCGCTTGAGGACGCGCGCCGAAACCGTCGATACCGTTGATGGTACGGTCGCTCCAGGCATAGGCGGCGTCGATCGCCAGCTTGGGCGTCGGGCTCCACGTCATGTGCACGGCGTCGTAAGTTTGCTGGTTCTGGCGGAATGAGGACGACCCGACGAACCGCTGATCCGCAAACTCGAGCACCTGGCGTCCGACGGTGATGCTCGCCGTCGGTACGGCATAGCGCAGTTGCGCGCGGTTGAGCTCGATGTTCTGCGGATCGGCGATGGTGGGATACCCCGCGCGGGCATTCAGCCCGTCGTTGTAATTCTGCACGATACCGACCGTTGCCTCGCTCTCGATCAGCCCCGACCAGGGGCCGACGCTTGCCTCGACACCGCTGCGCACGCGCAGCGTGACGGCATCTGCGGTCTTTGGCAGTCCGTCCTGATCGACGTCCTCCCAGCGCAGCCGTGCATCGATCAGCGGCTTGACCGTGACATCCTGTGCCTTTGCCCCCGACGCCGCGCACAGCGCCACCGTGGCGAGCCCTACAGCTCGCATTTGCTTGATAGTCATTGAATTATTCCGCTGCGACGCGCGCGTCGATCGCGCGCAATTCGCCGCTTTCGCGCGCTTTCCGGCCATACACCAGCTCAAACAGCGGCCCCGCCATCATCGTCGTGACAATCGCCATCAGCACCAACATCGAGAACAGCGTCGGCCCGATGATGCCCTTCTGCAACCCGATGTTGATGATGATCAACTCCATCAACCCGCGCGAGTTCATCAGCGCGCCGATGCCAAGCGCGGTACGATTGTCTTCCCCGGCCAGTCGTGCGGCGAGGTAGCAGGCGCCGCCCTTGGCGAGGATCGACGCGACCAGCACGCCCAGCGCGATCAGCAGCAGCGACGGCGAGTTGACCATGTCGAGCCGGGTATTGAGCCCCGAATAAGTGAAGAACATCGGCAGCAGCAGCACCACCGCGAGCGGCTCGATCTTGCGCTTGATCTCGTCGGAGAAGAGCCCGCGCGGCATCACCACACCGAGCAGGAAACCGCCGAAGATCGCATGGATCCCGACCATGTCCATCAGGAACGCAGAGGTGCAGAACGCAGCGAGCGTGAGGGCCAGGACCGTATAAGTCATCTCGCCCTCGCGCTCTACCCGGCGCGCGAGCGGCGCGAAGATGCGTGGTCCGAAGATCAGCACGATGACCGCCCACAACAGCCCGCCGCCGATCGCAAGGATCGCGACGCCCGCCCCGCCCCCGAACGCGGCAAGCACGATCGCCAGCACGCACCACGAACACACGTCGTCGAACGCGCCTGCGGTCAGCGACAGGGTGCCGAGCGAACTGTCGGCAAGCCCGCGCTCGTTGATGATCCGCGCCAGCATCGGGAATGCGGTCAGCGCGATGCACGCGCCCATGAACAAGGTCGCGTTGATCGTCGATATACCCGGCGCGAACAGCCCGGGAACGGTCAGCAGGAACGGCGTGATCAGGATTGCCACCGCGAATGGCGCAGCGATCCCGGCGAACGAGACGCCTGCGGCACTCCGCGCCTTGGCCTTGAAATGGTCGATCCGCAGGGTCGTGCCGACAAGGAACATGTACAGCCCGACGCCAAGCTGCGCGCCGGCATAGAGCACGTTGCGCGTCTCCTTGGCGAAGATCGCCCCCTGCAGATCAGGCCACAGCATTCCGAGCAACGATGGCCCGAGCACGACGCCCGCGATCATCTCGCCGACCACCTGTGGCTGGCCGAGGAACTTCTGGCCCAGCCACCCGACGACGCGACACGCGATCAGGATGATCGCAAGCTGGAGGAAGAAATGGATCGAGAAGTCGCCCGGCGCATAGCTTTTCGCCGCGGCGACCGCGGCTGGCCCGTGCGGTGACAGTACACCGCCAAGCGTAGACCAAAAGCTGTCCAATATTCCTGTCATACATCCCCCCGGATCGGCGCGGCCTTGGTTCGGCGGCACGCTCGAAGACGCTGACCAACGGCAAATCCGGTACCCCGCGCAATCGCAAATTACGGGTAGCCGGTCGATTTCGAGGGTCTTCACCCGATCTGTTGCAGCCGTGCCACGTTGTAGTAACATGCCTACAGTCGAGCCTGCGAAACGTAGGTTTGTAGAGCAGTGGGAACGCTACCGTGAAGGTCATGACCAGCCGGGAATTCAACCAGGATGTCAGTCTGGCGAAGCGCGCCGCGCGACTCGCGCCGGTGTGGATCACCGATCGCGGCACACCCACTCACGTGCTGCTGAGCATCGAGGCGTTCCAGCGCCTGTCGGGTGCGCGCGAGACGATCGTCGACCTGCTGGCGATGCGCGACGATGATACCGCGCCGCTAGACCTGTCGGCGGACAGAGCTGCATGGACTGGTCCGCGCTGATGTTCCTCCTTGATACCGATGTGGTGGCCGAACTCCGACGGGGGACACAGGCCGACGCGGCGGTGGCGGCATGGGCCGGCACGCTCGCGCCCGAGCAGCTTTTCCTTTCGGCCGTGTCGTTGATCGATCTCGAGAATGCCGCAATACGCCGGGCGCCGCGAGACAAGGGGCACACCGCACGGTTGCAACGCTGGATCGACGAACAGGTGCTGACCGCCTTTGCAGGGCGCATCGTCCCGCTCGACGCCGCGATCATCGCCCGCAGGCGTGCGGTGGCGGTGTCCGACCCGCGCGACGCGCTCGTCGCCGCCACCGCGCTCGACCGCGGCATGACGCTTGCCACGCGTCGTACTGCGGCGTTCAAATCCCCAAAGCTCAAGCTGCTCGACCCGTGGCAGTGGACCGCGGAGGACGACCTCGACTGGCGTCGCGCCAGCCGAACCGAGCCGCACTGGCTCAAGACGCTGTTCGTGCGCGCCTGACGTGGCTAGGATCGCATCATGACGGCCACGCGGAGGATCCTGATCGTTGGTGGCGGGACCGCCGGCTGGCTCGCGGCGGCCTACCTTGCCAAGGCGCTTGCCTGTTCTCCCGCGGGCGCGGCGCAGATCACCTTGCTCGAATCGCCTGAGGTCGGGATCGTCGGCGTCGGGGAAGGCACCTTCCCCACGATCCGCGCGACGCTCAAATTCCTTGGCATCGACGAGGGCGAATTTCTGCGCGAGACGTCGGCGACGTTCAAGCAGGGCATCCGGTTCGTCGACTGGCTGCACGCGCCCGACGGCGACACGCGGCACGAATATCTCCATCCGTTCGAGGCCCCCACCCATAGCGATCTTGGCAGCCTCGCGCCCTATTGGCTCGCACAGGATCCCCGCACGCGCGATACGTTCGCCGAAGCCGTCACGATCCAGAGCCGCGTCGGTGCCGCCGGGCGCGGTCCCAAGGCCTCGCGGGACGATCCGTTCGATGGACCGCTGGCCTATGCCTATCATTTCGATGCGGTAAAATTCGCGGCGTTGCTGGCGCGCCACGCGACCGCGGGGGGTGTGACGCACGTCAGTGATCTGGTCACGCGTGTCGATGTCGGCCCCGACGGGCGCATTGCAGGCGTGGCCACGCGCAACCACGGTGTGTTCGACGCCGATCTGTTTATCGATTGCAGCGGGTTTCGCGCCGAGCTGATCGGGGGAGCGCTGGGCGAGCCGGTCAAGTCGGTGCGCTCACACCTTTTCACCGACCGCGCGATCACCGCCAAGCTGCCCTATGACCGGGCACAGTCCCCGCTCCCCAGTTTCACCGGTGCTACGGCCCATGAGGCCGGGTGGTTCTGGGACATCGGGCTCGCTCACGCGCACGGCGTCGGCTGCGTCTATTCCAGTGCGCATATCGACGATGCACGTGCCGCAGAGATCCTCCACGCTTACCTCGGCATGGAGCCGGGAAGTGTGCCGACGCGGATGCTGGAGTTCGAGCCCGGCTATCGCGAACGACAGTGGATCGGCAATTGCGTTGCGGTGGGTCTGGCGGGCGGTTTCCTCGAACCGCTCGAAGCGACCGGGATCGTGATGATCGAGGCGGCGGTGGCGATGATCGCCGAGATGCTGCCGCACGGCGGGCCGATCGACGCCCCTGCTGCGCGCTTCAACGCATTGATGCGCGCGCGCTACGACAATGTCGTGACCTTCCTGAAGCTGCACTATTGTCTCAGCCGCCGCCGGGAACCGTTCTGGCGCGACAATGCCGATCGCGCGAGTTGGCCCGTCCGGCTGGGGGAGTTGATCGACCAGTGGCGCTATCGCGCGCCGGGACGGTTCGACCTTACGCTCGACACCGAGACCTTCGCCTATTTCAACTATCAATACGTCCTTTACGGCATGAACGAGGATGCCGCCTTGCCGTCCGGCCTCAACCGGCTGGCGAACGCGGAGGTGGCGGACCGACAGTTCGCGCGGATCCGGTCGCTCGGCGATCGGGCGAAACGCGAGCTGCTGCCCAACCGCGAATTGCTCGAAACGATCGGCGGCCAGGAAGCGCGAGCGCGACGGGGCTGAACGGGGTCGCCGATGACCCGGCTCATCGCGCCGGGGCGTAGCCGATCTTGGCGTTAGCCCATGTGATGAAATGGCGCATGTTGGGCGCATCGGTGTGCCCGCCCTCATGCTGGCGCCAGGCCAGTTCTCCATCGAGCAGGTCGGTGCCCTGTGGCGGCATCTGCGCCGCACGGTAATCGTCGCCCCGCCCCAGATCACGCTTTCCGAGCAGCGTCCACGCACGTCCAGCGGCGACGGTTGCCATGTAGCTGCCCTGCTGGTCGAGCCAATTGGCGTCGCCCTGTTCGGGTACGCCGTAGCTGACGAAGGCAAGCCGCGGTGCCACCAGCGCGAGCAGTTCGTGCGAATCCACCGGCAGATCCCCCGCCGTCCGGCGCCCGAGCCTACCGTTCTCGGTCCCGTATTTCAGGAAGTTGCCCGCCATCCAGTGATACTCCCCGGCGCTCGTGAGGTTTTCGACCTGTTCCCCGAAGTTGCGTCGGTGCGGCTTGACCCCGCCCTCCCCCGATGAACCGATCAGCACCATCGCGAACCGCTCGTCGAACGCCGCGGTGACCAACGCTGCCTTGCCCCAGCGCGATACGCCTTCGATGCCGACGTGCCGCGCGTCGACTTCGGGACGCTTGACGAGATAATCGAGCAACCGGCTTGCCCCCCAGCCCCATGCCCGCAACGCACCCCATTGTTCGGGCATGCGCGGCGCACCGTCGTTGACGAGACCGATGATCCCCTCGCGCAGCCCCGCGCCGGTATCGGCCTGAATGGTGGCGGTATCGAGCAAGGCGACGCCCCAGCCGGCGGCAATCAATTGGGTGATGCGGTCGTCGCTAGGGGGTGGCGCAAAGAAGCCGCCGGGTTTGACAAGTTCAAACCCGGGATGCTTCGCGAAGATCGTCGAAAATGACGGATCGCGTGCAATCAGCGTCGCCTTCATCGCGGCGTCGAGCCGGGCGGCTTCGGCGGCGTCGGGCTGGCTGGGCGATGGATAGCGCGCGGGCCCGAACATCACGAGCAGAGGAACTGCACCCTTGGCATTGGCCGGCAGCACCAGTGTGGCGCGGATGTCGACCGCGTGCCCCGGCGCTGCACGGTTATCGACATGGCCGACGAGCTGTTGCGCCAATACCGGCCGGCCACCGAAATACTCGCGATCGACCGTGTCTATCCGCCACGTCACGCCGGGCACGTTCGCGGGAATACGCCCGTAGACTTCGCGCTCGAACAGCGCGATCAGCTCCGGGCGGCGCGCCTCCCGCCACATTGCGGCGGTCTTGACCGGCCGACCGTCCGCCATCGTCAGCAGATCCGGCCAGACCGGGTAAGGGTTGGCCTTCGCCTGATCGTAATTGGCGGCATCCGCCGCAGCCGGATCGCCGTTCGCCCCGGGACGCAGCTTGGCGATGCCAAGCTGGCGCATCATGTCGGCATGGTCCTGTTCGGCCGTCCAGGGACCAGCCGCGGTCGACGCGGATACAAGCAACGCCGCAGCCAATATCCCCGCTATTCTCTTGCCCGACATCGTCCCCCCTCCGTGATCGCGCCGCCGCCCGCCCGTTGGCGATACGACGCGATCAGCATCGGGCAGTTGGACGCGAGCGGCAAGCCCCGCCGCCGTTTGCTCGCGTCAGAGGCCGAGACGCGACCGAACGGCGACTATAGCGCGAGGTCCGGGTGCCGATCGACCTTGACCCGCGTAGCCGCCGGCCGCGGAACGGTCGGGACGGTGACCGCGGGCGGGGCGATCGCGAGTTGCAGGGTGTTGGCGGTCGATTCCCATTGCTGCGCCAACCGGTCGGTCTGGTCGTTGAGCGCGATACCGTAGCTCGGCACGATGTCGCGGATCTTCGCCTGCCATTCCGGCGTGGCGAGCTTGGCCGGAAAAACCTTCTTGAGCAGATCGAGCATGATCGACGGCGCGGTCGATGCGCCCGGCGATGCGCCGAGCAATGCCGCGATCGAGCCGTCCTTCGAGGAAACGATTTCAGTCCCGAGCTTCAGCACGCCGCCCTTCTTGGGATCGCGCTTGATGATCTGGACGCGTTGCCCCGCTTGCCACAGACGCCAATCGCCGTTCTTTGCGGTGGGCAGATATTCGCGCAGCGCGTTCATCCGGTCTTCCTGCGACATGATCAGCTGGCCAGCGAGATATTCGACCAGGTCGAAATCATCCCACCCGACCGCGACCATCGGCCGGAAATTGTCGAGGGTCACCGACGCGGGCAGATCGAAATACGAGCCTTGCTTGAGGAACTTGGTTGAGAACGTCGCGAACGGGCCGAACAGCAGCGCCTGCTTGCCATCGAGATAGCGCGTATCGAGATGCGGGACCGACATCGGGGGCGATCCGACCGCCGCCTTGCCGTACACCTTGGCAAGGTGGCGGTGCGCAACTGCGGGGGTCTCGGTGACCAGGAACGATCCGCCCACCGGGAAACCGGCATAGTCGTCGCCCTCGGGAATGCCCGACTTCTGCAGGATCGGCAGCGCGCCCCCCCCGGCACCCGCGAAGACGAAGCGCGCGTTTATAATGCGCTTGTCATCAGTCTTCCGGTTGCGTGCGGTGACCCGCCAACTCTTGTCGGCATTGCGTTCGAGCGACCGGACTTCGTGCCCGGTGGTCAGCGTAACCCCCGGCTGCTTGCGCAACGTGGCGATGTACTGCCGCGTCACTTCGCCCCAGTCACAATCCGTCCCCAGCGGCGAGCGCGTGGCGGCAAGCTTCATCGCCGGGCGCCCCTGCATCATCAGCGGCACCCATTTCGTGATCTGCGCGGAATCGGTGGAAAATTCCATGCCGGAGAACAGCGGGCTCGCCTGCAGTGCGGCGTGACGCTTGCGCAGGAAAGCGACGTTTGCGTCGCCCCACACCAGGTTCATATGCGGGGTCGAGTTAATGAATGACCGCGGGTTCTTGAGAACACCGGCCTCGACCTGATGGCTGAGGAACTGACGGGTGACCTGGAACTGCTCGTTGATCTCGATCGCCTTTGCGATCTCTACCCGGCCATCGGCGGCGTTCACCGGGGTATAATTGAGTTCGCACAGTGCGGAATGCCCCGTGCCGGCGTTGTTCCAGCCGTTCGAGCTCTCATCCGCGACCTGATCCAGCCGCTCGACGATCTCGATCGTCCAGCTCGGCTCCAACTGGCGCAGCAATACCCCGAGCGTCGCGCTCATGATCCCGCCGCCGATCAGCAGCACGTCGACGGTGCGTTCGGCGGGGGCACCAGCCACATCGACCGGGAGCATCGCCGCGCTGCCCGCAACCAGCGCCGAGCCGATCACGCCGCGCCGGGTGACGCCGGATCGCGCCTCGGCAGCAATCGGTGCCGTAGTTAAGGCTGCGTCGTGAGGAGTATCGTTGGTGGGGCCGTTCCGGAGCGCCATGCTGTCGCCATCCTTCAAATCTTTGCATGCCGCATCGATAAAAAGCGATGGGCGCGCGGTTACACGCCGGTTTCAGAGGACGGCGCCACACTGACGCGCTCGACGGTCCGGAACCGTCGACGGCCACCGGGCCACGCACGAACGCGTGTCGAAAGACCTCTCCCAAAGCTATGGTTTTTCGACCAACTTCATTCGTAACGCGTGGCCGGTTTCAGCCCTTAAATGGGGCGTTTGGACGTTCGGCGCAAGCAAACCCTGCCCGATGACCCGAAAAGGTCGGTCCGAATTGGCAATTTCGCGCCGCGTTCGGCGCGCTTCGCAAACGCTATCCCCGCAAGGTGCGACGGTAGAAGTCCAGCGTCAGTGCTATCCATTGCAGGAACAACGCGGGATCGTAGCGCGGCCCCTCGTCCCGCAGGAACGCGTGTTGCGCATTCAACTCATGCCATTCGTACGGCACGGCGACGGCTTCGAGACCCGCCCTGATTGTTTCCCGCCCCGCGAACGGCACATGCGGGTCCTGCCGTCCCCACACGAACATCATTTCGGCTTTGAGGTCGCCGACGCGTGCCAGACTGTCGTCCGACTTGCCCTCGCCGAGCGAGCCGGAATGAATGTCGGTCGGATAGAAGCAGGCGGCAGCCGAGACGCGCGGGTCGAATGCCGCCCGATAGGCCAGATGGCCACCAAGGCAAACGCCGAACGTCGCGAGCTTGCCGTCACAGGCCGGGTGCGCGACGAGTGCGGTCAGCGCTGCTTCGGCGTCCGCATCGAACGCCGACACGGGCTTGGTGATCTTGAGCGCATTACCGCGATCGGTGCCGACCGGATCATACGCCAGCACGGTGCCGGCCGGTTCGTACTCATGATACACGTCGGGAACCGCGACCACATAGCCATTGCCCGCGATCATCGTCGCCAGCCTGCGGATCGGCGCGGTAACCTGATAAATCTCTGAAAACAGCAGCACGCCCGGGAACCGACCCTCGACCGCGGGACGAAAGACATGGGCCCGCATGGCGCCCGATCCGGGCACGTCGACAGTCAGCGTTTCGTCCGTGTGCACGATCATCGGCGACCCTTTCGTGGGGCAAGTGATGCCGCCGCCCGGTCCGGGCGATGGCATCACCGCCAATGCAGCAAACGCTGCGATGGTGCGAGCCCGGATCGGGCTCGCACCAGTCCGTATCAGTTGCGCAGCGAGTCGGGGACGACGCCACCGTTTTCGGCCAGCTTCGCCATCACGGCCTTATGCAGCGCAATATTCTGTTCCGGGGTGCCATCGGCACCGGCATGGACGCCGAGCTCGCTACCCAGTTCCTTGCGGGCAGTGAGGCTGGGATCGAGGTCGAGCAGCTTGAGCAGGTCGACGATCGACGACTGATAGTTGCCGCCGCCATCCTTCATCGATGCCATCTCGGACAGAACCGCGCCGACATCGACCGCCTGTGCCGGCTCAGGCGTCGCGGGGGTCGGTGCGGCAGCGGGTGCCGGGGCTGCGGCCGGGGTCGGTGCGGCCTGCGCGGGCGCTGCGGCGGCGGGCGCTGCTGCCTTTGCCGAACCGTGGTGGAAGATCTTGCTCATGATATTGCCGAAAATGCTCATTCGGATCACTCCTCGAAATAGCCTGCGAAACGGCGATTGCCGTGCCCGGCGTTAACGGCGCAACGGGTGCAAAGGTCCAGACGACTGCATCTCCGATCGATCAAAACGTCGCGTCGGTTGATGCATCCGCGGGAACGTCCCTTGCCAGCGGTGGTTGAGGACGCGTGCCGATTAGGTTCGCGACAGGAGGAACGTCCATGAAGACGCCATATATTGCTTTGTTATCCGCCGGAACGCTCGCGTTGGCGGCGTGCGGACAGAAGACGACCACCACCGAAAACACGACCGCAACGACGACCAACACCGAAATGACGACCGCAACGACGGTCGCGCCGAGCGCAGGCCAGACCTTCGCGAACACGGCAGCGGCAAGCGATGCGTTCGAGATCGCGACGTCGCAGATGGCGCTCACCAAGTCGTCGTCGGCTTCGGTCAAGAAGTATGCGCAGAAGATGATCGACGCACACACGCAGTCGACCGCCAAGCTGACCACCGCCGTCAGCGGCCTGACGCCGCCGATCGCGCCGGATGGGACGTTGAGCGCCACGCAGCAGCAGACGGTAGACTCGCTCAAGAGCAAGTCGGGTGCCGATTTCGACACGGCGTATATCGCGGCGCAGACGGCAGGACATCAGCAGACGCTCGACGCGCTCAAGTCCTATGCGGCGACCGGCGATGTTCCGGCCCTGAAGACGTTCGCGTCGACCCTGGTGCCGACCGTGACCGCGCATCTGAACATGGCGAAGGGCCTGAAGGCCTGACGCAAAGACGACGCGGGGCCGCGGTCCCGCGTCGCTCCGCCTCGTGCTCTACCGATGCCGACGTAGGCACTGGTAGAGCCAGGTTGACCTAGAAGTTGAAGCGCACACCGACGCGATAGGTGCGACCGATGATGTCGTACAGCGCGGGATTGGCATTGAACGGCGAGCGGGCCGGATCCTTGTCGAACAGATTGTCGACCTTGAAGTAACCGCTGACCTTCTTGGTGAAATTATAGGTTCCCCCGATATCGATGTAGAACGACCCGGGCATGAAGCGCGTGTCGACGGTCGGCGCGTTGGGGGTCGAGAGCGGGCAACTGCCGGGCGCACATTCGACATATTGATCGCCAATCGTGCCGTCGCTGAACCAGCGTTCCTGCACCAGCAGGCTGAACTGGTCGTTCTCGTAGGTTTGCACCGCCAGCCATTTCCAGTCCGGCGTCGAGCCAAGGTTCACGCCTGCACCGTCGGTCGGGATCGTGCCCGGCAAGCCGGTGTCGGTGATGAATTCCCGGATATGCGTGGCAAGACCGCGCACCGTGAAATTGCCCGGCAAGCCAAGCGGGCGCTGCCAACGATAGCTCGCCTCGATGTCGAACCCGCTCGTCTTGATCGACGCGAGGTTGAACGACTGGACGTTGACGAAGTTGGGGCCATCCTGGTTGTTCAGACTATACGCGCTGCACGTCTCGGGCAGGATGTTGCGGAAGCACAGATCGACGATCTGCGCCGCGCCGAGGCTGGAGACGACGTCCTTGATGTTGATCTTGTAATAATCGAGCGAGATACTGAACCCCGGCAGCCACGCCGGGTTGGAGAGAACCGCACCGAACGATGTGTTCCGCGCGATTTCAGGCGTCAGATTGGGGTTGCCGACCTGGTTCTGGATCGCGACGACGTTCACGTTGCGCACCGGATCGAGGAAGTTGGGCAGCGTGGTCGTGACCGGCGCAGCGAACAGCTCCGACAGGTTAGGCGCACGCACGTCGCGCGACGTCACCGCGCGCAGGCGAAGGCCGTTGATCGGCGTGTCCCAAGTGCCGCCGATCTTCCACGTCCACGCGGTGCCGGACGTGCTGTATTCGGTCACACGCGCCGCACCGTTGAGGTTGGCACGCCCGAGCGTTTCGGAATTTATGATCGGAAGATCAAGCTCGGCATAGGCTTCCTTGACGTCGAACGCGCCGTTGCCGTTCTTGTAATTGCCTGCATACCAGTTGTTGCCGCCCGCCAGCAGGGTCGGATCCGCCGGATATTCTGCCGTGTTCGGGCTGATGCTGCTCACCCCCGCACCATAGGCGTCGGCGCGTACCGTGTAATATTCCTTGCGATACTCACCGCCGAACGCGACCGCGAGTGGCCCGGCCCACAGATCGATCGGCGATCCGGAGAAGTTCACGCTGACGACGTCCTGCGTCAGCCGCATCCGCTGCAACGGGCCGTTCGCTGGGCTGACATATTCCTTGGCTGCAGCCGAAGGCTCCGCGCCACCGAAGATGTTGATCGGCTGACACCCATTCGCCCGCGCAACCGCGCTGGCGCACACGATCGCGCCGTTGAGTTCGACCGCTTGGATCGCCTGGTTGAAGTGCGGGGTGAGCAGGACGTTGTTGACGTCGACCGCGATGTTGTTGATGCCGCGCTCGTAATAAGCGTCGTAGGTCCACTTCGATCCGCCGATCGACACTTTGCCCTTCGCGCCGACGACGTAGCGATACTGGCGACGATCCGTGAACACCCGCGTATTGGGCAGGATCGCGTTGCTGGTGCCATATTGGAAGCTGGTGATCCCGGCGGTTGCGCACGCCGCCTTGACCGAAGCGGGCACATACGGATTGGCGCATTGCATCGTCAGCCCCGGGCGGTTGGCCCCGTTGGTCGGCTGGTTGTTGGTCGTCACCTGCGCAACGTTGACGGTGGCATAAATTTCGTTGTCGTCGGCAAAGTCATAGCCGATCCGACCATAGCCCACGACGCGCTGGATCGCGGATTGCAGCGACCGGCCGGTGTCGATGTTGCCCGACGTGTCGCCACCGACGCAGAAGCCCGGATAGCAACCATTGACCGTACCCGCCGCGTTGCGGGCCGGCGTTCCGTTCGATCCGTACTGGAAGGCGAACGGTGCGCCATTCTTGTCGAACGCTGTTCCCTGCAATGGCCCCGCGGTGATCAGGCCGTATTTGGTGAAGCCGGTGCTCTGGACGTTGTCGAGCAACAGATATTGCGGTGATCCGTCATTGACGACGTTACGGTTGACCAGCGAGGTTTGCGTGAACCACGTGCGTCCCCCGGCGAGACCCAGTCCGAAGTCCCCTGCCCCGACGCCTTCCTCCTTGGCGAATTCGCCGCTAGCGACGACATGGAGGCGATCGTTAAAGAAGCTGCGTCCGGCGGCGAGCTGGATCAGGCCCTGCGCATTGTCGCCGTACGTGGTGATGCCGCCCTGGACATTGCCCTTGATGCCCTTGAACCGCGTATCGGTGATGAAGTTGACGACGCCGCCGACCGCATCCGACCCGTAGGATGCCGACGCACCACCGTTGACGACGTCGACGCGCTGGATCAGCAATTGCGGGAACTGGCTGACGTCGGTCACGCCGGTGTAATAGGCACCGACCACCCGCTGTCCGTCTAGCAGCGTCAGGGTGCGGATCGGTCCGAGACCACGCAACGACAGCGAACTCAGCCCCTGCTGGCCGCTGGAGGTGCTGAAGGTGTTGGTCGCCGAACCGCTCGACCCTTGCAGCGACGGAAGCTGCGCGATCGTCGTGAAGACGTTGGGTTGCGCATTGCCCTGGATCTGCGCGGCCCCGATCACGGTTGTCGGCGTCGGCGCGGCGAACCCGTTGGAAACGATGCGCGAGCCGGTGACGACGATGTCGCCACTATCACCGCTGGCGGCGTCGGGCGCGGTTGCAGCCGTCGGGTCGACCGTGCCGGGCGGGACTTGTGCGGCAGGCGGTGCAACCGGCGCCGGCGTGGGATCGGGCGCGGTGGTTCCTTCGGCGACCTGGCCGAATGCCGCGGTCGCGCTCATCGCGCAGGACAGTGCAAGGATGCCTGCGGACAGACGGACGCGCTGGCGCAGCGCATCCATTCCGCCTGGTCGGGCCATGATCGGCGAACATTCCCCCGTTACCGCGTTGAAGGTCTGTTGTGAAATGTGCGTCCGTCGGGCCGTTTTCATGGCACCTCTCCCCGTTGTGATTGACGATCAGCGCTTTTACGCCTGGTATTCCACGTCATTGACGACGTTTGCCGTCAGATACGTTAACGTTACCGCGCTGTCGTATTGAGTCGTGTTACTCTAGTCAATAGTCGGAGTTGATCGACAACTGAGGGATGGATTATCGCAAAACTTACGGTAAGAAGAATGCTTGTCGGCGGTGGATATTGACGGTTAGCGCTGGCTTCAAGCGTGCAGCACGACATTCGCCGTAGTGTCCGGTAACGTTAACGTATAAGGGGTGACATGGAGGAGGAATCCGCAGCCGGTCAGGGCCGAATGAGGCGTCCTTTCCCTTATGTCCGCTGGACGATCATCGCTGTGTTCGTAGGTGCGATGATCCTGAATTATCTGGCGCGATCGGTGCTGGGTGTCGCGGCACCCGTCATCCTGAGTGAACAGGGCATATCGAACGAGCAATATAGCTGGGTGACCAGTGCGTTCCAGCTGGGCGTGATGTTCCAGCCGCTGATCGGCTATTTCCTCGATGGCTTCGGTCTGCGTCTTGGCTTTACGCTTTGCGTCGCGATCTGGTCGCTGATCACGATCGCGCATGTGCTGGCACAAGGCTGGTTCTCTTTTGCCGGCCTTCGGCTTGCGCTGGGTCTCGCGGAGGGATCGGCGCAACCGGCGGGCCAGAAGCTGATCGCCGAATGGTTTCCCGCGCACGAACGCGGGGTGGCCGGCGGGATCTACAATATCGGCGCGTCGTTCGGCGCGGTGCTTGCGCCGCCGCTGATTGCCTGGGCGGTGATGACGCAAAGCTGGCGGCTGGCCTTCGTCGTCACTGGCGGACTCGGGCTCGTCTGGTGCGTCGCGTGGTTGCTGTGGTACCGTGTCCCGGCACGGCACCCACGGCTCGGCAGTGACGAGCGCCGTCATATCGAGGCGGGACAAGTCGCCCGTCCCACCGGCACCAGAAAGCGCCAGCCGATCGGCGCGTTGCTGCGTCGGCGCAATCTATGGGGCATCGCGCTGCCACGCTTGCTGGCTGATCCTGTATGGGGGATGCTGTCCTTCTGGATGCCGCTGTACCTTGCGCGGGAACGTGGGTTCGATCTTGCGCAGATCGCGATCTTCGCGTGGCTTCCCTTCCTTGCCGCTGACCTGGGATGCCTTTTCGGTCCTGCGGTCGTTGCGGTCCTGCAACGACGTGGCGTATCCCTCATCGATGCCCGGCGATGGGCCTTCACGCTTGGCGCGGTGTTGATGATGGGAATGGCGTTCGTCGGACTGGCAACCAATCCGTATGTCGCGATTGCCTTGCTGTGCCTCGGCGGGTTTGCCCACCAGACGCTGTCGGTCACCGTAATCACCATGGCATCCGACCTGTTCCACCGCGACGAAGTGGCGACCGTGACGGGCATCGCTGGCCTTGCCGCCAATCTGGGCGTGCTGGTCTTCACGCTGTCGCTCGGTCGACTGGTCGATCAGGTCGGCTATGTTCCGTTCTTCATCGTATTGGGCGTGCTCGATCTGATCGGTGCCGCCATCCTCTGGACCTTGGTGCGCAAACCCGCATGACGCAGCTTCGTAATCCCGTACTTCGTGGCTTCAATCCCGACCCGTCGATCGTCCGGGTCGGCGACGACATCTATATCGCGACGTCCACCTTCGAATGGTATCCGGGCATCCAGATCCACCATAGCCGCGACCTGGTGCACTGGCGGCTGGCTACGCGACCGCTGACGCGTGCGACCCAGCTCGACATGCGCGGAGACCCCGATTCGTGTGGTGTTTGGGCTCCTGACCTGAGCCATGCCGACGGCCGGTTCTGGCTCGCCTACACCGACGTCAAGCGCTACGGACAGACGACCGTCAACGGTGCCTCGGGCGCATCGCTGCGCGATTTCCACAATTATCTCGTGACGTGCGACACGATCAACGGCGAATGGTCCGATCCCGTCTTCCTCAACAGCAGCGGCTTCGACCCGGCGCTGTTCCACGACGACGACGGCCGGACGTGGTTGCTCAACATGCTGTGGGATCACCGCCCGGGGCACCCGCGGTTCGGGGGTATCGTCGTTCAGGAACTGGATCGCGCGACGTTGCGATTGATCGGCGAACGCCACACGATCTTCCACGGCACCGACATCGGGTTCACCGAAGGGCCGCATCTGTACAAGCGCGATGGCTGGTATCACCTGCTCGTTGCGGAGGGCGGCACCGGATGGGACCATGCGGTCACGATGGCGCGGTCGCGCTCGCTGTTCGGGCCGTATGAGGTCCATCCGGACGTGGCGGTGCTGACCGCTGCCGGACGACGGGACGGACCGCTGACACGCGCTGGGCATGCCGACCTGGTGGACCTCGCGGACGGGACGACCTGGATCGCGTATCTGTGCGGGCGACCGCTGCCGACCCGCGAACGCTGCGTTCTGGGACGCGAAACCGCGTTGCAGCCGATGGTCTGGGGTGACGACGGCTGGCTCCGGACGGTCGCTGGCGATGCGATGCCCGATGCCGAGCCGGGGGCACCGTCACTGCCCCCCGCCCCGTGGCCGGTTGCCCCTGCCGATGACCGGTTCGACACCGATACGTTGCCGCCCGAATTCCAGTGGCTACGGACACCCGAGCCCGATGCGCTGTTCAGCCTGACCGCACGGCCGGGCTTCCTGCGGCTGTACGGCCGCGAGACGGTCGGGAGCCATTTCACGCAAGCGCTCGTCGCGCGGCGGCAGGAGCACTTGTCCTATTCCGCCACGACACGGATCGACTATGCACCCACCCATTTCCAGCAGGCAGCGGGGCTCATCTGTTATTACAACGGCACCAAGTTTCATTACCTTAACGTCACGCACGATGGCTCGACGCGGCAATTGCAGGTGATGACCGCATCGCCGGATACCGGAAGCTGCAGCGTCACCACCGTGGTCGACCATCTGCCCGATGGGGTGATCGATCTGCGCGTCGATGTGGATCTCGACCGGCTCCGTTTCGCCTGGCGGCTGGGCAACCCGGGCGAGCCGATCGATGCAGCGGACTGGACGTGGTGCGACCGTGTTCACGACGCGAGCATCCTGTCGGACGAGGCATCGTTGCCCGGCCTGCCGAACTTCACGGGCACCTTCGTCGGCATGGCGTGCCAGGATATGGCAGGCACCGCCCTCCCCGCCGACTTCGCCTTCTTCCGCTACGAAGGGCGCGACGACTAGGATCGAGGGTTCCGTCGTCGCGCGATCAATCCTGCCGCGGCACCGCCGTCGATTGGCGGCGGACGATGCGGTGCGGTAGCACCCGGTCGATCCGATCCGACGGACGCGCTGGAGCGGCAATTTCGGTGACGAGCAGACCCAGCGCCTCCGCCGCCAGTTGGCGGACAGGCTGATGCACCGTGGTCAGCGGCGGCCACAGGGTCACCGCTACGGTGGTATCGTCGAACCCCACGACGGTCAGTTCGCCGGGAACGTCCAGTTGCCGCCGATGCGCGACCGAGACGATCGCCGCCGCCATGTCATCGTTGCTCGCGAAGATGGCAGTCGGCGGCTGCGCGGCATCGAGCAGTTGCTCGCCCGCTACCAGCCCGGAGGCGTAGCTGAAATCACCCTGCGCAACGGTGGTATGGATCCCGTCGCTCTCGCGCACTGCCGCATGAAACCCCGCCAGGCGTTCCGCGCTTGCCGCCTGATCGGGGTTGCCGACGACGAAGCCCAGGTTCCGGTGCCCCAGGGCGATCAGGTCGCGGGTCATCTCATACGCACCCTGACGATCGTCGATCCGCACGCAGATCGCCCCCGCAACCTGATGCGCGCCGACCGACGCGATCGGGACCCCTGCGTCCCGCAAGACCCGCAAGACCGTCGGGGATTCGCTCAACGGGGGCGTGAGGATCACGCCCGATACGCCAGACGTCCCCAACGCCTCGATCGCCTCGAGCGGGGGCGCCCGCCCGCCTTCACCCTTGACGAGAATCAGGCGCGCGCCGCGCGCCGATGCCTCCTCGAACACGCCGGTCAGGAAATCGCTCATGAACGCGGCGCTGGGATTGGAATAGACGACGCCGATCCGCAATTCGGTCGACGTGACAAGGTTCCGGGCGGTCTGGTTGGGGCGATAGCCCAGTTCGCGAATGGCGTCGTTGACGGTCGCGCGCGTGTCCGGCCCCACACCCGGCTGACCATTGATGACGCGCGACACCGTCATCGCGGAGACGCCAGCCTTTGCCGCCACGTCCACGATCGTCGTATTGCGTCCGGGTGCCGCCTTCCGTGCCAAGTTCGCTCGCCCTCACCCTAACCCCGATGCCTCGTGCCTAGCCAATTTCCACAGCGGAGCAACAGGGATCGGGCACCGTGACGCGCGATCGCGATCATGCGCGCGAACGACGCGTGCCTGCCGCGCCATGCAACGATCCCGGGCGACCATCGTTTTCGGGACTTCCCCCCGGTAAATCGAAGGACCGATATGTTCGGACACACGAAAAAGGTACGTTACGCCGTCGTCGGCGGCGGCCAGATCTCTCAGCAGGCATTCATGCCCGGCGTTGCGCGGACCGACAATTCCGAGATGACCGCGCTGGTCACGGGCGATCCGGTCAAGGCCGACAAGCTCGCCAAGCTCTACGGCATTAAGGCTTGGTCCTATGACGACTATGACGCGCTGCTGAAATCCGGCGAGATCGATGCCGTCTACATCGCGACCCCGAACTTCCTGCACCTGCAATATGCGGTACCGGCACTGGAGGCCGGGATCCATGTCCTGCTCGAAAAGCCGATGGCATCGAGCGTGGCGGAAGCCGAACAGATCATCGCGGCACAGCAAAAGGGCGGCGCCAAGCTGATGATCGCGTATCGCCTCCATAACGAGCCCGGCACGGTCGACATGATCACGCGTGCCCGCAACGGCGACTTCGGGGACTTGCGCAGCTTCGTGTCGGTTTTCGCGCAGAATGTCGCTGAGGCGAACTCACGCGGCCATAACGGCTATTGGGGCGGCCCGGTGCCAGACATGGGCACCTATCCGCTGAACGCGGTGCGCAACCTGTTCGGCCAGGAACCCATTTCGGTTCACGCAGTCGGCATCAAGTCACCGGGGCGCGGGTTCAACTTCCATGACACGGTCGCCGTCACCTTGGGGTTCGCGGACGCGCGCGTCGCGCAGTTCACCGTCAGCTACGCCACGGCGTCGTCGGAATTCTTCGAGCTGGTCGGGACCGAGGCGAGCATCCACGCCAATCCCGCGTTCATGTTCGGGCCGAAGGTCGGCATCGCCTATGTCGAGCGCACCGCGGACGGCAGCAAGGAGCACAGCTTCGATCCGGTCGAGCAGTTCGGCAACGAGACGCAGTATTTCTCCGACTGCATCCTGAAGGATTTGCATCCGGAAGCCGATGGCGAGGAAGGTCTGATGGACATGCGGGTCCTCGCAGCGATCGAGCAATCGCTCGAGAAGGGCGAGACAATCACGCTCGAACCCGCAACGCGCAGCCGGCGGGTCGAGGCGGACCAAGCGCTCAAGCTGAAGCCTGCGAAGCAGCCCAGTGAAGACGAAATGATCAGCATCATTCCCCAGTCCGCCTGACAAGAGCGGATATGCGCGTCCGTCCGTAGCTCAATGGAGGTACGGACGGACGCGCACGCCGCAGAACAAACACAGTATCCCGCAAGAACCATGCTGGTCGCGTTGCCGCGGCATCAACGCATGTTTATGGCGATGGTGATGCCATCCCCAATGTTCCTGCTCCGAGCGATCCTCGCGGTGCTGCTCGTCATGACCGGAGCGGCTGCACTTGCGCAGACCCCGTCGGTCGCCACCCTCTCGCAACAGCTTGGACGCGCGGAGACCGAGTTGCGCGCAGTGGACGGGCAGCTCGACGAGCGTGTCGATGCCGACGACCAGAAGACGCTCCGCAATCGTACGCTGGCCGCGCAACAGGTCGCCGCTGACGTGACCGAGCAATTGCGGCAGCAGCAGACGTTGATCGATGCACGGATCGCTGGGCTTGGGCCCGTTACCGCGGGCGTTTCCGAACCGGTCGAGATCAGCACACAACGGACGGTCCTCGCGCGCCAACGCTCGTCGATCGATTCCGCAATCAAGCGGGGCGGGCTTGCCAACGTCGAAGCGGAACAGTTGATCGAGGAACTCGACCGTAGTCGAGCGCAACAGTTCAACGAGAAGATCACCGCCAAGGTCGCCTCCCCCCTCACACCCGCCTATTGGCGCGCAATCGTCCAGGCGCTGCCGCGAGACCTTCGCCGTACCGAGCTGTTCCTGGCGCAAGGCACCCGCCAGATCCGCGCGCAATGGCATGGCAGCTTGCCCTGGCCGATGGTCCTGGGGATTTTGCTGGGGCTGGTCCTGTTGTTCCCGGTACGGGTTCGCGCACGACAGTTCGGACAACGCCTCCTGGTCGAAGGTGCGCCCGGACACCGGGTTCGTCGATCGGCCAACGCGATGTGGCGCGTGTTTGTGGGAACGCTTGCGCCGCTGCTCGCCGCGGTCGCACTGGTGCAGGGATTGCGCTGGTCGGGGCTGCTCCCGACGCGGTGGAGCAGTGTCCTCGACGCGTTCGTCATGGCGATCGGGTTCAGTGCCTATACCGCAGCCGTTTGCGGCGCGCTGCTGATGCGCAACGGGGCTTCGTGGCGCGTCGCCCCGCTCGACGATGATACCGCCTCGGCGTTGCGACCGCTCTCCTGGGTATTGGCGGGGCTCTCGTTCGCAAGCATCCTGCTCAGCGCGATCACGACCGCGATCGGAACGAGCCAGCCGGCACTTGTGGCGACGCAGACGCTCAATGCGTCGCTACGTCTGGTGCTGATCGCCGTCTTCCTGATCGTACTGGGTCGGCTGCGGGCCAAGCGGGCGGGCACCGAGCCGATCGAATACGTCAAGACGAGCGCAGGGATCGGTCTTGGAACCTTGCTCGCCTGGGCGCTGGTCGCGTTTGCGTTCGTCGCGCTGCTGCTCGGCTATATCGCCCTCAGCCTGTTCATCGCCTGGGTGGTGTGCTGGGCGACGATCCTGGGGACCACCCTGTATCTGCTGATGGCTGCGGTGGACGACGTGTCGACGAGCATGTTCGTGCGGGACAGCCCGCTCGGCGTGACCGTCACCCGCACGCTGGGCGTGCGACCGAGCATGGTCGACCAGTTCGGCGTGCTGCTTTCAGCGGTGCTGCGGATTGCGCTTGTCCTGCTGGCGCTCGGTTTGCTGGCGACTCCGTTCAGCGGCGGCAACGGGATCGGCACGATGTTCGGCCGGCTCGGCGTCCTCGCGCAAGGCGTCGAGTTCGGCGGCGTATCAATTTCCCCGGCCAATATCCTGCGGGGGATGATCGTGCTGTTCGTCGGCTTGGCGCTCGTCCGCGGCTTCATGGGCTGGCTGGAGACGCGCTATCTGCCGATCACCGACCTCGACGGCAGCGGGCGAAATTCGGTCAGCCTCGTCGCGCGCTATGTCGGGATCGCTTTGGCGTTCATCTGGGCGCTGGCGTCGCTCGGCATCGGCGTCGAACGCGTGGCCTTGCTGTTGTCGGCCTTGTCGGTCGGGATCGGCTTCGGTCTGCAGGCGATCACGCAGAACTTCGTGTCGGGGCTGATCCTGCTGGCGGAACGCCCGATCAAGATCGGCGACCTCGTTCGGGTCGGAACCGATGAAGGCGACGTCAAGCGGATCAGCGTACGCTCGACCGAGATCGAACTGGCGGACCATTCGACGCTGATCGTCCCCAATTCCGAACTGATCACAAAATCCGTGCTCAACAAGACGATGGCCAACCCGCTGGGGCGCATCCAGATCCAGTTCTCGGTCCCGCTCGACAGCGACGCCCAGGCGGTCAGGACGATGGTGCAGGAAGCCTTTGCGGGCGAGAGTGCGGTTCTGTCGGACCCTGCCCCCGCGGTGTTCATCGACGGTCTCGTCAATGGGCGGATCACGTTCAATTGCTTCGGCCATGTCGCACACCCGCGTGCCGCGTACAGCGCCCGTAGCGCAGTGCTGATGACCCTGCTGCAACGCTTCCGCGTAGAAGGCATCGACATCGGCACGATCCCGCAGCGGATCGAACTGGTAGCAGCGAACCGACCGCTGGTTGAACCCGAAGCCTGAAACCGTCGCTTTTCGTTTGGGTTTTCGCGGTGAAGCGATACTCTCCGATCGGCTCCTGTATCGAACCGCGTCATCGTCCCCTCGCGATCAGGAGCAGGGTCCATGCGCGAACCCGTGATCAGGACGTACGCCACCCGTTCGGGGCCGATGCTCGCGCTAGCAGGCGACCAATATGTCACGCGGGCGCTGGATCTCTACGGCGAATATGCGCCGGATGAATGGCGAATGCTGCGACAGCTGATCCGTCCGGGTATGACCGTGGTCGAGATCGGCGCGAACATGGGATCGCACAGCGTCGACATGGCACGTGCCTGCGCCCCCGGCCCGTTCTACGCGTTCGAGCCGCAGCAACTGCTGTTCCAGATCCTGTGCGGCAATCTCGCGATGAATAACGTCACCAATGCCGTCGCCTTCCCTGACGCTTGCGGCGCAGAGGAGGGCGAGGCGATTATTCCCGCGATCGATTATGCCGCTGGCGGCAACTTCGGCGGGGTTTCACTGCAAGGTCAGGGCAATGGCCGCAAAGTCCGGGTTCGGACGCTGGACGGGCTGGGCCTGGACGCGTGCGGGCTGCTCAAGATCGATGTTGAGGGGTTCGAACCCGCTGTGTTGCAGGGCGCCGTCGAGACCATCCGCCGATGCCGTCCCACGATCTACATCGAGAACGATCGCGCGGCGAACCAGCAGGCCGTGATCACGGCGATCGCAAATCTCGACTATTGCCTGTACTGGCATCTTCCGAGCTTGTTCTCGCCCGATAACTTCCGCGGCAATCCGCAGAACGTCTGGCCCGGCACGGTATCGATCAACATGCTGTGTCTGCCGCGCGAGGTGAATGTCACCGTTGAGGGTGCGCTGCCGATCGACCCGGCGAACTGGTCGTGCCCGATCAGCCTGAACGCCTGACCCGCTGCGGTTCAAGCCGCTCGACCGGTGACGCTGCCGTATCGCGATGACGGGCGGCTTCCAGCGTCAGCGCGGTCGCGACGTCATCGATCACCTGATCCCAGCGCCCCCATTCCCGCTGGCGAAACAGACGGACGGAGGGATACCACGGGCTGTCGGTGCGATGCTGCAACCAGCGCCAGTCCGGCAGCAACGGCAGCATCACCCATGCCGGACAACCGAGCGCACCCGCCAGATGAACCGGGGAACTGTCGATCGAGATCAGCAGGTCGACTTCGCACAGGATTGCGGCAGTATCCTCGAAGTCGTTGATTTGATGGCTGAGACTGACGACATCCATTCCGACCGGCGGCGTCAGCGCATGCCCCTCGGTCGGCCCCTTCTGGATCGAAAAGAACGTTACCCCGTCCTGTGCGAGCGGCTGCAACTGCGCCAGCGTCATCGAGCGGTTGGCATCGTTGAAGTGCGTCGGGCGCCCTGCCCACAGGAACGCGACTTTCAGTCCCGGATATGGCGCAAGCCGACTGCGCCAGACCGCACGCCGCTCGGGCAGTGCCGACAGATAGGGCATGGACGACCCCGGCAGATCGTCCAGCGTCAGCCCCATCGCGTGCGGCAAGCTCATCATCTCGCAATGCACGTCGAACCTCGGCGGAATTTCTCCGCGCAAGGTGATCGCGTCGAACCCCGCCATGCGCCTCGCGAGCGAAGCGGTCTCGTGATTGATTTCGAGCACGACCGTCGCCTGACTACGCGCCTTGGCCCACCCTACCATCCGCATGAACTGGAAGGTATCGCCATAGCCTTGCTCATCATGGATCAGCAGCGTCTGCCCGGGGATGGCGCGGCCGTCCCAACGCGGTCGCTGCACCTTACGTTCGATCCGGGTGGTGTGCGCAAGGCTGTACCGATGGCTGTACTCGCGCCACCCACGGTCAAATTCGCCGAGCAACAGCAGCGTTTCGGACAGGTCGAAGCGCGTCGACACATGCCCGGGCAGCGCGTCCACCAGCATTTCCTGGATTGGTCGAGCCTCCTGCACCCGGCCCTGGACCCGCAACGCTTGCGCCAGCAGTGCCCACAGCGCCACCGGCCCCGCGCCGTTGGTCAGCAAGGGGCGAACTCGCATCTCCACCTCGCGTCCACGCCCCGCCTGAAGCAGCGGCCGTAGCTCGACTTCGAGGGCTTGAAGGTCGAGGACCGGCCCGGTCATCCCGCCACCAGTCGCGGGCCACGCTTTGCGCGAACCTTGGGCACGTCGCTGACGATCGTCTCCACCGCGGGGGCCGCACTGATCCCCAGCGCATCGAGCAGCGGCGCGAGATACTGCGCATAGGGTCGCCACCGCCCGATACTGTCGGCGTGAAGCGGTTGCCGGACCTGATTGAGGCTGGCGGTGCGAATGATCCGCGCGGTGTGATGGAAGTCGAGGCAGGCCGGATCCCAATCGAGCCCGCAGAACGCGAGCATCCGTCGACTTTGCCTCTCGATATCGCCGACGATGTCCTCGTACCGCACTTCGATGAAACGATCGGCCGGTAAAACCGTGCGCCAATGGTCTAAAAGCCGGTCGTAACTGCGGTAAAACCGTCCGAGTTCGGTCTGATCATAGGCGAATTGCTGCTCGCGCGTGAACAATTTGGTATAGCAGGACAGGCAGGTATCGACCGGATCGCGGCGAACATGGATGATCCGCGCATCGGGCAGGATCCGGTGAATCAGCCCCGCAAACAGGAAGTTGGAGGGCATCTTGTCGACGACCCGGCGATGCTGCAGCGCAAGCGGGCGAATAGCCTCGAGATACTGCGCACCAAGCGCCGCTTCCTCCTCCACCGAGAACTTCGCCGCCGATGCCGGATACAGTCCGGCAGTGTTAACCGCCACTTGCAGCGCGGACATCTCACCCGCACCGAAGATGTCAGGATGCGACGCGAGGATCTGTTCGACGAGCGTAGTGCCCGATCGGGGCATGCCAACGACGAACACCGCTAGGTCGCTTCCGGAAATTCCTGCCCTAGGGTGTTGAAAACGCTCGGCCGGAAACGCCGCGATGATCTCGTCTATCCACCGATCGGTTGCCGTCGCATCATAGGAAAAACTCGCGCGTTTGCGGCGATTACCATCGTCGAGATGCGCAAAAGCGCGCTCGGGGTTTCCGACGTCGAGCCAGGCCTTGCCCAAGGCAAAATGCAATGCGGTACGATCCGCCCTGCCCTCGATCCCGCCCGGCGCAAGCAAGGCCTCCATCGCCGTAATCCGTGGATCACCGGGGCGAAAACGGTGGAGATCGGCGAAGTTGAACCATGCGGGTACCGAGCGTGGGTTGTGCGCCAGAATGTTTTCGAACACCACCTCGGCGTCGCCTTTATGGCCCTGTTCCATCAACGCAATTCCGCGATTAACGAGCGCTTTCTCGGGTGCGAATCCGGTGGACAGGGCGGCGCGGTCGAATGCTGCGAGCGCTTCGGGCAATTTGTTCTGCGCCTGAAGGACTTCGCCCGAGATGTTCTGGATTTCGCCATCGTTCGGCGCGGCTGCTGCGGCGCGCCGCGCTTCGGCCAGCGCCTCTTCGAGCCGCCCGAGCTGCCGCAACGCCGTCGCTCGCACACCAAGCGCTCCCACGTGTAGCGGTGCGAAACTGAGCAGTGCATCGATCCAGCGAAGCGCTTCCGTATAGCGGTCCCGCGCTACTTCGACTGCGGCCGCGTTGATGTAAGCGTCGGACAGGCGCGGATTGGCGTCGATCGCGCGGCGCGCGAAGGTCATCGCCTGATCGAGATCGCCAAGATCGTTGAGTAGATGCGACATGTTGCTCAGCGCCTCGGCATAGCCGGGCGCCAGTTCCAACGCGCGCGCGTAGTGCCAACGCGCCTGGTCCAGCCGTCCCAACCGTTTCAGCGTGTTGCCAAGATTGTTGTGCGCCTCGGCATAGTTGGGCTGCAACGACACGACGCGTTCGAGACAAGACAGGCTGTCGTCGAGCTTGCCCTCTTCCTGTAGGATGATCCCGAGGTTGTTCCACCCGGCAACCATCGTGGCGTCCATCGTCACGGCGCGGCGGGCGGCCTCCTCGGCCTCGACCAGCAGCCCCTTCTGGCGACACATCTCGCCTAAATTACTGAGATAGATCGCTTGCACCCGCGGTGCCTGGGAGGCGCGACGGAGATGATCGATCGCGTTGTCGAGGTTTCCATAGGCATGTGCCATCAACCCCAGGAGATGATGCGCGTCGGATTGCCCGGGCCAGATCGCCAGCACATGCTGGCACAAGCGTTCGGCCTGGTCCGCCTGCCCCGCGTTCCAATGCGCACTGGCCTGCCCCAGCGCCTGCTCGATCGTTATGCCGGTCGGTGCGGGATCGCTCATGCAACACTCCCTCTTCTGGGTTGCTTGGTCAGGGATCGCTCGGTCACAGGCTGAACGTCATCCTGACAGTTCCCGAGTGGCTCTTGAAATCACGGCGCAAATCGCCGTCATATTGCACGCCGATCCGGAACCGCTCGGTCTGCATAAAGGATAGCCCTGCCCCAACCGTCAGCCCGTCGCGCGCACCGCGGGCGGACGTGCTGGTAAACGCAACGCCCCCAAGCACGGCGGTCAGCGGGATCGGACCATTGGTGTAGGTATGGACCCAGCCGAGCTTCAGCAGCGGGGCGAAACGACCCGAGGTCGCCTCGAACACACCCGCAGCCTGGAAGCCGATCTCGTGACTGAGCGAGTCGACGTCGAGGCTCGAGACCTTCAGATTGGCGGACGCGGCGTCGCGCTCCTGGTATCCGGCATTGTGCAGATGCACTTCGCGAAGGCTGGCGAAGGGCATGACCGAAGCGCTGGTGGACAAGGGGATCGTGTAGCTCGCGCGGAGGTTCCCCAGATATTGCTGGCCGTCGTACGATGCGCGCGCGCTGACGCCGAGGAAGTCGATCCGCCGCCGCTGGTCGTACTTGTTGTACCCGAAGCCGAGTTGGCCATCGATTGCGAAACCAGCGGTTTCGGGATCGCCCGGTTGCCACGAGAAGTATCCCGTCGCCTGGAAGCTGTTGAGCGTCGTCGAGCTGCCGCTGATATTGCCGCGTCCGTGCGCTGTGCTGTTGATCCAGCTGATCGCCCCCCCCGCCATCAGGTTCGGCGTGCCGATCAGGTCTGCGCCGACCATCACACCATAGCTGCTGGCTTGATACGGTGATGCGGCCGCCACCGCCGCACGGGTCGCCGAATTGATCAGGAACTGCCCCCAGATCGCGCCGCGCTGCCCTTGCGATCCCGCAGCAAGGCCACGCTCCTCACGGCCAGTCACGGCTGCGGCAAGCACTTCCTGATGCTGTACGATCGCGTTGACCGCGGGGGATACGGCAACCGCGATGACTTGCGGCGTTAGCTGCGTCGGCGCGAGTTGAACGATCGCCGTTTGCTGCTGCTCCACGGGCAATTGTGACAGCGGCAGCAGGACATTGGTGATCACCGGGGTCGCCGCCGGTCCGCCGAGGTCGGCAATCGCATCCAAGGCCGCGCCCGTGCCGACGCCTGGACCACCCGCCACGATGCCAGTGCCGGTGAAGCTCGTTGGCGGCGGCGGCGTGATCGTGCCCGTGGGGATGCTCAGCGTAAGGACGAGGCCCGTCACACCACCGCTGGCAACGCTGGAAAAAGCGCCGTCCAGCCCCGTTACAGACGAGGTCAGGTTGCTGAACGTCAGCGCACCGCCGGCCTTCACCACCGTATAGGCCTGCCCTGCCGCCAGTGTCGCGGACCCCAATTTGACCAACGTGACGTTCGTGCCCGTCAGGCTTGCCGCGCCAGTGACCGAGAGCTGACCATAGGCCGCGCTCGACGTGACCCCGATCAGCAACTTGCCGCCGGTCTGGCTGTAACTGCCGGTAATCCCGACCGGTGCGTTGACGGCAAGCGTCGCGCCATCGGCGATCAACGCCCGGCTGCCCACGTCAATCGCATCGTTGAGCAGGATGTTGCCGGCGAGCAGCAGATTGCCACCGGGGTTGACGATCGTTCCCTGGCTACCCGCGGCATAGCCGGTCAACGTCCCGAACACCGTCCCACTGCCGCCGGCGATCGCCAATGCCGCAGCGGCGTCGCTGACGATGTTGCCGGCAATCACGCCGGTGTTGCCGATCGGTCCGATCGCACCAAGATTGCGGATCGCAGCATCCGATCCGCTTAGCGTGCCGCTGTTGGTCAGGCTGCCAAGCGTGCCGGTCGCTGCGATGAAGACGGGATAACGCGTCGAGAGGTTGCCACTGTTGGTCAGGCTGGCAAGGTTCGCGCCGACGAAATTGTTCTGCGCGGTCACGATTAGATTGGATCCAACCGTCGCGGACGAAAGCTCGAGCGGGGGCGTCGATCCAACGGAGACGGTTACGCCGGTATAGCTTGAACCCGTACCAGCCTGGACCAGCGTGCCTGCCGTAGCGCCTGCCAGATAGTTGGCGGTCGGCGTGAAGCTCGTCGTTATTGTTCCGCCGCTTAGCGTCGCGGTGCCGCTGACGACGAGTTTCGCGTCCTTCGCAAGAGTGAGGGATCCTGCCGTCTGGCCATACCCGCCAGTCACGGTCGCAGTGGACGCGAGCAGCAGATCCGCGCCCTTGTTTGATACGACATGCCCGGTGACGATGATATCGTCGTTGAGGGCGAGCGTCCCCCCGGCGAACTCCACATCGCCGCCGGGGCTGAGGATCGCGCCGCGCCCCCCGCCGAAGCCCGTCAATGTACCGATATCGGTTCCTGTGCCGCCCGAGATCGTCAGCGTCTGCGCAGCCCAGTTCTCGATATCCCCTGCGATCAGGCCGCTGTTGGTGATCGGCCCGAGCGTACCCGCATTGTAGATCGCCGCGATCGCGCCGCTGAGCGTGCCGCTGTTGGTGAGGCTTCCCAATGTGCCGGTCGCAGCGATGTAGACGGGATAATCGGCTGTAAAGGCACCGCTGTTCGACAGGCTCGCCAGAGTGCTGCCAATATAGTTGTTGTTCGCAGTCACCACGAGATTGCTTCCGCTCGCGCCCGCGGTCAGCGCCAGTCCCGGCGTGTTGCCCGTAATCACCTCGACCCCGGCATAGCGCGATCCCGCGCCGCCCTGGACCAAAGTCCCGACGGCTGCTCCTGCCAGATAGGTCGCCGCGGTGACGATGTCGGTTAAGACGGTACCGCCCGTCAGGAGCGCCGACCCGCTGACCACCAGCCCGGATGTGCCTCCAAGCGCCAGCAGACCGCTGTCCTGACGGAAATTGCCCTGGATGCTGACCCCGCTGAGAAGCGACAGCGATGCGCCGGCATTGACCACAGTATTCGTGCCGACATCGAACGCATCGTTGAGCGCAATGGCGTTCGTCAGGACGACGTTGCCGTTGGCGCTGAAGATCGTTCCCTGGCTGCCCAGCGCATATCCTGTCAGCGTTCCGCCGGAGATGCTCAACGCCTGCGCCGCACGATTGTCGATATTGCCCGCGATCACGCCGCTGTTAGTAATCTGTCCGAGCGTTCCGGCATTGTAGATCGCCGCGATCGCGCCGCTGAGGGTGCCGCTGTTGTTAAGCGCCCCCAGCGCGCCGGTCTGAGCAATGTAGACGGGATAGTCCGCGGTCAACGCGCCGGTGTTGGCGACGCTGCCCAGACTCCCCCCGATATAGGTGTTCCGCGCGGTCACAACGAGGTCGGTTCCGGCGGTGTTCGAGGTCAGCGCAAGCCCGTCGATATTGCCCGTATCGACGTTCACACCGTCGTAGCGCGATCCCGCGCCGCCGCGGACCAACGTGCCGGCGTTCTCGTTCGCGAGGTAATTGGCGGTCGGGTCGAACCGCGTCACCACCGCACCACCCGTCAGGTTCGCAGCCCCGCTCACTGCGAGCTGCGCGCCGTTCTGGACGTAAAGCGCGCCTGCGGTCTGATTGTAGCCGCCGGTAATGTTCGCAGAGTTGAGAAGTCCGAGGGTTGCACCCGCATTCGATACGATATGTCCCGTCGCAACGATGTCGTCGTTGAGCAACTGCACGCCCGCGCCGAACACCACATCGGCTGACGTACTCGATATCGTTCCGCGAGCACCCCCGAAGCCCGTCAGCGTGCCGGCGGTCTCGAACGTGCCGCCGGTGATGGTCAGCGCCTGCGTCGATCGGTTATCGATATTGCCAGCGATGATGCCGCTGTTGGTGATCGGCCCGAGCGTACCCGCGTTGTAGATCGCGGCGATCGCGCCGCTGAGCGTGCCGCTATTGGTGAGGCTTCCGAGCGCGCCGGTCGCTGCGATGTAGACGGGATAGTCGGCTGCCAACGAACCCACGTTCGCGACGCTGCCGAGACTGCCCCCGATGTATGTGTTCCGCGCGGTCACGACGAGGTTGGTACCGGCCATGTTCGAGGTCAGCGCCAGCCCGTCGATATTGCCGGTGTCGACGTTCACGCCGTCGTAACTCGATCCCACGCCGCCGCGGACCAACGTGCCAGCGTTTTCGTTTGCGAGGTAGTTCGCGGTCGGGTCGAACTGCGTGACCACCGCCCCCCCGGTGAGGTTGGCGGCCCCGCTGACCACAAGCTGTGCACCGTTCAGGACGTATAGTGCACCTGCGGTCTGACTGTAGCCGCCGGTAATGTTCGCAGAAGTAAGAAGTCCGAGGGTTGCGCCAGCATTCGAGACAACATGTCCCGTTGCGACGATGTCGTCGTCGAGCAATTGAACGCCCGAACTGAACACCACATCGGCCAATAGGCTCGATATCGTTCCGCGTCCGCCTCCGAAGCCGGTCAGCGTGCCTGCGGTCTCGAACGTGCCGCCGGTGATGGTCAGCGCCTGCGCAGTTTGGTTATCGATATTGCCGGCGATCATCCCGCCATTGTCGATCGGTCCGAGCGTGCCCGTTGCGGCGGCGTAGATCGCGGTGGCCCCGGTGATCAGCCCGAGGTTGGTCACCCGACCGAGTGATCCGGTGTTGACGAGACCGTAGGTCTCGCCGGAGATTGTGCCGCTATTACGCAACACGTCGAGCTGGCCGCCATTGTTCAAGCCTGCGCTGGCCGGACCTTGCGAGTCGGTGATCAGACCACTGTTGTCGATCGTTCCGATGCTACCCCCATTGTAGAGCGCAAGCAGACCCGCGATCGTGCCACTGTTGACAATCCGACCGATCGTCGCGGTGTTGTACAAGCCGCGGGACGTTCCGCTGATCAAGCCTGCATTGAGGACCGCATCGATGACGCCGTCATTGGCGAGGCCCGCCGCCAGGACGACGGGTGTGTCGATAATGCTTCCGCTATTGAGGATCGTCCCGATCGTGCCGCCGTTGTACAGCCCGACCGTACCGCCGATGACGCCGTCATTCTCGATCCGGTCGATTACCCCGAGATTGCGCACGCCGAACCGGCTGCCCTCCAGTGTGCCGCTGTTCCCAAGCGTGCCAAGGCGGCCGCTCGCCGCGACATAAGCGGCGGTCGAGACCCCCGTGATCGTTCCGCTGTTGACCAGAGTCCCGAGCGTACCGCCGACATAGTCATTATTGATCGTTAACAACAAATCCACGTTGCCGCCGATCGTCCCGGTGGACGCGGCAATCGCCAGTCCGGTGACGCCCGACGCGACCGAAACACCATCGTAACTCGACCCGGCGCTCGCGCGAACAAGCGTTCCGCCCCCGCTGCCGGCGCTATAGTTCGCCGTGCTGTCAAGCTGATCACTGGTGATCAACCCGCCGGTGATGCTCGCGACACCGCTGACCAGCAGCGACGCCATACCCAAGGCGAGCGTGCCCGATCCCTGCGCGTAATTGCCGACTACGTTGACTGATTCCTGGAGTTGGACCGACGCACCATCGTTGACCAGCGTTCGCGTACCCAAAACGACCGTATCGTTCAGGACGATACCACCCGACGCGAGGATGACGTTGCCCAGCGTGTTGGTAATCGTTCCCTGACTGCCCGGGACGTAACTGGTAAGCGTTCCGAACCCGCTACCACTCCCGGCAAACACCAGATCCTGCATCGAACGATTGATGATGTTGCCAGCAAGCGTGCCGCTGTTCCAAATGGTGCCGAGCGCGCCCGCATTGTCGACCACTACCGGCCCGGACAGCAGTCCACCGTTCGAAACCAGGCCAATCGTACCGGTATTGGAGATACCGGTCGTGCCGACATCGAACGTTCCGACATTGATGATCGCACCGACCATGCCGTGATTGACGACACCGATCTGCCCCGTCAGGTTCCCATTGTTGGTCAGCGTGCCGAGCGTGCCGGTGGCGCTAACGTATACGGACGTCGGAACGGCAAAGTTTTGGACATTGACGATCGACCCCAGCGAACCGCCGACATAATAATTGGCAAAGTCGACCCGCAACGCATTGCCTTGCGTGGTTCCGACCAGTTGCAACCCGGTGACACCGGATGCGTAGGACAGGTTGGTATAGGCCGACCCGGCACCGCCCTGCACCACCGTCCCGCTGCTGTCTCCCGCCTGATAATTCCCGGTCGCGGAGATGCCGTTCAGTTCGATCGTCCCCCCCGTCAGTGACGCCGCCCCGCTGGCGATCACCTGGCCGGTGCCATTCGCGAACGACAGCGTGCCGTCCGTCTGGGTAAATGCGCCGGTCACGCTTACCGCGCCCGTCACGGCTACCGCCGCGCCGATATTGGCAAGCGTACCCGACCCAACGTCGACCGCATCGTCGAGTAGCATGCTGCCCGAGGCCAAGACGACATTCCCGATCGTGCTTACGATCCTGCCCTGGCCGGACTGACCGGTGAACGTCCCGACTGTACCGTTCGTACCGCCCACGATCGTCACCGCATTGGCGGACAGGTTGACGATGTCGCCCCGGACCATCCCGCTGTTCGATAGCGTCCCCAGATTGCCGGTGCCCGCGATGTAGATTGCGGTCGGTGCATTCAGTTGACCGCTGTTCGTCAGTGTCGACAGTGTGCCGCCTATGTACGTATTGTCGAACGTCTCGATCAGCGACGAGCCGACCGTCCCTTGTGTGGCAAGCAAGCCCGTAGGTGCACCGTTGACCGTCACGCCGGTATAATTCGAACCCGTTCCTGCGGAAATCAGGACGACATTATCACCAGCCAGATAATTGCCTGTATTCGACAATGAAGCCGACACCGTTCCGCCGGACAATGCCGCGGCACCGCTCACGGTCAAGCCGCTGGTCCCTGGCACGAAGGAGAGGATCCCGCCCGTCTGGCTATAATTCCCCATGATCGTCGTCATGCCGCCGAGCGTCAGATTGGCACCCAGATTGGTCACCGTGTGACTGTTTCCGACGATAATGTCGTCGTTCAGCAGCAGCGCGCCGCTGATGAACGTCAGGTTGCTCGCATTATTGTCGATCAACCCGCGCCCAATATTGCCGGTGAGCGTGCCCACCAGCGTGTCAAATCCGCCGGTAAAGGTCAGGTCGTTCGCGCTGGCGTTGACGATGTCGCCACGGATCAGCCCGCTGTTGCCGATCCCGCCAATGTGTCCGGCGGTGGTGATCGTGATTGCCGGGCCTGCACTTGCGGTCAGGACGCCTGCGTTGAGCAAGGTGCCGATCGTGCCTGATGCATACAGCCCCTTCGAAGTTCCGGTGATCGTTCCACTGTTGCTCAGCATACCGACATTGCCGGTATCAAAGATCCCGACCGCACCGCCGATCGTCCCGCTAGGCGCGTTGATGAGGAAGCCGATCGATCCGCCCGCGTTGTAAATCCCGATGTTGTTGCCGATCACGCCGCTGTTCGTGAGCGTGCCGATCGTGCCGCCGTTGTACAGCCCCGTCATGCGCTGGTCGTCGTTGGTTTGGATCGTACCGCTGTTCGCGAAGCGGTCGATCGTTCCAGCGTTGCTTACCCCGGCGCCGCTGCCCGTCATCAGTCCGGCATTCGACAGGTTACCGATCGTTCCGCCGTTCGAGAGGCCCGCGCCATTTCCGGCACTATTGCTGATGATCCCGTCGGCACTGTTTACCAGCGTGCCGATCCGCCCGACGTTGTCGATGCCGTAACTCGCATTGGTCGCCGTCCCGCCACCAATCAGTCCGACGTTCAACAGTATGCCGATAGACCCTGCGTTGAGCACGCCCGTAGCCGTCGCACCGCCTGCGCCGAATACCGTTCCCGCGTTGCCCAGAGCCTCGATCGTCGTAAGATTGTGAATCCCGATGGGACCGCCGGTCCATCCGTAGTTTATCAGCGTCCCGATACGTCCTACATTGTAGAGACCGCTGGCAGCCCCATCGAGAACGCCGTTGTTGGTCAGACTACCGATGGTCCCTGACCCTGCGACATACAGTGCGTAGGTCGCACCGGTGATCGTCGCGTCGTTCGTCAGGGTGGCTTGGGTATCGCCAATATAGTCGTTACCCGCCGCAACGATCAGGTTCGTGCCGCTGGTGATCGCCGACAGTTTGAGCCCGGCAATGCTGCCGGGAACGTTCAAGTCAACGCCGGTATAACTGGACCCGGAGCCCCCCGAGACCAGTGTTCCGCCAGCGGCGGACCCGACGCGATAGGTGGCCGCCGGGGACAAACCGTCAAAATTGGCGGAGATCGTGCCACCCGACAGGACGGCAGCCTGCGTGACAATGAGCCTGCCGTTGCTCCCCAGGTTCAGCACGCCTGCGGTCTGCAGATAATTGGCGCCAATCGTGACGATCGTGGCCAAGGCAATATCCGCCCCCACGTTGCTGATCGTCACGCTGCTCGGCGGGGGGCCGACGGCGAGGATCTTGTCGTTGAGCAGCAGGGCACCGGATGCGAAGGTCAGATTGGCGCTGACGCCAAGCGTGCCCTGGACCGTTCCGGAGGTCCCGGTCAGCGTCCCGATCGTTCCGCCGCTACCGCCGATGATCGTCCCGATCGTCCCGCCGGCCGGATTGATGTTGCCGCGGATGATACCGCTGTTGGCGATCGTCGCATACGTACCCGAAAGCGCGTTCGTGCCCCCGGATAACGTGCCGCGATTGTCCAGCACGGTGATGACGGCGTTGTTCTGCACCCCGACACCCGCGCCCGCGATGACGCCGCTGTTGGTCAGCGTTCCGATCGTGCCGCTGTTGAGGATCGCCCAGCTGCCGTTCGTGATCGTGCCGCTGTTGGTGAGTTGGCCGATGCTGCCCTGATTCCACAAAGCGGTGAAATTGGCGTTGGTGATGAGCCCCGCGTTGGACAAGGTACCGATCGTACCGCGATTGTTGATGCCGAATTGCGCGCCGCCGAACGTCCCGGTGTTGGTGACCGTTCCGATGCGGCCCGTGGTGGCGACGTACAGCGCGGTCGAGGCGGCGGTGAGCGAGGCGCTATTAGCAAGTGTGGCCAGCGTCCCACCGACATAATCGTTGTTGAGCGACAGCAGGATCTTGTTGCCGACAGTACTCGTGGATCTGGATAGCCCGGTCACCGTGCTGACCGATATAGTCGCACCGGTGAGGTTCAGGGCGGACGCGCTGACGAGCGTATAGGTGCCAGGCAAGTAGTTGCCAGTACTGGACAGATCGGACTGAACCGTGCCGCCACTGATCGCCGCGGTGCCGCTGACGACTAGCCCTGCCAAGAGCGGGTCGACCGTCAGCGTGCCGCCGGTCTGGCTGTAATTGCCCGTAAGGTTGATGATCGTGCTGAGCTTAAGATTGGCACCAAGGTTGCCGACGGTCCGACCGGTTGCCACAATATGATCATTGAGCAGCAAGTTGCCCGACGCGAACACCAGATGGCTGAGTGTGTTGGTGATCGTTCCCCTGCCCGATTGCCCCGTCAGCGTGCCGATCGTACCCGCCGCACCGCCGGTTATCGTCAGCACGTTGGCCGTATCGTTGCGGATCGCGCCACGGATGATGCCGCTATTGGCAAGCCCCCCGAGCGTCCCCTGCAGATACAGGGCGTTATTACCGCTGATGGTCGCCCCGGCCTGGTTGATCAGCGTACCCAGCGTGTCAGATAGGTTGATCGCGTTGGTCGCGTTACCGATGAAACCGCTGTTGGTGAGTACGGTCACTACGCCGCCCAGGCCTAGCGCGCTTTGTCCCGAGATGATCGACCCACTGTTCGCGATCGTCGCGATGCTACCGGCGTTGTAAATGCCTTGCGGGCCGCCATTGATCGTCCCGCTATTCGCCAGCACCCCCAACGTGCCGTAATTGGCGAAGCCTGCGGACCCCGAAGAAATATACCCGGCGTTCGTGAGCGTCCCGAGCGAGGTGTCGTTTTGCAGACCCGCCGCGGTGCCGCCCAGGATCGTCCCGCCCGCGGCGTTGATCAGGGTGGCGATCGTCGACTGGTTGCCCAATCCCTTCTGCGCACCGGAAATAAGACCGCTGTTGTTGAGCGTACCGATGCTGCCGTTGGTATTGAGCCCATCGGCGGTGCCGCTGAGCGCGCCGCTGTTGGTCAGCGTCCCGACCGTGCCGGTGTTGGCGACATACAGCGGATAGGTAACGCCGGCGATCGTCCCTGCATTGGTGACCGTCGCTTGCGTATCACCGATATAGATGTTGGCGGCCAGCAGCGCGAGATTGGTCCCTCTGGTGCCGGCGGTAGCAGCCAGACCGGTAACGCCGCCGGTCGCTACGACGCTCACACCGCTGTAGCTCGACCCCATGCCGCCGCTGACGAGATTGCCGCCAATCGAGTCCCCAACTCGATAGGTCGCATTTGCCGAGACACCACTGACATCGGCGCTGATCGTGCCGTCCGTGAAAGTCGCGGCTTGCGTTACCACCAGCCTCCCCGCAGCGCCTAGGTTGAGCAAACCCGCGGTCTGGCGGAAGTTGGCGTCGATCGTGACGATCGTCGACAGGGCAATGTCTGCCCCCGTATTGCTGATGGTCGTGGCGGCAGACGTCGTTCCGACCGCGATGATATTATCGTTGAGCAGCAAGGCCCCGGATGCGAACGTGAGCTGGTCGCCCGCGCCGAGCGTGCCCAGGGTCGACCCGGAGAAGCCGGTCAGCGTCCCGATCGTTCCGTCGGTGCCGCCGTTGATCCTCTCGATCGACCCGTTGGACTGGTTGAGGTTGCCGCGAATGACACCGCTGTTGACGATGGTCTGGAAAATGCCGGCGAGTGCGTTGCTGCCACCGGACATCGTCCCGCGGTTGTCGATCAGCGTGATGACGCCATTGTTTTGAACCGCATTCCCTGTGCCAGCGATGACACCGGTGTTGGTCAGCGTGCCGATCGTGCTGTCGTTGAGAATCGCCCAACTGCTGTTGGTGATCGTCCCGCTATTGGTCAGCTGGCCGATACTGCCCTGGTTCCAAAAGGCGGTGAAACTTGAGTTGGTGACTATCCCAAGGTTGGCGAAGGTGCCGATCGTGCCGCGATTGTTGACCCCGAATTGTGCGCCGCCGAACGTCCCGCTATTGGTCACCGTGCCGATGCTGCCGGTAGTTGCGACGTACAGTCCGGTGTAGCTGCCGGTGATCGCGGCGCTATTGGACAGCGTGGCCAGCGTCCCGCCGACATAATCGTTGTCGATCGATAGCAGCAGCCTGTTGCTGACCGTGCTCGTCGATTTGGCGAGGCCAGTGATATCGTTGACCGTCACAGTCGCGCCGGCCAGATTGAGGGTCGATCCGCTGACGAGCGTGTAGCCGCCTTGCAGATAGTTCGCGGTGCTCAGCAGAGTCGAACTGACCGTGCCGCCGCTGATCGCCGCGGTGCCGCTGACGATCAGGCCGCCCTTCGTCGGGTCGATCGTCAACGTCCCGCCGGACTGGCTGTAATTGCCCGTCAGGTTGATGAGGGTGCCGAGCATCAGGCCAGCGCCGCTGTTGCTGACGGTCCGACCGGTCGCAACGATATTGTCGTTGAGCAGCAGGTCGCCCGACGCGAACACCAGATTGCCCGCCGTATTGGTGATCGTCCCCTTGCCCGACTGGCCGGTCAGCGTCCCCACCGTTCCCGCCGTGCCGCCGGTGATGGTCAGCGTGTTGGCGCTGCCGTTGAGGATGTTGCCCGAGATCAGACCCCGGTTACCGATCCCGCTGATCGTGCTGCCGGAGGCGATCGACAATGCGAGTGGACCCGAGATCGTCCCGCTGTTGTCGATCGTCCCGATCGTGCCGCCGTTGAAGTTGATGCCGGCCTGCGCCCCGATGATCCGACCGGTATTGATGACCGCGTCGATCGTCCCCTCGGTATAGATACCACCGGTGGCGCCGCTCAACAGGCCGTTGTTAATCAGACGGCCGATCGACGCGTTGCCGAAGTTGTTGCCGATCCCGCTGCTCTTGCTGCTCAGAATCGTGCCGTTGTTGATGATCGTGTCGATCACCGCGCTGTTGGCGATTCCGCCCGCTGCCGCGCCGCCCAAGGTCCCCGCGGCGATCACGCCGCTGTTGCTGATCGTGCCGATATGGGCACCGAAGACAAGGTAGACCCCGCGGGTCGCCCCGAACACGGTCCCCGAGTTGACTAGCGTATCGATCGTCCCGGTCGCGGCGACGTAGACGCCGGCCCCCGCGCTGTTGATGGTTCCGCTATTGTTGAGCGTCGCCAGCGTGCCGCCGACATAATCATTGGTCGCCAGCAGCAGCAACTGGTTGCCCGATACGCTGCCCGAGGTCTTCAAACCGGTTGCCAGAGACGTCCCGACCGTGACACCGGTATAGTCCGCGGTTCCAGTGGACTGCACCAAAGTGGCGAGCGTTCCGGCGAAATAGTTTCCCGTGTTCGACAGGAGCGCCTGCACCGTCCCCCCAGTCAGGCTTGCAACCCCGGACACCGACAACGCCCCCGCGGTTCCGAGCATGAGCCTGCCAGCCGACTGCGCATAGGTACCGGTGACGCCGATCAGCGTCGTCAGGGTCAGCGACGCGCCACTGTTCGTGACGGTCTTGCCGGACGCGGCGATGCGGTCGTTGAGCAGCAGATTGCCCGAAGCGAAGACGATATCGCCACCGGTGGAAATCGTCCCGATCGATCCGGGAATCGACCCGGTGAGTGTGCCAATCGTCGCGCCGCTGCCGCCCCTGATCGTTATAATACCGGTATCGTTGACGATGTTCCCCGCGATCAGCCCGGTATTGACGATCGTTCCGATCGAACCGGAAGATGTCCCGTCCGACGTGTTGTAGATCGCCATGGGTCCGGTGATCGTACCGTTGTTGGTCAGCGTCCCGACCGTTCCGCCAATATTGAGGAACGCACCCGTCGTGGCACCCAGGATCAGACCGGTATTGGTGATCGCGCCAATGACCGGAACCGTCGGCGAATTGGCGGTACTGCGGGTGATCACGATCCCCCCGCCAAGCCCGCGGATCGTCCCGCTGTTGACGACCGACCCGATAGAATTAGCGTTGATCAACCCGTAAAACAACTGGCCGGTATTGCTGATCTGGCCCTGGTTGGTCAGCGTGCCGATCGTGCCGTCGTTGTAGACCGCTGCGGTCAGCGTGGTCGTGACCGTGCCCGTTCCGGTGATCGAGAACTGTCCGATCGAGCTGTTGATGACCTGCGCGCCGACCGTCGTTCCCGAAATGGTCGTGTCTGCCAGCGATGGTTGCGGCAAGATCAGCCCGGCACTGATTGCAAGCAGCGAAATACCGGTTTGGAGGTTTCGGGTTCGTCTGGTCCGCTCGGACGTATCGCCGTTCAGCACCACCGGTTCCCCTGTCTTGCCGCCACGCGTACGGGACGCTTCGGCGACGTTTACTCCATAATGAAGCCTGTATAGGGTAGGAGTTGGTCCTATAGCAGTACTGTCACTGCCCTTTAAGTATTACTACAGTTCACTATGCCTTCGTCATCGTGAGTATTGCTGCTGAACTGCCACACATCTGTTTTCGGCAACGAACTCCAGGGCGGTACATATATGGTATAGCGAACTGGCGGGAATATAAGCGTCGAGCATGACCCCGGTCGTCGCGACCCGGTCCCACCAACCGCCAGGGAACGACGGGCGACAGAATGCGTGCCAACCAGCAGCCAGCGCATCCGACATCCCTGTCGGTCGAACCGCACGCCCCTGCGGTGTCGCGAAAGCCTTCGCGGCTTCCATTGCTGCCCACAACCGGCAGGTCGGCGCAGCGGTGCCGTCCACCCCGACATGTTCTACCACGCGCCCGCGGGCATCGACACCGCGCAACGCCGTCCGCATCAGTCTGTCGATCCGATCCTCCACGGCGATACCGCTCGAGCCCGCGTATCGCGTGAGCAACCAGACCCATTCGAAATGGTGCCCCGGCTCGAACCGCGGTTCTCCGACGGCCGTCCAATCGTCATCGTAATATTCCCGCAGGTCGGAACGGTCGGCTGGGCAGAAATGTCGGTCCGTCAGATCAACCATCGTTGCGATCCGGGCGCGAAAATCCCCGCAGCCGGCGGTTTCCTGCAGCGACAGGAACGCTTCGAGCAAATGCATGTGGGGGTTTTGGCGCCGCGGCAGAACCGCCACAGGCCATTGCTCGACATAGCCGCCCGCGGGATGCGCCATCTCGCGGTCAAGGAACGCCATCGTGCGGTGGATGAGTTCGCAATATCGTGGCTTGGCGTCGATCCGAACGAGCGCAGACAATGCCAGCAGGACGAACGCGTGCGCATACAGATCACGGCGTTCGTCAACGACCGCGCCCGACCGATCGACGGAGAAAGCCCACCCCTCCGTGCCGCCCCGCGCATGATATCGTGCGATCATCGTCTCCCCCGCGCGCAGGGCAAGTTCTTCTCCGCCTGCAAGCCAGCCGTTGCGGGCGGCGGTCGCAAAGGCATGCACCTGCCGGGCCTGCACCATCAACCGCCGCGGTACGTCCAGTTGCGGGCTGCCGTCCAGCGCCAGGCGTTCGACGAAACTGGCGGTCTCGGCGTCGAACCCAGCGGTGCTCCACAAGGGGAGCGCGCGGGTGGATAGCCAATCGATCCACCAGGCGGGATCACCCGGCGTCATATCCGATCCAGGATCCGTGCCACGAATGCATCAAGATCGCCGCCTTCGAACAGATACCCGACGATCCCGGCGCGTTCGGCAGCTTGAAGATCGCTTGCCTTGTCGCCGATGAGGAAGCTGTGCGCGCGATCGATCCCGTGGTCCGCGATCAACCGGTCGACCATTCCGGGCGCGGGCTTACGGCAATCGCAAGGTCGTGCGTAGGTGGCGATCGCCCCATCGGGATGATGCGGACAATAAGCGAACGCATCGATCCGCGACTCTTCGGGCAGTGCCTCCTGCAGTGCGGCATGCACCCGCAAGATCGCCGCCTCGTCGAAATACCCGCGCGCTACCCCCGACTGATTGGTTACGACGAAGCGGCGAAAGCCCGCCCGCGCCAATCGCGACAGGGCAAGCTTTGCCCCGTCAATCCATTGAATCTGCCCAGGATCAGACAGATACCGACAGTCGGAGATCAATACACCGTCGCGGTCGAGAAATGCAGCGCCAGTCATCGCAAGGTCATCATCCCTCATGGATGATACGCATCCTTGAATGCGACAGGGCTCAATGGGTATACAGGTATGTTACTGCCCTCATGGAGAGGCTGTGCATGCATCGTGTCCTTCGAACTGCGCGGTACCTTGCCGCATTGTTCTTGCTCTTCTTTGGATCCGCGACAGACGCGCGTCTGTCGGCGCAACGCCTCGCGCGGCAGGCAGAATGGCAGTGGCAAGTGATCCCGGCCGCCGATTTCGACCTCGCTGCGGCATGGCGCCAAGGCAGCGATCGATCGGGTGTCATGGTCGTCTATATCGAGGGCGACGGCCTGGCTTATACGCGCGAGGGGCGACGTTCGCTCGATCCCACGCCGACCGACCCACTGGCGCTGCGGCTGGCGCTGCAGCACCCCGGCAGGGGGGCGGTGGCGTGGCTTGCGCGCCCCTGCCAATATCATCCGCGCGGTCGCACCTGTCACAGCGATTACTGGAGCATTGCGCGCCTGTCGGTCGACGTCATCGACAGCGCGAACGTGGCGCTGGACCGGCTCAAGCGCGAGACGAACAGGCCGCGGATCATCCTGGTCGGCTACTCGGGCGGTGGCGCGCTGGCGGCCCTGCTGGCTGAACGACGTCAAGATGTCGCGGGGTTGATCACGGTCGCTGCCAATCTCGACCTCGCGCAATGGGTTCACGCAAGGCATTTGACGCCGCTATCCCGCTCGATTGACCCTGCGACGGATGCGGCTGTCGTGTCGGACCTGCCACAGGTCCACTTCGTCGGGTCGGAGGACAGAATCGTCGACCCATCGGTCGCGCGGAGCTTCGTCGCCCGGATGTCGCCCACCACGCGTGCGTCCATCGTCATCGTCCCCGGCCAGGATCACGGCAGCGGCTGGGCAGATCGCTGGCCGACGCTCATCGCGCGAAGCGAGCTTTCGCAGATTGCAGGATGGCGCTGACATGAGAGGGCTAATCGGATGACCGACGCACTTGCGCCCTCAATTCTCGTCGTCGGCGATGCGATGGTCGATCGCTACATCATCGGCGAAACCACGCGTATCTCGCCCGAAGCCCCTGTGCCCGTCATCAGGGCGGCGCGCGAAGATATCCGTCCCGGCGGTGCGGCGAACGTGGCGGCGAACGTGGCCGCGCTGGGCCAACGCTGCGCCCTGCTGACGATCTGCGGGGACGATGCTGCCGGGCAAGACCTTGGTCGGATGATGGAACACTACAGGGTGGTGCTCGACTGCGTCCTCGATCCGGGACGACACACCACGCAGAAGACCCGCGTGATATCGGGCGTGCAGCAGATCGCGCGGATCGACCATGACGGCAGCGTCGGCGACGCCGCGCGACGGGAACTGGCGCGACGCTTCGAGGCACGACTGGACGGCGTACGCGCAGTGATTTTATCGGACTATGATAAAGGCGCACTCACCGATCTGCCGACGTTGTTGGCAATCGCGCGGGAGCACGGCGTACCGACGTTCGTCGACCCGAAGTGCGCCGACCGCGCGCGGTACACGGGCGCATTCCTGCTCAAACCCAACGCGCGCGAATTTCACGCGCTATTCGGCGACTGCGCCGACGACCGCATCGCTGATCGCGCCGCAACCGTGCTCGACGCGATGGCGCTGGAATATCTCGTCGTGACGCGCGGGGCGAAGGGCATTTTGATGGTGTCGCGCGATGGCGACGTCGTCGACCATCCGACCGAGGCTTTGCAGGTCTTCGACGTGACGGGCGCAGGCGACACCATCATGGCGGCGCTCGTCGTCGGGATCGTTGAGGGACTGCCGATCGCCGCAGCGATCGATCAGGCGAACGTCGCCGCGGGCATCGCGGTCTCCCGCCCGGGAACCTGCGTCGTCACGCGCGGTGACCTGGAAGAACGGTTGTACCGCCGCGACCATGCCGTGACCAAGCTCGTGCTCTTGCCGCTGCTTGCCGCAAAGCTTGCGCATGCGCGCGAGGCGGGCGCGCGGATCGTGTTCACCAACGGGTGTTTCGACGTGCTTCACGCCGGACATGTCCGACTGCTTGACCTGGCGCGACGACAGGGCGACGTGCTGGTCGTCGGGCTTAACGACGACGCATCGGTCACGCGCCTGAAAGGCCCGACGCGACCGGTCAACGACCTGGCCGATCGTGCCGAAGTCTTGAGTGGGCTCGCTTCGGTCGATCACGTCGTTGCGTTCATGGAGGACACGCCGCTCGAGCTGATCCGCGCCATCAGGCCGGACGTTCTCGTCAAGGGCGGCGACTATGCGCTGCATGATATCGTCGGAGCGGATCTGGTTCGGTCCGGCGGGGGCACGGTGTTCATCGCACCGATGCTGGCCGGGCGGTCGACCACCGCGATCCTGCGCGCGGGGACACGCGTTACCGATCCAACGACAAGCGAATTGGCAAGTCCGGCGCTCTGCGCTACAGTCATGGTCGAGAACCGTTAAACGGTTCTCGTTGATCGCGCCGGTGCCCCGCGAGGGGCTTGAATGGGAATGCGGTGCGGGGGCTTCCCCCAAATCCGCGGCTGTCCCTGCAACTGTAAGCGGTGAGCGAAAGCGTCATGCCCCCTCCGTTCGGAGCGGGCGGCCACTGGACTGCACCGGTCTTCGGACCGGTTGTCTGGGAAGGCGATGCTCGAGCGATGACCCGCGAGCCAGGAGACCTGCCGGCGATAAGGTCGCTCTTGCCTTGGCCCAGGGGATGGCCGCGGCACGGTTCTCCGTCTGAGCGACGAGCCTATGCGGCTGGGGCTGCATCGGTGCGTGGCTCGGGCGGCATTCGGCGCTCGTCCGCCGTCGCGCGCCGTCCGTAATCGGCCCCTTCCGTTCGTTGCTGTCGCGCCGCGGGGAAGAGCATGTCCGATCTATCCAAAGTTCCCGTCACCATCGTCACCGGCTTCCTTGGAGCAGGCAAGACGACGTTGATCAGCCATCTGATCCGTTCCGCTGGTGGCAGACGCCTCGCGGTCGTGGTCAACGAATTCGGCACCCTCGGGGTCGATGGCGACATCCTGAAGGGCTGCGCGATCCCCGACTGCCCGGCGGAGAACATCGTCGAGCTTGCCAATGGCTGTATCTGCTGCACAGTCGCAGACGATTTCATCCCGACGATCGAAACGTTGCTCGCGCTCGATCCCCGGCCCGACCATATCCTGATCGAGACATCGGGGCTGGCATTGCCAAAGCCTTTGCTCAAGGCATTCGACTGGCCTGCGATCCGGTCGCGGATTACCGTCGACGGCGTCATCACGCTGGCCGACGCGGAGGCCGTTGCGGCGGGGCGGTTCGCGCCCGACCTGGATGCGATCGATGCGCAGCGCGCGGCTGACCCCAGTATCGATCACGAGACGCCCTTGTCCGAAGTGTTCGAGGATCAGCTTGCGTGCGCGGACCTGGTGCTGCTGACCAAATGCGACCTCGCCGGGGTGGACGCGGTCGTGGTTGCGCGCAAGTTGATCGCTGCCGAGATGCGGCGCACGCTCCCGGTGATCGAGCTGGTCGACGGCGTGATCGATCCGCGGATCGTGCTCGGGCTGGGTGCGGCGGCGGAGGATGATATCGCCGCGCGCCCGTCGCATCATGACGGCGAGGACGAGCATGAGCATGACGACTTCGACAGCATCGTCGTGGCATGGTCCGAGATTACCGAGCCCGCCGAACTGGCATCGCGGATCGAGGCGCTTGCTGCACAGGGCGACGTCCTGCGGGTCAAGGGGTATGCGGCAGTGGCAGGGAAACCAATGCGACTGCTCGTTCAGGCGGTCGGGGCGCGGGTGCGGACGCATTATGATCGGCTGTGGCGCAGCGACGAAGCGCGGACGTCGCAACTCGTGGTGATCGCCGAGCGCGATCGGCTGGATCCTGTGGCGATCAGGGCGGCGCTGATCGGCTGAGCGACGATGCACGTCGTCTTTCGCGAAACGCATGGAATCGACGACGCGGCGAGCCCGCGCGATCTGGGGCAGGATGCCGCGGATCTCGTCGTGCTGTCCTTCTCGGATAGCGATCTCGGCGCGTTCGCGGCGGGATGGCGGGCGGCGGGGCCTGCGCTGCCGACGCTGCGGCTCGCCAATCTTGCCGAGCTGACGCATCCGCTTTCGGTCGATACCTATGTCGAACGGACGCTCGGTGCGGCCAGGGGAATCCTGATCCGGTTGATCGGGGGTACCGCTTATTGGTCTTACGGCGTCCAGCAGGTCGCCGCGCTCGCCCGGGAGCGCGGGATCGCGCTGGCGGTGCTGCCCGCGGATGGGCGCGTGGATGCGCGGCTGGATGCGGCTTCGACGCTGCCCGTCACGACGCTGCGAATGCTGGCGGGGCTGTGCGATCTTGGCGGAGCGCACGCTGCACGGGCCGCGCTCGAGGGACTTGCGGCAGCGGCGGGGCTGGCCGACGACCTTGCCGCGACCCCGCCAGTGATTGCAGCGGTGGGCGGGTGGCACCCCGACACGGGGGCCTCCTGCCCCGCCGCGTTCGCGATCACGGCGCGCAAGCCGCGGGTGCTGCTGGTCTTCTATCGATCGTACCTGCTGGCCGCCGATGTCGCGCCGATTGCGGCACTGCACGCGGCGTTCGCCGCGAAGGGGTATGATGCCATCGGGCTGTTCGTCCCCTCGCTCAAGGAGGCAGGCGCGCGCGGCTGGATCGCTCGGTGGGTGGCGGCGCTGGGGCCGGTTGCGATCGTCAACGCGACCGCTTTCTCGGCAAGCGATGCGGCGGGCGTCACGCCGCTCGACGGGGCCGGGGTGCCGGTGTTCCAGGTTGCGCTGGCGACGTCTGATCGAGCGGCGTGGGCCGCCGCGCCGCGCGGGCTTTCCCCGGCAGATCTGGCGATGCACGTCGTTCTGCCCGAGGTGGATGGGCGTGTTTTTGCGGGGGTGGCGAGCTTTAAGGAAGCCGCGCCGCGCGACGCCGATCTGCAATATGCGCGGCGCGAGCACCGGCCTGATCCGGCGCGGATCATAGCGATCGTTGCACAGGTGGACGGGTGGGCGCGGCTTGCCGCCATGCCGGTTGCGGAACGACGGATCGCGATCGTTCTGTCGACCTATCCCGGCAAGGCGCACCAGATGGCGCATGCGGTGGGGCTCGATGCGATCGCTTCAGTTGATGCGATGCTGGGGGATCTGGCAGCGGCGGGCTATGCGGTAGAGCCGGCTAAAGTGACGAGCGTTGCGGGTGATGTTCTCGATAATACAATGACTTGGGCGGTTTCGGCCTACCGCAAGGCATTGGCCGACCTTCCGGCACGATTGCAGACCGACCTGTCCGAAGCCTGGGGCATGCCGGAGACCGACAGTGCCGTCCGTGGCGATACATTCCATTTCTCAGCGATCGACACCGGCGCGGGCCTGATCGCGCTTCAGCCCGAGCGCGGCGATCCGCGGGTGCGAGCCGAGCAATATCATGATCTTACGCGCTGCCCGCGGCATGGCTATGTCGCTTTCTACCTGTGGCTGCGGACGCTCGGGATCGATGCGCTGGTGCATGTCGGTGCGCATGGGACGCTCGAATGGCTGCCCGGCAAGGCGGTTGCGCTGTCCGACGAATGCTGGCCCGCCGCGCTTACGGGCGCGATGCCGGTGATTTATCCGTTCATTGTCAACGATCCTGGCGAAGCCGCGCAGGCCAAGCGCCGGATCGGTGCGGTGACGATCGGTCATATCCCGCCCCCGCTCGTCGCCACGCGCAGCGGTGCGGGGCTGGGGCGGCTGGAGGCGTTGCTCGACGAGTTCTCGAACGCGGACGGGCTCGATCCGGCGAGGCGCGATCGATTGCAGGGCGATATTGCGGACGAGGCGCGGTCGCTCGGGCTGGATACGGTGCTGGGGCTCGACGCTGCGGCAACGCAAGCCGATGCAATCACACGGATAGATACCTTCGTATGTGACGTAAAAGACAGCCAATTTGGCGACGGGCTCCACGTCTTCGGGCGGGGCGAACAGGGTCCGGCGGAACGCGACGGGCTGTTGCGGGCGCTGGCCGGGCAGCGCGTTCCGCCCGGCCCGTCGGGGTCGCCGTGGCGTGGCCGCAGCGACGTGCTGCCGACCGGGCGTAACCTGTACACGACCGACCCACGCGCAGTGCCGTCGCGCTCGGCGCGGGCACAAGGTGTTCTGCTCGCCAACGAATTGATCCGGCGGCATTTGCAGGATCATGGCGACTATCCGCGCGGGCTGGTGATCGACCTGTGGGGATCGGCGACGATGCGCACCGCGGGCGAGGAATTTGCGATGGCGCTTCACCTGCTCGGGGTCGAACCCGTGTGGGATCATGCCTCTGATCGGGTGACGGGGATCGAAATCCTACCGCTAATGACGCTGGATCGCCCCCGAATTGACGTCACTTTACGCGTTTCCGGGCTGTTTCGAGACGCTTTTCCCACGCTTTGTGCGCTGTTTGGACAGGCCATTCGCGCGCTTGCGCAGCGCGATGAGCCTGCTGACCACAATCCGTTCGTCGGAACCATGCCAGGGCCGCGCGTCTATGGGCCGCGTCCGGGCAGCTATGGGATCGGTCTGGGCACCGCTGCCGACACCTATACGCCCGAGGCGCGGATCGGGGCGGGCACGGCGTGGCTCGCCGCGTCGGCCTTTGCGCTCGATGCGGGGGATGCGCACGCCGACGCCGCAGGCATTGCCGCGCGAGTCGCTGGTGCCGATGGCTTCGTCCACGTCCAGGACCTGCCCGAGACCGACCTGCTGCTCGCGGCGGACTATGCGGCGCACGAAGCAGGGTTTGCGGCGGCGCAGGGCGTGGTCGGGGGCAAGGCGGCGCTGTACCATCTCGACGCGACCGATCCGGCACGGCCGCGTGCCCGTCCGCTGGCGGAGGAGATCGCGCGGGTCGTGCGGGCGCGGGCGGCGCATCCCGGGTGGATCGCGGGGATGCTGCGGCACGGGTTCCGGGGTGCCGCCGAGATTGCCGCGACGCTCGATCATATCGGGAGTTTCGCGTCGCTCGCCGATGTCGTGACGCCGGAAACGATCGATCTCTATTACGATGCGACGCTCGCGCAGGATGAGGTTCGCGCCTTCATGGCCGAGGCCAATCCGCTGGCGCTTGCGGCGATGGAAGCGCGGTTTGCGGCGCTTCATGCGGCGGGGCTGTGGGCTACGAGGCGTAATTCGACGCTCGCGTGGCTGGAGGACCGGACGTGAGCGTCGTCCGAGGCTGGTGCCCGACCGCGCATCGCCCGATGGCGGCGGGGGACGGGCTGATCGTGCGGGTCCGCCCGCGGCTGGCGCGGTTGACGCGTGCGCAGGTGCTGGGCCTGTGTGAGGCGGCGAGCACGCATGGCAACGGGCAGATCGACCTGACCAACCGCGGCAATCTGCAGATCCGCGGCGTCTGCGAAGACAGTTGGCCCGCGCTGATCGACGAATTGTGCGGCCTCGGTCTGGTCGACCCCGATCCGACGATGGAAGCCCGCCATGCGGTGCTAGTCGCGCCTGACTGGCGTTCGGGCGACGAGACGCATCGCATCGCCAGCGACGTGATCGCGCGTCTAGCCAACTTTCCCGATCTGCCGGGCAAGTTCGGGTTTGCGATCGATGCAGGGGCCGCGCCGGTGCTGCGCGACGACCCTGCCGACATTCGGGTCGAGCGTGGCGCAGACGGCGGGCTGATCCTGCGCGCGGACGGTCGTGCGACTGGGGTGCGCATCACGCCGGATGACGCGGTTTCCGCGATGATCGCGCTGGCGGAATGGTTCGTCGCGAGCGGCGGCGTTATCGCAGGGCGAATGGCGCGTCATGCCGCCCCCCTCCCCGACTGGGCGCGTGGCGACGATCTCCCGGCCGCGTCCGCTCCGATGCTCGCAGGCGGTGCGCATGGTGTTGGCAAGGTTCACGGGGTCGCGTTCGGGCGGATCGATGCGAGCGCACTGGCTGCGCTGATGACGCCGGACGCAACCGCGTTGCGGATTACGCCGTGGCGTCGCGTAATCATTGAGGGGGGCACGGCTCCCACCACCCCAGACCCGGTCGGCATCGCGGTCGACGCCTGCGTCGGCGCGCCCGACTGTCCCCAGGCGAGCGTCGAGACGCGCGCGCTGGCGCTGCGGCTCGCGCCGCATGTCGCGGGGCGGCTGCACGTCTCGGGCTGCGCCAAGGGGTGCGCGCGGTCGCGGCCTGCGGACGTCGTTCTTACCGGGCGCGACGGGCGCTTCGACGTCGCGTTCGGCGCGCGCGCTGGCGACCCGCCTGCCCTCATCGGGTTCGACCAAAACCGGCTTCTTACCCATTTTGGAGTTTCCTGATGCCGCATGTCTACCAGACCGATGGTGCGGCGATCTATCGCCAGTCCTTCGCCACGATCCGCGCTGAGGCCGAGCTCGATCGCTTCACGCCCGAGGAGGAACCCGTCGCGGTGCGGATGATCCATGCGGCGGGTCTGGTCGAACTGGCGGCGCAGATCCGCTTCTCGCCCGACTTCGCGCGTGCTGCCCGCGCGGCGCTGGCGGGGGGCGCGCCGATCCTGTGCGATGCGCGGATGGTGACCGAAGGGATCACGCGCGGACGCCTGCCTGCGGACAATCCGGTGATCTGTACGCTGCATGATCCCGCGACGATCGACCTCGCCCGCTCGATGGGAAACACCCGCTCGGCCGCCGCGCTGGAGCTGTGGCGACCGCATCTGGCGGGCGCGGTGGTCGCGATCGGCAATGCGCCGACCGCGCTGTTCCACTTGCTCAACATGCTCGAGGACCCTGCCTGCCCGCGCCCCGCGGCGATCATCGGCTGCCCGGTCGGCTTCGTCGGGGCGGTCGAATCCAAGGCGGCGTTGTGGGCGGAACAGCCGGTGCCGTGCGTCGTGGTCGAGGGTCGGTTGGGCGGGAGTGCGATCACCGTGGCCGCGATCAACGCGCTGGCGAGCCGCGCGGAATGACCACGCCGCTTCCCCCGGGCATCATCCACGGCGTCGGGCTCGGCCCCGGTGCGCAGGATCTGATGAGCGTGCGCGCGGACCGGCTGGTGCGCGGGGCGCGACACGTCGCCTTCTTCCGCAAGGCGGGCAAACCCGGCCACGCGCGGCGGATCGTCGACGGGATGCTCCACCCGGACGCGATCGAATTCGCGATGGAATATCCCGTCACGACCGAGATACCCACGTCGGACCCGCGCTATGCCGATCGTCTGTGCGGCTTCTATACCGACTGTACCGCGCATCTCGCGGCGCTTTCGGCGGCGGGCGAGGATGTCGTCGTGCTGTGCGAGGGCGACCCGTTCTTCTACGGATCGTTCATGCACCTCCACAGCCGTCTGGCGGGGGTCGCGCCGGTGCGGGTCGTCCCAGGGATCACCGGCATGTCGGGCGCGTGGACCGCGAGCGACATTCCGATCACCTGGGGCGAGGACGTGCTGACCGTCCTGACCGCGACGATGGGCGAGGACGCGCTGACGCAGCGGATCCGCGATACCGATGCGCTGGTGGTGATGAAGATCGGGCGGCATCTGGGCAAGCTGCGCCGCGCGGTCGCGGCGGCGGGGCGGACGGAGGCGGCGTGGCTGGTGGAATATGCCGCGATGCCCGAGCAGCGCGTCACGCGGCTGGCCGATGTCGAGGGGATCGCGCCGTATTTCGCGATCCTGCTGATCCACGGCCAGGGGCGACGGCCTTGAGCGGGTGGATCGCGATCGCGGGGCTCGGGCCGGGCGACGCGGCGCTGGTGACGCCCGAGGTGACCGCCGCGCTCGCCGCGGCGACTGACGTGATCGGCTACATCCCTTACGTCGCGCGGGTTGCGCCACGGGAAGGCCTGACGCTGCATCCTTCCGACAATCGGGTAGAACTGGACCGCGCTGGCCATGCGCTGTCGCTGGCGCTGGCGGGGCGGCGGGTGGTGGTCGTGTCGTCGGGCGATCCGGGGGTGTTCGCGATGGCGGCGGCGGTGTTCGAGGCGATCGATCATGGTCCGGCGGCGTGGCGCGAGGTCGACGTTCGGGTGTTGCCCGGGATCACCGCGATGCTCGCCGCGGCGGCGCGGGCGGGCGCGCCGCTGGGGCATGATTTCTGCGCGATCAACCTGTCTGACAATCTCAAGCCACAGGCGCTGATCGAGCGGCGCGTGCGGCTTGCGGCGCAGGCGGATTTCGCGATCGCCTTTTACAATCCTCGCTCGCGCGCCCGGCCTGAAGGGTTTGGACGCGCGCTTGCGATCCTGCGCGAGGAATGTGGCGACGACCGGCCGGTGCTGTTCGCGCGTGCGGTGACGACGGCGGAGGAGAGCTTGCGGATCGTGCCGCTGCCCGATGCGGTCCCCGACATGGCGGACATGCGGACGGTGGTGATCGTCGGGTCGAGCACGACGCGGACGATCCTCCGGGACGGCGCGCCGATCCTTTACACGCCGCGGTCGGTGTCGTGAGCGATCCAGTGCAGCACCGCCGCGATATCCGCGACCTGATGCCGGTCGGGCAGCGCCGGGCGGTCGATCATCAGGACCGGCAAAGCGAGCGCGCGGGCGGCGACCAGCTTGGCCTGCGCGCCGCTGCCGCCCGCGTTCTTGCACACGACCAGATCGATCGCGTGGGCGCGGAGCAGCACTTCGTCGCCCGCGGCGGTGAACGGGCCGCGATCGACGACGATGTGGTGATCGGGGAGCGGCGGCGGTGCTTCGGGCTGATCGACGTAGCGCAGGAGGTAGCGGTGCTGCGGTTGCGCGGCGAAGGCGGCGACGTGCATCCGTCCGAGCGCGAGCATGACGTTTCGCCGCGCGCCTGCAAGCGACGCTACCGCCGCAGCGACATCGGGCACGGTGTGCCACCTATCGCCGGGTTCGGGGGTCCAGGCGGCGCGGGTCAGCGCGATCAGCGGCACGGTGGCGGCTGTGGCGGCGAGGACCGCGTTGCGGCTCATCTGCGCGGCGAAGGGATGGGTCGCGTCGACCAGATGCGTGATCGCCTCGTCCCGCAGATACTTGGTCAGGCCTGCGACGCCGCCGAACCCGCCGATGCGGACGGCGATGGGTTGCGGCTTGGGACTGGCGACGCGCCCGGCGTAGCTCAGCGTGGCGCGCAGCCCGCGTGCGGCGACCACCTGCGCGAGCGCGCTCGCCTCGGTCGTGCCGCCGAGGATCAGGATGTTCGGCATGGCGGATGAACTCGGGGAAGCGTGGCTGACGATCGTCGGGATCGGCGAGGATGGACCAGCCGGGCTGTCCGCGGCAAGCCGCGATGCACTTGCCCGCGCGGAATGGGTGACGGGGGCGGCGCGGCATCTTGCGCTGTTGGCCGATGTGCTGGCCGATCTGGCGGCGGACGTTGTCCCGTGGCCAGTGCCGTTCGCGGACGGGATCGCACCGCTGCTGGCGCGGCGGGGGCGGCGGGTGGTGGTGCTGGTGTCGGGCGATCCGTTCTGGTTCGGGGCGGGATCGGTGGTGACGCGGACGCTTGCGGCTGGCGAATGGGTTGCGCATCCGGTGCCCTCTACCTTCGCGCTGGCGGCGGCACGACTGGGGTGGGCGATCGAGACGACCGCGTGCCTCGGGCTTCATGCCGCGCCGCTTGCGCGGTTGCGCACCGTGGTGGCGCCGGGGGTTCGCGCGATCGTGCTGTTGCGCGACGGCGCGGCGGTGGCGGCGCTGGCGCGGTATCTGGCGGAACTGGGGTTTGGCGAGAGCGACCTGTGGGTGCTGGAAGCGCTTGGGGGACCGCGGGAGCGGGTTCGGCGCGTGACGGCGGCGGGGTTCGCGCTGGGCGATATCGCGCATCCGGTGGCGGTGGGAGTGCTGGTGAGGGGCGCGGGCGCGGTGGTTCCGACCGCTGCTGGGCGGCCCGATGCCTGGTTCGCGCATGACGGGCAGATCACCAAGCGCCCGGTGCGCGCACTGACCTTGTCCGCGCTTGCACCGCGTCCGTTCGAGACCTTGTGGGATATTGGAGCCGGGTCCGGGTCGATCGCGATCGAGTGGCTGCTCGCACATCCGACGACGCAGGCGGTGGCGTTCGAGACGAATCCGGTGCGCGCGGACCGGATGCGGGGCAATGCCGATGCGCTGGGCGTGGATCGGCTGGGCGTCGTCGTGGCGCGCGCGCCGGAGGGGCTGGCGGGGCATTCCTTCCCCGATGCGGTGTTCATTGGTGGGGGGGTGTCGGCAGCGATGCTTGGTTGGCTGTGGGCAAACCTTCCGGCCAGCACGCGGTTGGTCGCCAATGCGGTGACGCTCGAGTCCGAGGCGCTACTGGCGCTGTGGCAGGGCCTGAAGGGCGGCGACCTGCTTCGCATCGCATTGTCCGAGGTCGCGCCGATCGGCACGCGGCGTGGGTGGCGGGCGCATTATCCGATCGTGCAGTGGAGCGTGACGCTGTGATCGTCGCGGGCTTCGGGTTCCGGCGTGCGGCGACGCTGGCGGCGTGTGAGGCGGCGCTGGTGCAGGTGGAGCTTGGGCAGCGGCGTGTCACCGCGCTGGCGACGGTTGCCGACAAGGCCCCCCTGCTCGCCCCGCTCGCCGCCGCACGCGGGATCGCGCTGATCGCGCTTCCACCCGAACGCCTACTCCACGTCGTCACGCCGACGCAGTCGCGCGCCAGTCTCGCCGCGCGCGGTACCGGGAGCGTTGCCGAAGCCGCAGCCCTCGCCGCGGCCGGGACCGGCGCACGACTGATCGTGCGGCGCTGCATTTCCCCCGATCGGATGGCGACCTGTGCCATCGCAGAAGGACCCAGCACATGACCGTTCACTTCATCGGCGCGGGGCCCGGCGCGCCCGACCTGCTCACGCTGCGCGGGCGCGACCGGATCGCCGGGTCGCCGGTGTGCCTGTATGCGGGGTCGCTGGTGCCCGCGGCGCTGCTCGACCATTGTCCGGCGGGGGCGCGGATCGTCAACACAGCACCTTTGTCGCTCGACCAGATCATCGCCGAGATCGCGGCGGCGCACGCGGCGGGGCACGACGTTGCGCGGCTGCATTCGGGGGACCTGTCGATCTGGTCGGCGATGGGCGAGCAACTGCGCCGCCTGCGCGCGCTGGGGATCCCGGTGAGCATCACGCCCGGCGTGCCGGCTTTCGCGGCGGCGGCGGCGGCGCTGGAGGCGGAACTGACGCTGCCCGGGCTGACCCAGTCGGTCGTCCTGACCCGCACCTCGGGCCGCGCGAGCGCGATGCCCGATGCCGAGGCGCTGCCCGCCTTCGCGGCGACGGGCGCGACGCTGGCGATCCATCTGTCGATCCACTTGCTCGACAAGGTCGTCGCGGAGTTAATCCCGGCCTACGGCGCGGATTGCCCGGTGGCGATCGTGTGGCGGGCGAGCTGGCCGGACGAGCGGATCGTCCGCGCGACGCTGGCGACGATCGTCGCGGCGGCGGCGGACGGGCCGGAGCGGACCGCGCTGATCCTGGTCGGGCGCGTGCTGGCCCCTGGCGATTTCGGCGAAAGCAGCCTGTATGCAGCGGAGTACGACCGCAGATTTCGCCCCACCACGCCGCAGTCTCGGTTTGCGGGGAGCGAGGCATGACGCCCGGCCTGATGATCGCCGCCCCCGCCTCGGGTACCGGCAAGACCACGGTGATGCTCGGGCTGCTGCGGGCGTTTCGCGATGCTGGGCTGCGGGTACAGCCGTTCAAAAGCGGCCCCGACTACATCGACCCCGCCTTTCACCGCGCAGCGAGCGGGCGACCGTCGTTCAACCTCGATAGCTGGGCGATGGCGGCGGGGATGCTGCATGGGCTCGGCGCGAAGGCGAGCGATGCCGATCTGGTGCTGGCGGAAGGATCGATGGGGCTGTTCGACGGCGTGGCGACCCCGGGCGCGACCGGGAACGGGGCGAGCGCGGATGTCGCGCGCCGGATGGGCTGGCCGGTGGTACTGGTGATCGACGTGTCGGGCCAGGCGCAATCCGCCGCCGCCACGGCACTGGGCTTCGCACGCTACGATCCGGACGTCGAGATTGCGGGCGTGATCCTCAATCGGGTCGCTAGCCCGCGCCACGAGCGGCTGGCGCGCAGCGGGATGGCGGCGGTGGGGCTTCGCGTGTTCGGGGCGCTGCCGCGGCGGGGCGACCTCAAGCTGCCCGAGCGGCACCTCGGGCTGGTCCAGGCGTCCGAACACCCCGATCTCGACGCGCGGATCGCGGACTATGCGACGTTCCTGCGTGATCATGTCGATCTGGACGCGTTGCGCGGAGCGGCACGCGCGGTCGGCGACCCGATCGAGGCGGTGGAAGCGCCCCGTCTCGCGCCACCCGCCCAACGGATCGCGCTGGCGCAGGATGCGGCGTTTTCGTTCGTTTATCCGCACATGCTCGCCGGGTGGCGCGACGCAGGGGCGGAGATCCTGCCTTTCTCGCCGCTGGACGACGAGGCGCCGGCGGCAGATGCGGATCTGGTGTGGCTGCCCGGCGGCTATCCCGAACTCCATGCCGGACGGCTTGCCGCCGCCGAGCATTTCCGGGCGGGACTAATCGCGCACGCGCAGACGCGACCGGTCCACGGCGAGTGCGGCGGCTATATGGCGCTCGGCCAGGGGCTGATCGACGCGGACGGTGTGCGGCACGCGATGGCGGGGCTGCTCGGGCTGGTGACGAGCTATGAGCGGCGCAAGATGCATCTCGGCTATCGCCATGCGACGCTGGTCGCGCCGATGGCGGGTGCGCCCGTCGGCACCGCGCTGCGGGGGCATGAGTTCCATTACTCGACGATCCTCGACCAGCCCGACCCGGCGCTGGCGCATGTCGTCGATGCGGAGGGGACCGCAGTGGCCGAGACGGGATCGTATCGCGCCCGGGTGACGGGCACCTTCTTCCACCTGATCGCGCCCGATGCCTGAGCGCCCCGTCATCGACCTCCACCTGATCGGGATCGGCACGGGCAATCCGGACCATCTGACGCGGGCCGCGGAAGCCGCGATGAACGCCGCCGACGTGATCCTCCTCCCGCGCAAGCGTGAAGCGGCGGCGGACTTGATCGTGTTGCGGCGGGAGATCTGCGCGCGCGTGTTGACGGGGGCGACGCGGGTGGTCGAGTTCGACTTGCCGGAGCGTGACGGCGCGGGGCCCTACTTCGCCGCGGTGGACGACTGGCATGACGCGATCGCTGCGTGCTGGGCAATGCAGATCGCCGCGCAGCTTCCGGATGGTGGCAGGCTGGCACTGCTCGTCTGGGGCGATCCGTCGCTCTACGACAGCAGCTTGCGGATCGCGGAGCGGCTGCGGGCGGAAGGGATCGCGCTTCGCGTAAAGGTCATCCCCGGCATTACCAGCTTGCAGGCGCTGACCGCGGCGCACGCGATCCCGCTCAATAGGCTCGGTGCGCCGGTCCTGATCACGACCGGGCGGCGGTTGCGGGCGGAAGGTTGGCCCGATGGCGTCGATACGCTGGCGGTAATGCTCGACGGGGAGTGTACGTTCACCACGCTCGATCCGGGCGGGATCACGATCTGGTGGGGTGCGTATCTGGGGATGCCGCACGAGACGCTGATCGCCGGGCCTCTGGCCGAGGTCGCGAGCACAATCGTCGCGCGCCGAGCGATGCTGCGCGCTGATCATGGCTGGATCATGGACACGTATCTCTTGCGCCGCGGGGTGGCGGCATGACCGCGCCCGAGTTCGATCCGGAGTTCGCCGATCGCTTCGAAACGCTGCTGCGCTGGCGCCGGGACGTCCGGCATTTCGACCCGCGCCCGTTGTCGGAGGCAGTCATACAGGGCTTGCTCGAAACCGCGGCGCTCGCGCCGTCGGTGGGCAATGCGCAACCCTGGCGGTTCGTGCGGATCCGTTCGCTGCCGCTCCGCGAGACGATCGCCGCACATGTCGATGACGTGTCCGCGAAGGCCGCCTCCGCAATCCCCGACGCGGTGCGCCGGGACCGTTATCGCGCCCTCAAGCTGCACGGCATTCTCGAAGCGCCCGAGCTGATCGCGGTGTTCTGCGACGAGGACCCCGATGCGGGCCATAAGCTCGGCCGCATCACGATGCCCGAGATGCTGCGCTATTCGACCGTGATGGCGATCCACACGCTGTGGCTGGCGGCAAGGGCGCGGGGGATCGGGCTCGGTTGGGTATCGATCCTCGAGCCATCCGTCGTCACCGAACTGCTCGACGTGCCGCCGCAGTGGAGCCTGATCGCGCTCCTGTGTCTCGGCTATCCGCTGAACCCTTCCGACATTCCCGAACTCGAGCGGCGCGGCTGGCAAGCGCGCGAGCCGGTCGCAGTCCGGACGCTGGAACGATGACCTCCCTTCCCTTCATCCCATTGGAACGAACCCCATGCTGATCCCGGTCGAGAAGGCCCTTTCCGTCGTCGCGTGCAACACCTGCCGCGTTTCCGCAGACGCCCGCGAGGACGCCGACGGCGTGCGTGGTGGCGCTGTGCTGGTGGCGGCGCTGGAGGCCGCGAAGGCCGCCGATCCCCGCTATGCCGATGTCGCGATCCAGCAAATGCCGTGCCTGTTCTCGTGCAGCGAGCATTGCTCGGTGCACCTGCGCGCGCCCGGCAAGGTCGGCTATCTGCTCGGGCGCTTCACCCCCGATGCGGACGCGGCGCGCGCGATCCTCGATTACGCGGTCCATTACGCCGACAGCGCGGAGGGGCGCGTACCGTTCAAGGACTGGCCGCAGGGCATCAAGGGCCACTTCATCGCGCGCACGCCACCGGAGGGCTATCTTGTCGAAGCATGATCGCCCGCACACGCCCGCCGCGTCCCCGGTGCCGTCTCCGATCGACCGCCCGACGCTCAGGCGGCGGATCGGGCTGTTGTACGTCCTGCTGATCGGCGCGAACGTCGGCGCGTGGATCTGGGCGCTCGCGCTGTTCCACGCGCAGCCGCTGATGCTGGGCACCGCGCTGCTCGCCTGGGGGCTGGGGTTGCGCCACGCGGTCGATGCGGATCACATCGCCGCGATCGACAACGTCACGCGCAAACTGATGCAGGACGGGCAGCGACCGATGGCGGTCGGCTTCTGGTTCGCGATCGGGCACAGCATGATCATCCTGCTGGCCTCGGTCGCGGTTGCGTTCACGGCCTCGGCGCTGTCGGGGTTCGAGGCGCTGAAGGCGAGCGGCGGGGTGATCGCGACGATCGTGTCGGCGGCGTTCCTGTTCACCATCGCCGCGATGAACCTGGTCATCCTGCGCTCGGTCTGGCGGACGTTCCAGCATGTGCGCAGCGGGGGCGCCTATGTCGACGAGGATCTCGACATGCTGCTGGGCGGGCGCGGATTGCTGTCGCGCATCTTCCGTCCGCTGTTCCGGCTGGTGTCGCGGAGCTGGCATATGGCGCCGCTTGGGTTCCTGTTCGGGCTGGGGTTCGACACGGCGACCGAGGTTGCGATCCTGGGGTTGTCGGCGGCGCAGGCGGCGCACGATTTTGCTTTGGGGCCGGTGCTGGTGCTGCCCGCGCTGTTCGCGGCGGGGATGGCGCTGGTCGATACGACCGACGGCATTCTGATGCTCGGCGCGTATGAGTGGGCGTTCGTCAAGCCGATCCGCAAGCTCTACTACAACATTACGATCACTGCGGTTTCCGCGTTCGTGGCGATCGTGATCGGCGGGATCGAGACGCTCGCGCTGATCGCGGACAAGCTGGGGTTGCACGGCGGCGTCTGGTCTGCGGCGAGCGATCTGGGGGGGCGGTTCAACCTGCTCGGTTTCGGGATCATCGGGGTGTTCGCCTTGTGCTGGATCGTCAGTTGGGCGGTGTTTCGGTGGAAGCGGTTCGATGAGATCGAGGTGCGCTACGGGGGGTGATGGGGGTTCCGTGCGATAGACGATCGGCGTTGCCGCGCAGGCGGGACTCTGCGAAGATTGGGTTACGGAACCGTCATTGACTGTTTTCCCGCGAAAGCGGGAATCCAGGGACGAGCGGAACAACGGCTTCCGGCTCACGCGACTCCTGGACTCCCGCCTTCGCGGGAGAACAGCGATGGTTTTGGAGAGGCCATGCCTGCGCGGGGATGACGGCCCAGCCTATCCGCCGAACGCCTCCGCGAGTGCGGCCGCGCCGACGATCCGGCCCTTGTCGGTGATGTACTCGCTGACCAGGCGCGCCGGGGTGATGTCGAACGCGGGGTTCGCGGCGGGGGACGCGGTCACCGCGATGCGCCGCAACACGCCGTCCTGATCCGGGCCTTCGACCGACAGGACTTCGCTGGCGACGCGTTCCTCGACATGGACCGACGCCCCGTCGGCGGTGTTCGCATCGTAGGTGGAGGACGGGAGCGCGACCACGAACGGGATGCCGTTGTCGTGCGCCGCCAGCGCTTTCAGATACGTCCCGATCTTGTTGCAGACGTCGCCGTTGCGGGTGACGCGGTCGGTGCCGACGATGACGAGATCGACTTGCCCGCGCTGCATCAGCAGCCCGCCGGCATTGTCGACGATATAGCTGTGCGGCACGCCGTGCCCCGCCAGTTCGAGCGCGGTGAGTGCGCCCTGGTTGCGGGGGCGGGTTTCGTCGACCCAGACGTGGAGCGGAATGCCGAGATCGTGCGCCATGTAGAGCGGCGCGGTCGCGGTGCCCCAGTCGACCGTCGCGAGCCAGCCCGCGTTGCAATGCGTCAGGATGTTGAGCGGCCTGTCGGGGTTCCGCGCGGCCAGATCCTTGAGGATCTCGAGCCCGGCGCGACCGATCGCCTCGTTGATTGCGACATCCTCGTCGCATAGGGCTGCTGCATCGGCGTAGGCGGCAGCGGCTCGATCCTGTTCAGGCATGCGGGTCACGACCGCGCGGACCCGGTCGAGCGCCCATTTCAGATTGACCGCGGTCGGGCGCGTTGCAAGCAACTGGCGATAGGCACGGTCGAGTGCTTCGTCGCCCGCATCCACGCGCAGCGCCAGTGCGAGCCCGTACGCTGCGACCGCCCCGATCAACGGCGCACCACGCGTCGCCATGTCGGCGATCGCGTGCGCGCACTCGTCGGCGGTCGTCAGGCGCATCGGCTCGACCGACCAGGGGAGCTTGCGCTGGTCGAAGATTCCGACGCTCCAGCCATCGGGATTGACCCAGATCGAGCGCGTCCGGGTTCCGGCGAGGATCATGCGGTCACCTGTTCGGGGAGGATCGTGTCGAAGCTGGTCGCGACGGGATAGGCACTGGTTTCGTCGGGCGTATCGCGCGCGAGCAGCGTGACCTGCATCCCCGCGGCAGACGCCGCCGCGAGTTCCTCCGCGATGTCGGAGAGGAACAGGACTTCCGCGGCGGAAAGGCCGATGCGGTCGGCGATCGTGCGATAGGATGCCGCGTCGCGTTTGGCACCGACGGCGGTGTCGAAATAGCCCGAGAACATCGGCGTCAGGTCGCCCGCCGCGGTGTGCGCGAACAGCAGTTTCTGCGCCGCGACCGACCCGGAGGAATAGACGTACAGCGGCAGGCCCTGCGCGTGCCAGCGCTGCAGGCCCGTGATCGCATCGGGATAGACATGGCCGATCAGGCTGCCGTCGGCATAGCCTTGCGCCCAGATCATCCCCTGGATCGTCTTGAGCGGGGCGATCTTGCGGTCTTCGTCCTGCCATTCCAGCAACTGCTCGATCGCGCCCCGCACGTCGAGCGCCGGTTCCCGCGCCGCATCGCGCACGGCCTGCAGTTCGGCAGCGAGCCGGTCGGCATTATCGGTAACGAACGCCGCCAGACGCGCGCGGGCATATGGGAACAGCACGTCGTGGACGAACGCGATGCTCGACGTCGTGCCCTCGATATCGGTGACGATCGCGCGGATGGTCACGCGGCCCCCGCGTACAGCGGCACACCGCGCGCGATCGTGTCGCCAGTGAAGCTGGCGACCCAGCCGTCGGGTTCGGCGAACAGGCGGATCGCGGTAAAGCGCGGGGCCGGCCCCATGTCGAACCAGTGGCGCGTGCCCTCGGGCACTGCGATCAGATCGTCGCGGGTGCATTCCAGCGCATAGACCGCGTCGTCGCCGCGGATGTAGAAGACGCCCGATCCCTCGACGAAGAAGCGGACTTCATCCTCGCCGTGGGTATGCTCGTCGAGGAACTTGGTGCGCAACGTCTCGCGCGCAGGATTGTCGGGAAGCAGGCGGATGACGTCGCACGAGCGATAGCCACCCTGCTCCATCAGCCGGTCGATGTCGTCGCGATACGCCGCGATCACGTCGGCGTCGCTTGCGTCCTCGGGCAAGGTGACGCTCGCCGCCCAGCGTTCGAAGGTGATGCCGAGCGGGGCCAGCCGGGTCGCGATCTCGCCGGCATCGGTTGTTTCCGATCGCACCGCATGAGGGGCCGCCAGATCGTAGAGGGTCAGCGTCGTCATGCTCCGCACCTTTCGAGTTTGAGCGTTTCCCACTCGCAGGCGAGCAGATACTCGACCGCTTCGGTCACGTGTTCGGCTTCGGCGATCGTGCAGCCCCAGGCGTACAGCCCGTGGCCGCGAATGTAGAAGGCGGGGGCGATCGGCGTCTGCGCGACCAGCAGCGGCCGCAGGATCTCGGCCATCGCTGCCATGTCCTGGCTGTTCTCGACCAGCGGGATCGCGACGCGCGCCTCGTGCGTGTCGACGCCGGGGAAGATCTTGAGCAGTTCATAGCCGTCGAACACGATCTCGCGCGCGCCGCCAAGCGCGCGGCTGAGCACGACACCCGGCACCGAATGGGTGTGGAGGATCCCCCCCGCCCCCGGATCGACCGCGTAGATCAGGCAATGGAGCAACGTCTCGGCGGACGGGCGCTTGCCGTCGAGCGAGACGCCCTCGGCGGTGGCGCGCATGATCTGTTCGGGCGCGAGCCGCCCCTTGTGGCCGCCGGAAACGGTCAGCGCGAGCGTTCCATCCGGCAGACGCACCGAATAGTTTCCCGCGGTCGCGGGCGCGAGACCGGCGCGGTCGAGCCGGTTGCCCGCTGCGATGATCGCATCGGTGGCTTCGTCGAACGTCATGCGAGGAGCTTCTTGCGGAAATCGGCGACCCGCTCGGCGGCAAGCGCCAGCGTTGTCTCGTCCTTGGCGAAACAGAAGCGGACATAGCCCGTCTGTGCGCGCTCGGCATAGAAGGCGGAGACGGGGATCGTCGCGACCCCTGCCTCGACCAGCAGCCGGTGCGCGAAGTCCTCGTCACCCAGCGCTATTCCCGAGCCAGCGAGATCGACGATCAGGAACCACGTCGCTTCGCCCGGCATCACCGCATAGCCAGCCGCAGCCAGTCGCTCGGCGAGGAAAGTGCGCGCCTGTCGGTAGATGTCGCGGTGCTCCGCATGCCATTCGGACGGAAGCGCCAGCCCTTCCGCGACCGCCCATTGCAGCGGGGTCGCGGTGGTGAAGGTGAGGAACTGATGCGTCGCGGCAATTGCGTCGGCAAGCGGCGGCGCGGCGATCGCCCAGCCGACCTTCCACCCCGTGAGCGAGAAGATCTTGCCCGCCGATCCGATCTTGACCGTCCGGTCGCGCAGTGCGGGGATCGTCATCGGCGAGACGTGCTCGCCCTCGAACATCATCGCCTCCCACACTTCGTCGCAGATCAGCGTGACGTCGTGCCGCACGCACAGCTCGGCGATCTCGGCCCAGTCCGCCGCGCCGATCGCGCTGCCGGTCGGGTTGTTGGGGGTGTTGAGCAGCAATACCGCGGTCTTGTCGGTGATCGCCTCGGCGAGCGCCGCGATCGGCAGGTGCCAGTCGGGGGGTGTAAGGTCGACCAGCCGCGCGACCCCACCTGCGCGTCGCACGAGCGGGAGATATGCGTCGTATAACGGCTGGACGAGAACGACTTCGTCACCGGGCCGAACCAGCGCGAGCAACACCGCGGCAAGCGCCTCGGTCGCGCCGGAGGTTACGACGACTTCGTCGGTTGTGACTGCAAGCCTCTGTTCGCGCTCGTAATAGTCCACGATCGCGGACCGCAGCGCAGGAAGGCCGCGCATCGGCGGATATTGGCTCGATCGCTCGGTCAGCGCGCGGGCGGCGGCATCGAGGAGCTCGGCAGGGCCGTGGCCGATGCGCGCCATGTCCGGGAAGCCCTGCCCCAGATTGATCGCGCCGAGGTCCTGCGCGAGCCGCGACTGGCGTTCGAAGATGGTCGTTGGCGGGGGCAAAAGGCGGGGATCCCAGATTGATGCGGCGGTGCTGGCGCCCCCTATAAAGCGTCGGCCCGGCATGCGCAGCGAAAATGCGCTAGCGTCCCCCGCGCCAATTCTTGCGCGCGGGAAAGCGGTGGTTTCGCCCGCCTCAAGCCTCGTCGGTATCGGGAACGCGCAGCATCGCAAGTGCGGCCAGCGCCATCACTGCCGCCCCCACGGCCATCGTCCAGATCGGCTCGGTCGGGAAGAAAGCGCGCAGCACCGACCCCATCACGGTTGCCACGAGCAACTGCGGAATGACGATAAACACGTTGAAAAGCCCCATGTAAATTCCGAGCTTCGCTTGCGGCAGGCTGGACGCGAGGATCGCATAGGGCATGGCGAGGATCGACGCCCAGGCGATTCCGACGCCGACTTCGCTGAGGATCAGCCAGTGCGGGTCGCGGATGACGAAGAAGCTGGCGAAGGCGGCGGCCCCGCACAGCAGGCCCGCGATATGCGTCCGCACCTTGCCAATTTTAGCGGCGACGCGCGGGAGCACGAGCAACGCGATCAGCGCGGCGACGCCGTTATAGACCGCGAACAGGACGCCGACCCAGTCCCCCGCAGCGTTATACGCCGCGCTGGTGGGATCGCTCGATCCGAACGCATATTGCGCGACGACCGGGGTCGAATAGATCCACATGATGAACAGCGCGGACCAGCTGAAGAATTGCACCAGCGCCAAGCGTTTCATCACCACGGGCATCGCCGAAAAGTCGCCCACGATCATGCTCAGCGCATTGTCGGTATCGCCGCTCCGTGCGCGCCGGATCGCGATCGCGCTCGCGAGGCCGTAAGCAATCAGCAGCCCGCCGAGCAGATAGACTTCCTTCTGCAACGCGAGCGCCGGCACCGCGATGAGGATCGCAACGCCCGCCGCGATCCACGCCGCGCTTCGTCCGAGCCCGCGCGCGGCGAGCGCGCGCATCGGCTGAGCGAGATCCTCGGCGGCATCGCGCTCGCCGAACGACGCCATCTGTTCGGGACTGTATTCGCGCGTACTGCCGACGGTCCACAACACCGCGAGCAACAGCGCGACCCCCCCCGCCCAGAAGCTGAACCGCACCGTATCGGGCACGCCGTCGAGTGCGGTTTCCGACACGCCGAGATGCGCGAGCACGAACGGGAAGATCGAGCCGACGACGGCCCCCGCCCCGATGAACACGGTCTGCAGCGCGTAACCGGCGCTATGCTGATCCTTGCGCAACATATCGCCGACGAACGCGCGGAACGGCTCCATCGACACGTTGATCGAGGCGTCGAGCACCCACAAGGTCAGCGCCGCCAGCCATAATGCTCTGGCCTCGGGCATGACGAACAACGCCAGCGCCGCAAGCACCGCGCCTGCGAAGAAATACGGCCGACGACGGCCGAAGCGGTTCCACGTCCGGTCGCTGTAATGGCCGATGATCGGCTGGACGAGCAGCCCGGTGAGCGGGGCGGCGATCCACAGATAGGACAGGTCGTCGAGCGATCCGCCGAGCGTCTGGAAGATGCGGCTCATGTTCGCGTTCTGGAGCGCGAAGCCGATCTGGATCCCGAAGAAGCCGAAGCTGATGTTCCACAGGCCGCCGAAGCCCTGCACCGGTTTTTCGTTCACGTCGTCCCTCTCATGCCCGGTTCGTCACGACGGCCGAGCTTGTCGCGGGCCTGAGTGCCGACAAGCCGCGGCGCGCACAAGGGCACCGCGCGATGCATACGAATGCAGCGTGGGACAGTGGGTCAGGGCAAGGCTTGCATGACGGCCCCGTGCGGTTCCAAGACGCGGCTGATGCAGACTCCACGCCTCCACCGGCAGGGCCGGGAACAGAATCCGCTGCTGGTGATCGACGATTTCTGGCCCGATCCCGAAATGCTGCGCGAAGACGCGGCGTCCCTGCGGATGGGCGAGATCGGGCCGCATTACCCGGGTGTCCGCGCCGAAGTGCCGCCGCGGCTGGCGGAGACGATCCGGCGCAAGGTGGCCCCCTTGCTGGCCGAGCATTTCGGGCTCGACCCGGCACCGCGCGTGTCGGAGGCCTATTATTCGCTCGTCACGACCGATCCTGCGCGGCTCGCGCCAATCCAGCGGTTGCCGCATTTCGACGGGGTGGAAGCGCGCCGGATCGCGGTGCTGTTGTTTCTCGGGCATGGCGTGCAGGGTGGAACGGCCTTCTACCGCCAGCGCGAGACGGGGTTCGAGAGCGTGGACGCGGCGCGGCTGGACCGGTTCAAGGGCGCGCTCGCGGACGGGGTGCGGGCGAACGGAATGCCCGAGGCCGCGTATATCGCGGGCGATACGCCGCTGTACGAGCGGATCGAGGTGCAGCCGGGGGCGTATAATCGCGCTTTGGTCTATGCGGGAAACACGTTGCACTGCGCGGATCTGCCGCCCGAGGTGGTGTTGAGCGGGGATCCGCTGGTGGGGCGGTTGACGTTGAATGTGTTCTTGTTTGACGAATGAGGGTGGTGGGTGGGTTGTGCTTGCTTACCACTACACCCTTTTGCACTTCCCCGGCGGAGGCCGGGGCCCAGGAGGACAGGCTTTTCAAACTGGGCGCAGCGCAGCGAACTTCTGCGCTACTCCTGGGCCCCGGCCTTCGCCGGGGAAGCAGTAGAAGTTGCGGGACTTGAACGCCGAAACTCGCGCGTCGGTACGACTGACCCCGTCGGCACCCCCCGCCCTACCCACCGCGACTTGCCCGCACCACCAGCCCCCCTGACTAACGCTTCCCCGGCGGAGGCCGGGGCCCAGAAGGACAGGTTTTTCAAACTGGGCGCAGCGCAGCGAACTTCTGCGCACCTCCTGGGCCCCGGCCTTCGCCGGGGAAGCAGTAGAAAGGGGGTACCGCGTCTGGCGCTGCTCCCCCCGATAGCGCCGTCCTACCCCCCGCTACTCGCCCGCACGACCAACCGCGTCGCAAGCGGCGCGGGGGTGACCGCGTCGCCGTGCAGCCGCGCCAGCAGTGTCGCGACGAGCACCTCCCCCGCTTGCCGCGCATCCTGCGCGACCGTGGAGAGCGGCGGGCTGGTCAGCGACGCGGACGGAATATCGTCGAAGCCGACGATCGCGACGTCGTCCGGCACCCGCCGCCCCGCCGCCGCCAGCGCGCGCATCGCACCGATCGCGATGCTGTCGCTTGCGGCGAAGATCGCGTCGTAGGAAGCACCGCGCCGCGACAATTCCGCGATCGCTTCCAGCCCCGAGTCCTCGAGCGTCAGCGCATCGACTCGCAACGTCGCGTCGACCTCCAGCCCCGCTTCGGCGAGGGCCTGGCAATACCCGCGATACCGCTCCTCGACTTCGGGATAGCGGCTGTCCGCCGTACCCAGAAATGCAATCCGTCGCCGACCGCGGGCGATCAGGTGCGCGGTCGCCTGTGCGCCACCGTCGCGATTGTCCGACCCAACCGTGATCGCACCGGGCCCCGTCCCCACTGCGCCCCAGCGGACGACATGCGATCCTTGCTCGGCGAGATGATCGAGCCGCACGCGATACGTATCGTAATCGCCATAGCCGAGCAGGATGATCCCGTCGGCCTTGTGGCTGTCCTGATAATCGACGTGCCAGTCGCCCGACAACTGCTGGAACGAGATCAGCAGGTCGTAACCAGCCTTGGCCGACGCCCGCGTGATCGACCCCAGCATCGATAAAAAGAATGGGTTTATAGCACCATCCTCTTCCGCCGCTTCCTCGAAGAAGAGCAATGCAAGCGTATGCGTGGCCTGACTCCGCAGGCTCGACGCGTTCTTGTCGACCGCATAATTGAGCTTCCGCGCGATCGCCTCGATCCGCGCCCGGGTCTGCGGGTTAACCGTCTTAACCCCCCGTAAAGCGCGCGAAACCGTCGGCTGCGACACGCCGGCGAGCTGTGCGATATCAAGGGAAGTCGGCCGTCTCGCCATCGTTGCAACCGTCCAGATAAGCGCCCGCCCTGATGCCGACGTGCGCGGACACGCTACACCGGAAAGCCTTTCGAGAATACGTATGCCCGATCCTTCTGCAAACTCCCCGTTCGAAATATAGCAGCGCCAGGGCAATCGACGCTGAATCACGACGTCGACGAAACTGTACGTGAGGATCTGCGGGCTGGGCCCGCTCGAAAGGGAACGCCACCAAATGACCGAACAAGCGATGAGCCGCGCCATGAGCGCGACCGCACCCGCACGCCTGCTGTCCGAGACGTTGATCGGCCGCCGTGTGAGCGTGATCGCGCTTGCCGCTGCGCTTGTTACGCCAGGCGTCGCGTTTGCGCAGGACGCAGCAACGACCGCCAACGCCAACCCGACCGCCAAGGCGCAGGTCGAGGCGACGACGACCCAGGCCGAGCCGACGCCGGCACCCGCCGCGCCCGCCGAGACCCCGGCCGAAGCTGCTGCCGCGACCGTCGACGAGAACATCGTCGTCACCGGCATCCGCGCAGGTCTTGCCAGCTCGGCGAAGATCAAGCGCCAGTCGGTACTGATCGTCGACTCCGTTTCCGCCGAGGACGTCGGCAAGCTGCCCGACGTGTCGATCGCGGACTCGCTCGCGCGTCTTCCCGGCGTCACCGCGCAGCGGCTCGAGGGCCGCGACCAGCGCCTGTCGATCCGCGGCCTCGGCCCCGACTTCTCGACCACGCTGCTCAACGGGCGCGAGCAGGTCACGACGGGGGACAATCGCGGCGTCGAGTTCGACCAATATCCGTCGGAATTCTTCAAGAACGTCAACGTCTACAAGTCGGCGGACGCCTCGCTGATCGCGGCCGGTATCGCCGGCACGGTCGACCTGCGGATGCTGCGCCCGCTCGACCAGGGCAAGCGCATCCTCGCGGTCAGCGCGCGCGGCCAGATGAACGGGATCGACAAGCTCAACCCCGACGGCACGCGCTACGGCTATCGCGCGTCGGCGACCTATGTCGACAAGTTCGCGGGCGACACGCTGGGGATCGCGCTCGGCCTGTCCGCGACGCAGACGCCGTCGCAGAACGAGCGCTACAACGCGTGGGGCTATAGCGGCACCGGCACGGATGCCGATCCGTTCCTCGTCAACGGCGCGAAGCCCTATGTCCAGTCGAACAAGCTGAAGCGCTTCGGCGGCGTCGCAACGATCGAGTGGCGGCCGTCCGACACGTTCCATTCGACCTTCGACGCGCTGTATTCGCATTTCGAGGAAACGCAGATCCTGCGCGGGATCGAGTTCCCGCTCGGTGGCCAGCTCGCTAGCGCAGGCACTGCGAACGGCACGACCGTGTCGAACGTGACGAGCGCGAACGGTTTCGCCACCCAGGCAACGTTCGGCAACGTCTTCGGCGTGCAGCGCAACGACTATAACCAGCGCAAGGCGGACAATTACTCGCTCGGTTGGAACAACGACCTCAAGCTGACCGACACGATCCACCTCAACGTCGACGCCAGCTGGAGCCATGCGGACCGCACCGACTTCCTGCTCGAAACCAACACCGGCACCGGCTTCTCGAAGACCGGCGTTGCCGACACCGTCACGGTCAAGCAGAACGGCAACGGCACCTACACCTTCGCGCCGACGCTCGACTATACCGACACCAACGTGTTCAAGCTGACCGATCCGCAAGGATGGGGCAACAACGGCAACCAGCAGGTCGTCCAGACGGGCTTCCTCAACCGGCCGAGCTTCAAGGACGATCTAAAGTCGCTCCGCGCGAACCTCAACGGCGAGTTCTCGGACAGCGTCGTCAAGGGTTGGGAAGCCGGCGTCAACTACAGCCAGCGCAAGAAGACCAGCGCGTACACGTCCTACTTCCTGTGCCCGCCGGGTGGTGGCACGAACTGCACCGTGGCGAGCGGTTCGCCGCTCAGCAGCACCGTCCCCGCGGACGCGCTGCTCGGGACCAACGTCGCGCTCGGCTATCTCGGCATTCCGCAGATGCTGACGCTCGATCCGTTGTCGCTGTACAACAACACGCTGCAGTCGGCGTTCGACGGTCGCCCGTCCGCGCTGGTGCGGGACAACGTCGTGCTCGAGAAGATCTGGACCGGCTACGCCAAGGTCACGATCGACGGGATGGTCGGCGACAAGCCGCTCAAGGGGTCGATCGGCACGCAGGTCATTCATTCGGACCAGAGCTCGACCGGGCAGATCGCCAGTGTCGTCAACGGCGTGGTGACAATCGCCCCGGTGTCGCAAGGGGTGAAGTACACCAACGTCCTGCCCTCGGCGACGATGTCGCTCGAACTGATCCCGCTGGGCTTCGTCAAGATGGGCGCATCGCAGACGATGATCCGTCCGCGGCTCGACCAGGAGCGTGTCACGCAGGACGTGGCGATCAACCTGACCAACATCGGCCAGACGCCCGCCGGCCTGTTCCCGGTGTTCACCTCGACCGGCGGCAACGTCAATTTGAAGCCGTACAAGTCGACCAACATCGACATGTCGTTCGAGAAGTATTTCAACGCAGGCGGCTATGTCGCGCTGTCGGGCTACTTCAAGCACCTGACCGACTTCGTCGATCCGAACAACTCGCTGCCGTATGACTTCTCGGGGCTGCTTCCCGCATTGACGCCCGCGCAGCAGGCGCAGGTGATCGCGGCTGGCCAGACCACCGGCAACGTCTCGACGCCTGCCAATACCGGACGCGGCGAAGTGCTCGGTGTCGAAGCGACGCTGTCGCTGCCGTTCAAGGCGATCACGTCCTTCCTCGACGGGTTCGGCGTCTTCGCAAGCGGCAACTATACCGAGTCGACGATCAAGTACGCGAGCAATCCGACCCAGGCGATCACCCTGCCCGGACTGTCGGCGTGGACCGGCAGCGGGACGATCTACTTCGAGAAGCACGGGTTCCAGGCGCGCGCGAACTATCGCTACCGCTCGAGCTTCCTTGCCGAAGTGGCCGGCCTGTCGGCGAACCCGACGTACCGGACGGCGCGGGCCGAGGCGATCCTCGATGCGCAGATCGGGTATGAGTTCCAGAGCGGACCGCTCAAGAACTTCGCGATCCTGGCACAGGCGAAGAACCTGACCGATCGTCCGTTCGTGACCTACCAGAACGACGATCCGCGCCAGGTGATCGATTACCAGCGTTACGGTCGCGACTATTATGTGGGCGTCACCTACAAGTTCTGAACGTAGCCGACGGCTGGCGACGAACCTGTTTCGTCGCCAGCCGATCTGCTGTCTGTTCGTGTAATAGCGGGGACGTCGACCATGACTCAGCAGCCTGAACCGATCAGGATCGTCATCGTCGGTGGCGGGACTGCCGGATGGATGACCGCGGCGACCTTCGCCCGCTTCCTCGAGGTCGGGTTCGAAATCGACCTTATCGAGTCCGACGAAATCGGCACGGTCGGCGTCGGCGAAGCGACGATCCCGCAGATCCGGCTGTTCAACGATGCGCTCGGGCTCGACGAAGACGCGTTCCTCCGCGCGACGCAGGGGACGTACAAGCTCGGGATCGAATTTGTCGACTGGCTGCGGCCGGGGCATCGCTACATGCATGCGTTCGGCGATGTCGGGCGCGATGTCGGGCTGCTGCCGTTCCACCAATATTGGCTGCGGGCGAAGGCGCTTGGCACTGCCAAGGACCTGACCGCCTATTCGCTCAACAATCAGGCCGCTCTGGCGGACCGGATGCAGCGTGGCCCGGCGCGGACCGCGCGAGTGCTCCCCGACATGCCGTCCGCGTTTCACTTCGACGCCGGGCTCTATGCGCGGCATTTGCGGCGCTACAGCGAGACGCGCGGGATTAACCGGATCGAGGGCAAGGTCGCGCGCGTCGAACAGGATTCGGGCGGCGACGTCTCCGCTGTCGTGCTCGAAAACGGCACGACGCTATCGGCGGATCTCTACATCGACTGCACCGGCTTTCGCGGACTGCTGATCGAGCAGACGCTCAAGACCGGCTATGACGACTGGACGCACTGGCTCCCCGCGAACCGTGCGATCGCGGTGCCATCCGAGCGCAGTGCCGCGTTCACGCCTTACACTCGCTCAACCGCCAAGGCGGCGGGCTGGCAGTGGCGCATTCCGTTGCAGCATCGCACCGGCAACGGGCTGGTCTATTCCTCGCAGCATCTGAGCGACGACGAGGCGACGGCGACCTTGCTTGCCGGGCTCGACGGGGAAGCGCTCGCAGATCCGCGTCCGATCCAGTTCACGACCGGCAAGCGGCGCAAGATGTGGAACCGCAACGTCGTTGCGATCGGGCTGTCGGGCGGGTTCCTCGAACCGCTCGAATCCACCAGCATCCATATGATCCAGTCGGCGATCGCACGGCTGATGAAGCTGCTCCCTGGGCGCACGATCGCCGAGGCGGACCGCGTCGAGTTCAATCGCCAAAGCGATTTCGAATACGAACGGATCCGCGACTTCATCATCCTGCACTATCACGCGAACGACCGGAGCGAGCCGTTCTGGAAGATGTGCCGCGAACAGGCGCTGCCCGAAACGCTCTCCGCCAAGCTCGCGCTGTGGCGCGGCAACGGCCACATCACGCGCGAGCATGAGGAACTCTTCACCGAAGTCGGCTGGTTCCAGGTGCTCGCCGGGCAAGGCGTGATGCCCGCCGGATACCATCCGCTCGCCGATGCGATCCCGGCGACGGATCTCGCGGAATTTCTCGATACGATCGACCAGCTCAACGCCCGTGAGGTTGCCCAGATGCCAAGCCATGCCGATTTCATCGCGCGCCACTGCGCCGCGCCCGCTCCCGTTACTGGGCCGGTGACGGCATGAGCATCACGATGGCATTGCTGCTCGCGCTCGGAGGCCAGGCCGCCGCGCCCGCGGCTGTTCCTGCCGCGGTCCCGATCGAACAGGTCCGAGCCCGCAAGGCCGAGGACGAGGTGATCTACTTCGTCCTGCCCGACCGGTTCGAGAATGGCGATCCGTCCAACGACAAGGGCGGGTTGAACGGCGACCGACTGACCACCGGCTATGATCCGACGTCCAAGGGTTTCTACCACGGCGGCGACCTCAAGGGGTTGATGCAGCGGCTCGATTACATCCAGTCGCTTGGCGTCACCGCGATCTGGGTCGCGCCGATCATCAAGAACAAGGCGGTCCAGGGCGGCAAAGGCCATGAGAGCGCGGGCTATCACGGCTATTGGATCACCGACTTCACCAAGGTCGATCCGCATTTCGGCAGCGACGCCGAGTTCGCCGCGTTCGTCGACGCGGCACATGCGCGCGGTATGAAGGTCTATATGGACATCATCGCCAACCACACGGCGGACGTGATCCAGTACCGCGAATGCACGAACAAGCCGTGCACGTATCGCAGCAAGGGCGACTATCCCTATCAGCGGCGTGGCGGCGTGAACGGCAAGCCCATCAACCCCGGGTTCACGGGCGATGCGGTCCAGACACCCGCGAATTTCGCGAAGCTGACCGACCCGGCCTATGCCTACACGCCGTTCGTGCCCGCAGCGGAAGCGAGCGTGAAGGTGCCCGCGTGGCTCAACGACCCGAAATATTACCATAACCGCGGGGATACGACCTTCTCGGGTGAGTCCGCGCGCTACGGCGATTTCGCCGGGCTCGACGATCTAATGACCGAGGATCCGCGCGTGATCGCCGGGTTCATCAGCATCTACGGCAGCTGGATCGACCGGTTCGGCGTCGACGGCTTCCGCATCGACACCGCGCGCCACGTGAACCCCGAATTCTGGCAAGCGTTCGTTCCCGCGATGCAATCGCGTGCCGCCGCGCGCGGCATCCCCAACTTCCCGATCTTCGGCGAAGTCTATTCGGAAGCGGTCGACCCGGGTTACACCGCGCAGTTCACGCGGCGTGACAAATATCCCGAAGTGCTCGACTTCTCGTTCCAGGCGGCGGCGCGCGGGATGCTCAGCGGCAAGACCGGGACCGACGTGTTCGCCAAGCTGATCGACGGCGACGTGCTGTACGAAGGCGGCGATGCGACCGCACTGCGGTTGCCGACGTTCCTCGGCAATCACGACATGGGGCGGATGGGGCATATGCTCGATGAGGCGTGGCCCAAGGCGACCGAGGCCGAGCGGCTTCAGCGGATGACGCTCGCGCATGTCCTGCTGCTGTCGGCGCGGGGCGTGCCGACGATCTATTCGGGCGACGAGCAGGGCTTTACCGGCCATGGCGGCGACCAGGACTCGCGCGAGGACATGTTCGCCAGCAAGGTCGAGACCTATAACGACAACCGGCTGATCGGCACGACCACCACCACCGCGACCGAGCATTTCGGGACGGACAATCCGATCTTCCAGACGATCGCGAAGCTTTCGCAGATCCGCCGCGATCATCCGCAACTTCGTCACGGTCGCACCGTCGTCCGTGCGGCATCGGACAAGCCCGGTCTGCTCGCCTTCACGCGCGGAGACGATGACGGGAAAGAGATCCTCGTCGCGCTCAATACGTCCAGCCAGCCCGTCACCGCGAACGTCGAAGTCGGCGCGCAATCCGCCGGCTTCGCGACGCTCGCCGGAAGCTGCCCCGCCCGCGTGACCGCGCCCGGTTCGCTGATGATAACGCTCCCACCGCTCGGCTACGCGATCTGCGCCGCCGCCCCTGCCCGCCTCCCCAGCAAATGAGCCTCATGACCGCCGCTATCGTCCAGCCCGACCCGTCCGCCACCGATCCGTGGTGGAAGGGCGCCGCCATCTATCAAATCTATCCGCGCAGCTTTGCCGATTCCAACGGCGACGGGATCGGCGACCTCGCCGGTATCACCGCGCACCTCGACCATGTCGCATCGCTCGGGATGGATGCGGTGTGGCTGTCGCCGTTCTTTACCTCGCCGATGAAGGACTTCGGGTATGACGTGGCGGATTACCGCGACGTCGACCCGATCTTCGGCACGCTCGACGATTTCGACGCGCTGATCGCGCGGGCGCACGAGCTCGGGCTGCGGATCATCATCGATCAGGTCTATTCGCACACGTCGGACGATCACCCCTGGTTTCAGGAAAGCCGCGCGAGCCGGTCGGGCGACAAGGCGGACTGGTATGTCTGGGCCGACGCCAAGCCCGACGGCAGCCCGCCGTCCAACTGGCAATCGGTGTTCGGCGGCCCGGCGTGGACATGGGACGCGCGCCGCCAGCAATATTATCTGCATAACTTCCTGAAGGAGCAGCCGCAGCTCAACGGGCACAATCCGGCGGTGCAGCAGGAACTGCTCGATACCGCGCGCTTCTGGCTCGATCGCGGGGTGGACGGCTTCCGGCTGGATGCGATCAACTTCGCGATGCACAACCCGGCGTTGACGGACAACCCGCCTGCCCCGGCGACCAACCGCGCGCGAACACGCTCGTTTGATTTCCAGCTCAAGCTGCACAATCAGAGCCATGCCGATATTCCGGCGTTCCTCGAACGGATCCGGGCGCTGACCGACTCCTATGGCGCTGGCTTCACCGTCGCAGAGATCGGTGGCGAGGATAGCGACCGCGAGATGAAGCTGTTCACGGCGGGCGGCAAGCGGCTCGACAGCGCGTACAGCTTCGACTTCCTTTATGCCGATGCGTTGACGCCCGATCTCGTCGCGGATTCGCTCGCGCGCTGGCCCAATGATCCGACGATCGGCTGGCCGAGCTGGGCGTTCGAGAATCACGATGCGCCACGCGCGGTGTCGCGCTGGACGACGCCCGAGCATGCGAACGCGTTTGCGCGGATGAAGCTGCTGCTGCTGGCGTGCCTGCGCGGCAACATCTTCCTGTATCAGGGCGAGGAACTCGGGCTGACCCAGGTCGACATCGCGTTCGAGGATCTGCTCGATCCGGAGGCAATCGCCAACTGGCCGATGACCTTGTCGCGCGATGGCGCGCGGACGCCGATGCCGTGGGTCGGCAACGCGCCCGACCTGGGGTTCGGGAGCGAGACGCCGTGGCTTCCGTTCGGCGGCGATCACGCAGCCCTCGCGATCGACGTGCAGGATGCGGACGCGGGGTCGTTGCTCAACTGGACGCGCCGCGTGGTCGCGACCCGCAACGCGTACCGCGCTTTGCGCAACGGCGATCTGCGCATGCTGTACAATGACGACGCGCTCCTCGCGTTCGAACGCGAGGGCGACGGCGAACGCTTGCTGTGCGTGTTCAACTTCGGCGATACCGCGCACGCCTGGCCCGAAGGGGTCAGCCACGACGGGTCCGTCCTGATCGGCACGCAGGACGCGATCGACAGCCTTGCTCCGTTCGCTGCGATGGTGCTGCGCCGGTGACGTCGCCAGCCGGGGACCGACGCGACGCGAAGGCGATCGTGATCCTCGGCGGGGGCACGGCTGGCTGGATCGCGGCATGCCTGATCGCGCATCGCTGGCCCAATGCGCACGTGACTTTGGCCGAAAGCCCCGAGATCGGGATCGTCGGGGTGGGCGAAGGCTCGACCCCGCAATTGAGGGCGTTCTTCGAAACGATCGGGGTGGATGAGGCGGAATGGATGCCCGCCTGCGATGCAACCTACAAGCTCGGGATCGACTTCGCGGGCTGGTCGGATCGGGCGGGGTTCGAGCGGTATTTCCACCCCTTCCCGACCGCGCTCGACAGCCATACGGCGGGCTCGTTCTTCTACAATACGCGCGCGCGTCGCACGGGGCGTGACGTCGTCGCGCATCCCGACCGCTTCCTCCTCCCCGCGCGACTTGCGGCAGACGCGTGTGCGCCGCAGGGTGACGAGCGCTTTCCGTTCGAGGTCAGTTACGGCTATCATTTCGATGCGTATAAGGTCGGCGCGTTTCTCGCGCAGCACGCGGTTGGCAAACTCGGCGTGACGCATCTTCAGCGGCGCGTGACGCGGGTGGACCGGCGCACGGATGGCGGGATTGCCGCGCTGCTATGTGACGACGGGGCAAGCATCACGGGCGACCTCTTCATCGACAGCAGCGGGTTTCGCAGCGTGCTGTTCGAGCAGACACTCGGCGTGCGCTTCGTCAGTTATGCCGACAGCCTGTTCAACGATCGCGCGGTGGTCCTCCCCACGCCACGCGATCCGTCCAAACCGCTGCCGAGCCAGACCCGCGCCACGGCGTTGTCGGCGGGATGGGCGTGGGACATCCCGCTCACCAGCCGCACCGGCAACGGCTATGTCTATTCCAGCCGCCATCTGACGCCGCAACAGGCCGAGGCCGAACTGCGCGCGCATCTTGGGGTTGGCGCGGCGGGCACCGCGCGGCATTTGAATATGCGCGTCGGGCGGGTCGCGGAAAGCTGGTCGTACAACGCGCTGGCGGTCGGGCTTGCGCAAGGGTTCCTCGAACCGCTCGAGGCGACCGCGCTGCATTTGGTGATTGCGACGGTGGAAGCCTTCCTCGACGCGGTCGATGCGGATGGCTTCACCCAAGCCGCCCGCGTGCCCTTCAACGCGCGGATCGCGGCGCGGTATGACGGCGTGCGCGATTACATCGTTGCGCATTACCGGCTCAACCAGCGCCATGCCGATCCCCACGGCTATTGGGCGGCAGCCCGCAAGGTCGAGCCGTCGGATACGCTTAAACGTTTGATGTCCGCCTGGTTCACCGGCGCGGACCTCGTCGCCGAGATCGATCGGCTCGACATCGCGCGCTACTATAACGCGATCAGCTGGCATTGCCTGTTCGCGGGCTACGGCACCTTTCCCGACGATGCGCGGCTGGTCCCGCCCGGCCCCGATATCGACCGGATCGACATGGACCGAATCGACGATTTCCTGCGCCGATGCGCGCTCAATTTTCCGCCCCACCAGACCTGCCTCCCCCGGCCAATTACCTGAAAGACCTTTGATGAAACGCCTCCCCCTCGCGCTGCTGCTCGCGTCCGTCGCGCTGCCGCTGACCGCTACCGTCGCGCACGCGCAGACCGCCGCTCCCGCCCCCACGCTGGCCGCACAGAATGACGGCGTCGAGGTCACCGCGGGCGCGCTGAAGATGAAGCTGATCGCGCTCTCGGACGACCTCGTCCGCGTCCGGATCGCGCGCGATGGCGTCTATCCCGAGGATGCGAGCTGGGCGGCCTTGCCCGCGCAGCGCAAAAGCCGCGCAAAGGTCACTGCGACCCCCGACGGCTTCACGACCGCACACCTCCGCATCCGCATCGGTGCGGGCGGCGCGGTGACGTTCGAGACGCTCGACGGCAAGATCATCTCCGCCGAGGCAGCGCCCGTCGCGATCGACGGCAAGGCGTTCAAGATCGCCAAGACGCTCCCCGTCACCGAGCATTTCTACGGCCTCGGCGACAAGACCGGCGGGCTGGACCGGCGCGGGAAGGAATTCGTCGACTGGAATACCGATGCGTTCGGCTTCACCAGCGGGGACGACCCGATCTACAAGTCGATCCCGTTCTTCGCCTCCACGGGCGGCGCGGGGGGTAGCTATGGGGTGTTGCTCGACAATACGTATCGCACCTGGTTTGACTTCGGCCACCGCGATGCCGAGACGCTGACCTTCGGTGGCCCCGACGGCCCGATCGATTATTACTTCGTCAACGGCCCCAGTCTTGCCGAGGTCACGCGCCGCTACGCCGGGCTGACCGGTCGTTCGCCGCTCGCGCCGAAATGGGCGCTGGGGTATCAGCAGTCGCGCTACAGCTATATGTCCGCCGACGAGGTGCGCGACATTGCGCAGCACCTGCGTGCGGACCGGGTGCCGACCGACGTGATCTGGCTCGACATCGATTATCAGGATCGCAACCGACCGTTCACGACCAACCCGAAGACGTTCCCGGACCTGCCGGGTCTGGTGAAGGACATGAAGGCGGAAGGGATCAAGCTGATCGCGATCACCGACCTGCACATCGCCAAGGCCGACACCGGCTATGCGCCCTACACTACCGGCAAGCGGATCGACGCGTTCGTCAAGAACCCTGACGGCAGCGACTATGTCGCGCCGGTGTGGCCGGGGGATTCGGTCTTCCCCGACTTTACCACGACCAAGGCGCGGACCTGGTGGGGAACGCTGTACAAGGGGTTCCTCGACGCGGGCGTTGCGGGCTTCTGGAACGACATGAACGAGCCGGCGATCTTCAATACGCCGACCAAGACGATGCCGCTCGATACGGTCCATCGCATCGACAGCGACGACTTCGCGCCCCGCACCGGCGATCACCGCGAGATCCACAATGTCTACGGGATGCAGAACACGCGGGCGACCTATGACGGGCTGCTCGCGCTCCGCCCCAACGAGCGCCCGTTCGTGATGACGCGCGCGAGCTATGCGGGCGGGCAGCGCTATTCGGTGACCTGGACCGGCGACAATCTCGCGACCTGGGATCACCTCAAGCTGTCGGTCCACCAGATCATCAATCTCGGCCTGTCGGGCTTCGCCTATAGCGCCGCCGACGTCAGCGGGTTCGCGGGCGGGCCGAGCCCCGATCTGCTGACGCGCTGGTTCGAGATCGGTGCGTTCACGCCCGTCTTCCGCGATCACTCGGCGACCGGCACGCCGCGGGTCGAGCCGTGGGTCGACGGCCCCGACCATCTCGCGATCCGCCGCCGCTTCGTCGAGGAACGCTATCGGCTGATGCCGTATTTCTACGCGCTGGCGGACCAGAACAGCCGGTTGGGCGACCCGATCATGCGCCCGGTGTTCTACGATTACCCAAGTGCCGCGTCGGCCAGCTGCAACCAGTCGATGGCGTTCACGCTCGGCAAGGCGCTGCTGATCGCGCCGCCGCCCAGCCCGGAATCGCCGCAGACCTATGACGTCTGCCTGCCCGCCGGGGGCTGGTATGATTACTGGACCGGCTTGCGCACCGGCACGCCCGAGCCGACCACGCAAGGCCCGATCCAGTCGGCGACACAGGCCGTCCCGACCGCACGCAGCAACGGCGACCGCGTCAGCGAGACGCCGCGGCTCGATCGCTTGCCGGTGTTCGTCCGAGCAGGCACCATCCTTCCGCGCCAGCCGCTCGTTCAGAGCACTGCGCAGACGCCTTCGGGGCCGCTGATGCTCGACGTCTATCCGGGCGCGGAGTGCGTCGGCACGCTGTACGAGGATGACGGCACGACGCTGGCCTATCAGCGCCGCGGGTTCCTGCGGCAGAAGGTGACATGCGCGATGACGCCGAACGGGCTGTCGATCGCGTTCGACACGCGCGAGGGGAGCTTCAAGCCGTGGTGGTCGCAAGTCACCGTGACGGTTCATGGGTGGTCGACGGCTGCGACCGCGACGGTGAACGGCAAGCGGGTAGCGAGCATGGTCGATAGCGCGGGGCAGACCGTGACGTTCACGATGGCGGCACCGGTCAAGGCGTCAACGATCGTGGTGGCAAGGTAGGTCGGGGCGTGGGAGGTTAAGCGGAAACGCGTTGCGAAACCGCGCCTGTCCGTTCGGGATAGGGGTGGTTTTGTCCTGGCGAAGCGCGGGTCCAACCATAGCGGAACGGCGGTTTGCAGGATAGTTGATGAACACCTTCGGTGTTCCTGATAAAGCGTGAGTTCTACAAAACCGTCCGTCATCCTGAACTTGTTTCAGGATCCAGCCCTCCGCGAATCCGGACTATGCCTGTTGCGCGGTGGATGCTGAAACAAGTTCAGCATGACGGCAGCTTTTGGGGCGCGGAGTGCCTGCTCCTCCCTCCGCAGCCGCACGGAAGCCCCTACTCCCCCGATTGCGGCCCCAGCCCTGCCGCGAAGGCGATCCGCAGCGCGTCGGGGAAGCTCGGCACGTCGAGCTTCGCCATCAGATTGGCGCGGTGGACCTCGACGGTGCGCGGGCTGATGCCGAAATCGAACGCGATCGTCTTGTTGGGCAGGCCGTGCGCGAGTTGCTGCAGCACGTCGCGTTCGCGTGGCGTCAACGCGGCGATCCGTACGCGCGCCGCATCCGCTTCGGCGGCGTGGCGGTCGGCGTCCTCGATCCGCCCGATCGCCGCCTCGACCATCCCGAGCAGGACCGCGCGTTCGAACGGCTTCTCGAGGAAATCGACCGCCCCGCCCTTCATCGCGCGGACCGCGGTGCCGACGTCGCCGTGCCCGGTCAGGATGATGACGGGCATCGCGATCCCGCGCTCTGCCAGCGCCGCCTGGACCTCCAGCCCGTCCATCTCGGGCATGCGCACGTCCAGCAGGATGCACCCCATCGGGGCATGACGCGCTTCCTTGAGGAACGCGACCCCGCTCGGCCAGGTATGCACCGCATAGCCCGCGGTGCGCAGCATGAAGCCCGCGGACTTGCGGATCGCTTCCTCGTCGTCGACGATGTGGACCACGGGTCGTTCAGTCATCGCGGGCCTCCGGCTGTGCGAGCGGGATGGTGAAGTGGAAGGCGGTGCCGACCGGACGGGATTCCGCCCAGATCCGCCCGCCATGCGCCTCGATGATCGTCCGGCAGATCGACAGGCCAAGCCCCATCCCGTCGCGCTTGGTGCTGGCGAAGGCCCCGAACATGTTGCCGACGATCGCCGGATCGAGCCCGGTACCGCTGTCGGTAACGGTGACCTGCGCGAAGTCGCCCTGCCGCCGCGCCGAGACGCGGACGATCCCGCCGGGGTCGGCCGGGATTGCCTCGACCGCATTGCGCAACAGGTTGATCAGCACTTGCTGGATCTGGACCCGATCGACCAGCACTGGTCCGGTCGCCGGATCGATCGCGCGATCGATCCGGATCGTGGGGGTCGCCGCGCCGACGCGCCCCAGCGCGCACGCATCGTCGACGATATCGCCGACCGTCTCGACCGACTTGTCGAGTTCGCCGCGGGCGACGAAATCGCGCAGCCGACGCACGATCTTCCCGGCGCGAAGCGCTTCCGCAGCGGCTTCGGCAAGCGCTTCCTCGACAATCGCAGCGCTGCCCGGTGCGCCCTCCTGCAGCAGCGCGAGCGACGTCTCGACGTAATTGGCGACCGCGGTGACCGGCTGGTTGAGTTCATGCGCCAGCGTCGACGCCATCGTCCCCATCGCGGTGACGCGCGAAATGTGGAGCAGTTCGGACTGGAGTTCGACGAGTTGGGCGGCGGCGCTCTCGCGTTCGGTGAGATCGCGGATGAACCCGGTAAACACCCGCCGCCCGCGCCCGCGCGCTTCGCCGATCGCGAGTTCGTGTGCGAAGGTCGTTCCGTCCTTGCGCAACCCGATGACGCGGCGCGCCTTGCCGATGATACGGCGCTCCCCCGTATCGAGATAGCGAGACAGATACCGGTCATGGGCTTCGCGGTCCGGCGTCGTCATCAGCATCGAGACGTTCCGGCCGATCACCTCGTGCTCGCCATAACCGAACAGCCGCTCCGCGGCGGCGCTGAACGACTGGATCACGCCGTGGTCGTCGATCACGATCATCGCATCGGGGACAGTCTCTAGGATCGAATTGAGCAGGATCGCGCTCGCCTCGATCGAACTGGCGGACGCACGCTCCGCGGTCACGTCGCGGACCACCAGCCAGAAGCCGTCGACCGAGCCGTCCGTGCCGGCGATCGCGGTCAGTGCGGTCGTCGCGCGGAACAGGCTGCCGGTCTTGTGGCGGCAGAGGTCGTCCGCGGTCTTGCGCTCGGTCGCGGGCATGGCGGTGAGGTGATTGCGCATGGCAGCGCCCGCGCTGGGGGCGAGCAACCGCTCGACGGTTTCGCCGTCGATTTGCTCGAACGTCCAGCCGAACAGGCGATCTGCGGCAGCACTCCACCCATTGACGTGCCCCGCGTGATCCAGTCGCACGATGGCATGATCGGGCAGTGCGGCGATCAGGCTGGGCAAAGCAGACATGGTGTTGGCGCTGGTGCTGGTGACGGACGCCGCGCTCTCCCCATGCGAGCCCACCCCCAGCCCCTCCCTTTCAGGGAGGGGAGGAATGACGCGCGCGTTCGCGGCTTTTGACGGATCTTCGGATGGCATTGTCGTTCCCACTGCATCCCGGCTCTACCGCGACGCCTGTTCCCGGATATCTACGTAGTATCACGCAGAGCCCAGGTTGCGCGAAGGTTGTCGTGGATGTGGTGCCGCAAGCCGGACCATCAGGTCGACGAGCCGGGCGACGTCGCGTGGCTGGGGTTCGCTGGCCGAGGCGAGTACCCGGATGAAGCTCTCGAAATAGGCCGAGCGCCCCTGATAGGCGAGCGACCAGCCGGTGAAGCGCCGCGGGGCAATGGTTTCGTGCCGCAGGATCGTCACGTCGCTATGGCGCGGATCGCGCAAGATGTTCGCCATCAGCGGGTCGATCGCCTCGCGCCGCCCCTCGATCACCTGCGCGAAATGATGTTCGGTTGCGATCAGCGTGCCGGTGATGCCGAACGTCGCGTTACGCTCTCGCGCCTCGCCGACGATCGCGCGAACGGTACTGGCGGCCTGTTCGGGGGTGAATGTCGGCGTACTGAGATAAACGATGGAATGATGCATGGGTCGGCCGTCGATCGAGGTTTCCCGCATCGTCGATCGTCCCGCGCCCGTGCGCCATACGAACTTTCCCGAGGGTCGGCGCTACGCCGCCGCAAGCGCGGCAAGACCGGGTCCGTCGCGCACGACCAACGAGCGATAGTCGGGAAGCGCGATATGCCCCGAGCGTTCGAAGTCGCGCAATTTGCGGCTGACCGTCTCGATCGACAGTCCGAGCAGATCGCCCAACTGCTGCCGGCTGAGCGGGATCGCGATCCGTCCGGCGGCGTCGGGTCGGCTTCGCTCGGCGAGTTCGAGCAGGAAGGTGGCGACGCGTTGCGGCGCGGACAGCCGCGCCAGCATCAGCATCTGCCGTTGCGCGCGCGACAGGTCCGCCAGTGCCTGGACGAGCAGGGCGTGCTCGAGTTCCGGGGTCGTGGCCGCAAGCCGTTCGAACGCGGCGCGCGGGAAGACGCACAGCACCGCATCGGTGATCGCGGTGAGGCTATGGTCGCAGACGGGGCCGAACAGCCGACCGGCCATGTCGCCCGGAAACGCCAGCCCGACCAACTGTTCGCGTCCGTCGGACAGCATCAGGCTGCGTTTGAACACCCCAGCCCGGATGGTTGCGACGACCACCGAGTCCGCCCCTTCCCAGGCGAAGGTTTCGCCGGCGCGCAGCGTCTCGGTCCGGCGCAATGCGGCGAGTGCGATCCGCTGCGACGGCGGCAGGTGCGCGCAGATCGCGGGGTCCGCAACCGGGCACGTGTTGCACGACATGGCCGCGTCCATGTCATCGCGTGGGGATTGAAGTTGCATGAGCGTCCCTTCCGCCCACACGATAAGACCATCGGCCCCGCAACGATCGCCGTAATCTTACGTAGGACTGCGCTTGTCGGTGCGCAAATCGACGACGGCATCCTCCCGCTAGGCGGTTCCCGGTACGAACATCGGAGGAACATCATGCGGCTTACTTTGATCATCGGCGCGGCACTCAGCACCGCGCTTGCCTTCCCCGCGCAGGCACAGATCGCCAAGGGCGACGTGCTCGTCCGCGCGCGTGCCATTCTGGTCGCGCCCAACGAGAGCAGTGGTCCCGTGACGCCGGGCTTTCCGGGCAGCAAACTGGGGGTCGACAACAGTTACGCCCCCGAGGTCGACTTCACCTACATGCTGACCAATCATATCGGGACCGAGCTGATCCTCGCGACGACCAAGCACGACGTTGCCGGACGCGGGACGATCGCTGCGCTCGACAAGGTCGCGAGCACGTGGGTGCTGCCGCCGACGCTGACGCTGCAATATCATTTCGCACCCAAGGGGCATGTCCGCCCCTATCTCGGTGCCGGGATCAACTACACGATCTTCTACAACGCCAAGGCGAGCGACTCGCTGGTGAAGGCGATCGGGCCGACCAAGGTGCATTTGAAGGACAGCGTCGGTTACGCGTTGCAGGCGGGGATCGACGTCGACGTGTCGAAGCGCGTGTTCGTCAATCTCGACGTGAAGTATATCGACATCGACAGCACGGCACGGCTCACCACCGGGGCCGCGCTCAACCAGTCGCGGGTCCATATCGACCCGATCGTTGCGGGGATCGGGCTGGGGATCCGCCTCTGATCCGACCGCTTGCCAAGCACGCGTGACACTCAAGGAAACCGCACGACCTCGGTCGTGCGGTTTGACGTGCGTCAAACCTCGGCGGCGCGATCCATGCGACATTTGGCTGTACCCCAAGGAGCAGGACGATGCCGCACGACAACGACTGGTTTCTCTATCTCGTGATCGCCGCGATGGCAGGGTTCACGCTGGTGCTGATGTGGGCCGCCCTCACCGACCGCGACCCGCGGCAGCCACCCGAGGCGCACTGAGCCCCCCAACCGATCCTCGCCACACACCAAAACGGCCGCTCCGGTTTCCCGGAGCGGCCGTTTTGGTATCGGCAGATTGCGCTTGCTCAATCGTCGGCAGGCAACTCCAGTTCGTGCCACAGGCCGTTGAGAATCCCGAAGGCGACCGCGAGGCCGAGGCCCAGAACCCAGCTGAAATACCACATGTCATTCTCCTCGTGCGGGGGTGTCAGTACAGGTCGACGTTGGCGACGACCTGCGCGGTGGTCACGCGGCCGAACATCACGCGGTACGCCCAGGCGGTGTAGAGCAGCACGATCGGCAGGAAGACGACCGTCACCCCCAGCATCAGCGCGAGCGTGGAGGCGCTGGAAGAGGCATTCCAGACGGTCAGGCTCGAATGCGCGTCGATGCTCGACGGCAGGATGAACGGGAACATCGATACGCCGACGGTCGCGATGATCCCCGCCGCGGCGAGCGACGACCCTACCAGTGCCGCCGCCTCGCGCCGGAACAGGATCCCCGCCAGCGCGAGTGCGGTGCCGCCGAAGCCCAGGACCGGCGCGATGATCATCCACGGATGTCGGCCGTAATTGGCGAGCCACGCCCCGGTTTCGACCACCGTCGTCATCCGCGTCGGGTTGGACGGACCGAACGCATCCGCGCTGCCCTCGACCGCATAGCCGGTACCGTGCGCGACGAAGCCCCAGCCGATCGCGAACAGCACGAGCGACACGACCGCTGCCCCCACACCCACGGCGCGCGCGCGGTAATGCACCGCGCCATGCTCGACCTTGACCGCGAGCCAGGCACTGCCGTGCAGCACGAGCATCGCCACCGACAACAGCCCGCAGACGAGCGTGAACGGCGTGAACAGGCCGAGCAGACCACCGACATAGGTCGCGCGCAGATCGTCATCGATCTTGAAGGGCGCGCCCTGCAGGACATTGCCGACCGCAACGCCGAAGACCAGCGCTGGCACGAGGCCGCTGACGAACAACGCCCAGTCCCACCGCGCCCGCCACTTTGGATCAGGCGATTTGGAGCGATATTTGAACGCGACGGGTCGCAGGATCAGTGCCGCGAGCACGAGGAACATTGCGAGGTAGAAGCCCGAGAAGCTGATCGCATAGACCAGCGGCCAGGCGGCGAAGATCGCGCCGCCGCCGAGGATGAACCACACCTGGTTCCCCTCCCACGTCGGCGCGACCGCGTTGATGACGAGACGCCGTTCCACATCACCGCGCGCGATGAACGGCAGCAGCGCCGCGACGCCGAGATCGAACCCGTCGGTGATCGCGAAACCGATCAGCAGTACGCCGAGCAGCGCCCACCAGATCAGGCGGAGAACTTCATAATCGAGAAAAGCCATGATCGGAGAGTCCTTCAGGCAGCAAGCTGGGGAATGGGCAGCGTCACGACGGGCGCGGGTTCGGGCATGTCCTCGATCGGGCCATGCGCGATCGCTGCGAGGATCAGCCGCACCTCGATCACCGCCAGCGTGCCGTACAAGGCCGTGAAGCCGACGATCGTCGTGATCAGCAGCGCGGGTGTGAGCGACGAGGTCGCCAGGAAGGTCGGCAGCACACCGTCGATCGCCCACGGTTGCCGCCCGAGTTCGGCGACGACCCAGCCGAGTTCCGCCGCAAGCCACGGCAACGGGATCGCCGCCACCGCGATGCGGAGGAACCAGCGATATTGCTCATGCCGCCGCGCGGTCGAGATCAGGAAAGCCGCGGTGAACAGCGCGATCATCAGGAACCCGATCCCCGCCATCGCGCGGAACGACCAGAACATCAGCGGGACGCTCGGCACCGTATCCCAGGCGGCGGTGTCGATCATCGCGGGCGTCGCGGTCGCCGGATCGGCGACGTAGCGCTTGAGCAGCAAGGCATAGCCGAGATCGCGCTTGTGCATCTCGAACGCGGCGCGGGCCGCAGGATCGGTTGGGGTGCGCTTGAGCACTTGCACCGCCTGATAGGCGATCTGGCCCGACGTGATCCGCTCGTGCGCCTTGAGCACCAGCTCCGACATGCCGGTGACTTCACCCGATACGCTGCGCGTCGCGATCAGGCCAAGCACCCATGGCACCTCGACCTGATAGCGCGTCGTCCGGGTCTCGAAATCGGGCAAGCCGATCAGCGTCATACCGGCAGGCGCGGGTGCGGTATGCCAGGCCGCCTCGATCGCGGCGAGTTTCATCTTCTGGTTGTCGGTCAGCGCGTAACCGCTCTCATCGCCGAGCACGACGACCGACAGCGACGAGGCGAGCCCGAATGCCGCAGCGACCGTCATCGAACGCTTGGCGAACTGGGTCCAGCGGCCCTTGAGGAGATAGAAAGCGGATACGCCCAGCACGAGCACCGAGGCGATGACATAGCCCGCGCTCACGGTGTGGACGAACTTCGCCTGCGCGACCGGGTTGAACAGCACCGCGCCGAAATCGGTGACTTCCATCCGCATCGTATCGGTATTGAAGCGTGCGCCGACCGGGTTCTGCATCCAGCCGTTCGCGATCAGGATCCACAGCGCGGACAGGTTGGTGCCGACCGCGACCATGAAGGTCACGAACAGATGCTGGCGCTTGCTCAGCTTCTCCCAGCCGAAGAACATCAGCCCGACGAAGGTCGCCTCGAGGAAGAACGCCATCAACCCCTCGATCGCGAGCGGTGCGCCGAAGACATCGCCGACATATTGCGAGAAGTACGACCAGTTGGTGCCGAACTGGAATTCCATCGTCAGCCCGGTGGCAACACCGAGGACGAAGTTGATCCCGAAGATCTTCGCCCAGAAGCGGGTGACGACCCGCCAGATCGGACGGTTGGTCATCACGTACAGCGATTCCATGATGACCAGCATGAAGCTGAGCCCGAGCGTCAGCGGCACGAACAGAAAGTGATAGAGCGCGGTCAGCGCAAATTGTAGTCGCGATAGATCGACGACACTGAAGTCCATGATGATACCTCCTGGCCCTGCGTGAAGCGAGCCACCCCTGCCAGTTCGGCTAACCGCCCGGGGGTGTTTCCAGAAATACGCGGTTTCCCGTATTCGATCGCGGCAGCCGCTGTCCTAGGCAGCGACCATGACCAGTGCCGCCCTTACCCTGCCCCCGCACCGCGCGCTTCTGGCGACACTTGCGGATCGCGTCTCCCGCCTGCCGTCGTTACTGTTGTTGATCGACACAGTCGGTGCGATCGGCTTTGCGGCGGGACTGGCGGGCGCGGTTGCGACGGTGGCGGCAGGGTCGTCGGATGTCGCCGGATGGGTCGCGCTGATGCTGGTTGCCGGGGCCGTTCGTGGCGGCGCGTCGATGGCATCGCTCCGTACCGGTGCGCGGGATGCGGCCACGACCAAGAAGGCGCTGCGTCTGAACGTCGTGACGGCGCTGTTTCGCCCGCTGGCGGGCGGCGGGCTGACCGGCGCGACACTGACCAGCGCGGTCGACGAGGTGGAAGCGGTCGACGGCTATGTCGCGCGGTTCCTGCCCGCGCGCCGCGCCGCCGCGATCGCCCCGATCCTGGTGTGTGTCGCCATCGCTTTCGCCAGCCCGATCTCGGCGATCATCCTGCTCCTCACGCTGCTGCCGTTCATCGCGGCGATGGCGCTTGCGGGCGGTGCCGCCGCCGCGGAATCGAAGCGGCAGTTCGAAGCGCTTGCCCGGCTGTCGATCCGCTTCGCCGACCGGCTTCGCGCGCTGCCGGTCATTCTGGCGTTCGGGGCGGTCGAGCGTGAGACCGCTGGGATTGCGGCTGCGTCCGACGCAGTGGCCGCGCGGACGATGCGGGTGCTGCGCGTGGCGTTCCTGTCGTCGGCGTCGCTCGAATTCTTTGCTGCGCTGTCTGTCGCGCTGGTCGCGGTGTACGCGGGGTTCAATCTGCTGGGTCTGCTTCCGGCGGCGGTGCCCGAACATCTGACGCTCGGGCGGGCATTCTTTGCGCTCGCGCTGGCACCCGAATTCTATGCGCCGATGCGGCGGCTGGCGGCGGCCTATCATGACCGGCAGGCGGCGGAGACCGCAAGCGCGCGGCTGGACGCGGTTATCGCGGCGCAGGCTCCCGCGGCACCGCATTGGGCGCGCGCCTGCGACGGTCCGCCCCGCGTGACGTTCGACCGGGTGACGATCCGCTATCCGGAGACGGACGTGGCGGTGGTTTCAGACTTCTCGCTGGACGTCGCGGCGGGGGAGATCGTCGCCCTCGAAGGCCGTTCGGGATGTGGCAAGTCGAGCTTGCTGCATCTCCTGCTCGGGCTCGTCCCGGCGACTGCGGGACGGATCGGGATCGACGGGGCGTGGCTGCCGGAACACGCGAGCATGGCGCGGATCGCCGCCTGGTCGGGGCAGAACCCGTTGCTGCTTGCGGGTACGATCGCGGAGAATATCGCCTTGTCTGACTCCTCGGCTACGCGACACGAGATCGAGCGGGCTGCGACCCGCGCCGGGCTCGCACCCGCGCTCGCGCTGCGTGCTCGGGGAATCGATACCGAACTCGATGCGCTGGGCAGCGGACTCTCGGGCGGGGAGCGTCGTCGGATCGGGCTGGCGCGCGCGATCCTCAAACCGGCACCGTTGCTGTTGCTCGACGAACCGACCGCGCATCTGGATGCGGCCGCCGAAACCGCGATGATCGAGACGATCCGGCGCGCCTGCATCGGGCGCACCGTGCTGATCGCCACGCATAGCCCTGCGCTTGCCGCCATCGCGGACCGCATCATCCGGATGGATACGTTATGACTCCTGGTTCGCCACAGAGCGTCGCATCGATCTTGCGCCACGCCGCTTCCGAGCATCGACGGTCGCTTCGGCGTGCGGCGGCGGCTGGTTTCGCGGTGGCGGCTGCGACGGTGCTGCTGCTGGGCCTGTCGGGCTGGTTCCTGACCGCCGCCGCTCTCGCGGTGGTGATGGGGTCCGCGCATATCTTCAACTACATGCTGCCCGCCGTCGCGATCCGGCTGCTCGCGATCGTGCGCACCGGCGCACGCTATGGCGAGCGGCTGACCGGGCATGATGCCGCGCTCGGCATGATGGCGCGCGTTCGGCCGGTGCTGTTCCGCGCGATTGCGATTGCGCGACCGACGCGGACGTTCGGTTTCTCGACCGGCGAGGCCAGCGCGCGACTGGTGCAGGACGTCTCCGTCATCGAGGCTGCGGTCGTTCGGCGATCCGCGCCTTGGTCGCTGCTGGGCGCGATGGGGTCCGCGGGGGCGCTGACATTGCTCGGTGGCTGGGGCCCGGTGGTAGCGGTCGGCGTGACCGTCCTCGCGACGGTTGCGCTGGCCGCGGTGGTTGCGCGCGCGATGGCGCGTCCGGCCCGTGCCGTCCTGCTGGCGAACGGCGCGCTGAAAGATGTGGTGGGGCTCTATGGTTCCGCCGCAGCGGAGTTGCGCTGCTATGACCTAGAGGATCGCGCCGGTGCCGACGTGGCCGAAGCCGGTGCCGTTCTGGCGAAGGCGCAGATCAGCGGCGTGAACGCTGCAAGTTGGCTCGATCTTGTGCAATCCGTCGCGCTCGCGCTTGCCGCGGCGGCGGCGTTCGTGCTCGCGATGCCGTCCGGCGCACCAATCGCGGCGCTTGCGGGGCTCGCAGCGGCGATGGCGGTGGATGGGACCGCGCCGTTCCTGCGCGACCTGGCACAACGCGCGAGCGTCGCGGTGGCGACCGACCGGCTTGACGAGATTCTGACGCAGCCTGTCGACCGATATTGCCCGTCACAGGACGACACTCCGCTAGCGTTCGATCTGTCGTTTGCAGCGTTCGGGTGGCAGACTTTCCGTCAGGGCGACCGCGTGGCGATCGTCGGCAAGTCCGGCTGTGGCAAGACGAGCCTGGTCGAGACGCTGCTGGGCCTGCGTGAGGGCGCGCGTGGTACGGTCAGGATCGGCGGCGACGACGGCGTCGATATCGCGCCCGACCGGCTCCGCACGATCTTCGCGCTATCGCCGCAGGACGCGCATCTGATTGTGGGAACGGTGCGCGACAATCTGCTGCTCGCCGATCCGGCTGCCGACGATGCGCGCCTGTGGGCCGCGCTTCACGATGCGGCGCTCGATCATCGTGTCGCCGCATTGGCGCTCGGGCTGGACACCTGGATCGGGGAGAATGGTGCCTGCCTGTCCGGTGGGGAACGACGGCGGCTTTCGCTCGCACGCGCGCTACTGTCGCGCGCACCGTGGCTGTCGCTGGACGAGCCGACCGAGGGGCTCGATCCTGCGACAGAGGAGGCCGTACTGGCGCGGGTGTCGGCACGGCTGGGCCTGACTGGCCAGGGCGCGCTGATCGTGACGCACAGCGCGCGTGTCCGTCATGCCTGCAATCTGGTTGCGGACATGACGCCGGTGGACGCCGCGCGATCACTCGAGGCGGCCTGAGCAGCCGCCTTGATTAGCGTGTCAGCGCCGCGTCCGCCCAGGTGGCGGGGTCCGGGAAGCGCATCGGCTGCGCGGTGCGTACGACGAGTTCGATGATCTTCACGCCCTGTACCGACACGGACATTGGTACCGCGGCATCACCGAACCGCAGGGGCTTGGACTGTTGCAGCAATTTGCCGTCGCCATAGACCGCGAAACGGACCGGCTGGCTGCGGTCACGCGCGGAATCGTCCAGCCCGACCATCGTGGTGAAGCGCGCGAAGCCCCGATTGCGCACCTCCAGCCGCGAATTTGCGAGGACGCCGAGCCCGGTCGTGAAGCGCTTGCCGCCGATCTGCAGCGTTTCGCCGTAAGGGGTCGTGTCGGCCTGCGCCCCGCCCCAGCCGCCGTAGCGCGGACGATCGCCCCCGCCGCGCGTGCTGTTCCAACCCGAGACCGCGCGGTGCACCAGCGGCTCGTGCTCGGGCACGGTCACGCCGTCGACCGCTGGGTTCACGCTGCCCGGCTGTTCGGACAGATACAGCCCAGTGGGAAGAAGCCGCGATCCGCGCGCGGTAAAGATCAGCGTCTGGTGCGGCGCGAGCGTCATCTTGGCCTCGCCGCGGAAGTCCTGCTTCCTCCCGGTCCACAGGTCCTCGAGCGCGATCGTGCCGTCGGGGGTAAATTTCAGATGCTCCGCGGTCAGCACGGCGTCGGTCACAACCGCGTTGCGGTTGAACAGCGCAACCGCCTTGTCGCCATTGGCGAGCGTCTTGACGAGAATCTGGACGTCGTCGGTGTCATACGCCAGCACCGCCTGATTGCCCGCCGGATCCTGATTGACCGCGATGATCCGCGCATTGCCGAGCAGGTCGATCATCGGCTTGGACGCCTTGCGCAGATCATAGCCGATGAACAACGGCGCATTCTCCATAGCCCACAGCGCGAAATGCGAGCGCGCTTCCTCGAGATGCGTCATTTCGAAATCGCCGGTGCCGACGAACAGCATGTCGGGGTCGTTCCACCCGCCCGGATGCGCATAAAGCGCGCGGCGCGAGACGGTGTCGTAATTGTGCAGCATCCGCGTCCAGCTCGCGGAGATATCCTCGCTGGTGCGCGATATGTTGCCGAGGTTCTTGCCCCAGGCACGGACGTCGGACGATCCCCACAGGCAGATCGAGTAGAGATAGTCCATGTCGGGGTTGTGGCGTTTCAGGGCGTCGCCAACTTCCTGATACAGTGCGCGCACGGCCGGGATGTTGGTCCGGCCGAGCGAGTCCGCATCAACGATCGGCGGAAACGCGCGAAACTTACCGGCGATCACCGCAGGGTTGGTCGCAGGGAGACCTCGCACGCCGCAGCCGTCGACCTTGATCAGGTCGAAGCCCCATTCGGCGAAATACAGCCGGATATCCTGATCGACATGCCCGTACAGCCCGATCTCGCGCTCGGCGACCGTGCCTTCGGGCTGGTTGGGCATGGTCGAAGTGAACACTTGCCCGCACGAATTGCGCCCGATGTCGGAATAGATCCCGGCCTTGAACCCGAGCGCATGGAGCCTGTCTGTGAACGGCTTGAAGCTCGTCTCACCGCCCGGTCCCGCGCCCGCCGCCGAGGGGAAGGTCGCGGTGCGGATGATCATCCGGCCGTCGGTCTGGCGGCGCTTGAGCCACCAGCCGTCGTCGATGTCGATGTAGCGATAGCCCTTCGCCTGCAACCCGCTGTCCGCGATAATCTTGGCGCTGGCGAGCACCTTCTCTTCGCTGACGTCGGTGTAGAAGGCGTTCCAGCTGTTCCACCCCATCGGCGGCAATTGCGCGGCCCCTGCGGTGTTGGCGCTCCACCGCCCGGTCGGGGCGAGGTCGTCCGCCAGCGCGAGCGTTGGCGCCAGCGCTGCGCCTACGCTCGCCGCGCCGAGCAGGAACCGACGCAGGCGTCGTTGGGTCACATTACGCATGGTCGTTTCCTGTCGGAAGGTCTGGTGGTGACGGTGGTCAGCGCAGGTCGAGCACGACCACCGACATCGGCGGCAGCGTCGCGGTCAGCGTGCCGCCCGAAACCTGCGCGCCGGTGAAGGGTTCGGGCTTGACGACGTCGGGCTGCTCGAAGCTGTTGTGCGCATCCATCGTCGCACCCGTGACGATCCGGCCCGAGACACTCCCCGCGGTCGCCCCGCTCATCGCGACCGACAGCGGGATCGCGCGATGCGGATCGAGGTTGACCAGAGCCACATGCACCTGCCCCGCCGTATCGCGCACCGCCGACGCGCTGATCGCAGGCAAGGCGAACTCGTCCTTGTGATAATAAGGCGTCTTGAGCTCGATCGGCAGCGTGGTCGCGTCCTGCCACGGCTTGTAAAGGTCGAACACCCAATAGGTCGGTGTCTTGACCATCTTCGCGCCGTCGGTGAGCAGCATCGCCTGCAACACGTTCACCATCTGCGCGATCGCCGCCATCTTCACGCGGTCGGCATGATGCGCGAAGATGTTGAGGTTGATGCCTGCGACGACCGCATCGCGGACGCTGTTCTGCTGGATCAGGAAGCCCGGATTGCTGCCGGGCGCGGGATCGAACCAGGTGCCCCATTCGTCGACGACCAGCCACGTCTTCTTGGCCGGATCATATTTGTCCATCACCTCGGAATGCTTGGTGACGAACTCCTCCATCCGCAGCGTGTGTGCCATGGTCGAGGCCCATTCGCTCTCGGGGAAGCCGAGCGCAGCCCCCTTGTCGCCCCAGTTCTTGTCGCGCGGGCGCGTGTAATAATGGAGCGCGAGACCGTCGATGTTCTTGCCCGCGATCCGCATCATCGTGTCGGTCCAGGCATAGTCGACGTCGGTCGGGCCGCTGGCGATCTTGAGCATCTTGGTCGTACCGCTCGCCTTGGCGAATTGCGCGTAGCGGTTGGTCAGGTCGGCGGCATATTCCGCGCGCATGTTGCCACCGCAGCCCCACAACTCGTTACCGATGCCGATGTATTGCAGCTTGAACGGCGCGGGATGGCCGTTGGCGGCACGCTCCTTCGCCAGCGTCGAACCGTTCGGCGAGGTCATATACTCGATCCATTGCGCGGTCTCGCTCGGCGGCGCGCTGCCGAGGTTGGCGGAGACATAGGCCTCCGCGCCGAGACGTTCGACGAACCCCATATATTCGTTGGTGCCGAACGCGTTGTCCTCGTTCACACCACCCCAGTTGGTGTTGATCTTGACCGGGCGCTTGGCGCGCGGGCCGATACCGTCGCGCCAGTGATATTCGTCCGCGAAACATCCGCCGGGCCACCGCACCATCGGCACCTTGATCGCCTTCAGCGCCTCCAGCACGTCGCGGCGATAGCCGTGGTCGTTGGGGATCTTCGACTTCTCGCCGACCCAGATGCCATCGTAGATGCCGTGCCCGAGATGTTCGGCGAACTGCCCGAAAACCTGCCGGTTCATGCGTGGTCCCGGCTTGTCGGCCTGGATCGTCGCGGTCGCGGACTCGGTCGGAGCCTGCTGCGCGGTTGCGACAGATGCGGCAAGAACACTTGCGGTCAGGCACAAGGTTAGACGGGCACGTTTCAACATGGCGAGGGTCCTTCTCCGATATCAGGCTTCACCCTTGCTCGAGGGGTTGCTCTTTGACCGATATTGTCTGAGTATAAGTGCCAAGCCGTGACGTCAACGGCGCATGTTTCGGCGCGGACACCCCGCCCGCGGAGAAGGATTCCTATGCTCAAGACCCTCGCAACGACGACGCTTTCTCTTTGCTTGCTCGCGCCCGCAGCCGCTTATGCCGGCACCGCCGATCGTGCTCCGTTCGGGAAGCTCGCCAATGGCCAGCCGGTCGAGGTGATTACGCTGACCAATGCCAAGGGGATGAAAGCCCGGATCCTCAGCTACGGCGCGATCCTGCAGGGCGTCGACGTGCCCGACCGCGACGGCAAGATGGCGGATGTGACGCTCGGCTACACCGACATGCGCGGCTATCTGGCGGCCCCCAATTACTTCGGCGCGACCGTCGGGCGTTATGCGAACCGCATCAAGGCGGGCAAGTTTACGCTGGACGGCAAGAGCTATTCGCTCGCGCTCAACAACAAGACCAACGCGCTTCATGGCGGCGTGCAGGGTTTCGACAAGCGGTTGTGGAAAGTGGTCGAGGTTACCAGTGGCGCCACTAGCCACGTGACGCTCGCCTACACGGCCGCGGACGGCGAAGAGGGCTATCCCGGCGAACTCAAGGTCACCGCGACCTATTCGCTCAACGATGCCAACGAACTGACGGTCGATTACCGTGCGACGACCAACAAGCCGACGATCGTCAACATCACCAACCACAGCTTCTTCAATCTGGGCGGCGAAGCGTCGCAGCGCTCGATCTATGACGCGGTGCTGACGATCCCGGCGGAAACCACCACGCCGGTCGACGCGACGCTGATCCCCGACGGGACGTTCCGCCCGGTCCAAGGCACCCCGCTCGACTTCCGCAAACCGACCGTCATCGGTAGCCGGATCCGCGACGCGAGCGATTCCCAGATCCTCTTCGGACAGGGGTATGACGAGAATTACGTGATCGCGCGCGACCTGAGCAAGACGCCCCGCCTCGCTGCACGGGTCGAGGACCCCGCGACCGGGCGCACGATGGAAGTGCTGTCGAACCAGCCCGGCGTGCAGCTCTACACCGGCAACTTCCTCGACGGCACCGCAGTCGGCAAATCGGGCCGCGCCTATCGGCAGGGCGATGCAATCGCGCTCGAACCGCAGGTCTTCCCCGATACGCCGAACCAGCCCGCGCTGGGGTCGGCGCGGCTTGATCCGGGTCAGGCGTATCGCAACGTGATCGTGTATCGCTTCTCGGTAAGCGCACGCTGATGCGCACGCTGGCGATTGGCGTGGGGGCGCTGGTCGCCGGCACGCTCTCTTATCCCGCAACGGCCGCCCCCAAAGTCGGCGGGTTGATGGGCGACCATGCGGTCGTTCAGCGCAACCAGCCGATCGTCGTGACCGGCGAGGCGATCCCGGGCGAAGCCGTCTCGGTCGTGCTCGGCGGTCGGTCGGCGCAAGCAAAGGCTGCGCGCGACGGGAGCTTCCGGGTCACTCTGCCCGCACTTCCGGCAGGCGGGCCGTACGATCTGCTCGTCATGGCCCCGAGCGGGACGACCGAACTCCACGACGTGCTGGTCGGCGACGTGTTCCTGTGCTCGGGCCAGAGCAACATGGAAATGACGGTCGACCGCGCGCAGGACGGGTTCGGCCAGACGATGGGGTCAGCAGACGATCAGCTCCGGCTGGTCACGATCGCCAAGCAAACGTCGGTCAAGCCGCTCGATCGGTTCGGCACGCAACCGGCCTGGGCCGCGGCTGGCCCTAAAACGACGGGCGGCTTCTCGGCGTCGTGCTTCTACATGGTGCAGGAACTGCGCAAGACCGCCAAGGTCCCGATCGGCGCGATCCATTCGAGCTGGGGAGGATCGCAGATCGCCGCTTGGATGGGCGAGACCGCGCAGCGTGCGTCTGGGCGCGGGGCGCAAGCCGACCTGCTTGACCTCTACGCCCGCGACCCCGCCGCCGCGAACCGTAGCGCGGGGCTAGCGTGGGAAAGCTGGTGGCGCGAGAAGACCGGCGACAAGCCCGGGCAGGAACCGTGGCAGCCACAGGCTGTGCTTGACTGGAAGCCCGTGCCGCGGATCACCTTCTACGAGAATTGGGGCGTGCCCGCGCTCGAAACCTATCTCGGCATGCTGTGGTACCAGAAGACCGTGACGCTGACCGCCGAGCAGGCACGGCAGTTGGCGACGATCTCGATCGGCGCGATCGACGACGCGGACCGCACCTGGATCAACGGCAAGCCCGTCGGTGGGCGCGGCGGATGGGACGCACGTTCCTATCCGGTCGCGCCTGGGACACTGCAAGCGGGCAGCAACGTGATCACGATCAACGTCGAGAACGCCTACTCGACCGGCGGCATGCCCGGCCCTGCCGAGGCGATGAAGCTGACCTTCGCCGATGGCAGCAGCGTGCCGATCTCAGATGGGTGGCGCTATGCCTTGGCGAAGCGCGTCTCGGGAACGACGCCCCGCGTACCGTGGGACGAGATCACCGGCGCGGGCACGATCTACAACGCGATGATCAAACCGCTCGGGCAGACGGGAATGGCGGGGGTGGCCTGGTATCAGGGCGAGTCCGACACCGCTTATCCGGGCTATGCGGGACGGTTGAAGGCGATGATGGCGGAATGGCGCGCGCAGGTCGGCGTGGCGCAGCTGCCCTTTGCGATCGTGTCGCTCCCGGGCTTCGGGAAGCCTGCGGTGACGCCGGGCGAAAGCGGGACGGCGCAGGTTCGCGAGGACATGCGGCAAGTTGCCGAAACCGACGGCCATACCGCGCTCGCCGTGGCGATCGACCTAGGGGATCCACTCGATATCCATCCGGGCGAGAAGCACGAAGTCGGGCGGCGTCTGGCGCGCGCGATGGGGGCGATGGCTTATGGTGCGCCTGCCTCCGCATCGGGGCCGCGGGTGACCCAGGCGGCGCGGGACACGAGCGGCGGTGCGACGGTTACGTTCGATGGCGTGACCGGTGCGCTTCATGCGCGGAGCGCGGCACAGGCGATTGGGTTCGAACTGTGCGGGGCCGAGGCGGGGTCGTGCCGCTATGTCACGGCGAGGGTGTCGGGCAATCGCGTGATGTTGGCGGGGGATGGAAAACCCGCGACGCGGTTGCGCTATGCCTGGGCGGATTTTCCGGTGGTCAATCTGGTGGACGATGCCGGGCTTCCTGCGGGTCCGTTCGAGATGCCGTTACGCTGATCCACGTTCTCCCGCGAAAGCGCGAGTCCAGGGTTACGAGCGTGGCGCTTGCAACCCTGGACTCCCGCTTTCGCGGGAGAACGACGCTTATGAAGCCGGCCCATCCACCACGCGGAACTGGCCGCTGCAATGCATCAGGCTCATCATCTGCAGCATGCCGTCGAAATAGCGTTGCTCGCCGGTCGGGACCGGCATGTCCCATAGCGCCTTCAGGAACGCCTTAGAATTCGCCCCCGGCGTCGCCGCGAACGCACCGACCGCCGTTGCCGCGACCATTCCGGGGGAATGCCGCGTCGACAAGGGCTTGCCGTCGAGCGTGTAGCGATCCGCCATTCGGTCGATCCCCTCCCCCGCCAGGAACGTCTGGATCCGGTCGCTGAGCACGCGCTGGCGCGGGTCCTTGCCCCACCAGCTGTAATCGACCGACCAGTTGCTAACGGTCCGCCAGCTGTCATAGCCGAACGGATCGGGCGTGCCGTCGCGGGTCAGCATCGTGGTGCCGTCGAAGTGACTGCGATCGGGTGCAAGTGCGGTCTTTGGCCCGGTGACTCGCACGAACAGGTCGCGGCTGACGTCTGCTGCTTTTGCCCAGAACGCGCGATCCTCGACCGGGCCCCAACGCGACCAAAGCTCGTAAAAGGCGGGCAAATGATAGGACGCATCGGTGCCGCCGACACTGGTTTCGGCGACGAAGCGGATCATCGCGTGCGCTTCGTCGACCATCGGGCCGACCGTCGCCTGGCGGGGGCGGTTATTCGGACGATAGGGCGGCCACGGTTTGCCGTCCTTGGCGGCTTGCGCTGCCATCGCGCGGTTGTTGATGCTCGGCCAGGGGGCAGCGGGCATTTCGAATGGTTTGTCGTCGGGGTGGATGCGGAACGGGGTGGTCCCTGTCATCACCGGATGATGCCGCATTGCGCGCAGAATCGTGTCGGCTTCGGCCTGATAATTGTAGATTCCGCTGCTGTTTCCCCACCGTTTTGACGCGAAATAGAGCGCCATTGCGTAATATTCCTCCCCATCCGGCGCGGCACCGACCGAGCGGGGCGATCCGTCCGTCCCCATCGACCAGGCGAAATAACCAACCGAGGGGTTCTTCGGGTCGGTGATCTGCATGTGCGTCTTTGACCAGTTCCACAGCGCATCGAACTCGCGCTTCTTGCCGAGCTGGACGGCGATCATCATGCCGTAGCTCATGCCCTCGGTGCGCGCATCGTTGTTCGCCCAATCGGTGATGTAGGCAAGCGGGCCGTTGGCGTTGGCACCGCTCTCGAAATAGATGCGCTCCTCCTGCCCGTCGCCGTAGAACAGCTGGTTGAACACCGCGTCGATCTTGGCTTTCGTCTGCGCCTCCGACACGCCAAGCTGTTCCGCGAAGAGGTTGCGATACTGGCCGGTCTTGACCGCGCCCGAACCGTCGCCGGGGAACCGCTTGATCGGGCCGAGCGGCTTGTCGGTGTGCCCCGTGTCGATCGTTCCGGGCGGCGGGGTGGAGGCAGCCGGAGGTGCCGCCTGCATAGCGCTTGCGACGGCGGGCATGCCGCTTGCCAGTACCGTCAGCGCGACCATCGGAAGGATCCCAACGCGCGGGTGCCGTCGTGCCGTGTGTGCCATGTCCATCCTCTCACCCCGCGTCCTGATGGCGCGGTTATGCTAACGCAATCATCTGGAAGCTAACGAACTTTCGCGACGGTGCAAGCAGCTCGAGCGGGATCGTTTTACCGCTTCCGCCGCCACTGCGCGCGTGGCAATGATAACGATACCGCTTCGACGAACGAATGGCGGACAGGAGAGCGATGATGAGAGCGACTGCGTGGACCGCATGCTTGTACCTTGCGCTATTGTCGGGCGCGGCCACCGCGCAGGATCCGGCACCCGAGACCCCGCCCGTCCTGACGACGATCAAGCTCTGGCCGAACGGCGCGCCGGGCACCGACAAGCGTCCGCCGAGCGCCGAGGTGGGGCGTGATTACTGGGTCCGCAACATCCGCGAACCGTCGCTGATCGCCTACCCTGCCAAGGCCGCACACAATAATGGATCTGCGGTCGTGATCTTCCCCGGCGGCGGGCACAAATTGCTCGTCTGGACCAATGAGGGGACCAAGGTTGCTACCGCGCTCAACCGGATGGGAGTGTCGGCGTTCGTCCTTAAATACCGGCTCGCGAACGAACCGGGATCGCCGTATTCGGTCGAGGGCGATGCGGCGGACGATGCGCGGCGGGCGCTGCGCTGGGTTAGGGCGCATGCCGCGGATTACGGGATCGACCCGCACCGCGTCGGCGTGATGGGCTTTTCAGCGGGCGGCGAACTGGTGTCGCTGATCGCGGACAATCCCGAGCCTGCCGGACGTCCGGCGAGCGACTCGATCGACCGTCAGTCCGCACGGCCCGATTTTCAGGTGCTCGTTTTCCCCGGGCCACGCGGCATTCCGGCCAAGGCGATCGCCAGCGCGCCACCCGCCTTCATCGTCGCGGGGAGCCGCGATCCGTGTTGCGCGGCGCCTTCGGTGGCGCTGTACGAGCAGCTTCGCACCGCGGGCGTTTCCGCCGAGTTGCACATGTTCGCGGACAGCGGCCATGCCTTCAACCTGGACGAGAGCGACCGGATCTCGATCCTGCACTGGCCCGATCGGCTCGCCGACTGGCTGGCGGACGGCGGGTGGTTCGATGCGAACCGCAAACCCGCCGCCCAGCCCGCCGCCCCGCTCGCCGCCCCGCCGAAATGACGCGACCGGCGGTGCTCAGTCGCCGCCAGTCACGCTGTCGCCGATCGTATAGGCCGACCCCATCGCGCTGCCGTTCGACCCCGTCCACCAGTAGGGCGCGCGCTTGCGCGTGCCCGTGACGACCTCGTCCATCGTCAGCGGGTCGTACAGCCGCCCGCCAAGCATCACGCGGTTGATCTTGTCGCTGTTGCGGATGTCGCGCGTCGGGTCGGCGTCAAGCACGAGCAGATCGGCGAGCTTGCCGACTTCGAGCGAGCCGACGTCCTTGGCATAGCCGAGCGAGGTCGCCGACATGATCGTGCCAGCGCGCAACGCCTCGATCGGCGACCAGCCGCCGCGGACGAAGCTCCACATCTCCCAATGGGGGCCGAGCCCGGCTTGCTGGCCATGCGCGCCGATCGACACCTGAATCCCGCGATCGGCGAGCTTCTTGGCCTCGCGCGCACTCTCGCCGTCGACGTAGTCCTCCTCGGGAGCCATCGTGCGGCGGGCGTTCTGCGCCTCGAGCAAGGCGGGCGGCGCGTGGCGCGAGAGCAATGGATGTTTCCACACATCCATATGCTGCCGCCAGTACGGATCGCCCGCGGGACCGCCATAAGTAACCACCAGCGTGGGGGTGTAGTTGGTCTTGGTCTGCGTCCACAGGCTGACGAGATCGGCGTAGAAATGCTCGAGCGGGATATTGTGCTCGACCGTGGAATTGCCGTCCTGGATCAGCGAGACGTCCATCGCGTAGAGCGACCCACCTTCGGGCACCACTTCCATCTGTTCGGCCTGTGCCGCCGCGACGACCATCTGGCGCTGTTCGCGGCGCGGCTGGTTGTAGTTCTTGACGCTGTGCGCGCCCTCCGCCTTCAACCGCCGGACGTCTGCCAGCGCATCCTCATAGCTGTTGATCTCGGCATAAACCTCTGGCGATTTCGCGCCGTAGATCACCTCGCCGGTCGAGAAGATGCGCGGGGCGATGATCTTGCCAGTGCGCTGCATTTCGGACGCGACGAAGATTTCCGCCGCGCGCGAGGACGGATCGTGGATCGTCGTCGCGCCCATCGCGAGATTGACGATCGACGACCAGTTCTGTTGCGGGATCAGATCGTCCTCGCCCTGGGGGCCATGCGCGTGGGCATCGACCAGCCCCGGGATGATCGTCTTGCCCGCGACGTCGACGACCTTCGCGCCCGCCGGGATCTGGACCGAGGCGCGCGGGCCGACCGCGACGATACGGTCGCCGCGGATGACGATCGCGCCGTCGTCGATGATCCCGCCGTCGTTGGCCGCCATCGACACGATCCGCGCGCCGACCAGCGCGACGGTGCCGCTGGGCTTGTCCGCGGCGACGTCCATCGACAGCGAAACGCCGGTCTTGGGGGCCGGATATTTGGGCGCATCCTCATCCGCGGGCGCGACGCGGAACAGGTCCGCGGTCTTGGCGGTGTAGAGCGTCGGCCCCATGCTCCAGTGGAGCTGAGTCCCGTCGTTCGACCAGTTGAGGAAATCCGCGCCGTCCGAGCTTACCTGCGTCGCGGGGAGCGGACCGCCCTTCTTGTCGACCTCGACGCCTTGCGTGCCCGGGAGCAGCGGCATGACGAAGCCCTGATAGTTCTGCCGGAACGCGACATACTCGCCGTTCGGCGAGACGACATAGTCGTTGACCAACTCGCCCGTCGCATGGACGTGCTTGGCCTCGCCGGTCAGGTCGGTGCTGACGAGCTGGCTCTTGCCCTTGTCCTTGGCGAGCATGAACAACCGGTCGTTGGATGCGCCATATTGCGGCGCGCTGCCGTCCTTCGACACACGGCTGATCGCGCCGCCTGCGGTCGCGACGCGGTAGACGCCGGTATCGCCGCCGCCGCGCGCAGCGGTCAGATAGCCGCCGCCGCCGCGTTCGAACGCGATCGTCTTGCCATCGGGCGAGAAGCGCGGGCGGGCGTAATGCCCCGCCACCGTGGTCACGGCGCGCGCCGTGCCGCCGCTTGCCGGAACGATGTGGATCGACCCAAGCGCGGCGTCGGTCCAGTCGACGAACACGATCGTCTTGCCGTCGCGCGACCAGCTCGGCCACAGCTCCATGCTCGCTTCGTCGCCCTTGACCAGCCGCCGCGCGGTGCCGCCGGCAACCGGCTTGGTCCACAATTTGCCGAGCGTCTCGAACACGACGGTGCGGCCATCGGGCGAGACGCTCGCCCAGCGTGGCATCTTGGTGGCGAAGCGATCGGGCGCGACCGCGACTTGCGGGTGGGTCGCGTCGATCACCACGCGGGTATCGTCGATCCGGAACGGGATCACCGCCCCGGCGCTGCCGTCCGCGCCGACCCGATTGAGCTTGCCGCCCGCCCAGAACACCATCGTCTTGCTGTCGGGGGTCCACGCCATGTTCGGGTAGACCCCGGTCACCGCCCACGTCTCCTGCACGTCGCGATCGAGCGCATCATAGATCCGGCGTTCGTCACCGCTCTCCAGCGTCTTGACCCACAAGGTCGTCTTGCCGTGATCGCGGCGGACGAAGGCGATCCTTTTGCCATCGGGCGACGGGGTCGGTCGCACCGATCCGCCGACGCCCGAGACCGCGGTGGTCACCTCGCCCGTGTCGATATCGTAGCGTTCGATGTTGAACAGATCGGTCCGCGAATTCTGTGCATATTCGAAGATCGGGCCGGGCGAGACGTTGCGGGTATAATAGATCCCCTTCCCGTCAGGCGCGTAGATCGGTTCGCCGAGTTCCTTCTGCAGCTCTTCACTCGCGCGTTTGACGAGTTGGACCCCTGCCCCGCCCGAGACATGGTAGAGCCACACCTCGCCCGTGCCGAGCGAGCGCCCGGTGGTGAAATGCTTCTTCGCGACGATGAAGCGGCCATCGGGGGACCAGGTCGGCTGGTTGAGCAGGCGGAAGTCTTCCTTGGTCAGCTGGCGCTTGTCGCTGCCGTCGACGTTCATGATCCAGATGTTGTCGCCGCCGCCGCGATCCGAGGTGAAGGCGATCCGCTTGCCATCGGGCGAGAAACGCGGCTGGTGTTCGTAGGACAGGCCCTGCGCGATCCGCGTCGGCGTGCCGCCCGCGATCGGCATGGTGTAGATGTCGCCCAACAGGTCGAACGCGATCAGCCTGCCGTCGCGGGAAACGTCGACGTTCATCCAGCTGCCGTTGTCGACCTTGATCGGGACTTCGCGCGTCCGCATGCCCGGCGGGGCTTCGACGTTCCATTTGGGCTTCTTGGGCGCAGCCGTGGCGGATGCCGTCGTCGGCGCGGGATTGGTTTGCTGCGCGGGCGCGGTGGCCGCTTCGGCTGGCTTGAGCGGATCGCTTGCCTGGTTCTCGGGTGCCTGCGTCTGGTCTGGCGTAGGCTTGGGCGCGGGTTGGGGGTTGGCCTGCGCGAACACTTCGCTTGCCAGCAACGCTGCGGCAAGCGCCGCCGTAACCCGATATTTCATTGTGCCCCCAATATCATTCCGCGCGGTCGCGCCGTGTCGCACGAACGCTGCCACGAAGTCGTCGCGATCCGCAACCCCGCAACCGAAGTCGTTTGACTGTGCTGCGGGACCGATCGACCGCATCGACCGTTTACCGTGTCAGAACCGCGAATTGCCGGAGCACGACATCACCATGAAGATCACGCTGAAGCCGCTTGCCGAGCAGGTCATCGTTATTACCGGCGCAAGTTCGGGGATCGGCCTTGTCACCGCCAAACGTGCGGCTGCCGAGGGTGCCAAGGTCGTCCTGGTCGCGCGCAACGAAGCATCACTGCGCGAAGCGGTCGAGGCGATCACTGCGGCGGGTGGCGACGCGATTTTTGCCGTCGCTGACGTCGGTGACATCAAGGCGGTGCGCGCCGCCGCCGCCGCCGCGCGGACGCGCTATGGACGGATCGACACATGGGTCAACAACGCCGGCACCGCGATCTACGGCAAGCTGATCGACACCCCGCTGGACGAGCATGAGCAGCTGTTCCGCACCAACTATTTCGGGGCGGTGCACGGCGCGCTGACCGCGGTCGAGCATTTGCGGGAGAAAGGCGGCGCGATCATCACCGTCGGGTCGATCGCCTCCGAACTCCCCTCCCCCATTCTCAGCGCCTATTCGGCGTCGAAACATGCGGCCAAGGGGTTCGTCGACGCCTTGCGGATGGAGTTGACCGCGGACGCGCTGCCGATCGCGATCACGCTGATCAAGCCATCCGGGATCGACACGCCGATTGCTCAGCACGCTGCGAACCATGTCGATGGCGAAGGCCTGATCCCGCCGCCGGTCTATGACCCCGAGCTGGTTGCGACCGCGATCCTCGATGCCGCGCAGAATGTCCGGCGCGAGATCACCGTTGGCGGCGCCGGGCGGTTGCAGGTGCTGCTGGGGACGCACTTCCCCGCGCTGCTGGACCGGATGGCGGGGCTGATGATTCCCGTGATGTCGGACAAGACCCGTCCGAAGACGCAGTCGACGACGATCTTCGCACCGACGCAACGCGGACAGGAACGCTCGGGCGTCCAGCCGGGTCGCAAGACCAGCATTTACACCGCCGCGCAGCGCCATCCACGCGCGATCCAGGCAATCACCCTGGCGGGGATCGGCGGAGTCGCCGCGGTCCTGCTGGCGCGACGCCGTGCCGCCGATCCCGCATCGACCAAGGACTGATCTTGCCCCATTATCTCGTCGCCGAGAGCGAAACCACCGAAGAACGCGAAGCCCGCCGTGAGCATGCGGGCAAGAGTTCGGGCGAAACCTACGCCGCCACTCTGAAGCAGCTTCGCCCCGACGCCGAAATCACGATCGTCGCGCCCGCGGATGAGGATGCGCAGGTCTATTCGGCGGAGACGATCGCTGCGTTCGACGCGGTGTTCGTGACCGGGTCGCCGCTGCACGTCTATGACGACACGCCCGAAGTTGCGCGGCAGCTTGCCTTCATGCGCACCGTGTTCGCGTCGCGCACGCGTTCGTTCGGGTCGTGCGCGGGCCTGCAACTGGCGGTCGCCGCGGCGGGCGGGGCCGTGCGCAAGATGCCCGACCGGATGGAGGCGGGGATCGCGCGTCGCATCACTCCGACCGAAGCGGGGCGCAGCCATCCGTTGCTGGCCGGGCGCGCGGCCAGCTGGGATGCGCCTGCGATCCACGGTGACGAGGTGGAGCGGCTGCCCGACGATGCGACCTTACTCGCTAGCAACGCGGTGACGACCGTACAGGCGGCCGAGATCCGCCACGACGGTGGGATCTTCTGGGGGGTGCAATACCACCCGGAACTCGCGCTCGGCGAAATCGCGATCGCGCTCCGGCGTCAGGCGGATGCGCTGGTCGAGGCAGGCCTTGCGGACGACACGAACGCCGTCGAGGCCCGCGCCGCGCTGCTCGATGCGTTGCACGACAGGCCCGACCATCGTGCACTGTACTGGAGTTTGGGGATCGATCGCGAATTTGCCGACGAGGCGCGGCGTCGACTGGAGCTTACGAACTTCCTGGAGATGCTCGACTGAGCGGACGGGCCTCTACCCCGACAACCCCAGCCCGGTGGCCACGGCAAGCGCGATGCCACAACCCGCCACGACACTCGCACCAAGCGTGATCCATTGGGACCGCGCAACCATTGCGATCGACAGCAGCACGATCGCGAGCTGCAAGGCGGTCTCGCCGAGTTCGAACCCCTCCCCGCGGTGCGCGGCGCGTTCACCGGCGGCGCGTTGCTCGGCGCCTGCCTGCTCCAGCTGACCGATGGCGTGGCCGGCGCGGTCGGGGGTGCGGAGGCGGGCGGCTTCGCGGGCCCAGTTGGTTCGGTCGGCGGGCGTCGCTCCAGGTTGCGCGGCGGCGGTCTTGAGAACGGTATCGCGGACGATCTTGGCCTGCATATAGGCGAAGCTGTCGGAGGCGGCGATGTGCTGGAGGACGCTCTCGCGCTGTGCTCCGGCGGCGTTCATGTGGACGATCGCGAGCGCCACAGCGAACCCGCCGACCAGCAGCGAGACGCGGTCGCGGAAGCGGCGTTCGCTCTCCCGCTCCTTGCGATCGGCAGCGTTGGAGCTTTCCTCCGCCCGCTCGATCGCCTCGTCGATCAGGTCCTTGGCGTCTGCGGGTTCCATCAGGTCTCCAAGATGATCAAGGTTGCACACGTGTGCGCTGCGTGGCGCACAGCTCCGCCGTCGGGTAACCGCATTATAACAATGGCTTATAGGTTAGCCTGCTCATCCCGTGGGAGGTCGTCGTCGGGGCCATAATAGAGTTCGGCACATTCGGCCCGCAGGCATCCGCCCTCGAACACGATGTCGTCGCGGTACGCATTGCGGACGAAATCGAGCGTGTCGGTATGGCGCGCCTCGAAGTACATCGGATGGACGTCGGCGGCTTCGGCACCATAGACTACCCGCCCCACTTTCGACCAGATCGACGCCATCGTGCACATCCCGCACGGCTGCAGCGTCGAGTACAGCGTCGCGCCGCGCAGCTCCAGTTCGCCCGTCGCTTCGCACGCACGGCGGATCGCCATCATCTCGGCGTGCGCGGTCGCATCGGGAAGTTCGTGGGTCTGGTTGCGTTCTTCCGAGATGACCTTGCCGTCGAGCACGATCACCGACCCCAGCGGCGAAGTGGACGGGTCCGAGCCCTTGGACCGCGCAATCTCGATCGCGCGCCGCATCCATTTTTCGTCTTCCTGGGTCATCATGCGCCTCGCCACCATTGTCGATCAGCCGGTGAAGCGGCTGAACACGCGTTCCGTTCCCGCGCGGGGCGCTAGCCGGTCGTCCGGGCGAGATAGGTCTCGGCCAGGCTGCGCACGTCGACTCGCGCCTTAAGCCGCGCCGCGAGCAATGCGGTCCCGCTGATCTTGCGCTGGACGAACAGCGTGTCGACCGGAGGGACGTGCCAGGTCGACCGGTCGCGCGCCATGTCGATCCCCTGGTCGCGCAGCACGCCGACGAACGCGCGGTCGCCGAAGTCGAACGGCCCGGTCTTGCCGAGTTCGCCAATCACCACGTCGATCATCCGGTCGACCAGATCGCGGTGTGCGGTGACGGCGGCTGGCCCAAGGAACCCCGCCGCGACCGCCGCCTCGCGGACCGCATCGCGGTCGCCCGCCAGCCCGGCCTGCAACAAGGTGCGATAGCCGGTCGCGGTTTCGTCCGGCACGGCACGCGCCGCACCGAAATCAAGCAGAATCATCCGTTCCGTGTCGGGTTGCCAGCGGTAATTCCCGAAATTGGGGTCGGTTTGCATCAGCCCCCAGTCGAGCATCTCGCGCAGGACCAGATCGATCAGATTGGCCATCACGCGGTCGCGCAACGCCTGCGGGGCCGTCTCGAGCGTTTCGATCGGGACGCCCGCGACATAATCCATCGCCAGCACGTGTGGCGTCGTCAGATCGGGATGGAGCGCGGGGACGAGGAACTGTGGTTCATCGCGCAACAGGTCGCCGAAGCGCGCGAGCATTTCGCCCTCGCGCAGATAGTCCGCCTCCTCATGCAACTGGCGCTTCGCCTCGGCGAGAAGCGGGGCGATGTCGAGCGTCTTGGGGAGCACGCCCGATACCCGGAGCAGCGTCGCGACATTGTCGACGTCCGAATCGATGCTGTCCTTGACGCCGGGATATTGCACCTTGATCGCGAGCTCGCGGCCACCCGGCAGGCGGGCGCGGTGAACCTGGCCAATCGAGGCGGCGGCGATCGGATGCGCCTGAAAATGCGCGAAGCGGCGACGCCAGTCCTTGCCCCATTCCTTCGCCAGCACCGTATCGAGCTGCTGCGGCGGCATGTGGTGCGCATTGTCGCGCAGCCGCCCCATGATCGTCGCGAGTTCGGGCGGAAGCATGTCTCCGGCGTCCATCGAGATCATTTGCCCGAGCTTCATCGCAGCACCACGCAGATGCGACAGTTGGTCCGCGACGCGCATTGCATTGGCGGGGGTGAGCAACAGGTCGCCCATCTTGGGGACCTCGCCGCTGGCGAGCCGTCGTGCGCCTTCGGCCATCACGTTACCCGCGACCCCGCCCGCCATCCGCCCGAACACGCCGAGGCGCGCCAGGCGGCCACTCGGTACGGATCGTCCCTTGCTGCGATCGTCGCTCACATTGTGTCTTTCGTTGGCAGTTGGGGTGCCGTCACGCGGCGTTCTGTTCGGCCTTGCGGGCAAGGCGTTGCAGCCGCGGGCGGACGCGGAGGAAGGCGCGATAGGCGTGTTCCAGCAGCGGCAGCATCCCCGGCGCTTTCGCGGCGAGCCCGAGCCAGCGCAGCCGCGGGATCGCGCGCCACATTGCGGCGAAGGCGGCGGCTCCCGAGAGCAGGACACCGTCCTCGCGGGCGTGGAAGCGCGCGAGCAGGTCGGCGCGATCGATCGGGCAACTGCCGCCGTCGGCCTTGTCGACATCGACGAAGGTGATCGCCTGCGCGCGATCGAGCCGCTGCATCAGCGCGATCTCGCGCCGGCACAGGGGGCATCCGCCGTCATACCATACCGTGAGGTCCGTCATGGGGGGTATATGGGGATGCGTGCGGCTGGGTCGAGGTGGGGGGTGGAGATTATGCGTGGGGTCGGGTGCCTTCCCTTTGGGGGAGGGTTGGGGTGGAACTGGTCTGCGCAATTGCGGGGTTCGTTTACTGCACTGCCCCACCCCCGGCCCCTCCCCTGAAGGGGAGGGGTGAAAGAGGCGAGCCCATGGGTTTGGGGCGTGGCAGGAACAACGGGCGCTAGCCCCTCCCCTTCAGGGGAGGGGTTGGGGTGGGGCTGGCCTGCGTGATTGCGGGGGCCGGTTTGCTGCACTGCCCCACCCCCGGCCCCTCCCTTGAAGGGGAGGGGTGAAAGGGGCGCGCGCTTGGGTTTGGGGCGTGGCGGGAACAACAAGCGCTAGCCCCTCCCCTTCAGGGGAGGGGTTGGGGTGGGGACGGCCTGCGTAATTGTGGGGGCCGCTTTGCTGCACGGCCCCACCCCCGGCCCCTCCCGTGAAGGGGAGGGGTGAAAGTCCGTCAGTTCAGGCCACCGCCGAGCACGCGGTACAGCGTGACGAGGTTGTTCGCGCGCGCGAGACGCGTCGTCACCAGATCCTGGCGTGCACCGTACGCCGTGCGTTGCGAATCGAGCGAGGTCAGGAACGAGTCCACCCCTGCCCGATACCGCGCATCGGACAGGCGCGCGCCGACCAGCGCCGCCTCCGCGCGTCGCGTTCGCGCGCCGAGCTGCGCGTCGATCGTCCCACGCGTGGCAAGCGCGTCGGCGACTTCGCGGAAGGCGGTCTGCAACGTCTTCTCATAGGTCGCGACCGCGCCTTGCTGCTGTGCACGCGCGAGTTGGAGGTTGCCCTTGCGACGGCCGAAGTCGAAGATCGGGAAGGTCGCCCCCGGCGTCGCCGACCAGCTTTCGCTGTTCGCGCCGAACAAGCCGGTCAGCGCACTGCTCACCGTGCCGAAGCTGGTGGTCAGTGAAATCGTCGGGAACATCGCAGCACGCGCGGCCCCGATATTGGCGTTCTGCGCGATCAATTGATGCTCGGCCTCAAGCACGTCCGGGCGGCGCAACAGCACCGCGGATTCCAGATTGCCGGGCAGCGCACTCAGCGTCCGGTCCTGCGTCCCCAGCATTTGCGGCAGCAGCGCCGCCGGGGTCGTCGTCCCGACCAGCAGGTCGAGCGCGTTGCGATCCTGCGCGATCTGCGCACGCCGCGCGGCGATGTCGTTCGCAGCGGCCTCGTAATTGGTCTCGGCCTGGCGCACGACCAGTTCGGACTGAACCCCGATGCGGAATTGCGCACGGGTCAGCTGGAGCGACTGCTCGAAGCTCGCCAGCGTTTCCTGCGACACGCCGAGCAATTCCTGGTCGGACGCGAGCGTAAGATAGGCCGAGGCGATCTCCGAGATCAGGCTGATCCGGGTCGAGCGTTGCGCTTCCTCGGTCGCGAAATACTGTTGGAGCGCGCTTTCGCTGAGGTTGCGCAGGCGGCCCCACAGGTCGAGCTCGAACTGCGAGATACCGACATTCGCCGAGTAGAATTCGATGTTGGAGCTCGTGGTCGTGCCGACGCCGGTGCCGACACCAGTGCCTGTCCCGGTCCCCGTCCCGGTACCTGTGCCGGTTCCAGTCCCAGTGCCAGTCCCTGTTCCCGTCCCGATACCACCGCCGCCAATACCGCCGCCGCCGATACCACCACCGCCGCCAGCCGTCGCGGCGCCCAGCGCATTCGAATAGAATGCCGTTCCGTTAGCAGAGATGGCGGGCAGCTGACCCGAGCGCTGGACGCGATACTGCGCGCGCGCTTGCTGCACGTTCGCCGCCGCGAGGCGCAGGTCGCGGTTGTTCTCCAGCCCCAGCGCGATGACGTCGCGCAGCTTGGGATCGGTGAAGAACGTCCGCCAGCCGATCTTGGTCACGTCCGGCGCGTCGCTCGGCGCGACCGGATAGGGTCCGCCCTGCGGCAGCGCGACGGGTACGGCGCCCTGAGGACGGACGTAGTTCGGCGCCATGTTGCACCCTGCGAGAGCAGCCGTCGCCAGCAGCACCGCGACGGTGCGGATCGTCGTCTTCATCTTCATGCTCCCTGGGGCGCGCTATTGGGGGCGGGCGGACCCATCGGGGCGGCGTCACGATCGTCGCCAGCCGTGGGGGTCCCGTCGCTGCTCTTCTTCTTGCGACCTGCGAACACCGCGCGGACGACGACGAAGAACATCGGGATGAAGAAGATCCCGAGGATCGTCGCGGTCAGCATCCCGCCGACCACCGCGCGACCAATCGCATTCTGCCCGCCGGCGCCCGCGCCGGTCGAAAGCGCGAGCGGCAACACGCCGAAGATGAACGCGAGGCTGGTCATCAGGATCGGTCGCAACCGCGTCTTTGCGGCTTCGATCGCGGCATCGAAGGCGCTCATGCCCTCGCGCATCCGTTCCTCGGCGAATTCCACGATCAGGATCGCGTTCTTTGCCGAGACGCCGATCGTGGTGATCAGGCCGACCTGCAGATAGATGTCGTTGTTGAGCCCGGTGAGCAACGCCGCAAGCAACGCGCCGACGACGCCGAGCGGCACCACCAGCAGCACCGAAATCGGCACCGACCAGCTTTCGTACAGCGCGGCAAGACACAGGAACACGATCAGCAGCGACAGCCCGTAGAGCGACGGAGCCTGACCACCCGACAGCTTTTCCTCATACGACAGGCCGGTCCATTCGAGATCGGTGCCGGGCGGAAGCTTGGCGTGGATTTCCTGCATCGCCTCGAGCGCGGCACCCGTGCTGAGCCCCGGCGCCGATCCACCCTGCAATTCCATCGCGGGCTGGCCGTTGTAGCGGGTCAGCTGGACGGGGGCCTGGGTCCAGCGCAGCGTCGTGAAGGCGCTGTAGGGGACCATCGCGCCGTTCGCGCCGCGGACGTAATATTTGTCGAGATCCTCGGGCTTGAGGCGGAACGGTGCATCGGCCTGGACGAACACGCGCTTGACGCGGCCGCGGTCGATGAAGTCGTTGACATACTGGCTGCCCCAGGCGGTCGAGATCGTCTGGTTGACCTCGCCCAGGTCGAGCCCGAGCGCCCGCGCCTTGTCCTGATCGACGTCGATCTTGAGCTGCGGCGCGTCCTCCAGCGACATCGGGCGGACCTGCGCGAGGCGCTTGTCCTGCATCGCCATGCCCAGCATCATGTTGCGCATCTGAACGAGCTTTTCATGCCCCATGCCGACCGTGTCGACCAGCTGAAGGTCGAAGCCGGTCGCGTTGCCGAGTTCCTGGACCGCGGGCGGCACGATCGCGAAGATCATCGCGTCGTGGAATTGCGAGAACGCGCCCATCGCGCGCCCCGCGATCGCCTGCGCCTTGTTGGCGGCTCCCGAACGGTCCTCCCAGCCCTTGAGCGGGACGAATGCAAGACCGGCGTTCTGCCCCGCACCGGCAAAGCTGAACCCGCTGATCGTGAAGACGCCTTCGACGTTCGCTTTTTCCTTGTTCATGAAATAATCGCGGACTTGCGCAAGCCCTGCGTCGGTGCGCGCGGTGGTGGCGCCCGATGGGCCCTGCACCAGCGCGATCACGGTGCCCTGATCCTCGTCGGGCAGGAAGCCGGTCGGCAAGCGGATGAACAGGAAGGCCATCAGCCCGGCGATCGCAAGGAACGCGATCATCGACCGGCCCCAGCGGTGCGCGGTGCTGCGTACGCCCTTCTCATACTTCCTGGTGCCGCGGTCGAACGTCCGGTTGAACCAGCGGAAGAAGCGCGACAGCGGGCCGTTGCCTTCCGCCTTGTCGGGATCGTGCGGCTTGAGGATCGTCGCGCACAAAGCCGGTGTCAGGATCAACGCGACCAGCACCGACAAGGCCATCGCCGAGACGATCGTGATTGAGAACTGGCGATAGATCACGCCCGTCGACCCGCCGAAGAAGGCCATCGGCAGGAACACCGCGGACAACACAAGGCCGATGCCGACCAGCGCGCTGCTGATCTCGTCCATCGACTTGCGGGCCGCTTCGCGTGGGGAGAGATGTTCGGTGGTGATCAGGCGTTCGACGTTCTCGACCACGACGATCGCGTCATCGACGAGCAGACCGATCGCCAGCACCATGCCGAACAAGGTCAGCGTGTTGATCGAATAGCCAGCGACCGCGAGCACGGCGAACGTGCCGAGCAACACCACCGGAACCGCGATCGTCGGGATCAGCGTCGCGCGCCAGTTCTGGAGGAACAGGTACATGACGAGGAACACGAGGACAACCGCTTCGATCAGCGTGTGGACGACCTGTTCGATCGACAGACGGACGAACGGGGTCGAATCGTACGGGTAGATGACCTTGACGTCCGACGGGAAGGTCTTGGACATCTCGCCGATCCGCGCCTTGACCGCGTCGACCGTGGCGAGCGCATTCGCACCCGGCGCGAGCTTGATCCCGATCCCGGCGGCAGGCTTGCCGTTGTAGAGCGTGCTGAAGCCATAATCGGCCGCGCCGAGTTCGACCCGCGCGACGTCGTTGAGGCGTACTACGGCTCCGGTGGCGTCTGTCTTCAGACGGATATTGCCGAACTGTTCGGGCGTGTTGAGGCGCGACTGGATCGAGACGGTCGCGTTGAGCATCTGGCTGGCGGGCGCGGGCTGTGCGCCGAGCTGGCCTGCGGAGACTTGCGCGTTCTGCGCCTGCAGCGCCGCGGTGACATCCGCGATGGTCAGCTGGTAGCCGTTGAGCTTGAGCGGATCGATCCACACGCGCATCGCATATTGCGCACCGAACAGCTGCGTATCGCCGACGCCGTTGATGCGGCTGAGCGGATCCTGAACCTTCGACGCGAGCAGATCGGCGAGATCGGACGCGCTATGCCGCTCGTCCTGCGAATAGACGCCGATGATCAGCAGGAAGTTCGACGTCGCCTTGGCGACCTGAATGCCCTGTTGCTGGACTTCCTGCGGCAACAGCGGGGTCGCGGCTTGGAGCTTGTTCTGGACCTGGACCTGCGCGATGTCGGGGTCGGTGCCCTGTTCGAACGTCAGCGTGATCGTCACGGTGCCCGCCGAGCTCGACGACGACGAGAAGTAGCGAAGGTTGTCGATACCCTTCATCTGCTGCTCGATGATCTGGGTCGTCGTATTCTCGAGCGTCTGCGCGTCGGCACCCGGATAGGTCGCGGTGATGCTGACCGAGGGCGGCGCGATCGAGGGGAACTGCGCGATCGGCAGGCTGCGGATCGCGATGAACCCGCCGACCATCAGGATGATCGCGATGACCCATGCGAAGATGGGTCGTTCGATGAAAAAACGCGACATGGGCGTTACTGTCCCTTGCCGGCGGCCGAAGCGTTGGCGGGTTGCTGGGCACCGGGCTTGGCGGCCTTGTCGGTCCACTGGACCGGCTTGACCGGGGTGCCGGGCTGGAGGTTCTGCGCGCCCTCGACGATCACGCGGTCACCCGCGGCGAGCCCTGCCGTCACCAGCCAGTTGTCGCCGATCGTGCGCGGCGCGGTCAGCGTCTTGGGCACGATCTTGTTGCCTGGGCCGACGACCATGACGACCGCATTGCCCTTTTCATCACGGCTCACCGCGCGCTGCGGCACGAGCAAGGCGTTTGCCTGTGTGCCCTCGACGAACTGCGCGGTGACGTACATGCCGGGCAGCAGCAACCGGTTGGGGTTGGAGAATTGCGCGCGGATCGTCTGGCTGCCCGTCGCCGGATCGACCGTGACGTCGGCGAACTTGACGATGCCCTCGACCGGATAGAGCGTGCCATCCTCGAGCTTCAGGCGGATCCGCGCGGCGTTGGCACCACGCGAAAGATTGCCTTCAAGCAATTGCTTACGAAGCCGCAACTGATCGACACTCGATTGCGTGATATCGACGTAAATCGGATCGAGACGCTGGATGGTGCTAAGCGCGGTGGTCTGCGACGCTGTGACCAGACCGCCCGTCGTCACGGCCGAACGCCCGATCCGCCCGGAGATCGGTGCCTTGACCGTAGTGCGGCCGAGATCGATCGTCGCGGTGCGGAGTGCCGCCTCCTGCGCGGCGACGTCGGCGCGGGCCTGTTGCGCGGTGGTGATCGCGTTTTCGTAATCCTGCCGCGCGATCGCGTTGATCTTGACGAGTTCGCCATACCGGCGAGCCAGCGCGTCGTTCGAGGCAATCGCGGCCTTGGCGCGCGCGAGGGCTGCGCGCGCGCTGGCGACCTGTGCCTGATATGGCTGCGGGTCGATCCGGTAGAGCGGCTGGCCCGCGCGGACCTCGTCGCCTTCCTGGAACAGGCGTGCGGTGATCAGCCCGTTGACCTGCGGCCGGATCTCCGAGGTCTCATAAGCGGCAGTGCGCGCCGCGAGTTCGGTGCTGAGCGTGGCCGACTGTGGCGAGACCGTCACGAAACCCACCTGGGGTGTCGGCGGTGCCGGGGGTTGCTGCTGCTTTCCGCTGCCGCACCCGGCCAGAACAACCGCTGTGAACACGATCAGAGGGGAGGATTTGCGCACGCTGCTTCCAATGTCTAATGTGTGAGCGATCGATCACTCACGTTTCGCTCGCGCCGCCTAGCTATCAAAAACGCGAAAAACAAGTTCTAAGGACAGGATGACAATGACAGCAGATCTTTTGGAATACGTTAAACCGCTGGAAAATCGTGCTTCCAAGGCAGACGAGCGTCGCGAACGAATTTTGGCCGCAGCACGAAACCTGTTCATGCGGCACGGTTTTCACGGCACCGGCGTCGCGCAGATCGCGCACGACTCGGGGGTGAAGGTCGGCCAGTTGTACCGCGACTTCGCGTGCAAGGAGGATATCGTCGCTGCACTCGTCGAGGCCGACGTCATCAGTTTCCTCGAACACCGAGCGTTGAGCGACGCGGTCGCGGCGCGCGACTTCGCGATGGTCCGCCGCTGGATCGAACGGTTCATGGAAGACGATCCCGAACTGGAGGACGATTGTGCCTTGATTGCAGAGACCATCTCCGAGGCAACGCGCAACCCGCGTGTCGCGGAGATCGTCCGTGGGATCGACAAGCGCGTGCGCGACAGCATCCTGACCGCGCTCGACTTCCTCGCCCCCGGCGAGTCGAAGGCGCAGCGGCGGCGTCAGCTGGCTGATTTCATCATGGCGGTCGGGCACGGCGTTTGGCTGCGCAAGATCTCCGACCCGCAGCTGGATTACGAACGGCTTGCAACCTATGTCGGTGACCTGATCGATGCCGAACTGTCGAAGATCATCGCCGCCGACGCCTGATCTGGCGCATCCGGGCCGGGCGATCCATCGCCCCGGCCCCTGCCCCGTTCGCTCGTCCGATGATGGGTTTATCGATCGTTCTGATCGAGACGATTTGTTACAGAAACGGGAACGCGGATCGCTATCGTGGCGTTCTGGCATTTGGAACACTGCGCGTACGCGGGCTCCGGGAGCATTTCACTTATTTCCGCCGTTCCTTCAGGACTGGCAGACATCACCTATTATCAGCAGCCGGGACACAGGTTCCGGCGCACGGACGGAGCTTTGCAATGAAGGATAGCGGATCACCCGAGATCTCGCGCCGGGGTATTCTTGCCGGCGGAGCGGCCGCCGTAGCGGTAACGCAGGTTCCCCTCGCCGAGGCACAGACTGCAGCGCGCGCTGCGCAGGCACCGACGATGGCCAAGGTCGCAATGACCGTTAACGGCAAGCGCCAGACGATGGAGCTCGACACCCGCACGACGCTGCTCGACGCATTGCGTGAGCATCTGCATCTGATCGGCACCAAGAAGGGTTGCGATCACGGCCAGTGCGGTGCCTGCACCGTGATGGTCGATGGCAAGCGCATCAATTCGTGCCTCAGCCTCGCGGTCATGCATCAGGGCGACAAGATCACGACGATCGAGGGTCTTGGCACCCCCGACAAGCTGCACCCGATGCAGGCGGCCTTCATCAAGCACGACGGCTATCAGTGCGGTTACTGCACCCCAGGGCAGATCTGCTCGGCGGTTGCGGTGATCGAGGAAATCCGCGCGGGCGTTCCCAGCCATGTGACGGGCGACCTCAACGCCAAGACGCCGATCTCGAACGCAGAGATGCGCGAGCGGATGAGCGGCAACATTTGCCGTTGCGGTGCCTATTCGAACATCCTCGAAGCGATGACCGAAGTTGCGGAGACGCGCGCATGAAGCCCTTTACCTATGAACGCGCCACCTCCCCCGCCGCTGCTGCGGCTGCGGTCGCGCGCACCCCCGGCGCGAAGTTCATCGCGGGCGGGACCAATTTGCTCGACCTGATGAAGCTCGAGATCGAGACGCCGACGCATCTGATCGACGTCCAGGAGTTGAAGCTCGACAAAATCGAGCCGACGCAGGACGGTGGTCTGCGCGTGGGCGCGTTCGTGTCGAACACCGCGCTTGCCTCCGATGCGCGCGTGCGTCGCGATTATGGCGTGCTCAGCCGTGCGATCGTCGCCGGGGCCTCGGGCCAGTTGCGCAACAAGGCGACGACCGCGGGCAATTTGCTCCAGCGGACGCGCTGCCCGTATTTCTACGACACCAACCAGGCGTGCAACAAGCGCAAGCCCGGCTCGGGTTGCGCCGCGCTCGGTGGCTATAGCCGCCAGCTCGGCATTATCGGGACGAGCGATGCGTGCATCGCGACTTACCCGGGGGACATGGCGGTTGCGATGCGGCTGCTCGATGCGCAGATCGAGACGATCAACCCGACCGGCCAGGCGCGGACGATCCCGATCGCCGACTTCCACAAGCTGCCCGGCACCACCCCGCACGTCGAGAACGCGTTGCAGCGTGGCGAGCTGATCACTGCGGTGACCCTGCCCAAGCCGCTCGGCGGGACGCATACCTATCGCAAGGTGCGCGACCGCGCCTCCTATGCCTATGCGCTCGTATCGGTCGCGGCAATTGTCCAGCCGGACGGCAGCGGTCGCGTCGCGATCGGCGGGATCGCCCCGCGTCCGTGGCGAGTCGATGCCGCCGATGCGCAGTTGCGCAATGGCTCCAAGGCAGTGGTCGCCCCGCTGCTGGCGGGCGCACGGCCGACCGAAGACAATGCATTCAAGGTTCCGCTGGTCGAGCGTACGCTCGCCGCGGTGCTGGCGGAGACACGCGCATGAAGTTCACGACCCCCGCAGGCCAGAATCCGATCGACCAGGGCAAGGTCGTCGGCAAGCCGCACGACCGCATCGACGGCAAGTTCAAGACCACCGGCACCGCGCCTTATGCCTATGAACGGCATGATGTCGTCGCCAACCCGGCCTATGGCTACATCGTCCACGCGGCGATCGCCAAGGGGCGGATCGGCGCGATGCATTTGGCGGAGGCGAAGGCCGCGCCCGGTGTCATCACGATCGTCACCGCTGCCGAAGCGGGCAAGCTGACCAAGGGCGATTTCAACACCGCGATGCTGCTCGGCGGTCCCGAGATCCAGCATTACCACCAGGCGATCGCGATCGTCGTCGCCGAGACGTTCGAGCAGGCGCGCACCGCGGCCAACCTCGTCCGGGTGGACTATGAGCGCGGCAAGGGTCGGTTCGATCTCGAGGAGGCGCTCAAGACCGCGCCGCTCAAGGGCAATGACAGCGGCGAAGGCAGCAAAGCGCCGCCAGTCGACCGGGTCGGCGATTTCGAGGGTGCGTTCGCCAAGGCGGCGGTCAAGCTCGACGCGCGCTACACCACGCCCGATCATAGCCATGCGATGATGGAGCCGCATGCTTCGCTCGCGCGCTGGGACGGCGACAAGCTGACGGTGTGGACGTCAAACCAGATGATCGCCTGGGGCAAGGGCGACGTCGCCAAGACGCTCGGCATCCCCAAGGAGAACGTCCGGCTGATCTCGCCCTATGTCGGCGGTGGTTTCGGCGGCAAGCTGTTCGTCCGCACCGATGCGATCATGGCGGCACTTGGCGCACGCGCGGCGGGCCGTCCGGTCAAGGTCGCGTTGGCACGGCCGATGATGTTCAACAACACGACGCACCGTCCGGCTACGACGCAGCGGATCCGCATCGGTACCGATCGCAGCGGTAAGATCACCGCGATCGCACATGAGAGCGGTTCGGGCGATCTCCCCGGTGGCGGGCCGGAGACTGCGGTCTCGCAGACCAAGCTGCTCTATGCGGGTGCGAACCGCATGACCTCGATGCGTCTCGCGGTGCTCGATTTGCCCGAAGGCAATGCGATGCGCGCGCCGGGCGAGGCTCCGGGGCTGATGGCGCTCGAGATCGCGATGGACGAAATGGCCGAGAAGCTCGGGATGGACCCGATCGCATTTCGCATCGCCAACGATACGCAGGTCGACCCCGAGAAGCCCGAGCGGCGCTTCTCGCAACGGCAATTGATCAAGGCGTTGCAGGATGGCGCGAAGGCGTTCGGCTGGGACAAGCGCAACGCCAAGCCCGCGCAGGTGCGCGACGGGAAATGGCTGGTCGGCATGGGCGTGGCTGCGGGGTTCCGCAACAACATGAACATGAAGTCCGGCGCCAAAGTCTCGATCGATCGCAAGGGGATCGTCACGGTTTACACCGACATGACTGACATCGGCACCGGCTCCTATACGATCATCGCGCAGACCGCTGCGGAGATGATGGGAGTCGATATGGACCGCGTCGTGGTGCGGCTCGGCGATTCGGACTCGCCCGTGTCGTCGGGTTCGGGTGGACAGTGGGGCGCGAACAGCTCGACCGCGGGTGTCTATGCCGCCTGCGTCAAGCTGCGCGAGGCGGTTGCGCAGAAGCTCGGGTTCAACTCGGGTGACGTGGAATTCGCCGACGGAAAGGTACGTTCGGGCAACCGCAGCGTTGCGCTCGCCGAGGCGGCGGGTGATGCCGGACTGACCGCCGAGGACACGATCGACTATGGCGATCTGGCGAAGACGTATCAGCAGTCGACTTTCGCCGGGCATTTCGTCGAGGTGGGCGTCGACATGTATACGGGAGAAGTCCGTATCCGCCGGATGCTTGCGGTGTGTGCGGCAGGCCGTATCCTCAACCCCAAGTCGGCGCGCAGCCAGGTGATCGGCGCGATGACCATGGGTGTGGGCTCGGCGCTTATGGAGGAACTCGCGGTCGACAAGCGCTTCGGCTTCTTCGTCAACCACGACCTCGCGCAATATGAAGTGCCGGTGCATGCCGACATTCCGCATCAGGAAGTGATCTTCCTTGAGGAGACCGACCCGACCACTTCGCCGATGAAGGCCAAGGGCGTGGGCGAGCTCGGGCTATGCGGCGTCGGCGCGGCGATTGCGAATGCGGCGTATAACGCGACCGGCATCCGCATCCGCGACTATCCTGTCACGCTCGACAAGATGCTCGACAAGATGCCGCCGGTCGCCTGACAGCGGCAATCGGTTCGTGGCGAGCGGATATGACGTGGTCATCGTCGGCGGCGGCGCGGCGGGGATTGCCGCCGCCCGTGCGCTCGCCGGTTCCGGGCTGAGCGCGGTCCTGCTCGAGGCGGGACCGCGTCTTGGCGGGCGCGCGCATAGCGAGACGCATCGTGGGCACGCGCTCGATCTTGGGTGTGGCTGGCTGCATTCGGGCGAGCGCAATGCCTGGACCGCGATTGCGGAGGAAGCGGGGGTTGCCATCGACCGCCGCACGCCCGCCTGGGGGCAACAGTTCCACGACCTCGGCTTCGCACCGTCGGATCAACGCGCTGCGCGGGCCGCGTTCGAGGCGTGGATCGAGCGGATGGAGGCATCGCCCCTACCGAGTGACCGTGCTTCCGACGCTTTGCTGCCAGATTGCGCGTGGAACGGTCACATTGCGGCGATGACCGGCTTTATCAGCGGGGTCGGGCCCGAGCGGATCTCGGTCGCGGATTACCTGGCGTATGACGCCGCCGCGAGCGAGTGCAACTGGCGGTTACCTGGCGGGTACGGCACGCTGGTGACGGACAGTTTACCGCAAGGGTTTGCCGTTTCTCTCTCGACGCCGGTGGAGCGATTGGCACTGACGGCGGACGGGGTCACGTTGACGACGGCTTCGGGTGACATCTCGGCGCGGGCCGTGATCCTGACCGTTTCCACCGCGGTGCTGGGGGGTGAGACGATCGCCCTCCCCGCCGCACTCGATCCATGGCGCGAGGCGGCGGCGTGTTTGCCACTCGGGCGTAACGAAAAATTGTTCCTTGCCGTCTCCGGCCAAGGGCCGTTCGAGGACGAGACGCAGGTCCTGGGACGGCCGGGCGATCCTACCAGTGGGTCGCATTATATCCGGCCATTGGGTTGGCCGATCATCGAATCCTTCCTTGGCGGGGACGGTGCGCGGATTGCCGAAGCGGAGGGGGCGGACGCGGCCTTTGCGCATGTGGTCGACGATCTAGTTGCACTGTTCGGGTCGGATGTGCGGCGGATGTTGCGCCCGCTGGCTGCTTCGGCGTGGAGTGCGGACGTTCGGATCGGGGGCGCGTATAGCTGCGCTTTGCCGGGGCATGCCGCGGCGCGGGGGTTGCTGGCGCGATCTTATGACGACCGCGTCTTCTTCGCAGGCGAGGCGACCAATCCGACCGACTTCAGCACCGCGCACGGTGCGCACGACAGCGGCGTTCGCGCGGCGCGGGAGGCGGTCGGGGTACTGGGACGCGGGGGTTAGAAGGTCGCCAACGTTCCCTTGACTGCGCTTCCCCGGCGAAGGCCGGGGCCCAGAAGGAGGGCCATGGTTGGTTGCGCAGCGCGCAGTTTTAAAAACCTGTCCTCCTGGGCCCCGGCCTTCGCCGGGGAAGAGGCCAGAAGGACGGTTCGCCCAACTTAAGCCGCGTCGGTAGGCTCCGGTAGCGCCGGCGGCTCGCCATAGCGCGCGAGCGCCTCGACCGGGGGAACGTCGTCGATCTCCCGCGCGGTCGTCTCGATGTTGAGATCGCGGAACTTGCGTCCGCTGACCAGCACGCGGCTTTCAAAGCTCGACACGAACGTGTTGTAATTGTTGACCGCGCTCGTTAGCCCGCTGCCGACCTTGCGCAAATCGCCCGCCGCCTTGGCGATCCGTTCGTACAATTCCTTGCCAAGCTCACCGATCTGCCGCGCTTCCTTGGCGAGCCGCTCCTGCCGCCACACCGCGGCCACCGTCCGAGCGATCGCGATGAGATTGGTCGGCGTCGCGAGCAGCACGCGCTTATCGAACGCGAAGTCCCACAGCGTCGGATCCTGTTCGAGCGCCGCGGTCAGGAAGTGCTCGCCGGGCACGAACATTATGACATAGTCGGGCGCATCGGCGAACTGGCTCCAATAGGCCTTGTTGCCCAACCCGTTGACGTGCGCGCGCATCGCGGCGGCGTGCATCGCCAGTCCCTTGTTGCGCTCCGCCTCGTCGACGGCCCCAAACGCGTCCTGATACGCGTTGAGCGAAACCTTCGCATCGATCACCAGGCTGCGCCCGCCCGGTACGGTAACGATCGCATCCGGCCGCAGCCGCGCGCCTTCGTCGCCGACCGCCACGGATACTTCGGTCTGGAAGTCGGTATGTTCGGATAACCCACAGGTTTCCAACACATTCTTCAACTGCTGCTCGCCCCAACGGCCGCGTGACTTGGGTGCGTTGCGGAGCGAGTTCACGAGCTTGGCGGCTTCGGTCGAGACCTTCTCCTGCCCGACCCGCAAGCCCTCGAGCTGCCCCTTCAACTGGTCGAACGCACTCAGCCGCTCGCCCTCGACCCGCGTCACCGCTTCCTCATATTTGAGCAGGCGGTCGCTGACCGGCTGGAGCATCGACTTGAGGTTGTGCCCTGCTGTCTCCTCCGACTGGCGGAAGCGTTCGTCGGCACGCTTGAGGAACACTTCCTGCGCATCGTTGAGCAGCTTGTTGGAGACTTCGGCGAATTGCGTCGCGAGCAGATCCTTGGCGTGGAGCAGTTCCGCCACGCGCGTGGCGTGCGCGTCGCCGACCATCTTCTCGCGCGCCGCAGTGGTCTGGTGGAATTCGACGATCCGCGCTTCATAGGCATCACGATCTGCCTTCTGCCGCGCATCGGCATTGGCCTGCAACTCGGCGAGACGGTTTTCAAACGCGACGCTCTGCGTCCTGAGCGCACTGTTTTCCAGCCGCGCGCCGTCGCGCTCGTCGCGGATGACGATGAGTTCGGCGCGCAGCTGGTCGGCATCGCGCGCGCGCTGTTCGGCCCCGGCGAGATCGGTAATCGCACGGCGGAAGTCCGCCTCACGCGCAGTCGCATCCGCCCGCGCGGCGGCGACCGGGCGATTGCCGAGCACCCAGCCGATCGCAAGTCCGACCAGCATCGCGCCGATCGCAAGCAGAGAAATCATCAGGCCATTCATAACGGGTCTCGCTGGAACATTTCACGAACCTTACCCGCCGTGGCGCGTGCGGACAAGCGCACCCCGTCGCAAAGCGGGGGGATGTCACACGAAGCGACCGACTTCCTGCTCTCCTGCGAAGGCAGGAGTCCAGAGCTACGCGCGCCGACCAGCGTTGTCTCGCTCGGCCCTGGGTTCCTGCCTGCGCAGGAACACGGAATAGCTGTCGATCGGCGCTTAATCCCCTCCCCCTTCGAAGCAAGTCCCGCTACAGGCGCGAACATGCTCTCCGATATCGCGATCTCGCGCGCCGCCACCCTGCAACCCATCGGCGCCATCGCCACCGCCGCGGGCATTCCCGCGGAAGCGGTCGAGCCCTATGGCCATTACAAGGCGAAGATCGATCTCGCCCATCTCCCGCCAGCCACGAAGACCGGCAAGCTGATCCTCGTCACCGCGATCAACCCGACCCCAGCAGGCGAAGGCAAGTCGACCACCTCGGTTGGCCTTGCCGATGCGCTCAACCGAACCGGGCGGCAGACAATGCTGGCGTTGCGCGAACCCTCGCTCGGGCCCTGTTTCGGCACCAAGGGCGGCGCGACCGGGGGCGGCTATGCGCAGGTCGTGCCGATGGAGGACATCAACCTCCACTTCACCGGCGATTTCCACGCGATTACCTCGGCGCACAATCTGCTCGCGGCGATGATCGACAACCATGTCCATTGGGGCAACACGCTCGATATCGACGTGCGGCGGATCGTGTGGCGGCGCGTGCTCGACATGAACGACCGCGCCTTGCGCGACATCGCGCAGTCGCTCGGCGGGCCCGCGAACGGATATCCGCGCGAAAGCGGGTTCGACATCACCGTCGCCTCCGAAGTCATGGCGATCCTGTGCCTCGCGTCCGATCTCCACGATCTCGAAGCGCGGCTGGGGCGGATCGTCGTGGCTTATACGCGCGATCGTCGCCCGGTGACCGCCAAGGACCTGAAGGCCGACGGCGCGATGGCGGTGCTGCTCGCGCAGGCGATCAAGCCGAACCTCGTCCAGACGCTCGAGGGGACGCCTGCGCTGATCCACGGCGGGCCGTTCGCCAATATCGCGCATGGCTGCAACTCGGTGATCGCGACGCGCACCGCGCTCGGTCTCGCGGATTATGTCGTCACCGAAGCGGGCTTCGGCGCGGACCTGGGGGCGGAGAAGTTCTTCGACATCAAATGTCGCCAGGCGGGGCTGAAGCCGGACGCGACCGTCATCGTCGCGACGGTGCGCGCGCTCAAGATGAACGGCGGCGTGGCAAAGGGCGATCTGTCCGCGCCCGACGTCGATGCGGTGCGGCGCGGCGGGGTGAACCTTGCGCGTCATATCGAGAATGTCCGCGCGTTCGGGGTTCCCGTGGTGGTCGCGGTCAACCGCTTCGACAGCGACACTCCCGAGGAATTCGAGGCGATCCGCGAGATTGCGACCGCGCAAGGCTGCGAAGCGGTGCTGTGCACGCATTGGGCGGACGGTGGCGCGGGGGCCGAGGCGCTGGCGGACGCGATCGTGGCATTGTGCGATCATGCGGCCGGGCAATTCGCGCCGCTCTATGCCGACGATTTGTCGCTGTTCGACAAGATCAACACCGTCGCGACCCGGATCTATCGCGCCGAGGAAGCGATCGCCGATCCGACGGTGCTCGCGCAACTCGCGCGGTGGGAAGCCGCAGGGTTCGGCCATCTGCCGGTGTGCATGGCGAAGACGCAGTACAGCTTCACCACCGACCCGTCGAAGCTCGGCGCGCCGACCGGGCATGTCGTGCCGGTGCGCGAGGTTCGGTTGAGCGCGGGTGCGGGGTTCGTCGTCGCGATCTGCGGGGAGATCATGACGATGCCGGGTCTCCCGCGCGTTCCTGCCGCGGAGGCGATTCGCTTCGGGGCCGGGGGCGAGATCGAGGGGCTGTTCTGAGGGCCTCGTAGGGCACCCCTTCCCTCCGCTGTTCTCCTGCGAAAGCAGAAGTCCAGGGTTACGAGTGCTGGTCTTTGCGACTCTGGGCTCCTGCCTTCGCAGGAGCACTCAGAAGGCGGGTTTCAGCCCGCCTTGCGCATCTTGGTGAGCTTTTTCATCAGCATGTCGCGCTTGAGCTTCGAGATGTGATCGATGAACAGCACGCCGTTCAGATGATCAATCTCATGCTGGAACGCGGTCGCGAGCAGGCCGTCCATGTCGGCTTCCTGCACTTCGCCCTGCTCGTCGAGCCACGTCGCACGGCAGCGCGCGGGGCGCTCGACGTCGGCATATTGCTCGGGGATCGAGAGGCACCCTTCGGCATAGACCGACATTTCGTCGCTCACCGACAGCAGTTCCGGGTTGATGAAGACGAGCGGCTTGCGCACCGGCTTGGCGTCTTCGCCCTCGCCTTCGGGCTCCTGCAAATCGATCACGACGATCCGCTGTTCGATCGCGACCTGAGTCGCGGCGAGGCCGATGCCACGCGCATCGTACATCGTGTCGAACATGTCGCGGACGATCGCGCGGACGGAATCATCCACCTGCTCGACCGGTTCGGCGACGGCGCGGAGACCGGGATGCGGTACTTCAAGAATTTCTAGGACAGCCATTCTCGCGAGCTAGGAAAGCCCATGCATCGCGTCAAGGTGGCGGCCTTTCTTCTTCGTGGCTTTGTGGCTTCGTGCGAGAAAGTCTTTTTCGCACAAAGGCACAAAGCCACAAAGATAAGAGGGGGTTAGCCCTGACGGCATAGTTCAGGCGACAGGCCGCCTTGCTCGCAACGCCTGTGCCAGCGTGCCCTCGTCGAGATAATCCAGTTCGCCGCCGACGGGCAGTCCGTGGGCGAGCTGGGTGATCCGCACCGGGAACCGCTCGATCCGCTCGGCGATGTAATGCGCAGTGGTCTGCCCCTCGAGCGTCGCGTTCATCGCGAGCACGACTTCGTCGATCCCACCATCCGCAATCCGTCGCACGAGCGAATCGATCGCGAGATCCTCCGGGCGCACCCCCTCCAGCGCCGACAGCCGCCCGCCGAGCACGTGGAACCGCCCCGGGAACAGCCGCGAGCGATCGAGCGCCCACAGATCGGCAACCTCCTCCACGACGCATAGAGCGCGCGGATCGCGGCGCGAGTCGGCGCACACGCCGCACGGGTCGGTCGTGTCGACATTGCCGCAAATCGAACAGGTTGCGAGATTCTCCTCGACCGCCATCAAAGCGTTGAGCAACGGCCCGAGCGCCGCCTCGCGCTTTTTGAGCAAATGCAGCACCGCGCGCCGCGCCGAGCGCGGACCAAGCCCGGGGAGCTTGGCAAGCGCCTGGGTCAGCGCGTCGATTTCGGGAGAGGCCATCGAGAACAGATAGGGGGTTGCCTTGCGCCTGCGCAAGCGGCCAGAGCATCGGGCTATGCGTATCATCTTCATGGGCACGCCCGACTTCTCGGTCCCGATCCTTCAGGCACTGGTCGATGCGGGCCACGACGTCGTCGCATCGTACAGCCAGCCGCCGCGTCGGTCCGGGCGCGGCAAGGCGTTGACGCCTACTCCTGTGCATGCCCGCGCGGATTCGCTCGGCATTCCGGTGCGCACGCCGGTCACCTTGCGCGACCCCGAGGCACAGGCGGAAATCGCGGGCTTCGGCGCGGAGATTGCGGTGGTCGCGGCGTATGGGTTGATCCTCCCGCGCGCGGTGCTCGATGCGCCGGTGAACGGCTGCCTCAACGTGCATGCCTCACTCCTGCCCCGCTGGCGCGGCGCTGCGCCGATCCAGCGCTCGATCCTCGCCGGGGATGCCGCCACCGGCGTGTGCATCATGCAGATGGAGGCCGGGCTCGACACTGGGCCGGTCCTGTTGCGCGATGAAACACCGATCGATCGCAAGACCGCAGGCGTGCTGACCGACGAACTGAGCGCGATGGGGGCGCGGCTGATGATCGCCACGCTCGCCGATCTCGCCGCGTTTGCACCCGAACCGCAGCCGGACGACGGCGTCACCTATGCCGCGAAGATCGACAAGGCCGAGGCGCGGATCGACCTGACGCAGGGCGCCGCGGCGGTCGAGCGGCAGGTCCGCGCGTTCAATCCGGTTCCCGGCGCGTTCGTGGAAATCACGGGCGAGCGAATCAAGCTGTTGTCGGTGGAGGTATTGCCGGAGGTGTCGGGCGTGCCCGGGACGGTGCTCGACGACCAGCTGACGATCGCGTGCGCGGACGGTGCGATCCGGCCGATCGTGCTCCAGCGCGCCGGGCGCGGCGCGATGGCTGCGTCCGAATTGCTTCGTGGCTTCTCCGTCCCGGTTGGAACGGTGCTTTGAAACGCTTTGCGATTACGGTGGAATTCGACGGACGCCCGTTCATGGGGTGGCAGCGTCAGCACCACGGCCCGACCGTCCAGGCGTCGATCGAACGCGCGGCGAAGGCGATCACCGGGGAGACGGTCGCGGTCCATGCGGCGGGGCGGACCGACGCGGGCGTCCATGGCATCGCCATGCGCGCGCATCTCGACCTGGAACGCGACCTGACGCCGTTCCGGCTGATGGAAGCACTCAACGCCAAGCTGCGTCCCGACCCGGTCGCGATCACCGCGTGCGAGATCGTGGGCGACGATTGGCATGCGCGCTTCTCGTGCGTCGGGCGGCATTACGAATATCGCATCGTCCTGCGCCGCGCGCCGTTGACGTTCGAACGCGGGCTTGCGTGGCGGATCCCCAACGCCGTGGATGCGGGCGCGATGGCCGAGGGAGCCGCGCGGCTGGTCGGGCGGCACGACTTCACCACCTTCCGCTCAGCGCATTGCCAGGCGGACAGCCCACTGCGCACGCTCGACCGGCTCGACGTAGTTGCGGAGGGCGACCGGATCAGCGTCTTCGCCTCGGCGCGGTCGTTCCTGCATCATCAGGTGCGCTCGATGGTCGGGTGTCTGGCGCTGGTCGGCGAAGGGAAATGGTCGCCGGACGATCTTTCGGCTGCGCTGGAGGCGCGCGACCGGACCGCGCTGGGGTTCAATGCGCCGCCCGACGGGCTGTTCTTCCTGCGGGCGGATTATCCGTAACGGCGGCATGGTTCGCACAGCGCGCCACAAACGCCGTGTAAGTTGTTGACGATACTCATTTTCTGAGGCCGTCGCCCTGAACTCATGTCAGGGTCCACCGCGCCACAATGACGGACCTAGCCAATCGCACGGCGGATGCCGAAACACGCTCAGCATGACGGCGTGTGGTGGTGGGGCGGCGACCGCCCCACCCCTCAGATCAGATCAGCCCCGCTAGCGGGCTCGAAGGATCGGCGTAGCGCCGCATCCCCATCCGTCCCGCGCGATACGACAGCCGCCCCGCCTCGACCGCGGACTTCATCGCCGCCGCCATCATGATCGGGTCCTTGGCCTCCGCAATCGCGGTGTTCATCAGCACCCCGTCGCAGCCAAGCTCCATCGCGACCGCGGCATCCGACGCCGAGCCGACGCCCGCATCGACCAGCACCGGAACGCTCGCGCCCTCGACGATCAGCCGGATCGTCACGCGGTTCTGGATCCCCAGCCCCGAGCCGATCGGCGCGCCGAGCGGCATGATCGCGACCGCGCCCGCATTCTCCAGCCGCTTCGCCGCGATCGGATCGTCGACGCAATAGACCATCGGCAGGAAGCCCTCGTTCGCGAGCACTTCGGTCGCGCGCAGCGTCTCGACCATGTCGGGATACAGCGTCCGCGCTTCGCCCAGCACCTCGAGCTTCACCAGATCCCAGCCGCCAGCCTCGCGCGCCAGCCGCAGCGTGCGAATCGCCGAATCGGCATCGAAACAGCCCGCGGTGTTCGGGAGATAGGTGACCTTCTTGGGATCGATGAAATCGGTCAGCATCGGCGCGTTCGGATCGCTGACGTTGACCCGCCGCACCGCGACCGTGACGATCTCCGCGCCCGATGCTTCAAGCGCAGCGGCATTCTGCGCGAAATCCTTATATTTGCCCGTCCCGACGATCAGCCGCGACCGGAACGTCCGCCCCGCGACGGTCCATGTATCCGCCTTGATCGCAGGCGCATGATCGCCACCCCCGACGAAATGCACGATCTCCAGCTCGTCGCCATCCTCGACCATGACCTCCGCCAGCGTCGAGCGCGGCACTACCGCCAGATTGCGCTCGACCGCGACCTTCTCCGGCATCAGCCCGAGATCCGCCGCGAGATCGGCGAGGCTCAGCCCCGCACGGACGCGGCGATGCTCGCCATTGACCTGAATGCTGACAGTTCCATCGGTGTGCACGTGACAAAAACCTTCCGTTGCGCCGCCCTCGCCGCTCGCTTCGGCACCGATGTCTCGACTTCGCTCGGCACGAACGGGTAAGAACGGGTCACAGCGCGATATAAGCCCGGCCACGCGACCCGCAACCGAAAGCCTGCTTCCGATGCCCGAAACGATTTTCGTCCTGAACGGTCCCAACCTCAATCTGCTCGGCACACGCGAGCCGGAAATCTATGGCGACACCACGCTCGACGACATCGCGGGCCAGATGGAGGATCGCGCTCGCGAACTCGGCCTGGCGATCGATCTGCGGCAATCGAATCACGAAGGCCATTTGGTCGATTGGATCCACGAAGCGCAGGCGCTGCCCGCCAAGGCAGTGATCCTCAACGCCGCCGCCTTCACGCATACGTCGGTGGCGCTGCTGGATGCGATCAAGGCGGTGCGCACGCCGGTGATCGAGGTCCACCTGTCCAACCCGCACGCGCGCGAGGCTTTTCGCCACGTCAGCCGTATCTCGCCTGCGGTAAAAGGGACGATCAGCGGGTTCGGCGCGTTATCCTATCTGCTGGCGCTTGAAGCCGCGGCGCGTCTCTGACAGGACGCACGCACGAAAAACTGGGAGCATAGGGGACTTATGCCCGACGATATTACTGCCGACGCAATGCGGATCGACGTCGATCTGGTTCGTCAGCTCGCACAATTGCTCGACGACACGTCGCTGACCGAAATCGAGGTCGAGGACGGCGGGCGCAAGATTCGCATCGCGCGCAAGGCGGCTGCTGCTGCTGCCGCGCCCGCGCCGATGCACTATGCGCCGGCGCCGTCTCCCGCCGTGCCCAACAGCGCGCCGTCGGCGGAAATCGTCGCGGCCGCGCCGTCGATGGTCAATGCGGTCAAATCGCCGATGGTCGGCACCGCCTATCTGTCGCCCAACCCCGAGGCGAAGGCGTTCGTCAACGTCGGCGATACGGTTGCGGCGGGGGATACGCTGCTGATCGTCGAGGCGATGAAGGTGATGAACCCGATCCTCGCGCCCAGCGCTGGCCGTGTGTCGGCGGTGCTGGTGACGAGCGGGCAGCCGGTCGAGTTCGACCAGCCGCTGGTGGTCGTCGAATAATCATGGCCGACATCAAGAAGCTGTTGATCGCCAACCGCGGCGAGATTGCGCTCCGCATCCACCGCGCGTGCCACGAAATGGGCATCCAGACGGTTGCGGTCCATTCGACCGCGGATGCGGACGCGATGCATGTGCGGCTTGCCGATCAGGCGATCTGCATCGGCCCGCCGTCGGCGACCGAAAGCTATCTCAACATCCCGAACATCATCTCGGCGGCCGAAATCTCGGGCGCCGACGCGATCCATCCGGGTTACGGTTTCCTGAGCGAAAACGCCAAGTTCGCCGAGATTGTTGAAGCGCACGACATCATCTTCGTGGGCCCCAAACCCGAGCACATCCGCACGATGGGCGACAAGATTGAGGCCAAGCGCACCGCTGGCGCGCTCGGCCTGCCGCTGGTGCCGGGCTCGGCCGGGCCGATCAGCGATCTGGCGGAAGCCAAGGAGATCGCTGCGGCTGCGGGTTATCCCGTCATCATCAAGGCGGCATCGGGCGGCGGTGGTCGCGGCATGAAGGTCTGCACCTCCGAGGACCAGCTCGAGACGCTGATGCAGCAGGCCGGGAGCGAGGCGAAAGCCGCGTTCGGCGATGCGACGGTCTATCTCGAAAAGTACCTCGGTAATCCGCGCCATATCGAATTCCAGGTATTCGGCGACGGCGAAGGCAATGCGATCCATCTGGGCGAGCGCGACTGCTCGCTCCAGCGCCGCCACCAGAAAGTGCTCGAGGAGGCCCCTTCGCCCGTGCTCGGTGCGGAAGACCGTGCGCGGATGGGTGGGATCTGCGCCAAGGCGATGGCCGACATGGGCTATCGCGGCGCTGGAACGATCGAATTCCTGTGGGAAAACGGTGAGTTCTATTTCATCGAGATGAACACGCGGCTGCAGGTCGAGCATCCCGTGACCGAGGCGATCACCGGGCTTGATCTGGTGCGCGAACAGATCCGCATCGCCGAGGGCCACGGCCTCACGCTGCGGCAGGAAGACGTACAGTTCCGCGGTCATGCGATCGAATGCCGCATCAACGCCGAGGACCCACGCACCTTCGCGCCGTCGCCGGGGCTGGTGAAGGCCTATCATGCTCCGGGCGGGATGAACGTTCGCGTCGATAGCGGGCTGTATGCGGGGTACCGCGTCCCGCCGTATTACGATTCGATGATCGCCAAGCTGATCGTCTACGGCACCACCCGCGCCGGCGCGATCCGACGGTTGCGCCGTGCGCTCGAGGAAATGGTGATCGAGGGACCGACGACGACGATCCCGCTGCATCAGGCGTTGATCGAAGATCCCGAGTTCCAGGCGGGCGACTATACGATCAAATGGCTCGAGGAATGGCTCGCGCGCGAGGCGTGACGGCAGAAACAGGAGTTCAGGATTGCGCGGGCTGCCTCGCGTAACCCTGAACTCCTCCCTTCTCGAGCCCTGTGCGAAAAACGGTCTGGGACCCTTCGTCTGCTGTTTTCCCGCGAAGGCGGGAATCCAGGGCCAAGCAAGACAACGGCGTATAGTTCTCGCGACTCCTGGACTCCCGCTTGCGCGGGAGAACAGCTTGGTTTCGTGGTGGCAAAGCCCGGAATGATGGAGGGTGCGACGGCACGCTTCAGATGCCCGCACCGCACCGCTTGCCAGCGGCTGTGAAACCGGCAATCTTTCCCCCGATACCGCTCGGACACAGGGCGGACACCCAAGGGGGGGCAAAGCAATGGTCTGGCGCATCATCGGCTATGGCGTGCTCGCCGTCGGCGCGCTGCTCACCACCCTGTTCTTCCATTATCGCACCCCCGATACCGACCCAGCCACAATGCGCGCCAAATACGGTGCGCCGCCCTCGCAGTTCGTCGACCTCGGCGAGGGCCTGAGCGTCCATCTGCGCGACACCGGCCCCCGCGACGCGCCGGTGCTGATGCTGATCCACGGCTCGAATGCGTCGCTCCAGACGTGGGAGCCATGGGCGGAGCGGCTGGCCGCGCGGTATCGCATCATCCGCATGGATCTCCCCGGCCACGGCCTGACCGGGCCCAGCCCGCAGCGCGCCTATGACAACGCCGCCTATGCCGCGGTGATCGAGCGACTTCGCATGAAGATCGGAGTAGATAACATTGTATTAGCAGGCAATTCTATGGGCGGCGGGGTCGCATGGCATTATGCGCTGGCGCATCCCGATCACGTCCGTGCGCTCGTCCTGATCGATTCGGTCGGCCAGTCCGAGCCCGGCAACAGCAAGCCGCCGCTCGCCTTCCGCATCGCACGCCTGCCCGTGCTACGCGACATCGCCGCCGCGATTACCCCGCGCAGCCTGATCGCGGACAGCCTGCCGGGCGTGTTCGGCAACCCAAAGCTTGCGGATGCCGCGATGGTCGATCGCTATTGGGAGTTGCTCCGCTATCCGGGTAACCGCACCGCGACGCTCGACCGGTTCGCACTGCCGCCTGACAGCGCGACGGCGGCGCAACTGGCCGCGCTCAAGCTCCCCGTGCTGATCCTGTGGGGTGCCAAGGACCAGTTGATCCCGCGCAATTCAGGCGACTGGCTCCACGCGCGCATTCCGGGTAGCAAGCTGATCGTCTATCCCGGCACCGGGCATCTGCCGATGGAGGAACGCCCCGACGACAGCACGCGCGACCTGGACGCCTTCTTACAGGGTCTTCCGTTCAGAACAGGAGAAGCCCACAACCCGCGCCCAACTGGATCGCTGCGATGAGCATCAGCTCGGTCGAAAAAGGCTCCTTGCGCGTCTTGTGGCGAAAGAGTTTGCGCGCAGCGAACGCTCCCGGGGAGCCACCCATCAGGGCGAGGCCGAGCAGATTGGCTTCGGGTATGCGACGGGAACCGGCAATGGCGCGCTGCTTATCCTGCCAGAACCGTAGAACGGTCCAGCCATTTATCGCGACAATCCAGCAGAGCACGAGAGCGATCATTACCCCGTTGTGCGCAGCAGAGGTTAACGAGTGATGGCCACGAGCGGAACGGCCCCATGCGTTCTACCGGAAAAATGCGGTAACCCTATACGCGAGCGCCACGCGATGAGGTGACGGACCCGCACCACCGCGTTAAAGGCTCAGGCCATGACCGACATCACCCCCGAGATCGTCGCCCAGCACGGGCTTTCCACCGAAGAATATGACCGCGTCCTCCACGCGCTCGGTCGTGAGCCCAATTTGACCGAGCTCGGCATCTTCTCGGTGATGTGGTCCGAGCATTGCTCGTACAAATCCTCGCGTATCCATCTGAAAAAGCTCCCCACCACCGGCCCGCAAGTGATCTGCGGCCCCGGCGAGAATGCCGGCGTCGTCGACATCGGCGACGGCCAGGCGGCGATCTTCAAGATGGAAAGCCATAACCATCCGTCGTACATCGAACCCTATCAGGGGGCCGCGACCGGCGTCGGCGGGATCCTGCGCGACGTCTTCACGATGGGCGCGCGCCCGGTCGCCAACCTAAACGCGCTACGCTTCGGGCGGCCCGATCATCCCAAGATGCGTCACCTGATCTCGGGCGTGGTCCACGGGATCGGCGGCTACGGCAATTGCGTCGGCGTGCCGACGGTCGGCGGCGAGGTGAACTTCCACCCCGCCTATGACGGCAACATCCTCGTCAACGCGATGACGGTCGGCGTCGCCGAGACCGACAAGATCTTCTATTCCGCCGCCTCCGGGATCGGCAATTCGATCGTCTATGTCGGCTCCAAGACCGGTCGCGACGGGATCCACGGCGCGACGATGGCGTCTGCAGACTTCGGCGAGGATTCGGAGTCGAAGCGCCCGACCGTCCAGGTCGGCGATCCCTTCACCGAGAAGCTGCTGATCGAGGCGTGCCTCGAGCTGATGGCGTCGGACGCGATCGTCGCGATCCAGGACATGGGCGCGGCTGGCCTCACCTCCTCCGCGGTCGAGATGGCGTCCAAGGGGGGGGTTGGGATCGAGCTCAACATGAATGCGGTGCCGCAGCGCGAAACCGGCATGACGCCTTATGAGATGATGCTGAGCGAAAGCCAGGAGCGGATGCTCATGGTGCTCAAGCCCGGCCGCGAGGATTTCGCCGAAGCGATCTTCCACAAATGGGAGCTGGACTTCGCAGTGATCGGCCAGGTGACCGACACCGGCCACATGGTGCTCAAGTTCCACGGCGAAACCGTGTGCGACATCCCGCTCGCCCCGCTTGCCGACGAAGCGCCGCTCTACGACCGCCCGGCTGCGACGAAGGAAGAATATCAGGCTTGGGCCAAGGTCGCGCCGCTCGGCGAGATCCCGCAGACGCCGAACGTCGCCGCCGACTTGCTGACGCTGATGGCATCCCCCGACGTCGCCTCGCGCCGCTGGATCTGGGAGCAATATGACACGCAGGTCGGCGCGGACACGATCCAGCGTCCCGGTGGCGACGCCGCGGTCGTCCGCGTCCACGGCACGCAGAAGGGGCTCGCGATGAGCACCGATTGCACCCCGCGCTATTGCTATGCCGGCCCCTATGAAGGCGGCAAGCAGGCGATCGCAGAGTGTTATCGCAACCTCTCGGCAGTCGGTGCGACCCCGCTTGCCGTCACCAACTGCCTCAACTTCGCCAACCCGCAGCGCCCCGAGATCATGGCGCAGTTCGTCGGCTGTCTCGACGGCATGGGCGACGCCTGCCGCGCGCTCGACTTCCCGATCGTTTCGGGCAACGTGTCGCTGTATAACGAGAGCAAGGCGACCGGCGGCGGTTCGGCGATCCTGCCGACGCCGGCGATCGGCGCGATCGGCTTGCTTGCCGACTGGTCCAAGTCCGCGACGATCGCGTTCAAGGGCACTGGCGACGTGATCGTGCTGATCGGTGAGCGCTCGGGGCATCTCGGGCAATCGCTGTGGCTGCGCGAAGTCCATGGCCGCGAGGAAGGCGCCCCGCCCCCGGTCGATCTCGAAGCCGAGCGCCGCAACAGCGAGTTCGTCCGCGCGCATATCGCGACCGGCGCGCTGACCGCGGTGCATGACGTGTCCGATGGCGGCATCGCGGTGACGATCGCCGAGATGGCACTCGCCGGGAATGTCGGCGCGATGCTGCATGCGCCGCTGCCATGCGGCATCGCCTGCGCCTTGTTCGGCGAGGATCAGGGCCTGTACGTCGCGACCGTTGCGGATCACTTGTTGCTGGAGACGCTGACCGCAGCGGATGCCGCCGGGGTCGAGATCGAGCGGATCGGGCGGACGATCGCCAACCGGCTGATCTTCGAGCTGCCCGACGACGATCATGTCGTGACGCTGACCGACCTGCGTGCCGCGCACGAGGGCTTCTTCCCCAAGCTGATGGGCGACGTGGCGCCGGTCGAGAACTGATATTTTGAGAATGGGTCGCATTAATGCTTGCGACCCATTCTCATTAGCGATAGATCATCGGCATCCGAAGGGAGTGCTTATGGTCGTCTGCATCTGCAATGCTATCCGCGAACGCGACGTCCGCACCGCCGCCCGCAACGGGTCGCGCACGGCCTGCCAGGCCTATCGTAGGATGGGCTGCGAGGCGAAATGTGGCCAATGCGTGCCCGTCGCCCGCGCCATCATCGACGAAGAGCGCGCAGTCGCCTAAGGTCGCCCGACGATTTCAATGTGAGGGGCGTTCCATGCAGGGCGATATCAAGGTCATCGAATACCTCAATCTGGCGCTCAAGAACGAGCTGACCGCGGTCAACCAATATTGGCTGCATTACCGGCTGTACGACCATTGGGGCGTGCGCAAGCTGGCGGCGTTCGAGCGCGAGGAATCAATCGACGAGATGAAGCATGCCGACTGGCTGTCGGAGCGCATCCTGTTCCTCGACGGTCTGCCCAACTTCCAGTTGCTCGGGCGGTTGCGGATCGGCGAAACGGTCGAGGAAGTGCTGAAGGCCGATCTGGCGCTCGAGATGGAGGCACTTCCGCCGCTGCGCGACGCTATCGAACATTGCGAGAAGGTCCGCGACTATGTCAGCCGCGACCTGTTCCGCCGCATCCTCGACAGCGAGGAAGAGCATGTCGATACGCTGGAGCGCCAGTTCGAGATGATCGCGCGGATGGGGATCGAGAATTACGTCCAGTTGCAGAGTAGGCCTGCGGACGCGGAGGGGTAAAGGGTTTCCTTCCCCCTGCTGGCGCTTCCCCCTACTGGCCCTTCCCCGGCGAAGGCCGGGGCCCAGTAGCGAGGCAGAAGGTTGCTGGCGGCTGCGCCTAGTTACCTCGGCCATCGCTACTGGGCCCCGGCCTTCGCCGGGGTAGGCAAATATAAGGGGAAGCGCAGTAGGAAGGAGCGTGAGCAGCCCCCTACTCCACGTCCTTCCACGCCCCCCAGAAGTCCAACATCTTCGGCGTCAGCCATCCGTACGTGAAGTTGAGCATATAAAGCCCCCACAGCACGGTCGCCACGATCGTCACCCGCAACGCGATCCGCCCGGCGCGAAACTCGTGCGGCGCGCTGTCGGCCTGGCCGGGCACGCGCTCCACGCCTGCCTCGTCGGCGGTCTTCACCCCGAACGGCAGGACGAAGAACACCGAAAACGCCCAGAACAGGAAGTAGATCGCCAGCGCCGAAGTCCACCGCATGCCGTTCTCCTTCCCGTCCCAGAGCCTGCGGTCAGGCTTCGATCAACAACACATCAACGATCGGCTTCTTGCCGGTCCAGCGCGTCGCGACCTTGCGGGTCGCGAGACGGATCTGCTCGCGCATCTTGTCGCGGTCACGCCCGCCCTGCTTGACCGCCGCGATCACCGCGCCGATCGTCTCGTCGAGGAACGGCTCGCGGTCTTCCTCGACCGGAATGCCCTGGATGCGAACCTGCGGCTGGCCGATCATCCCGCGCTGGCCGACCGCGACCGCGACCGAGATCTGCCCGAACAGGCCGAGCTTGCGGCGCTCGTTGATCGTCGAGCCATCGCCCGGCAGGATCACGTCGCCATCGAGCACGAGACGACCCACAGCGGCATTGCCGATCTTGGTCGGGTTGCCCGGCGCGAGGCGGATGATGTCGCCGTTGGTCTGCACCACTGCGCGCGGCACGCCCTCGGACAAGGCAAAGCGCGCCTGCTCCATCAGATGGCGCATTTCGCCATGCACCGGCATCAGGATTTCGGGCTTCATCCAGCGATACATCTGGAGCAGCTCGGGACGACCCGGATGGCCCGACACATGCACATGCGCCTGGCGGTCGGTGATCATGATCACGCCCTTGGCGGCAAGCTGGTTCTGGATCCGCCCGATCGCGACTTCATTGCCCGGGATCTGCTTCGAGGAGAAGACGACCGTATCACCCTGGTCGAGCGAAATCGGATGCTGGCCGTTCGCGACACGCGCGAGCGCTGCGCGGTCCTCGCCCTGCCCGCCGGTCGCGATGACCAGCACCTTGTCGCGCGGCAGCCGCATTGCGGCCTCTGCGTCGATCGTATCGGGGAAGTCCTTGAGATAGCCGGTCGCGCGCGCAACCTTGAGGATGCGGTCGAGCGACCGACCCTGGACCGACAATTTCCGCCCGGTCTCGATCGCGACCTTGCCGAGCGTGTGGAGACGCGCGGCGTTGGACGCGAACGACGTCACCAGCACGCGGCCCTTGGCCTTGCCAATCACGTCCATCAGGCCCGACAGCACGTCGCTCTCGGAACCCGACGCGTCGTTGTTGAACACGTTGGTCGAATCGCACACCAGCGCGAGAATGCCGTCCTTGCCGATCGCCGCGAGCTGGTCGGGCGTGGCGGGGCTGCCGATGACGGGTGCCGCATCGAGCTTCCAATCGCCGGTGTGGAAGATACGGCCATAAGGCGTATCGATCAGCAGCGCACTCGCCTCTGGGATCGAATGCGACATCGGCACGAAGGTGATGCCGAACGGCCCGAGGTCGAACGGCGCATCCGGCTGGATCACGCGGAGCTTGACGCGGCTGGCGTTGCCTTCTTCCTCGAGCTTGCCGCGGATCAGGCCCGCGGTGAACGGCGTCGCATACAGCGGCACGCCGAGGTCCTCGGCAAGATACGGCAGCGCGCCGATATGATCCTCGTGACCATGAGTCAGCACGATCCCGATCAGATCGTCGAGGCGTTCCTCGATGAATTGCAGGTCGGGCAGGATGACGTCGATGCCCGGATATTGCGGATCGGCGAAGGTGATGCCGCAATCGACCATCAGCCACTTGCCGTTGCAGCCGTACAGATTGACGTTCATGCCAATCTCGCCCGACCCACCGAGAGCCAGGAACAGCAGTTCTTTCTTAGGAGTAGTCACTAACGCTTTGTTCTTTCAATTGGACGCCGCCAGCTTCACAAGCGGCGCAGGGAGGGTGCGCTGGTGAGGCGCGATGAATATCGTAGAGGTCTGGGAAGCGGGGCACCGAGGTCGGCGCACGCACGCATGGACTCTAGGCCTGTATATGGGCGCGTTCCCACAAAATCGCCAGCCCCTGAATGGTGAGATCGGGTTCGATCGCGTCGAACGCGTCGGTACGCTGTTCGAACAGCACCGCGAGCCCGCCGGTCGCAACCACGGTGCACGGGCGACCGACCTCCGCCTTCATCCGCGCGACCAGCCCCTCGATCATCGCGACATAGCCCCAGTAGATGCCGATGTGCATTTGCGTGACCGTATCGCGCCCGATGACGCTGGTGTCGCTGGGGGCCTCGATCGCAATCCGCGGCAGCTTGGCGGCGGCGGTGACGAGCGCGTCGAGCGAGAGGTTGATCCCCGGCGCGATGATCCCGCCCTTATACGCACCGGTATAATCGACGACGTCGAAGGTCGCTGCCGTGCCGAAGTCGATCACGATCAGGTCGCCCGAATGCCGCGCATGCGCTGCGATCATCGTGACGGCACGGTCCGCGCCGACGCTCTTGGGCTCGAGCACATCGAGCTGCATGCCCCATTCGACTGGTGCCTGCCCGGCGATCAGCGGCTCGCTGTCGAAATATTTGCGCGCGAGCGTCTGGAGGTTGTGGAGCGCGCGCGGGACGACGGTCGCGATGATGACGCCCGTCACCTGCTTGCGGTCATAGCCTTCGAGGTTGAGCAACTGGCTGAGCCACACCGCATATTCGTCCGCGGTACGGCGCGGGTCGGTGGCGATGCGCCAGCGTGCCTTGATCGTGGAGCCTTCGAGCAAAGCGAAGACGATGTTGGTGTTCCCGGCGTCGATGGCGAGCAGCATGGCTGGAGAGAAGCCCTTCAGAGGAGGAACACGTCGCCCGCGTGAATGACACGCGCGGTGCCATCCGCCAAGCGCAGGATGAGCGCACCGTCACTGTCGAGCCCGTTGAACAGCCCATCGGTCGCACTGCCATCGGGCAGCCGCGCGGTGAGCGCGGTGCCGATCGGGTGCGCGCGTTCGAGCCAGCGGGTGCGGACGGGCGCGAGGCCCTGCCCGCGCCAGATGCCCAGCCAGCGGCCGAAGGTGTCGGCAAGCGTTTCGGCGAAGTCGGCGGGATCGGGGGTTGCGCCGTGTGCGGTGAGGCTGGTGGCACGGCGGTCGGTGTCGGTCGGGTGGTGCGCGAGGTTGACGCCGATCCCGACGACGATCGCATCACCGGTGCGTTCGAGGAGGATGCCGGAGATTTTTGCGCCATCGATGAGGAGGTCGTTGGGCCATTTGAGCGCCAAGCTACTGGCAGGTCCTTCCCCGCTACTACTACCCCGGCGAAAGCCGGGGCCCAGTAGCGAGGCCGGAGTTTGCTGGCTGCTGCGCCCAGTTACCTCGACCACCTCGACTGGGCCCCGGCCTTTGCCGGGGAAGCGTGCAGGTAAAGGAAGGTACGCCCGGACCACTTCCTCCAGCGCAACCGCAGCCACCAGCGCGAGCGTAGCCGCCGCAGGATCCCCGCCCCGCACGCGCACCACTGTCGACCCGTAGAAATTGCCGACCGGCGAAACCCAGAGCCGCCCTTGCCGCCCGCGCCCGCCAGTTTGCCGCTCGGCGCGCAGCCAGATCCCCTCGGAGATCCCGCTGCGCGCCAGATCGAGCACGTCGGCATTGGTAGACCCCGTCTCGGCGACGGTACGAACCCGCTCGCTCAGAACAGCGCCTTCGCCGCAACCATCGTCGCGCCACCGAGGCTGGCAAGGCCAAGCCAGCCGAGCGGCGAGATCGCCGCGGCCATCACCGCGATCAGCCCGCCCTCGACCGGGTCGGTGCGAACCGCAAGCGGTGCGCCCTCAACCGTCTCAGCAGGTGCATCAATGTACATCACCTTGACGACGCGCAGGTAATAGAAGGCGCCGATCACCGAAGCGACGAAGCCGACCACCGCCAGCGGGTACAGCCCGGCAACGATCGCCGCCTGGAATACCGCGACCTTGGCGTTGAAGCCGAGCATCGGCGGGATGCCCGCGAGCGAGAACATGAAGATCGCCATCGCCAGCGCGAGACCGGGTCGCGTTCGCGACAGGCCCGCGAGCGCGGTGATGCTCTCGACCGGTTGCCCCGCCGCGTCCTTCATCTGAAGGACGATCAGGAAGCTGCCCAGCGTCATGACGACGTAAACGGTGAGGTAGAACAGCACCGCCGCGACACCCGCCTGCGTGCCGGCCGCGAGACCGATCAGCACGAAGCCGACATTGTTGATCGACGAATAAGCGAGCAGTCGCTTGATGTTGGTCTGCCCGATCGCCGCGACCGCACCGAAGATGATCGACGCGAGCGCCGCAAAGATCACGATTTGCCGCCACTGGTCGGTCGCCGGACCCATTGCCTCTACCGCGACACGAACCGACAGCGCGACCGCTGCCACCTTGGGGGCGGAGGCGAAGAAGGTTGTCACCGGGGTCGGCGCGCCTTCGTAAACGTCCGGGGTCCACATGTGGAACGGAACGACGCTCATCTTGAAGGCGAGGCCAGCGAAGACGAACACGAGGCCGAAGGTCAGCCCGAGCGAACGGCCTGCACCATAAGCGGTCGCGATCGACGAGAACATCGTCGTGCCGCTGAAACCATAGACCAGCGAGATGCCGTACAGCAGGATCCCGCTCGCCAGCGCGCCGAGCACGAAATACTTGAGGCCAGCTTCTGCCGAGCGCGTGTCGCGCCGCATGAAGCTCGCGAGCACGTAGGCCGCGAGGCTCTGAAGCTCGAGACCGACATACAGCGTCAGCAGGTCGCCCGCCGACACCATCATGCTCATGCCTGCTGCGGAGAGCAGGATCAGCACCGGATATTCGGGACGGAGATCGTCGCCCCGGCCAGCCGCGAAGAAGCGCGGCGCGATCAGGATCGCAATGGCCGAAGCGCCGAAGATCAGGACCTTGGCAAACGCGCCGAAAGCATCGGCGTTCACCAGCCCGCCGAATGCCGCGCCACCATAAGAGGCAGGCCCGGTCAGCGCGATCATCGCGCCCACAAGGACTGCAACCGCCGCGATCGACACCATCCGCGTCGATGCCTGGCCACCCCAGGCCGACACCAGCATCAGAGCAATCGCACCCAAGGCGAGAATCGCCTCGGGAAGAACCATCAGCATCGACGAGTTCATGGCCGTGCCTCCGCATGATGAACGGGCAGCGCAATCGCCTTGCCCGGCGTCGGCAGCGAGTCACCCGCCGGGGTGGCACGCGAGATGCGCGCTTCCAGCGTGGCGACATCCTTGCGCATCGGCGCGAGGAAGCTCTCGGGATACACGCCCATCCACAGCGCTACCGCCGCAATCGGGGCCAACAGCGCAATTTCACGCAGCGAAAGATCGGGCATTGCGCGCACATCGTCCTTGGTCAGATCGCCGAATACGACACGGCGGTAGAGGTAAAGCATATAAGCAGCCCCGAGGATGATCCCGGTGGTGCACAGTAGCGTGATAGCGGTCGAAACCTGATACGTCCCCGCCAGGCTGAGGAACTCGCCAACGAACCCGCTCGTGCCCGGAAGCCCGATCGATGCCATCGTGAAGAACAGGAACAGCAGAGCGTAACGTGGCATGTTGATCGCGAGACCACCATAACGCGAGATCTCGCGGGTATGGAGCCGGTCGTAGATCACGCCGACGCACAGAAACAACGCGGCCGAAACGAGGCCATGCGACAGCATGACGATCATCGCGCCCTCGATCCCCTGGCGGTTGAACGCGAACAGTCCGATCGTCACGATCGCCATATGCGCGACCGAGGAATAAGCGATCAGCTTTTTCATGTCCGACTGCACGAGGGCCACCAGCGAGGTGTAGATCACCGCGATCGCCGATAGACCGAGCACCAGCCACGTCAGCTGCGCCGACGCTTCGGGAAACATCGGCAGCGAGAAGCGGAGGAAGCCGTATCCGCCGAGCTTGAGCAGCACGCCCGCAAGAATGACCGAACCTGCAGTCGGCGCCTGGACGTGCGCGTCGGGAAGCCAGGTGTGGAACGGCCACATCGGCATCTTGACTGCGAACGACGCGAAGAACGCGAGCCACAGGAAGGTCTGCGCACGGACCGGGAAGTCGGTCCGCAGCAGCGTCGGAATGTCGCTGGTCCCTGCGAAGTTCGCCATCCACAGCATCGCCACCAGCATCAGAACCGAGCCGAGCAGCGTGTAAAGGAAGAATTTGTACGAGGCGTAGATGCGGTTCACGCCGCCCCAGATGCCGATGATCAGATACATCGGGATCAGGCCGGCTTCGAAGAAAATGTAGAACAGGAACAGGTCCTGCGCCGCAAACGTGCCGATCATCAGCACTTCGGTGAACAGGAACGCCGCCATATATTCCTGGACGCGGTTGGTTACCGCGACCCAGCTCGCCCCGATGCACACCGGCATCAGGAACACACTGAGCATCACCAGCAGAAGCGCGAAGCCATCGAGGCCGAGCTTCCAGCTGAAGATGCCGAGGTTGCCGGCGTCTTCGACGAACTGCCACTGCGCACCGCCGATATCGTAGCTGGTCCACAGCCCGATCCCGAGGACGAGATCGATCAGCGTCGCGATCAGCGCGATCCAGCGCGCGCCCTGCGCGCTGGTGAAGAGACAGGCCACGGCCGCGATCGCAGGGATCGCGAGCATGATGGAAAGGATAGGAAAGCCGCTCACTTGCTCGTCGCCCAGATGTTGATCGCCCAGGTCACGGCTCCGGTCAGACCGAGCAGCATGACGAACGCATAAGTGTAGACATATCCCGACTGGATCCGACCAGCGACACGCGAACTCCGCTCGACGATCCATGCCGAGCCGTTCGGCCCGAAGCGATCGATCGTCTTCTCGTCACCACGGTGCCAGAACAGTCGACCGATGGCGAACGCCGGCTTCACAAACAGCAGATCGTACAATTCGTCGAAATACCATTTGTGGAGCAGGAAGTCGTAGATCGGCGCGTAGGTCTCGGCGAGCTTCTGCGACACACCCGGCGAGCGGATGTAGAAGATGTACGCCCCGATCAGACCGGTCAGCATCGCGATCGTCGCCGACAGCTTCACCAGCAGCGGAACCTCATGCATTTCGTGCATCAGATGCTCGCGGAAGGCGATCGCACCACGCCAATATTCCTCGCCCGCGGTTGGCTCGATGAACGCGCCGTGGAAGACGAACCCTGCCGCGATCGCACCGATCGACAGGACGATCAGCGGGATCAGGATCGGGAACGGGCTCTCGTGCGGATGATAGCCACCCGTGCCGTCGCCCTTGGTCGTGAACACCGGATGCAGCGGGACAGCATGGCCGTGCGCGCCGTGTGCATGGTCGTCATGACCGTGCGGCTCGCTGCCCTGCCCTTCCTCTGCGGCTTCCCCGTGATGCGCGTGCGCAGCAGTGGTGCCGTGATCGTCATGGCCAGCATGGACCGCGTCATGGCCGTGGCCATGGGCGTCATGAATGGCATGCTGGATATGCTCGGATTGCTCCCAGCGCGGCTTGCCCCAGAAGGTGAGGAACATCAGCCGCCACGAGTAGAAGCTCGTCAGTAGCGCAACAATGATCCCGACGATCGACGCGCCGTGATTGCCCGAAGCCCAGGCCGCCTCGATGATCGCGTCCTTCGAGTGGAAGCCTGCGAAACCGATCGCAAGCGTGTTGCCGAACACTGCGGGGATGCCGACGCCGGTGATCGCCAGCGTGCCCATCATCATACCCCAGAAGGTGATTGGGATGCTTTTCCGCAGGCCGCCATAATAGCGCATGTCCTGCTCGTGATGCATCGAATGGATCACCGAACCGGCACCAAGGAACAACAGCGCCTTGAAGAAGGCGTGCGTGAACAGGTGGAACATCGCCGCGCCATAGGCACCGCAACCAGCAGCAAAGAACATGTAGCCGAGCTGCGAGCAGGTCGAATAGGCGATGACGCGCTTGATGTCGGTCTGCACCAGCCCGACGGTTGCCGCGAACAGGCAGGTCGCAGCCCCGACCGTCATCACGACCGTCAGCGCGAACGGCGACGTCTCGAACATCGGCGAGAGGCGGCACACCATGAACACGCCCGCGGTGACCATCGTCGCCGCGTGGATCAGCGCCGACACCGGGGTCGGGCCTTCCATCGCGTCCGGCAACCACGTGTGGAGGCCGAGCTGTGCGGACTTGCCCATCGCGCCGACGAACAGCAGCAGGCACAGCACTGTCATCGTGTCGAAACGACCACCGAAGAAGCCGATCGTCGAACCGGCCATCCCGGGCGCGAGCCGCAGGATTTCGGGGATCGAGACGGTGTTGAACACCAAGTAGGTGCCGAAGATGCCGAGCATGAACCCGAGATCGCCGACGCGGTTGACGACGAACGCCTTGATGGCTGCCGCATTGGCGCTGGGCTTGCGGAACCAGAACCCGATCAGGAGGTAGGATGCGAGACCCACGCCTTCCCAGCCGAAGAACATCTGAACAAGGTTGTCCGCGGTCACCAGCATCAGCATCGCGAAGGTGAACAGCGACAGATACGCGAAGAAGCGCGGCTGGTCCGGGTCTTCCTCCATATAGCCCCAGCTATACAGATGGACGAGTGCCGACACCGACGTGATGACGACGAGCATCACCGCAGTCAGTGCGTCAACGCGCAGCGACCAGTCGATCACCATGTCGCCGGAATGGATCCAGTCGAGCACCGGAACGACCGTCGCTTCGCCACCACCGAGGTAGTGGATGAAGATCGGCCAGCTCAGTGCGCACGACGCGAACAGCGCGCCGGTCGTCACGATCTTGGGGAGCGCGGCGCCGAAGCCCTTGTTCGCGAACCCTGCGATCAGCGACGCGAGCAGCGGCAGGAAGACGATGAGAAGAATCGAATGCACGTAACTTACCCCTGCATCCGGTTGGCGTCGTCGACCGAGATCGTCCCGCGGCTACGGAAATAGATGACGAGGATGGCAAGCCCGATGGCCGCCTCACCCGCCGCGACCGTGAGCACGAACATCGCGAACACCTGTCCGACGAGATCGTGAAGATAGCCCGAGAAGGCGACGAAGTTGAGGTTCACCGCGAGCAGGATCAGCTCGACCGCCATCAGCATGACGATGAGGTTCTTGCGGTTGGCGATGATGCCAAGCACGCCGAGCGCGAACAGGATCGCCCCGACCACGAGATAATGGCCCAGGCCAATCACAGGTCGATCCCCTTACCGACGGTTGGTTGCATGTTGCGCGTGGCATCCTGCGGACGCCGCGCGTTCTGGCGCGAGACGTTCTGGGCGCGGGCACCCTTGCGTTCACGGTGCGTCAATACGATCGCGCCGATCATGGCGACCAGCAGGACGAGGCCAGCCCCTTCGAACACGAACAGATAGCGCGTGTAGAGTACCATGCCGAGCGCCTGGATGTTCGAGATCGTCGTCGGCGTGGGCGCGGCCCGGCGCGCGAGTTCGATCGTGCCGGCACTCCACGCACCGAAAGCGAGCATGATCTCGGCGGCAAGGCCAACCGCGAACACTGCGCCGATTGCCGCATAGCGGGCGAACCCGGCGCGCAGCTCGGCGAAATCGATGTTGAGCATCATCACGACGAACAGGAACAGCACAGCGACTGCACCGACGTACACGATGACGAGCAGCATCGCGATGAACTCGGCGCCGACGATCACCATCAGCCCGGCTGCGTTGAAGAAGGCCAGAATCAGCCACAACACGGCATGAACCGGGTTGCGCGAGGTGATGGTCAGCGCGGCTGACACGATCACAATCGCTGCGAAGAGATAAAAGGCGAGTGCCTGGATCACGGTTTTCTACGGCCCCTCAGAGTCGGTGCGGCGCTTAACGGTACGGTGCGTCGGCGGCAAGGTTTGCCGCAATGGCACTTTCCCACCGATCGCCGTTCGCGAGCAGCTTCGCCTTGTCATAAATCAGTTCTTCGCGCGTCTCGGTCGAATATTCGAAGTTCGGACCCTCGACCACCGCGTCGACCGGGCAGGCTTCCTGGCAAAGGCCGCAGAAGATGCACTTGGTCATGTCGATGTCGTAGCGCGTCGTGCGGCGCGAGCCGTCGTCCCGCGGTTCGGCCTCGATCGTGATCGCCTGCGCGGGGCATACGGCCTCGCACAGCTTGCACGCGATGCAGCGTTCCTCGCCGTTGGGGTAGCGACGAAGCACGTGCTCGCCGCGGAACCGCGGGCTGATCGGGTTCTTCTCGAACGGGTAGTTGATCGTCGCTTTCGCCTTGAAAAAGTATTTCAGGGTCAAGGCGTGCGCCTTGACGAATTCCCAAAGCGTATAGGACTTGATGATCTGGGCGACGCTCACGAGCGTTTCTCCATCTGGTTCACGGACGCGGCCTGGCACACGCCATCGGTTGGATAGCGCGGACGGCCATCATCGTAGAGATATTGCTTGGTATAGACCCGGTTCTCGGGAGCGCAGTCGGTACCGACGCGCGTGAGCATCAGCACGCCCGACACCATGAACACCCAGAACAGCGACAACGGCAGGAAAATCTTCCAACCCAGCCGCATCAGCTGGTCATAGCGATACCGCGGCACGGTCGCCTTCACCCAGCTGAACAGGAAGAAGAAGAACAGCATCTTGGCGAACAGCCAGAGGATCCCCGGAACGACGTACAGCGGTGCCCAATCGAACGGCGGCAGATACCCGCCCCAGAACAACGTCGCGTTGAGCGCGCACATCAGGATGACGTTGGCATATTCGCCAAGCCAGTAGAGTGCGAACGACATCGACGAATATTCAGTCTGGTACCCGGCGACCAGCTCGCTCTCCGCCTCGGTCAGATCGAACGGTGCACGCTGCGTTTCCGCCAGCGACGAGATGAAGAACACCACCGCCATCGGGAACAACAACGGGTTGAGGAAGAAGCCATTGACCGGCGTCCCCAGGACACTTTTCTGCGCCTCAACGATGTTGGTCAGGTTAAAGCTGCCGCTCCACAGCACGATCGAGATCAGCACGAAGCCGATCGCGACTTCGTACGACACCATCTGCGCCGCCGCGCGAATCGCAGAATAGAACGGGTATTTCGAGTTGGACGACCAGCCAGCGAGGATGATGCCATAAACGCCCAGCGACGACGCCGCGAGCACGTAGAGCAGCCCGACGTTGATGTCAGCAAGCGCCGCGCGCGCATCGAACGGCACGACCGCCCAGACGATCAGCGCGACCGTAAAGGTGATGATCGGCGCGATGAGGAACAGCGTCTTGTTGGCTGCCGACGGGATGATCGTTTCCTGAAGGAAGACCTTGAGCCCGTCCGCGAACGACTGCAGCAGCCCGAGCGGACCCACGACGTTCGGGCCACGGCGCAGCGCCATCGCCGCCCAGATCTTGCGATCGGCGTAGATGATCATCGCGACCGCGAGCATGAGCGGCAACGCGATCAGCAGAATGTCCATGAGCGTGGCGAGCGTCCACGCCCAGCCGTAGGGCAGGCCGAAGCGATAGGTGAAGAAAGAGGTCATGCTGCCAATTCCCCTTCCCCGACGCGGGCCAGGGCCCGGTCGGGAAGGTTGTCGTTACCGCGCGCTGTGTCCAGCCGATCGGCTGCCCACAATTGGGCCCCGGCCTTCGCCGGAGAAGAAGAAAGCGAAGAGGCAAAAGTCATTCCGCTGCCTCCGCAAATTCATGCCCGTGGACCAGTTCCGCCGAACACCGCTGCATCGTCGGGCTCGCCCGGCAGATCGCGTTGGTGAGGTAGAAGTCCTTGATCGGATAGCCGGTAAGCGTGCCCGAGGCCGCTGCGTTGAGCGCAGGCGGCGCCCAGTCGAACGTGGCCAGGCCGAGCGTCGCAAGGGCGGGCGTATCGGTCGCCATGTTCGCGCGAAGCTGCTCGATCGTGTCGAAGGGCAGCGTTTTGCCCATCATGCCCGACAAGGCGCGCAGGATCGTCCAGTCCTCGCGCGCGTCGCCCGGCGGGAACACCGCACGTTCGCCACGCTGAACGCGACCCTCGAGGTTGACGTACGTCCCCGACTTCTCGGCATAGCTAGCACCCGGCAAAACGACGTCGGCGGACGCCGCGCCCTTGTCGCCATGATGGCCGATGTACACCTTGAACGTGCCTTCGAACGCGCCAAAATCGACCTCGTCCGCGCCCAGGAAGAAGGCGAGCTTGGGCTTGGCAGCGATAACATCCGCGATGCCGCCCTTCTGCGCATAACCGAGCATCAACCCGCCCATGCGGCTCGCCGCCATGTGGAGCACGTTGAAGCCGTTCCACCCGTCCTTGACCAGACCCAGCGGCGAAACCAGCGCGAGCGCCGCGCCCAGCGACTTGAGTGCCGCCCCGCCGACGATCATCATCGGACGCTCGGCCTTGGCGAACGCCTCGGTCACGGCCTCCGGCAGATTACCGAGCATGCCGAGATCCTCGCCGAGCCATTCGACCTTATAGGTCAGCTCGGTTTCCGGCCCGATCGCGAAGACCTTGGCCCCGCGCTTGATGGCTTTGCGAATCCGCGTGTTTACCAGCGGCGCTTCCCAGCGCACGTTGCTGCCCACGATCAGGATCACGTCGGCCTGTTCGGTGCCTGCGATCGTCGTGTTGAAATTGACCGCGGCCAGATTGGTCGTGTCGTAATCCATGCCGGTCTGGCGGCCTTCGAGCAGGGTCGACCCCAAGCTGCCCAGCAGCGCCTTGGCGGCATACATCGTCTCGCAATCGACCAGATCACCCGCGATCGCCGCAATGCTCGAACCCGCATCGACCTGCGAAATCGCGAGGAACGCGGCATCCCACGAGGCTTCGGTCAGGCGGCCGCCTTTACGGATATATGGCTTGTCGAGACGACGACGGACCAGGCCGTCAACCGCATGGCGCGTCTTGTCGCTCGCCCATTCTTCGTTCACGTCCTCGTTGATCCGCGGCACGGCGCGAAGCACCTGGCGACCCCGGCTGTCGAGCCGGATGTTGGTGCCGACCGCGTCCATCACGTCGATCGTCAGCGTCTTGCGCAGTTCCCACGGACGCGCCTCGAACGCGTACGGCTTGGAGGTCAGCGCACCGACCGGGCAGAGATCGACGACGTTGCCCGACAGTTCGCTCGTCACGGCATGTTCGAGATAGGACACGATCTGCATGTCCTCGCCACGCCCGATCGCGCCGATTTCCTCGACGCCCGCGACTTCCTCGGCAAAACGGATGCAGCGCGTGCACTGGATGCACCGCGTCATCACCGTCTTGACGATCGGCCCCATATACTTCTCGGTGACCGCGCGCTTGTTCTCGTCATAGCGCGACTGGCCGCGCCCATACGCGAGGCTCTGGTCCTGCAGGTCGCATTCGCCACCCTGGTCGCAGATCGGGCAATCGAGCGGATGGTTGATCAGGAGGAACTCCATCACCCCTTCGCGCGCGTTCTTGACCATCGGCGAGTTGGTGAAAATCTCCTGCTTGTCCGCCGCCGGCAGCGCGCACGATGCCTGCGGCTTCGGCGGTCCGGGCTTCACCTCGACCAGGCACATGCGGCAATTGCCCGCGATGCTGAGGCGCTCGTGATAGCAGAAGCGCGGGATTTCCTTGCCCGCGATCTCGCACGCCTGGAGCACGGTGGCACCAGCCGGCACTTCGACTTCGACGCCGTCGACTTTGACAATAGGCATTATTCAGCCGCTTCCATCATCGGGCTCAGCCCGCCGCCACGCTTCTCGGTGATCCGCCGCTCCATCTCGGGGCGGAAGTGCTTGATCAGGCCCTGGATCGGCCAGGCCGCCGCATCGCCGAGCGCACAGATCGTGTGGCCCTCGACCTGCTTGGTCACCTGATACAGCGTATCGATCTCGGAAATGTCCGCGTCGCCGGTGCGCATCCGCTCCATCACGCGCCACATCCAGCCGGTGCCTTCGCGGCACGGCGTGCACTGGCCGCAGCTCTCATGCTTGTAGAAGTAGGAGAGACGGCTGATCGCGCGGACGATGTCGGTCGACTTGTCCATGACGATGATCGCCGCGGTGCCCAGACCCGAACCGACCTTCTTCAAGCCGTCGAAGTCCATCGGGCAGTCCATGATCTCCGCAGCCGGAACGAGCGGCACCGACGACCCGCCCGGGATGACCGCGAGCAGATTGTCCCACCCGCCGCGAATCCCGCCGCAATGCGTCTCGATCAGTTCGCGGAAGGTGATGCTCATCGCCTCCTCGACGACGCACGGCTTGTTCACATGCCCGCTAATCTGGAACAGCTTGGTACCGCGATTGCCCTCGGCGCCGAAGCTCGCGAACCACTCGGGCGAGCGGCGCAGGATCGTCGGCACGACTGCGATCGACTCGACGTTATTGACCGTCGTCGGGCAGCCATAGAGCCCCGCCCCTGCCGGGAACGGCGGCTTGAGCCGCGGCTGGCCCTTCTTGCCCTCGAGGCTCTCGAGCATCGCGGTCTCTTCGCCGCAGATATAGGCACCCGCGCCGCGGTGGACGAAGACGTCAAAGTCATAGCCCGAGCCGCTGGCGTTCTTGCCAATCAGGCCCTTATCATACGCCTCGGCGACCGCGGCGAACAGCACTTCAGCCTCGCGGATATATTCGCCGCGGATGTAGATGTAGGCAGCACGCGCGCGCATCGCATAGCCAGCGATCAACGCGCCTTCGATCAGCTTGTGCGGATCGTGACGGATGATCTCGCGATCCTTGCACGACCCCGGCTCGGATTCGTCGGCGTTGATGACGAGGAAATTCGGCCGGTCCGGCTTGGGCTCCTTCGGCATGAACGACCATTTCGTGCCGGTCGGAAAACCAGCACCACCACGGCCACGCAATCCCGACGCCTTGACCGCGTCGATCAATGCATCCTGCCCGCGTGCCATCAGGCCCTTTGTATCGTCCCAATCGCCACGCTTGATCGCGGCCTCGAGGTTCCACGGCTGGAAGCCGTAGACGTTGGTGAAAATGCGGTCCTTATCGGCGAGCATCAGGCCCACTCCCCCCGATAGTCATGGTTCTCGTCGACCATCGCGACGAGATTGGTCGGGCCGCCTGCCGCGCAGCTGTCGCGCCGCCCGGTCTGCGATCCCGGCGTGACCGGCGTGCCGTTGGCAAGCGCCTCAAGCAAGGCGCTCGTCCGGTCGTAATCGAGATCTTCGAAGTTATCGTCGTTGATCTGGACCATCGGCGCATTGGCGCAGGCGCCCAGGCACTCGACTTCGGTCAGCGTGAACATGCCGTCCGGGGTCGTGCGCCCCTTGATCAGCCCCTTGTTCTTGCACGCGGCGAGAACGTCGTCGCTGCCGCCAAGCAGGCACGGCGTCGTGCCGCAGACCTGGACGTGGAAACGGCCGACCGGCGCCATATTGAACATCGTGTAGAAGGTCGCGACCTCATAGACGCGCATGTACGGCACGCCGATCTGGCGCGCGACGAACTCGATCACCGGAACCGGCAGCCAACCTTGCGTCTGCGTTTCCTCACCGACCTGGCGCTGTGCCAGGTCTAGGAAAGGGATCGACGCGGATTGCTCTCGGCCCTTGGGATAGCGACCGAGGATCTCGTTCGCTTTCTTCTGGCTTTCGTCGTTCCACGCGAATGCACCCCAGCGGGCGCGGGTCTCGGCTTCGTCGGGGATCTTGGGAGCTTCAGCCATTATCGGTCACATTCACCAAAAACGATATCCATCGCGCCCAGGATCGCCGTCGTATCCGCAAGCATGTGGCCCTTCGACATGAAGTCCATCGCCTGCAGATGCGAGAACGCCGTCGGGCGGATCTTGCAGCGGTACGGCTTGTTGCTGCCATCGGCGACCAGATACACGCCGAACTCGCCCTTGGGACTTTCAGTCGCGACATAGACGTCACCCGCCGGCACGTGGAAGCCTTCGGTGTACAGCTTGAAGTGATGGATCAGCGCTTCCATCGACCGCTTCATTTCGGCACGCTTTGGCGGCACGACCTTGCGATCGAGCGACGCGATCGGCCCCTCGGGCATGTCGCGGAGGCACTGCTTCATGATCTTCGCGGACTGACGGACTTCCTCGACGCGCACCATGAACCGGTCATAGCAATCGCCACGCGTACCGACCGGTACGTCGAACTCCATGCGGTCGTACACATCATAAGGCTGCGACTTGCGCAGATCCCAGGCGATGCCCGAACCGCGGATCATCGGGCCGGAAAAGCCCCATTTGATCGCATCGTCACGGCTGACCACCGCGATATCGACGTTGCGCTGCTTGAAGATGCGGTTGTCCGCGACGAGTGAAATCGCATCCTCGAACAGTCGCGGCAGGCGCGTGTCGAGCCAGTCAGCGATGTCCGCGAGCAGCTTGACCGGTGCGTCCTGATGGACGCCGCCGGGCCGGAACCACGCCGCATGCATCCGTGCGCCCGAAATCCGCTCGTAGAAGTTCATGCAATCCTCGCGGATCTCGAACAGCCACAGGTTCGGCGTCATCGCGCCGACGTCCATGACGTGCGAGCCCAAGTTGAGCATGTGGTTCGAAATGCGCGTCAGTTCAGCAAACAGCACGCGAAGATACTGTGCGCGGATCGGAACTTCGAGATCGAGCAGCTTCTCGACCGCGAGCACATAGCTGTGCTCCATGCAGAGCGGCGAGCAATAGTCGAGCCGGTCGAAATACGGCAGCGCCTGCATGTAGGTCTTGTATTCGATCAGCTTCTCGGTTCCGCGATGGAGCAGCCCGACGTGCGGATCGACGCGTTCGACGATTTCGCCGTCAAGCTCCATCACCAGCCGCAGGACGCCGTGCGCGGCGGGATGCTGCGGTCCGAAGTTGATCGTGTAATTCTGGATCTCGACGTCGCCGACCTCGGGCTTTTCGCCGTCGGTGTGACGTTCGAGCTGATCGAGATACTCGCTCACTGGTTCTGTCCTCCACCAGATCCACCGCCGCTGCCGGGGCTCGGCATAACGGCTGGATCGGCCGGCTTTTCACCTGCTCCGGGGCCGGACTTGCCCGCGCCGGATTGGCTGGTGTTTTCGGTAACCTTCGGGTCGCTCGGCGCCTGAGTCGGCGAGGATGCCGCATCGGCCTTGACGATGTCGTCAGCCTTTAGCGGCGTCGGCGCGCCCTTGGCCTCCGGAACCTTCGCCTTCTCGTCGCCCGGGAGCACGTATTCAGCACCCTCCCACGGGCTCATGAAATCGAAGCTGCGGAAATCCTGCGCCAGTGCAACGGGTTCATAGACCACGCGCTTGGCTTCCTCCGAATAGCGCAGTTCGACATAGCCCGTCAGCGGGAAGTCCTTGCGCTGCGGATGCCCACGGAATCCGTAATCGGTCAGGATTCGACGCAAGTCCGAATTGCCCGAGAACAGCACGCCGTACATGTCGTACACTTCACGCTCGAGCCAGCCCGCAACCGGCCAGATGCCCGTGACGGACGGCACAGGCTTCTCATCGTCGGTCTGGACGTGCACGCGGATGCGGTGGTTGCGCGTCAGCGACAACAGGCAATAGACGACCTCGAACCGCTCGACACCGCGGTCGGGATAATCGACGCCCGCGATTTCCATCAGCTGCTGATATTCGAGCCCCGGCGTGTCGCGCAACGCGATCATCGTATCGACCAGCGAGACGCGATCGACGTGCAGCGCGACCTCGCCAACCGCATCGAGCGAATGCAGCAAACGGCCGCCGAGCGCCGCAGCCGCCGCATCGATCACGCCGTCATTGGCGACATAGGCAGGTGCCGGCGCCTTCATCGTTCGATCGTCCCGACGCGACGGATCTTCCGTTGCAACTGCATGATCCCGTACAGCAATGCTTCCGCGGTCGGCGGGCAGCCGGGGACATAGATGTCGACCGGAACGATCCGGTCACAGCCACGAACGACAGAATAGCTATAGTGGTAATAGCCACCGCCATTGGCGCACGACCCCATCGAGATGACGTACTTCGGCTCGGACATCTGGTCGTAGACCTTGCGAAGCGCCGGGGCCATCTTGTTGCACAGCGTGCCCGCGACGATCATCACGTCCGACTGGCGCGGTGACGCGCGCGGCGCGGCGCCGAAGCGTTCGAGATCGTAGCGTGGCATGTTGACGTGGATCATCTCGACCGCGCAGCACGCGAGCCCGAAGGTCATCCACCACAGCGAGCCCGTCCGCGCCCACTGGAACAAGTCCTCGGTCGACGTGACGAGGAAACCCTTGTCGCCAAGCTCGCCGTTCAGATCGCTGAAGAACGCGGCGTCGGGCTTGACCAGATCCTGGCCCGGCAGGCCAGTCGTCGGATGAGTGAGTTCTACTCCCATTCGAGAGCTCCCTTCTTCCACGCGTAAACAAGGCCGAGCGCGAGTTCGGCAATAAACAGCATCATCGAGCCCCACGCGACCCAGCCGAGCTGGAACACGCTAACCGCCCACGGGTACAGAAACGCCGCTTCGAGATCGAAGATGATGAACAGGATCGCGACCAGATAGAACCGAACGTCGAACTGGCTGCGCGGATCTTCGAATGCGGGAAAGCCGCATTCATATTCGGACAGTTTCTCCGCGGTCGGTTTGTGCGCCCCGGTCAGGCGCGCAACGAGCATCGGCAGGAACACGAACGCGCTGGACAGCACGAGCGCGACGCCGAGGAACAACAGGATCGGCAGATATTGGGATAGGTCAACCAAGGGTGTTCTCGCATGTGCGAAGGGATGCCGAGGGCTTTAGGACCATGGGCTTTTAGGGGCAAGGGTTGCGGGCGTGAGAATGAATCGCAACAGGCGTTTGGAAGGGGTTTCTCACAGCGCCGCAACGCCCGGACTAACTTCCGTCAAGCCCGAGCAGGCGGGAATCCGTTGTTGCAGCGGCGGCAGGGGCGACCGAGGCCAGCCAATATGGATCCCCTCCCCGGCGAGGATGACGGAGTCGCGGGGAGCGCAACCGCGCCCCCGCCCCTCAGCGCAGCGCGCCAGCCAGCAGTTTGTGTAGTCGCGTCTGCAACCCGTCGTTCGCGGCAAGGAACTCGCTGCGTTCCATCATCTTCTCACCGCCGCGGAAGTCGGTGACGAACCCGCCCGCTTCCTTGACCAGCAACAAGCCGGCCGCGGCGTCCCACGCCTTGAGACCCGATTCCCAGTAGCCGTCGTACCGTCCGGCCGCGACCCAGGCGAGATCGAGCGCGGCCGATCCCATGCGTCGGATCCCAGCAACCTCGGGCGCAATCGCACCGAAGATGCGCGACCATTCGGCGAAATTGCCGTGACCGAGGAACGGAATCCCCGTCGCGATCAGCGAGTCGGCAAGGTCACGCCGTGCCGACACGCGCAACCGCTGTTCCTGCACCCACGCGCCCCGGCCCTTCTCGGCCCAGAACGCTTCGTCGGTGATCGGCTGATAGACCATCGCCGAGGTGATCTCGCGCTTGCCGTTGGGCATCGGCTCCTCGACAGCGATCGAGATCGCGAAGTGGGGGATGCCGTGGAGGAAGTTGGTCGTGCCATCGAGCGGATCGACGATGAAGCGCGGCTTGTTGGGGTCGCCTGCGACTTCGCCACGCTCTTCCATCAGGAAGCCCCAGTCAGGGCGTGCGCGCGACAGTTCCTCGTACAGCGTCTGCTCGGCGCGCTGATCGGCAATCGTTACGAAGTCGGCCGGGCCCTTGCGGCTGACCTGCAGCTGCTGGACCTCGTTGAAATCGCGGCGCAGACGCGGACCGGCCTTGCGGGCGGCGCGATCGATGACGGTCATCAGACCGGAATGGGAGGGCATAATCTTACTTTCTTTCTCCCTCTCCCCTTCAGGGGAGAGGGCAAGCGAGCGAAGCGAAGCGCGGGAGAGGGGCAGTGCAGAAACGAACGTCCGCGTTACTCCCCCTCTCCCCGGCCCTCTCCCCGCATGCGGGGAGAGGGAGAAGAAGCTATTCGGCGCGCTTCACGTAGGTCTGTTCGTACACGTCGACGACGATCCGCGTCCCCGCGCCGATATGCGGCGGGACCATCACGCGGACGCCATTCTCTAGGATCGCGGGCTTGTAGCTCGACGAGGCGGTCTGCCCCTTCACCACCGCATCCGCCTCGACGATCAGCGCTTCGATCGTATCGGGCAGCTGCACCGAGATCGGGCGCTCCTCCCACAGTTCCATCACGACATCCATGCCGTCCTGCAGGAACGCCGCCGCGTCACCTAGAATGTCCGCGTCGAGCGTGATCTGCTCGTAATTGATTTTGTCCATGAAGGTCAGCGTGTCGCCCTCGCGGAACAGGAACTGGAAGTCGACCGTGTCGAGCCGGACCTTCTCGAGGCTCTCGGCCGAGCGGAAGCGGACGTTGTTCTTCCGGCCGTCGATCAGGTTCTTCAGCTCGACCTGCATGTAAGCGCCGCCCTTGCCGGGCTGGGTGTGCTGGATCTTCACCGCACGCCAGATGCCGCCTTCATATTCGAGAATGTTGCCGGGACGAATTTCGACCGCGTTGATCTTCATGGGGTGAGCCTGCGTTGCAAAGAGCCATAGAGGAGACGCATTCATGCGTCTCCGTGGCGCGAGGCCTTAGCCGGGCAGCGGCTTCCCGGCAAGATAGGGGAACGGATCGACATCGGTCCCCTCGTACCAATGTTGCGCGGGATCGGTTCGGGTCAGGCCGAAGTGGAGATGGTAATTCCCCGCCCCCGCGTTGCCGGTATCCCCGACATATCCCAGCAGCTGACCATTGGTGATCGACTGCCCCTCGTGCAATCCAGGCGCATATCCTGCGAGATGCGCATAATAATGCGTCCAGGTCCGCGATGGAGAGCGAACATAGACGGTGATGCCGCCTGCACCGCTGTTCCACAATTTTTCGACCACCCCCGGCGCAGCTGCAACCACTGGCGTATTCGCAGCAGCCATCACGTCGGTGCCATGATGCTCGCGTGCGCCGTCCTCGCGCGCGTCGCCCCAGGAATCGTGAATGTCGCTCCGCGCAACACCCGACACCGGCATACCGAGCAGGATTGCCCTGCCCCGCCCCGCGCCAATATCAACCGGTTGCGGCTGCCATCGTACTGCCAGCCGCAACCGCGCGAGTGGCCCTTGCGCCGTTTCGGGCATTCCCGCCGGCGCGTCCGGCAACAGGACAAGCGCGCCAATCCAGAGCCCGACGACCGCAACCAGCAGCCCGAGCGCGACCAAGCCGATCCGCCGCATACCGAAGCCCGATCAGCTCTGGAACACGGCCGGCGTACCGGGCTTGACCATCATGGCGAGTCGCGCGGCATCCCAGTTGGTCAACCGGATGCAACCGTGGCTTTCCGCCCGCCCGATCGTCTCCGGAGAAGGCGTGCCGTGGATGCCGTAATGCGGCTTGGACAAATCAAGCCAGACAACGCCGACCGGACCGTTCGGCCCCGGGGGAAGGAGCGCTTGCTTTGCGCTCTTCTTCGCGTCCCAGAACAGGTCCGGGTTGAAGTGGAACTCGGGGTTATACGACGCGCCTTTCACCTTCCACGTCCCGATCGGAAGCGGATCATGCGTGCTCCCCATGGTCGCCATGAACTGCGCGACCAGCTTCCCGTCCTTGTCGAGCACGCGCAGAACTTCCTTCGACTTCGAAACGACGATTTTCGCCCCGACCGGCTGGGTCGAGTCGACGTTGAGGTCCGTGAGTGTCTTGCGCCATGCCTCGGGCAGCTTCGCGTCGTAGGCGCGCCCCGTCGTGATGGCGTTGGGAACGACGATCTGCGTTCCGGCGGTCAGCTTCGTGTTCGGGCTGTTGAGCTCGAGCAGCACCGCAGGGGTCGTGTGGAACATCTCGCCCAGCTTCTCCATCACGGTCTTGTATCCGAGCGCGGGGAGCTTCGACTGGAGTGCCGGGTCCTTCGGCAACGGGTTGGTGTAGGGGCCGGCAAGGATGTCGTCGTTCAGCGTAATCCGTTGCGTCGGGCGAAACGCCCGGTGCGGGTACAGCGCCTGCAGCGTTTTCTGATCAAGCTTGCCGGTCTTGGGCAACCCCTGCACTTCCTGGAAACCGTTGAGTGCTGCCGCGAACGACTTGCCTTCGCGTCCGTCGAGCACACCCGGTGAAAAGCCGAGATGATCCAGAATCACCTGCGCGTGAAGGATCGACAGATCGAGCCGAGTCGGGATCGACGAATTGGCCTGTGGCGCATTCGTTCCTGCCGCGGTGGCACTCATGAGACCAACCGGGGCCAAGGCCAGACAAGCCAAGCCGGTGAAGGTTTTTAGCACGGTTTCAGTCCCCTACATGCAACGCCATGGACATAACGACAGATCGACCACTTGGCTCCGTTACGAATACGAAATGTCTGGAGCCGCTTTCCCGCCGCGCTTTTCTGGGCGGTGCGATCACGGGCGCGGCGTCCATGGCGCTGCCCCTCCCCGCGATGGCAAAGGGGATCGAATGGCGGCTTGCGATCCGCAACGTCCACACCAACGAGACGGTGGATGCGGTGTTTGCACGATCGGGTCAGTTCGTGGCCGCGGGACTTGCCGAACTGAACCACGGCCTGCGCGATTGGCGCACCGGCGAGACGATCGGAATGGACCGCCGCTTGCTCGCTCTGCTGGTCTCGCTTCGACAGAAGCTGGAACTCAGTGGCAATCGCAAGATCGACCTGATCTCCGGCTATCGGTCACCCAAGACCAATGCCCGGCTCCGGTCTGCGGGTGGCAAGCACACCGGCGTCGCCCATATGAGCCAGCACATGCTCGGCAAGGCGACCGACATCGTCGTGCCGGGCGTTTCGCTCGACCGCCTGCGGGGCGCAGCGCTTGCCCTGGGTGGCGGGGGTGTCGGCTATTATCCGCGCGATGGTTTCGTCCACGTCGACACCGGACGGGTACGACACTGGTAGGCTGTCCATCCCGTTTGCCCTGAACGCCGTCGAAAGGTCGACCCTGCTCAGCGCAAACGGAGGGATCCGTAGCCAGCTGGCACCGGTTCGTTACCGGGCCAGTGCCGCCTCGAATGCTTGCACTGCGGCGGCTTCATCCCCGCCCCAGACGGCGTGTGACACGGCGAGGAAGTCCGCTCCCGCCGTGACGAGGGCCGGCGCAGTAACCGGCGTGATCCCGCCGATCGCGACGCACGGGATTTCGAACACGGTCGACCACCAGCTGAGCAAAACGGGATCAGCGACATGTTCGGTCGTTTTCGTCACCGTCGGATGGAACGCGCCGAACGCAACATAGTCCGCCCCCGCCTCGCCGGCTTCCATCGCAAGATGTCGGCTGGCGTGGCACGTCACGCCGATCTGCGCCGCCGCACCCAGCTCGCTGCGGGCTTCCTGCGGATCACCGTCGTCCTGCCCGAGGTGCACGCCGTCCGCACCAAGGCGCTTGGCCAGCGCGATGCTGTCGTTGACGATGAACGCGACGTCGGCATCCGCGCAGATCCGCTGCAACGGCTCGGCGAGCGCGGCCGCGCTGTGCTGATCGATGTCCTTCACGCGGAATTGAAACGCGGCGACAGGCCCCGCCTCGAGCGCGCGTTTCAGCCGATCGGGAAACGCGCCGCCGACGTCCAGCGGCGAGACGAGATACAGCTGACACGGTGGGCGCCGGTAGTCGCGCTGGAATTGCGCACCGAAATTGGGGTCGAGCGGGCCGAGCGGGTCTTCAATGTCCATGCGCTGCCGATAGCGCCGCGATCGCGGCATGGAAAGCCACGGGATCATCGAGCTTGTGCGCAATCGCCGATACAGGCGTGCCGCGACGATGCTGGACCGGCGGGTCGAGGTCGAGCCAGACATTCGGCCAACCGATCAGTGCGAAGTTGACGACGCCCCGCTGCTTGAGTGTGGCGGCATCCCAAGTCCGGCCGGTCCCGGCGATCTGCGCAACCGGGACCGTCAGCGATTTCAGGAACCCCGTCCGCATCATCAGCACGTCAGCCGTCAAAACGACCGGCAACCGTTTGAACGACCGCAACAGCAACGTGAGATAAAGAACCGCGGCAACGTCGACGACGCCGACGAGGATCGCGACGGTCCACCCGAACGCCGCGACCAGCACGAGATGCACGACGAGCATCTCGACCACCGCGATCCCGAGCAGCACGCCTATCATCGGGCCGAGGCTCCGATGATAGGCGAACGCCGCTGTGTTTTACGCCTCGCCCTTGTAGATCGCGATGATCTTGGCGAGCATTTCCAGTGCCTCCGCGCGCGGGCGCTGGAAGGTGTTGCGGCCGATGATCGACCCGTTGCCGCCGCCGGCGAGAATGTCGCGCGCATCCTGATAGACCGCATCCGACCCCTTGGACGCACCACCCGAGAAGACGACGATCCGGCGTCCGGCGAAGCTCGACTGCACGACGTGACGGACACGGTCCGCCTGATTGGACCAGTCGGTGCCCTCGTACATCGGCTTGGCGTCTTTCTGCTCGATATGATCGCTCGGCAGCTTCACCTTGATGATGTGCGCGCCCAGCAATGCCGCCATGTGCGCGGCATAGGCGCCGACATCGAGCGCGAGCTCGCCCGACTTGGGCAGCATCCCGCCGCGCGGATAGGACCAGATGACGGTTGCGATGCCAACCGACTTGGCCTCGGCGGACATTTCGCGGATTTGGCCGATCATGTCGAACAGATCATCCGACCCCGGATAAATGGTAAAGCCGATCGCGGCACAACCCAGGCGAACAGCGTCCTCGACCGAGGCGGTTACGGCCTGATTGGCACCCTGCGCCCAGCTGTTCGAGCTGTTGACCTTGAGGATCGTCGGGATCTGCCCAGCGAACGTCCCTGCTCCTGCTTCGAGCATCCCGAGCGGCGCGGCATAGGCCGAAAGCCCTGCGTCGATCGCGAGCTGATAGTGGTAATGGGGGTCGTATGCAGCGGGGTTGACCGCGAAACTGCGCGCCGGGCCATGTTCGAAGCCCTGGTCGACGGGCAGGATGACGAGCTTTCCGGTGCCGCCCAGCTTGCCCTGCATCAGGATGCGGCCAAGGTTGGTCTTGGTTGCGGGACTGTCCGATTCGTACTTGTCGAGAATGGCTTGGACGGCTGGCGTCATGGTTTGGGTCCTCCACGAGAATGTTTGGCGGCGTGATACCCAGCCGCCCGCGCTACTGCAACGCGCCATTCCCTCAGCGAGGCCAATTCAGCGGCTTAGCTCTTGCTATTTCACGCGGGGCAGCGTTTTCGCGCTTCGATGAGCCAAGCCGACACCCACGATCTCTCGCCCGCAGTGACGCTGCTCATGGCGGTCGCCTGCGGGGCGATGGTTGCCAACCTGTATTACGCACAGACGCTGATCGAGCAGATCGGGGCCGACATCGGCCTGTCCGCGGGATTGGCGGGGACGATCGTGACGCTGACGCAGTTGGGCTACGGACTGGGGCTCGCCTTCATCGTGCCATTGTCGGATCTGGTCGAGAACAAGCGTCTCATTCTCATCTCGACTGCGGGCGCAGTCCTAGGCTCGCTCGGCATCGCGCTCGCGAAGGGCCCGGGGACGTTCCTTGCCGCAGCATTGGTAACAGGGGTGTGCTCGGTCGGCGTACAGGTGCTCGTGCCGCTCGCTGCGAAGCTCAGCAGCCAGGCGCGGCAAGGGCGCACGATTGGGCTGGTGATGAGCGGCCTGCTGACCGGCATCATGCTCGCGCGGCCGATCGCCAGCTTCGTCGCCGGATTGGCGGGGTGGCGTGCGATGTTCTTCCTGTCCGCAGGAATCACCGCGTTGGTGGGCGTCGCGCTATTGACGATGCTGCCTGCGCGCCGCCCCGACAGCACATTGCGTTATGGTGCGCTGCTGAAATCGTCGGTCGACCTGCTGCGACGCTATCCCGTGCTGCGGTTGCGCGCCGCCTATCAGGCGTTGCTGTTCATCGCGTTCAACATGTTCTGGACCGCAGCGCCGATCGTGCTGACCCAGCGGTTCGGGCTTGGCGCGAACGGTGTTGCGCTGTTCGCATTGGCCGGTGCCGGCGGCGCGCTGATCGCCCCCGTCGCCGGATGGCTGGCGGACCGCGGGCTGTCGCGCAGCACGACGTTCGGGGGGCTCATGCTGTTGACGTTGTCGTTCCTCGGATCCGACATGGTCGTCGCCGCGGGTAGCCTGATCGCATTCGGGGTCAGCGCCGTGCTGATCGATGCGGCGGTGCAACTCAACCAGATCTCGGGGCAGCGGATCATCTTCGGGCTGGACCCCAATGCCGGCGGACGGATCAACGCTGCTTATATGACGATCGTATTCGTCTTCGGTGCGACCGGATCGGTGATTGGCAGCGCCAGCGTGGCGTCGGGCGGATGGGGCCTGACCAGTGTGATCGGCGCTGCGATCGGCGGAGTCGGATTGACCTTGTTCCTGCTGTTCGATCGGCGACGGCCCGAAAACCGATAAGCAGTCGCGCTGCCCGGCATCGTGATGACCGCGGTCTCGGCAAACCCCCTTGGAACGCGCTCGCTTCCTGCTAAACGCTGGCGCGATGACCCTGCTTTCCGACACCACCCCGCCGCTCGCGCAAGCCAACAGCCTGCGCCAGCAACCCGATGACAACGGGCATTTTGGCCAGTTCGGTGGCCGCTACGTTGCCGAAACGCTGATGCCGCTCGTGCTAGAGCTCGACCAGGCGTATCGCGCGGCCAAGGCCGACCCGGCGTTTCAGGCGCAGTTCGACGATCTGCTGGAACATTATGTCGGCCGCCCGAGCCCGCTGTACTATGCCGAACGCCTGACCGAGACGCTGCGCGAGTCCGCACCCGAGGGGAAAGGCGCGCAGATCTGGTTCAAGCGCGACGAACTCAACCACACCGGCGCGCACAAAATCAACAATTGCATCGGGCAGATCCTGCTTGCGATGCGGATGGGCAAGACCCGGATCATCGCCGAGACCGGCGCGGGTCAGCACGGTGTCGCCACCGCGACGGTCTGCGCGCGCTTCGGCTTGCCGTGCGTGATCTACATGGGTGCAAAGGACATTACGCGGCAGGCCCCCAACGTGTTCCGCATGAAGCTCCTCGGCGCGGAAGTGCGCCCGGTGACGAGCGGGTCGCATTCGTTAAAGGACGCGATGAACGAGGGGATGCGCGACTGGGTCGCGAACGTCCACGACACCTTCTACATCATCGGCACCGCCGCAGGGCCCCATCCCTATCCGGAACTCGTTCGCGACTTCCAGAGCGTGATCGGCAAGGAAGCGCGCGCGCAGATGCTGTCGCGGATCGACCGCCTGCCCGACCTGCTGGTCGCGGCGATCGGTGGCGGGTCGAACGCGATCGGGCTGTTCCACCCGTTCCTCGACGATGCCGACGTCAAAATGCTGGGCGTCGAAGCGGCGGGTCGCGGGCTAGACAAGGAACATGCGGCATCGCTTGCCGGCGGCGCGCCGGGGATCCTTCACGGCAACAAGACCTATTTGCTGCAGGACGAGGACGGCCAGATCACCGAGGCGCATTCGATCTCGGCGGGTCTCGACTATCCGGGCATCGGCCCCGAGCATAGCTGGCTACACGAGATCGGGCGGGTCGAATATACCGCGATCGGCGACACCGAGGCGCTGGATGCGTTCCAGCTGCTGTGCCGGACCGAAGGTATCATCCCCGCGCTCGAACCGGCGCATGCGATCGCTGCGGTTGCAAAGCGCGCGCGCGAAATGGACCGTGACCAGATCATTCTCGCCAATCTGTGCGGGCGTGGCGACAAGGACATCTTTACCGTCGCGGAAGCGCTCGGGGTGGCGATTTGAGCGCGCGTGGGGGCGGCCTTTCGGACGTCGTCACCGCTGCGGTGGTCGGTGCGGTCGTTGCGCTGATCGTACGTGAGGTCAGTGCGTTCGGCATCGACGTCCAGCGCTGGACGCTGCACGTCCCACGTGCGCTGGACTCGGCGAAGATTGGTGCGATTGCGGGAGTCGCGAGCAACCTCTTCGGCAACTGGAGGTCGGGACGATGACTCCAGTTGCTGGGACCCGCCTTTCCGCCGCCTTCGCCAAGGGCCACCCCGCGCTTGTCGCGTTCGTCACTGCGGGCGACCCCACCCCCGCCGCCACCGGTGCGATCCTCGACGCGCTTGTCGAGGGTGGTGCCGACGTGATCGAGCTCGGCATGCCGTTCACCGATCCGATGGCCGATGGTCCCGCGATCCAGGCCGCGAACATCCGCAGCCTGCTTGCGGGCACGCGCACCGCAGATATCCTCGGCATCGCCAAGGCTTTCCGTACACGGCACCCGGATACGCCGCTGGTGCTGATGGGCTATGCCAACCCGATGACGATCCGCGGTGGCGACTGGTTCGCTGCCGCCGCGCGTGATGCGGGCGTGGACGGCGTGATTTGCGTCGATATTCCCCCCGAGGAAGACGCCGAACTCGGGCCATCGCTTCGCGCCGCCGGGATCGATCCGATCCGGCTCGCCACCCCGACGACCGACGCAGCGCGCCTGCCCGCGGTCCTCGATGGCGCGAGCGGCTTCGTCTATTACGTCTCGGTCGCCGGGATCACCGGTCTGCAACAGGCAGTCCAAGGGTCGATCGAAGCCGCCGTTGCGCGTCTGAAAGCATCGACCGACTTGCCGATCGCGGTCGGCTTCGGCGTCCGCACGCCGGATCAGGCGGCGGCCATCGCGAAGGTCGCGGACGGCGTCGTCGTTGGCTCGGCGATCGTCGAACTGGTCGCGCAGCATGGCGCGGCTGCGCCCGACGCGGTGCGCACCTATATCCAATCCCTGTCGACGGCCGTCCACGCCGCCCGCAAAGGAGTTCTCGCATGACCTGGATCACCAGCGTCCGCAACGCGCTCTCGCTCGTCGTCCCGATCAAGAAGGAGACGCCCGACACGCTCTGGCACAAGTGCAAGGGCTGCGGGCAGATGCTGTTCGTCAAGGAGCTGGAGGACAATCTCCACGTCTGTCCGCATTGCGACCATCACGAACGGATCGGGCCGATCCTGCGCTTCCAATATGTCTTCGACGCGGGCTCGTACACGATCGTCCCGCTCCCCAAGGTCCCCGACGACCCGCTCAAGTTCCGGGATACCAAACGGTACGTCGACCGGATCAAGGCGGCGCGGGCCGCAACGTCCGAAGGTGACGCGCTGATCACTGCGCGCGGGACGATCGACGGCCGCCGTGCGGTCATCGGTGTCCAGGACTTTGCGTTCATGGGCGGATCGATGGGTCTGGCGGTCGGCGAGGCGTTCGTGCGCGGGGTCGAGACCGCGATCCAGGATAATTGCCCGTACATCATCTTCACCGCTGCCGGCGGTGCGCGGATGCAGGAGGGCATTCTCTCACTGATGCAAATGCCGCGCGCGACGGTGGCGATCCAGATGCTGCACGATGCTGGCCTGCCCTATATCGTCGTGCTGACCGATCCGACCACGGGTGGCGTGACCGCCAGCTATGCGATGCTGGGCGACGTTCAGATCGCCGAACCGGGCGCATTGATTGGCTTTGCCGGGCAACGCGTGATCGAGCAAACGATCCGCGAGAAACTGCCCGACGGGTTCCAGCGCGCGGAATATCTGCTCGAACACGGCATGATCGACATGGTGAAGCACCGCCGCGACCTGCGCACGACGCTCGCGAGCCTGATCGACTATCTCGGCAGCAAGCGCGCAGCGGCGTAAATCTCCCTCTCCCCGTTCGCAGGGAGAGGGCAAGCGAGGCGAAGCCGAAGCGAGGGAGAGGGGCAGTACGGTTGAGGTGGCGTGCTGAACAGCCCCTCTCCCCGGCCCTCTCCCCGCAAGCGGGGAGAGGGAGAAGAAGATGGACCACGCCGTCTCCACGGACACCGCCGTTCAGGCACAACTCGACCGGTTGTGGGCGCTATCCCCCGGTGCCGACATTCTCGGTCTCGAACGGATCACGCTCCTGCTCGACCGACTTGGCAACCCGCAGGACCGCTTGCCGCCGGTGTTCCATGTCGCCGGCACCAACGGCAAGGGATCGACCTGCGCGTTCCTGCGCAGTGCCCTCGAAGCCGCGGGATACACGGTCCACGCCTACACCAGCCCACACCTCGTCCGCTTCAACGAACGCATCCGCGTCGCGGGGCAACTGATCGACGATGCGATGCTCGCCGCACTCCTCGCCGAAGTCCTCGATGCGGGCGGCGACATCGGCGCAAGCTTCTTCGAAGTCACCACCGCCGTCGCGTTTCTCGCCTTCGCACGCACCCCGGCGGATGCGTGCGTGATCGAGGTCGGCCTCGGCGGACGGCTCGACGCGACCAATGTCATTGCGCACCCGCTCGTGACCGGTATCGCCCAACTCGGGATCGATCACCAAAGCTTCCTCGGTGATAGCGCGGTCGGAATCGCAGGTGAGAAAGCGGGAATCGCCAAATCCGGCGTGGCGCTCGTCACGATGGATTACGAACCCGACCTTGCGGCGCGTGTTGCGCAGGTTGCGATGGACGCGCACGCGCCCGTGCTCGCCCTCGGTACGTCCTGGCACCTGTCGACCGACGCGACGACCCTGCGGTACGAAGATGCCGACGGCAGCGTCCATATTCCGCTCCCCGCGATGGCCGGGCCGCATCAACCGGGTAATTTGGCGTTGGCGATCGCGATGATACGCCACCAGAAGCTGTTGCCGGTGCCGGAGGAAGCCTTTGCCCACGCCGCGCGCAAGACGCATTGGCCCGCCCGCATGCAACGGCTCCACCCCGGGCCCCTCGTCAATCTGCTGCCGCCCGGTAGCCAGCTGTGGCTGGACGGCGGGCACAACCCCGCGGCAGCGGGAGCGATCGCTGAAACGATGCGGGAGATCGCGACACCCGGCATCGGACGAAGCGACGTCCATCTTGTTCTCGGGATGCTGTCGAACAAGGACCCGGCTGGGCTACTGACCCCGTTCGCGGAGATTGCCACGACGCTTCACGCCGTCCCGATCGCGAACCACGAACACCATGCGCCGCACGCACTCGCGACGGTCGCACATACGCTCGGGATCGCGGCGCACACCGCCGACGGCATCGCCGATGCCTTACGCGATATCGTCGAGATCGCCGATGTGGCCGAGCCGCCGATCGTGCTGATCCTGGGTTCGCTCTACCTCGCGGGTGAAGTGCTCCGCGCGAACGGCGAACTGCCGGACTGACCGATATTATTGCGATTGACTTGCAATAGCGACTGGCAGAGGATGCTCCCACCCCCACGGAGCATCCCCTTATGACTGCGAATCATTCCGCTGCGCTGGCCCTGCCTGCTGCCCTCCCGCACCTGCTGCCCGAGGATCCAAACGCGCGACTGTTGTTGTTCGCCTTCCGACGGATGGGCGCGCACGGCCTCAAGGACGCGCATGCCGCGCAGGCGTTGATGCAGGCGTTCGGCACCGAGTTCCGCCGTCCGCTGACGCTGCTGCGCGCGATGATGGCGGACATTGCCGGCGGTGCATCCTGCGCGATCTCGATCGCACCGTGCTGCTGCCGCCGGATGACGCATGCCGAACACGCGATGCTGACGATCGTTGCGCGCGCGGAAACTACGCCCGACAGCGCGCGACTGTTGCTAGGCGACCTGATCGGCGCGCGCCAGCCCGATGGCGTGCTGGCGAGCATCACGGTCGTCGCACAAGCCTTCGCCGATGCAGGTCGACCGATTAGCGCGGAGTGACGTCGCCCTCCGTCGCGCCGATCGACGCATCGATCAGCCCGGCCCGGCTCATCCACCAGAACAGCAGCACCCCCGGCAGCGCAGCGAGCGTCGTGAGCAGGTAGAAGTTCACATAGCCCATAGAGTCGATCAGCCCGCCCGCGGTGGTCCCCGTCACGAAGCGCCCGACGATGCTCGCAGCCGCCGAAATCAGCGCATATTGCGCGGCGGTAAAGCGCGAATTGGTCAGCGCGGAGAAATAAGCGACCACGGTCACGCCGCCGATCCCGCTCGAGAAATTCTCGAACCCGATCGCGCTCGCCATGCCGAGGTTCGAATGCCCTGCCGCAGCAAGCCCGGCGAAGCTCAGGTTGGAGAGCATCATCAGCACCAGCGATGCCAGCACCGAACGCTTGAGCCCGAGCCGCGTGTACAACATGCCGCCGACGAAGATGCCCACCATGAAGGCGAGAAACCCGACCCACACGTCGTAGAAAGCGATCTCGTCATTGGTGAATTGGAGCGAATCGAACAACAGCCGGAAAGTCAGGTTCGCCAGCGTGTCGCCAATCTTGTGAATCAGGATGAACAACAGCACCAGCACCGCGCCACGCCGCTGGAAGAACTGCAGGAACGGCCCGAGGATAGACGTGCCAAGGCTGGCGAGGCCGGGACGACGCTTCTCCGGCGCACGCCGGTTCGTCGGTTCGCCGCAGATCAGCCCCGCGAGCATGGCAGGCAATGCGAAGGCCGCGCACACGAGATAGGCGTTGGCCCAGCCGAACCGCGCTGCCACGACCAGCGCGACCGCCCCCGCCCCTGCCGACCCGAGCCGCCAGCCATATTGCGACATGCCCGATCCAATGCCCAACTGGCGTGGCTCGAGCAGTTCGATTCGATAGGCGTCGATCACGATGTCGAAGGTCGCGCCCGCCGCGCCGACCAGGATCGCGGCAACCGCGGTTGCAAAGATGTCCGCCTTGGGATCGATCAGCGCGAGATGCGCGACTGCCGCAATCACCAAAGCGCCTGCGACGAGCAGCCACGAAACGCGCTGGCCGAGCGCGCCGATCAGCGGCAACCGTACGCCGTCGACGATCCACGCCCACAGCCATTTGAGATTATAGACAAGAAACGCGAGGCTGAACGCCGTGACGGTCGACTTGGTGATCCCGCTCTGCGCCAACCGCGTCGTCAGCGTCGCGCCGATCATCGCGAACGGAAAGCCCGACGAAATCCCGAGTGCCAGTGCCGCCAACGGCGCCTTTTCGAAATACGGGCGGATGCCATCCGACCAGCTCGGGTCGCGCCCGCTCGTGCCATCCATGCGTATCGTGCCCCTGCCGCGTAAGTCGGTTGCCGTCGCGGGCGACCCTAACGTCTAAAACGCGTAGCGGAAGAGCGGACCGGATCGCGCCGTCCGCCGATGCGTCAGGCGGCCTTCGCGAACAGACTGAAGCCCGACGGCATGCGCTTGGGTGCCTTGCCGTCCAGCACCGCCTCGATCGCAGAGATCGACGCGAGCAGATCGCGTTGCGCATAGGGCTTGGCGAGACAGCCGTTGGCGACCTCGCGCGCACCTTGCGGGCACTGACCCGTGACGAACAGGACTGCGATGCCCTTAGCATGCGCGGCATGGGCGACATCCACGCCGCTACCGTCCGCAAGACTGATGTCGAGAAGTACCAAGTCGAGTTCGACGCCGGAATCGATCACCGCCATTGCATCCGTGACGCGGTCGACCGTCGCGACGATCTCATATTCTGCATCCCGCAAACAATGTTCGGTATCGAACGCGACCAGCGGCTCGTCCTCGACGAGCAGCAGCTTGCAGATCCGCCGCTTTTTCCGTCCGAACAGCATGTTCGGTGCCCCACCTTCTGTACCGCGCCGAAAATGGCATCGTGCGTACCGCCCTCGTTACGCACCCGTGCCTTAACGCTCGACTACAAGATCGGGCGCAAATCTTTTTGTTCAACACACGAGGACGAATTTGGGTATCAGGGCGACGTGTCAAAATACCGTCCCCCAAAAACTGCCGCGCCGGGCGCCGCAACCACCCCTCGCGAGCGCGCCGAAGACGAGCAACGGATCGCCAAGCTGCTGGCCCGCGCGGGCATAGCTTCGCGCCGTGAAGTCGAACGCATGATCGCCGAGGGACGCGTAGCGCGCCACGGCGTCGTCATCGATACGCCCGCGACGATCCTCGCCTCGCTCGACGGTGTGACGGTTGACGGCAACCCCGTCGCCGCGCCGGCCGATGCGCGCCTTTTCCTCTACCACAAACCGTCCGGGCTTCTCGTGACCGAGCGTGATCCCGCGGGGCGCCCGACGATCTACGATCGCTTGCCGCAGGATCTGCCACGGCTGGTCCCGGTCGGTCGGCTAGATCTTAACACGGAGGGGCTGTTGCTTCTCACCACCGATGGCGAATTGAAGCGCCAGCTCGAACTGCCTGCGACCGGCGTGGAGCGTGCGTATCGTGCGCGCGCCTATGGCCAGGTGACGCAGGAGCAGCTCGAGGAACTGATCCACGGGATCGAGATCGAAGGTGTTCGCTACGGGTCGATCAACGCCAATCTCGAACGCCGCACCGGCGCGAACGTGTGGATCGAGATGATCCTGACCGAGGGCAAGAACCGCGAAGTTCGCCGTGTCCTTGAATTCCTCGGGCTCAAGGTCTCGCGCCTGATCCGCACGCGCTACGGGCCGTTCCTGCTCGGCGACCTGTCGCCCGGCGCGATCGGCGAGGTGCGCGCGCATGACGTCGCGGCGTTCCGCAAGGACCCCAAACGGATGCTCCAGCCCGAGCGGATCAAGGGTCCGTCGGGGGATCGTCCCAAACCTCAGGCGACGCCTGTGCCTGAGCGTCCGCAGCGTAGCGCCCGTGCGGCGCCCCGCCCGAGCGCGACACGGATCACGCGCGCCGTTGCGAACGACAGCGATCGCGCAGCGTTTGCCGAGCCCCGTCGGGCCTCGGCCGAGCCGCGGCGCGAGGGAATCGTCGTGACCAAGGCGCCCAAGGTAAAGCGCTTCTACGACGCCAAACCCAAGGCCGGTGCCCCCGCCGCGACAACCCCGGCGCGCACGCCCGACGGGCGCACCGCGCGCGTGTTCAATCCCGAACTTGGCCGCAACGTCCGCGCCAAGACCCCACGCGGTGCCAGCAGCGACGCTTCGGCCCGACCATCTGCGCGTCCTGTCGGTGTACGGCCTAATGCTGCGCGGCCCGGTGCTGCCGGACCAGGGGCTGCGCGGCCCGGAACCACCCGGCCGACCGGCGATCGCTCGACCCCTCGCCCGACCAACCCACGCCCGACACGGACCCGTAAGTAATGCGCATCATCGCCGGAGCATGGCGCGGCCGCCCGCTCGTTGCCCCCAAGGGAGACGCGACGCGTCCGACCGCGGACCGCGTTCGCGAGGCCCTGTTCTCGATGCTGGCAAGCCGTCTGGGTAGCTTCGAGGACCTGAGCGTTGCAGATCTCTTTGCGGGATCAGGCGCGCTGGGTCTCGAGGCACTGTCGCGCGGTGCCGCGTCGTGCGTTTTTGTTGAACAGGACAAGCCAGCGCTCGACGCGCTCCGCACCAACATCGCCAAATTGTCCGCCAAGGCGGACGTCCGTGCGCAGTCGGTACTAGCGCTCGGCCATGCGGTCGCGCCGCTTGACCTGATTTTGATGGACCCGCCCTATGACAGCAATGCGGGCGCGGTCGCGCTCGACAAGCTCGCGCGGCTTGGCTGGGTCGGCGATGCGACCTGGATCAGCATCGAGACCGCCAAGCCCGATCGGATCGAAGTCGCAGGGTTCGTCGAGGACGTGACACGAGTCCACGGCAAGGCACGGCTGACGCTCCTGCGGCGGGGGTGAAGCCTTTAGGCAGGGTATTCAATACCTCTGCTGTTTCCCGCCAAAGCATGGCCGCTGCGAAACATAACTGTTCTCTCGCGAAGGCGGAAGTCTAGAAGTCGCGCGCACTGTAAGCCGCTGTTCTGCTCGGCTCTGGATTGCCGCCTTCGCAGGAAAACGTCCGATGGCGAGGCTACCCGATCCGTCTCGCCAGACGACCCGCCCGAACGGGCGAAGACCACCTGCGAAGAGACCGCAGACAGCCCCCATCGCAATCACATTTTCGTGATCGCCACGAACAGGACATACAGCCCACCGGACAGCGCCATCGCCACCGGCAGCGTCAGCACCCAAGCCAGCGCCATGTTGATAACGGTCCGTCCCTGCAGCCCCGCCCCGTTGGCGACCGAGGCACCGGCCACGCCTGACGACAGGATATGCGTGGTCGAAACCGGCAGGCCATAGACTTCCGCCGCCATGATCGTCCCTGCCGCGACGAGCTCAGCGGACGCGCCCATGCCGTACGTCAGGTGGGTCTTGCCGATCTTCTCGCCGACTGTAATGACGATCCGCCGCCAGCCGACCATCGTCCCCAATCCAAGCGCAAGCGCGACGGTGATCTTCACCCAGGTCGGGATGTAGCGCGTGCCCTTCTCGAGATTGGTCTGATAACCGGTAATCGCCTTGAGTTCGGGCTCGCTGAAGATTGCGGCAGCTGCCTTCTTGTCCTTGGTGGCGAGACGCGTGGTATCGAGCACCAGATACATATCGTTGCGCAGATTGGGGGTCGCCGCCGCCGAGACCTTGTTGAGCGACCCGAACGCGCCGATCCGCTGGCCGAGGTCGCGCGACAGTGACGACGCCGCCGCATATACGCGCGGGGTCGATGCCTTGCGTTCCTTGAGCGCGCCGGTCAGCACGTCGCGGGCTTCGTCGACCGTCGTCATCGTCGCGCCCGCGGCATGGACCGAGAAAGCGTTGGACGCAGCATTCGCGCTCGCGACGAAGGCAGGCGTCTGGCTTTCGGGCATGGTGCGGTTGAGCGCGTAGGCGGTGGGTGCGCAGCCGATCAGGATCAGCATGATCAGCCCCATGCCCTTCTGCCCGTCATTGCCGCCATGCGCGAAGCTGACGGCGGTGCAGGTGAAGATCAACAGCGCCCGAACACCCTTGGGCGGCGGAGCATTGCCCTCCGGCTCCTTGTACAGTTTCGGGTTCTTGAGCACGAACTTCATCACGACCAGCAGCAATGCCGCCGCGCCGAAGCCGATCAGCGGTGCCATCCACAGCCCGGTCAGCACCTTGGTCGCCTGGCTCCAGTCGACGCCCGACGTGCCGCCGGTACCCGACGACATCAGCTGATTCGCGAAGCCCACGCCGAGGATCGACCCGATCAACGCGTGGCTCGACGAGTTCGGCAATCCAACGAACCACGTCGCGAGGTTCCACAGCACAGCCGCGAGCAGCAGCGCGAAGATCATCGCGAACCCGGCGCTGCTTCCTACGTGCAGGATGAGGTCGACCGGCAGCAGCGTGATGATCGAATACGCAACCGCCCCGCTCGACGCCATGACGCCGAGGAAGTTGAAGAAGCCCGACCATACCACTGCGAGCGGCGCCGGCATCGCGTGCGTGTATATGACGGTGGCGACGGCGTTGGCGGTGTCATGGAACCCGTTAACGAATTCGAAACCAAGTGCGATCAACAAGGCAAGTGCAAGGAACGCGAACGTACCGATCGCAAGTCCCTCGCCGACCTGCTTGGTATCGGTGAAGATGCTGAAGCCTGCGAAGGCCAGCCCCGCCACCATGATTCCCAGGAACAGCCAACGCCCCGCAGGGAACAGTTGATGATCCAACCGGGGGCCGCTCGCGACCTCGGATTCGAGAGGCGCCGACAAGGTAGTAGCCATGGCTGTGAAAGGCCTTCACTCGGTTGGTTACGGGTGGTTCAGATGTACAGGTGTTGCGCGCCGATAGCGGTGTCCGACGCCAAAGACCAGCCCGAACCATTCGGAAGGTAGGGACGCGGCGGCATTCGTTCCATAGTAGGGACACGCGAACGCGTTGCGATTGATGACCGCCAGAGCATGAACCTCGGCGCAGAACACAGGCTGGTTGCTCGCCCCGCAGCCGCGGCGTAGGACGGTCGTGACGCCGAGGGGGGCGTCGGGGGGAGCTTTATACGATGCCGGTCGCGTCTGGGACGCGTGGCGCTGTTGCGGAGCCGTCGGCAGCGACGGCGATCGCAAACGGCTGTCCGCCAGTTAAGATCGTTACGATGCTGTACGGATTCGCGCCGGGGGGAGTCGAACGCATCGCCGCGCGCCTGCATGCCGCATGGGTCGATCTGGGCGTGCGATCCGAAATCGTCGTCGCCGATTCGCGCACGCCGCCGCCGCTTGCGCTCTCATATGTCACCCGCGCCGGTAATCGGTCGCATTCGCGCGGACTGATCGCCTTTGCGCTGCTGGTGCTCGCTTTGCGTCGCCGGGTGCGGGACGACCGCCCCGATGCGGTGTTTTGCGCCGGCAACACCTACACATCGGTTGCAGTCATATTGCGGTTGCTGGTCGGCCCCACCTGCCCGCCGATCATCACCAAGATCAGCAACTGCCTGGTCCGGAACGACATGCCGCCGTTGTTGCGGTGGTTCTATCGCGCGTGGTTGCGGCTGCAGGGGCGCTGGATCGATCACTTCGTCGGCCTTGCCCCTGCGATGCGTGACGAGATCGCAGGGTTGATCGGCGTACAGCATGACCGGATCAGCGTGATCGAGGACCCGGCGCTGGGGGCGGACGACCTCGAGCGCCTCGCAAACCTGCGCGATACCAGCCCGAGGGACCGTCGCGGGCGACACTATCTGGCGGTCGGGCGGCTCGCGCCGCAGAAGAACTTTTCACTGCTAATCGATGCTTTTGCACGATTTTCCACCCCCGATGACCAACTCACCATTCTGGGCGAAGGTGCCGAACGCGCGATGCTCGAAGCGAAGGCGTGGTCGCTCGGCATCGCCGGTCGTGTCCGTTTGCCGGGGCATGTTGCGACGACCGAGGCATGGCTGGCGGACGCCGATGCGCTGGTGCTCTCGTCGGATTATGAGGGTGTTCCGGCGGTCCTGATCGAGGCGTTGGCCGCCGGCATTCCGATCGTCTCGACCCGTTGCTGCGTTTCGATGGACGATCTGCTCGGGCACGGCGCCTACGGGCGAATCGTCCCGGTTGGCGATCCCGCCGCGCTGGCGGAGGCGATGGCGGTGGCGGTCTTGCCCGAGCCGGCATCCGTGATCGCGGCCCGCCGCACCGCCGCCGCACAGTATACGGTCGATCGCGCCAGTGTGCTCTACATAGCTTTGGTGCGCCAGCTTGCCGAGGCACGGTCCGTCGATATGTCCCGGGAAACGCTTGCAATCTACCCCGCACCGGTTGCCACCGCCGCGCGTTGACCGCACTGGCGCGAAACCCCGTGCTTGCCCCGATCGCTCGCGTTCCCTACCTGTTCACCGATGAGTCTTCCCGTTTCCCAGCACGCGCCAGCGCCCGCCGATCCGCCTTATCTGCGCGGACTGAATGATCCGCAGCGCGATGCGGTGTTGACCACCGAGGGTCCGGTTCTGGTGCTGGCGGGGGCAGGCACCGGCAAGACCGCCGCGCTGACCGCGCGACTAGCGCATCTGCTCAATACTAGAAAGGCTTGGCCAAGCGAGATCCTCAGCGTCACCTTCACCAACAAGGCCGCGCGCGAGATGCGCGAGCGAGTCGGGCGGCTGGTCGGCGATGTGGTCGAGGGGATGCCGTGGCTCGGCACGTTCCACGCGATCGGCGCGAAGATGCTCAGGCGGCATGCCGAACTCGTTGGTTTGCAAAGCAATTTTACGATCCTCGACACCGATGACCAGTTGCGGTTGCTCAAGCAGCTGATCCAGGCGGCTGATCTCGACGAGAAACGCTGGCCTGCGCGGCAACTCGCGGGGCTGATCGACGGGTGGAAAAACAAGGGTTTAACGCCCGCGCAGATCGATGCAGGCGAAAGCGAACTCTACGCCAATGGCCGCGGCCAGGAGCTTTACGCCGCCTATCAGACTCGCCTCGCGGCGCTCAATGCGTGCGATTTTGGCGACCTTTTGCTCCATATGTTAGTCATTTTGCAGCGCGATCGAGACGTTTTGGCGGAGTATCAGCGCCGGTTTAAGTACATTATGGTCGACGAATATCAGGATACCAACAGCGTCCAGTATCTCTGGCTCCGGCTGCTCGCGCAGGAGCGCAAGAACATCGCGTGCGTGGGCGACGACGACCAGTCGATCTATTCGTGGCGCGGCGCGCAGGTCGAAAACATCCTGAAATTCGAAAAGGACTTTCCGGGCGCGAAGATCATCCGGCTCGAACAGAATTACCGCTCAACCCCGCACATCCTGGGCGCGGCCTCGGGCGTGATCGCCAACAACAGCGGGCGGCTCGGCAAGCAATTGTGGACCGAGCTCGACGTCGGCGAGAAGGTCAAGGTGCTTGGCGTCTGGGATGGCCCGGAGGAAGCACGCCGAGTCGGCGAGGAGATCGAATCGGCGCAACGCGCGGGCACGTCGCTCGACGAGGTCGCGATCTTGGTGCGCGCCCAGCACCAGACTCGCGAGTTCGAGGACCGCTTCATTGCGACCGGGATCAACTACCGGATCGTCGGGGGCTTCCGCTTCTATGAACGCGCCGAGATCCGCGATGCGCTCGCCTATCTTCGAGTCGTCGCGCAGCCTGCGGACGACCTGGCGTTCGACCGGATCGTCAACGTCCCCAAGCGCGGACTCGGCGACAAGGCGGTGTCCAAGGTCCACCAGCTTGCGCGCGCGCAGGGCATCCCGCTCGTCACCGCCGCCGCGCGGCTGCTCGACACCGACGAACTGACCGGTGCCGCGCGCAAGTCGCTCGGCAATCTCGTGATCGACATGGCGCGGTGGCGCGCGCAGGTCACCGAGCTGTCGCATGGCGATCTCGCGCGGATCATCCTCGACGAGAGCGGCTATACGGGCATGCTTCAGGCCGAGAAATCGGTCGAGGCGGCGGGCCGCCTCGAGAACCTGACCGAGCTCGTCCGCGCGATGGAGGAATATGAGACGCTCGGCGCGTTCCTCGAGCACGTCAGCCTCGTCATGGACAATGAGGCAGCCGCCGAAGACCCCAAGGTCACGATCATGACGATCCACGCCGCCAAGGGGCTGGAATATGACACCGTCTTCCTGGTCGGCTGGGAGGAAGGACTGTTCCCCTCGCAACGCTCGCTCGACGAGGGCGGGACAGCGAGCCTGGAGGAAGAACGCCGCCTCGCCTATGTCGCGATCACCCGCGCACGCCGCCGCGCGACGATCCTCCACGCCGCCAACCGCCGGATCTACGGCCAGTGGACGAGCAGCATCCCGAGCCGGTTCGTGAACGAGCTGCCGCCCGAACATGTCGAGGCGGAATCGAGCATGGCAGGCGGAGAAAGCCTGTGGCGCGCCAACTGGTCCGAACGCGCCGACCCCTTCGCCGACGTCGCGCGCGGCACCGGGCGCGGCCCCGGCTGGCAGCGTGCGGCTGGAGTCGGGGGTGCGTCTGGGAAGCCCGGCGGGGAGTTCACCAGCCGGACCTTCTCGCGCGAGCCCAGCCGCGTGCAGGAGTCGCGGTCTTCCGCGATCAGCCTTGGCAACAAGGGGCGAAGCGACGTCGCGATCGGGATGCGCGTGTTCCACCAGAAATTCGGCTATGGCCTGATCGCCGAGATCGAGGGCAACAAGCTCGAGATCGATTTCGAGAGCGCGGGGCGCAAGCGCGTGATGGACAGTTTCGTGACCATTGGCTGATCCACGCCGCATAGCGACGCTCCCCGCATATCGGATGACCGAACGATGCTTTTCCTCGCGCTCAAAGCCCTGATTTCCGGGATCCTGATCGCGGCAGCCTCGACGCTCGCCAAACGCTACCCGGGGTTTGGCGCACTGGTCGCTTCGCTGCCGCTGGTATCGGTGCTGGGGATGATCTGGTGGTGGGGCGAGAAACCGGACGCGGCCAACATGGCGAACCACGTCGGCGCGACCTTCTGGTACATCCTGCCGTCCTTGCCGATGTTTATCGTGATGCCGGCGCTGTTGCGGAACGGGGTCGGATTCTGGCCGACGCTGGGGATTGGCTGTGCGCTGACGATCGCGCTCTACGCCGGGATGGTCGCAATCGCGCCGCGCTTCGGCATCGGGTTGTAGATCGGGTTGTAAATCGGGCGGTCCTTCGGCGACGCCTTGGGGTCACGGCAAATATGTACGCGCGCTGTCGGTCGTGTTCAGCATCGATACCGGCGCTGCGTCCCATAGCGGTGATCAAGCCCGATCGACGGGCCGAAAGGACAGACTATGAAGATCGCGCACATTCTCGCTGCCGCAAGCCTGATCGCCGGCATCGGCGTCTCGACCACCGCATCGGCACAGGATTATCGCGGCGATCGTGGTCGGTACGATCACCGCTATGACGATCGCCGTGGCGATCATCGCGGCGATCACCGGAACTGGCGTGGCGACCGTCGGGGCGGCGACCGCTATTATGGCCGCAATCGCCGGCACGATGGATACAACAACCGCGGACGCAACTGCCGGACCGACTGGCGTAACCATCGCCGCGTGCAGATCTGCCGCTAATCCGGCAAGGAAGGGGCGCCCGAGCGCCCCTTCCACTCTACTCGGCGCGCCGGGAGCGATGTAACCTTTACGTCATAAAGTCTTCACGGCATGGATGAGCACGATCGGGTATTGGACCCGATCCTGCGGCGATCGGGTCCATCGTCCTTTCCAGGCGCAGCCGTTTGTTCAATTCCACCGTCTTCCCCTTTGCGCCGCCGGCGCCGGTCTATCCCGTCGGACGGTCGCACGCCGGCTTGATCCCGGGTAGCTGGCTGGTCGTCGGCGCTGCGATGAGTGCCGCCTGCCTTGCCGCATTGCTATTCGACACCGGCATCACGATCGATCCCACCGCGCCGCGCACGCTGATCTATCTCGGGGTATTTGCGCTTGCGCTCAGCCTGCGGATCATCTTCCGCGCCCCGAACAACCCGGCACAACGCGTCATCCGCGACGTCGGTGAAACTTTTGGCCTGTTCACCGCCGTGTCGCTGATGGGTGCGGTCGCAACCTATCCGATCGCGGCGGAAACCAACGGGACGATCGACGGGGTTCTTCAGCAGATCGACGTCGCGCTTCATTTCGACTGGCTCGCCTGGTATCAGGTGGTTGCGGACCACCGTGCGCTGCAGATCCTCGGTGCGGCGGCGTATCAGAGCATCTACGTCAGCCCGGCGATCATTCTCGGATATTGTGCCTGGGCGGACAAGCGGGCGGCGGCCCGCGGGCTGATCGCGAGCTTCTGGGTAGCGGCGGTCATCGCGCTGGCGCTGTTCCGCTGCTGGCCGGCTTATGGCCCGTTTGCGATGCTATGGCATGGCCCTGCCCCGTACATGACCGAAAGCGGCCTGTATGAATCACAACTGGTCCCGCTGCTGCGCGCGCATGTGATGCGCGAGGTCGATCTGGGTGCGCTGCGCGGACTGGTCGAGGCACCGAGCTTCCATACGGCCAGCGCTGTCCTGTACATCGTCGCGGCGTGGCCGTTCGCGCGGATCCGCAAGCCGATCGTGATCGTCAATGTGGCGATGCTGCTGGCGACCCCAGTGGAGGGAACGCATTATCTGGCAGACATGCTCGCCGGTGCGTCGGTTGCGCTGATCGCGCTGGCGATCGTCACCGTGGTGCGAAGGCGACTGCCCGGTTCGATGACCGGGCAGCCCGCCCGGCGTTAGGCGTGCTCGACCGCCATCAGAGCGTTGTCGGCATATTTGGGATCGCTAGGCGAGAACAGCTCGCTGACCTGAAAATTGCGGTCCACGAGCGCTAGATCAACGAGGCCGATCAGCTTGAAGGTCCCGACCTTGAACTCGCGCGGCGGCTTGCCCTCGCGCTCCAGCACCACGCCGTCGACGTACATCTCGCCGTGGCGGGTGAAGATGATGTGCGGTGCCAGCACGATCGGCAACTTGTTGTAGGTCGCGGTAAGGCACTTCTTGCGAACGATCGCCTCGAAGACCGTTGGGACAGGCCCGGTCGGCATTGCGGTTTCGCCCTGTTCGTCGGGATATTTCATGACAACGTTGTACCAAAAATGGTGCGTTGCAGCAAGTAACGTTCGGATCTCGAAATGGGATCCGCGTCGAACGGAATTTGGCATGCGCCCGGTTGCCTATGTCCGCCATCTGCGCTGCGACGCACCGGACCGGAACCGCCACGCATACCACCCGTTGCGCGTGGGAAGGAGATTGGCATGACGGATCAGGTCGAAATCGAACGCAAGTTCTGGAAAGCGCTGCGGTCGGACATGACGATGATGCTCGGCCTCGTCGGAGTCGACGAGGGGCACACCCGCCCGATGACCGCACAGCTGGACGGCGATGAGGATCGCGGCCCGATCTACTTCTTCGCGTCCAAGGAAACCGAACTGGTTGCGGACCTGACAAGCGGTGCACGTGCGGTCGCGACGTTTGCATCGAAGGGCAATGATATCTTCGCGGCGGTCCACGGTACGCTCACGCTGGATGACGATCGTGCGACGATCGACCGGTTGTGGAATCGCTTCGTCGCGGCGTGGTTCGAAGGCGGCAAGGATGACCCCAAGCTGCAACTGATCCGGCTGGACGCCGAACGCGCGCAGATCTGGGTCGACGCCTCCAGCATGGTCGCGGGGGTCAAGCTCCTGCTCGGGATCGATCCCAAGGAGGATTACAAGGACAAGGTCGCCGAGGTGTCGCTCGGTTGACACGACAGACAACGCGCGTCGCATCGCCAGACACGGCGCCAATGACGGACGGCCTGCCCCTCCCCCGCCGCTATGCCGCGATCGCGACGCTCTGTCTCGGCACGGCGCTGATCATCATCGACGGCGGAGTGGCCAACATCGCGCTGCCGACGATCGCGCGCGATCTGGGGATCGACCGGTCTGCGGTCGTGTCGGTCGTGACGATCTACCAGTTGATGCTGGTGATGCTGTTGCTGCCGTTTGCTGGCTTGGGTGAGCGCATCGGGCTCAAGCGGATGTACCAGATCGGGCAGCTCGTCTTTGCGGTCGCGACGCTGTTGTGCTTCTTTGCGAAGAGCCTTCCGTTCCTGCTGATCGTCCGTGCCGTGCAGGCGATCGGGGCGGCGGCGGCATTGAGCGTGTCCTCCGCGCTGATCCGCTCGACCTATCCGTCCAACCAGTTGGGCAGCGGGCTCGGCATCAACAGTGCGATCGTGTCCGCAGGCGCGGCGCTCGCGCCGTCGCTGGGCGGGTTCATCCTCGGGGTTGCGCCGTGGCCGTGGGTGTTTGCCAGTGCCGTGCCTTTCGCGATCGGATCGCTGCTGCTCGGGCGTGCGCTCCCCGATACGCCGCTACGTGACACGCCGTTCGACGTGATCGGCGCGGTGATGTGCGCGGCGATGTTCGGGCTCGTCATCGGCGGGCTCGAAAGCGCGGTGCATGGCGATAGTCCGGTCGTCTCCGCCGCGATCGTGCTGACGGGCGTGGCGGTCGGCATATTGTTCGTCCGTCGCGAAAAAGGCGAACGCGATCCGATCCTGCCGATCGACCTGCTTGCGCGCCCCGTGCTGCGGTTGTCGGTGGTGGGGGCCTATACCGCGTTCATCGCATCGATGACGCTGATCATCTCGATGCCTTTCCGGCTGCAGAGCGAGTTCGGCTTCACGCCGACCGAGATGGGGCTGCTGATGGCGCCCTGGCCGCTGACCAACATCGTCGTCGCGCCGCTGTCGGGCTGGCTGTCGAGCCGTATCCTGGCGGGTGTGCTCGGCGGGATCGGCATGGCGATCTCGATCGTCGCGCTGGTGCTGATCGCTTATATGCCGCCGCACCCCAGCCATTTCGACGTCGTGTGGCGGATGGCGCTGTGCGGCGCGGGGTTCGGGACGTTCCTGCCGCCCAACGCACGGCTCATCATCGGCAGTGCGCCGCGCGAACGCGCTGCGGCTGCGGGTGGCCTCGTCTCGACCACGCGATTGCTCGGCCAGACGACGGGCGCAACGCTGGTCGCGGCATTGCTCGCGCTCGGGATCGGCGGCGGGGCGACCCCGCCTTTGGTCGCCGCCGGGCTCGCCTTCGTCGCGGGGCTGTGCAGTCTTGCGCGGTTGCGTCCGTCGATCAGGACGCCCGCGACCGTTGAAGCAGCCGACGTTCAGCCAGCGAGTTCGGTTCGCTGAGACCGATTGGCGGCGCATTGTCGCCGGGGATTACATCTCCGACTGCGTTAACCAACTAAATCACTGTGATCACGATTTGGCACGCCTCATGCTAGGAGAAAGATGCTCGGAGTAATGAGTTAGTATCTTGATACTAAAGAATGATTTCCATTCCGAGTAAACAGGGAAAGGAAATGCCATGCGTATTACCAACACACTTAAGGCCGTTGCCGTCGCTGCAGTACTGACCGCCGCAACCCCGGCCCTTGCGGCCACGACGTTCAGCACGAACTTCGACAGCACCAATTTCGGCCCCGGGGCCGGGTTCACCACCCTGTCCTCGTACGAAGGCTGGACGGGCGGCGCCAACGGGATCGAAGTTCAGTATAACAATGTTGCCGGCGCACCATTCTCCGGCGCGAACTTCGTCGAGCTCGATACCAATGCCAACAGCTCGATGAGCCGGATGATCGACGCCGGCAGCTACATCCTGCGCTACTGGTATTCGGATCGTCCCAATGTCCCGGCGAATTCGAACGGCATCAGCGTCCTGCTCAACGGGTCGTCGGTGTTCACGTCGGCGGGTGGCGCTGGCGGTGCCAACACCAACTGGTCGCTGCAGACCTTCGCCTTCACCGCCGCTGCACCGACCACGCTGACCTTCGCGGCGCTGGGCCGGAGCGACTCGCTCGGCGGGTATATCGACAGCGTGTCGCTCTCCGCAGTGCCGGAACCGATGACCTGGGCGATGATGATCACCGGCTTCGGCATGATGGGCGTCGCGCTCCGCAATCGCCGGGCCGCGGCGAAGGTCACCTACGCCTGATCGATCGACGCATGTGAAAGCAGAGCCGTCAGCCACCAGGCTGGCGGCCCTGCCGATTCTGGCGTCAGAACACCGCCTTGCCGTCGCCGCCGAGCATCGCCTTGCGGACGAGCGGGATCGGCGGGCCACCGAAGCTGAGCAACTGGTCGTGGAACGCCTTCCACCCTGCCCGCCCGCCATGCGTCGCGGTCCAGTCGGTGCGGAGCTTGCGGATCATCAGCTTGCCCATCGTGTAGTTGAGATAGGCCGGGTCATAGGTGCCGCGCGCGGACTGCTGCTTTGCGTTGCCCTCGTCCTGATAGCATTGCTCGACGAACATCTTGCGCGACTGTTCCTGCGTCATGCCCTGCGCGTGGAGCCCGATCGCGGAGAGATACCGGCAATCGCGGAGCAGCGCGTTGGACAATTGCCCGACATGCGTCTCGGGGTCGCCGTCGTGAAGCCCCGCTTCCCACATCATTTCCTCGGCATAATGCGCCCAGCCCTCAGCGAAGGCGTAGCCGACGAACAGCCGACCGAACAACGACGGCGAGGCGTTGGCATGGCGGAACTGGAGGAAATGCCCGGGCATCACTTCATGCACCGAGGTGAACAGCAGGTCGTTCTTGCCGGGGATGAACCCGTCCTGCTCGGCCTTGCTCCACGAGGGGTCCGGCGGCGAGATGTAATAGACCGAGGGGATGCCCTTCTCGAACGGCCCGGGCGGGTCGATATAGGCGGAGTTCTGTCGGTTGTACGGCGGGCTTTCCTCGACGAGCGCCTGTTCTTGGTCGGGGATGGTGACCACGTCGCTCTTGAGCACGAACGCGCGCAGTTCGGGGATCTGCTTGCGCGCCTCCGCAACCGGATCGTCGTTGATCGGCTTGTTGGCGTTCATCTTGGCCATGCACGCGGGCACGCTCGCGCCCGGCGCGAACTTGGCGCACGCCGCGACCAGCGCCTGCTGGTTGCGCAGCATGTCCGCGCGTCCGGCAGCTTCGAGCGTCGCGAGCGGCACGTCGACGCCCTCGGTCTGCTTGATCATCCGCGAGAACTTGTCCGCACCGAGCGCAAAGTCCTGCGTCGCCGATCCGCGCTGGCTTTCCAGCCATGTGCCGAGATCGTGCATCGATTTGGACGCCGCGGTCGCCGCCTTGTCGAACTCTTCCTGCAAGGCGGGGCTCTTCACGTCCGCGAACGCCTTCTTGGCATCGCCCGTATAATAGTCCCCGAACCCGTTGAACGCCGCGACCCCGAAGTTGATGTAACTGAGCGGCAGCGGCGCCTTGAGGTTCTCGCGGATCTGCGCGGTGGCGGTGGGGATCTTGCGCAGGAACGACACCATCGCGCGCATCCGTGTCGGCGCATCCGCATAATTGCGCGCGATATAGACGTTGGGGTCGAGGCCGGCGTTGACGTACCAGGACGGATTGCGATGCGGGAAATCGGCATCCTCGAGCCAGAACAGCTTCCCCGAGGCGACCGTCACCAGATAATCGCGCTCGAACGCGGCCTGCTTGTCGAGCTTGGCGGGATCGAACGCCTTGGCCTTGGCGATCGCGTCGCGCAGGAAGTCGCCCTGGCGCTTCAGGCCAGCGGGAGACCAGTCACCGAGGCCGCCATCGTAATCGTGGCGGCCCTGATAGACGGCATCGGCGGGCGAGACCTTGAACCAGTCCTCGATGAAGGTATCGCGAAAGCTCTTCCAGTCGGTCGTCGGCAACGCGGTCAGTGCGATCGCCGTCGATTTCGGGGCCGGAGCCTCCGCGGTACAGGATGCGACAGCGAGCGCCGCTATGCCTGTCAGCCAAATATTCCGCATTCCAGCTCCTTGATCGGTCTTCGGGGCGGATTCGTCCGCGGCGGCAAGCTGACAGTTTGGAACGTCCGGCGCCACCCCTGCGACGGAACGCGGCGCGCCACGCGTCGTTCTGATACCCGTCATCAAAGCTGAGGATGTTCCCATGCCCTATATCAAGACCCGCGACGGCACCGACCTTTACGTCAAGGATTGGGGTAGCGGACGTCCGGTCGTCCTCGTGCACGGCTGGCCGCTCAATGCCGATAGCTGGGACGCGCAGGCGATGGCACTGGCGGACGCGGGTTTCCGCGCGATCGCCTACGATCGCCGCGGGTTCGGCCGGTCGGGCCAGCCGTGGAGCGGTTATGACTATGACACGCTGACCGACGATCTGGCGGACGTGCTGGAGCAGACGGGTGCTGCGGATGCGACGATCGTCGGCTTCTCGATGGGCGGCGGCGAAGTCGCGCGCTACATGAGCCGGCATGAGGGCAAGGGCGTCGTGGCCGCGGGTCTGATCGCATCGGTGGTGCCCTACATGCTCCAGACCGAGGACAATCCGCACGGCGTTCCCGAGGAAAAGCTTGCAGCGATTGCCGAGGGGATCGGGAAGGATCGCTACGGTTTCTTCCAGACGTTCATGAAGCAGTTCCTGGGCGTCGGGTTCATTTCGTCCCCAGTGAGCAGCGAGACGGTGGACTGGGCGTGGTCGCAGACCAATCTTGCGGGGTTGAAGCCGATCCTGGCGTGTGCGCAGTCGTTCGGCCACACTGATTTCCGGCCTGATCTTCCTGCGTTCCGTGTGCCGACGCTGATTATTCACGGGACTAGCGACCAGACCGTCCCGATCGATGCGACCGCGCGCCGGGCGGCTGAGGGCATCGCGAGTGCGCAGCTGGTGGAATATGAGGGCGCGCCGCATGGTCTGACGATTACCGACAGCGACCGGTTCACGAATGATTTGCTGACGTTCCTGGGGCGGTAAGCTCCCTTTATCGCCCCTTCCTTCAGGGGAGGGGTTGGGGGTGGGGGGAGCCTCGCAGAGACCCTTGCCGGATGGCGGGCGCGCTGTACGGCCCCACCCCAACCCCTCCCCTGAAGGGGAGGGGCTCTGAGGTGACGAGTACGCCATCTCCGCCGAGAAGCTCCCGCCGCTTCTGTTCTTCGCCCCTCCCCTTCAGGGGAGGGGTTGGGGGTGGGGGGAGCCTCGCAGAGACCCTTGCCGGATGGTGGACGCGCTGCACGGCCCCACCCCAACCCCTCCCCTGAAGGGGCGGGGCTTCACACGATACAGATGACGTCAGTTGAGCGGGACGATCACTTCGTCCTGATGCACCACGCCCAGATCCTTGCGCGCAAGCTCGTCGGCGAGGTCCGGATCGGCATGGCGCGGGTCGAGCAAGGCAACCCGGTTCTTCAATTCGCTGCGATTGCGGTCAAGCGACGCGAGTTGCCGCTGCTTGACCGCAAGCTGCCGCTCGACGTCGCCGTAAGCCAGCGCGCCGTTCGGGCCGAAGATGGCATAGCCGCCAAAAAACAGCCCGACGATCATCAAGGCCGCCGGCGCGACGGCACGACGGAGCATCATTCGGACATTGGAGCGGCGCTTGATCACGGTCGCGATTCTCGCGCATCGCGACTCGTGGATCAAGGTGTATTTTCAGGAAATTTACACCCGCAGGATCGAACGCCCGGCATAGAGCGCAGCACCCTCCAGCTCCTCCTCGATGCGGATCAGCTGGTTGTACTTCGCGAGCCGGTCCGACCGTGCAAGGCTGCCTGTCTTGATCTGACCGCAGTTGGTAGCGACCGCGAGATCCGCGATCGTCGAATCCTCGGTTTCACCCGAACGATGCGACATCACCGCGGTGTAGCCAGCACGGTTCGCCATCGACACCGCCTCAAGCGTCTCGGTCAGCGTGCCGATCTGGTTGACCTTGACCAGCAGCGAGTTGGCGAGACCGTCCTTGATCCCCTGCCCGAGCCGCTTTGGGTTGGTCACGAACAGATCGTCGCCGACCAGCTGGACCTTGTCACCGCACAGGTCGGTGAGCGCCTTCCAGCCCTCGAAATCGTCCTCGCCCATGCCATCCTCGATCGAGAAGATCGGGTAGCGCCGTGCGAGATCCGCGAGATATTCGGCCATTTCGTGGCTGCTCAGGCTCTTGCCCTCACCCGAAATCTCATACTTGCCGTTCTTGTAGAATTCGGTCGCCGCGCAATCGAGCGCGAGCATCACGTCTTCACCGGGCTTGTAGCCTGCGGTCTCGATCGAGCGCAGGATGAATTCGATCGCCTCGTCGTTCGACGCGATGTTGGGCGCGAAGCCGCCCTCGTCGCCGACCGAGGTCGACAGCCCCTTGTCGTGCAGGCCCTTCTTGAGCGTGTGGAAGATTTCCGACCCGCAGCGCACCGCCTCGAAAATCGTCGATGCGCCCACGGGCACGATCATGAATTCCTGAAAATCGATAGGATTGTCAGCGTGTTCGCCGCCGTTGATGATGTTCATCATCGGCACCGGCAGGACATGCGCGGCAACCCCGCCGACATAGCGGTACAGCGGCAGGCTGCGTGCATCCGCCGATGCCTTGGCCACCGCGAGCGACACGCCGAGGATCGCGTTCGCGCCCAGCCGGCTCTTGTTGTCGGTGCCGTCGAGCTCGATCATCGTGTGGTCGACGTCGCGCTGGTCCTCGGCTTCGAGTCCGAGCACCGCGTCGGCGATCTCGCGATTGACCGCCTCGACCGCCTGGTCGACGCCCTTGCCGCCCCAGCGGCTCTTGTCGCCGTCGCGCTTCTCAACCGCCTCATGCGCGCCGGTGGATGCGCCCGAGGGAACCGCGGCGCGGCCGAAGCTGCCGTCCTCGAGCATGACATCGACTTCGACGGTGGGATTGCCGCGGCTGTCGATGATCGTGCGGGCATGAATGTCGATGATTGCGGTCACGGAACGATCCTTCTACCGATTTGGGAATGGGGTCGCGGCTGCCTCTATCGCCTAAGCCGGGTATCGGCAAATCGTGCGTGCGCGATGGAACTAGGCGCGGCCCGGACCGCTTTATTGTCGAAGTACAACTATTGGAGGGCATATACGATGGCCACGACCCCGAATTCGCCGAACGGCAACCCTGGCGCGACCAGCAGCGAGAAGATCGACGCAGCGACCGGTGCCGCCAAGGACGCCGCAGCGTCGGTGCGCGATGAGGCCGGCAAGATCGGCAGCGGCGCCGCGCAGATGTTCAAGGACAGCACCGACAAGCTCGGCAAGGAAGTCGTCGATCGCGCGAAGACCTATGCCGCCGACGGCAAGGAACGCGCCGGGACCGCACTCGACGAGATCGTCCAGATGATCAACGACGCAGCCGGCACCGTCGATGAAAAGCTCGGCTCGCAATATGGCCAATATGCCCGCACCGCTGCCGACAAGGTCCAGGGGTTCTCGGAAGGCTTGAAGGCCAAGGAACTCGACGATCTGATCGAGGACGCGCGCGGCTTCGTGCAGAAGAGCCCCGCGATCGCGATCGGCACTGCTGCCGCGCTCGGGTTCGTGCTCGTTCGCCTGATCCAGTCGGGTCTGGCGGTCGACAGCGACACCAAGGCCTGATCGCAGCGTGACGGAGCCCGCGATGAGGGATTTCGTGAACGAAGCCAGCCCTGCCCCGGCGGATGATGGCATCATGAGCTTGCTGTCGCGGGTCGTATCCGACGCCGAGCAGGTTGCGCGCGCCGAGATCGACCTGCGCAAGGCGAAGCTGTTCGCCAAGGTTGGTGCCGCGAAGGCGGGGGTCGTGATGATCCTCGTCGCCGCGGTGCTGGGGTTGCTCGCGCTCATTGCCTTGGTGGTGGGCGTGCTGATGATCCTGACGCCGCTGGTTGGGCCGATCTGGGCGACGGTGATCGTCGTCGGCGTATTACTCGTGCTGGCCGGGGTGTTCGCGATGATCGGCATCGGGCGGTTCAAGACGATGTCGGCCCCTGCCGGAGACGCAGCATGACCACCGACGAAAGCCCGGCGGTTATCGCCGCACAAGCCCGCGCCACGGCGGCGCGCGCGCAGCTTTCGAGCACGTTCAGCGCGCTGCAACGGCGCACGAACCCGCAGACCTTGGCATCGGATCTCGCTGCCAATCTGAAGGTTCGTGGCACGGATGCGGTCCAGGGCGCCGTCGGTACCGCACGCGAGAACCCGGTCGCTGCCGGGATCGGGGTCGTGCTGACCGGGCTGTTCCTTGCGCGCGGGCCGATCTTCCGGCTGTTCCGCCGCAAACCCGACCGAATGAAACGCTAATTGTATTCAGGAGAAGATGAAGTGACTGTAGCAGAAACCCTCCACTCCGGTGCCACCGCTGCCTCGGACAAGGCGCGTCATGCGCTCGAAACCGCCCGCGACGGTGCGGGCAAGGCACTCGAAACCGCACGCGATGGTACCGAGCGTGCGGTCGAGACCGTGCGTGACAGCACCGGCAAGGCGGTCGAGGCCGTGCGCGAAGGCGCTGGCAAGGCGATCGACACCACGTCGCACGCAGCGCACGATCTTGGCGAGCGTGCCGCCGCCGCAATCGAGAAAAGCCCGCTGGGCGTGCTCGTCGGTGGCCTCGCGCTCGGGATGCTGACCGGCTCGTTGCTGCCGCGCACGTCGGGCGAAGCGCGCCTGCTTGCCCCGGTCGGACGTCGCCTGACCGACACGGCCAAGGGTGCCGTGGATGCCGCCAAGGACACCGCCCGGTCGGAATTCGACGGTCTCGGCCTTTCGCGCCATGCGGCGAAGGACCAGGTCGGCAAGTTGCTCGGCGGCGTAATCAACGCACTGGCCGCAGCGGGCACCGCCGCGATGACCGCGAATGCTGCCCAGGCAGAAACGGCCAAGTCTGATGCGACCAAGTCCGGACAGGGTTCGACACCATCGAGCAACACGTCCGCAACGTCGACGCAACCGAAGCCGCAGGGCGACGCGAAATCGGGTACGTCCACCAATTAATCCGCGATCGACGGTTCCCGAAGCGGCAGCGCGTGCCTATGAGAAGCGCGACCCTGCTGTCTTCGGGAACCTGATATCATGAGCAAGCTTCACCTAGTCTTCGGCGGCCGCGTCCGTGATCCACGCGGGGTCGACTTCGTCGATACCGCGTCGATCGAAATCGTCGGTGTCTATCCGGATTATGCGAGTGCCGAGAAGGCGTGGCGCGCCGCGGCGCAGCGCACGGTCGACGATGCAGAGATGAAATTCGTGGTGGTGCACCTGCACCGTCTGCTCGAGCCGGATCTGCTCAAGCCAGGCACCGCCGCCTGAATATAGAAAAGCCCGCCATGCATCTGCACGGCGGGCTTTTTTATTAGATGAATTCGATCTTTGAAACGACGTAGTAGCGATCGCCCGACGGAACGGTCACTTCGACCTCGTCATCGAGCTTCCGCCCGATCAGCGCGCGGCCCAGCGGCGAGTTATACGAGATGCGACCGCCCTTGGCGTTCGCCTCGGTCTGGCCGACGATCTGGTAGGTGACGGGCTTGTCGTCCTCGTCCATCAGCGTGACGGTCGCGCCGAACACGACCTTGTCGCCCGACAGGTCGCGCGGGTCGATGACCTGCGCACGGGCGAGCTTGTCCTCGATGTCGCTGATCGACGCTTCGATCTGGCCCTGACGCTCCTTGGCGGCGTGATATTCGGCGTTTTCCGAAAGGTCGCCATGCGCGCGCGCCTCTTCGATCGCATCCACGATCGTCGGGCGTTCCGCCTTCAGCCGTTTCAGGTCTGCATTCAGCGTTTCATAGCCTTCCTGCAGCATCGGCATCTTTTCGACGGTAGCCATCCCTTAAACCCTTTGTCTTCGAACAATCCCTTATCAAGCGAACCCTCCGAGGAGGGCCCGCCCGCACTGTTTCAATATGTCGGGATCAATGGTGCGAAGAGGAATAATAGGATTGTAACGGTCGCACTTCAAGACTGCGCGTCGAAAGGGCGACGATTGCCTGTGCCGCCTCGACGCTCGCGGGCGCCGTGGTGAAGTAGGGAATCTTCAACTGGAGCGCGGACGCACGGATCGGTTGCGAGTCCTTGAGGCTTTGCCACCCTTCGGTCGTGTTGAAGATCAGCGCGATCCCGCCGTCCTTGATCCGGTCGACGATGTGCGGCCGGCCCTGTGCGACCTTGTTGACGCGCTCGACCGGCACGCCCTGCCCCGCGAGATAATCCGCGGTGCCGCCGGTCGCGACGATCGTAAAGCCATGCTCGGCCAGCGCGCGCACGCCCGGCAGGATCACGGGCTTGTCGGTGTCCTTGACGCTGACGAACACCGCGCCCGCCTTGGGCAGGATCGTCCCTGCGCCAAGCTGCGATTTCGCGAAGGCGAGCGTGAAGTCGGGGTCGATCCCCATCACTTCGCCCGTGCTCTTCATCTCGGGCGAGAGGACCGGGTCGACGCCGGGGAAGCGGTTGAACGGGAACACCGCTTCCTTGACCGCATAATAATCGATGTGGCGATCGATCGGCGGCAGATTGGCGAGCTTCTCCCCCGCCATCACCCGCGCGGCGATCTTGGCGATCGGTGCGCCGATCGCCTTGGCGACGAACGGCACGGTACGGCTGGCGCGCGGGTTGACCTCGATGAGATAGACCTGCCCGCCCTTGACCGCGAACTGGATGTTCATGAGGCCGACGACCGACAACGCCTTGGCGAGCGCGGCGGTCTGCTTCTCGATCTCGGCGATGATCGCAGGCGTCAGACTGTACGGCGGGATCGAGCAGGCGCTGTCGCCTGAATGGACCCCGGCTTCCTCGATATGCTGGAGCACGCCAGCTACGACGACGTCGGTGCCGTCCGAGATGGCGTCGACATCGACCTCGATCGCATCGCGGAGATACTGGTCGATCAGCACCGGCGAGTCGCCCGACACCTGGACCGCGGTCTGGATATAGTCGTCGAGCTGCGCCGGCCCGTCGACGATCTCCATCGCGCGTCCGCCGAGCACGTAGCTCGGGCGCATCAGCACGGGGTAGCCGATCCGCTCGGCGACCGCGATCGCCTCGTCGCGGCTGCGTGCGATGCCGTTGGCGGGCTGGAGCAAGCCGAGCTTGTTGATGAGGGCCGCGAACCGCTCGCGGTCCTCCGCCAGATCGATCGCGTCGGGCGAGGTGCCGAGGATCGGGATCCCGGCGTCCTGGAGCGCCTGCGCGAGGTTGAGCGGGGTCTGCCCGCCGAACTGGACGATCACGCCGACGAGCGTACCGTTCTGCTGCTCGACGTGGAGGATTTCGAGCACGTCCTCGGCGGTCAGCGGCTCGAAGTACAGGCGGTCGGACGTGTCATAGTCGGTCGACACCGTCTCCGGGTTGCAGTTGACCATGATCGTCTCATAGCCGGCATCCGCGAGCGCGAAGCACGCATGGCAGCAGCAATAATCGAACTCGATCCCCTGCCCGATCCGGTTCGGCCCGCCACCGAGGATGACGATCTTGCGCCGGTCGGTCGGCTGGCTCTCGCACTCGGGCTCGCCGAAGCTCGGGGCTTCGTAGGTCGAGTACATGTACGGCGTCTTGGCGTTGAATTCCGCCGCGCAGGTGTCGATCCGCTTGAATACCGGACGCACGCCAAGGCGGTGCCGCAGCGCGCGCACTTCGGCCTCGGTCACGCCGCCGGTCATCGCGACGATCGCATCGTGGACCAGCCCCGACCCACGCGCGATGCCGCGTGCATTGCCGCGCAAGTTCGCTGATTTCAGAGCGAGATAGGCCAAACGCTTGTCACTGAATCCCATCGCCTTGAGACGCCGCATGCCGGGCGCGTCGATCGGCAGGCCGTTGCTGCAAATCTGCTCCTCGGCTGCGACGATCTCGGCGATGCGTTCGATGAACCACGGGTCGAACTTCGCCAGCGCATGGACTTCGGCGACGGTGAAGCCCTCGCGGAGCGCCTGTGCCGCGACGAGCAACCGGTCCGGCGTCGCGATCGCAAGCGCGGCCTCGATCTCGGCGCGTGGCGCGCCTTCGAGGTGGTCGATCATGTTGAAGCCGGACAGCCCGGTTTCGAGCCCGCGGAGCGCCTTCTGGAGGCTCTCGTGGATGTTGCGGCCGATCGCCATCACTTCGCCGACCGACTTCATCGCGGTCGACAGCACGGCTTCCGCGCCCTTGAACTTCTCGAACGCGAAACGCGGGATCTTGGTGACGACGTAATCGATCGTCGGCTCGAACGACGCAGGGGTAGCCCCAGTGATGTCGTTCATGATCTCGTCGAGCGTATAGCCGACCGCGAGCTTGGCAGCGACCTTGGCGATCGGGAAGCCGGTCGCCTTGGACGCAAGTGCGGACGAGCGCGACACGCGCGGGTTCATCTCGATCACGATCAGGCGGCCGTCCTTGGGATTGACCGCGAACTGGACGTTCGACCCGCCTGTTTCGACACCGATTTCGCGCAGGCAAGCAATGCTTGCGTTGCGCATGATCTGATATTCCTTGTCGGTCAGCGTCAGCGCGGGCGCGACGGTGATCGAGTCGCCCGTATGGACGCCCATCGGATCGATATTCTCGATCGAGCAGATGATGATGGCATTGTCGGCGCGGTCGCGCACGACTTCCATCTCATATTCCTTCCAGCCGATCAGCGATTCCTCGATCAGCACTTCGGTCGTCGGCGAGGCGTCGAGCCCCGAGCGCACGATCGTCTCGAATTCCTCGCGATTGTACGCGATCCCGCCGCCGGTGCCGCCCATCGTGAAGCTCGGCCGGATGATCGAAGGAAGTCCTGTCCGTTCAAGGACTTCGAACGCTTCGGTGAGGCTGTGTGCGATGCCGGAGCGCGCGCTTTCGAGACCGATCTCGGTCATCGCGTCGCGGAACTTCATCCGGTCCTCGGCCTTGTCGATCGCCTCGGCATCCGCACCGATCATCTCGACGCCGTACTTCTCGAGCGTGCCGTCGTTGAACAAGGCGAGCGCGGTGTTGAGCGCGGTCTGCCCGCCCATCGTCGGCAGGATCGCGTCGGGGCGCTCCTTATCGATGATCTTGGCGACGATCTCGGGGGTGATCGGCTCGACATAGGTCGCGTCAGCCAGCTCGGGATCGGTCATGATCGTGGCGGGGTTCGAGTTCACCAGGATGATGCGATAGCCATCTTCCTTGAGTGCCTTGATCGCCTGCGTGCCCGAATAATCGAACTCACACGCCTGCCCGATGACGATCGGCCCCGCGCCGACGACGAGGATCGAGGAGATGTCGGTACGTTTTGGCATTAGTGTGCTTGTCCGGTTTCTTCGGTGTCTTCTTCGTCGTCGGTGCCGTCTTCCGACGTGCAGCCCCAGCCGTCATATTCGACGCCATAGGCCATTTCGATTTGGACGCACTTGCGCGTCAGCGCGCGGATCGAGGTTTCGTCCGCCGCCTGTTCGCGGCCGAGGAACAGGCACATCTCGCCGTCCTCATCCTTTTCGCGCTCGATCACTTCGAAGCCGAGTTCCTCGGCATCCGCCTCGAGCTTGTCGAGCGCGGCATCATCGCCGCGGAAGCTGACGTCGACCGGGCGGACGAGATGCGCGATGTCGCCGCTTTCCTTGAGGCTCGCGAGCACGTCCTTGTCGGCGGCCCATTCTTCTTCGAGCCGGGCGGGCGGGACTTCTGGGAGGTTCATCATGCCGGTGCTTTCAGAGATGAGACGAATTTCTCGAACAGATACAGGCTGTCCTGCGGGCCGGGGCTCGCTTCGGGGTGGTATTGCACGCTGAACGCGGGGCGGTCGGTGAGTTCCATGCCGGCGTTGGAGCCGTCGAACAGCGACACGTGCGTCTCGCGCGCGGTTGGCGGCAGGGTGGCGCGTTCGACCGCGAAGCCGTGGTTCATCGAGGTGATCTCGACTGCGCCGTCGCTGAGCCGCTGGACCGGGTGGTTGGCGCCGCGGTGGCCCTGGAACATCTTGGTCGTGCTTGCGCCGACCGCAAGTGCGAGCAGCTGGTGGCCGAGGCAGATGCCGAACAGCGGCTTGCCGGTGTCGAGCAGCTGCCGGATCACGGGCACGGCGTATTCGCCGGTCGCGGCGGGGTCGCCCGGGCCGTTCGACAGGAAGATGCCGTCGGGCGCGAGTGCCATGATGTCTTCGAAGCTTGCGCTCGCGGGGACGACCGAAACGTTTGCTCCGGCGTGGGCGAGGTTGCGGAAGATGTTGCGCTTAGAGCCATAATCGATCGCGACGACGTGCGGCCTCTTGAGCCCCTCCCCTTCAGGGGAGGGGTTTGGGGTGGGGCTGTCCTGTGCAATCGCAGGGTCGGTTGGCTGCACGGCCCCACCCCCGGCCCCTCCCCTGAAGGGGAGGGGGGAAGAGGTGTCATACCCCTTGCCGAGCCGCCACACGCCGCCGGCGGTCTCGGCACCCCAGCCATAATGCATCTTGGTGCTCACCCCGAGCGCGAGGTCCATGCCCTCGAGCCCAGGCCAGGCGCGCGCCATTTCCAGCAGCGCGGGCACATCGAACACGCCGTCGGGCGCATGCGCGATCACGCCGTTGGGTGCGCCGCCGTTACGGATTCGGCGAGTCAGCGCGCGCGTGTCGACGCCCGACAGGCCGATTCGCCCATGCTTCGCCATCCACGCATCGAGTCGCTCGGTGCTGCGGAAATTGCTCGGTTCGGTCACGTCCTCGCGGACGATCATGCCGAGCGCGTGCGGATCGTTCGCCTCGACGTCGTCGGCGTTCGCGCCGACGTTGCCGATATGCGGGAAGGTGAAGGTAATCATCTGGCCCGCAAAGCTCGGGTCGGTCATGATTTCCTGGTAACCGGTCATCGCGGTGTGGAAGCAGACTTCGCCGACAGCGACGCCTTCCGCGCCGAAGCCCCTGCCCCACACGCATTCGCCGGTGGACAGCACCAATACGCCGGTAGCTCCGTCGGGCACAGTCATGGGATTGGCGTCGGCCATTGCGGCGGGCACTCCGTTTTTCGTTTCGATGTCGCTAAGCGCCGGGAGCTAGAGGGGGATGGGCAGTGCGTCAATCGGATAAACCCGCTACCCTCCTGCCCCAGCAAAAGGACGACACATGATTCGAGACGACATCAAGGCTGCATTGATCACCGCGATGAAGGGCGGCGACAAGGCGGGCACCGCAACCCTCCGGCTGGTGCAGTCGTCGATCAAGAACCGCGACATCGAGGCACGCGCCCCGCAATCGCGCGAAGGCAAGGCACCCGACGATGACAATGTGCTCGTGGTCGAGGTGTTGCAGAAGATGATCAAGCAGCGCCGCGAGTCGATCGAGATGTACGTCAAGGGCGGACGCCAGGAACTGGCGGATGCCGAGAGCGCGGAAATCGCGGTGATCGAGCAGTTCCTGCCCGCACAACTGGACGAAGCGCAGACCGCGGCGGCGATCGAGGCGATCAAGTCCGAGCTTGGGGCTACGGGCATGAAGGACATGGGCCGCGTGATGGCGGAGCTAAAGGCGCGCCATGCGAGCGAGATCGACATGAGCAAAGCGAGCGCTGCGGTGAAGGCTGCGTTGGCGTAATGGACGAACGCATTTGAACCACGCAACATAACCCCCCTCCCGCTTGCGGGAGGGGTTGGGGGAGGGCTTGTTGGACAACGGATACGCCAGACCGACCAAACTCGCCCGAGAGTTGCGCGCCAACGCAACGGATGCCGAGCGAAAGCTTTGGTCGTATCTGGGCGCCCGCCGCGTCGCCGGCATCCGGTTCAACCGACAGGTGCCAATCGGTCCCTTCATTTGCGACTTTGTATCCCGCGGCGCGAAGCTTATCATCGAGGTCGATGGCGGACAGCATGACGCCAATGCCGTCGCAGATGACACGCGGACGCAGCTCCTGGAACGGCACGGCTACCGTGTCCTGCGTTTCTGGAACAACGAAGTCATGCAGAATATCGAAGGCGTTGTGAACACAATCGAACGAACGTTGGCGGACATGCCCTCCCCCAACCCCTCCCGCGAGCGGGAGGGGGGTAAGGTTGCGCCCACCCCCTACCCCCTCCCTCAGGCGGGAGGGGTGGACGCAGACTTATGACCCTATCCCCCCAATTCCTCGACGAACTCCGCAGCCGCACGCTCCTGTCCGGTCTGATCGGCAAGACCACCAAGCTCCAGAAGGCGGGGCGCGAGTGGCGTGCGTGCTGCCCGTTCCATAACGAGAAGACCCCGAGCTTCTACGTCAACGACGACAAGGGCTTCTACCATTGCTTCGGCTGTTCGGCGCACGGCGACGCGATCCGCTGGATGACCGAGCAGCGCGGGTTGCCGTTCATGGACGCGGTCAAGGAACTCGCCCAGACTGCCGGGATGGAGCTTCCAGCGATGGACCCGCGCGCGGCGGAGAAAGCGGAAGCCGCCAAGGGCCTGCACGAAGCGTGTAGCGACGCCGCAACCTGGTTCACCGAGCAGCTCGACGGCCTCGCCGGCGCGACCGCACGCGGGGTGCTCGCCAAGCGCGGGATCAAGCCCGAGACCGCGCGCACCTTCGGGCTCGGCTTCTCCCCCGATTCGCGCGGCGGCCTCAAGACCGCGCTCAAGGACTATGGCGACCCGCTGCTGATCGAGGCCGGGTTGCTGATCAAGGTCGACGACAAGGTCCCGTACGATCGCTTCCGCGGGCGCTTGATGATCCCGATCCGCGATCCGCGCGGGCGCACGATTGCGTTCGGCGGGCGGATCATCGGGGACGGCGAGCCCAAATATCTCAATTCCCCCGAAACCCCTTTGTTCGACAAGGGCCGTACGCTTTACAATCTCGATCGTGCCGCGCCCGCCTCGCGCAAGACGGGGCGCGTGCTGGTGGTCGAGGGCTATATGGACGTGATCGCGCTGGCGCAGGCGGGGTTCGGCGAGGCGGTCGCCCCGCTCGGCACCGCGCTGACCGAGCCGCAGCTCGAGCGGCTGTGGCGGTTGTGCGAAGTCCCGATCCTGTGCTTCGACGGCGACAGCGCGGGGCAGAAGGCGGCTTTGCGTGCCGCGCACCGCGCGCTGCCGTTGCTTCAGCCGGGTCGGAGTCTTGCCTTCGTCACCCTGCCCGCTGGCCAGGATCCCGACGATCTCGTCCGCGCGCACGGCCCGGGCGCGTTCGAGGCGTTGCTCCAGCAGACCGAACCGCTGGTCGACCGGCTGTGGAAAAGCGAACTCGCCGCCGAACCGCTCGACACGCCCGAGCAGAAGGCCGGCCTCAAGGCGCGGCTCGCCGATCTCGCCAAGACGATCGCCGACAGCAACGTCGCGCACGAATATCAGGCTGAGTTCCGCACCCGCTTCGACGAGGCGTTCCGCCCGCAGCGAAAGGCGTTCGAACCCCGCGCGCCGTTCCAGCCGTTCCAGCGTGGCAAGCCCGGCAAACCGTATAAGGCACCGCATCTACCCGTCGGCGATGGTGTCAAAGCGGTACAGACCCGCGGGATCGACCCGATCCTCGCCAAGGCGGTGCTAGCCGGGCTGATCCGCCATCCGGCGGAAATCGCACGGCATATGGAAGTGCTTGGCAGCCTCAAACTCGCCGACGACGCGCTCGGGCGGTTGTTCGAAGCCGTCGTCGATCTCGCGGTCGAAGACCATGTGCTTGATAGTGACCGGTTGCTCACCATATTGGCTTCATCCGGATTTGACAGTATCGCGCATGATCTGCTGCGACCCGACCGATTGTCGTGTTCGTTCACGCAGAAGGATGCCGAGCCGGTTCGGGCGCGCGAGGACCTCGATGAGGCGATCGCGATCCTGGTGGCGCGACCCGAAGTCGACGCCGCGCTGGCTGAGGCGACCGCTGCCATGCAGTCGGACTATTCGGATGAGGCCTTTGCCCGCCAGGTGGCGTTGGTGAAGGAAAAACAGACGCTCGACGCGCGACTTGCAAATCTGGTGCAGTCGAACGAAGACGCAAGAAGCTTTATGACCGAGGGCAGTTGATGGCGAAGACGGATATGGCGGACGTTGCGGATACGACCGAGTCGAGCGACGCACCGCTGATCGATTTGAACGATGCTTCGATCAAGAAGGTCATCGCTCGCGCCAAGAAGCGCGGGTACATCACCTATGAGCAGCTCAACGAAGCGCTGCCGCAGGGCGAGATGTCGTCTGACCAGATCGAGGACATCAGTGCTGCGCTCAGCGAGATGGGCATCAACATCGTCGAGAATGACGAGCAGGGCGAGGACGGCGACGAGCCGGCCAAGGCCGAGGACGACGATGATGCGGAGCCGGTAGACGCGTCCGAAGACGCGGGCCCCGCGCTCGACGTCAAGAAGAAGGAAGTCGTCGACCGTACCGACGACCCCGTCCGCATGTATCTGCGTGAGATGGGTGCGGTCGAGTTGCTCAGCCGTGAGGGCGAAATCGCCATCGCCAAGCGGATCGAAGCCGGTCGCGATACGATGATCCTGGGTCTGTGCGAATCGCCGATCACCTTCAACGCGATCATCGACTGGTCGACCGCGCTCAACGAAGGCACGATGCAGCTACGCGAGATCATGGATCTCGATGCGATGCTGTCGAAGGACCCCGCGCCGGAAGCGATGGCCGAAGCCGAGGAGGGCGACGGCGAAATCTCCGAGAAGAACGCAGGCCCCTCGTTCAAGGAAGAAGCCGAGCCGGAAGAGCCGTCGGTCGACGACGACGAGGACGGCGAGCGCCGTGCGCCGCGCGCTTCGGACGACGAGGAAGAGGACAACACCCTCAGCCTCGCGCAGATGGAAGAGCAGCTCAAGCCGATCGCGCTCGAACGCTTCGCCAACATCACCGCGCTCTACAAGAAGTTCTCCAAGGTCCAGCAGGCGCGTCTCGACGCGATGGCGGGCGGCGGCGAGCTGTCGAATGCGGACGAGAAGAAGTATCACAAGCTTCGCGAGGAACTCACGGCGGAAGTCGAGAGCGTCCAGTTCCACAACGCCAAGATCGAATATCTGGTCGACCAGCTTTATGCCTTCAACCGTCGCCTGACCGCGCTGGGGGGCCAGATGCTGCGCCTCGCCGAGCGCCACAAGGTGCCGCGCAAGGATTTCCTCGATCGCTACATCGGCCATGAACTCGATGAGCAGTTCCTGCCGAGCGTCGCCAAGCTCGACAAGAAGTGGACCGCGTTCGTCACCAACGAGGGTGAGGCGGTCGACCGCATCCGCGTCGAGATCAGCGAAATCAGCCAGGCGACCGGCATGGCGCTCGGCGAGTTCCGCCGGATCGTCAACATGGTCCAGAAGGGCGAGCGCGAGGCGCGTATCGCCAAGAAGGAAATGGTCGAGGCGAACCTGCGGCTCGTCATCTCGATCGCCAAGAAGTACACCAACCGTGGTTTGCAGTTCCTGGATCTCATCCAGGAGGGCAACATCGGCCTGATGAAGGCGGTCGACAAGTTCGAGTATCGCCGCGGTTACAAGTTCTCGACCTATGCGACCTGGTGGATCCGTCAGGCAATCACCCGCTCGATCGCGGATCAGGCGCGGACGATCCGTATCCCGGTCCACATGATCGAGACGATCAACAAGCTGGTCCGCACCAGCCGCCAGTTCCTCCACGAGCAGGGCCGCGAGCCCACGCCCGAGGAAATGGCCGAGCGTTTGTCGATGCCGCTCGAGAAGGTCCGCAAGGTGATGAAGATCGCCAAGGAGCCGATCTCGCTCGAAACGCCGATCGGCGACGAGGAGGATTCGCATCTCGGCGATTTCATCGAGGACAAGAACGCGATCATCCCGGTGGATGCCGCGATCCAGGCGAACCTCAAGGAAACCGTCACGCGCGTGCTGGCGTCGCTCACCCCGCGCGAGGAACGCGTGTTGCGGATGCGCTTCGGGATCGGGATGAACACCGATCACACGCTCGAGGAAGTCGGCCAGCAATTCTCGGTGACGCGCGAGCGTATTCGCCAGATCGAGGCGAAGGCGTTGCGCAAGCTCAAGCATCCGAGCCGCAGCCGCAAGATGCGGTCGTTCCTCGACCAGTAAGCACTGTTCGACGACGACAAGAGCGGCGACGATGGAGGAAACGCCATCGTCGCCGTTTCTGTAATTGCATCCATTCTGGCGGCAATCGATGGCGCCGGCGGCGTGAACCAGCGATCACCGCGCAATGCGTGCACCGCCGTCCTTCTTCGCTGATCCTGCCGAGCCCTGGGCCGGTCAGGACATCGTAACATCCTCCATATTGGTCCGGCATTTTGGCGTGTGGGGACAACGCGCCTTGCAGGCGCCTGTCACGATCGTGCAGCATAACCGACCGCGGCATGTTCTTGTGTCGATCGATCACTGGAATGCGCTGCTTGCACGGGTTGCATCGGGGACGGCTTCGATGGCCGGCGCGGACGATATGATCGACGCGGTTTCTGATCTCGTGATAGCGGCGGACGCGGCAGGCATCATCGCCGCCACGAGCCGGACCGCGCGCGCGCAATTCGGCACCCTCTTTCAAAGCGGCCAGCGGTTGGAGGGTATTCTGGCCGCGAACGACTATGCGCTGGTGCGGGACGTTCTACGCGAGGGACCGGCTGCGGGACCGAAAGCCGTGGTCCGCCTGTCTTCCCTCACACCTCCTGGCAGAACGATCGGTTGGACGATCGTTCGGTATGATGACGGGGTAGCGCTGATCGGGCGGGACGATGGTGCGGCCATCCCCTGATTTGCAGCTCGTCGGAGATCCGCTGTCCCCGGGGTCCCGAAGTGCAAATTGGCCGAACCCATGCCTGGTCCTGTGAAGATCATGACCTTTCGGGTTCTGGCCAAGCGGATCCACCAAAGTATTTCGTCGACGATCGCGTGCTTGGCAGCCGCAGTTCCTGTTCGGTGCAACTCAACGCCGGAACCACCTTAAGTCTCTGTTGCGCATGACAATTTCATATACTCTCGGGTCCTCTGGCATTTATGCTTTTCGGTACCGTTCATGGCCGTGCGTTGGCTCGTCGGGTCTACGCCAAGTCCTGCAAGTCGCTTTAAACAAAGTGTTTACGATCTTTGGTTTAGTTGTTCCTCCACAGATGTGCCGCAGCACGCGTGAACTGCCCACGCGGAATCGGCACGAGGACTTGTCAGGACCCATGCCAACCCGATCGCCAGACACGCCGACACAGGATGAAGGTGCGCTTGGTATCGCTCAGCTCGCCGCAAACGACGGATGTGCAGGCCACCCGTTCCTGGTTCGCCTGAGCGACGCGACCGCCTGGGCGTCCGCGCGCGACCTTGCCGATGCCATCCACTGCATCTGTGCAGCGCACGGCGGCGCTACCGCGCTCTTCCTGTCTGCCACCCGCTGTCCCATCCCCGGTGCCGACCAGTCCTGGCTGGTCGCTGCGGCAACCGCGTTCGCGGACGAGCGTGCGTATCTCGCCGCGCTGACCGCCGCGGTCGGTCCCCTGCCCTCCACGCCGGGTCAGGCGCAGAGCGACGGCGCGTTTGCGGCCATCCGCCACGCGTTCGACATGCTCGCGACATCACAGCGCACCGGATGTGCCACCGGCGCGGCGATTGCCTTGCTGATCGACTGGAAAGCCTTTCGACGGATTTTCGACACCGCAGCCGAACGGCTCGGCATCGCCGCTGCGGTCAGCGCGCTGCCCGACGAAACCGTGGTCATCGCGGCCTATGCCTCGCCCGACACCCCCGCGGCGGCGCTCCGCGCGATCCGCTTCGGTGCGCAACAGGCCTTCGCGCAACATCGCGGGCTGCTCGATCTGATCGAGGCCCGCGCCGCGGCACGCGATCGCCAGTAGCGGCTTGCACTTCAGCGGACTTTGCCTCTATCGCCGTACCCGGAATTCAAACGGACGGGATCGACCGCAATGAAGCGCTTCGAAGGCACGCAAGGCTATGTCGCCACCGCTGACCTCAAGGTCGCGGTCAACGCTGCGGTTACGCTCCGCCGCCCTTTGCTGGTCAAGGGCGAACCGGGCACCGGCAAGACCGTGCTCGCCTATGAGATCGCCAAGGCGCTCGATGCCGAGCTGATCGAGTGGAACATCAAGTCGACCACCAAGGCGCAGCAAGGGCTGTACGAATATGATGCGGTCGCCCGCCTGCGCGACGGGCAATTGGGCGACGAGCGCGTCCACGACATCGGCAATTACATCCGTCGCGGCAAATTGTGGGAGGCGTTCACGCGCCCCAAGCCCCCCGTCCTGCTGATCGACGAGATCGACAAGGCCGACATCGAATTCCCCAACGATCTGTTGCAGGAACTCGATCGGATGGAGTTCCATGTCTACGAAACGCGCGAGACGGTGCGCGCGGTCGAACGGCCGATCGTCATCATCACGTCGAACAACGAGAAGGAACTCCCCGACGCTTTCCTGCGGCGGTGCTTCTTCCACTATATCAAGTTTCCCGACCGCGACACGATGCAGGCGATCGTCGACGTCCACTTCCCCGGCATCCAGAAGATCCTGGTCAACCGCGCAATGGACATCTTCTACGACGTTCGCGACGTACCGGGGCTCAAGAAGAAGCCGAGCACGAGCGAATTGCTCGACTGGCTGAAGCTGCTGCTCCACGAGGACATGCCGCTCGACGTGCTGCAGAACCGCGATCCGACCAAGGCGATCCCGCCGCTCCACGGCGCGCTGCTCAAGAACGAACAGGACGTGATGCTGTTCGAACGCCTCGCCTTCATGGCAAAGCGGCAGCAGAACAAGGGCTGACCCGCGACCCGGCGCGGCATGCCATGCACGGGTCGAATTGCCAAACGCCCCACGGTCGGAGTAACCCTTCGTTATCGACTGGCCGTTACGGAACCCGTGGGGGCATCCGTTGGGATACGAGATGCGCAGAACGACACTCATCATTGCAGGATTGAGCGCGGTTGCGTTGGCGGTGCCGGCGTCTGCATCGTCGTTGCTCGACTATATCGGTCAGTGCGTCCCGTTCGCGCGTGCGGCTTCCGGCATCCAGCTGTTCGGTGATGCCTGGACCTGGTGGAGCCAGGCCGAAGGCCGCTACCGCCGCGGCGAACGCCCGCAGCCGGGCGCAGTGCTCGTCTTCGCGCGGACGGGTCGCCTGCCGCTGGGGCATGTCGCCGTGATCAGCCGCGTCGTCGATTCACGCGTCGCGATGGTCACGCACGCCAATTGGTCACGCATGAACGGCGAACGCGGCCATGCCGAACAGGACGTCACCTTGACCGACGTCTCCGCGTCGAACGACTGGAGCCAGGTGAAGGTGTGGTTCCGCGATAATTCGGGACTCGGCGGATCGGTCTTTCCGACATACGGCTTCATTTACGGAACGCGGACGACCCCCGGGGCGCGCGTCCAGACCGCCGCCGAACTGACCGGGCGCAGTCCCGACTATGTCGGCGCGCTGATCGATTCCTACGCACACTGATACGAGCACCCGAACGGGCTCCGCCGCATCATCGCAGGCGGTGTCGCCGGAACCCACTGGACACCGTGCAAGCGCCGGTCCTAGCATGCCGTCATGTTTCTCACCTTTCTCGATGAGCTCCGCACGGCGGGGATCCCCGCAAGCCTGAAGGAGCATCTGCTGCTGCTCGAGGCGCTCGACGCCGAGGTGATCGAGCGGACGCCCGAGGACTTCTATTACCTCTCCCGCGCGGTGTACGTGAAGGATGAGGGCCTGCTCGACCGGTTCGACCAGGTGTTCGCCAAGGTGTTCAAGGGCATCGCCACCACCTTCGGCCAACCCGCCGCCGACATCCCCGAGGACTGGCTGCGCGCGGTTGCCGAGAAGTATCTCAGCCCGGAGGAGATGGCCGCGATCAAGGCGCTCGGATCGTGGGACGAGATCATGGAGACGCTCAAGAAACGGCTCGACGAGCAGAAGGAGCGCCACCAGGGCGGCAACAAATGGGTCGGGACCGGCGGCACCTCCCCCTATGGCAACAGCGGCTACAACCCCGAAGGCGTCCGCATCGGCGGCGAGAGCACGCACCAGCGCGCCGTGAAGGTGTGGGACCAGCGCGAGTTCCGTAACCTCGACAGCACCCGCGAACTCGGCACGCGCAACATCAAGGTGGCGCTCCGCCGTCTGCGCAAGTTCGCCCGTGAAGGGGCCGCCGACGAACTCGACATCGACGCGACGATCGCGGGCACCGCGCGGCAGGGCTGGCTCGACGTCGTGATGCGCGCAGAACGGCGCAATGCGGTCAAGCTGCTGCTGTTTCTCGACGTCGGCGGGTCAATGGATCCGTGGGCGAAGCTGTGCGAGGAACTGTTCTCGGCCGCGACGACCGAATTCAAGAACCTCGAGTTCTTCTACTTCCATAATTGCCCATATGAGGGCGTGTGGAAGGATAACACCCGCCTCTTCGCCGAGCGCACGCCGATGTGGGATGTGCTCCACAAGTTCGGACACGATTACAAGCTCGTGTTCGTCGGCGACGCGTCGATGAGCCCGTATGAGATCAGCCACCCCGGCGGATCGGTCGAGCATTTCAACGAGGAATCCGGCGCGGTGTGGATGCAGCGGCTGACCACGACCTATCCGGCCGCAGTCTGGCTCAACCCGATCCCCGAACAACAATGGGGCTATTCGCAGAGCGTGCGAATCCTCCGCGAGTTGATGACCGACCGCATGTATCCGCTCACGCTCGCCGGACTCGACGCGGCGATGCGGGAACTGACCCGTAAACGCTAGATCAGGCGACCGTCAGGTCGGTCGACAATGCCTGCAACTTGTCGAGATAAGATCGCACCAGAACCAGGCGACGATCGCGCGCTTCGACGGTAATGGCGCGGGCGGCGGCGAGACGTTCTGCCGTCACCCGGCGCTGATAAAAAAGACGGTCCGATTCCACGTGATCTACCCTCCGTAGCGACGCAACAGCCCCCCAGCCATTGCGAATCGCCTCGTTACTGCATGACCCATGGTACTGCATCGCACCATCGCCAATCACAGCCGTAGCCGTGAATGGTTACTCAATTACGACCAATGGAGTAATACTACGGGCGTCCGGATTGCACCGATCAATATAGCAGCGATTTTTGGCGCTGTTCGGCCCAATGCGCTTCGTCCGTCGCCGTTATCGCTTCGAGATCACGCGGGGTCGCAGCGCTGTTATCGACCCAGGTGCGCAAGCCAGGACCGCCGTTGATCACGTCGATCGGCAACTTGCCGAACGCATATTCGTAGGGGAAATCGCGCCACAACGGATAATCTGGATACAGCCGGCGGATTGCCTTGAACGCCAGCGCCTGCAGCCGCCACGGCTTGAAGGCTGCGTGACGATAGGACGGACCCTCGGCGTGGATCTGCACGCCGTTGCACAAATGATGGACATGCTTGTGGAAGGTCGGTTCGAACCAGATCTCGCGCAGGCGGCAGCCTTCGATCCAGTCGGGTGCCAGCTGGTGCATGTCGGCGATCACGGCGCGTACGGCGATATCGGGGGCGCCGAACAGTTCGAGCGGCCGCGTTGTCCCGCGCCCCTCCGACAGGGACGTGCCTTCCAGCATTACCGTCCCCGGATAAGCCCGCGCCATCATCACGTTGGGGGCGTTGGGGCTGGGATTGATCCAGGTCCGCTCGGTCGGCCAGCCGAAGCCGGGCGCGGCATCGGGCTGCCAGCCTTCCATCGCGACGACCTGATAATCGACGTCGAGCTTGAGCAGATCGACGAACCAGTGGCCGAGTTCGCCCATCGTCAGCCCATGCCGCATCGGCATCGGCCCCGCGCCGACGAAACTTTCCCAGCCGGGGAGCAGGGTCATCCCCTCGACCGGTCGGCCAACGGGGTTGGGGCGATCGAGCACCCACACCGCCTTGCGATGCTCGGCGGCGGCTTCGAGCACGTAGCGCAGCGTCGTGATGAAGGTATAAATTCGCGTGCCGAGGTCCTGCAGGTCGACCAGCATCACGTCGAACAAGTCCATCGATTCCGCGGTCGGGCGACGCACTTCCCCGTACAGGCTGAAGACCGGCATCCCGTAGGTAGGATCGGTGAAGTCGGGCGACTCCATCATATTGTCCTGCAGGTCGCCGCGCACGCCGTGCTGCGGCCCGAACATCGCGGTGACGTTCAGCCCGACCGCGATCAGCGCATCGACCGAATGCGTCAGGTCGGCGGTGACCGAAGCGGGGTGCGCGAGCAGCGCGATGCGCTTGCCTTCGAGCGGCTTGCGCAAGGCGGGGTCGGCGAGGAGGCGATCGATACCGAAGTTCATGGGTTCTAGTCCCCGCACCATCTTGGTTTTGCTTCCCCGGCGAAGGCCGGGGCCCAGTAGCGAAGGTGGTCGTTGCCGCGCGCTGCGCTATGCGTCCGACCGGTTCACTCCTGGGCCCCGGCCTTCGCCGGGGAAGCAGAACAGGTCAAGGGTGCGCTGGCACGGGCAGGGTTGCGATGAACGATGCGCGGTTGTGGAAATCGGGCGGCCCGGGCGCATGCGCGAGCGCCCAATAGGATTTGGTGCCGTCGGTTTCCTCGATCACCGCGGTGAGGCTCATCTTGAACGGGCCCGGCGGGAGGTCGGACAGGTTTTGGCGAACCTGGACCAGAAAGGCAGCCTCGCGACCAACATGTGGCGCGACCGACAACGCAAGGTCGCAACCGCCCGCCCGGTAGGAGTCGAACCGATAGGCCGCCCATTGCGTCGAGGGGGAATAGTTGAACTCGAAATAAGCGTCCGACCCGACCGCCGCGAGGAACAGCTCGCAGCAGGTGGTCTTCCACAGGCCGTCGTTGCGCGAGGGAGCGGCCCGCTCGGGAAGCGCGACGTGTTCCAGACCTTCTACGGTGAAGGTCAAAAGCAGTTCGTCGCCGTCCCGACGCACTTTTACGATGACCGATCGCACCGCGCTGGGCGGCCGGTCCGGATGCGCGACCAACCCGTATTCCTTCCCCGGCGCAGGCCGGGGCCCAGTAGCGGTGTCCGTCATGGCTGCGCGATCCGGTCGTACAAATCTTCCCACTCCGGGTTGAGCCCTTCGATTTCCCGGACTTTCCATGCCCGTTTCCAAGATTTCATCTGAAACTCCCGCACGCGCGCTGATTCCAGCGAACTGTGTTGCTCGTACCAGACCAACAGCTTGCAGCCATATTCCTTCGTGAACCCCGCAACGACACCTTCGCGATGCTCCCACGCACGCCGTGCGAGCGCGTTCGTCGATCCGATATAAATCGTTCCGTTCCGCGCATTGGCCATGATGTAAACGCCGGGTTGCGCGTCGCTCACGACTGTTCCTCGACTGGACCCCGGCCTTCGCCGGGGAAGCATAAGGTTGCGGGAAATCCATCGGGACGCAACTGGCTGGAAAATTCAGCGGAACACGCCTATGTGCTCGCGTTCTCATGGCAACAACACTCCCCTCCCCGCCGAAGATCGGCATGGTCTCGCTCGGCTGTCCCAAGAATCTGGTCGATAGCGAGCGGATCCTGACCAAGCTGCGCTCCGATGGCTATGCCATGTCGCCCGATTATGCGGGGGCGGACGTGGTGCTGGTCAACACGTGCGGCTTCCTCGATTCCGCCAAGGAAGAATCGCTCGAAGCGATCGGCGAGGCGATTGCGGAGAACGGTCGCGTCATCGTCACCGGCTGCATGGGCAAGGAAGCGGAGATGATCCGCGCCAAATTCCCCGGAATCCTCGCGGTCACCGGCGCGCATCAATATGAGGAAGTCGTCGGCGCGGTCCACACCGCCGCCCCGATGCCGCCGAGCGCGTTCCTCAATCTCGTCCCCGAAAGCGGGCTCAAGCTCACACCGCGGCATTACAGCTATCTCAAGATCTCCGAAGGCTGCAATCACCGCTGCGCCTTCTGCATCATCCCGAGCCTGCGCGGCGACCTCGTCAGCCGTCGCCCCGACGCGATCCTGCGCGAAGCCGAAAAGCTGATCGAAGCGGGCACGCGCGAACTGCTCGTGATCAGCCAGGACACGTCGGCTTACGGCGTCGACATCCGCCACCAGCCGCGGATGTGGCACGGCGCGGAAGTCCGCGCGCACATGACCGACCTGTCGCGTGAACTCGGCAAATTGGGCGCATGGGTGCGGCTGCACTATGTCTATCCTTACCCGCACGTCGACCAGGTCATCCCGCTGATGGCCGAGGGGCTGATCCTCCCCTATCTCGACATTCCGTTCCAGCATGCCAGCCGCAACGTGCTCAAGCTGATGAAGCGCCCGGCAAACGAAACCAAGGTGCTCGAGCGGATCAAGACCTGGCGCACGATCGCGCCCGACATCGCGATCCGCTCGACCTTCGTCGTTGGCTTCCCCGGCGAGACCGAGGACGATTTCGCCTATCTGATGGACTGGCTGGAAGAAGCGCAGCTCGACCGCGTCGGCGCGTTCCGGTTCGAGCCGGTCGAGGGCGCGGCCGCCAACGATTTGCCCAACCATGTGCCCGAAGAGATCAAGGAAGAGCGCTACGCCCGCCTGATGGAACTCACCGCGCGGATTTCGGCAGACAAGCTTCAGGCCAAGGTCGGTCGCACGCTCGACGTCATCATCGACGCGGTCGATGACGAGGGTGGCGCGACCGGACGATCGAAGGCCGACGCGCCCGAGATCGACGGCGAGGTATTCCTGCGCGACGCCGGCCATCTGTCGGTGGGCGATATCGTCGCGGTCGCGATCGAAGATGCTGACGAGCATGATCTTTACGGCGTCCCGACCGTTTGAGGGCGGCGCCCCCTTCCCTTTAGCGGCAGGACGGTGACATATCGTCGTTCCATCGCTCGAGGACCGTGCCTTCGTGAAGCTCTCCCGATACTGTCTGGCGGCAGGTTTGCTGTCCGTCTCTACCCCGGCGTTGGCGCAATCGCTGACGTCGGCGGAAACCGCGCAGGTCGACAAGACCGTCACCGACGCGCTCGCCAAGTCGGGCGTGCCCTCGGCCTCGGTCGCGATCGTTCGGGGGGGGAAGATCGTTTACGCAAAGGCCTACGGCAAACAGGCCGAAACCGGCCGCACGCGCGACGACGCCCCCTATCAGATCGCGTCCGTCTCCAAGCAGTTCACCGCCGCCGCGATCCTGCTGCTGCAACGCGAGGGCAAGCTGAGCCTCGACGATCACGTCTCCAAATACGTCCCCGGCATCACCGACGGCGACACCATCACGATCGGCCAGTTGCTCAGCCACACCGCGGGTCTGCGCGATTACTGGCCACAGGATTACAGCTTCAAGGCGATGGCGACTCCGGTCACGCCGCAGCAGATCGTCGATCGCTGGGCCAAGAAGCCGCTCGATTTCAAGCCCGGCACGCAGTGGCAATATTCCAACACCGGCTATGTCGTCGCCGGGATGATCGTCGAGAAGGTGTCGGGGCAGAAGCTGCTCGATTTCCTGAAAGCCCGGATCTTCAAGCCGCTCGGCGTCACCGTCTACGATCAGGATCTCGCAGTCGGCCCGGGCTTTCCGCAAGGCTATGGTCGCGCAGCGCTCGGTCCGGTCCGGCCGGTCCAGCCGCCGGCGCGCGGGTGGCTCTATGCGGCGGGCGAACTGGCGATGAGCGCGCGGGCGCTCGCGACGTGGGACGTGGCGCGGCTTGATCGCGCGGTACTGACGCCGGAGGATTGGGCGACGCAGGAAACCCCGGTCAAGCTCGCCGACGGGAGCAGCAACGGCTACGGGCTGGGCGTCAGCACAGGGACCGCGAACGGTCGTCGCACGATTGAACATAGCGGCGAAGCGGTCGGTTTCCTGTCCGAGAACATCGTCTATCCGGACCAGAAGGCCGCGATCGTGGTGCTCATCAACAGCTGGTCGAGCGACGCCTATCAGACGATCGCGCAGAAGCTCGCCGGGATCGTGCTGAGCCCTGCCACGATCGATCCGGCGGATGCCGCCGCACTGGCGCGGGTCCGCGCTGCGTTCGATCAGCTGCGCGACGGCACGCTCGACCGCAGCCAACTCACCGAAGACGCCAGTTACTACTTCACCCCGACGACGTTGGGGGATTACCGCACCAGCCTCGCGCCGCTCGGCACCCCAACCGCGTTCGTCCAGACCGGCAAGTCGCGGTTGCGCGGGGGCTTCGTCAACCGCTCCTACCGCGTCACTTACGCCGGCACGACGCTGTCAGTCAGCACCTACGCCGAACCCGGCCCCAACGGAAAGCTCGAGCAATTGCTCGTGACCCCCACCCAGCCATGATCGATTTCACCACCTGCCTCCAACCCGATCGCGGCCAGAGCGCCCGCACGATCCATGTTGTCCATCCTGATCAATGGGATAACTGGCTATCCGCACAGCCGCCGCGAACCCGCACCGCGGTCGCCGCCCACGGTCTGACCGGCAAGCCCGGCAATCGCGCAGTGCTCCCGGGCGACGGTGCCGAGGACTGGGCGATGCTGCTGGTGTGCAACGAGAGCCATGTTTCGCCGTGGCGGATCGCCTCGCTCGGCGGGCAGTTGCCCGAAGGTACCTACCGCCTTGCCGATGGCGAACCAGGTGCCGCGATGCTCGGCTGGTGCCTCGCGCAGCACAGCTTCGACCGCTACCGCAAGGACCCCGCGCCCGTAGGCGCGCGCGTCCTGCTGACCGGCGAACCGGCGCGGATCGACGAAACGATCCGCATCGCGCGCGCGGTCGCCAAGGTGCGCGACCTCGTCAACACCCCCGCCGCCGATCTCGGCCCGGCGGAACTGGAGGCCGAGGCCGCCGCACTTGCCAAGACACATGCCGCGACGCTGACCGTCACCAAGGGCGAGCAGCTCGTGACGGGCTATCCGATGATCCACGCGGTCGGTCAGGCCGCCGCCAAGGGCCGCGAGCCACGGCTGATCGAGCTCGAATGGGGCAACCCCGCACATCCGCGGATCGCGGTGATCGGCAAGGGCGTGTGCTTCGATTCGGGCGGGCTCGATATCAAGCCGTCGTCGGGCATGCGCCTGATGAAGAAGGACATGGGCGGCGCGGCGCATGCGCTGTCGCTCGCGGGACTGATCATGGGCGCGCGGCTGCCGGTGCGGCTCCACCTGCTGATCCCGGCGGTCGAGAACAGCATCGCGGGTAACGCCTTCCGTCCCGGCGACGTGCTCGCGACGCGTAAGGGGGTGACGGTCGAGAACACCAACACCGATGCCGAGGGTCGTCTCGTCCTCGCGGATGCGATCACGCGCGCTAGCGAGGAAGCGCCGACGCTGATCCTCGATTTCGCGACGCTCACCGGTGCCGCCCGCGTTGCGCTGGGGCCGGACCTTCCTGCAACCTTCGCCAATGACGAGGCGCTGGCGGCGGCGCTGCTGGAGGCCGGAACCGCAACCGGCGACCCGCTGTGGCGGCTGCCGCTGTGGGACGGCTATGACGACATGCTCACCTCCGACATCGCCGACATGGTGAATGCGCCCGACGGCGGGTTCGCCGGATCGGTGACCGCCGCCCTCTTCCTGCGCCGGTTCATCCCCGCCGATACGCCCTGGGCGCATTTCGATACGTTCGCGTGGCGGCCGACGTCCAAGCCGGGTCGTCCCAAGGGCGGCGAGGCGCTCGGCTTGCGTGCCGCATGGGCGATGCTCAAGGCACGGTATCCGGCATGATCTACATCCTGATCAACGTCGCCCCGATCCTCGTGGCGACCGCGATCGGGCTGCTGCTCGGCGCGGGCTATCGCGCGACCTTCGACCGGGGCGCACCTCGGTTGAACGTACTGACGCTGGTGATCGCCACGCTCGGGCTGTTCTGGTTCGCTTCAATCCTTGCAGGCGCGCTGATCCTCGCACCGCCCAAGGCGGCACCGTGGATCATGGCGGTGGGCAGTGCGGTGGTCATCTGGGCGGGGTTCGTCCTGCCGGTCGTCGCGATCACGCAAAGCTATCGCGGAGCGCGCGGCGGGCAGATCGCGCGCGATGCGGCGTTCTGGCTGGTGACGATGGTCGCGCAGGCGGTCGTGATGAAGCTGATCGGCCTAGCCCCGCCGCCCGCCTAGGCGCGGAGGAGCTCGATCGTCGTGTAAGGCGCAACCACGCGCCACCCCATCGTCTCGTACAGCGCCCGCCCGGCGTCGGTGGCCGCCAACATCCGGAGCGTCTCCGGCGCCTGACGTTGCCCCAGCGCGCCCATGATCGCACGCCCGAGACCACGGCGACGATGATCGGGCTGGGTGACGATCCGATCGTAACAGAACACCCCGCCAGCCATCGCCCCATAGCCGCTCGCCGCCAGGGTCCCGGCGGCATCCGTAATGACCGCAGACGAAACGTTGCGCTGCGTCGTCAGGTCCAGCGCATAGCCTTCCGGGAGTGACACCGGATCATCGCAATGCGGGTCCTGCACCATCATCCAGGCGACCGATTGCACCGTCCAGCGGGACGGAACGATCGCGAGAACGTCCGCCGCCGGGGCGCACGCCTTGAGGAAGACGCGGGGCGAATCGATTGCGTCGGCAGCAGCCCGGAAGGCCGCACCGCCCTCCAGAAAGACATAGCGGCACAGTTCCGCCGCGCTCCCGGTATCGACGCGCCACCCGCCGCGGTCCCGAACCGGCGCGGGGACGCCACGCGCGATCGAGCGCGCAGACAGCCACGCTTCCAGCTGCTGCGGCGTGAGATCCGCCGTCATCCCCGCCCCTGCCCGGTCATGCCGCTTCGATGATCGGCACGAACTTCGCCGCGGTCAAACTGGCACCGCCGACCAGTGCGCCATCGACGTCCTCGGTCTCGAGAATCGCGGCGGCATTCGCACCCGTGACCGACCCGCCGTAAATGATGCGGATCCCGTCCGCCGCATCCCCGACCAGCGTCCGCAGCTTGGCGCGCGCAATCGAATGGACTTCGGCGATCTCGTCGAGCGTCGGCGTGCGCCCGGTGCCGATCGCCCAGCGCGGCTCATAGGCGATCGTCAGCCAGTCGCCGTTCGCGAGATCGGGCACCGATTTCTCGATCTGCGCCTGCACGACCCGCGCCGCGCGACCGGCGTCGCGCTCGGCATCGGTTTCGCCGACGCACAGGATGACGCTCAGCCCGTGCCGATGCGCGGCGCTCGCCTTGGCCCAGGCGTCCTGGCTGGTTTCGCCCTGATCGGTGCGGCGTTCGCTGTGGCCGACGATCGTGAACCGCGCGCCCGCCTCGACCAGCATCGACGCCGACAGGCACCCGGTATGCGCGCCGCTCTCCGCCGCATGCACATCCTGCCCACCGATCGCGAACCCGGGCACCAGTGCCACCGCCGGCGCAATCAGCGTCGCGGGCAAGGCGATCGACACGTCGACCGCACTCGCGGCATCCGCGGCAGCCGCGATCGTCGTCAGCTCGGCAAGCGCCGATCGACTGCCGTTCATCTTCCAATTGCCCGCCACCAGCTTGCGTCGCATCATCCCGCGTCTCTCCGTTTCTGTCTTGCGGACAGCGATAGCGTCACGGGCGTGCTGCACAAGCTTGATGCAGCCCCGACCTGCCCGTAAAGCAACCCTTCTTCGTCCCTTACCACGACAGATCGGCCGCCCCCGACCATGATGAGTTTTTTCCGCCGAATGATCCGCCACCCGCTTGGTGGCGCGGTTGCGCTCGGCTTCGTTGGCCTGCTCGGACTAGCGTTCGTGCTTTCTGATCATTCGGGAACGGCGACCGGTGCTTCGGTCAATGCCGCCGATGTCGCGGTCAAGGTCGGCAACAAGACGATCACGATCAGCGAACTGCGCGCTGCGGTCGCGCGGGACGTCGACACTTATCGCCAGCAGCAGCCGACGCTCGACACGCAGCAATTCGTGGCAGGCGGGGGATATGAGGCGACGCTGGAGCGGCTGATCGATTCGACCGCGTTCCGCCAGTTCGCGCAGAAGCAGGGCATGGTCGTCAGCAAGCGCGCGGTCGACGGGCTGATCGCGAGCCAGCCGGGCCTCGCCGGGCTCGACGGCAAGTTCAGCCAGGAAAAGTACGAGCAGGTGCTCCGCCAGATCGGGATGACCGACGCGGAAGTCCGCCTCCAGACGACCGACCAGGTGCTGACGCGGCAATTGCTGCTGTCGCCGATCCAGGCGAAACAGGTCCCGGCTGGCCTCGCCACGCCCTATGCCAATCTGTTGCTCGAAAAGCGCGGCGGTCAGATCGGCTTCATCCCCGCCGCCGCGATGCCGACGGGCGCAGCGCCGACCGATGCCGAACTCGCGACCTATTATGCGCGTAACCTTGGCAAGTACCGCCTGCCCGAGCGCCGCGTAGTGCGCTACGCTACGTTGAGCCCAGCATCGCTTGCGGCACAGGCCGCTCCGAGCGACACGGAAATTGCTGCTGCCTACAAGGCGCAGGCACAGAAGTTCGCCGCCGCCGAGCTGCGGACGATCGTCCAGGTCGTCGTCGGTGACCAGGCGTCGGCCAATGCGCTGGCCGCCAAGGTGCGTGGCGGTGCGTCGATCGAGCAGGTTGCCCGCGCTGCCGGGCTCGAGCCCGCAACGGTCAAGGACACGCAGAAAGCGGCGTTCGCCGGACAGTCCTCGCCAGAGATTGCCAACGCGGTATTTGCCGCCAAGACCGGCGACGTCGTCGGACCGCTCCGCGCACCGCTCGGTTTCGTTGTTGCCAAGGTGGCATCGGTCCGCACGCAGGCCGCCAAGTCGCTTGCCGAAGCAACGCCTGAACTGAAGGCCTCGCTCGCGCCACAGAAGACCACCGCGTTGCTGACCGAGAAGCGCAATGCGTTCGACGATGCGTTGGGCAAGACCAGCTTCGAGGGTCTCGTCACCAAGAACAAGCTGACCGCGCAGACCACGCCGGCGCTGACCGCAGCTGGCCAGAACCTCGACACGCCGACCGCCAAGCCCGACCCTGCACTCACCCCGATCCTGGCCGCTGCGTTTGCCGCATCGCCGGGCGATCAGCCGCAGACCGTACCGCTGGGTCAGGACGGGAGCTTCGCGCTCGTCACGCTCGACAAGGTCCTGCCCGCGGCACCGCGTCCGCTCGCGCAGATCCGGGATACCGTCGTCCGCGACTTCCAGCTCGACCGCGCGCAACGTGCGGCCCATGACGTCGCCGCCAAGGTTGTTGCTGCTGCCAACGGCGGCACCGCGCTGCCGCAGGCGCTGTCGGCAACCGGTCTCAAGCTGCCGCCGTTGCAGCCTGTCACCGGCCCGCGTGCGGCGCTGATCGGCAACCCACAGCGCGTTCCGCCGCCGCTCGCGTTGATGTTCGCGATGCCTGCCAAGACGACTAAGCTGCTGGAGGCACCCGACAAGTCGGGCTGGGTCATCGTCCACCTCGACACCATCACGCCGGGCAACGCGCAAGGGAACGCCAAGGTCATCGCCGGAACGCAAAGCGACATCGGCAACGTTGTCGGGCGCGAATATGTCGCGCAGTTCGGCAAGGCGGTGCAGAATGCGATCGGCACGACGCGCAATGCGAAGGCGATTGCGTCGTTGAAGGCAGAACTTCTGGGTCTCGCCAGTGCCGATCAGCCCTGATCGCGCAGGCGCCGCCGCGGCGCGGATCGCGCTCGCGGCGGGGCGTCCGGCGCTGCTGTGGCAACGCCAGATCGCCGACACTGAAACCCCCGTCGCCGCCGCGCTCAAGCTGATCGAGCCCGGCCGCGGGGATTTCCTGCTGGAGTCGGTCGAGGGCGGCGAGACGCGCGGGCGGCACAGCCTGATCGGGCTCGCGCCGGATCTGGTGTTCCGCGCCCACGGGGCGGACGCCGAGATCAACGCTTCGTGGTTGCACGATCGCGACACGTTCGCCCCCTGCGAAGAACCGACGCTGGACGCGTTGCGCACGCTGGTCGCGTCGTGCCGGATGGATGTACCGGCAGAGCTCCCGCGCGCGCTCGCCTGCCTCGTCGGCTATTTCGGCTATGAGACGATCGGCCTCGTGGAGCGCCTGCCGCGCCCGACGAACGACGCGCTCGGCCTGCCCGACATGATCTTCGTCCGTCCGACCGTGATCCTGATCTTCGACCGGCTGGCGGATGCGTTGTTCCTCGTGTCCCCGGTCTGGCCGGATGCGGCGCGGGAGCCGGACGCGATCGTCGCCGACGGACTCGACCGGATCGATTCCGTTGCGGCCCGGTTGGCGACGGCATCCCTCCCCGCCCCGGTGCGCGCCGATGCCGCCAACGAGATCGCGCTGACCTCGACGCTCGCACCGGGCCGCTATGCCGAGATGGTCGCCCGCGCGAAGGACTATATCGTCGCGGGCGATATCTTTCAGGTCGTGCTGGCGCAGCGGTTCACCGCGCCCTTCACCCTGCCGCCGTTCGAACTGTATCGCGCGTTGCGCCGGATCAATCCGTCGCCGTTCCTGTACCACCTCGACCTGCCGGGCTTCACGCTCACCGGGTCTTCGCCCGAAATCTTGGTGCGCGTCCGCGACGGCGAAGTGACGATCCGCCCGATTGCGGGCACCCGCCCCCGCGGCAAGACCGCCGCCGAGGACGAAGCCAACCGCACGAGCCTGCTCGCCGACCCCAAGGAACGCGCCGAGCATCTGATGTTGCTGGATCTGGGCCGCAACGACGTGGGCCGCGTGGCGGAGGCGGGGAGCGTCACCGTTACGGCAAGCTACACGACCGAATTCTACAGCCACGTCATGCACATCGTGTCCAACGTGATCGGGCGACTCGCACCGGACAAGGACGCGCTCGATGCGTTGTTCGCGGGTTTCCCCGCAGGCACGGTTTCGGGTGCTCCCAAGGTTCGCGCGTGCGAGATCATTGCCGAACTCGAGAATGCCGTGCGCGGGGCCTATGCCGGTGGCGTCGGCTATTTCTCACCCGATGGTTCGATGGATTCGTGCATCGTGCTGCGGACCGCGGTGGTGAAGGACGGGGTGATGCACGTTCAGGCGGGCGCGGGCATCGTCGCGGATAGCGAGGCGGCGTATGAACAGCGCGAATGTGAGGCCAAGGCGGGCGCTCTGCTTGCGGCTGCACGCGAGGCGATCGCACGTGCCGTGGACAGCAATTACGGTCAATGAATGCAGGGTTTGCCCTCCCCGGGCCAATGCCGAGGGAGGGCTAATCCGATCACGGAATGATGTCAGCCTGACGACGCGCTTCGGCACGTTCCGCTGCAAACTGCTCGGCCCGAAGCTTCCCGCAGCCGGTTTGACCGCCCGATCCGACCGGCGAACACGTATCCGGCAAACCGCCGGCGCGGCGCCCGGCATCATCGGCGACCGCCGTGCGATTAACCCAGCTCTGGTTCTGCGCCGCGATCGGCTTGTCGTCGCGCAACTCCTTCGGAATGCGATACGGCTCGCCCTGGCGCGCGCATACGACGATCTCGGCATCGGGATCGCTCGACTTGGGGCACGCCTGATTGCCGGTAATGGTGACGGAGCGGATTCGCTGCGGCGGCTTCCCCGACTCGGCCTGCTGTTGCGCCGCCGCTGGCGAGGACTGGGCGACTGCAGGACCTGCGACTGGCGCGGCGGCCAGCAGTCCGATCAAGGCAAAAGTGCGCAACATGTTCATTTCTCCCAAGGTTCATCAACGTGTGGCGCGCGAGGTTGATCCACCCTGAACCATACGTTCGACGTCCCTAGCCGCGTAAACGTTGTGGTATATGTCCAAACACGGTAGCGGCGCGAGGATGATCCTCGTCATCGACAATTACGACAGCTTCACCTGGAACCTGGTCCATTATCTGATGGAGTTGGGGACCGAAGTGAAGGTCGTCCGCAACGACGCGCTGACCGCTGCCGAGGCGATGGCCAGCAACGCGCAGGGGTTCCTCATCTCGCCCGGTCCCAAGACCCCGACCGAAGCCGGCGTGTCGCTCGACCTCGTCGCGGCATGCGCGGACTCGGGGCGTCCGTTGCTCGGTGTGTGTCTCGGGCATCAGGCGATCGGCCAGCATTTCGGCGGATCTGTCGTGCGCGGCGGCCTGATGCACGGCAAGACCTCCCCCGTCACGCATGACGGCAGCGGTGTGTTTGCTGGCCTCCCCTCGCCGTTCACCGCGACGCGCTATCATTCGCTGATCGTCGAAGACATGCCCGACACGCTCGTCGCCAACGCGCACGCCGATGACGGATCGGTGATGGGCGTCCGCCACCGCACGCTGCCGATCCACGGCGTCCAGTTCCATCCCGAAAGCATCGCGACCGAGCACGGCCACGCGATGCTCGCCAACTTCCTCGCAGACGCCGGGATCACCGCCAAGGCAACCGCGTGAGCACGCTCGCCTTGCTTCCCGATCCGACCAGCCCGCTCAGCCGTGAAACCGCGGCACAGGCGTTCGCCGACCTGCTCGACGGGCATGTGCCGGACGAGGCGATCGCGACGTTCCTGATCGGCCTGACCGAACGCGGCGAGACCAGCATCGAGATTGCTGAGGCCGCGCGCGCGCTCCGCAATCGCCTGATCCCGATCGCCGCCCCTGCTGGTGCGATCGACGTGTGCGGCACGGGCGGCGACGGGCATCATACGCTCAACGTGTCGACCGCGGTGTCGCTCGTCGTCGCGAGCACTGGTGTTCCCGTCGCCAAACACGGCAATCGCGCTGCGTCATCCAAGGCGGGAGCCGCCGATACCCTCGAGGTGCTCGGGCTCGACATGGACCGGGCGGGCGCGAACGCCGAGGCGAGCCTGCACGAGATCGGCATCGCCTTCCTGTTCGCGGCCAATCACCACCCAGCGATGCGGCGCATCACCCCGATCCGGCAGAAGATCGGACGCCGTACGATCTTCAACCTGATGGGGCCGCTCGCCAATCCGGCGGGGGTCACGCGGCAGCTGATCGGGATCGCACGCCCCGATTACGCCACGACCTACGCCGCCGCGCTCGAACAACTGGGCACCGAGGCCGCGCTCGTCGTTTCGGGCGACGAAGAGCTCGACGAGATTTCCTGCGCCGGTCCGACGCTCGCCGTCAGCATCGGCAGCGCCAGCGTCCCGGACCGCATCAGCCCTGAGGATGCGGGACTGCCGCGCCATCCGATCAGCGCGATCGTCGGCGGAGACCCCGCGTACAACGCCGCTGCGCTGCGCCGCCTGCTGGGCGGCGAGACCGGCGCATATCGCGACGCAGTGCTGCTCAACGCCGCTGCCGCACTCATCGTCGCCGGAACCGTGCAAACCTTGCCGGAAGGCGCACAAATCGCTGCCGAAGCGCTGGATTCCGGCGCTGCAAACGCCCTGCTTGATCGCTGGATCGCTTACCCATGACCGATATCCTCAACCGCATCCTCGAAACCAAGCGTGCCGACGTCGCCGCGCGCAAGGCGACGATCCCGATGGCCGAACTCGACGCGCGCATCGCCGCGCAGACCAAACCGCGCGGTTTCCGTGCGGCGCTCGACGCGCGCGCAAAGACGGGCTTTGCGTTGATTGCCGAAATCAAGAAGGCCAGCCCCTCCAAGGGCCTGATCCGCGAGGATTTCGATCCGCCGGCGCATGCCGCCGCTTACGCCGCAGGGGGTGCCACCTGCCTGTCGGTGCTGACCGACGAAGCGTGGTTCGAGGGCTCGGACGCGTATCTCCTCGCGGCGCGCGGCGCGTGCGACCTGCCGGTGTTGCGCAAGGACTTCATGGTCGACCCGTGGCAAGTGCCCGAGTCGCGTGGGATCGGCGCGGATGCGATCCTGCTGATCATGGCGGCGCTCGACGACACACTCCTTGCCGAAATCGAGGCGAGCGCGATCGAGTGCGGGATGGACGTGCTGGTCGAAGTGCACACGCAGGACGAGATGGAGCGCGCGATGAAGCTCAAGTCGCGCCTGATCGGGGTCAACAACCGCGACCTTCGCACCTTTACGGTGGATTTCGCCCGGACCTACGAGCTGGTCTCGAAGGCTCCCAAGGATTGCACCTTCGTCGCGGAAAGCGGGCTGACGACGCGCGCCGACCTCGACGCGATGGCCGAACACGACATCCGCTGCTTCCTGATCGGCGAGGCGCTGATGCGCCAGCCCGACGTCGAAGCCGCGACGCGGAGCCTCGTCGGATGAGTGGCCTGACGCATCTCGACGAGGCCGGCGCGGCGCACATGGTCGACGTCGGCGGCAAGACGCCGACTCGCCGCGAAGCGGTAGCACGCGGGCGGATTGACATGGTGCCCGAGGCAGTTCGCGCGATCCGCGACGGTAGCGCGATCAAGGGCGACGTGCTTGCGGTCGCGCGCGTTGCGGGGATCATGGGGGCGAAGAAGACCAGCGACCTGATCCCGCTGTGCCACCCGTTGCCGCTGACGCGCGTCGCGATCGATCTGGTGGTCGATGATGAAGGCGTGGTGGCGACCGCGACGGCCGCGACCGAGGGCAAGACCGGTGTCGAGATGGAGGCGCTGACCGCAGCGACGGTCGCGCTGCTGACGATCTACGACATGGCCAAGGCGATCGACAAGGGCATGACGATCCGGGATATCCAGTTGCTTACGAAGCTGGGTGGCAAGTCGGGCGACTGGAAGCGCTAGGCGGCGTACCGGACGCTTCCCTTACACTGGCTGCTTCCCCGGCGAAGGCCGGGGCCCAGTAGCACAGGCGGAAGTAACGGAGCGATGCAGCCGGCATTCTACCGCCTCGCTACTGGGCCCCGGCCTTCGCCGGGGAAACGCGAAGTGTAGGGTAGCTTGGCAATCGAAGAACGGGAGAGGCAGCTCAAGCCGCCTCCCCCCAATCCCTTACCCAAACAGCTTCGCCGCGGTCTCCGCGATGCGCTTGCCCTGGTAGCGTGCGCCGTCCAGTTCTTCCTGCGCAGGCTGGCGGCTGCCGTCGCCGTCGGCGATCGTCGTCGCGCCATACGGTGTGCCACCGAGCACCTTCTCGACGCCCATCTGCCCCTTGAACCCATAGTCCAGGCCGACGATCGTCATGCCGTGGTGCAGCAGGTTGGTGATGATCGAGAACAACGTCGTCTCCTGACCACCATGCTGGCTTGCGGTCGAGGTGAACGCACCGCCGACCTTGCCGATCAGCTTGCCGCCGAACCACAGCCCGCCGGTCGTATCCCAGAACTGCGCCATCTGCGCGGGCATCCGGCCATAGCGCGTCGGCGCACCGACGATGATCGCGTCGTAATTGGCGAGCGCGTCGGGGCCTTCGATCAGCGGGTGCGCAGTGTCGGTCTTGAAGTGCGCGGCTTCGACGACGTCCTGCGGCGCGGTTTCGGCGACGCGGCGAATGTCGACTTCGGCACCAGCCGAGCGCGCGCCCTCGGCGACCGCATCGGCCATCTGCTCGACATGACCGTAGGACGAATAATAGAGCACGAGAACCTTTGCCATGATGACTTCCTTCTTCTTGAATTGAGAGACTTGAGAACGCTTACTGAGAGTCGACGAGAACCAGTTCGGCGTCCTCGATCGCGGTGATCGTTACGGTCTGGCCGCCGTCCATCGCAGCGCCATCGCGCGCCTTGAACGTCTCGCCAGCGATTTCGATCACCCCGGTCGCCGGCACGAGATAGGCATGCCGCCCCGGCAGGACTTCATGCGTGATCGTCTCGCCAGCGCGGACCATCGCCGCAAGCACGCGTGCTTCGGCGCGGATCGGCAGCGCGTCCTTGTCTTCCGAGAACCCGCTCGCCAGCGTCACGAACTGTCCCGAACGATCGTCCTTGGGGAAGGGTTTCGCACCCCAGGAGGGCGACCCGCCGGTACGGCTCGGCTCGATCCAGATCTGGAAGATCGTGGTCTGTTCGCTTTCGAGATTATATTCCGCATGCCGCACGCCCGTGCCCGCGCTCATCACCTGAACGTCGCCGGCCCCCGTGCGGCCTTCGTTGCCGAGCGAGTCCTTGTGCGTGATCGCGCCTTTGCGGACATAGGTAATGATTTCCATGTCGCGGTGCGGATGCGGAGGAAAGCCGCTGTTGGCGGCGATCTCGTCGTCGTTCCACACGCGGATCGCACCCCAGCCCATCCGGGCGGGCTCGTAATAGTTCGCGAAGGAAAAGTGATGGCGCGCATTGAGCCAACCGTGGTTGGCGTGCCCCAGGCTTTCAAAAGACCGTTTCTCGATCATGCTACATCTCCGGGAGGAACCCAGTGTTCCGTTGCGACCAAGATAGGCGTTTCGATCACGCCGTAAATGGAAACACTGGAAACCGATCGTTTCCACAGCTACAGATTTCGGGGTCATTGCGGGAGTAGGTCACGATGCGTCTGCCCGATCTTGAAGCATGGGCGATCTTCGCGAGCGTGGTGGAACACCGTTCCTTCAGCGGTGCCGCGGATGCGATCGGCGTCTCCAAGGCGACCGTGTCGAAGGCGGTGACCCGGCTGGAGGCGCATCTCGGCCAGTCGCTGTTCCATCGCACCTCCCGACGGCTGACGCTGACCGAGAACGGCAAGGGCCTGGCGGAACATGCCGCGCGGATCCTGGCCGAAGCCAATGCCGCGGAGGAAGCCGCGCTGGACGCGGCGAACGCTCCGACCGGCCTTGTCCGGGTCGCCGCGCCGATGTCGCTCGGCCTGCTCGCGATCGCGCCGGTCATCGCGGACTTTCTCGTGCTCAATCCCGGGATCCAGATCGACCTGCATCTCTCCGATGCGCGCGTCGATATCGTCGCGGAAGGGTTCGACATCGCGCTGCGAATCGCGACCTTGCCGGACAGTTCGCTGCGCTCGCGCAAGCTCGCGGACATGCGGATGCACGTGGTCGCCGCCCCGGCCTATCTCGCCCTGCATGGACGCCCGACCCATCCCGGGCAACTCGGCGAGCACCGCTGCTTCGCCTATACCAATGTCACCGCGCCGTGGCGGTTCGTCGGGGCCGACGGCACCGAAGTCTCGGTCCGGCTCAACGGGCCGCTCGCGACCAACAGTGGGGAAGCGATGCTTCCGGCGCTGCGTCGCGGGCTCGGGATCGCGATGCTGCCCGAATTCATCGTCGCGGAGGATCTCAAGGCGGGCCGAATCGAGATCATCCTGGCGGATTGGGCACCGCATACCGGCGCGTTGCATCTGATGACGCCCCCGGGCACGCTGCGACCTGCCCGGGTGGAGGGATTGATCGCTTTCCTTACCGACCGGCTCAAACAGATCTGTGTCCAGCCGTGACTCGATACGACTCGAAACGCATCGGGTAATACCCCGGATTAATTGCAAATTAACCTTTTGCCTTCATTGATGTTGAGGTTAATAGTTACTGCGAAGGTTGGTCGGGCCATCAGAGGTACCGGAGCCTTGGAACGGGGAACAGCAAGATGCGTGTGCTGCTGATCGAAGACGAGCCGACGACCGCCAAGGCGATCGAGCTCATGCTGACGACCGAAGGCTTCAATATCTACACTACCGATCTTGGCGAAGAAGGCCTCGATCTTGGAAAATTGTACGATTACGATATCATTTTGCTCGATCTCAACTTGCCCGACATGCACGGCTACGACGTGCTCAAGCGGCTGCGAGTCGCACGCGTGCAGACCCCGGTGCTGATTCTCTCAGGCATCAACGAGATGGACTCGAAGGTCCGCTCGTTCGGGTTCGGCGCGGACGATTATGTGACCAAGCCGTTCCACCGCGAGGAACTGACGGCGCGGATCCATGCCGTCGTGCGGCGGTCGAAGGGTCACAGCCAGTCGGTGATCCGGACTGGCAAGCTTGCGGTCAATCTTGATGCCAAGACGGTCGAGGTGGACGGTTCGCGCGTGCATCTGACGGGCAAGGAATATGCGATGCTCGAGCTGCTGTCGCTGCGCAAGGGCACCACGCTGACCAAGGAAATGTTCCTCAACCACCTGTATGGTGGAATGGACGAGCCCGAACTCAAGATCATCGACGTGTTCATCTGCAAGCTCCGCAAGAAGCTCAGCATGGCATGCGAAGGCGAAAACTACATCGAGACCGTCTGGGGCCGTGGCTACGTGCTGCGCGAGCCCGATGAGATGATCAGCTCGGCCGAAGTCGCCTAACGTACCTTTTCAGTTTCAACGGGACGGCCAGGCTGGAAGATGATCGCATCATCTTCCGGCAGCGACTTCCCGCGCGCCCCTGAGACGTCTGCTCATCCGCCAGATTTATGACGCGGAAACAGCTATTTGCGTGACATTCCGTTTACCATACGTCACGCTTTGGTCATGTCCGCAACCTAGCATGTAAAAATCGGCGGCCGCGCATCGACTGCGGCCGACCAGGAATTTTTGGGGCTATCCTATGAAGATGCAATCCGCTTGGGCCGCATTGTGTGCGACCAGTCTCGTCCTGTCGGGCTGCGGTGGCGGCGGTGAGAGCGACGCTACACCCGCCCCAGCCCCCGCGCCTGCCCCTACGCCGACACCGACCCCAGCCGCGGGTGCGGTCCGCACGATCGTGATGGTATGGGACGGCCTGCGTCCCGACGACGTGAATGCAACCGATACGCCCAACCTGCTCGCGTTGCAGCAGGGGGGCGTCAACTTCCAGGACAACCACTCGACCTATCCGACGTTCACGATGATGAACGGATCGTCGTTCGCGACCGGGTCCTTCCCGAAGACGTCGGGCTTCTACGGCAACACCGTCTGGACGCCGCCGCAGGGCACGGGCAACACTATCCCGGCCGGCAAGACCGCCACCGGCGCGACGCAAAGCTACAGCGACCCCGTCTTCACCGAGGATTATCAGGTCCTTTCGACACTGAACGACTATTACGGGGGTCAGCTGCTGCTGGTGAAAAGCCTGTTCGCGACCGCACAGGCCGCCGGGCTCACCACGGCGGCGATCGGCAAGTCGGGGGCCGCCTTCATCCAGGATCTCGGCAAGGGCGGGCTGTTCCTCGACGAGAATACGGTCATGCCGCGCAGCCTCGCGACCGAACTGCAGGCGGCGAACATTCCGCTGCCCGCGAACGTCGTCAACACCTACGCAGGCGGCGAAGCCGTCACGCTCGCCGGGACCAACGGCAACCCGACCGGCCGCGCAGGCTACGTCACGTTCGACACCACCGCCTATGATCCCGGCGGCACGATCGCCATCGCTGCGCGCGACTCGAGCGACGAGACGCAGGGCGCGCCCGAGGATGCCGCTAACAAGTACATGCTCAACGTCTTTACGTCGTACATCCTGCCGCAGAAGAAACCGATGCTGTCGGTCATCTGGTTCCGTACCCCCGACAATGTCGAGCACGGCTATGGCCCCGGCAGCGCGAATGGGAACGCAGGGCTACGGTCGCAGGATGCGCGGCTCGGTGAGCTGATGGCGGCGCTCAAGGCCCAGGGGCTCGACACCACCACCAACATCGTTGTCGTGTCCGATCACGCGCATTCCAGCGTGTCCGGCCCGCTCAACCTGTATCCGCTGCGGACGATCAATCCGTCGGCATCCGCACCCAACGGTCCTACCGTCAACGGCGCGACCAGCGGCACCAGCGCGGCGAGCCTCGGCGGGATCAATCCGTCGGGCTATTCCTTCTCGGGCGACGTCCGTTCGGCCGATCTGCTGACCTATCGCGGCTTCCGCGCGTATGACGGTGCAGGCTGCTCGACCAGCGCGATGTACGGCATTTCCGCGACCGGCACGCCCACCGTTCCGGTGCGGCTCGACACGTCGGGCTCGGTCTGCGGTGCGGCCAACACCAGATATCAGGCGATCAGCGCGACGGGCACGTTCCGCGTCCCTGCCCCCGGCAGCCTGCCGACCAACGGCATCGTCGTCGCCGCCAACGGCGGGTCGGATTACTTCTATATCCCCAGCCACGACCTGACGACGATCCGCAACCTCGTCACCTTCCTGCAGCAACGCGAGGAATATGGCGCGGTCTTCGTCGACAGCCGTTATGGCGCGATCCCCGGCACTCTGCAGATGAACCAGGTCAACCTTGAGAACGCCAATCGCAGCGGCAACGGCCAGCCCGATGTCGTCGTGTCGTTCAACTGGGACGATCAGGCGGTCGTTCACGGCAAGACCGGGATCGAGTTCTCCAGCGTCGGCGGACAGCGCGGGATGCACGGCAGTTTCAGCCCGGTCGACGTGCGCAACACGCTGATCGCGTCGGGTCCGTCGTTCCGCAAGGGAGCGACCGTGACGACGCCGACGGGTAACGTCGACGTCGCGCCAACCGTCGCCTATCTGCTGCGGCTGGCGATGCCGCAGGCCGACGGGCGCATCATCAACGAAGCGTTGTTGTCCCCCGCAAGCGGCGCGACCCCGACCGTGGCAGCCTCCTCGATCTCGCCGAGCGCGCCCGCGACCGGCCTCTTGTTCGAGACCCCGCTCGATCCGACCGGACGGACCCGCGACACATCGCTGCCGCTCGGCACCTATACGATCACGTTGCAGGTCAAGGACCTCACGATCGACGGCAAGACCTATCGCTACTTCGATTACGCGAAGGCGACGCGCCAGTGATGTGCGTTTCCCGCATCGTTCCCCTGCTTGTGCTGATCCCGGCGCTGGCTCTGGCCGCCCCGCCCCCGCGTGCGGGGTCGTTCGACGCTACCTTCGCGGCAAAGGGCGAGCCCGCGTCGCTCCATTATCAGGTGCTGTACGTTTCCAACGGCGCACTCCACCGGATGGATGTGTGGCGCGACGGCGACCGCCGCATCAAGCGCGTCACGGATGGCGCGATTGCCACATTTGCCACGCGGAAGCCGGGCGAGGTCGGCTACACGCTCAAGGTGCTCGATCTGAAGCGCCGGATCAGCACGGTGATCGACCGGACCAACCTGTATCGGATCGGGCAGTTCACCGACTGGTACGATCTCGGTCACGGGCTACGCCATCCCAAGGGGGCATACCGCCTGGTGCCGTCGCGCGCGGCGCCTGCGGGGATGCCGCGGATCGGGCGGGCGTGCCGCTGGTACGATCTGGTCGAAGGCCCCCGGACGACGCACATCTGCTGGGACAACGCCGTGAAGCTCCCCCTGCTCATCGCCCCCGCTGGCGGCGCGCCGGTGTGGCGCGTGCGAGCGATTGATCAGGGCAAAATTCCCGGTGCGACCTTCGTCGCCGACGACCGCGGCTTCATCAGGAACGATGCAAACCGCGATATCGAAGCCGACTGATCGCTAGGCAGCAGCTCGCGCAATCCGGAGCCGCGGCATGCGACGCATCGCCCCTCCGACCAACGCGAACCCCAACAGCAGCATCGTCCAGGTTGCCGGTTCGGGCACCGCCGCCTGCATCGCGATCCGATTGGCGATGACTGCGTGGATCTGCGTCGTCGGGTGCAGGTCGTCGAAGTAGAGATACCCCGAACATCCATCCGCCACCGCGCCTGCAGCGACACAGGACGTATTGCGGATCAGCGTCGATGGCAGCCCGAACGCCGTGGGATCGGCGGTGAGCGACGCTTCCAGGCCCAGCAAGTCGAAGAACTGCACGTTTGCCCCGGTAGCTTGCGCCACGGTCGCGCTCGTCGTTTCAAAGGCGCTGCTCAGTGCCGCCGAGCGTTCCGTAGCCAGCGTGAGGATCGAGGGATTGCCCAACGCGTCGGCAACTTTGCGCGACCCCGGCAAATCGCCGATGTCGGGCACGCCCGTCACGACGATATTGCGCGCGCCCGCGGAGATCAGCGCGCTCAGACCATTGCTCAACGCCGAGATCGACGCACTGAAATCGGCGTTTCCGGTGTTGCCCAATGTCGCACGAACGTCATTGCCGCCGAACGTGACGAGCACCAGGGCCGAACTCGAGATCGGCTGGTTGAGGCTACCGAAGATCGCAAGTTGCTGGGCGAACCCTGGAATGGCACCGCCGGCCGTATATGCCTGCGCGCCGCCGACCCCGAAGTTGGAGCCGCCTTGCAGATAGGGCGACGACAATCCTCCACCGATACCGGCGGAAAGGATGTCCGCAAAGTTCGCGCCGTTGGAGAAGCGCCCGTTGAAATACCCTACCGATGCCGGAGCAGGATCGGGCAAACCGGCGGCGAGCGATCCGATCTGCGCGTTCCCCGTATCGACCAGGCTGTCGCCGAACACCAGGAGGCTGGTGAAGGTCGCGGCCGAAACCGGCTGCGCGGTCAGCGCCGCCATCGTCAACCCAAGCGCAACGGCACGTTTCGCGATCATCATGGCAACTCCCCCATATACTGTACGCTACGTTTACCATGTTCGGTATGCGTGCCAAGATGAAACACAGCGTGTCAGGGTCGCGTAAACACCTTCTCGCCTCCTACCCACGTCTGCTCGACCTTGGTCGCGCGCAGGTCGGTCGGGCTTGCCAGCAGCGGATCGCGGTCGACGATGATGAAGTCCGCGCGCTGGCCGACGCCAAGACGCCCGAACTTCTCCTCCGCGAATCCGGCATAGGCCGCGGCCCCGGTAAACGCCCACCACGCCTGTTCGCGCGTCACACGTTCCTCGGGACGCCAGCCGCCATAGGGCTGTCCGTCGGCACCCTGTCGCGTGAACGCCGCCGCCCAGCCGGCGAAAGCGTCGGGCTGTTCGACCGGATAGTCCGATCCGAACGCAAGCGTCGCGCCGTTGCGCAGCATCGATGCCCAGGCATAGGCCCCCGCGAGCCGTGCCGGTCCCAGCCGGGCTTCTGCCATCGTACGGTCGCTGGTTTCATGCGTTGGCTGCATCGAGGCGATGATGCCGTTCTTCCCGAACCGCGGGAGATCGACCGGATCGACGATCTGCGCATGTTCGATCCGCCAACGTCGGTCACCCTTGTAGGTATCGACCATGTCGTCGATCGCGCCCAACACCTCAGCGTTGGCGCGGTCGCCAATTGCGTGGACCGCGACCTGATAATGGTCGACCGCCGCCCGGCTCATCAGGTTGCGCATCACGTCGTCCGACATGAACCCCGCGCCCGTCTGCCCCGGTGCGTCACTATAGGGCGCTTTGAGCCACGCGCCGCGCGACCCCAATGCGCCATCGGCGTAGAGCTTGACCCCGCCCATCCGCAGCTTGTCGGCATAGAGCCACGGGGTCGGCCCGGAGCCGCCGATCCGGATCGCGGTATCCACCCCGAACGCATAGCTCATGATCCGTACGCGCAGCGCGCCGCTATCGCCCGCCCGGCGATAGCTCAGCCAGTCGTCCATCGAACTGCCCATGTCGCTGGTCGCGGTGATGCCGTGGCTGAGCAACGCCTCCTGCGCTTTCAGGAACGCGAAATCGCGTTCCTTGGGCAGCGGCTGCGGTGCGGCCTTCTCGACCAGTTCGCGCGCGGAATCGACGAACACGCCGGTCGGCACCGTTCCGGTCTTCTCGATCCGCCCACCTGCGGGGGCGAGCGTCTTGGCGGTGATACCCGCCGCCTTCATCGCGGCACTGTTCGCCCAACCCGCATGACCATCGGCGCGCTGCAACCAGACCGGGCGATCGCTGACCACTGCATCCAGATCCGCAGCGGTCGGGAAACGTCCGAGCGCCCATGCTTCCTGGTTCCATCCGCCCCCTACGATCCACTTGCGATCGGGGTTCGCGGCGGCATAAGCGGCGATCCGCGCCTTGGCATCTTCGAGCGAGGTCGCGCCCGACAAATCGAGCTCCAGCGCGCGGAAGCCCAGTTCCATCACATGCCCGTGCGCGTCGATGAACCCCGGCAACAGCACCTTGCCATGTTCGTCCGCGCGCCAGTCGAGCTTCGCCGGGCGCTTGTCGTTTTCGGCAAGCAGCTTCACGACCTTGCCGTCGGGCGACATCAGCAACCCGGTAAAGCGGACCACCTTGCCGTCCTTGTCGAGCGTGATGCCGTTGACGTTGTCGATCAGCGCGTCGGCCCCGGCCACGCCGGGCAGGATCAATGCGGAAAGCGCAACGGCATATAGAGTCGGCGCGGAAAGCAGCGACGTGGCGAGGCGGGCACGGGATGTGGTGAGCATGGCTCCCGCGATAAGGCTTGTTCCTTCATCGCGCCAGATGGTCTAGGCGACGGACGCTCCCGCGTGCCGAGCCTGTCGACGCACCGCCCACCCGTGGCGAGGGAAAGCAAGGCTGCCCCTCCAGGCTCAGGGCGAACGGAAGTGAATGATGGCGACGCAAGCGAAGTCCGAAACCCTCCCCGTCATCCTCGCAGACGTCGAGGCGGCCCATATGCGGATTTCGGACAAGATCGTCCGCACGCCCTGCTTCATCAGCCGCACGCTGTCGGAACTGACCGGCGCGACCGTCTATCTCAAGTTCGAGAATCTGCAGTTCACCGCGGCCTATAAGGAACGCGGCGCGCTCAACACGTTGCTGCAACTGCCAGCCGACACCACCGGCGTTATCGCCGCGTCGGCGGGCAATCATGCGCAGGGGCTGGCCTATCACGCCAATCGGCTGGGCATACCGGCGACGATCGTGATGCCCACCAACACGCCGATCGTGAAGGTCACGCAGACCGAGGGACACGGCGCGACGGTCGTGCTGTACGGCGACACGTTCGACGCTGCCTATGCCCATGCGCGCGAGCGCGAGGCGGAATGCGGGCTGACCTTCGTCCATCCGTTCGACGATGCCCGCGTCATCGCAGGCCAGGGCACGGTTGCGCTCGAAATGCTCGAGGACGTACCGCAGATCGACACGTTCCTGACGCCGATCGGCGGCGGCGGCCTGATCTCGGGCATGGCGGTCGTCGCGGAAGCGTACAGCCGCAAGCCCAGCGGACATCGCATCGAAGTCGTCGGGGTCGAGGCCGAGCTGTTCCCCTCGATGTACAACCGCATCAACGGGACCACGATGCCGTGTGCCGGTGACACGCTGGCGGAAGGCATTGCGGTCAAGGAACCGGGCGCGATCACCTCGCAGATGGTCGAGGCGCTGGTCGACGACATCGTGCTGGTCAGCGAGCGCAGTCTCGAACAGGCGGTCAGCCTGTTGCTCCAGATCGAGAAGACCGTGGTCGAAGGTGCTGGTGCCGCAGGGCTGGCCGCGTTGCTCCAGCATCCGGAGCGCTTCGCCGGGCGGACCGTCGGTGTCGTGCTGTGCGGCGGCAATATCGACACGCGCCTGCTGGCAAACGTCCTGCTGCGCGATCTGGCGCGGTCGGGACGGCTGGCCCGGCTTCGCATCCGCCTGCAGGATCAGCCCGGCGCGTTGTTCAACGTCGCCCGGATCTTCGACGCGCAACGCGTCAACATCCTCGAACTGTCGCATCAGCGGATCTTCACGAAGCTCCCGGCCAAGGGGTTGTTCCTCGACGTCGAATGCGAAACGCGTGATCGTGCCCATCTCGACCGGTTGACCGATGCGTTGCAGGTCGCCGGATACACCGTGACGACGGTCGAACTCGCCTGAGCCGCGTCCGTTAAGAAGATGGAGGGAATTGGTACGTATACGCGTTCAAGGACGGTCGGGCAGGATTGACCGGAATATTCGTATACGACCTTTTCAACGCGACCAGGACCCATCATAACTAATGCCAAGCCGGGATCGCAGACCGCACTTTCCCGCTTCAGAGGACTCCCGCTCGGTGACTGCGCCCTTCCGCTTCCCGCGTTTCTTCGTCACCAGCCCTGCCCCCTGCCCGTATCTTCCGGGTCGGCAGGAGCGAAAGGTGTTCACCGAATTGCGCGGAGAACAAGCAAGCGATTTGAACGACGCGCTCGGGCGGATCGGCTTCCGGCGCAGCCAGTCGGTCGCTTACCGCCCCAGCTGTGCAGGCTGCACCGCCTGTGTGTCGGTGCGCGTCGTCACCGCCGACTTCGAGGCCAATGCGACCCAGCGCAAGCAGTTGCGCCGCAACCGCGATCTTGAGGTCACCGCCTGCCGCCCCTGGGCGACCGACGAACAGTTCCAGCTGCTCAGCCGCTACCTCGGATCGCGCCATCCCGGCGGCGGCATGGCCGAGATGGACGAAGGCGATTATGCCGACATGGTCGAGCATTCGCCGGTCAACAGCTTCATCGTCGAATATCGAGAACCCTCCCGCCACGGGGAGCGCGGCAAGCTCGTCGGTGCGTGCCTGACCGATCAGCAGGCGGATGGGTTGTCGATGATCTATTCCTTCTTCGACACCGAGCACCCCACCCGCGGGGGCCTTGGCAACCTGATCATCCTAGATCACATCCTGCGCGCCCGCGCGGTCGGCCTGCCCTATGTCTATCTCGGCTATTGGGTGAAGGGATCGCCGCGGATGCAATACAAGATCCGCTATCGTCCGATCGAGGCGCTGGGACCGACTGGCTGGAGCCTGCTGGTCGACGAGAACGCGAAGTTCGCGCCCCCTGCCGAGAAATATGCGGTGATGGCGGAGCAACTGGTCGAGACCCGGTAAGAACCCGCAGCGCGTTCCTTTAAGCGCTTATTGTCCGTTCCGGCCGACGTGCAGATCCACGTCGAGCGTTTCCTCGCCCTCGCCCAACCGCGATCCCGCTACCGGGGCCGCCCCCGCCGAATCCAACGCAACCGCCACGCGGACATACGCCGTGTCGGCGCTGAGCCCGGTCGAAGGATCGAACGCAACCCAGCCGAGCCGGTCGACATAGGCTTCGGCCCAGCCATGCGGCGCGGGACGCCCGTCGGCCTCGGCCTGGCATACCGGGCTGTATCCGGACACATAGCGCGCAGCGACACCCAGCGTCCGGGCCGCCGCGATGAACACCTGCGCCATGTCGCGCGAACTTACCGACCCTTCGGCAAACGCTTCGATCGCGGTCCGCCCGGCGATCGGGCGGCCGTGATCCAGTGCGAACCGCCGCTTGATCGCGATGTTGAGCGCATGCAACCGCGCGACCGGATCGGTCTCTGCAATATCGGCGGCGAACGCGTGGATTTCGGCGTCTGCCCGCGTCAGCGGCGTATCGCGCAGAAACAGCGCGGGGGGCAGCGGCTCCTGCGCACCGTGGACGATGCCGTTCGACGGATGCGTCAGCACCTCGCCCGACACCGCGATCTCGATGTCCGAGATGGGACCGGCGACATACAGCATCGTCACCCGGTTGCCGAAGCCGTCGCGCCCGTGCCGCATCCGCGCATCGCAGTCGACATGCAGGTTCCAGCCCGTCACCGATTGGTCATGGGTGTCTTCCGGAATGAGCCGAAGCAGCTGGGTCAGTCGCGCTTGCGGCGCGGAAAAGCGATATATCGTGCGATGATCGACCGACAGGCGCATCAACTGAACTTGAACTGGCGGCCGACGGCTTCGTGCAGCCGGTCGTTCTCGCCGATGAAGCCCTGCAGATACTGGTGCAGCCCGCCCGCGATCACCTGACCCGACCTGGTCCGTGCGATCCGCGTGTGGCGCGCGCGCGCCATGCGATCGGCTTCGCCATGAAGACCGGTGCGCTTCGCCAGCAAGTTCAGGATGTCGACCGCTTCCTCGACCGAGGCCGCCAGACTGCGGGGAAGTTCCGAGCGCGCAATGAGCAAGTCGATGACGTTGGCAGGGCGCAACCCTTCCGAATACAGCCAGCGATACGCGGTCACTGCGGATACCGTTTGCAGGATCGTCGTCCATTGGTCCCGGTCGACCACGCCACCGACACGCTCGCCCTCGGGCAGCAGGATATGGTATTTGACGTCGAGCAGACGCGCGGTGTTGTCGGCGCGCTCGATCGCCTGGCCGAGCCGGATGAACCAGGTCGTCTGGTTGCGCAGCATCCGGTGGATCGCGCCTTCGAACCCGCGCGTCTCTGCCTTGACCGCCTCGACGAGGTTCAACGTCGCCATCGCGCTGCCCGCGCTCGCGCGCCGATCGAAGATCAGCCAGGCACCGTTGATCGCCGTCCAGGACTCACGCGTCAGTGCAGTGCGCACTGCGCGCGCATTGTTGCGCGCCATGTCGAGCGACCGGACGATCGATCCCGGATGGCTCGAATCGAGCGTCAGGAAACGCGCGACGTTGGTCTTGCTGATCTGCTGACCGGTCTTTGCAAAGGCAGCATCAGTCTCGGTCACCGCCAGCGCAGACGCCCACGCCGCCTCACCAGCGGGACGTGGCGACAATACGTCGAGCCGCACCGTCGCCTCGACGAGCCGCGCGATGAAGTCTGCACGCTCGACGTAGCGCCCGAGCCAGTACAGGGCGGAAGCGGTCCGACTGAGCATCAGAGTGCTCCCCCGAACGTCTGGCTCTGCGTCTGCTCCTGCGCCTGGCCCAGTGCCTCCAACCCTTCGCCAGGCTCGCCCGCGCCATTGTCCATCAGCACGAAACTGTCCTTGGTGCCGCCGCCCTGTGATGAATTGACCACGAGCGACCCTTCCTTGAGCGCCACCCGCGTCAGTCCGCCGGGCACGACCTGCACGCCCTTCGACCCGGTCAGCACGAACGGCCGGAAATCGACGTGGCGCGGTGCCAAACCGGCGTCCGCCAGCGTCGGAACGGTCGAAAGCGCCAGCGTGGGCTGCGCAATATAGCGGTGCGGTTCGGCAATCAGCGCCGCGCGAAAGGTCTCGATCTCCGCCTTGGTCGCGGTCGGGCCGACGAGCATCCCATAGCCGCCCGAGCCGTCGACCAGCTTGACCACCACGTCCTTCAGATTGTCGAGCACGTACTTCAACGCCTGCGGTTCACGGCAACGCCACGTCTCGACGTTGGGCAATTTCGGCTCGCCACCGGAATAAAACCGCACGATCTCGGGCATGTACGAATAGATCGCCTTGTCGTCCGCAATCCCGTTGCCAGGTGCATTGAGCAAGGCGACATTGCCGGCGGCATAGGCTGCGATCAGGCCGGGCACGCCAAGCATCGAATCCGGGCGAAACACCAGCGGGTCGAGATAATCGTCATCGATCCGGCGATAAATCACGTCGACCTTTACCAGCCCTGCGATCGTCCGCATCCAGACGATATCGTCATCGACCACCAGATCGGCCGCCTCGACCAGTTCGACGCCCATCGAGTCGGCTAGGAAGCTATGTTCGTAATACGCCGAATTATAATGGCCCGGCGTCAGGACGACGCACACCGGTGCCGCCACGCCCACCGGCGCGACCGACTTCATCGTCTCGAGCAACTTGTCCGGATAGGAATCCACCGCCGCGACCCGGAATGAGCGGAACAGCTCAGGACACAGGCGTAGCATCGCCTCGCGGTTCTCGAGCATGTAGCTAACACCCGACGGCGTCCGCGCATTGTCTTCGAGCACGTAGAAATCATCCGGCCCGGTGCGCACCAGATCGATCCCGCAAATATGCGCCCAGATGTCGTGCGGCGGACGGATCCCGGCGATCTCGGGACGGAATTGCGGATTGCCGAAAATCAGGTCGGCCGGCAGCACGCCCTCCGCCAGAATGCGCCGTTCGCCGTAAATGTCATGCAGGAAGGCGTTGATCGCCTCGACCCGCTGGACAAGTCCCTCGGAAAGCCGGGTCCATTCATCCGCCAGGAAGATGCGCGGCACGATGTCGAAGGGAATGATCCGTTCACTCGCATCGCTGTCGCCGTATACCGCAAAGGTAATGCCGAGTTGGCGGAACGTCGCTTCCGCAGACTGCTGCCTGCGGCGCAGTTCGTTAGAAGGCGTGCTCTCGATCCACTCGCCGAGGGCGGCAAGCTCCGATCGCGGGATCATGCTCCCGCTCTTGCCCATGATTTCGTCGAACGCCCGCCCTATCCCCATGTGACGATAAAGCCTCCAACTGCGTCCGGGTTCCATGCTGCGATGGATTGTTGCGTCGCACAAGCGGATATTGTTGTCGGGATGTTAACCGTCCCGAACTGTGGCTAGTGCTTGCGCTGCGATGCCAATGCCACGGCATAGTCCTTGCGCGCCGCCGCCACGATCCGCGGCAACACCGTCGGATCGATGAAGGCACGCGCATCCCCTGCGTCGCGGTGCTCGGCGCGTTCCAGCACATCGGCGATCTCTGGATGCATCGGCAGCACGATATCGGCGTGTACCGCCGCAAGCCGCGCGAAACTGCGGCGATAATCCGCGTCGATCGTGGGGTAGGCGCGGTTGCCGTACAGATGATTCCCCGCGACCGTGATGCTGCACGGGAACACGATTCGAAGCATTTTACGCCCCTCCGTCACAGGGAGCAGCCACGTCGTACAGCCTGCGGTATGGCCCGGCGTCAGCAGAGCGGTAACGGCGAGTGTTCCCGTGCGCACCTGCTCCCCGTCGCGGACAATGCGATCCACCGCTACGGGCGGAAATCGGGTAAAGCCGTTGTCGTTGTCCGCTTCATGCCGCCCGCGCCGCAAAGCACTGGCGTCGCCCGCCGACGCGACCAGCTTGGCACCGCTCCACCGGCGCAATTCGGCGAAGGCGGCGGCATGATCGAAATGCGCGTGTGAGTTGAGGATCCACTTCACCTGCCGCGGCTGCACGCCGATCGCCGCGAGGTTGCGTTCCACCTGCCCCGCCTCGCCCGCCATCGGTCCGCTGATTAAGATCGTGCCCTCGCGCGCGACAATTGCATAGGCCGCAAGTCCGCGTGTCCCGACGTACCAGACCGGTCCGGTGATGTGGAACGGCTTGATCGGCTGCGACCAGGACGGCGGCGCGTCGATGGCGCCCCCGGTCAGCAACAGCAACGGCGCGACGAGCGCGGCAAGGATGCGGCGTTTCATAATCCGGACAGCATTGCAGAGGTCAGCACCTGCGGCAACACGCGCGGCTCGGCAGCATTCGGTGCGTAATAGAGGTACAACGGCACCCCCGCGCGGTTATGCTGCTCGATGAAGCGGCCCATCACGGGATCGCCGTTGGTCCAGTCGCCGATCAGCACCGCGACCTTGTGGTCCGCGAACGCCTTGCGCGTCGCCTCCGTTTCGATCGCAGCCTTCTCGTTGACCTTGCACGTCAGGCACCAGTCCGCCGTGAAATAGACGAATACCGGCCGCCCCGCCTGTCGCAGCGCTGCCAGGCGCGCCTCGGTAAACGGCTCCGCGCCCCCCGGCACCGCAGCCACGGCGGCGCTGTCGGGACGACGCCCGGCGATCAGCCAGACGCTTGCGGCGACCGTCGCCAGCAGCGACACGACGATTACCGCGCCGATCGCCCGCCCCTTCTTCTGCCGCACACCGCCAACCCACAGCAGGACCGCGAACAGCAGAGCGACGACCAGCCCGATCGCCATGCCGTCGACACCCGCCTCATGCCCGAGCACCCAGGCGAGTGCGATTGCAGTCAGCCACATCGGGATCGCAAGAACGCGCCGGAACGTCTCCATCCACAAGCCCGGCTTGGGCAAGCGCCGCCGCAGCGCCGGGACGAAACCGAGCGCGAGGAACGGCAGCGCAAGTCCGATCCCCAACCCGGCGAACACCGCCAGCGCCGCGCCCCACGGCAGCACCAATGCCGCCCCCAGCGCAGCGCCCATGAACGGCCCGGTGCACGGTGTCGCAATGAACGCCGCCAGCGCGCCGGTTGCGAACGCACCGCCCGCCCCGCCGCTGCGATTGACGAAGGCGGGCGTCGGAATCTCGAACAGCCCGCTCAGGTTGAGCGACAAGGCCACCGTCAGCAGCAACAGCACGACGATCGCGCGCGGATCCTGGAGCTGGAACGCCCAGCCGACCGCGGTTCCGCCTGCGCGCAAGGCAAGGATCACCCCACCGAGAGCCACACACACCGCTACGACGCCAGCTGCATAAGCCAGCGCTTCCTGCCGCGCGTGGCGCTCGTCGAGATGCCCGCGGGCGAGGCTCAACGCCTTGAGACTAAGGATCGGGAAGACGCAGGGCATGATGTTGAGAATCAACCCGCCGAGCATCGCGCCGGCAAAGGCAATCAGTGTCGCGTTCAGCACGCCGGCTCCGCCAAGGCCTGCCGCCGTGGCGGACGTACCTACCGAGGCAGCAACCGTCCCCGCGCCCGCCGTCACCACCAGCCCCTGTTGTGCGCCGATCTGCAATACCCCTTGCAACGGTCCCGGAACCGCCGCCGGACTCGCCGCCGCCTTGGTCTCGATCACGATGCGGTCGCCGTCCTGCGTAACCGTCTGCGCGGCGGCATAATCCAGCGCACCCGTGGTGATCGGATAGAAATACGCCTGCCCCAGCGCAGCTCCGGCTGGATACGGAATCGCGATCCGAATGCGCCCGTTGCTCGACTGGAACGTCGCTTGTGCATCGAGCGGCTTGGGCACCGCGCGGCGCCATGCATCGAACCGCGCCCGCATTTCCGTTGAGATCGTGCCGTCGCCGACCACCAAATCGATGGCAAGCTCAGCCGATTCGGGCACACATACTTCCGCTGAACAGACGAGGTAGTTGGTCTTCAACCGAACCGGCAACGCCGTACCGACCGCCAATCCGGCAGGAATCTTGAGCGTCACGAGCGGCGCATACGGTTTTTCGAAAACGTAATTCATCAAATCCGCGACGATCAGCCGTCCCGGCACCGGATAGGCAGGCTCGCTCGCGGTCACGCCCTTCGGCAGCGTCCAGTCGAGCTTCGCGGGAAAGCCCGCATCGCCCGGATTCTGCCAATATCCGTGCCATCCGGGCGCAGGCGCGCTTTCCAGTGCGAGCGTGACGGTCTGCCCCGCGGCTGGCGTGCGACTTTCGGCGACCAGGGTGATCTTGAGGTGCGCGCCCGAGCCGACCGGATCGAGCGTCGCCGCACTGGCTTGCGCGCTGCCCCCCAGAAGAAGCAGTGCGAGCAGCGTAACAACGACGTCATGAAACCAGCGCATCGCACATCCTTGTCGAGCTCGAACCCTCGGGCCATAGCGGCGAAATCGGCCCGCCGTCCAACTCGGAGAATTCGTTTGAACCGCTACGCGTCCATCCTGGCGATCGCTATCAGCCTGGCCAGTGTTCCGATCGCCGCAAAGACCGCGCCGGCCCCCGCCCCGCAGGCGGCCGCAGCCGCGACTCCCGCGCCTAATACGCCGCCCAAACTGATCGTCGCGATTTCGGTCGATCAATTCTCCGCCGACCTGTTCGGCGAATATCGCGGCACCTTCACGGGGGGCCTGGCAAGGCTGCAGAAGGGCGCGGTGTTCCCGAGCGGCTATCAAAGCCATGCTGCAACCGAGACGTGCCCCGGCCATTCGACGATCCTGACCGGTTTCCGCCCCGAGCACACCGGCATCATCGCCAACACCTGGACCGACCTCGGCATCGCCCGCGAGGACAAGCAGGTTTACTGCGCCGAGGACGAGACCGTTCCCGGCACCACCCACGCCGGAACCTACACCGTTTCCGACAAACATCTGTTGGTGCCTACGCTTGGCGAACGGATGAAAGCCGCCAACCCCAAGGTGCGAGTCGTATCGGTCGCGGGCAAGGACCGCGCCGCGGTGATGATGGGCGGGCACAATGTCGACGAGCTCTGGTGGTGGAACGGCAAGGCGATGGTCAGCTACGCCGGGCGCGCGACCCCGCCTGTCGTCGCGCGCGCCAACGCCGCGATCGCCGCGCGCATCGCCGCACCACAACCCGCGCTCGACGTTCCACAAGTCTGCAAGGCGCATGACGTCGCGGTGTCGATCGGCGAGGGCAAGAGCGTCGGCGTAGGCCATTTCGCGCGCGAGGGCGGCAACGCGAGCGCCTTCCGTGCGTCCCCCGCCTTCGACGGCGCGATCGTCGCGCTTGCGGCGGGGCTCGTCCAGGACATGAAGCTCGGCCAGGGCGACACCACCGATATCATCGACGTCGGCGCTTCCGCCACCGATTACGTCGGCCACACCTTCGGCACCGAGGGCGCGGAAATGTGCATCCAACTCCAGCAACTCGATGCCACGCTCGGCTCGTTCTTCGACCTCCTCGATTCGACCGGAGTCGATTATGAAGTCGTGCTGACCGCGGATCACGGCGGCAACGACATCCCCGAACGCGAGATCAACGCGGGTCTGCCGGGCGCCCAGCGCGCGCGGATCGCACTGTCCCCCACCGTGGCGGGCAAGGCGATCGCAGCGAAGCTCGGGATCGCCAAGTCAGTGCTGTTCGGCGACATGCCCAACGGGGACATCTACATCGCACGCGATCTGACCCCGGTTCAGCGCAAGGCGGTGCAGGACGCCGCGGTCGCCTATTACAAGGCCGACCCGCAAGTCGCCGAGGCCTTCACCGCCGCACAGATCGCCGCCACCCCGACGCCAAAGGGCCCGCCCGAACGCTGGACGATGCTGCAGCGGGCGCGGGCTTCGTACAAGGCGGGCCGTTCGGGCGAGTTGCTCGTCCTGCTCAAGCCCCGCATCACGCCGATCCCCGACCCCACCAAGGGCTCGGTTGCGACCCATGGCAGCCCGTATGATTACGACCGGCGCGTGCCGATCCTGTTCTGGCGCAAGGGCATGACCGGGTTCGAACACCCCGCCGGGATCGAGACCGTAGATATTGCCCCGACGCTCGCCAGACAGATCGGGTTGAAGATCGTGGCGCCGCAGATGGACGGGAAGTGCCTCGACCTCGCCGACAACGGGCGCCCCTGCCGCTGACGCTCCGGAGGCGCGCCGTCCGTCTTAGGGGACATCCCCTAATCGCGGAAACGGACGGCGCGCCTATACTTGCGCTACGGATCGCAGGAGCATCGTCATGGCCTATCAACCGCCGCTGCATGCCGCGCTGTCCGGCACCGGGCCGACGATCGATGTCTCCGGACGATGGGTCAACGAACTCGGGTCGACCATGGTGATCGCGCAAGCCGGAACGCTCCTCACCGGGATCTATACCAGTGCGGTCAGCGGGGGAACTTCCAGCACGTCAGGCGCACTACAGGGTTCGGCCGACGGTGCGTTGATCGCCTTCCTGGTGCACTGGGACGACTTCCAGGCGATCACCGCCTGGGTCGGGCATCAGGATACGACCAGCGGCGCACTCGCCACCTTGTGGCAAATGACGAGCGCAACCGATTCGGGTGACGAATGGAGTTCGATCAACGCGGGAGCGGATACCTTTACGCGCCTGCCGTGACGCGACGGGGGTTCCGCCCTCCCCCGTCTCCTTTCGAAAGCGCTTCCCGGAAACGCGAGGCGTGCGTCAGTCGAGGTTGGGCCGCAACCAGCGCGTCGCCGTCGCCAGATCGACTCCACGCCGCGTCGCATATTCGTGCAACTGGTCGGGCCCGACGCGCGCTACGCCGAAATACTCCGCCTGCGGGTGCCCGAAATAGAAGCCCGACACCGCCGCGGTCGGCAGCATCGCGAAACTGTCGGTCAGCGTGATGCCGGTCGCGGCGGTCGCATCCAGCAGCTCGAACAGCATCGGCTTCTCGCTGTGATCGGGGCACGCGGGGTAACCCGGCGCGGGGCGGATGCCGCGATATTGCTCGCGGATCATCGCCTCGTTGGTGAGTTGCTCGCCCTCGGCATAGCCCCATAGTGTCGTGCGGACATGCTGGTGGAGCCGCTCGGCGAACGCCTCGGCGAGACGATCGGCGAGCGCCTTGAGCAGGATGTCCGAATAATCGTCGTTATCCGCCTTGAAGCGCTTGAGGTGCGCGTCGATCCCATGCCCGGTGGTGACCGCGAACCCGCCGATCCAGTCGCCTGCGGGGTCGATGAAGTCGGTCAGGCACATGTTCGCGCGCCCCTCGCGCTTCGCGATCTGCTGGCGAAGGAACGGCATCCGAACTTCCTCTAGCCCCTCCCCTTCAGGGGAGGGGTTGGGGTGGGGCAGTCCAGCAGACACATCGTCGGAAGCAGGCACGGGCCCCCCCCCCACCCCCCCCCAGAAGGGGAGGGGCGTTTCGGGAAAAAACACAAAATACCCAAAACCACCGCACCGCCCCAAACCACCCCCACCCCATGCCGGGAGCCACATATAC
>NZ_JBEPST010000004.1:0-516761 GCF_040549155.1 Sphingomonas sp. PvP056
GGGGGGGGTGGCTTCTCGGTTTGTTGGGGGGGGGGGGGGGGTTTGTTTTTCTAAAAACCCCGGGGGGGGGGGGGGTTGGGGGTTTTGGGGGGGGGGGGGGGGGGGGGGGCCCCCCCCCCCCCCGTGGGGGGGGGGGGGGGGGGGGGGCCCCGTGCCTCGCAGAGAGCAAAGTTCTGCTGGACTTCCCCACCCCAACCCCTCCCCTGAAGGGGAGGGGCTAAGAAGGATCACCCCAGCTTCCCGTCCGCGGCTTTTTCGCTTAAGGGCCGCGCAATGTCTTCCCACCTTACCCCCCGCACCGCCCCTCGCTCCAAGGCGCGCGCCGCCGCTCGCCTTGCCGCCGTCCAGGCGCTGTACCAGCACGACATGGAAGCCACCGCGATCCCGGTGCTGCTCCACGAATTCCACAACCACCGCCTCGGCGCGACGATCGAGGATGCCGAATATGCCGAGCCCGAAGTCGATTTCTTCGACGACGTGGTAAAGGGCACGAGCGCGCGGCTGTCCGAGATCGACACCGCGATCGCGGGTAAGCTCGCCAAGGGTTGGAACCTCGCGCGGCTCGACAAGGCGATGCGTGCGATCCTGCGCGCGGGCACCTATGAACTGCTGGCGCGCGCGGACGTGCCGACCGGTGCGGTCATCACCGAATATGTCGACGTCGCGCACGCCTTCTTCGACAAGCGCGAGTCGGGGTTCGTCAACGGGCTGCTCGACGCGATCGCCAAGGACGTGCGCGCCTGAGCATGGCGGAGGTCATCAACCTCCGCCGCGCCCGCAAGGCCCGCGCGCGCGATGCCGCCGCCGAAGGTGCTGCCGTCAACCGCGCCGCGTTCGGCCGGACCAAGGCCGAGCGCGACGCTGCGGCGGTCGAGGCCGAGCGGCAGGCGCGGTTGCTCGATGGAGCGAAGCGCGAGGAGTGAGCCCTCGCGCGCGGTGCGTTAATCCCCGCTAGTCGATGACCACCGCGACGATGCGCCAGGCGCCTTCTTCCTGTTCTAGCGTGACCGTCTCGGTCGCTGCGTGGCGAAGACCCTAATTGCGGGGCGTGGCGCGACTACCCCGAAAAATTCGTACCTGCAGGGCTGCCACTCCCGCTAGACCCCAGCGCATGACCGAAGCCGAATTTATCGCCGCGCTGCGCCGCCTCCCGCTCCACCCCGGTGCGCTCGACCTGCGCGACGATGCGGCGCGGCTGGGGGATCTGGTGCTCACCACCGATACGCTGGTGGAGGGGGTGCATTATCTTTCCGACGATTCGGCGGGGGATGTGGCGTGGAAGCTGGTGGCGACCAATGTGTCGGATCTGGCTGCCAAGGGCGCTGTGCCGGTCGGGGTGATGCTCAACTATCCTTTGCGGGCGTCTTCTTCCCCTTACTTCGCTTCCCCGGCGAAGGCCGGGGCCCAGTTGCGAAACGGTGATGGCGAAGGGCAGCCAGACGTTACCTCGGCCACTTCGACTGGGCCCCGGCCTTCGCCGGGGAAGCAAGAAGGGGGGGATGGGGAAAGCTGGGACGCCGCGTTTCTCGAAGGCTTCGCGGACACGCTCACCACCTTTAGCGCCCCGCTGCTCGGTGGCGACACCGTGTCGCTTCCTGCGCACGCTCCGCGCGTCATCACCCTCACCGCGATTGGCTCGAACGCGACGGCACCGATCCGCACCGGCGCACGCGCGGGCGATTTGCTCTACGTTACCGGCACGATCGGTGACGCGGGCGCGGGATTGAAGATCGCGCAGGGGCAAACAGGCCCCGCCGAACTGCTCGCCGCGTACCGCCGCCCGCAGCCTCGCCTCGCCGAGGGGCGTGCACTGGCCAGCGTCGTCAGCGCGATGATGGACGTGTCCGACGGCTTGCTGATTGATGCGCAGCGGATGGCGGCGGCAAGCGGCCTGTCGGTCACGCTCGACCTTGCCGACATTCCGTTGTCCGGCGCCTATCGCGCCTTCGCAGGGGATGACCGCGCGGCGCGGCTCGCGGCGGCGACCGCGGGGGACGATTACCAGCTCCTGTTCGCTGCCGCGCCCGACGTTGCTTTGCCGTGTGCAGCGACGCGCGTCGGCTGGTTTTCAGCGGGGACCGGACTGACGCTGATCGACGCGGGCGAAGCCGTTCCGCTTCCCGGCAATCTCGGGTTCCAGCACAACCGGTAAGCGTCTCGCGCGCTTGCCAACCCATCCTCCACCTGTAGGATGATGCGCAAGAGCGGGGACGAGACCGCGTGTCGCGATCCTTGCCGGACTTCAGGGAAAGGAACAGCATGACGATCGTCTATGCCGCCATCATCTGTGGCCTGATCGCCGTCGCCTACGGCGCGGTCACCAGCCAGCAGGTCCTCCGCGCGCCCGCGGGCAATGAAAAGATGCAGGATATCGCCGCCGCGATCCAGGAGGGGGCGAAGGCCTATCTCGGGCGGCAATATCGTACGATCGCGATCGTCGGCGTCATCGTCCTGCTGCTGGTGTGGGTGTTCCTCGACGGGATGCGCACGCCAGTGTCGGCGCTGAGCTTCGCGCTGGGCGCGGTGCTGTCGGGCGTGGCGGGCTATGTCGGGATGAACATCTCGGTCCGCGCGAACGTGCGGACCGCCGAGGCGGCGCGGACCTCGCTGCAGGGTGGACTGACGATGGCGTTCCGCTCGGGCGCGGTGACGGGATTGCTCGTCGCGGGGCTCGGGTTGCTGTCGATCTCGGGGACGTTCCTGTATCTCGCGGGGCCGAACGGTGTCGACGCGGGTGCGCCCGTCGTGGTCAAGGCGCTGACCGCGCTGGCGTTCGGCGCATCGCTCATCTCGATCTTCGCGCGGCTGGGTGGCGGCATCTTTACGAAGGCTGCGGACGTCGGCGCGGATCTGGTCGGCAAGGTCGAGGCGGGAATCCCCGAGGACGATCCGCGCAACCCCGCGACGATCGCGGACAATGTCGGCGACAATGTCGGCGACTGCGCCGGCATGGCGGCGGATCTGTTCGAGACCTATGTCGTCACGATTGGCGTGACGATGATCTCGGTCGCGCTCGCGCTCAAGAATGCGGATCATCTGCTGAGTGTGATGACGCTGCCGCTGATCGTCGGCGGGGTGTGCATCCTGACCTCGATCCTCGGCACCTATGCGGTGCGGCTGGGGTCGGGCACGATCATGGGGGCGCTGTACAAGGGGTTCTGGCTGAGCGTCGGGCTGTCGATCCCGGCGATTTACTTCGCGACCAGTTACACGCTCGGCGACATGGGCGCGCGGATCGGGGGCAATGCGTTCCTCGACGGTGCGACGCCCGAGGCAATCGCGGGGATGGCGGCGACGAGCTTTACCGGCATGCAATTGTTCTGGTGCATGATGATCGGGCTGGCGGTGACCGGCCTGCTGGTGTGGATCACCGAATATTACACCGGCACCAACTTCCGCCCGGTCCGCTCGATCGCCAAGGCGTCCGAGACGGGGCATGGCACCAACGTGATCCAGGGGCTCGCGATCAGCCTCGAATCGACCGCTTTGCCGACGCTTGTGATCGTCGTCGCGGTGATCGCGGCGTATCAATTGGCGGGGGTGATTGGGATTGCGTTTGCCGCGACCGCGATGCTCGCGCAGGCGGGGATGGTCGTCGCGCTCGACGCTTATGGCCCAGTGACCGACAATGCGGGCGGGATCGCCGAGATGGCGGGGCTGCCCGATGACGTGCGGCATCGTACCGATGCATTGGACGCGGTCGGCAACACGACCAAGGCGGTGACCAAGGGCTATGCGATCGGCTCGGCGGCTTTGGCGGCGCTGGTGCTGTTCAATGCCTATACGTCGGATCTGGCGCGCGATTTCCCGACGCTCGTGGTCAATTTTGCGCTTTCCAACCCCTATGTCATCGTCGGGCTGCTGCTCGGCGCGTTGCTGCCCTATCTGTTCGGCGCGATGGGGATGACTGCGGTCGGGCGCGCGGCGGGCGCTGTCGTGGAGGAAGTCCGCGCGCAGTTTCGCGACAATCCGGGGATCATGCTCGGCACCAGCCGCCCGAATTATGCGCGGACGGTCGATCTCGTGACGCGCGCGGCGATCCGCGAGATGATCGTGCCGTCGCTGCTCCCGGTGTTGTCGCCGATCCTGGTGTACTTCGTAATCACCTTCGTCGCGGGGCAGGCCGAGGGGTTTGCCGCGCTGGGCGCGATGTTGCTCGGGGTGATCGTTTCCGGGCTGTTCGTTGCGATCTCGATGACGTCGGGGGGCGGTGCTTGGGACAATGCCAAGAAGTTCATCGAGGACGGCAATTACGGCGGCAAGGGGTCCGAGGCGCACAAGGCGGCAGTGACGGGGGATACGGTGGGCGATCCGTACAAGGATACCGCGGGGCCGGCGGTGAATCCGATGATCAAGATTACGAACATCGTGGCGTTGCTGCTGCTAGCGGCGCTCGCGGCGGGGTGAGGGGGGAGCGGGTAGTTCGGCCTGCCCTCAGGCGAAGGCGAGACCGCTGAATGAAGGCAATCGAAGGTTTGATCGTGACCCCTTGCCCCACAAGCTGCCGTCATGCTGAACTTGTTTCAGCATCCACCGCGCAACAGGCCAAGTCCGAACTCGCGGAGGGCTGGATCCTGAAACAAGTTCAGGATGACGGACGGTTTTGAAAACTTTTGCTTTCGCGAGAATGCCGGAAGGGGGGACAGGAATCCTGCTTCAACTAATCGATAGGGGGGAACCTGCCCCCGCTTTGCGCTACCAATCACAGCACGTTTCCAAGGACCAGCCGATGCCCGACCCGATGATCCAGACCGAACGCCGCGGTGATGTCCTCATCGTGACGCTCAACCGCCCGGACCGGCTCAATGCAGCCCCGCCGCAGATGTTCGAGGACCTCCGCGCCGCGCTCGCCACGCTGGACGGCGCGCGCGCGGTGCTGATCGCGGCGGCGGGGCGGGGCTTCTGCTCGGGCGCGGATGTCGGCGGCGGCGCGCTCGGGAGCGACGACCCGGGCAACGCCACGTTCAAGGCGCTGACCGAAGCGTATAACCCGACGATCGCCGCGATCGCCGACCTGTCCGTCCCCGTCGTCAGCGCGGTGCGCGGGCCTGCCGCGGGAATCGGGTGCAGCCTCGCGCTCGCCGCCGATTTCTGCGTGGCGAGCGAGACCGCGTACTTCCTCCAGGCGTTCGTCAACATCGGGCTGGTTCCCGATGGCGGCGCATCGTGGATGCTCCCGCGGCTGATCGGCCGTGGGCGTGCGACCGAGATGATGCTGCTGGGCGAACGCGTTCCCGCTGAAAAGGCGCTCGATTGGGGGATGATCCACAAGGTCACCACGGACGACTCGCTCGATGCCGAAGCGATCGCATTGGCGGAACGGCTCGCCGCCGGGCCGACCGTCGCAATGGGGCTGATCCGCCGCCAGATCCGCCATGCCTATGAGACGGATTACGCTGCGGCGATGCTCCAGGAGGCCGAAAACCAGCGGCATGTCCGGGGTACCGCGGATTCGATGGAAGGCGGCATGGCCTTCTTGCAGAAACGAAAGCCACAGTTCACAGGACGCTGATGGCAGAGATTGAACTGAATACGGGTGAGGACGCCGGGAGCACGCCGGCCCCACGCGATCTTCCCGAGCCGAGCACGCGCCCGACGCTCGACGCTTGGGCGGCGGCGGCGGCCAAGGAGGTCAAGGGCAGGGACCTGACCTGGCACACGCCCGAAGGGATCGACGTCAAGCCGCTCTACACCGCGGCGGACGTGGCGGACATCGACCCCGGCCTCCCCGGTTTCGCGCCGTTCACGCGTGGTGTGCGCGCTTCGATGTATGCGGGACGGCCGTGGACGATCCGGCAGTACGCGGGCTTCTCGACCGCCGAGGCGTCCAACGCCTTTTACCGTCGCAACCTGGCCGCCGGGCAGAAGGGGCTGTCGGTCGCGTTCGATCTGGCGACGCATCGTGGCTACGATAGCGATCATCCGCGCGTGACCGGCGATGTCGGCAAGGCGGGCGTGGCGATCGACACGATCGACGACATGAAGATCCTGTTCGACGGGATTCCGCTCGACAAGATGTCGGTCTCGATGACGATGAACGGCGCGGTGATCCCGATCCTCGCCTTCTTCATCGTCGCGGGCGAGGAGCAGGGGGTGCCGCAGCACCTGCTCGACGGGACCATCCAGAACGACATCCTCAAGGAGTTCATGGTCCGCAACACGTATATCTACCCGCCTGAACCGAGCATGCGGATCATCTCGGACATCATCGGGTATACGTCGGCGCACATGCCGAAGTTCAATTCGATCTCGATTTCCGGCTATCATATGCAGGAAGCGGGGGCGACGCAGCTCCAGGAGCTGGCGTTCACGATCGCGGACGGGCGCGAGTACGCCAAGGCGGCGATGGCGTCGGGGCTCGATCTCGATGCGTTCGCAGGGCGGCTGAGCTTCTTCTTCGCGATCGGCATGAACTTCTTCATGGAAATCGCCAAGCTGCGCGCGGCGCGGAAACTGTGGCACCGCGTGATGACCGATCTCGGCGCGAAGGACGAGCGCTCCAAGATGCTGCGCACGCATTGCCAGACGTCTGGCGTGTCGCTCACCGAGCAGGACCCGTATAACAACGTGATCCGCACCACGGTCGAGGCGATGGCGGCGATGCTGGGGGGGACGCAAAGTCTTCACACCAACGCGCTCGACGAGGCGATCGCGCTGCCGACCGATTTCTCGGCGCGGATCGCGCGCAACACGCAGATCGTGCTGCAGGAAGAGACGGGGATGACCAAGGTCGTCGATCCGCTCGGCGGTAGCTATTACATCGAGAGCCTGACCGAGGAACTCGTTGAGAAGGCGTGGGAGATCATCCAGCGCGTCGAGGCCGAGGGCGGGATGGCGCAGGCGGTCGCGGCGGGCTGGCCCAAGGCGATGATTGAAGAGGCGTCTGCCGGGCGTGCCGCGCGCGTCGACAAGGGCGAGGACGTGATCGTCGGCGTCAACAAGTACAAACTTTCCGAGCAGGACCCGATCGACATTCTCGACGTCGACAACGTCGCGGTGCGCGAAGCGCAGATCGCGCGGATTGCGCGATCGAAGGCCGGGCGGGATGAGGCGAAGTGTCAGGCGGCGCTGGATGCTTTGCGCGAGGGGGCGAGAGCAAATCCTCCCCGGAACGGGGAGGGGGACCGTAAGCATTCAGCGAACGGTGGAGGGGTCGATCCGGGCGCAGCGCTTGCGGCAGAACCCCTCCGTCAGCCTTCGGCTGCCACCTCCCCCGTTGGGGGAGGAATGGAGTCGAACCTTCTCGCGCTTGCGGTCGAATGCGCGCGGCAACGGGCGACGCTTGGCGAGATCTCCTCCGCGATGGAGGATGTGTTCGGGCGGTATGATACCGTGCCGACGCCGGTTTCAGGCATCTACGGCGGCGCGCACGAGTTCGACGCGGCGTGGCAGGGGCTGAAGGAAGGCGTCGTCTCGCTCGAGACGCGCAATGGCCGCCGCCCGCGGATGCTCGTCGCCAAGATGGGGCAGGACGGGCATGATCGCGGCGCGAACCTCGTGTCGTCGGCATTCGGCGATCTCGGGTTCGAGGTCGTGCCGGGGCCGTTGTTCCAGACGCCCGCCGAGGCCGCCGCGCTCGCGATTGCGCGCAATGTCGACGTGGTCGGCGCGTCGTCGCTCGCGGCGGGGCACAAGACGCTGATCCCCGAGCTGATCGGCCATCTGCGCGACGCCGGGCGCGGCGACATCAAGGTGATCGCAGGCGGGGTGATCCCCGCGCAGGATTATCAGACGTTGCGCGACGCGGGCGTGCAGGGGATTTTCGGGCCCGGGACCAATCTGGTCGAGGCGGCGGGCGAAGTGTTGCGATTGCTGGGGCATAATATGCCCCCGGTTGAGGGAAATGTGGAATGACTGATGGACTGACCGCCGTTCAAAGCCCCTCCCCCTCGGGGGAGGGGTTGGGGTGGGGCCGTGCAGCGGACTTAACCGACGTCGGGCTCGGTGAGACGTCCCCCACCCCCATCCTCTCCCCTGAAGGGGAGGGGCAGACCAGGAACGACTGGACGCGCCAGGACATTGCTGCGCTGTTCGACTTGCCCTTCGACGAACTGATGTTCCGCGCGCAGACCACCCACCGCGCGCATCATGCCGCGGGGCAGGTGCAGCTGTGCACGCTGCTGTCGATCAAGACCGGCGGCTGCCCCGAGGATTGCGGATACTGCAACCAGTCCGCCAGCGCCGACACCGAATTGAAAGCCAGCAAGCTGATGGACGTCCGCGCGGTGCTGCAATCCGCGGCGCAGGCACGTGACGCGGGGAGCCAGCGCTTCTGTATGGGCGCGGCGTGGCGCAACCCCAAGGACAAGGACATGCCCGCGATCATCGAGATGGTGCAGGGCGTCCGCCAGATGGGGATGGAAACCTGCATGACGCTGGGCATGCTCGCGCCGCATCAGGCGCAGCAGCTCGCCGATGCGGGCCTCGATTATTACAACCACAACATCGACACTTCGCCGGAGAAATACGCCGAAGTCATCACCACGCGCACTTTCCAGGACCGGCTCGATACGCTCGATCATGTGCGCGAAGCGGGGATCAACGTGTGCTGCGGCGGGATCGTCGGGATGGGCGAGACGCGCGGGGATCGCGTCGGCTTCATCCATGCGCTCGCCACCTTGCCGCGTCACCCGGAGAGCGTGCCGGTCAATGCGCTGGTGCCGGTCAAGGGCACGGTGCTCGGCAACATGCTGGCGGATACCCCGCTCGCCGCGATTGACGAGATCGAGTTCGTCCGCACCGTCGCGGTCGCGCGGATCACCATGCCGCTCTCCATGGTGCGGCTGTCGGCGGGGCGCGAGAGCATGTCCGATGCGACGCAGGCGCTGTGCTTCATGGCGGGCGCGAATTCGATCTTCACCGGCGACAAGTTGCTGACGACGGGCAATGCCGGGGACGACAAGGACGCCGCGCTGCTGGCCAAGCTCGGGCTGGTCCCGATGGTCGGCGAGGAACCGATGCGGAAGGAGAAGACATGCTGCTGATCGCGCTGCTGGTCGCCACTGCCGCGCCGGTCCAGACGCAGGCGGACATGAACCGCACCGCCGGGTCGAGCTACGCGCAGGCGGATGCGGCGATGACCGCGCAGTGGAAGCGCACCTATGCGTATATGAAGCGCCGCGACGGGCAGGACACGTCGCGCGGTGGCGGGTTCGGCTTCGCGGCGTCGTTGCTCGCGAGCCAGCGCGCGTGGCTTCAGTTCCGCGATACGCAGTGTGTGATCGAGGGCGGGCAATATGCGGGCGGCTCCGCGCAGGGCATGACGATGGCGGCGTGCCGCACACGCCTGACGCGCGCGCGCACGGCGCAACTCAAATCGATGATCTGGTACCAATAACGATCAGTCCGCACCCGGCATCCGTTCGGGGAGACGGCACAGTTTAGGGCGAGTGATGTTCAAGAAAATTCTGGTCGCGAACCGCGGCGAAATTGCCTGCCGCGTCATGCGGACCGCCAAGAAGATGGGGATCGCGACGGTCGCGGTCTATTCGGACGCGGACGCGCGCGCGCCGCATGTGCTGATGGCGGACGAGAGCGTCCGGCTCGGGCCGCCGCCGGCGGGCGAGAGCTATCTGCTCGCCGACCTGATCCTGCTCGCCGCCAAGGAGACCGGCGCGGACTGCATTCATCCGGGCTACGGCTTCCTGTCCGAACGCGAGAGCTTCGCGCGTGCCTGTGCCGATGCGGGGATCGCGTTCGTCGGGCCTCCCCCGAAAGCGATCGCCGCGATGGGGGACAAGATCGAGTCCAAGAAATTGGCCAAGGCGGCGGGCGTCAACGTCGTCCCCGGGTTCCTGGGCGAGATCGCGGACACCGACGAGGCGGTGCGGATCGCGAGCGACATCGGTTATCCGGTGATGATGAAGGCCAGCGCGGGCGGCGGCGGCAAGGGGATGCGCTTGGCGTATTCCGAGCAGGACGTCCGCGAGGGCTTCGAGGCGACCAAGCGCGAGGGGCTGGCGTCGTTCGGCGATGACCGCGTGTTCATCGAGAAATTCATCGAATCGCCGCGCCACATCGAGATCCAGGTGATGGGCGATCAGCACGGCAACATCGTCTATCTCGGCGAGCGTGAATGCTCGATCCAGCGCCGCCACCAGAAGGTGGTCGAGGAAGCGCCGTCGCCATTCGTGACGCCCAAGATGCGGAAAGCCATGGGCGAGCAGGCGGTCGCCCTGGCGCGGGCGGTCGGGTATTATTCGGCGGGGACGGTCGAGCTGATCGTGTCGGGCGCGGATACGACGGGGGAGGGGTTCTATTTCCTCGAGATGAATACCCGGCTCCAGGTCGAGCATCCGGTGACCGAGGCGGTGACCGGGCTGGATCTGGTCGAGCTGATGATCCGCGTGGCGGCGGGCGAGGCGTTGCCGTTCGGGCAGGACGACGTGACGCTCAAGGGCTGGGCGATCGAGAACCGGGTTTATGCGGAGGATCCGTATCGCGGGTTCTTGCCGAGCACGGGGCGGCTGGTGCGGTATCAGCCGCCGGAGAGTGTGGGCACGCCTTATACCGATCTAAGCCCCTCCCCCTCGGGGGAGGGGTTGGGGTGGGGCCGTGCAGCCGACTCAACCGACGTCGGGCTCGGTGAGACCGCCCCCACCCCCTACCCCTCCCCTGAAGGGGAGGGGCAAGAAGAAGCAGCCTCCGCACCCTCCCCTGAAGGGGAGGGGCAAGAAGGAGCAGCTTACGTCCGTGTCGACGACGGCGTGCGCGAAGGCGGTGAGGTCAGCATCTTCTACGACCCGATGATCGCCAAGCTGATCACCTGGGCGCCGACCCGCGAGGAAGCGATCGACGAACAGATCGCCGCGCTCGATGCGTTCGAGATCACCGGCCCCGGCAACAACATCGACTTCCTCTCCGCGCTGATGCAGCACCCGCGTTTCCGCTCGGGTAACATCACCACAGGGTTCATCGCCGAGGAATATCCCGACGGCTTCCACGGCGCGCCCGCGTCGGACGACCTCATCCGCGACCTGTCCGCGATCGCCGCCTTCGCCGCGACCGCCGAAGCAGATCGTGCGCGCCGGATCGATGGCCAGCTCGGCAAGCGGCTGCGCCCGCCCGCACAATGGTCGGTCAAGATCGGCGACGCTACGCATGTCGTCGACATTTCGACCGACGGCGTCACCATTGACGGCGACGATCTGGACATCGGGCTGGAATACACCCCCGGCGACCGGATGGTGCATGCCGAGATCGACGACGCCGACCTGAGCGTGAAGATCGTCCGCACGCGCGGCGGTTTCCGGCTGACTACGCGCGGGGCTAGTCACGAAGCGCGCGTATTGCCCGCGCATGTCGCGCCCTATGCGCAGCATCTGATCGAGAAGATCCCGCCCGATCTGTCGAAGTTCCTGCTGTGCCCGATGCCGGGCCTACTGATGCGGCTGGACGTCGGGGTCGGCGACAAGGTCGAGGCGGGACAACCACTTGCCGTGGTCGAGGCGATGAAGATGGAGAACATCCTGCGCGCCGAAAAGGCCGGGACGGTCAAGACGGTCAATGCCAAGACGGGCGACAGTCTGGCGGTCGACGCGATCATCCTCGAAATGGAATAACGTCAGAACACTCCGTCGCGACATATTGCGACAACTATTCGGTGGACCGGGCGCGGTGTGTTAGCCACATAGGACGAATGCGCCTCCGCCCGATCCTGCTGCTCTCCCTGACGTTGCCGATCGCGGCCTGCACGGTCGGCCCGGATTACCATCCGGCGTCGCCGACTGCTCTCGGGGTTCCCGACGTCTATTCTGTGCCCTTGCCGGCGCAGGCGCGCGGGGACCTGACCGCGTGGTGGACGCAGTTCAACGATCCGCTGCTGACCAGCGTGGTCGAGCGTGCGCGCGCCAACAACCTCGATATCGCGCAATCGGTCGCGCGGTTGCGGCAAGCGCGGGAATCGCTGGTCCAGTCGCGCGCGCAACTGCTGCCGACGCTCAACGGGTCGGGCGGCTATACGCGGTCGCAAAGCATCCTTGGCGGCACCACGACGCTGCCCGGCGGCGCGACCGTCATCACGGGTCGCGGATCGGGCGATACGTTGTCGCTCGGCGCGGACGTGCAATATCAGGTCGGGCTGTTCGGCGAGATCCGCCGCACCGTCGAGGCGAGCCGCGCACAATATGAGACCGCGGGCTATGATCTGGCGACGATCGCGCTGTCGACCGAAGCGGAAGCGGCGCGCAACTATCTGCTCGCGCGACTGTATCAGGCACAGCTCGGCAATGCGCAGGAATCGCTGCGGCTGCAGGACGATAATCTCGAGATCGCGGGCTTCCGCGTTCAGGCCGGGCTGGTGTCGTCGGTCGATGTCGAACAGGCGCGGTCGCAGCGGGCGAGTACCGCCGCGACGATCCCGACGATCGAACAGAATTACAATGCGGCGGTGTCGCGGATCGGCGTGCTGACGGGGCAGGCGCCCGGCGCGCTCAAAGCCGAACTCGCCGCGCCGCGCCTGATCCCGAACGGGCCGGACAGCGTGGGGGTGGGCGTTCCGATCGACACCTTGCGGCAGCGACCCGACGTGCGCGCCGCCGAACGCTCGCTTGCCGCGACGACCGCGCAGATCGGCGTCGCCAAGGCGCAGCTTTATCCCGCGTTCGCGATCAGTGGCAGCCTGTCGACCGACGCCTCCAAGATCACCAATCTGTTTCAGACGATCGCGGGGCAGGTGTTCAGCGGGCTGACGCAGGCGATCTTCAACGGCGGACGGTTGCGCTCGCAGGTGCGCAGCAGCGAAGCCGCCGCCGAGGGCGCGTTCGCGGCGTACAAGTCGACCGTCCTGCAGGGTCTGGAGGATGTTGAGAACGCCGTGGTCGCGCTCGATTCGGCCAAGCGCCGGGTCGAGCAATTCTCGATCGCGCTCGACGCCGCCAACAACAGCGCGATCCTGTCGCGCAGCCAGTATCGCGCGGGACTGACCGACTTCCTCACGCTCAACACCACCGAGACCGCGCTGCTGAACGCGCGCAACGGGCTTAGCCAGGCGCAATCGGACCGCGCCACCGCGCTCGTCCAATTGTTCCTCGCGCTCGGCGGCGGGTGGGACAGCAGCGCCGACCCGACCGCCGTCATCGCCGCACCCGCGTCGAACCCCATCGTCCGCCAGGAACGCTAAATGGCCAGCACCTCCCCGACCCAGCCCAACGGCGATCTCGATGCCTTTCTGGGTACCAAACCCGTTCCGGCGTGGAAGCGCTGGGGGAAATGGGTACTTGTCGCTCTCGGCGTCGTGCTGTTGCTGCTCGCGCTCAAGAGCTGTTTCGCCGGAGCGGAGAAGCCCGACTATGCGACCGCCGCGGTCGAGCGCGGGGCGTTGTCGGTCAGCGTATCTGCAACGGGCAAGCTGGCGCCGACCAATCAGGTTGAGGTCGGCTCGGAGCTGTCGGGCCTCGTCACAAAGGTGGTCGTTGACGTCAACGACCGCGTGACCAAGAACCAACCGCTCGCGCTGGTCGATCCGTCGCGGTTCCAGGATGCGGTCAACCAGAGCCAGGCGGCGCTCGATAACGCGGTCGCGACGGTCGCACAGAATCAGGCGACGCTCGCACAATCGTCCGCGACGCTCACGCGCTTCGAGGAAGTCAGCCGGCTGTCGGGCGGGCGGGTTCCCGCCAAGACCGAGCTCGACCAGGCGCGGGCCGATCGCGCGCGCGCGGTGGCCAACGTGCGCGCGGCACAAGCGAACGTGGCCTCCGCGCGCGCGACGCTGTCGTCGAACGCGACTCAGCTGGTCAAGACGGTGATCCGGTCGCCGGTCAACGGCGTGGTGCTCGCGCGCCAGATCGAGCCGGGACAGACCGTCGCCGCCTCGTTCAGCACGCCGACGCTGTTCGTCATTGCCGAGGATCTCAGCCGGATGAAGCTCGAGGTCGCGATCGACGAAGCGGACGTTGGGTCGGTCAAGGAAGGGCAGGCCGCGAGCTTTGCGGTCGACGCCTTCCCGGGCAAGAGCTTCCCAGCGACGATCACCCGGGTCGATCTCGGATCGAACCTGAGTGCGCAATCGACGACATCGACCACCACGACCGCGACGACGGCGGGGCAGGTCGTTTCCTATAGCGCGAAGCTGTCGGTCGGAAACGCGAACCTGCAACTGCGCCCGGGGATGACCGCGACCGCCGACATCGTGACCACCGCAAAGCCCAACGTTCTGCTCGTCCCCAATGCCGCACTGCGGTTCAAGCCGACCGACACTGGGGCTTCGACCGGCAGCAGCGGGATCGCAGGTGCCTTGGTGCCCCGCCCGCGTCGGCGTGGCGGCGCGAACAGCGGCAAGGGCGAGACCGTCAAGCGCGGTGGCGCGCAGACGGTCTATGTGCTGACCGCCGAAGGGACGCCCAAATCGGTCGATATCACCACCGGCGAAAGCAACGGATCGATGACCGAGGTTCTCGGCGGCGCACTCAAGCCCGGCGACAAGGTGATTACCGGGCAGCTTGCGAAGGATGCGAATGGCGCAGGCGGCGGAAGCGGCCAGCGGCGGCGGTCGGGCGGGCAGGGCGGTGGCCAGTAACCCCGCCTCGCCCGCGGTATCGGAGGCGGCTGCGGTCGCGCCGATCATCTCGCTGCGCAACGTCATCAAGCGGTACGGCGACGGTGCGACCGCGTTCCTCGCGCTCAAGGGGATCGACCTCGATATCGCGCAGGGCGACTTCGTCGCGGTGATGGGCGCGAGCGGATCGGGCAAGTCGACGACGATGAACATCCTCGGCTGCCTCGACGTGCCGACCGGCGGGACGTTCGCGTTCAAGAACGTCCATGTCGAGACGCTCGACCGCGATCAGCGCGCCTTGTTGCGGCGGAAGTATCTGGGTTTCGTGTTCCAAGGGTTCAATCTGCTCGCGCGCACCACCGCGCTGGAGAATGTCGAGCTGCCGTTGCTGTATCGTGGTGATGCGAAGGCTGCGCGGCGGGCGGCGGCGATGGCAGCGCTCGACAAGGTGGGCCTTGCGAACTGGTGGGACCATACGCCGGCCGAGCTATCGGGTGGGCAACAGCAGCGCGTTGCGATTGCGCGCGCGATCGTCACCAGCCCTGCGGTGCTGCTTGCCGACGAACCGACGGGGAATCTGGATTCGGAGCGGTCGGTCGAGATCATGGAATTGCTCGCGGGGTTGAACCGCGACAGCGGGATCACGGTGATCATGGTGACGCACGAACCTGAAATGGCTGCGTTCGCGCGGACGATCGTGCATTTCAAGGACGGGCTGGTGGAGCGGATCGATACGCAGCATCGGCAGGACGAGGTGGTGTCGTGACGCGCGCAACAAACAAGCCCCTCCCCTTCAGGGGAGGGGTTGGGGGTGGGGCCGTGCCTTCACCACAGCGTCGGAATGCTGCACGGCCCCACCCCAACCCCTCCCCTGAAGGGGAGGGGCTGAGATAATGTTCGGTACGACGCTCTCGCTAGCACTCCGCTCGATCGCGCGGCACAAGTTGCGCTCGTTCCTCACCACGCTCGGGATCATCATTGGCGTGGCCGCGGTCGTCACGATGGTCACGCTCGGCAAGGCGACGACCGCTGCGGTCCAGAAGTCGATCTCCTCGCTCGGCACCAATATCCTCCAGGTCCGGCCCGGTCAGGGGTTCGGACGCGGCGGCGGCGGGCCGCGGCCGCCCGACTTCAAGCCCGCGGACGCAGTCGCGATCCGCGACCAGATTGCGGGCGTCACTGCGGTCGCCGCGCAGGCGGGCACGACCGCGACCGCGATCTACGAAGGTGCGAACTGGTCGACCACGCTCAACGGCACGACCAACGCCTATTTCCAGGTCCAGCCGTGGCCACTGACCGAGGGCCGCACGTTCACGCCAGCAGAAGAGGGCGCGGGCAAATCGGTTTGCATCATCGGCAATACCGTCAACACGAACCTGTATCGCGGCGGCTCGCCGCTCGGCACGCGGATGCGGATCGGCGGGATCTCGTGCGACGTGATCGGTCGTCTGTCGGCGCGCGGACAGGCGGGGTTCGGCGGGGATCAGGACGATGTCGTGATCATGCCGCTAAAAGCGGTGCAGCGCCGCTTCACCGGGTCGACCGACCTGAAGCTGATGCTGGTCGGGGTCGACCAGGCGTACTCGACCGGATCGGTGCAGGCGGCGATCGAGGATTTGCTGCGCGAACGGCGCAACATCACCGGGGGCAAGGACGATGATTTCAACATCTTCGATACCGCGCAGATTTCGGCGACGCTGACGCAATCGACGACGTTGCTGACCGGGATCGTCACCGCGGTGGCGGGGATCAGTCTCGTCGTCGGCGGGATCGGGATCATGAACATCATGCTCGTCTCGGTGACCGAGCGCACGCGTGAGATCGGTATCCGCCTTGCGATCGGCGCGGTGGCGGGGGAGGTGCTGTTGCAATTCCTGGTCGAGGCGATCGCGCTGTCGATGCTGGGCGGACTGATCGGGCTGGTGGTCGCGCAGATCGCGGTGTTGTCGCTGACGGGGGTGATGAAGGTCGACTATCTGTTCGATCCGCAGATCAACATGATCGCCTTTGCCATTTCGGCGGTAATCGGGGTCGTCTTCGGCTATTTCCCCGCCCGCCGCGCCGCCGCGCTCAACCCAATCGACGCGCTCCGCCACGAATAACGACGCGTAGCGCAACCCCTCGCTCTTCTACCTTCGTGGCTTTGTGGCTTTGTGCGAGGCCAATCTTCTTCTGAAGAAGGCAGAATGGACTCGCACAAAGGCACAAAGCCACAAAGAGAAGCAGGTTTGCAGGACGCTTGCGCGTCGGTGTTCAGGCGGGCAGGGACACGTCCATGACCAGCTGGAAATTGAGCCTCCCCTGCACCCGCGCCGAAGCCGAGGCGATCGATGCCGCCGAGGATATCGCCGACGGCGTCGTGCTGATGACGACCGAACTCGAGGAGGACGACCGCGAGCATTGGCGGCTTGACGCGTATCTCGAGGACGAACCCGACGCCGCGATGATCGCCGCAATCCAGGCGCTCGTGCCCAGCGCCACCGGTTCCGCGCCGCAGATCGAGGCTTTGCCCGAGGAGGATTGGGTAACGCTCAGTCAGCAAGGGCTCGAGCCGATCGCGGAGGGGCGCTTCGTCGTCCACACCAGCGCGCATCCGGCGGATGTTCCCGCCGGTGGCCGCGCGTTCCTGATCGAGGCGGGGCAGGCGTTCGGCACGGGGCACCATGCGACCACGTCGGGGTGCCTTGCGATGCTCGACCGGATGGCGGAACAGTCCTTTACGCGCGCGATCGACATCGGGACGGGCACCGGGCTGCTGGCCTTCGCCGCACGGCATCTATGGCCGCAGGCGGAGATCGTCGCGACCGACATCGACCCGCGCGCGATTATCGTGACGGAAGAGAATGCGACGCTGAACGGCGTCGACGGGGTCGACCTGATCGTCGCGGACGGGACGCTGGACGACGGGATCACGGCGCGTGCGCCGTATGACCTGGTGATCGCCAACATTCTGGCGGGGCCGCTCGTTTCGATGGCACCCGAGATTGCCGCGATTGCGGCACCGGGGGCGACGATCGTGCTCGCCGGGTTGCTCGACACGCAACGTGCCGATGTCGTTGCAGCGTTCGAACGCTGCGGGTGTGCGCTTGCCGAGACCGATCGGCGTGGCGACTGGACGATCCTGCGCCTGCACGCCGGGGCAGTGCGCTATGTCCCGACCCAGCCGATCGACCCCAAGGGGCGCGATGGCTGGGCGCTGGATCTGTAGCGAACCAATCAGTCGAGCGTCTGGCTGATCAACTGCTTGGGCTTGGCGTCGGTGAAGTTGGCGACGTCGCCGAAGATCTCGGCGGCGTGCGGGCCGTTCATCGCCTGATCGACATCGGTCATCGTCGCGAACGACAGTTCCGCGATGATGACGTACAGCGGCGGCGTCCCGTCGGGCGCTGTCATCCCCTTCAGGATCCGCGTTTCGCTCAGCACGCCGGACCAGCGGTCCCGCACCAGCGGCATGTGCTGGGTCATGTAATAGTCTTCGTCGAAATGGTCGGACGCTTCGTACAGGATGCTGACGATGATCATGCGGTGTTCCTAGAGAATGGGTTAACGCTTGCCCAACGCATAGGCCTGCGTTCCGTTCGTGATCATCGTGTCGCCCGGCAGCACTTCGGCGACCGGCACGTCGGGCTGCGTCGCCAGCGTGCGATACAATGGGGCGAAATCGGTCTCGACCGTTACGCGCAACAGTTCCTCGAAACTCGGAATGACGAAATAGTTCTGCTGGAAATCATCGATCCGATATTCGGTGCGCATCACCCGTTCCAGGTCGAACGCGATCCGGTTGGGGCTCGGATCGTCGAGCGCAAAGCGGCTCTCGGCGAAGCTCGATACGATCCCTGCGCCATAGATGCGCAACCCCTCAGGTTCGGCGATCAGGCCGAATTCGACCGTGTACCAATACAGCCGCCCGAGATATTTGAGCGCATCGAGTCCCTGTGCACGCTGGCCTCCGCGCCCATAGGCCGCGAGATAATCTGCGAACACCGGGTCGGCGAGCATCGGCACGTGCCCGAACACGTCGTGGAAGACGTCGGGTTCCTGCAGATAATCGAGCTGGTCCGCACGGCGGATGAAATTGCCTGCGACGAAGCGACGGTTCGCCATATGGTCGAAGAACACGTCGTCCGGCACCAGGCCTGGCACCGCGACGACCTGCCAGCCGGTCAATTGCATCAACCGTTCGGACAATTCGTCGAAATCGGGAATGCCGGGCTTGGACAGCTTGAGTACATCCAGCCCGCGTAGATAGGCGTTCGAAGCACGCCCCGGCAGCAATTTCGCCTGGCGTTCGAACAGGGTATCCCAGACGCGATGCTCCTCTGCCGTAAAAGCGTCCCAGTTTTGCGGAATGGTCCAGTCGGCGTTGGCCTCTGCGGGGGGAGCGTCGAGAACATGCGTATCATCGGTCATCCATCATCCCTACCATAGCGATCGTTGCGGTTGAAACAGGAAGCGAATGCGACAGTTGCGTCTTTCGGTCGGAATCGGCCTTTTTCTTCTGCTGCTTGTGCTGGGGGCGTACGGTGTCGCGGGGGTGGTCGGCGGTTTGATCCCGTCCAATGCCGGCTCGGTTCGCCCGGCGCAGGGCATTCCCGTCATTATCGAGAGCAACGGGGTCCACACCGGACTGGTGCTGCCCAAGGTCGCGGCCGGGGTGGATTGGCGCAACCTGCTGCCCGCGGGCGACCTCGCCGATCCGCGCTATGCCGCCTATGATCATGTCGCGATCGGGTGGGGCGATCGGAAATTCTACGTCGAGACGCCGACCTGGGCGGACGTGCGCCCGATGACGATGCTCTGGGCCGCGCTCGGCAGCGGACAGACCGTCCTCCACGTCGAGCATATCGCGATGCCCAAGCCGGGGCCGGACGCGCGCGTTATTCTGTTGCGCCCGGGAGAATATCGCCGGTTGGCCGCGTTCATCCGGGCAAGCTTCGCGCCGCGAGGCTGGCACCGCACGGGATACGGGATGGACGACGCCTTTTACGCAGCAACGGGTCGATATGACGCGATCCACACGTGCAACGCCTGGACCGGGGACGGCTTGCGCGCTGCGGGTGTGCGGGTCGGCGCGTGGACGCCGTTCTCTGCGACCGTGCTCCACTGGTTCGCGGCATGAAGCCGCCATCGCGCCTGTTGTGGGCCGCGGAACTGCCGCGTGCCGCCTTCGGGCTCGCATCACTGCTGGGCGCGCGGCGCAAGCTCGACGCGGCCCCGCGCGGGGACGGGCGGCCGGTGCTGTTGTTGCCCGGGATGATCAACAGCGACAGGTCTATGGTCGTGCTGCGGCGCTATTTGCGGCGTCTCGGGTATCGCGCCGAGGGCTGGGGCCTGGGACGCAACCTCGGGGTTCGGGCGATCGGTTTTGAGGGCGCGCTGTTGCTCGAGCGAGTCCGGTCGCTGCATGCGGAAACCGGGCAGCGTGTGACGCTGGTGGGCGTCAGCCTCGGGGGGATCATGGCGCGCTACGCCGCGCACCGGCTGCCGGACGCGGTGGCGGAAGTGATCACGATCAGCTCGCCCTTTGCGGGATCACCGCTTGCCACCAACGTGTGGCGGACGTTCCAGCTGCTGACCGGCGAGCGGATCGATTCGCCCGGCGTGCTGGCGCAACGCAAGCTGGTGGCGGAACCGCTGCCCGTGCCGTCGACCGCGATCTGGAGCCGTAGCGACGGGTTCGTCAACGGCATGATCTGCCACGATGCGAACGGCCGGACGATCGAGGTGCGCAGCAGTCACGTGCTGGTGCAGGTGCGCCCCGAAGTCCTGCTCGCGGTTGCGCGCGTTCTGGGTGAAAGCAGCGCTGCGCAAGCCGCCTGACGGTGCGGCGCAAGGCCGACCGTCAGGGAGGCGGATCGATCAGCAATCGCGACGACGGTCCTCGCGGCACTCGCGTTGCGCCTTGCGGCGCTCGCGGCCTTCGCGTTCTTCCTGCTTGCGCATCTTGCGGCCGTAGTTCCGGTCGGATTCGGACTGGCTGGTCGTGGTCCAGTCGATCGTCTTGCCCGCGGCCTTGACCGGGAAAGTCACGATGCTGGCAGCGGTCCGGACACAGCCGCCCGCGACGAGCGGCAGCATCGCGGCAGCGATCAGGGGGAGGTACTTCATCGTTTTTCCTTCAGGGCGTTACGCACTTCTACCCCAATACCCGGAAAGTCGGTGAAAAAACCGTCAACGCCAAGCGCGAGATAGCGTCGCATCGCGGTGTCGACGTGTCCGTGCGTCGCGGGATCGGTGCCGACCTGCAAGCTTTTGGGCAGGAACGCGTTTTCCGCGCGGAAAGTCCAGGGGTGGAGCCGCAGCCCGACGGCGTGCGCGTCCGCCACCAATGTGGTTGGCACGGCGTCGCTGTCCTCGATCATCGCGAGGCCCGGGCCGATGCCGTAAGCATAAGCCGCGACAGCCTTGAGGCCGGCGGGGGTGATCATCGCGGCGTAGCTCGGGGTAGCGTGGTCGGCGGGACCGCCACGCGCATCCATCAACTGGATCAGTCGTAGCCCGGTCATGCCGTGCAGCCGCTTGAGATTGTCGACCTCAAACGACTGGATGAACACCGGGTCGGACGGCTTGTCCCAGCCCGCTGCCTTCAGTTGCGCGACGAGCAGTGCTTCCATCGGATGCCCGATGCCCGCGAAATAGCTCGGATGCTTGGTCTCCGGGTAGATCCCGACGACCCGCCCGCCGACCGAATGGCGTTTGGCGAGCGCGATTACCTCGGCAAGCGTCGGCACCTCGAACTGGCCGTCATATTTCGCGTTGTCGGGGCGCAATTTGGGCAGGCGCTCGATGGCGCGAAGGGTCTTCAACTCGGCGAGCGTGAAATCCTCGGTGAACCAGCCGGTATGGCTCTCGCCGTCGATCAGCTTGGTGGTGCGGCGTGCGGCGAATTCGGGATGGGTCGCGACGTTGGTCGTGCCGGTGATGTCATTCTCGTGTCGCGCGACGAAGACATTGTCCTTCGTCAGGACCAGATCGGGCTCGATGAAATCGGCCCCCTGCTCGATCGCGAGGGTGTAGGAGGCGATGGTATGTTCGGGACGCAACCCGCTTGCGCCACGGTGCGCGATGACGATTGGCGGGGAGAGCGGTTGGGATTGTTTCGGGGGCATCGGCGCACCTTGCGCCATTGCCGGAACCGCCGCCAGCAGCGACAGTGCCGCAAGGCATCGCACGCCGCGTCGGACGGGGTGAGAATAAAGCCGAAACCCGCGTGTATCTGCGGAAACCAAATCATTCATGTTCGTTAACCCGTACTGAAAAGGAGGCGCTGCCCCATGCAATTCACCATCAACGGCGAAACCCGTACCGTAGAACCCGATATCCGCGCGTCGCTGCTCGACGTGCTGCGTGAACACGTTGGCCTGACCGGCACCAAGAAGGGCTGCGACCACGGCCAGTGTGGTGCGTGCACCGTGCTGGTGAACGGGCGCCGGATCAATTCGTGTCTCACGCTCGCGGTCATGCATCAGGATGATGACATTCTGACGATCGAAGGGCTTGGCAGCGCGGACAATCTGCATCCGATGCAGGCGGCGTTCGTCAAGCATGACGGATATCAGTGCGGTTACTGCACGCCGGGGCAGATCTGCTCGGCGGTCGGCATGCTCGACGAAGTGTCGAAGGGCTGGCCCAGCCACGTCACCGACAAGCTCGACAGCGTCTCGCTCAGCGGTGACGAGATTTCCGAGCGGATGAGTGGCAACCTTTGCCGCTGCGCGGCCTATCCCAACATCGTCGACGCAATCTCCGAAGTTTCGGGCCTCGCGCCCGCCAAGAAAGAGGCAGCGGACGCATGAAGACCTTCGCGTATAGCCGGGCGGACAGCCCCGAAGCCGCGGTCGCTGCGGGTGGACGTTTCATTGCGGGCGGGACCAACCTGCTCGACCTGATGAAGCTCCAGATCGAGACGCCGGAATCGCTGGTCGACATCAGTCGGCTCGATCTCGCGAAGATCGAGGAGCGCGAGGATGGCGGTCTGACGATCGGGGCGCTCGTCCCCAACAGCGATCTCGCCGCCGATCCGCGCGTGATCGAGGGGTATCCCGTGCTGAGCCGTGCATTGCTCGCGGGCGCATCGGGGCAGCTTCGCAACAAGGCGTCGACCGGGGGCAATTTGCTCCAGCGGACGCGTTGCTATTATTTTTATGACAAGGCGACCGCCTGCAACAAACGCGAGCCGGGCACGGGCTGTTCGGCGATCGGCGGGGTCAACCGCATCCTCGCGATCCTCGGCACTAGCGAGCATTGCATCGCCACGCATCCGAGCGACATGGCGGTCGCTATGCGCGCGCTCGATGCGACGATCGTGACGCTGAAAGCAGACGGCGATCGTCGTCGCATCGCGATTGGCGAGTTCTATCGTCTCCCGGGCGACACGCCGCATATCGAGAACGTTCTCGAGGCGGGCGAACTGATCACGCACGTCGAATTGCCGGCGCCGCCCAAGGGTGAACAGATCTACCGCAAGGTCCGTGACCGTGCATCCTATGCGTTCGCGCTGGTGTCGGTCGCCGGGATCGTATCGGTCGAGGACGGCAAGATCGCATCGGCGTCGCTGGCGTTCGGCGGGCTCGGTCCGATGCCGTGGCGTGACCCCGCAGTCGAGGCCGCGCTGGTCGGTCAGGCACCGTCGGATGCAGTGTTCGGTGCGGCGGCGGATGCATTGCTCAAGGATGCCAAGGGCTACGGTACGAACGATTTCAAAATTCCGCTCACGCGCCGCACCCTGATTGCGAGCCTGCGTGAGCTGACGGGAGTTTCCGCATGAGTACGACCAACGCTCTGAAGATGGACAAGCCGGCGCCCGACAGCCTGCTCGATACGAGCACGCAAGGGATCATCGGCAAGCCGCTCGACCGCAAGGAAGGGCCGCTCAAGGTTTCCGGCGCGGCGACCTATGCGGCGGAGTATGCGATCGAGAATCTCGCTTATGGCGTGATGGTCGGTGCGCCGTTCGGCAAGGGCAAGGTGACCGGCGTCAATTCGGACGTGGCCAAGGCGCTGCCAGGCGTGATCGATGTCGTGACCGATCTGGACAAGTTCATCGCCACCCCGGCGCAGGGGCTTGCGCCGAAAGCACCGCAGGGCGTCGAAAAGGTACAGTATTTCGGCGAGTTGGTCGCGATCGTGCTGGCCGAGAGCTTCGAGGCTGCGCGCGATGCGGCGCAGCAGGTCGTGGTCGAATATGACGAAGCCGATGACGGCCGGTTCGACTTCGAAGCGTTGAAGTCGGAAGCGGAGAAGCCCGCCGACGGCGATATCCCCGCGCACTTCTCGCAGGGCGACCTCGAGAAGGCGATGGCGGACGCTGCCGTCACTGTGGACTCGACCTTCACCACGCCGAGCCAGAACAGCGCGGCGATGGAGCCGCATGCCAGTATCGCATCGTGGGACGACAGGGGGAATCTGACGATCCACGGGTCGTACCAGTTGCTCGGGCAGGATGTGAAGCAGCTCTCCGCCGCGCTCGGCGTGAGTGAGTCCAAGATCCGGATCGTCGCGCGCTATGTCGGCGGTGGTTTCGGGTCGAAGCTCGGGATCGCACCGGAATCGGTCGCGGCGGCTTTGGCGGCGCGTGTCCTTGGTCGTCCGGTCAAGTGCGTGATGGCGCGTCAGCAAGTCTTCGATGCGACCGTTCGCCGGTCGAACACCGAGCAGCGGATTCGTCTGGGGGCAACCACCGACGGCAAGCTGACCGCACTCGGCCACGACACGATCGCCTCGAACCTCGCCGATGACGACTATTTCGAGCCGACCGGCCAGGCGACGCACTTCATGTACGATGCCGAGAATCGCGAGATCAACCATGACCTCGTCCGGCTCGACTGGCTTGTGTCCGGGTCGATGCGCGCGCCGGGCGAAGCGGTCGGGATGCTCGCGCTGGAAGGCGCGATGGACGAGCTGGCGGAGAAGCTCGGGCTCGACCCGATCGAGTTTCGCAGGATCAACGAGCCCGCGCAGGACCCCGAGAAGAACGTGCCCCATTCGTCGCGCGAACTGGTGCGGTGCATGGACGTCGGTGCGGCCAGTTTCGGCTGGGACAAGCGCAATGCGACGCCGGGCACGCGCCGTGAGGGCGAGTGGCTCGTCGGCATCGGCATGGCCGCGGCTGCGCGTGCCAACATGCTCCAGCCGTCGGAAGCGCGCGTGACGCTGTCGGCCACGGGTCATGCCACGGTCGAGACCGACATGACCGACATCGGCACCGGAACCTACACCATCCTCGGCCAGATCGCAGGCGAAGTCCTCGGCCTTCCGCTGGAGCATGTCGAGGTCCAGCTGGGCGATACCAACTTCCCGACTGCGGCGGGTTCGGGCGGTTCGTTCGGTGCAGGGTCTAGCGGAACGTCGGTCTATCTCGCGGCGGAAGCGATCCGCGAGAAGATAGCCAAGGCGATGGGTGTCGACGTCGACGCGCTGACGCTCAAGGACGGTCACGCGATTGCCGACAACCGTCGCGTCCCGCTGGGCGAGCTGGCGGGCGAGGGGATCGTCGCGGTCGGGTCGATCAAGCCAGGCAAGCAGGAAAAGGAAACGACCCAGTCGTCGTACGGCGCGCATTTCGCCGAAGTCGGCGTCAATGCCGTGACGGGTGAAATCCGCGTTCGCCGGATGCTCGGCGTGTTCGCGGCGGGGCGGATCCTCAACGCGAAGACCGCGCGCTCGCAGTGCCTCGGCGGCATGACCTTCGGGATCGGCACCGCGCTGACTGAGGATCTGATCCACGATCCGCGCAACGGGAAGCTGGTGAACCGCGACCTCGCGGAATATCACTTGCCGGTGAACGCGGACGTGCCGCAGCTGGAAGTCGAGTTCCTTGAGGAACGCGACATCCATGCAAATCCGATGCACGCCAAGGGGATTGGTGAGCTTGGGATCTCGGGTGCAGGTGCGGCGATCGCCAATGCCGTTTACAACGCCACTGGCTTTCGCGTGCGCGATTACCCATTTACGCTCGACAAGGTGTTGGACGGCCTGCCCGCACTCTAAGGGCAGGCCCTGGCGGGGAATATCATGGCCGACTTCAAGATGGACGCCGATCATTCCGGTCTCGCGTTGGACCGGGGCGTTCAGGGAGTATTGGGTGCCGCACTCGACCGTAGCGAAGGCGCGCTCAAGGTCAGTGGCGCGGCGCGCTACGGCTACGAACATTCGGTCGCGGGGGAGGTGGCCTACGGCTATCTGATCACCGCCCCCGCTGCCAAGGGCAAGATCAGCGGCTTCGATGCCGATGCCGCGCGCAGCCTGCCCGGCGTGCTCGACGTCATCCTCGATGACCCGCGCATTCCGCGGCAGGCCGCGGCGTTCGTTCCGGCGCATGCCGGTAACGACGAAATTGACCATTGGGATCAGATTGTTGGCGTCGCGGTCGCGACCAGCTTCGAAGCCGCGCGTGATGCCGCCAAGGCGGTGACGATGACGATCGAGCCCGCACAGGGTCGGTTCGACACGATGGCGAACGTCGCCGACGCCAGCGGCCCGCCCAAGGACAGCCGTCTGCAGGATATGGCCAAGGGCGATATCGATGCCGCGATGATGGATGCCGTGGTGACGATCGATCAGGTTTATACCACGCCGAATCAAGTGCATGCCGCGATGGAGCCGCATGCATCCGTCGCCATCTGGGACGGCGACACGCTGACGCTCCATTCGAGCTTGCAGATCCTTCACGCCGCCAAGGGCATTCTGGCCAAGTCGGTGGGGATCGAAGCGGACAAGGTTCGTATCCTGTCGCCCTATATCGGCGGCGGTTTTGGGGGAAAGATGCTCGGGCCGGAAGCGGTGCTTGCGGCGATCGCGGCGCAGAAGGTCGGGCGTCCGGTCAAGATCGCGATGGCGCGGACCCAGCTGTTCCACAACGTCTATCGCCGCACCGATACGCATCAGCGCATCCGCTTAGCCGCTGATAAGGATGGCAAATTGACTGCGCTGGCGCATGACAGCGTGGTGAGCCAGGGGCCGGACGGCGGGTTCATGGAGCCAGTCGCGCTGGGGTCGATCGCCTTGTACGATGCGCCGGTGCGGCACTTCACGCACAAGATCGTCACGCTCGACATGGTTCAGGCAGGCGCGGTGCGTGCGCCCGGCGAGGCTGTGGGCATGCTCGCGCTCGAAACCGCGATCGACGAAATGGCGGAGGCGCTCGGGCGCGATCCCATTGATTTTCGGAAGTTAAACGAGCCGCCCGTCGATCCGATGACGGGCGCGCCGTTCTCGACGCGCGCTCTGGTGGAGTGTCTCGACAAGGGCGCGGAGCGGTTCGGCTGGGCCAAACGGTCGCCGCGGCCGGGGCAGGTGCGTGACGGCGAGTGGCTGATCGGCATGGGGATGGCGGCCGCGGTCCGGATCAACCTGTTGGTCGATTCACAGGCGCGCGTGACGCTTTCGCCCGACGGACGTGCGCGAATTGAGACCGATATGACCGATATCGGTACCGGAAGTTACACGATTCTAGGCCAGATTGCCGCAGAATCGCTCGGTTTGCAGATGGATTGTGTCGATGTGATCCTCGGCGATACCGATTTGCCGCCGGGTGCCGGGTCGGGCGGGTCGTTCGGCGCGGCGAGCGCCGGATCGTCGGTCGCGCTTGCGTGCGAGGATATCGTCGCGACGCTTGCCGAGCGGATGCAGGCGGATCCCAAGGACATGACGCTCAAGGACGGCCATGCGATCGCGGGTAACCGCCGCGTGCCGCTGTCCGAGCTGGTCGGCAGCGAACCGCTCGCGGCGCTTGGCAAGATCAGCCAGGGGAGCAACGCCAAGACCTACAGCCAGGCAGCGCACGGCGCACAGTTCGCCGAGGTTGCGGTCAACAGCGTGACCGGCGAAGTCCGCGTCCGCCGGATGCTCGGTGTGTTCGAGGCGGGACGGATCCTCAACGCCAAGCTGGCGCGCAGCCAGGCGATCGGCGGAATGATCTGGGGGATCGGCTATGCGCTGATGGAGGACGCGGTGCTCGACCAGCGCCATGGTGCGTTCGTCAACCACGACCTCGGCGAATATCACATCCCGAGCCATGCCGACGTGCCGCCGCTCGACGTGCTGTTCATCGAGCACATCGACCGCCACGCCAATCCGATCGGGGTGAAGGGGCTGGGCGAACTGTCGATCTCGGGCGCGGGGGCCGCGGTGACCAACGCGATCTACAATGCGTGCGGGGTGCGGGTGCGCGACTTCCCGCTGACGCTCGACAAGATCCTCGGCGGATTGCCGGATATGTAGTTCTCCCTCTCCCCTTCCGGGGAGAGGGTCGGGGAGAGGGCAGTGTGACTAGGGTGATGGCCGGTTTGAGGCACGCCCCTCTCCCCGGCCCTCTCCCGCAAGCGGGAGAGGGAGTAGAGATGGCTGACAATGATTCCGTGCTGAATGCCGCCACCCAGTGGAAGGGCGCCCCACTCGCGCTCGCCACCGTGGTGTCGACCTGGGGCTCCGCGCCACGTCCGCGCGGGAGCCATATGCTCGTCCATGCCGATGGCCGGTTCGAGGGATCGGTCTCGGGCGGATGCGTCGAGAACGACATCCTCACGACCGCCGCCGAGGTAATCGCGGGGGCGCCGTTCCAGCTCAAGAATTACGGCATCGCGGATGCCGCGGCGTGGGAAGTCGGGCTGCCGTGCGGGGGCGAGATTTCGGTGCTGGTCCAGCCGGTGTCGGCCGAAGGCTTCGACCCCGAACTGTTCGACCGGATCGCCGAAGCGCGCGACGACGGCAAGGCGTTGCAGGTGGTGACCGATCTCGCGTCGGGCCAGAGCTCGCTCCGCCCGCAGGAGGGTGCTGCGTTCGTCAACCGCTACGATCCGCCACGTCGGTTGCTGATCGTCGGCGCGGTGCAGATCGCACAGGCGCTCGCTGGCCTCACGCGCGAGATGGGGATCGCGACGACCGTGATCGATCCGCGCGCGCGCTTCCTGACCGAGGAACGATTCCCCGGCGTCACGCTCGACGATCGCTGGCCCGACGAGGCGGTCGAGGCGCTCGATCCCGGCCCCGCGACTGCGGTGGTGACGCTCAGCCACGATACCAAGATCGACGATCCCGCGCTGATCGCGGCGCTTGCGCATCCGACCGCCTATGTCGGTGCGCTCGGCTCGCGGCGAAGCCATGCCGCACGGCGCGAGCGGCTCGCCGCGGCGGGCGTGTCGGAGGCGGACCTCGACCGGATCGATGCGCCCGTCGGGATCGACATCGGCGCGGTCGGCCCGGCGGAAATCGCGCTGTCGATCGCGGCGGCGATGGTGGGCGCGTTCAACGTGGACGAACGCAGGAAGGGATGAGCGCGGTGCTGACCCCGGATCGTTGTGTGCTGATCCTGCTGGCGGCGGGGCGTTCGGTTCGGTTCGGGGATTTGGACAAGCTCCAGCAGGACTTCCTCGGCAAGCCGCTTGCCTTCCATGTCGTGACCGCGCTGGAAGCGATGCCGTTCAAGGCGCGGCTGGCGATCTGCTCGGGGTCGGACCTCGATTTCGCCAGCCGCGGCTACCGCGTGATCCACAATGACGATCCGGGGGACGGCATGTCGGGCTCGGTCAAGCTCGGCGTGGCCGCTGCGCGCGAAATCGGGTGCGACGCGGTGGTGATCGCGCTGGCGGACATGCCGCGCGTGACCGCGACGCACATCTACCGACTGCTGGAGGCGGCATCGGGGCGGGATGCGGTGATCGCGTCGAGCAACGGCGTCCACCCGACCCCACCCGCGGTGTTCGGGGCGGATCAGTTCGAGGCGTTGCTGACGCTGGAGGGCGAAGAGGGCGCGCGCGCGATGGTGCGGGCAGGGCGACATGTGATCGCGCCGGAAGCGGAGTTGCTCGACGTGGACCGGCCCGAGGATCTGGAGCGGTTGCGGAGCTTGCGGTGAGGGTTGGGGCGGGGAGTGACCTTCTTGCCTCTGCCCTAAGCTCCTAGAGCGGTCATTTCGCTCGTTCGATCCGGCCGCTACGGCAATCGCGTCCGCATGACGCCATCCGCGCGCGTCGGCGGTGGTTCGCAAGGATGTTGAGCACACCCCTGGAGACAGGAAGGGTATGTTAGGCGAGCGTTGCTACCGTTCGCCCATGAACAGAAGCTGGCATAGTGGCGATTGGGTGGATTCGCGCATACGATCGGTCTGCGGGGCGCTGCTGGCGATGACGATCATTTCTTATGCGGCGCTACTGCTGACCAGTCATGATACGCTCGACTGGAAGGGGCGCCCGATCGGGACCGACTTCTCCGACGTTTATGCCGCCGGTTGGATGGCCAATCACAGCCGCGCCGCTGCCGCGTGGGTCTGGCCGGAGCATTATCGGGTACAGCAGATGCTGAATAACTCCCGCACGGTTCCTTTCTACGGATGGCATTACCCACCCCCATTTCTTCTGGTTGCAAGCGGACTCGCAACCCTTCCGTATCTCGCCGCGCTGGCGCTGTGGCAGGGCACGACGCTTGCCGCAGCGTTGGCAGTAGCGCGCCGGATTGTGCCCGGGCCCATGTCCGCACTTGCGGTAATTGCGGCACCGGCCAGCTTCGTCTGTATCGGCCACGGCCAGAACGCCTTTCTCACCGCAAGCTTGCTGGCGGGTGGGCTGTTGCTGATCGATCGGCGTCCGTGGGTGGCCGGGCTGCTGCTGGGATGTCTCGTCTACAAACCGCAGTTTGCGGTCCTGCTTCCCGTGGTGCTGATTGTCTTGCGGGATCGCCGGGTTTTTCTGGGCGCGGCGCTGTCATCGTGCGGGTTGGTTGCGCTCACGTTGGCGGTCTGGGGGTGGCCGGTATGGGCCGGATTTTATGAATCGCTGGGTCCGACCCGTGCCATCGTCATCGAAACGGGTCAGACCGGATGGGAGAAAATCATCACGGCCTTTGCATTGGTCCGAGCGTGGGGGGGAGCGGTGCCCATCGCCTATGCGGTGCAGGGCGTTACGACAGTGCTTGCGATCACTGGAGCGGCGATCACGGCGCGCTGGGCAAGTGCGTGCGTGCGCGGTTCGGCCGTGTGCAGTGCGGCGTTGCTTTCAACGCCCTATGCCCTGGATTATGATTTGGTCATTCTGGGCGGTGCGCTCTGCTTTATCGTTGCCGATGCTCGAACGCGTGGGTGGCTGGCTCAGGAAAAAAGCATTCTCGCGCTTGCCTATCTGGCTCCCCTGTTTGGTCGGCAGATGATGGATCTGACCTTGGTGCCGGTCAACTGGATCGCGACGATCACGGTATTCTTCCTGGCGTTGCGGCGCGCGTGGATATTCGATTTTGGTAACGGACATGCCCCACGGGATGGTTTCCAATCCGCGGTGACGTGACCTCGATACGCGGAAGGCATCGCACCCCATGAAATACAAAAAGGGCCGCGAGCATATCTGCTCGCGGCCTTTCCTGTTTACTTGGTCAAGGCGACCGATCAGATGAAGCGGTTGATCAGATTCTCGATCCGCTCCTGACGGCCCGAGCGCGGCTGCGGGTCGATGCTGTGCTCGACCGCGAGATCCGCGATCCCTGCCAGATCGAGACCACCGACCTTCTGCCCGAAGTCCGCATCCCAACCGGCATACCGCTCGGTCTTGATCGCATCGAGGCGACCGTCCTCGATCAGCGCTGCCGCATTGAGCAGGCCCTTTGCGACGACGTCGATCGCGCCGACATGGCCGTGGAACAGGTCGACCGCGTCCATCGACTGGCGGCGGACCTTGGCGTCGAAGTTGAACCCGCCGGTGGTGAAGCCGCCCGCGCGGATGATCTCGAGATTGGCGAGCGTCAGTTCCTCGACCGAATTGGGGAACTGGTCGGTATCCCAGCCATTCTGCGGATCGCCGCGGTTCGCGTCGATCGAGCCGAAGATGCCGAGCGCCGCGGCGGTCGCGATCTCATGCTCGAAGGTGTGGCTGGCGAGGGTCGCGTGGTTCGCCTCGATGTTGACCTTCACTTCATTCTCGAGGCCGTAGCGCTTGAGGAAGCCGTACACCGTCGCGGTGTCGAAATCATACTGGTGCTTGGTCGGCTCGAACGGCTTGGGTTCGATCAGGATCGTGCCGGTGAAGCCGATCTTGTGCTTGTGCTCGACGACGAGCGACAGGAAGCGACCGAAATTGTCGAGCTCGCGCTTCATGTCGGTGTTGAGCAGCGTCTCATAGCCCTCGCGACCGCCCCACAGGACGTAGTTCGCGCCGCCGAGGCGATGCGTCGCTTCGAGCGCGTCACGGACCTGCATCGCGCCGAACGCGTATACTTCCGGGTTGGGGTTGGTGGCGCCGCCGGCGGCGAAGCGCGGGTGGCTGAACAGGTTGGCGGTGCCCCAGAGCAGCTTGCGGCCCGACGAGGCCTGGAGCTTCTCGAGATGATCGACCGCTTCGGCGAAGTTGCGGCGATGCTCGGTGATGTTGGCGGCATCCGCCATCACGTCGACGTCGTGGAACGCGTAGAAGGGGATGTCGAGCTTGGTGAAGAAGTCGAACGCGACTTCACGCTTGGCCGCCGCTGCTGCCGCGTCGTTCGCGCCGGCATGCCACGGGCGGTTGAACGTGCCGCCACCGAACACGTCCGAACCCGGCCAGCAGAAGGTGTGCCAGAAGCACGCGGCGAAGCGCAGATGGTCTTCCATCCGCTTGCCCATGACGACCCGGTCCTTGTCGTAATAGCGGTACGCCAGCTCGTCGTCGGTCTCGGGCCCCTTGAAGCTGATCTGGGGGATGTCGGCAAAGAAATCATTGGCCATTGGGGCGCTCCTTCAAAGGGTCAGTTGGATGCGGTGAGGGGGGAAATCGCGGCATAGGCGGCGCGGAACGCAGCTTTCTTGGGTGCGAGCCGTGCGGTCAATTCCGCATTGGGGGTGATGCGGTGCGAAACGGGTGGGGCGACGCAGACTTCAGCCGGGGTCCCGCCGTCGACCGCAATCTGCGCAAGCCGGGCTGCGCCGAGCGCGGGACCGACTTCGCCGCCCTGGAGGTAGACGAGCGGCACGTCCATCGCCGCCGCGAGCGTCTCGCCCCAGTAGCGCGAGCGTGCGCCGCCACCGATGACCGCGAGTTCGGCGACTTCGGTGCCCGCTTCGCGCAGCACGTCGAGCCCGTCCGCCAGCGCGAACGCGACGCCTTCGAGCACCGCCTGCGCGAGCCGGTTGGCGTCGGTGTCATTGTCGAGCCCGTAGAACGCGCCGCGGACCTGTGCATCATTGTGCGGCGTGCGTTCGCCCGAGAGATAGGGGAGGAAACCCTCGGGACCGTTCGCGACGCCAGCGGCCTCGGCGCGCTGGAACAGTTCGGCGGCACCGGTCGCGCCGGTCAGCCGCGCGACCCAGTCGATGCACGAGGCTGCGCTCAGGTGGACCGACATCTGGTGCCACATGTCGGGCAGGCAGTGGCAGAACGCATGGACCGCACGCGCCGGATTGGGCCGGAACTGATCGTTGGCGACGAAGATCACGCCCGACGTGCCGAGCGACAGCAGCGCCTTGCCATCGGTGACGACGCCGACGCCGGCAGCACCACCGGCATTGTCGCCAGCGCCACCCGCAACCGGGACCTGCGGAATGCCCCAGGCCTCGGCGATGTCGGCGCGAAGCGTGCCCGCGACGTCGGTACCTTCGACCAGCCGCGGCATCTGCGCCTCGGTGAGGCCACAGGCCGCGAGGAGCGTCTCGCTCCAGCGGCGGCCTGCAACGTCGAGCCACAAAGTGCCCGCCGAATCCGACATGTCGGACGCCTTCTCGCCGGTCATCCGCAACCGGACATAGTCCTTGGGGAGCAGCACCGTCGTAACCTGCGCGAAGATCTCGGGTTCGTGGCGGCGGACCCATTCGAGCTTGGGGGCGGTGAAGCCCGGCATCACGATGTTGCCGCCGACGGTGCGGAAGTCACCCGTCGCCTCTTCCAGCGCGGCGCATTCGGCGAAGGAGCGTCCGTCGTTCCACAGGATCGCGGGGCGCAAGGGTTTGTCGTCCGCGCCGAGCAGGGTCGCGCCGTGCATCTGCCCGGCGAGCCCGATCCCGCGGACTGCGCGGCGAACGCTCGGGTCGATCGCAAGGACCGCTGCGCTGGTGGCCTTCCACCAGTCCTCGGGGTCCTGTTCGGACCACAAGGGCTGGGGACGCTGGACGGTGAGCGCGGCGACGCCCTGACCGACGACCGCGCCATGGGTGTCTAGGACGACGGCCTTGACGCCCGACGTGCCGATATCGATTCCGAGAAACATCGGCTGCCTTACTTGACCATCGGATCGATCAGCTTGATCGTCCCGTCGGCGTTGAAGTTGAGCTCGGTCACCTTGACGTTGCGCAGATGGTTCTTGTTGCTGAGCTGCGTGTCCGCATAGAACAGCCACCACTTGCCGTCATGCTGGATGATCGAATGATGTGACGTCCAGCCCTGCACCGGCTTCAGGATATGCCCGCGATAGGTGAACGGGCCGTAGGGGCTGGTGCCGGTCGCGTAGTTCAGGAAATGCGTGTCGCCGGTCGAGTAGGTGTAATAATATTTGCCGCCGCGCGTGAACATCCACGACGCCTCGAAGAAGCGCTTTTCATGGTCGCCGCCCAGGACCGGCTTGCCGCTCTCATCGAGGATCACCGCGTCGCGCGGGGTCTCGGCGAGGCTCTTCATGTCAGGGTTCATCCGCGCGACCTTGCCGCTGAGGGCAGGCTGCGTGTCCTGCATCAGATCGGTGTCGCTGCCGTTGGGGTCGAACTTGCCGTCCTTCCAGCGCTGGAGCTGGCCGCCCCAGATCCCGCCGAAGTACATGTACGCCTTGCCGTCCGCGTCGGTGAATACGGCGGGGTCCATCGAGAACGCGCCCGCGATCGGCTTGGGGTCGGCCTTGAACGGGCCCATCGGGTTCTTGGAGGTCGCGACGCCGATCATGAACTTGCCGAGGCCGTTCTTGTCCTTGGTCTTGTCGCGCGCCGGGAAGTACAGATAGTAGGTGCCGTTCTTATAGGCGGCGTCGGGTGCCCACATCTGCTGCGAGGCCCACGGCACCTGCTTCACGTCGAGCGCGACCGGGCCGATCGTGACCTTGGCGCCGACCTTGTCCATCCGCAGCACGCGATAGTCGCGCATCGCATATTGGTTGCCGAGATCGTCGTCCGCGATCGGGGCGGGAATGTCGTGGCTGGGGTAGACGTAGATCTTGCCGCCGAACACGTGCGCCGAAGGATCGGCGGTGTAGATCGAGCTGACCAGCGGCTGCGACAGGAAAAGTTTGGGGTCGGACGGGGTAGGGGCGGAATGCTCCTGCGCCATCAGCGCCGCGCCCGACGCCAGGCCGATCGCAGCCAGGCCACCTGCAGCGGCCAAAAACATGCCCTTGTTCATCGCAACATCTCCCGAATCTCGCGCTCGCCGGCGCGGGTTGATTGAAAGGTAGCGCTACCAGCAGGGTTCGACAAGGACATTCGTCGGAGCAGGGCTCCATGCCGTCAAACCCGTGGCCGAAACCGCGCCCATGACGATGTAACCCATCCGGCAAGCAGCGTCTCGATCCCTTTCGGCCGACCGCTCCACTCCCATGACAGCAGCAGGATCGTACCGTAGACGGCCAGGCCGACCGCAGCGCAGGCGATAATCCCCAGTGCAAGCGGCAAATCGTCCAGACCCTGCAAGCGACCGCGCAACAGGAACAGCGCCAGCGCCAATCCCGCAGCCGCAACGACCGGACGCCAGAGACCGGCGCATTGACGCGGGATCGAAGCCCCGAGGAGCTGGCGGACGAAGATGGCCGCGACCAGCGCCATGAGCAGCGAAAGCCCGAGCCGCGTGGCGATGACGCCTGCAATTCCATAGACATACGCGCCGGCGATGATCGACGGCACCGTCACCGCCAATTCGATCAGGTTGCGCCGGAGGAAGATGTCGGTCCTGCCCAGCGTGACCGCAAGCGCGCCGAGCGGCGCGGTCAACAGCGGCGGTATCAGCGACACGGCGAGCCATTGCAGGATCGGCCAGCTCGACTGCCACTTCGGCCCGAGCGCCAGATGGACCGCGGGCTGGGCCAGAATACTCAGCCCGAGCATCACCGGAAGCCCCACGGTAAGGACGGACGTCACGGTCCGCAAATAGGCCGCCATCAGGCGGGGCGGATCCTGCCTCAGCTGGGTAAAGGCGGCGATCAGCGGACGGCCGATCGGTTTGACGAACGCCTGTTCCGGCACCGCTGCGATGTCCCCCGCGAGGACATAGGCCCCCAGGGCTGCTGACGGGACCAGTCGGCCGAGCAGCAGGCGATCGATCTGCCAGTTGATCGCGCTGATCAGCTGGGAGGCGGTGGACCATCCGACGAAATGGGCAAACTCGCCCCACCGCGTCAGCGACAGACGCGGCCGGTATGGAGCGACCGCATAGGACGCGGCAGCCATCGCCACCGGATTGACGATCGTGCCGATCGCAATGGCCCAGTAGCTGCGCGACACCAGCGCAAGCCAGATCGAACAGCCGAGCGCCATCCCCTTGCCGACGAGCTCGATCAGCAGGTCACGACGGAAATCGATTGCCTTTGCGAAGTGCGTCATCGCGGGGCTGACCACCGCACGCGAAGCCGGGGCAATGACAAGCATGCACAGCAGCGCCGCCAGGCGTGGATCACGATAGAGGATTGCGAACGGTTCGGCGGCGGCGATCATCAGCGCCGCGAGCAGCGCGCCCCGCAGGAGTCCGACCGTGAACGCCGTGTCGAGCAAATCGCGCGTGATCATCTCGGACCGGACGAGAACCTGACCGACCGGCAGTTCGAACACCGCTTCGGCGATCTGCACGACGGTCAGCGCCACCGCGACCAAGCCGAAGTCGGCGGGCAGGAGCAGATTGGCGAGGATCAACAGGCCGAGGAAATCGATCGCGCGCGCCGTCAGGCGCGCTGCGACCAACCATGCAGTCCCGGCGGCAATGCGGGTGGCGATGTCGCTTTGCGCGCGGGAAGTCATGCGCTGCGGATCGTTGTCGGCGCTCCCGCGACCAGACGGGTCCGGAGCGTCGGTGTCGTCACGGTCGCCGGATCGGTTCGGGCAAGGCTCGTCGTTCCCCATATGCAGTATTACATCAGCAGGTAAAAGATCGTCGATGGATAGAGCAATACTCCATATGACCCGGTTGCGTAACTTGTAAATACAGAACAGATGAAAGTGTGGTGTGATATATGCCCCATGTCGCATTGCGGTCATCGTAGTAATGGCGGTGGCGCGTGCACGTTTGATTTTTGTCGTTGGCGATAATCGGCGGGGTTTGCATGCGAAGTGAAGTCGTCATCAACGGAAAATTCCTGTCGGCGGCGATGACGGGGGTGCACCGGGTGGCGTTCGGCCTGGTCGACCAGCTGATCTGCCATCAGCCGGAGATCGAGGATCTGTTCGGAAAGCCGGCCTCGCTCGCGGCACCGCATACGGTGGCGCTGACCGATCGGCTGCCGCGGATGCCGATCGATCGCAAAGGCGTTCTGGCGGGGCAATGGTGGGAACAGCTGGAGCTTCCCGCCAAGACGCGCGGCAAGCTTTTGCTCAACTTGTGCAACCTTGCCCCGGTGGCGTCGGCAACGTCGATCACGATGATCCATGACACGCAGGTCTTTACCAGTCCGCAGTCCTACTCGCGCGCCTTCGTCCACTTCTATCGTACCGTGCAGCCGGTGATCGGTGCCCGCGCGGTACGGATCCTCACGGTTTCCCGCTACTCTGCCGAACAACTGGTGCAATGGAACGTGGCCCCCGCCGATCGCATTCGCGTGATCCACAACGGCGTCGATCATGCGGTGCAGACTGTCGCGGATCCTGCGGTTCTGCCCAAGCTGGGGCTAGACGCGGCACGCTACGTCCTCGCGCTGTCGAGCGTGCAGGCGCACAAGAACCTGAAAGTACTGCTCGAAGCGTTCGCTTCGGAACGGCTCGGCGATCTCACGCTCGTGCTGTTCGGCACCGAGGGGCGACCGGCCGCGATCGCGGCGGGGCTGGCGGTTCCGCCCAACGTCGTGTTTGCGGGGCGTGTGTCCGACGGTGCATTGCTCGCGCTGACCCAAAACGCGCTGTGCTACGCGATGCCGTCGCGCACCGAGGGCTTCGGCCTGCCGCCGCTGGAGGCGATGCTTTCGGGCTGTCCTGCGGTCGTAAGCGATCGGGGCGCGCTGCCCGAGGTTTGTGGCGCTGCGGCGCTCTATGCCGATCCCGACCGACCCGCGGACTGGATTGGCGCGATCCGCGCGATGGCGGACGATCCCGAGCTGCGCGCGCGATATGCGGCGATGGGACGGCTGCGTGCCGCCCACTTCACTTGGGCCCGCGCGGGCGACTCGCTGATGGAGGTGCTGCGCGACGTCGCGCGCGAACGACGCTAGAAGCGATCGGCGATCGCCTCGTCCAGTACGGCGGTGAAGGCGCGGCGGAAGCGTTCCGGGCTGAACGCCTGCGCGCGCGCGACCGCAGCAAGCGGGTCGAAGCGCGGCAGCCACGCCTCGAACCGGTCGAGGCCGTCCAGCAGCGATTCGATCGTCTTGTGGTCAAAGAACAGGCCGGTCTCGCCGGCAACGACCGTCTCCATCGCGCCCCCGCGCGCGAAGGCGAGAACGGGGCGGCCGGACGCCATCACCTCGACCGGGATCAGCCCAAAATCTTCCTCCGCGGTAAAGACGAGCGCGCGTGCGGACGCATAGGCCGCGCGCAGGCTTGCGAAGTCAGCATGGCGCGTAAACCGGATCGTCGGGCCAGCACGTGCCTGCAATTGGCCGAGCATCGCGCCATCCCCGATCACGTGGAGCTTGCGTCCGCAGCGGGTGAAGGCGTCGACCGCGAGATCGGGTCGTTTGTACGGGACGAGCTGGCCGACCCACAGATATTCGTCGCTTGCGTCCCCGGCGGGCGTATAGAGCGTGGTGTCGACCGGCGGATAGACGACCGTTGCGTCGCGCCGCCAGCTCTTGGCAATGCGGGCCTTGATATACGCACTGTTGGCCATGATCCGATCGGGGCGTGCCGCGCTCGTCATGTCCCATTGCCGTAGTGACGGTGCAAACAGCGGCATCATCACGCGGGCGCCGAAGCCACCGGCGGCGTGATATTGCGGATATTGATCCCACAGATAGCGCATCGGTGAATGGCAATAGGTCAGGTGGATCGCATCGGGGCGCGTGATGACGCCTTTCGCGGGCCCCGCCTCGCAACTGATGACAAGATCATAGGCCTCGAGGTCGAGCAGCTCGAGCGCGCGCGGCATGAGCGGAAGGTATTTTTGATACTGCCGCTTTGCGAAGGGTAGTCGGGCGATGAAGGTCGTATGGATGTCATGCCGCAGGATGATCGATGATATTCTCTCCGGGTCCACGACATGCGTAAAGATATCTGCATCCGGATACATCTGGCAAAGATGTTCGAGCACGCGTTCCCCACCCCGCATGCCGACCAGCCAGTAATGAACGATTGCGATACGCAATCTCTTCTCCACCCCAATTGCGCCAGTGGTGCGGCAATTAGGGGATGAAGTCCAGATTGGCGCGATGGATCAGGTCGGCGTCCCTGTCGCGACGGCGCGATTCAGGAGGCCGTTGTCCAGCGGGTCGGCATTCCGGGGTGTTCCGCGATCAGCCATTGGTACCGCGTGTCCTGCCATGGCTCGACGAAACTCGAACGGCTGTCGAGCACCATGTCGCCGCCATCCAGCCGTGCGACCAGCACCGTATGGAGCCCGATGCCGGATTGATAGACGACCGCGAAGAACAGCCGTTCGGGCGGGAAACCCGCGTCGATCAGTTCCAGCCGCTTCTCGATCGCCAGATCCTCGCAATCGCCCACCGCGTTTCGCCCCGAGCCGCTCGGGCGCCACAATTCGCCCACGCCGTAGCTCAGCATGTCGCTTTGCTGGCGCACGCGCGCGTTGACCATGCCGTCGATCCGCTTGAGCAGGCGAAGTCGGGTCTTGTCGGCATCGGGCGCGTCCGGCCCGGTCGTGCTGACGGCCGTGCTCACGGTTGGGGCCGGGGTGGCGGCAAGCCGGTCGCATGTCGCCGGTTGCGCGCGGCACAGCTCGGCGAGGCCGGTGGGCATGTCGGTCGCAGTGCCGGATGGTACGAACGGCTGCTGCGCCGGCTTTGCCTCTGCACCGTGCATGCCGACCATCAGACACGCCAAGAACACCCCAAGAAATCTCGCCACGATCCGCTCCGCGATGAAAGTCGCGGAGCCTTGGCCGTGGGGGTGTTAGCGAAAGGTTATAGTCGGTCGCAAAATAGTGCGAAATAACGAGAGGATAGGCTTTAGTATGAGAGCAGATACCACGCCGGCGCGAGCAGCGTGGCCCAGGCGAGCACGCCGCATCCGACCGTCACGCAGACACGGACGAGCGGCGGCCAGCGGTCGTCCTGGAGAGGGGGATGCGTGTCGCAGGAACGGTCGCGCATGTCGCGCGCGCTAGCCCGCGTCGGCGCTTGTCCGCTCACCTCGTAGGGGGCCTCTTTCTGTCCGGGGCTTAGGCTTTGCGCGTGCATTGCGATTCCTGGTTAACGGCTCGCAACCGTAACGACTGCACCGTTTTTAGTACAGGGGCCCGCGTTCGTCCTTTCGAATGTTAGGCTTTCGATCGAGGCTGTTGGCCTTGGTCCCGCAGGTCGCGTCAAAAACAGCATTGGAAATTGGTGCATCATAGGAGTAGTAATATTACGGCATAACCGGAATCGTCTTGAACGATACTTGATATGGCCAAGTAGATATACGTAAAATGGTGTACGGCAGTTGATCGATGGGGCGATGCGACGTGCGGATAGCCTGGAAAGTTATTGCATCAATATTGGTATGGTCCGGCGCGACGTTCGTGCCCGGCGGGATGCTGGCGCTACCGGTGGTGGCGCAGACCCTGGCGCAGCAGGACCCGGCGGACACCGATTACCCGCTTGGCGTGGCGGACAAGGTGCGCATCATCGTGTTCGACGAACCGTCGCTGTCGGGCGAATTCACGGTCAACGCGAACGGCGCATTGTCACTGCCGCTGATTGGCGACGTCCGCGCGGTCGGGCAGACCGCCACCGAGGTTGCGGCGGTGATCCGGCGGCACCTGATGGACGGGTATGTGCTTCAGCCGCGGGTCAGCATCGACATCCTGACGTTCCGGCCGTTCTACATCCTCGGCGAGGTCAACAAGCCCGGTGAATATCCCTACTCATCCGGCCTCACCATCGATGGGGCGGTGGCGACGGCGCAGGGGTACACCTACCGCGCGGACAAGCGGAAAGTCTTCATCAAGCATTCGGGCGAAGCGGAGTCGGCGAAAGCCCGCATCACGCCGGATCTGAGAGTCCGTCCCGGCGACACGATCAGGGTCGGGGAACGCTATTTGTAACCGCGTTGGCATTGGGGACGACAATCGTCGGTGGAGGGCAATGTGATCGATTCAGCTGCGATCCGGATCTTGATGATGACGCTCGCGGGTGCCTGGCTCGCGGGGGACAGGCCCGCGCAGGCGGCGACCGGCGCGGCGCAGACCGCGCCCACACCGACGCCGGCCCCGGCTAACCCGCCGGCCTCGGCTAACCCGCCGGCACAGCCCGACCGCGATCGGCAGATCGAATCGCTCGCGGCGACGCTGATCGCCGCGTTGAAGGCGGGCGGTACGCAATCCGGGCAGATCGAGGCGCAATTGTCGCTGTTGATCAGCCAGGCACAGTCGGGCTGCGGCGATTCGAAGGCGGCATTGACCCAGGCGGCGACGCAGGCGGGGCAGTTGAGCGATGCCGCGGCGGTCGCGCTCAAGAACATCTCGGGCGCGCTGGAACGCTGCGAGATCGAGGGTACCGCGGCGCTCGCGAATGCGCAGACGATCGTCGACCAGGGAACGACGCTTGGCCTGTCGGGGGGAAGCTCGAACTACACCCCGCCCCAGACTGCGACGGCTGGCGGGCCGGGCGCGTGACCCGGTCCGTACGGGTCCCCCCGATCGTCCTGAGCGCGGCGATCGGTCTGGCGGGGACGGTCGTGGCCACGCCAGTGGCCGCGCAAAGTGTCGGGGACAATTTCGTCGTCCCCAATTTGCCGATCGAATATGATCGCGGGCGCAACACCGGCGTGCTCGACCGGTCGCGTCCCGAATTCGACGCATTGGGGATCAAGATCGGCGGTTTCACGCTGTTTCCGCGCGTCGAGACGGCGATCGGGTATGAGGATAACGTCTACCAGACCTCGTCGGACCGAAAGGCCGATGCGACGGTGACGATCGCGCCGAACGCCCGGTTCGCGAGCAACTGGTCCCGCCATTCGCTGACGATCGAGGCGGGCGCGGACATCAAGCGGTTCCTGACCGAGGCGCGGCGCAATCAGGATGGCTGGCGCGTGGTCGGATCGGGTCGATACGACATCGGCGGGCAGATGACCCTATCGGGTTCGGCCCGCACCGCACGCGCGACCGAGCCGCCGACCTCCGCCGCCTATCCGAGTGCCGCCGCCGCGGCGTCGCAATATCAGAGCACGCAGCTCCAGTTCAACGCTGGCTATGCGCCCGGACGTCTGCGATTGCAGGGGGGATTTACCTTCGCCGCGATCGGGTTCGATGACGTGCTGACGTTCGGCAACGGGGTCATCAGCCAGAACAACCGCAATTCGCACACGATGAGCGGATCGGGCCGGGTCGAATATGCGATCAGCCCGGATACGTCGATGTTCGCGCAAGGGAGTTACGACCGGATCGACTATGCCCGGCCGCTCGCGACGGGCATTCCCAACCGGAGTTCCAACACGTTTCGCGCGCTGGGCGGGGCGACCTTCGATCTCAGCACGCTGCTGCGCGGGTCGCTGGGCGTGGGATACATTCGGCGGCGGTATGACGCAGCCCTCTACCGTCCGATCGGCGGGGTGACCGCGGAAGCGCGTGTCGAGTATTTCCCGACGCCGATCACCACCGTGACGCTGACCGGGCGACGCCTGATCGAGGACGCGTCGTTCATCAATTCGGGCGGGTTCGTGAACAACACCGTCGCATTGCGACTGGATCACGAACTGCTGCGCTACGTCCTGCTCAACGCGCAGATCGGTTACGAGCATGACGTGTTCAAGGGCACCGACGCCACGCTCGACATCGTCCGTGTGAGCGGCGGTGCGCGCTATATCCTGACCCGTGCGATCGGGATCGGCGCGTCGGTCCTGCACGATCTTCGGTCGGCGAAGGGGACGGGATCGGGACCGTCCTATCACGAAACCCGGTTCGTCCTGTCCCTTGTCGTGCAGCGATAGCGGCCATCATGATGAGAGATCCCGCATGGACATGAAGACCGAGGCCCGCATGGGGAGCCAGAGCAGTCGTCTCGACCAGAGCCGGCACATCGGGGCCAAGCCGGTGACACTGGCGTCGTTGGGCGGCGTCTTCCGTCGTCGCTGGCGCGTGATCGGCGCGACGATGCTGCTGACGGTGCTGGCGGCGGTTGCGGCGGCATTGCTGATCACCCCGCAATATGATGCGGTGGCGCGCATCCGGATCACGCCTGCGAAACTGGCCCCGCTCGATTTCGAGACGGCGAAGGACCAGCCGCTCGACCAGGCGCTGGTCAACAGCGAGATCGCGACGATCCGGTCGCGTGACGTCGCGCGCCGCGTCGTGACGCGGTTCGGCCTGCAAGGCGATCCGGAGTTCACCCCTGAGGGCAACCCGCCGCCGGCAAGCCCGGTCGCGATCGCCCACCGGATCGAAACCGCGACGTCGGCGGTGGTGCAACGTTTGACGGTGACGCAACAGGAACGCAGCTACGTCCTCGCGATCGGGTTCCGTTCGCGCGACGCGGCCAAGGCGGCGCGGATCGCGAATGCGGTCGCGCTGGCGTACATCGACAGCACTGCCGATTTCCAGGCGAGCACCGCCACGCGGCAGACCGAAACCGGGCAGACCGCATTGGTCCGATTGAGCCGCGAAGCCGAAGCCGCCGCGGCGAGCGTAGCGCGCTATCGTGCGGACAGCGGGATCGTGCAGGGCGGCGGAGTCGGCACGATCAACGACCAGCAGGTCGGCCCGATCTCGCAACAGCTTGCGTCCGCCAAGGCGGAGGCGGCGGCGCTCCGGTCGAACGTCGCTGCGGCAGAGCGGCAGATCGCCGCGGGTGGATCGGATGCGGTGTCCGCGGTCCTGTCCGCCCCCGTCATCACCGACCTGCGGCGCCAGCGGACCGAAGCCGAGCGCCAGCGCGCGCAGCTTGCCGCGCGCTACGGCGAGAAGTTTCCCGCGCTGGTCCAGAGCAAGCAGCAGATCGAGGCGCTGGACCAGCAGATCCGGCTGGAGCAGACGCGGATCATCGAGGGGCTGCGCAGCGAGGCGCGGTCCGCCAGCGCCAAGGCAACCGATCTCGCGCAGCAGCTCACCGCGCTCAAACAGGAGATCGCGCTTAACAATCAGGCGGCGGTTCGTGCCGACGGTCTGCAACGCAAGGCGGATGCGGCGACGACCGCGTACAATCGCATGGCGGGGACGGTGCAGCAGGCCGCGCAGGCACAGCGCAGCAGCCAGCCCCAGGCCCGCGTTCTCGAAAGCGCGGTGGTGCTCGCGCGGCCGACCTATCCCAATCGCCCTGCGATCGGCGTCGCGGGAATGCTCGTCGGGTTCGTTCTGGGAATCGGTGCCGCGGCGGTGGCGGAGGCGGTGCAAAGCACGATCCGCACCCCCGAGGAGATCGAGACGATGCTAGGGGTACCGCACATCGCAGCGATCCCACAATTGACGGCGCGCCGCTTGCGCGACCCCGCGGGACGGCGTTGCGCGCCTGCCGACACGTTGCTGCACCGGCCGGTCTCGGCTTATTCCGAAGCATTCCGGACGATCCGTACCGTCATCCGCCCCGGCGGGGTGAAGGTGATCGCGATCGGCTCGACGCTTCCGTCGGAGGGCAAGACGACCAGTGCGTTGTCGCTCGCGCGGGTCATGGCGCTGTCGGGGGATCGCGTCCTGTTGATCGATTGCGACGTCCGTCGTGCGGGGCTGGCGGACGGTGTCGGACTGACTCCGGCCGCGGGGACGATCGAGGTGCTGGCGGGCACTATGACGCTCGAGGCGGCGATCGTCCCGGACGATATTCCGGGGCTCGACCTGCTGTGCGTGCGGGCGCCGACGTTCACGCCGGTGGACCTGTTCGATACCGGCGCGATGGCGATGCTGCTCGATCATGCGCGCGAACGCTATGATCATATCCTGCTCGACACGCCGCCGTTGCTCGGCGTCGCGGATGCGCGGACGCTGGCGAAGCTTGCCGACGGCGTGCTGCTGCTGGTCAAATGGAACGGCACCCCCGTATCGGCGATCGACAGTGCACTTGCCGGGCTAGAGCAGGACGGCGCGGTGGTTCTCGGCGGGGTCTTGACGATGGTCGATCCGCATTCCGAAGCGTTGGGCGGGCAATATTATTCGGCGCAGTACAGCCGCTATTACAACCCGTGACGCGCCGCTTGCGCCGAAATTGGCAACACGGCGACGGAGGGCGGCGTGTCTCGCCGGTTGCGATGCTGGCGAGCGCCGCGTGTCTGGCGGGATGTGTCGTTGCCGGACACATGCTGCAGGACGAGTGGCTGGCGGTGGTCATCACCCGGGCGGCGACCGATCGATCGGCGACGGCGCGCGACGCGGTGCTGGAAGCCTATGGTGACCGTGCGCCCGCGAACCTTCCGGTCCGCGCCGCCGCCCCGTTGGCACAACTTGCGCTCGACGGCGCGCGCGCAGGCGCAACCCCTGCGTTATGCGCGCTCGATGCGGATCGTGCGGAGGGGCTGATCCGCCATCTCCGGGATGTCCGCCCCGGCTGGGATGCGACCTTGTTGCTGGTCGCGCAGCGCGAGCTGCTGGTCCACGCGACCGCCACGCCCGCCGCGATCGATGCGTTTTCGGCAAGCTACCGCGAACGGCCGTTCCACAACGCCGCCGCGATCTGGCGGATCGCGTTCGTGCGGTTGTATTGGACTGCGCTCGATCCGGTGACACGGCGTGCGGCGATCGAGGAGGCGGTCTGGCAAGTCCGCTATGACAACGGTCAGCGCGGCGCGATCGAGCGGTTGCTGGGGGATACGCCCGCGGGGGTCGCCTTTGCGTTGCGCATGGCGGCGGTCGGCCACGGATTGGGGTGAGTCGCGTGGTGGCGGGCGGGGTATGTCGCGCTTTCGCGGAGCGTGCGGCCCCAGGTGATCCCCAGCAGCGCGGCGCTCAATGCCGCGATCGCGGGCACGTTGAGCGCGATGTCGACCAGCGATCCCGTCGCGGCGACCGCGACCGCCAACAGCATCGTGCGACCGATCGTGTCGGACCGGTTTGCGGGGGTCGAGGGCGCGCGCGCAATGCGCCAGAGCAGGGTGGCGAGGGCCAGCGCGACCAGCGCGAGACCGGGCCATCCGGCCTCGATCGCGAGCTGTAGCGGTGCGTTATGGGCCGCACCGAAGTCGCCGACCAGCAGCACGGTATCGGGTGTGAGCTGGCGCTGGTTGACGGTGTCGAACCCGCCCAGACCGTAACCCGTCAGCGGTGCCTGGCTGGCGAGGGCGATGGCGTGCCGCGAGATCGCGATGCGGCCCGACCCGTTTGCGCCCAGCGCGCCGTACCGGCTGAGCACCGCCCCTGCCGACGCCCACAAGGCCACGCCTGTGGCGATCAATAGCAGCGCAAGGATGCTCCACCGGACCAGCGCATGTCCGCTCCGTCGCTGCGACCGGTAGCCGATGCCGCAGGCGATGTGCGCCACCAGTGTCGCCGCAAGCGCGGTCCGCGATTGTGACAGGGCGACGAGCACGAGCGTGACGATCACGCCGAACGCGGCGAGTATCGCGCCGGTCGGCAAGTCTCCGCGTGGGCGGGTCTGCCAATCGCGCCATCGCATGCGCGCGACGCCGTGCAACAGCAAGCTGAGCATTCCGTAGAAGATGCCTGCCGCGTTGGCGTTGCCGATCAGCCCGGCAAAGCGGTGATGGCGATGATCCACGACGAGGCGCTGGACCATCTCGGTCGTGCCGAACGCGCGCAGCGCGAGGGTCGCGGTGATGAGCGCCGCGGCGCATAGGCACAGCCATGTCGCGGTCGTTCGCCGGAAGCCGGGAAGCCGCGCCGCGACGGCGCATCCGATCAGCAGCGCGACGAGCGAAAAGGCATGGCACCACGCGACCCCGAGCAGATCCGGTGCGGCCGGGGGGGTGATCAGCCGCGGCGTGAGGTCAGGACGGAACGGGAGCGCAGTCCAGCCCAGCAGCAGGATCAGCGGCAGCACGACTGGTGCCATGCGCCTGACCAACCGGGCGTCGCTCGGTACCAGCGCCAAGGCCAGCGCCGCCCAGCCAAGGTGCACGATCGCCGTCGCCGCGGTCAGCACCGCGTTGTTGGCACCGCCGAGCGCGAACGGCAGGATCAGGATCACCGCGAGACTGCGCGCCAGCCCGTTCGACAGGCGCGCGGATCGGACCCGCGAACGTCGTCGCCACGGGTCGGTGTCAGCGCGATCCACGTTGCAGCAGCACCGCGGGCACCGTCAGCATCATGATCCGCCCGTACAGCCCGAGGCTGCGCCGGCGGGCGAACACGACGTCGAGCGCGATCCGGCGACGGTAGGTCGTGTCGTTGCGCCCGCTGACCTGCCACAGCCCGGTGATCCCCGGGCGCATCGCGGTGTAGTGCACGAACCGCCGGCCATAACGCGGGATCTCTGCCGCGACGATCGGGCGTGGACCGACGAGGCTCATCGATCCCTGCAGCACGTTGATGAGTTGCGGCAGTTCGTCGATGCTCGAGCGCCGCAGGAACTTGCCGAGCGGGGTGATGCGCGGATCGTGCCGCAATTTGTGGTCGTATGACCATTGTATCCGCGCGAGCAGGTCGTGTTGCAGCAACGCCGCCAGCCGCGCGTCGGCATCGTGGCGCATCGTCCGGAACTTGAGGCAGTAGAATTCCTGCCCGAGATAGCCGATGCGACGTTGTCGATAGATGACGGGGCCGTGGCTGGTCGCCTTGATGCAGATCGCTACCGCAAGGCACAATGGCCCGAAGAACATCAGTAATAGAAGCGTGATGACGATATCCAGGATGCGCATCGCATCGCGCGGAATGGTGGGCCAATCGATCGTTGGGGCGGCGGTCGTAGCGAGCTGAACCATAGTCTCCCCGATGTTGCCAAGGTCTGTGCTGGTCCGCGGTACAGTCTTCGAGGAAAGGCCCTGGATACGATCGGGCGGGGTGCCGAAGAATGTCGTTAGCGTATCGCAATGATTTGCCCGCGACAAACAAATCAGAGCCAAGGTGCTGATAAAACAGCATTTATACGCCGTTTGCGGTATGTCTCGACCATCATTTGGCGGCATCGCCTTCGCCCGGCGATGGCTGACCCGCAGGATCGTTGCGATTCCCTTACTGCGTAGGAATCGCCAGCGCCGGCGGTGTGCGGCGGGGATGGGGGAAGTAGACGACCGGTGACGAGCCCGGGGATGGCGTGGCGCGCGGGGCAATTGCTTCGCCGGGGGGAGTCGTGCCGTGCAACGGGCTTTCCGGTGCGGCGATCGTCGCTACGGTCGGGGATGTCGCGGCGGAAGGGAGCGGACCCGCGCCGGAAGCCGGATCGACCGGACGGGTGGCAGGCTCGGGCGATATGCTGGCGATCGGCGTCGGATCGGTGGCCAGCGAATAGGTCGTCGGATAGCCGCCATAGGGCCGGGGCGGACGATAGAAGACGTGATGTCCGATGATCGCGACCTTGGCCAATTCCCCCGCCCAGCGCGGCACGATCCACACCGAATGATAATGCGTCGCCTGTCCCGCCGTCGGTGAGACCGCGCCGCTCAGCGCGGCATCGGCGACCGCCCGCGCGCGGGCTAGTCCTGCCGCCGCCGGTCGCCGGGCCAGCGATCCGTCGCAGGCGAAGGTGAACTGGCACCCGGTCGGGCGTTCCGCGCCTTGATAGACCACGCCGCAGACCGTCTTGGGGTAATGCGGGTTGCGCACCCGGTTGAGCACGACTTGCGCCACGGCGCGCTGGCCCGACGGCGGTTCGCCGTTCGCTTCGTAATAGATCGCGGTCGCGAGACAGGTCGCCGCCGCGCTGCGATCCGTCGCGGACAGGGTGGTGGCGACGAACGGCGGGGGCATCGGATTGACCGCGGTCAACGCGCGCGCGTAGTTTTCGGCAAGCGCCTGCACCGGTCCCAGCGCTTGTTTCTGTTGCGGCAGATACGTCTCGAGCGGCAGATCGTCGGGTGCCGCCGATGCATCCACGCCATCCGATGGTCGCGCCGGGACATCGCCGATCGCCAGCGCATCCGGGCGGTCGGCGAGCGCGAGATAGACGAGCGCCGCTGCCGCACCGGACAGGCACAGCAGCGCGGCGCCGAGGTAGAGCATCGACAGGCGAACCGGCGCGATCATTCCGTGTGAATCATACCAGTCGCGTAACGATGTCAATCGAAACGCGCCCGGCCTGTCGCGCTCTCGTGCCGGGCGTGGGGCGTTACCAGTTCAGCCCGACGCGTCCGTAAACGTAGCGGCCATTGAATCCGAACGGCGAATAATACGGAAAGGCGACCAGACCGCTGCCGTTGAGCACCGTCCCGCGCGACGATGCCAGCCGGACGAAGTCGGGATAGGTATCGAGCAGGTTGTTCGCCCCCACCGCGAGGTTGAGGTTGCGCATTACCTTGTAGCGCAGCTCGAGGTCGAAGATCGTGTGGCGGCCGGTGTGGATGTCGTCCGCCGCGAAGCCGGTGCTGCTCGGCTGATTGACGTCGCCGTAATAAGACGCGCGCGCGGTCGCGCCGAGCTGGTCGAGCGACCAGTCGATCGTGCCAACGACCTTCTCGCGCGGAGTGCCCTGTTCGAACGACACGATCCGCTGGCGGCTGAAGATCGGGAGCGTGGTCGTCCCCGCCGACGAGGTGATCGTCGCGGCGGCTGGCGCGCGCGTGACCTTGATGTCGTTGATGTTGGTCGCGGCGGTCAGGTCGAACGTGCCTGCCGCCCCGGTCGCCTTGCGGTAATGCGCGACCACGTCGATCCCCTTGGTGGTCGAGCGAATGCCGTTGAGGAAATAACGTCCCGCGGTCACCGCGGTGATCCCCTCGTCGCGCAACCGCCCGATCACGACCCCGCCGCTGAGGTTCTCGGACAGCGCGATCTGGTCGCGGATCTTGATGTGATACGCATCGACCGACAGATCGAACCCGCCCGATCGGATCACAAACCCGGCGGACAGGTTGCGCGCGCGCTCCGGCTTCAACGCTTGCCCGCCGAGCGCGAGACCGACCGGGCTGGTCGAGGGGAACAGCCCGGTTTCGACGATGACGCCGCTCGTCAGCACCGACGAGGTGGTGGTGAAGAACTGCTGCTGGAGCGACGGCGCGCGGAAACCGGTCGAGGCGGTGCCGCGCAGCGCGAACCAGGGCGTGAAATCATAGCGTGCGGTCAGCTTGCCGGTCGCGGTCTCGCCAAAGTCGGAATAGCTTTCGCCGCGCACTGCCGCACCCAGCGTCAGCCCGTCGATCGGCTTGGCTTCGAGGTCGACATAGCCCGAGACGTTGTCGCGATGTTCGTTGACGACGTTGGAAGGCTGGAACCCCGGGAACCCTTGCGCGCCCGAGCCGAGTGCGGTGCTCGTATTCGGCGCGCGGTTGTACGACGTCGGCTCGCCCGCGCCGATCTTGAAGCCTTCGCGGCGATATTCGAGACCCCAGGCGATGTTGATCGTGCCTGCGCCGAGCGGCTGCTCGCGCGAGACATCGATCCCGCCGACGAGCTGGTCGTAGGTCAGCTTGCCGTCGTAGAAATTGGTCTGCGATGCCGCGCCATAGGTCGAGTTGCCCGAGTTGCGCGTCGCGAAGTTCAGCTGGTTGCGCCCGTAGGACAGGTTGAAATCGACCTTCCAGCCGGACAGTTCGCCACGGATCCCGCCGGTTGCGGTCAGATCGTTCGAGACGACGTTGATCAGCGGGGTGAACCCGTCGGGATACAGGCTCGCAAGCGCGGCGGCGTTGGCGTTGTTGTCGGTGCCGCCGTTGACGCGCGGGGTCGCGGCGCTTGTGCTGTCGCGATACTGGTACCCGCCGAAGCCGTAGAGCGTCCAGCCGGTGTCGCCGAGCGGTTTCCCTGCGTTGATATAGCCGCTGTACTGCTGGACGTCCGGGTCGCCGTAGCGCGAACGGATGCGGACCGGGGTCTTGCGCGGATCGAAGTCGCCGCGGCTGGTCGGGTTGCGGTCGAGATATTCGCCCGACACGGTCAGGAACCCGTCCGACCCGAGCCCGATGCCCTGCCAGCCTGCGACCGTCACGGTCTCGCCGTCGCGCTCGTTGCGATTGCCGCGCGCGGTGGTCACGTCGGTGATGTACTGGCCGTAGGTGACGGTCGCGCCGCCGCCGTGCCGCGCCTCGCGCAAGCGCAGGTTGACGACACCCGCGATCGCGTCCGAACCATATTGCGCCGCCGCGCCATCGCGCAGCACTTCGATCCGGTCGAGCGCGACCGAGGGAATCGTGTTGAGATCGACCGCCGCCGCGCCGCGCCCGACCGACCCGTTGGTGTTGATGAGGGCCGAGGTATGCGCGCGCACGCCGTTGATGAGCACCAGCGTCTGGTCCGGCGACAGGCCGCGCAGCGTCGCGGGGCGGACCGAGTCGGTGCCGTCGACCGCGGACGAGCGCGGGAAATCGATCGACGGGACCACGGCGGCGAGCGCGCTGGCGAGTTCGGTCGTGCCCTGCCGCTGGAGCGTGGTAGCGCTGAGCACGTCGACGGGTGCCGCGCTGTCGAGCCGCGAGCGGCCGACCGTGCGCGTGCCGGTCACGACGATGTCGGTCGGCTCGGCGGGAGCGTCTGGCGTGCTGGCTGCTGCCGCGTCGGTGGCATCCGCGGGTGCGGTCGCGACTTGCGCTTGTGCGTTGGTCGAAACCGCCAGCGCAAGCGTCGAAACGGCAACGGCGAACAGCGCCCGGTGGGTGATCATGAAAGCGGTCCCTTTGGAATATCCATGCGGGCGCAATATGCTGGCCCACGTTTATGACGGCCCCGTGGCAGATCGCTACGGATTGCGACGCAAAGAAATCCCATGCGGCCATCTCGAAAAAATTGGCCCGGCACGCTGGGTGCCAGGCCAAGGGGACGCGGGAGCTTACCCAGCGTGTTCGGGATCGACCCGTTGGGTCGAAAGGCTATTGCGCGTTGCCGACACCGTCAGCGGCGTTGAGCGTGGCGGAATCGTTGGCCACCGTCAGATCGTTACCGACGGCGTCTACCGCAGTGGCGTTTCCGTCAGCCGCCGCCGGGTCGTTCGGCACGGTTTCGTTGATGACCACGGTGTTGGCCGCTTCGTCCTGCTTGGCGCAGGCGGAGATCGTGAGTGCGGTGGTGGCGAGCGCCGTCGCCGTGAGAAGAGTTTTCAGCATCATTACCCTTTCGTGGTGGTGAACCGTCATCGTGCCGCCGCCGCGGTGCGCAGCGACTGGCCGATCAAACCGAAGAACGCGCGGCTTTCCGCAGAACGATCGGCATCCCATTCGGGGTGCCACTGGACGCCGAGCACGTCCGCACCGCACGGGCGCGCACGGACCGCCTCGATCAGCCCGTCGTCCGCCGCCACCGCCTCGATCGCGAGGCCGTTACCGAGCCGGTCGATTCCCTGTTCGTGGACGGAATTGACGCGCATCCGCCGCCGTCCGGTCGACTCCGCGAGCAATCCGCCAGCGCCGAGCTCGACATCGTGGCAATGTCCGAACAGGTCCTGATAACATCCGTCCCAAGACCCGCGATGATGGCGTTCCGCGCAGGTCGCGGCGGACAGCGTTCCGCCGAACAGCACGTTGATTTCCTGTAAACCCCTGCAGATGCCGAACACCGGTTTGCCCGCCTCGATCATGCCCCCCGCGAGTGCGAGCGCCACCGCGTCGCGGTCGGGATCGCAGCGCTGGCCCGCTGGCAAAGGCGCACCGCCATAGCATTCGGGCGCAACGTTGGAGCGCGACCCCGTCAGCAGCAATCCGTCAAGCAACAGCGTAAGCGCGGCGATGTTGGCGTCGTCGCGGACGGCGGGGACAAGCACCACCGCAGCTTCCGAATATTGCGACAAGGGCGTGATGAAGCGCGTGGCGACTGCCTGCACCGGGCGTGCGCTCGTCTCATTACAGCACAAGACGCCGATCACCGGGCGGGCGGTCCGGCCCGGCGGGGTCGCGGACTTCCGGAAGCGCGCGTCGATCATTGCGTCGCTGCCCGCTGGAGAACGTCACGCAGGTCGAGCCCGGCGGCATCGTCGAGGCGGATCGCTTCGGGCTGGACGACGACGCTGTCCGCGGGCACGTCCGACAACAGCCAGACGTTGCCGCCGATCGTCGACCGCGCGCCGATCTCCACACGGCCGAGGATCGTCGTCCCGGCATAGATCACCACGTCGTCGCCGATGATCGGATGGCGGGCATGGCGTTCTCGCACGTCGTCGCGGGTCAGCCCGACCGGGCTGCGCGCGCCGAGCGTGACGTGCTGGTACAGCCGCACCCGCGCGCCGACGATCGCGGTTTCCCCGATCACCACGCCGGTGCCGTGGTCGATGAAGAAGCTTTCGCCGATCGTCGCGCCGGGGTGGATGTCGATTCCCGTGTGCTCGTTGGCGATCTCGGAGATGACGCGCGCGACGATCGGCGCGCCGAGATTGTGGAGCTCGTGCGCGATCCGGTGGTGCAGACTGGCGATCGCGCCGGGATAGCAGACGAGGATCTCGTCGACGCTGCGCGCGGCAGGGTCGCCGAGGAACGCGGCGTCCACGTCGCTGTCGACCAGGCGGCGGATGTCGCCCAGCGTCGCGGTGAACAGCCGGGTGATCGTCGCGGCATGATCTGGGTCGAACGGTCCTGCCTCATGTTGCCAATAGCCGAGTTCGGCGCCGATCTCGCGTTCGAGTTCGGTCAGCGCGGCGAGCAGACGCGCGACGACGAACTGGTCCTCCTCCTGCGCAGACCCGCGGAAATGCCCGAGACGCCGCGGATACAGTGTCGCCGACAGCAACGCGACGACCTGTTCCAGCGCATTGCGCGACGGAAAGCTCGCGACGTCGCGGGCCTCGTCCTGGCGACTGCGCCACGCATCGCGCGCCGTGCGCAGATCCGCGACCGCCGCATAAACGGGGGACGGTGGGGTGGTGGAGTGCGGTTGCTTGGCGAAAGCGGCGTGGGTCGTCATCGGAACCTCCAGCCCCGATCATATCCCACTACGGTGGTATGATATGAAAGAATTGCTTCGGTTGGCGCAAGCATGCCTTTGCGGACGTTACGGCCGGCTTGGTCCACAAGGATCGCGTCCTGCGCGCCCGCGCGACGGGACGTCTTACGCAATCGGAGTTCGTCCATGTCCTTATCCGCGCCGGCTTCGCGCCCCGCCTTGCGCCTGCCGTTTGGCGCGCAAGTCTTGCTTGGCATGGCGATCGGCCTTGCGCTGGGCTTTGCCGGACGCGCGTTCGACGGACCCTCGGCGGCGATCCTCGGGGAAGCGTTGCACACCACCGGGCAGATCTTCGTGCAGTTGCTCAAGGCGCTCGTCCCGCCATTGGTGTTCACCGCGATCGTCGCGTCGATCGCGGCGCTGCGTGATCTCGAAAATGCCGCGAAGCTGGTGGTGCAGACGCTGCTGTGGTTCGCGCTGACCGCGCTGATCGCGGTGACGATCGGGATCGTGCTCGGGCTGGTGATCGAACCGGGGCTCCACGCCGGGATCGACCGCACCGCCGCCAAGCTGCCGTCGAGTAGCGGTTCTTGGCTCGATTTCCTGAAGGGCCTGGTGCCCGCCAATGTCTTCGGGATCGGCGCGTCGACCACGATCGAGGACGGCGTGGCGAAGACCGCGGTGTCGTTCAACGTGCTCCAGATCATCGTCGCGGCGATCGCGATCGGCGCGGCGGCGGTGCGCAGCGGTGAGGGCGGGGCGGGGTTCCTCGCGTTCAACGCCTCCGCGCTCGTCGTCTTCCGCCGGTTGTTGCGCTGGGTCATTGCGCTGACGCCGATCGGTACCGCCGCGCTGATCGGCGATGCGGTGATCCGCTACGGCTGGAGTTCGCTGTCCGCGCTCGGGTCGTTTGCAGGCGCGGTGTACCTCGGGCTCGCGCTGGTGCTGTTCGTGGTTTATCCGCTGCTGCTGCTCGCGAACGGGCTCAGCCCGCTGCGCTTCTTCGGCCATGCATGGCCCGCGATCCAGTTGGGGTTCGTCTCGCGCTCGTCGGTCGGCACGCTGCCGATGACCGAGCAAGTGACCGAACACGGACTCGGCGTGCCGCGCGCCTATGCCGCGTTCGCGGTGCCGCTCGGCGCGACCACCAAGATGGACGGCTGTGCCGCGATCTATCCCGCGCTGTCGGCGATCTTCGTCGCACAATTCTTCGGGTTGCAGCTGCACGCCTCGGACTACGGACTGATCGCGTTCGTCTCGGTGATCGGCTCGGCGGCAACCGCGGGGCTGACCGGCGCGACCGTGATGCTGACGCTGACGCTCTCGACGCTGGGGCTGCCGCTGGAGGGAGCGGGGCTGTTGCTCGCGATCGACCCGATCCTCGACATGGGGCGCACCGCGGTCAATGTCGCGGGGCAGGCGCTGGTACCGACGATCGTCGCCAAGCGGGCAGGGATTCTCGATCTTACCGCGTTCGGGCAGGATCGCGCGACGGTCCCGGCAGCCACGATCGCCTGACATGCCCCGGGGGGCGTACACCCCTGCGCCGCCACCGCGGCGCAGGGGTGGCAGGTCTCAGGCGAGCGTCGTCTGGAGGGTCGGCGCTTGCTGCTTGCGGCGGCGGATGGCGGCACCCATCAGGCCGAACCCGCCGAGAAACATCGCCCATGTCCCCGGCTCGGGAACCGCGCCCGGCGTCGGCGGCGGCAAAGCGCCGCCATCGACCGAAACGGCGGACTTGACCAGCGTTAGGACCCAGCCGTCGTCCTCTGCGTCGATATCGACCTCGACGCGCAGCCCGTTCGCAATGTCGTCGAAGAACGTCGCGCCAAGTGTGAAGGTCGCGAACGAATAGGTATCGTCCAGGCCGGTCAGGTTTCCGATCCGCGTGCGAACACCATTGTCATAGGCATAGATGGTATCGATCTCGAACGGTGAGTCGACGTCGAACGCGCTGATGTTCAACGTCGCGGTGCTGAACGGCGTGGTGATCGGATTGTGCCGCCAGCCCCAGTCCTGATCCGCCTCGCGATAATAGGGTGCCGCGAACGGATCGACCCCGGCGGGCAGGAAAAAGCCCGTCGGTGCCTGAATCGTATCGGTAAAGGCGACGGCATTGGCCGTCGTCGCGCCAAGGGTCGTGGCGAGGGCCGCAACAGCCAGCCCGGATAAACAGCGGTAAAGCGTCTTCATGACAGAACATCCCCTGCTTGGCATGCCAAGATGTCGATGACGGACCGAGGTCTTGCGCATGCGAATGAACGGAGACGACGATCCGTCTCCGACCAACGCGAACGGGCAGCACAGGATGACAGTCTTCCCAGACGACACGCCAACGATGGCGATGGTTAACGAGCAAAAGCCATGCCAGACGCAGGTTGCGTCAGCCTTGGGACCGGTAGCAGAAAGGAGTCGTAAAGCAGGTCGACAGTCGGTTTTTCAGGTACTTAATACTAAAGTTGGAAGTGGATGATCGATGCTCCCGAACTGTGCATCAGCGCATTTGGCGGCCCCATGCAGAGAGAGTTTTGAAAAACAAAAGTTTGTTCAAGGTTATTAAGAAAACCGGCCATCGCCTGTCCGTTTTGGACAAAAGCGCTATCTCTCTGAATTGTCTGCTTTGATGCCAAATACCGGTCGATGGAAACATTTTGGCACAATGTGTCTGTCGATCCGACAGGTCCGACGGTATTGCGCAACTCGACTTGGCCGTAAATCCGGTGGTCGGTCATGACCAAGGCCGTGGTCGCGCTGCCGCAGCGATGTTGCCCACACACCGGGTGACGGCGGGGAACGCCCAGGCGTCGGACCATATCGCCTCACACACAAACCGGATGCAGACGGATGTCAGGCGGCTTGTGGACCGGGTCGCTTCGGATCCACGACGAATTTGGCGAGCGTGGCAATGCTTCCGCCGGGCCGATCAACCTGGTCGAGCACCTTCACCTGGGCATGCCAGAGATCCGGCGTGACGGTGAAAAGGTGATAGCCGCGCTGGTTGTTGAGCAGCGCGACGTTCGGGTTGTGGTCCAGCGCATGGTCTTCGCCCGCATAGCGCGCGCCGCCCGTCCCGCTCGACGATATCGACGTCGCGAGGAATTCGCTGGCAATCGCCGGCCCTTCGACGTCTTCCGCGCGGGCCGGCACGGATCCGACCACATTCTGGTGCAGGTCCCCGCTGCCGATCACGACGTTCTTCAGATCGCGGCGGACGATCGTGTCGATGAGCCGCTGGCGCGCCATGGGGTAGCCGTTCCAATTGTCCTTGGCGACGACCGGTGCCGTCCCGCTGTCCTTGCGCGCATCATAGGGCATCAGCATGACCTGTTGCGCGATGAGGTTCCAGTGCGCGGCATTGTCCAGCCCGCGGTCGAACCACGCCTCTTGCGCCGCGCCCATCATTGTCCGCTCGGCTCGGTCGATCAGCTGACACGCGTCGAGTTCCTCGCGCCCGATCCCGGGACGTTCGCAGAGCTGATCGCTGCGATCGGAGCGCGTATCGAGCACGTGGAGGCGCACCAGATTTCCGTAATCAAGTCGGCGATAGGCGCGCACGCCATTTGGCCTCGGTCGCTGCGCACGGCGCACCGGGACATGTTCGTACCACGCCTGCAGTGCGGCGGCCTTGCGCAGCGCGAAGACGGCTGGCGGGTTGCCGTCCTTGTCGAACACGCCCGCCCAATTGTCGTCGATCTCGTGATCGTCGAAGGACATGATGAAGGCGACCGCGGCATGCGCCGCCCGGAGATCGGGATCCGCTTTATATTGCGCGTAGCGGCGGCGGTACTGGTCGAGCGTGTAGCATTCGCCGCCGAGATGCTTGCGCGGGGTCGGCCCGGCGCGCGGTGCCATCTCGTAGATATAGTCGCCGTAATGATAGACCGCGTCGAGATCGGGCTCGCGCGCCAGATGCGCATAGCCCGTAAACAGGCCCATCTCGAAATCCTGGCACCCCAGCATGGCGAGCCGTACCCGATCGAGCGCCGCCCCCGCGGCGGGCGCGGTGCGCGCGGTGCCGACCGGGCTCGTGCCTGCGCCTGCGACGAGGAAGCGATACCAATAGGGCCGATGCGCGCGAAGACCGTCGACCTCGACATGGACCGAATGCGCGAGCGTGGCGATCGCCACCGCTGCACCCGCGCGGACGATCTTGCGGAAGGCGGGATCTTCGGCGACTTCCCAGCCAACCGGCACGTCGTGCGGCGGCATGCCACCGTCGGGCGTCTGCGGTTCGGGTGCCAGCCGAGTCCAGATCACGAACCCGTCCGGCCAGGGCTCGCCCGCCGCGACGCCGAGGGTGAAGGGATCGCGCGTGAAGCGTGTTCGCGCAAGCAGCGCGGGCGCATCGATCCCGGTCGAAAGCGCCAGCGTAAGCCCGGTCTTGATCAGCGTTCGGCGGTCGAGCTGGGCCACGGCGATACTCCATCAGGCACGGCGTGGGCAGCGTGACGGACGACCTCCGCCACCGGCCTGCGCGGCCGGGCAATATCGGGAAGACGGAACAGTCGGCCAAAACCCGACACCTGATCCGACACGATCGTGTCAGCGGCTTCCCAAGGGGTCGGTCGGGCGTATCGAGATGGCTTTGCGATCATAGGATACCGTGACGCCGTAAGCGACCTGCACCGCCTGCAGCGCTCGACCGGTATCCGAAATGCGGAACCGCCCGCTGATCGGCAGGGCGAGCAGCGCGCGATCCTCGACCAGGATCGGCCGCGCCGAATAGCGTTGCAGCTTGTCGATCAACACGCCCAGCGGGACGTTCGACGCCTCGAACCACCCCGATTTCCACGCGGGTGCGGTTTCCGCGGTGCGCGGTTGCGCGGCGATATGACCATCGACGACGTGCGCAGCGTCGCCCTTGCGCAGCACCAGATCGTGCTCTCCCGCGAACGCGACGTCCACCGCGCCGCGATAGACCGCCACGACGGTCCGTGCGGGGCCCTGCCGATCGACGTTGAACGCGGTGCCGAGAACGCGCACCGCGGTGCCTCCGCTCGCGACCTCGAAGGTCCGGGCGTTTTCATGGCGAACGTCGAAGAAGGCCTCCCCGCGCACGAGCTCCGCCTTGCGCGCCCAGGGCAGGATCTGCACGCGCAGCTCGCTGTCGCCGCTGAGATCGACGCGCGACCCGTCCGCCAGCACGACGGCTTTGCCGCCGCCGACGCCGGTGCGATAGGCGGTGGTGGTCGCGGACGGCAGGATCACCACCGCCGCCAGCGCAGCGCAGGCCGCCGCCGCCAATCCGGGAACGACATATCGCCGCCGGGGGCCGCCAACACGCGGCATTGGCGGCAATGACGCCACGGCTTCGGGCGGCCGCAGCGCTTCGGCCAGCGCCTCCGACTGCCATAGCGCCTGGAGATCGGCGAAGGTCTCGCGGTGGCGCGGGGACGCGCCCATCCAGGCGTCGAATTCGGGGCCCGCCGCCGCGTCGAACACCGGCTGGTTGAGCCGGTCGATCCAGCCGGCCGCTTCCTCGGCGATCTGCGTGTCGCGCTTCACTGCTCCGCGCCCCGCGCGAAGGCATCGCCACCCATCGCCTTGTGGAGATCGGCCAATCCGCGCGTGATGTGTTTCTCGACGGCTTTTGGGCTCAACCCCAGCTCCCTCGCTATCGCGGCACAGCTTTGCCCCTGCAAGCGCCGGCGGACAAGCACGTCGCGGCGCAGCGGCGGCATCGTCGCCAGCGCCTGTTGAAGCACCGCAAGTTCCTGCCGCCCGGCAAGCACTCGATCGGGCAGGGGGGCCTGGCTGGCGGGCTCCTCCTCGCGTTCGGCGACATAGCGGCGGTCGCGCCTATGATGATCGACCAGCAGGTTTGCGGCGATCCGGAACCCCAGCGCATAGACGCTCACAAGTTTCTGCACGCGGCTTTGCTGCACCAGCCGCGACAGCGTCTCCTGCACGACATCCTCGACCAGATCGGTGCGGCTGGTGCGCGCCCGGACGTAGCGGCTGAGCGTCGCCGCGACCGTGCGCCAGTCCGCTTCGGGTGCCGCGCCGGCGATATCCTCAATGTGGTGCAACGGCGCGGGCATTGGACGTCCGGATTGTGGAGCCCCGCCCCTACGGCGTGTTTGTGACAGTTTCGCTCGGTGATGCCGAGGCTAACGGTTGGAGGTGCCGCAGATACCTGCCGATATGACGGAAAACGACTTGGCTGCCTCGCGTAATTTTCAGCAGAATAAATGAGACTAGAGCGATTATAGAAATCACAAGTTCTGCAGCACAGTTGTAACAATAATGCAGCGATACTGTAACATGCTGAAAGTCGACAAACTTATGTCGGGTTTTGCTATGTAACGTCGTCTTGCCCCCGAACCACTGGGGGGAAAACATGTTCCGCAAAATTCCAATGTCGCATCTTCTACTGAGCTCGGCGGCGGTGTCCGGTCTGATCAGTTTGCCCGCCACGGCCCATGCGGCACCGGCAGAGCGACAGTTCACGTTCGACGTCCCGGCGCAGGACCTTGCAGAAGCACTGCTCGCCTTCTCGCGGCTGACCGGGCTGCAACTGGCCGCATCGCCGACGCTGTTGAAAGGTGCGCACAGTCAGCGTCTCCACGCGCGGATGACCGCCGAAGCGGCACTTGCACAGCTCATCGCGGGGAATGATCTGGAGGGCAGGATCGTCGGCGACACGGTGACGGTCGCGCGGCCCGCCCGGTATGCCACGGCTGACGCGCTCGCCCCGGCGGTTGCCGCCGGGGCAGAAGCACAGGGCCAGACCGGCGCGGAGGCGCGGCTCGAACAGCCGACCGACATCGTCGTCACCGGTTATCGTGAAAGCGTTGCCAAGGCGCAGCAGGTCAAGCGAGCGGCGACCGGATCGCAGGACGTGATCCTCGCGCAGGACATTGCCGCCTTCCCCGACCAGAACCTCGCGGAAGCGCTCCAGCGCGTTCCCGGCGTCGCGCTGACTCGCGACAGCGGCGAAGGGCGGCAGATCTCGCTGCGCGGTCTGGGCGCGGATTTCACCCGTACGCAGCTGAACGGCATGGAAGTCCTCACCAACACCTCATCGGGGCTCGATAGCCGATCGTCGGTCAGCCGCTCGCGCGCGTTCGACTACAGCATCTTCGCCTCCGAACTGTTCAACAAGGTCGTGGTCGAGAAATCCTACGCCGCGGAACAGGACGAGGGCGGCATCGGCGGCACCGTCGGCCTGCATACGGCCAAGCCGTTCGACTATAAGGGTCGCACGATCGTGGCGTCCGCCAAAGGGCAGTCGAACCAGTACAGCAAGACGGTCACGCCACGGCTGGTCGGGCTGGTGTCACAGCGCTGGGGCGATTTCGGCTTCCTCGCATCGGCGGCGTACAGCACCGCCGACACGATCGAATTCGGCTATCGCAACTGGAACTGGTCGCAGATCACTTTCGGTGCGGCCAATGTCGGCCCCGCTGTCTCCGCCGCCGACCGTGCGCTGCTGGTCAATGCGACCGGTGCCAACCGCATCTGGAACAGCCGCGCGCAAACCTATGCGACTTTCTTCAACAAGCGCGAACGGCTCGGCCTCACCACCGCGCTGCAATATCACCCCAATGCGCGCACCGACGTGACGCTCGACGTGCTCTACGGCAAGCTGAACAACGATCGTCGCTCGGGCGTGATCGGCGCGGCGGGGACCAATGGTGTTTCCGCCAACAACGTGACCGGCACGCAAGTGCTGACCAGCGTTGCTTTCGACCAGTATAACGACATCGTCGGGGCGTCGTTCGACCACGTCGACATGCGCACCGAGTCCAAGTACACGCAGGACCAGACGACCTTCTGGCAGGCGGCGCTGAACGGCCACACCGACCTGACCGACACCCTCACCGCCACGGTGCTGGCAGGTTGGTCGCGCTCCATTTTCGACTCGCGTTACGCCGAAGTCTATCTGGAATCGGTCAACAAGAGCTACGCGTTCTCGGGGCTGAACACGGGGTCGCCACGGACCACCTACGGCTTCGACATCACCGACCCGTCGCAATGGGCGCTGCAGGGCCTCGAAACGCGCGCCGACCATATCGCCAGCGAATTCTACAACACGAAGGCCGAACTCGCGTGGCAGGTCGGGACGGGCTCGACGATCAAGGCAGGCGGCGGCTTCAAGCGCTTCACCAACAGCGGCCAGCAGCAAAAGGCCGCGCCGAGCTATGAGGACAAGCCGGGTATCCCGCGTGTGCCGACCAGCGTGCTGTCGGACCGCAGTCTCGCCCCCTATGTCATTGGCGACGTGCCGGGGACCTATGCCCTGCTCGGCCAGAGCACGACGGTGAATGCGAGCAATACGGTCACGGGGACCGCTTATGATCTGCTCGAGAAGACCTATGCGGCGTATCTGCAATATGACCTGAAGACGCGGCTCGGCGGTATCGGGCTGCGCGCCAATTTCGGTGTGCGCTATTATCACACCGATCTCGGCTCCTCGGGCACGGCGCTGGTCGGCGGTGTGCTGGTTCCGGTCGATGTGACCAACAGTTACCACGGCTTCCTGCCCGCCGCGAACCTGGCGTTCGACCTCACCCCTTCGCTCGTCTTCCGCGTGAGCGGCAACCGCAATCTGAGCCGTCCCGCGCTGAGCGACATGCGCGCGGCGAGCACGCTCAACCTTGCGTCGTTCGGCGGCACCATCTCCGGCGGCAACCCGAACCTGAAACCGTTCATTGCGGATTCCGTCGAGGGATCGCTCGAATATTATGACGGGCAACGCGGTTCGCTGGCGATCGGTGCTTTCTACAAGCACATGGACTCGTACATCACCTCGGAAACGCGGCTGGTCGCCTACAACACCACCGGCTACCTGGATGCACTGCTGCCCGTCGGCGTCGATCCGTCGGTGCTGGTCAACTACACGCGCCCGATCAACGGCCCCGGCGCGTCGATCAAGGGGATCGAGATCGCCGCGAAACGCGATTTCGACTTCCTGCCCGCCCCGTTCGACAAATTGGGCGTCCTCGGCAACATCACTGCCGCCGATGGCACGACCGCGGTGTATTATTCGGGCGTTGCGAAGCGTTTGCCATTGCCCACGCTGTCGAAACTGTCGTCCAACGCGACGCTCTATTACGACACCGACCGCTGGGGCATTCGCGGATCGGTGGCGACCCGCTCGCGCTATCGCTGGGGCGATGGCGGCAACGGCAATATCGGCGAGTATATCCAGGGATCGGCCAACGTCGACGCGTCGGCCTATCTCAACCTGACGCCGCGGTTCAAGGTCATGGTGGAGGCGATCAACCTCACCGATCAGCCGATCGTCCAATATGCCGATGGAACCGCCAAGCGGGTGATGACGAATACGGTCAGCGGGCGGACGGTATCGTTAGGCGCGTCCATGCGCTTCTAGGTCGGAAGCGACAGGGTAGGAGAGGCAAGCATCGCTGCGGGTGCGAGCTTGCCTCTTCCAATGCTGCAGGGCAATCTGCGACACCGTTGCGAGGCGTGGTGTGTGGCCGAACTTTCCAGGCACTCGTATCGATCTTCCCAAACCGCGCCGGCTCGGGACTACCCCGCAAGCAGCGCACGGATACGATCGGCCACGTCTGAATCGACCGGGTTGTAGACGATCATCCCGAGGTCCGGACGACCATCGACCGCGAAGCCCGAATATTCGAGCTCGATCGCGCCTAGAACGGGATGGCGCAGCCGCTTGGTGCCCTCTCCGTGGAAGCGCACGTCATTGTCCGCCCATAACGCCGCGAATTTGGGACTGGTCGCGCACAGCTCGGTGACGAGTTGGCCGACTTCGGACACCGCACCTGCCCGGACCGCGTCGGCCCGGAACGCGCCGACCACGAAGCGGGCGGTGCTTTCCCAATCTTCCTGTGCCCCCCGCACCTGGTCGTTGGCGAAGACGAGCCGCAGGATGTTGCGCTCCTCGGGGCGCAGCGTGCCGTAATCAGTGAGCACGAGCGCGGCTGCGCGGTTCCACGCCACGACGTCCCAGGTCGCGGTCTTGATGATCGCGGGGCTGGCAAGCATGCCGTCGAGCAAGCGCTGGAGCCGCGGGGTCACGCCGTCCGCGGCCTTGTAGCGGACCTCGGGCGGACGCCCGAGCGCGAGCATGAACAGATGCTCGCGCTCGGCTTCGGTCAGCATCAGGCCGCCCGCGATGCGGTTCAGCACATCGGGGGATGGCGCGCCGCCGCGCCCCTGTTCGAGCCAGGTGTACCAGGTCGGGCTGATGTTGGCGCGTTGTGCGACCTCTTCGCGGCGCAGTCCCGGCGTGCGCCGCCGTCGGATCGGAAACCCGAATGCGCCGGGATCGAGCCGCGTGCGGCGGTCGCGGAGATACAGGCCGAGGGGGTTGTCGGGGGGCGTCGTCATCATGAGCCTGTTAGCAATTATACTAGTAAAAGCTCACGGCTTTTCCCGGATAGCGAATGCGCCGATCCGGCATCGACCATCAAGGGAGAATGTCGATGCGCGTATTTCTAACAGGGGCGACCGGCTTCATCGGCTCGTATATCGTTCCCGAGTTGCTTGCGGCCGGTCATCATGTGGTGGGCCTGACCCGCTTGGATGCCGGTGCCGCGGCACTGGTCGCGGCGGGGGTCGAGCCGTATCGGGGCGACATCGAGGATCTCGCGAGCCTGACGCGCGGGGCCGCGTCGTGCGATGGCGTAATCCATACGGCGTTCGATCATGACTTCACGACCTTCGTCGCCAATTGCCAGAAGGATGCCCGTGCGATCGCGGCGCTCGGCAGCGGACTCGTGGGGACCGGCAAGCCGTTCGTCATCACGTCGAGCACCGCCATGGGATCGGCAACGCCGGGTGATCCGGCGTCGGAAAACGTTTTTGCAGCCCACAGCCCCAACCCGCGGGTCGCGTCCGAACTGGCAGGGCAGGCGCTCCTCGAGCGCGGTATCCACGTCATCACCCTGCGCAACTCGCAGATCCACGACACGTGCAAACAGGGCCTCGTCAGCGACGTGATTGCGCTTGCATGGGAGAAGGGCGTCTCGGCTTATGTCGGCGATGGCAGCAACAGTTGGTCGGCCGCGCCCGTCTCCGACACCGCCCGGCTATACCGGCACGCGCTCGAGCGGAACGAGATCGGCGCGCGCTACCACGCCACCGCCGAAGCGGCGATCAGCTTCCGCGAGATCGCCGAGACGATCGGCGAGACCTTCGGCCTGCCCGTCATGTCGGTGCGCGCGGACGAAGCTGGCGCGCATTTCAGCTGGCTCACCGCCTTCGTGTCGAAGGACATGTCGGCCTCCAGCACGCTGACCCGGGAGCGGCTGGGCTGGAACCCCGACGGGCCGACGCTCCACGCCGACATTCGCGCGATGAGGCGATATCGGGAAGGATCAGGATGTGCGCCCGTTGGCGGTGGCGGCCTTCGCGCAAAGCGGGACGAGACACAGGAGCGCGGTCAGTAGCCAGAAGGCGGCGGGCAGGCCGATTACCTGCGCGACAAAGCCGATCGCGGCTGGACCCGCGAGGATACCGGCGTAGCCGATCGTCGTGACCGCAGCGATCGCGAGACCCGCGGGCAGGACGGTCTGCTTGCCGGCCTGGCGGAACAGGATCGGCACGACATTCGACGCGCCAAGACCGATCAGCAGGATCCCGAACAGCGCGAGCGGTGCGACCGGTGCCAGCAGCATGACGCCATAGCCGACAAGCGAGAGCATTCCGCCCCACAGCATCGTCCGCCGATCCCCGAGCCTGCCGACGATCGCATCGCCGGTCAGGCGGCCGGCGGTCATCGCCACCGCGAAGACGCTATAGCCGAGCCCTGCCTGCGAGACCGGCAGCAGGCCCTTGCCGCTCAGCAGCAACGCGCCCCAGTCGAGGATCGCGCCTTCGGTCAGGAAGGTGATCGCCGCGAGCGCCGCGAGCAGCACCACGATCCCGCGCGGGACCACGATCAACGGAGTCTCCTCGGTCCTGGGGGTCGGGATCAGCCGAGGCGCGGCCAATGCCAGCGTCGCGATCATCAGGATCGAGGCCGTGACGACCCCGGCGACCGGACTGATCTTCATCGAAAGCACGGCGGTCAGCAGCGCCGATCCAACGAAGCCGCCGACGCTGAACAACCCGTGGAATCCGGACATCAGCGGCGTACCGGCCTGCTTCTCGACTTCAACCGCATGCACGTTCATGCCGACTTCGATCACACCGAGGAACGCGCCGAACAGCAGCAGCGCGATCGCCATAGTGGGTACGGTGGGGGCGAAGGCCAGGAAAGGTAGCAGGATCGCCTGCCCGATGCCGCCGACGAGAATTGCGGGTCGCGCGCCGAGCTTCGACGTCAGTGGCCCGGCAAGCTGCATCGCGCCGACCGAGCCGAGTCCGAGACACAGAAGCAGCAGCCCAAGCGATCCGTCCCCGATCGCCAGCCGGTCCTTGGCCAGGGGAACGAGCGGTGCCCAGCAAGCAAGACCGAAGCCCGACACCAGAAAGGCCAAGCGCGTCGCGAGGCGCGCGCCGGAAGTGGGGTTTTTCACTGGTAATATCCTCGGGTTAGGTCTGGGCGCACACAATGGTCGCGCCAGTTTCCGTCAAGTCGCGCACACAGTCGGCATCGGCGTCGTGCTCGACCACGATCTGCGCGAGCTTATCGATGCCACACACGCGGTGCCGCGCTCGTCGGCCGAGCTTGTCGTTCGTTGCCAGGACGATCGTCCTGCGGCTCCGCGCGGTCAACGCGCGTTTGAAGGTGGCGTCGGCAAGGTCGTACGCACTTACGCCCCCTGCGACGGATACTGCGCACGCGCCAAGGACGCACAGGTCGATGTTGAGGCGAAGGATCGCCTCGATCGCGGTTCCATCGACCGCGCCGCCGACCATTCGGTCGATCATGCCGCCGACCACCAGCAGATCGATGTCGTCCCGCTGCTGTAGCGCTGCAGCGATCGTGATCGAACTCGTGGCGATGGTAAGGTTCAGATACGGCGGCAGCTTTTCGACGAGGGCAAGATTGGAACTGCCGTTATCGACGAAAACGAAGCTGCTCGGCTCTATCAAGGAAAGGGCGGCGCCCGCGAGCGCCTGCTTTCGCTGCACGTCCTCGCCGACGCGCTCCGCCATCGGAGTGGCCCCGGTCACGACAGGCAAAGCCCCGCCATAAACGCGGCGACAGAGGCCTTCAGCGGCAAGACTGCGGAGATCGCGCCGGATCGCATCCTCGGAAAGGCCAAATTCGACAGCAAGCGCGCCGGAACGAACCGGTTGGCCGGCAGAGAGACGCTCAAGGATCGTATCACGACGGCTTGAGGGAATGTCACTTGGCATCCGCAACGCCTAGCTTACAAAACGTGCAAAAACAAGAAGCGCGTCTAGAGAACATGCAATACTATGCATCTAGTGTGCGGCCGACGCGGACTGTCGACCCAATCGGGCAACTCGGCGTCGACCACTGCGGGGCATCGGACGACCCTGAACAAACAGGGACGCCGCGTTTTCCAGTTTTAAGGGATTGGGCTGGGGTCGATCCTATGCGGATCGGTCTTGATCGGGACTTGGCGGAGCGGGAGGGATTCGAACCCTCGATACGCTTTTGACGTATACTCACTTTCCAGGCGAGCGCCTTCGACCACTCGGCCACCGCTCCGCATGTCCTGGACAGAAACGTGGCCCTAGAGCGTCGTCGGGCACTGTGCAAGCGTGCCGATACGGTGCGTGCAAATCAGGTGGGGATTGCATCATGGCAGACGCGCATGTCACGATGCCGAAATGACCATGATCCCGCTGCTCGTCTCGCTCCTAGCCGCTGCGCAGGCCGCGCCCGCCACTGCGCCGCCGAAGCAAACGGCGACACAGATCGCCGCGGCGGCGCCCGCCGAGGCGTGGGGAGCGATCAAGCCCGAGGATCTGCTGCTGATCGATTTCGCCGACGGGCAGCGCAGCGTCATCTGGCTCGCCCCCGAGTTTGCGCCTGTCCACGTCGCCAACATCCGCACCATCGCGCGCAGCGGCTGGTGGGGCGATGCGACGGTGTACCGCGTACAGGACAATTACGTCACGCAATGGGGCGATGCGACCGAAAAGAAGCCGCCCGCCGCTGGGATCACGATGCGACCCCCTGCGGAATATGAGTGGGTGTGGGGCGCGCACGGTTCCGTCGTCGCCAATCCGTATCGCGACGCCTATGCGCCTCGCACAGGTTTCAGCGCGAGCGGCTGGCCGCTGGCGGGGGACGGCAAGCAGCAGTGGTTGCCTCATTGCTACGGCATGGTCGGCGTCGCCCGCGATCTGGCGCCGGATACGGGGACGGGCGGGGACCTGTACACCGTGATCGGCCATGCGCCGCGCCATCTCGACCGCAACATCGCTGTGGTGGGGCGCGTGATCGACGGAATGGGGGCGCTGTCGGCGTTGCCGCGCGGGACCGGCGGGGGGCTTGGGCTGTATGAGGACCCGAAGATGCGCGTGCCGATCAAGCGGATCGTTATCGCGGCGGATCTGCCGGCCGCCGAGCAACTCGCCTATCAGTATCTGCGCCCCGGTACGCCCGCCTTTGCCGCCACGCTGGAAGCGCGCGCCAATCGCGGGCTGAGGTTCTTTACCGTCCCAGCGGGGACGGCGGACCTGTGCAACCTGATGGGCCCGGTACGGAAAGTCGTGCCAACCGGTTAAGGTGGCGGCGCTTCGTTACCGCCCGACCCAGTCCGCCACCTCGACCGCGACCTGATTGGCAGCGGTGTTGAGCGCTGCGCCAACTGGACCCGCCTCGACCTTGCTGACCGGCACGCGGACTTCGAAGCGGCGCTTCTCGACGACCTTGCCGGTGCTGCGGATCAATGAGCCGTCGAAGGCGACGACCGCCATGTTCGTGCCCGCATCCACGCCGAACGAGCGAAGTTCGCCCGACAGAACCGCGCCCGGATCCGAGAAGGATTGCGCGCTGCTCAGCACGATCTTGCCCGTACGCGGCGGGATCGTATCTGACAGCAGTCGCGCGAACATCCGCGACGGCGGCTCTACCCATTGCGCATTGGCGACATAGGCGATCGTCGTTGTGCTCGACTGCACCGGCACGCGCACGCCCGCCAGCGATTGGGCAACGGCGGGGACCTGGATCGTGATCGTCGGCGACGTGCTCGACGACTGCGTCTGGTTGACCGGCAGCGTGTTGGCGGAGGTCAGCGTCATCAGGAACGGCGGCGGCTTTGCAGCGAAGCTGATGCAGCCGGACAGCGACGCCAGCGCCGTCAGCGCGAGCAGCGATTTGGAGGTCGAACGGATCATGGTCACTGTCCCTTTCCGGGCTTGTAATCAGGCAGCTTCGATTGGCCGACCAGCGCCCCCGCACCACCGCGATCGACCTTTTCGGCGACCGAGGTCAACGCCATCGACATCTGGCGCAGGTCGTGGACGAGCTGGCCGACTTCGGGGATCGTCTGCTTGGAGAAGGCCTGGAGCCCCGGGCGCGCATCACCGATCGCCGCATCGAGCGTCTCGGCACTGTGCTGTGCGGAAGCGATCGTCTTGTTGAGGTTCGCCATCACCGGCTTGACGTCGTCCTTCAGCACGCCGTTGGTCGTATCGGCGAGCTGTCCGATCTGCTGTGCGGCGACACCGGCCTTCTGGATCGCGACGCGCGTTTCCGCGAGCGTCGCCGCGATTTCAGGCCCGCGATCTGCCAGCGCCGCGCTCAGGCGGTTGGTGTTGGCAAGGATGCCCGCGATCGATTGCTGGTTCTTGTCCGACAGCATGTCCGACAGGCGCTCGGTCAGCGTGGAGATCCGCTCGAGCAGCTGTGGCGCGGAACTCAGCAGCGCACCGAGCCCGCCGGGCTTGGTCGGGATCGTCGGCACACCGTTGGGGCAATCCGCGAGCGGATTCTCGGCCGGGCAGGTGATTGGCGGGGCACCCTTGACCGCGCCGTCGAGCTGCACCGTGCTGGTGCCGGTGAAGCTGCCTTGCAACGACGCGGTCGTGCCGATCAGGATCGGCGTATCGGGATTGACGCTGATGCGGACGCGGACGAGCGAGGGATCGGGCTTCCACAGCGCGATTTCCTTCACCTGGCCCGACACCACGCCTGAGAAGGCGACGCCAGATCCCTTCGCCAAACCGTCGACCGACTGCTTGAAGAAGATGTCATATTCCTTGTCGGTGGCGGTGCCCCAACGCAGGATCCACACCAGGAACAGCAGCATCACCGTCAGCAGGATGAGCACGACCGATCCGACCAGCACATGGTTCGAGCGGGTTTCCATCAGCTATTGCCCTTCCGCTGCAGCGTCAGCATGTTCGTTGCGCTCGAGTGTCGCCGTCGCGGCGCGGCCGCGCGGTCCCTTGAAATATTCCTGGATCCACGGATGGTCCAGTGCGAGCAGTTCGTCGATCGTCCCGACCGCGATCACCTTCTTGTCCGCCAGCACCGCGATCCGGTCGCAGATGGCGTAAAGCGTGTCGAGATCGTGCGTAATGAGGAAGACGGTCAGGCCGAGCGTTTTCTGGAGCGAGCGCGTAAGCTCGTCGAACGCCGCAGCCCCGATTGGGTCGAGCCCTGCCGTCGGTTCGTCGAGGAACAGCAGCTCGGGGTCCATCGCCAGCGCGCGCGACAGGCCGGCACGCTTGCGCATTCCGCCTGACAGTTCGGACGGAAACTTGGGGCCGGCGTCGGCCGGAAGGCCGCTCATCACCACCTTGTAGGCGGCAATCTCGTCGAGGAGGACAGGATCGAGCCCCGGATAGAATTCGCGCAGCGGGACCTGCACGTTTTCGGCAACCGTCAGCGTGGAGAACAGCGCGCCGCCCTGGAACAGCACCCCCCACCGCTTGGTCAGGTCGGACAGTTCGGTCGTCTCGCGATTGAGCGTGGATTCGCCGAAGACCTCGATCGACCCCGACTTTGGTGCCTGGAGCCCGATGATCGAGCGCATCAACACCGACTTGCCGGTGCCCGACCCGCCGACGACCCCAATGATCTCGCCGCGGCGGACCGACAGATTGACCCCGTCGTGGACCAGCTGTTCGCCGAACCCGTTGACCAGATCGCGGACGACGATGACGTCGTCGTTCTCTTTGCCCTTGGCGTTACCGGTTTCCATTACGACCACCCGATCGAGGTGAAGAACACGGCGAAGAAGGCATCCAGCACGATGACGAGGAAAATCGCCTGAACCACTGCCGCGGTCGTGCGCGTGCCGACCTGTTCGGCATCGCCCTCGACCAGCATTCCCTGGAAGCAGCCTGCCATCGCAATGATCAACCCGAAGAACGGGGCCTTGATCAGCCCAACGTAGAGATCGGTGACGGGCACGACTTCGCGGATGCGCTGGACGAACGTCACGGGGGGAATGTCGAGCGAAACCCAGCACAGCAATCCGCCGCCAACGATCGCGATGATCGAGGCGTACATGCCGAGCAACGGCATCATCACCACCGATGCGATCACGCGAGGGAGCACCAATGCTTCCATCGGCGATACGCCGATCGTGCGCATCGCATCGATTTCCTCGGTCAGCTTCATGGTGCCCAATTGCGCGGCGAAGGCCGAGCCGGAGCGGCCAGCGACCATGATCGCGGTCATCAGTACGCCCAATTCGCGCAGCGTGATTCGCCCGACCAGGTTGATCGTGAACACTTCGAACCCGAATTGCTGCAACTGGACCGAGCCCTGTTGCGCGATGACGATTCCGATCAGGAAGCTCATCAGGCCAATGATTCCGAGCGCGGTCACGCCGACGACCTCGAACCGCTGGACCACCGCGTTGAAGCGGAACCGCTTCGGGTGAGTCGCGACATTCCAGAAGGCGATCAGCGTCGCGCCGAAGAATCCGAGTAGACCGTAGAGCGTGTGCCCCGCCTGGACGACCGAATCGCCCAGTTCCCCAACGACTCGCTGGAAGCTGCCGACGGGGGCAGGGCGCATTGCAACCGGTTGGTCAGCGTTGGCGACCTGTTCGAGAAGATGTTCGCCGTCTGCGTCGAGCCCGATGATGTCGGCCTTGTGCTGCGCGGCGAAGCGGTGGACGATCCAGGCACCGACCGTATCGATCCGTTCCACCCCACTCAGGTCGATATGCGCGACCTTTTCGGTGGAGTCACGGAGGCGTTCGGGCAGGTCGCCGATCCGGGCAAGCACGAGGCTGCCGGTGAAGCGTACCGTGTCGCTGTCCTGGGAGAAGGCGGCCGTATCGGTCATGCGCGCCTTCCTTGCTGCAATCGGGGTGGATCGGCAAGCGTTGGTGTGGTTTGAACGCTGCCATGCACCATCTTGCCGTCTACGATATGGACAAAACGCTCACCTATGCACCGACCTGGACGCCGTTCCTGGTCGCCACCGCGCGCGCAAATGCGCCGTGGCGGCTCGGCTTGTTCCCGATCGTGGCGGTTGCCGGGCTGGGCTATACGCTTCGCCTGATGGGGCGGGCGCGGCTGAAGGAAATCGCGCAACGCCTGCTGCTTGGCGGCAACATGACCGAGGCCGCGGCGAAGCGCGCCGCGAGTCGCTTTGCCGCTACCGTCGCCGAATCGGGTGTCTATGCCGGAGCGCGCGACCAGATCGCGGCGGACCGCGCGGCGGGCTACCGCATCGTCATGGCGACCGCGTCGTACGGCTTCTATGCCGAGGCGATTGGTGAGCAACTCGGGTTCGACGCGGTGATCGCGACCAACGTGGTCCGACAGAACGGCCGGGTTCGAGCCAGGATCGACGGGGAGAATTGCTACGGGCCCGCCAAGCTCCGCATGATCGAGGCGTGGATGGCGGAGCAGGGGATTGCCCGCGAGGACGCGGTGATCCGCTTCTATTCCGATCATGCCTCGGACGCGCCTGCGCTGGAGTGGGCGGACGTGGGGATTGCGGTAAATCCGCATCCGCCGCTCCGCGCAATGGCGGCATTGCGCGGCTGGGCGGTCGAGGACTGGACACGGTAGCGCCCCCGGAGACGAGCGGGCGTCACAGCGTGACGTCGATCGCGTGGATCGCGAGGCCGACGAGCCCACCGACCAGCGTTCCGTTGACGCGGATATATTGCAGGTCCTTGCCCACCGCATTCTCCAGCCGCCGCGTGATTGTTTGCGCATCCCACCCCTGCACCGTTTCGGACACCAGTCGGACGATCCCGTCGCCATAATCGGCTGCCAAGCCGACGACGGCGCGCCGCACGAACCGGTTGATCGTCAGGCGCAGTCGCGGATCGGTCTGGAGCGTGCCGCCCAACTGGCGCAGCGCATCGCCGACCGGCCCCGCTAACACCCGGTCGGGATCACGTGCAAGCTTGAGCATTCCGGTGCGCGCCTGTTCCCACAGACCGTCGAGCCAGCGTTGCATTGCGGGATTGTCGATGATCTCGCTTTTCACTGCGGCAACGCGCTCGCGCATCCGGGGATCGTGCATCAGATCATCCGCGAGCTTGGCGAGACCCTCTTCGGCCTTTTCGCGCAGCGGGTGATCGGGATCCGCTGCGATGCCGGTCAGCAGGCCGTTCAACCCGGCGATGATCTTGTTCGCGAGCGTTTCGTCGAGCCCGGTCCAGCGCATCATCGATCCAGAGCGTTCGCTCACCATTGCGCGCACCAGATGCTCGTTGGCTTCCAGCACGCGCGCCGCCCAGCGGACGATTCCGTCGAGCAGCGGGAGGTGGCGGTCTTCCGCAATCGCCGCGGTTAGTGCCTGACCGAGCAGCGGTGCTGCATCGAGCGCGCGCAGACGCTGACCGATCCCGGCCTTGACCATCCCGCCGAGTCGCTGCTGATCGAACGCTTCGAGCATGTGCGCCGCGAGGCGCGATGCGCCCCGCCGCAAGCGGCCGTCGCCGCCGGGCGGGTTGGCGAGCCAGCGTCCTGCCGCGCCCGCGATGTCGAGCCCGTTCATCCGCCGCGCGACGACGCGCGGAATCAGGAAGTTGTCGCGCAGGAACGCAGCGAGTGTGGTGCCGATGCGATCCTTGTTCCGCGGTATGATCGCGGTGTGCGGGATGGGGAGCCCGAAGGGGTGGCGGAACAGGGCGGTGACCGCGAACCAGTCCGCCAGCCCGCCGACCATCGCTGCCTCGGCAAAGGCGCGGACGAACCCCATGGAGGCGCCGAACGGCGTGCGTGGATCGTAGAGCGTGCGCGCCACGAAGAAGGTGATGGCCATCGCCACGAGCAGACCGCCCGCGATCCAGCGCATGCGCACCAACCCCGCGGGTGGTGCTTCGAACGCACGGGTTGGGGGGGGACGTCGCATTGCGGGACCAATCCCCGAAGTCGCGGAATGTTCAAGCGTCGCTGTGCGCAACGAACGCTTTTTCCGCGAGCTTCGGGAGATTGTCAGATCATTCCGCGGGTTGCGGCTTGTCGTCGCCGGGTTTGTACGGGATCCGCCCCGGGTCGCCCGGACCCAGCTGCGGCGGGGTCGGGGGACGGTGTTCGATCAGCGGGCCGCCATCGTCGCCGGGACGATAGGTAAGCAGGCGACGCCGCAACACGGGTCCCACCCGGCTTTCGATCCCGACCGCAAGGCTGAAGCTGGCGGGCACGATCAACAGCGTCAGCACGGTCGAGAGGATCAACCCGCCGATCACGGTGATCCCCATCGGCACGCGCGACGATCCGTCACCGGTCAGCGCGAGCGCGGTCGGCATCATCCCCATCACCATCGCGACGGTCGTCATCACGATTGGCTGTGCACGCTTGTGTCCGGCGTCGATGATCGCGGTGACGACGTCGACGCCCTTGTTCATCTCCTCCAGTGCGAAGTCGACCAGCAGGATCGAGTTCTTGGCGACGATCCCGAGCAGCATGATCAACCCGATATAGACCGGCATTGAGATCGGCGTGCCTGTGACCGCCAACCCGATCAACCCGCCAAGCGGTGCCACAAGCAGCGACATTATGTTGATAAACGGCGGCAACAGGCGGCGATACAGCAGGACCAGCACCGCAAAGAGCAGGAAAATACCCGCAACCAGCGCGATGATGAAGTTCTGGATCAGCTCTTCCTGCCATTTGGACTCGCCGAGGACAAGTTCCTTGACCCCGATCGGCATCGTCTTGAACAGCGGGAGTTCGTGGATCTCCTTCTGCGCTGTGCCGCTGACGACGCCGGGCGCGAGATCCGCACCGATCGTCAGCTGGCGCTGCTGCGCGACGCGTTCGATCTTGGTCGGGCCTGCACCGAAGCCGATGTCGGCGACGACGCTCAAGGGGACCGATCCTCCGCTCGCGGTCTGCACCGGCAGGTTCTGGATCGTCGACAGCCGCTGACGCGAATCCTGGTCGAGCGCGACGCGGATCGGGATCTGGCGATCGGACAGCGAGAATTTGGCGCTGTTCTGGTCGATGTCACCAAGCGTCGCGATGCGGATCGCGCTCGACATGGCGGCGGTCGTCACCCCCATGCTCGCGGCAAGGTCCATGTGCGGCGTGATGACGATCTCGGGACGCTTGAGGTCCCCGCTGATCCGCGGCGCGACGATATCGGGCAGTCTGCTCATCTGTTCGACCAGCTTGGCACCCGTTTCGGCAAGGATCTTGGGATCGTCGCTGCCGAGCGTAACGGTCAGCGCACGGCCACCGCTACCCCAGCCGCTCGACGAGCGGAACGAAACGCGCGCGTCGGGGATCGTCTGGAGTGTCGGGGCGAGCGCACGTTCGAAGTCGTAGCTCTTCATCGTGCGCTCCTTCTTCGGCTTGAAGATCGCGGTGACGCGACCGTTGCCGACGAAGGCACGCGAATAGACCGATTCGACGCTTGGCTGTTTCTGGAGGATGTCCGCGACCTGCGCGACGACGGCCTTTGTTTCCGCAAGCGTCGTACCCGGCACCATTTCGACGTTCGCAGTGCTCGAATCGCTGTCACGCAGCGGCTGGAACGTCGCTGGGATCGACATGAACAGATAGATCGTCGCCCCGAATGCAACCGCACCCGCAAGGATCGCGGACCAGCGATGGAGCAGCGTCCAGCGCAGGATCGCCATGTAGCGATCCATGATCCAGCCCTCGCCATGCGAAGCCTCGCCTTGCGCCTTGAGGAAATAGGCGGCGAGCATCGGCGTGATGAGACGCGCGACCGCAAGGCTCATCAGCACCGAAGCGACGACGGTCAGGCCGAAGTTCTTGAAGAACTGGCCCGAAATGCCGGGCATCAGGCCAACCGGCAGGAACACCGCGACGATCGCCATGGTCGTCGCGAGCACCGCGAGACCGATCTCGTCGGCGGCGTCGATCGACGCCTGATAGGCGGATTTGCCCATGCGCATGTGGCGGACGATGTTCTCGATCTCGACAATCGCGTCATCCACCAGCACGCCCGCAACGAGGCTGAGCGCCATTAAGGTCATGTTGTTGAGCGTGAAGCCGAGCAGATCCATGACCCAGAAGGTCGGGATCGCCGACAGCGGGATGGCAAGCGCCGAAATGATCGTCGAGCGCCAGTCGCGCAGGAAGACGAACACGATGACGACCGCGAGCAACGCGCCCTCGACCATCGCTTCCATCGCGGAATCATATTGCTGCTTGGTGTATTTAACCGAGTCCGAGATGCGCTTGAAATGCACCTTCGGGTTGCGCGCTTCGAGCGCGGCGAGCTTCTTCTCGGCTTCCTCGAACACCGTGACGTCCGACGCGCCCTTGGCGCGCTGGAAATCGAACGACAGCACTTGCTGCCCGTTGAGCGCGGACGAAGAGCGCTGCTCGGCGTAGAGATCCTGTACGCGACCAAGGTCGGCGAGCTTGAGCGTCTGCCCGAGCCCGGTGGCGATCTGCGTCTGGCCGAGCTGGTACGCGCTTTGCGCGTTGCCGAGCACGCGGACCGACTGTTCGGACCCGGCGAGCTGCGCGCGACCGCCCGCGGCGTTGAGGTTGACCTGGCGCAACTGCTGGTTGACCTGCGACGCGGTCAGACCGTGCGCGGAAAGCTTGGCGGGATCGAGGATGACGCGGATTTCGCGATCGACGCCGCCGTTGCGGTTGACGCCCGCAAGGCCCGGCACCGACAGCAGTTCCTTGGCGACGTTGTTGTCGATGTACCAGCTGAGCTGCTCGACCGTCATGTCGGTGCTGATCGCGGCATAGCTCGCGAGATCGTTGCCGGTGGTGTTGGCGCGCATGATCTGCGGCTCGAGGATACCGTCGGGCAAGTTGCTGCGGATCTGCGCGACTGCGGAGCGGACGTCCTCGACCGCGCGGTCGATCGGCGTGCCGATCGCGAGCTGGACGACGGTCTGCGAATCGCCTTCGGTCACGGTGGAATCGATCTCGTCGATTCCCTGGAGGCTGCGCAGTGCCGCCTCGACTCGCTGCGTGACTTGCGTCTCGAGCTCGGTCGGCGCGGCGCCGGGCTGGCTGATCTCGACGATGACGACCGGAAAGTCGATGTCGGGCTGGTTGTTGACGTCGAGCCGCGTGAAGCTGACGATGCCGGCCATCGTCAGCATGAAGAACAGGACCAGCGACGGGACCGGATTGCGGATCGACCAGGCCGAGATGTTCCGGAAGCTCATCGTGCTACCCCTGCTTTGCCGTGGCCGCCGCGACGCGCGTCGGTCTGACCTTCTGGTCCGGCGTCAGGAAGGCTCCTGCCGACAGGACGACTTGCTCGGTGCCGTTGAGCCCCTCGACGATCGAGACGCCGCTGTCCGACACTTCGCCAACCTTGATCGCGCGCCGGACGATCTTATCGCCGGCACCCATCACATACACGAAATTGCCCTTTTCGTCGCTCTGGATCGCCGAGTTGGGCAGCTGCGGCACGTCGGTCATGCCCGAGACGACCGAAGCCGAGGCAAACCCGCCGGGGCGGAGCGCGGGATTGTACGAAAGGGCGATGCGCGCGATGCCTTGCCGGCTTGTCGGATCGATCACGGGGGAGACCTGCCACACTTCTCCGGTGAAGCTGTCGCTGCCGCCGACCGGCGTGACCTGAGCGCGTGCGCCGATCCGCAGGCCGCGCAAATCGGCTTCGCTGATCTGCGCCCGCATTTCCATCTGGCCGCCGTCGGCCAGTCGGAACAACGTCCCCGTGCCCGGGCCGACAATCTGCCCCGGCTCGACTGCGCGGGTCAGCACAAGACCCGCCGAAGGAGCCCGAATGTCGAGCCGGTTGGTGCGCGCATTGGCCTCGCCGAGCGTCGCCTGCGCGACCTTGACGCGTGCCAAAGCGGCGTCGCGGGTCGCTGCCTTGCGTTCCAGATCGGCCTTGGAGAGGAACCCGCGCGTCACCAGCGTCTGAGCACGATCGAGTTCGGATTGCGCGATCGCGGCATCCGACCGTGCGACCGCGATCTGCGCGTTGAGCGACGCAGCCGTCTGCGTCTGGACCGAGCGGTCGACCAGCGCGAGGACCTGCCCCTTGGCGACCCACTGGCCGGGCTCGACCAGGACGCGCGTCACCATGCCACCGTCACCCGCGACGCCGATCGGCATTTCGCGGCGCGCGGCCAGCGATCCGGTCGCCGAGACGACGCGCGCGACGCTCGACCGCCCCGGCACCACGACCGACACGAGCGGTAATTGCTCGACCGCCTTCGTGACCGGCTTTGCGCGCCCCATAGTGAAATACGCGATCGCCGCCACGATCGCGATGACGATCATGATCCCGATGATCAGCCCGGTCCGTCCCCGGCGCGGCGCGTCCGGACTCGGGAGCCCAAGTACCTCCTCATTGCCGATCGCACGCGTCTCGTAATTCATCTGAGTCAATCCAGATCCTTAGGGTCTTGCGACCCTACCCCCCGCCCGTACCGCCCGAGAGCAGCCTTCGTGCTTGCAACACTGTGTTATAGGAATAAACCACCAACCTCAAGAGGGGTAATTTTCGTGCGTTACATGCCGCTTTTCCAACCGCGCTGCAAGGCGAGCGTACAGCCTGACCGCAGGAATTGAACGTGTGTTGCGCTGCGGCATCTGACAACGTTGCCACGTTGGCTGTGCCGGGCGGCATTGTTCAACGTTTGCGTGCTGCTGCCCCCGGGCGGTACTGGCGTACGGTATGCGCGGTAATGTCGGCGGGGTAGAACCACACCGGACGCAGCGCGCCGCCGGCATAACGTTCTGCCTGGTCGCGGAAATGCGGGGACCCAGGATCACCGCTTTCGCCACCCGCAGTCACCGCCCAGGCGCGGACCTTGGGTCCGAACTCGACCACTGCGACGAAGCTGTTGCCGCTCGATCCGTACAGTTTTTTGGTATTGGGGTAGGGCCGCGCGCCGAACGACGCAAGGCTGCCCCATTGCGCCGAGGTGAAGGGTACGGGGATGCTCGGCTTCGCATCGTCGAAATGCGGCTGGATCGAGTCGTCGAGCCGCTGGAAGCGGTTGATCTGGCCCCAGCCGACCTGCCACGTCCCGAAGTCGCGGGTCAGTTGGTCGGCGGCTTCGCCCAGCGCGTCGAGCTTGCGCGCGTCGGCAACGCGGGTGGCGATGTAATCGGGGACATTGATCTGCTCGGCTTGAATGAAGGTGCCTGCCTCACGCCACATCTTGCCGCCCCACAGCACGCCGAGCGTGGTCGCAACCGAGTCCGCACCCCAGCGATAGTTCCAGCCGCGCAGCACGCCGATCGGCCCCGCTAGTTTCGCGCGGCGCGCGTCCTTGTCGGGCAGCGCGTCATACGCCTTGAGCAGCGGGGGGATCAGCCGCGCGAAGGCGGGCAGGTAGCTGTCATAGGCGGCGGCCATCAGCCGTTCCGGGGTGAAATCATGCTTGCCCGTGAGTAGCAGATCGGCGTGGACCCCGCGCGGGTTCTCGCCGAACGTATCCATATAATGGGGATAATCCTTGGCCTTGGGACTGTCGGGGCCAGCAGCGCTCCACGGCCAGTCGTTGGTGTTGCGCACCCAGCCGACGTCGGGGTCGATCGCATTCGGCAGCGAGGCGACGGTGTGCAGGCCCTTCCAGTCGGTCGCTGGGTTCGCGCCGTCGACCGGCTTGGCATAATCGAACGTGTCGTTGCGAACGGGCACGAATTGTGGATGAAGATAGGCGATCTGCCCCTTGGCGTCGGCAAACAGCGTGTCGTTCGACGAATTGGCCTGGCGCTCGGCGACCTTCATGTAGCTCGCGAGGTCCTGCGCCTTGGTCCTGAGCCAGCTCTGCTCAAGCGCGGGGACGGGCTTCCACATCAACCCTTGCGCGATCCACTTGCCGCCCTGCGCCGCGACGATCGGGCCGTGGTGGGTGGCATAGGTAGTGAAGCTGCGGCGCGCGAGCGTGCCGTCGGCCTTACGATAGGCGAGGGTAATCGCTCGCGTCGTGACCGGTCGCTGTTCGCTGCCGTAGCGGTAGGTGATCGCGTTGCCGGCGCGAGTGATGTCCTCCGCAAAGGAATCGACATTGTCGACGCCCGAGGAGGTGTGCATCCACCCGGCTTTCTCATTAAAGCCCTGGTAGATGAAGAACTGCCCCCAGGTCGACGCGCCGTAGGCGTTGAGCCCCTCGCGACTGGTCATCTGTAATTCGGCGCGGAAGTAGAAGCTGGTGTGCGGGTTGATCAGCAGCAGCGCGTGCCCGTCGACCGTGTTGCGCGGCGCGATCGCGATGCCGTTCGATCCGCGCGGCTCGCGGGGGACCGGGCCGGCGTCTTCCTCGGCCACCGCGATGCGCTGGCCTCCGTAAAAAGCGGCGAGGTCGGTCAGCGAAATGCGTTCGATATCGCCCCCGATGCTCCCCTCAGTGAACGACAGCGCCATCCACGGTTCGAACCGCGTCAGTACCTTGGGGCGTGTCCCGGGATGCGTCGCGAGGTAATAGTTGAGCCCGTCCGCCCATGCGCGCATCAGCGCCTGCAGAGAGGCCGGGCTCTCGGCATAGCGCGCCTGCAGATCGGTCGGGTCGGCGAACAGGCGTTGGCGGAGGTCTGCCCACAAGGCGGTCTCGCCCTCGGCTTCGGCGGTACGGCCGAGTGCGGTGAGGTAATTGGCCTCGATCCGTGCGAAATCGTCCTCCGCCTGCGCGTAGATCGCGCCGAACACCGCATCCGCGTCGGTCGTCCCGCGGACATGCGCGATCCCCCAGGTGTCGCGCGTGATTGTGACGCGGGCGGCCTCCGCCTTCCAGCGAGCGCGTTCCGACGGGGCGGGCGCAGCGGCGGTCGACAGCAGCGTTGCCGCCAGAAGGAGAGCAGCGCGCTTGCGCATGGCGGGGGCGGGGGTATCCATGGGGGCGACGCTATCGGGCATCGTGCCTCGCGACAACTCTTGGGGTGGATGATGCGGCGGATCGCGAAGACGTGGCTGATCGGGGTGGCCTTGCTGGCGATGGGGGCAGCCCCTGCACCGACGCGCACGATCCTGTTGCGGCCCGCCGCGGTGTTCGACGGGGTCGATCCGGTCGCGCATGCCGGATGGCAGGTGCTGGTGACGGGCGAACGGATCGCAGCGGTCGGCCCTGCGCTCGCGGTGCCGGCGGGCGCGGAGACGATCGACTTGCCGGGCGAAACGCTGATGCCCGGGATGATCGAGGGGCATGGGCACCTGTTCCTCCACCCTTATAACGAGACGTCGTGGGACGATCAGGTGCTCCACGAACCGCTCGCGCTGCGCACCGCGCGTGCCTCGGTGAGCGCGCGGGCGACGCTGCTGGCGGGTTTCACGACCGAACGCGATCTCGGGACCGAGGGGGCGGGCTATGCGGACGTCGGTCTCAAGCAGGCGATTGCGCAGGGGATCGTGCCGGGGCCGCGGATGCTCGTCGCGACGCGCGCGATCGTGGCCAAGGGGGCGTATGGGCCCAAGGGCTATGAACCCGGGATCGCGGTTCCGCAGGGCGCGGAAGAGGCGAGTGGTGTCGATGACGTGGTGCGCGTCGTCCGCAGCCAGATCGCGGCGGGGGCGGACGTGGTCAAGCTGTACGGCGACTATCGCTGGGGGCCGGGCGAGCCCAGCCGCGCGACCTTCTCGCAAGCCGAAATGACCGCCGCGGTCGCCGCCGCGCATGATGCTGGACGGACCGTCGCGGTCCATACCTCCACCCCCGAAGGCATGCGCCGCGCAATCGCCGCCGGGGCCGACACGATCGAACATGGCTATGGTGGCACAGCCGAGATCTTTCGGGCGATGGCGGCGCGCGGGATCGCCTTGTGCCCGACGCTCGCGGCATCGGACGCGGTATCGCGCTATCGTGGCTGGAGCGGCGGCGATCCGGTGCCGCAGGCGGTCGCGGAGAACCGCGCGTCGCTGGCGCTGGCGCGCTCGGCCGGGGTGCCGATCTGCATGGGGGGCGACGTCGGCGTGTTCGCGCATGGCGAGAATGCGCGCGAAATGGTGCTGCTGGCACAAGCCGGAATGCCGATCAGCGACGTGCTCATCGCTGCGACATCGGGCAATGCCCGCGCCTTCCACCTCACCGATCGCGGCAGCATCAAGCCCGGTCTGCTTGCCGACCTGATCGCGGTACGGGGCCACCTGATGCGGGATGCAGGGGCGGTGCAGCACGTCGACTGGGTGATGAAGGGCGGGGCAGTCGTGCCGCGCTGAGGAGACGATCTCGCCCCGGCTGTCTCACGCACCGAATAATAACGGCGTTTAAACAGTGTGTTAGCAAATATGTACCGATCGGGCGGTATATTCTTCTTGCATTGCAGCATCGGCGGCAGCACTTTTGTCCCTGCATAGCGGCGGCGTGCCGGAAGAGCAGAGCCGCACTGGCCGGCCGCCGAGCGATGCGCCAAATGGGGATCAGACATTGACGAGTTCACATGCGCGCATCTTGCGCCCGGTTGTTGGTGCGGCCGCTTTCGGTCTGCTTGCGGCCTGTTCGCAAAAGGCACCGCCGCCGCCCCCGATGCCGCAGGTCAGTGTCGCCATACCCTTGCAGCGCGACGTGACCGATTGGGATGAATACGTAGGCCGCTTCGAGGCGATCCAGGACGTCGAGCTGCGCCCGCGCGTGTCGGGCACGATCGAGCGGATCTTCTTCGCCAACGGGCAGCGCGTGAAGAAGGGCGATGCCCTGTTCACGATCGACCCGCGTCCGTATCAGGCCGCACTGGCACAAGCGCGCGCACAGGTCGCCAAGGCGCAGGCGTCGGTGACCAATGCCCAGTCCGAACTCACCCGCGCCAACGTGCTGCTGAAGGCCGAAGCGATCGCGCGCGAGGAATATGAGACCAAGCTCGCCGCGGTCCGCACCGCGCAGGCCGACCTTGGCGCGGCACGTGCCAATGTGACGACCGCGCAGCTCAACCTCGGCTTCACCACGGTGCGTTCGCCGATCACCGGGATCGTGTCGGACCGGCGCGTCAGCACCGGCAATTACGCCACGGAAGCCACCAGCGTCCTCACCCGCGTCGTCTCGACCGACCCGATCTGGTTCTCGTTCGAAGGGGCCGAAAGCTTCTACCTCAAATATCTGCGTCAGGCGAAGACCGGCGAGCGTGGCTCGTCGCGCACGACGCACAACCCGGTCGACGTCCAGCTTGCCGACGAGAAGGGCTTTCGCTGGCACGGCAAGATGGAATTCGTTGACAATGCGATCGATCCCAATTCGGGGACGATCCGCGCGCATGCCGTCATCGCCAATCCCGACGGCTTCCTGACGCCGGGGCTGTTCGGTCGCGCGCGCCTGCTCGGATCGGGCCATTACCGCGCGATGCTGGTGCCCGATGAAGCGGTCATCACCGATCAGACACGCAAGCTCGTCTACGTCGTCGGCAAGGAAGGCAAGGTCATCGCCCGCCCGGTCGAGACCGGCCCACAGGTCGAGGGGTTACGCGTGGTAAAGTCGGGGCTGGCCCCGACCGAGCATGTTGTGATCGACGGCATCACGACGCTGCAACCGGGCGCGACGGTCAAGGAAAACCTCGTCAAGATGAAGCCCAAGGCGGCGGACACCGCGCCGCAGTCGACCCAGGAAAGCGCACCCCCCGCTTCCGACGCGACCGCGAACTAAGGCGCAGCCCGTGAAATTCCCCCATTTCTTCATCGATCGCCCGATCTTCGCGGCGGTCCTGTCGATCCTCATCATCGTGTTCGGGGTCGTCGCCTATCCGGGGTTGCCGGTCGCGCAATATCCCGAGATCGCGCCGCCGACCGTGGTCGTCAACGCGACCTTCCCGGGGGCGAACGCGGAAACGCTCGCCGCCACCGTCGCCGCGCCGCTCGAGGAATCGATCAACGGCGTCGAGAACATGATCTACATGTCCTCGTCGGCGACCGGTGACGGCGCGCTCGCCATCACCGTCACGTTCAAGCAGGGCACTAACGTCGATCAGGCGCAGGTGCTGGTGCAGAACCGCGTCTCCACCGCCGAGCCGCGCCTGCCCGAGGAAGTCCGCCAGATCGGCGTGACGGTCCGCAAGAACTCGCCCGACATCCTGATGGTGGTCGCGCTGACGTCGCCCGACGGGTCGCTGAGTTCCTCCTACGTCTCCAATTACGCCACTACCCAGCTGATCGATCGCCTGTCGCGGATTCCCGGCGTGGGTGGCGTGCGCGTGTTCGGTGGGCGTGATTACAACATGCGCGTCTGGGTCGACCCCGACCGCGCCGCATCGCGCAATCTGACGGTCGACGAGATCACCTCCGCAGTCCGGGCGCAGAACGCGCAGGTCGCCGCGGGGTCGGTCGGGCAGCCGCCGTTCAACGAGGGCGGGACCGCATTCCAGCTCGGGATCCAGGCGACCGGACGGTTGACCAAGCCCGAGGAATTCGGCGCGATCATCGTCAAGCGGGATGCCCAGGGGCGACTGACGCGTCTGCGCGACGTCGCGCGGATCGAGCTGGGCGCGCAGGATTACACGATCAACGCGATGCTCAACAACAAGTCGATGACCGCGATCGGCATCACGCAGTTGCCGGGTTCGAATGCACTCAGCACGGCGGATGCGGTGAAGGCGGAAGTCGCCAACGTCGCCAAGACCTTCCCGCCGGGCCTCACTTATTCGATCCCGTACAACCCGACCGAGTATATTCAGGCGTCGATCGAAGCGGTCGAGCATACGCTGGTCGAGGCACTGGTGCTGGTCGCGCTGGTCGTGCTGCTGTTCCTGCAAAGCTGGCGCGCGGCGCTCGTCCCGATCATCGCGATCCCGGTGTCGCTGCTCGGCAGCCTCGCGGTGCTCGCGGCATTCGGTTTCTCGCTCAACAACCTGTCGCTGTTCGGCATGGTGCTCGCGATCGGGATCGTGGTCGACGACGCGATCGTCGTGGTCGAGAATATCGAACGCCTGATGGAAGAGGAGGGCCTCTCCCCGTTCGATGCCGCGCACAAGACGATGGACGAAGTGTCGGGCGCGCTGATCGCGATCGCGCTGGTGCTGTGCGGGGTGTTCATCCCGACGAGCTTCATTCCGGGCATCTCGGGGCAATTCTATCAGCAGTTCGCGCTGACGATTGTATCGGCGACCGCCATCTCGGCATTCGTCTCGCTGACGCTGTCGCCCGCGCTCGCTGCGTTGATCCTCAAGCCCAAGCATGATGCCGAGCCCAAGCCCGGTATCCGCGGGCTCGGGACGCGGTTCGCACGCGGCTTCAACCGCGGGTTCGACTGGCTCGGCAATCGCTTCGGCAAGTTCACCGCTCGCGCGATCCGCAGCCTCGCGATCATCGGAATCGCTTATGTCATCCTGATCGGGCTGGCTGGCTGGCGCTTCACCGCGACCCCGACCGGGTTCATTCCGGCGCAGGATCAGGGCTATCTGATCGTCGCGGCGCAGTTGCCGCCCGGCGCATCGCTCCAGCGGACCGACGAACTGATCCGGCGCGCGGCCGAGATCGCCCACAAGAACCCGGCGACACAGGATACGGTGGCGTTCGCGGGTCTCGACGGCGCGACCTTCTCGACCGCGTCCAATGGCGGCGCGATGTTCATCACGCTCAAACCGCATGCCGACCGTGGCGCCGCGGATGCGATCGCCAACGAGATGCGACAGGCGTTCGCGCCGCTCAGTGCGGGCTTGCTGCTCGTCATCCCGCCACCGCCGGTGCGCGGGATCGGGACCGGCGGCGGCTGGAAGATGCTGATCGAGGATCGCGGCAATCTCGGGTTCAAGGCGCTGGAAGGCGCTGCGTTCGGGATGATGGCGAAGGCGAACCAGACGCCGGGGATCACGGCGGCGTTCACCACCTTCAACAACCGCACCCCGCGCCTGTTCGCGGACATCGACCGCGAGCGTGCCGAGCAGCTCGGCGTACCCGTATCGAACGTGTTCTCGACGCTCGGCAGCTATCTGGGGTCGTCGTACATCAACGACTTCAACTATCTGGGGCGCACCTACCGCGTCACCGCGCAGGCGGATGCGCCGTATCGCGACCAGGTGTCCGACGTCGGGCATTTGCGGACTCGGTCGGCGGCGGGCAACATGGTGCCGCTGGATGCGGTGATGACGCTGCGCAACGATACCGGGCCGTACCGCGTGGTGCGGTACAACCTCTACCCGTCGGCGGAATTGCAGGGCGACACGTCGCGCGGCTATTCCTCCGGGCAGAGCCTGCAGGCGATGGCCAAGATCGCGGGCGAGACGCTGCCCAAGGGCATGAGCTACGAATGGACCGAAATCGCGTTCGAGCAGCAGCAGGCGGGCAATACCGGCTCGCTGGTGTTCGGGCTGGCGGTGCTGTTCGTCTTCCTGCTGCTCGCGGCGAATTACGAGAGCTTGGTGCTGCCGTTCGCGGTTATCCTGATCGTGCCGATGTGCCTGCTCGCGGCGATCGTGGGCGTGAACCTGATGGGGATGGACAATAACATCCTGACCCAGATCGGGCTGGTCGTGCTGATCGGTCTGGCGGCGAAGAATGCGATCCTGATCGTCGAATTCGCGCGCGCGAACGAAGATGCCGGGATGGAGCTCTACAAGGCAGCGGAACATGCCGCCGAGCAGCGTCTCCGCCCGATTTTGATGACGTCGATCGCGTTCATCCTCGGCGTGTTGCCGCTGGTGCTCGGGTCGGGGCCTGGCGCGGAAATGCGCAAGGCGTTGGGCGTGGCGGTGTTCTTCGGGATGATCGGCGTGACGACGTTCGGCCTACTGTTCACGCCGAGCTTCTACGTCATCAGCCGCAAGGGGGGCGATTGGGTCGCCTCGAAACTGCGCCGGAAGCGGCCGGGGACGGACGATCACGCGCCCGCCCAGCTGCCCGCTCCGGAAGGAAAACCGGCATGAAGCGTATCCTGACCGTCCTCCCCGCGTTCGCGCTTTCGGCGTGCGTGGTGGGCCCTAACTACAAGACGCCGACGACGCCGGTGCCGCCCACGGGCGGCGCGTTCGCCGAGGCCGGGATCGGCAAGGGGATCACCCCGACGCCGCTCCCCGACCATTGGTGGCGCTTGTACAACGACCCCGTGGTCGACCGGCTGGTCGCAGATGCGCTCGCGCACAATACCGACGTGCGCGTCGCGGCGGGCAACCTCGAGCGTGCCCGCGCCGTGCTATCCGAACAGCGCGGCGCGCGCCTGCCGACGACCGGCCCGAACGCGAGCTTCACGCGCGCGCAGATCAATACCGCGAGCCTCGGTTTCGGGGGGGCGGGGACCGGCGTCGGAACTGGGACCGGGACAGGAACTGGAACAGGAACCGGGACTGGGACCGGAACTGGAACCGGTACGGGGACTGGCGGTGCAGTGACGCCGCAGTCGTTCGTCTTTAACAGTTTCAAGCTCGGGTTCGACGCCTCTTATGAAGTCGACCTGTTTGGCGGCATCACCCGCGCGATCGAGGCGGCGCGCGGCGACGTCCAGGCGGCGCAGGCACAGCTCGACGCCTCGCGCGTCTCGGTCGCGGCCGAGACCGCGCGCGCTTATGCGAGCGCGTGCAGCAACGCCCAGCAGCGTGGGGTCGCCGAGGAAACGGTCAAGCTCCAGCAACGCACGCTCGGGCTGACCAACACGCTGTTCACCGCCGGGCGCGGGACGCGACGCGACGTCGATCGCGCTGACGTGCTGCTCGCGCAGACCCAGGCGACGATCCCCGGCTTCGAGGCGGAGCGGCGCGCGTCGCTCTATGCGCTCGCGGTGCTGACGGGTTTGCCGCCCGAGCAGATCGATGCCGCGGCCAACGCGTGCTCCACGCCGCCGACGGTGCGCGACATCCTGCCGATCGGCGACGGCGCGGCGCTGATCCGCCGGCGTCCCGACGTGCGCCAGGCCGAGCGCACGCTCGCCGCCGACACTGCGCGGATCGGGATCGCGACTGCCGAGCTGTATCCGAAGATCTCGCTGCTCGGGTCGATCGGGCTCAACGCGCAGCGCGGGAGCCAGTTGTTCAAGAGCAGCGCGGTGACCTATTCGGCGGGGCCGCTGATTTCATGGAGCTTCCCCAACCAGACGATCGCGCGCGCGCGGATCCGCCAGGCGCGGGCCGGGGCGGATGCGAGCCTCGCGACGTTCGACGGACGCGTGCTGACCGCGTTGCAGGAAGTCGAACAGGCGCTGGCGCGCTATTCGGGGGCGCTCGATCGCAACGCGGCACTGCGCCGTGCCGAAGCGTCGAGCAGCGCAGCGGCGAAGCTGTCGCAATTGCGCTTCGATTATGGCGCGGACAGTTTCCTGCTGCTGATCCAGGCCGAGCGCGACCGTGCCGACGCGCGCGCCGCGCTCGCGCAGTCGGATGCGGTGGTGGCGGATGCGCAGATCAGCCTGTTCAAGGCGCTTGGCGGTGGCTGGGAAGACGCGCCCGCGCCGGTGCGGCGCGAACCGGTGGTGCAACCGTGAAGCGGATCCGCAGCGCCTTGTTCATGCCCGCGTCGAATGGGCGCGCGATCGAGAAAGCACGCGGGCTCGACTGCGACGCGGTGATCCTCGACCTGGAAGACGCGGTCGCGCCCGACAGCAAGGTGGACGCCCGTGCGCAGGCAATTGTTGCGGCGCGGACCGGCGGGTTCGGCGATCGGTTGCTCGTGCTGCGCGTCAATGCGCTCGACACCGAATGGGGCGAGGCGGATCTGGAAGCGGCGCGCGGCGCGGGCTTCGATGCGGTGCTGCTGCCCAAGGTGTCGCACCCCGACGATCTAGCGCTGGCGCACGCGACGTTGGGCGATGTGCCGCTATGGGCGATGATCGAGACGTGCGCAGCGATGCTCGCGTTGCCAGCGATTGCGGCGGCACCGGGGCTAGTGTGCCTGATCGCGGGGACGAATGATCTGGCGAAGGACATGCGTTGCACGCCGGGGAGCGATCGGCTGCCGTTGCTGCCGCATCTGGTCGCGATCGTCACGGCGGCGCGGGCGCATCAGCTGATCGCGCTCGACGGTGTTTCCAACGTGCTTGCTGACACCTCCGAACTCGCGGCGGAGTGCGCGCAGGGTGCGGCGTTCGGGTTCGACGGCAAGACCCTGATCCACCCCGCGCAAATCGCCCCCGCCAACCGCGCGTTCGCGCCGTCGGCGGATCAGGTGCGCTGGGCGGAGGCGGTCATTGCCGCATTCGCCTTGCCCGAGAATGCGCGGCTGGGCGCGATCCGCGTCGACGGCGAAATGGTCGAGCGGCTGCATCTTGCACAAGCCGAGCAGATCGTGGCGAGCGCCTGACCCAAACCGGCGAAGCCAGTAGCCCTTCTTCTACCTTTGTGGCTTCGTGTCTTTGTGCGAGAAATTCTGATCACGCAAAGGCGCAAAGCCGCGAAGAGAAAAAGGGTTGCGTTCCTTGGTCCGCATCTTCCTGTTCTTCTAACTTCGCGCCTTTGCGCCTTTGCGTGAGAAAGTCTTTTTCTCGCACAAAGACACAAAGCCACGAAGGTAGAAGAGAGTAGATTAGCCTGCGGCGCTGTTAGCGCAGCACGCGTCCTGCCACTGCGTCGAGTTTGGCAAGCACCGCCGGGTCGCGCGTGTCGGGCGCGGTGATCAGCGCATGGTCGAGCACCGTGTCGAGCGGGGAGGGGGTGCGCTCGGCAGGGAGAGCCGCGACCAGCGCTGCGACCGTCTGCCGCGCGATCGCGCCGTTCGCGCCCATCTGCTTGATGACCTCGCTGACCTCGACGAATGCCGCTTCCTCGCGCCAGCAATCATAGTCGGTCACCATGCCGATCAGCGCGTAGGGCATCTCCGCCTCGCGCGCGAGTTTGGCTTCAGGCATCGCGGTCATGCCGATCACGTCAGCGCCCCATTGGCGATACATCAGGCTTTCCGCGCGGGTCGAGAATTGCGGGCCTTCCATCGCGAGATAGGTTGCACCCTTGGTCACGTTGCCGCCCGCGCTTGCCACGGCTTCCGCGGCAAAGGCGGACAGGCGCGGGCACACCGGTTCCGCCATCGAGACGTGCGCGACCATGCCGGTGCCGAAGAAGCTGGGGTCGCGCTGTGTGGTGCGATCGATGAACTGGTCGACCACGACGAACCGTCCCGGCTCCAGTTCCTCGCGCAACGACCCGATCGACGAGATCGCCAGAATGTCGGTGCAGCCCGCCCGCTTCAGCGCATCGATATTGGCACGCGCGTTGAGCTCAGACGGGCTGATCCGGTGCCCGCGACCGTGGCGGGGAAGGAACACGAGTTCAACCGCGCCGATATTGCCGAACAGCAAGTCATCCGACGGCGACCCCCATGGCGTATCGACGCGCCGCCACTCCGGATTTTCCAACTGGTCGATCGCATACAGGCCGGAGCCGCCGATGATCCCGATTGTCCACTGTCCGCTCATGCCGTTCCCGATTCCTGTTCCAGACGCGCAAGCCACGCCTGCGCCTGCTTGGGTTCACCCACTGCATCGGAGCGCACCGGTCCGCGCGCCGCAACGAAGTCCGCATGCAATGCGAAGGGCTCCATTCCCAGCGTGTCGCGGAGATCGTCGATCGTCTCGCCCAATTCGATCAACGCTGTGACGGTCGCGACCGACGCCGGGGTCTCCCCCTTCTTGCCCTGATGCCCGAACAGCCCCCAGCGGCCCTTCGCGGTCGTCTGCAACGCCGCGACCAGCGCGGCGCGATAGTCTGTCTCATGCTCGATGCGGTCGGCATCGATCCGGGCGAGGCGATCGGCACGCGCCATCAGATGACCTTCATGTCGCTTTGGTAGTGATACCAGGCAAAGATCGCCGCCGCGCCGCGATGGGGTCGCCAGGGTTCGGCAAGTTCGCGCACTAGCTTCTCGCTGGGGCGCGCTTCATGACCGAGCAGCCGCCCGATTTCGATCTGCACGGCCAGATCCCCTGCGGGCCAGATGTCGGTGCGCCCTTCGGCAAACAGCAGATAGATTTCGGCGGACCAGCGCCCGATGCCCTTGACCGCGACCAGCTTGGCGATCGCTTCCTCATCATCCTCGGGGAGGTTGGCGAGATCGAGCTCCCCGCTGGTGACGAGCGTGGAGAGGCTGCGCGCATAGCTTGCCTTCTGGCGCGACAGGCCGGCGGCGCGCAGTTGTTCGTCGGTCGCGGCGATGATGTTCGCCGGGTCGTCGAGGCTGCCGACGATCCCCTCGAGCTTCCGGTAGGTCGATTGTGCCGAGGTCACGCTCACCTGCTGCCCGATGATCGTGCGCAGCAGCGTGCCGAAGCCGCGTTCGCTGATCCGGGGCGGCGGATAGCCGATGCGCTCCAGCGCCACCGCGAACGCAGGCTCGCGCGCGGCGAGCGCGTCCATCGCCTCGGTCAACTGTTCGGTCGTCAAGCCCATAGGAAACCCCGTGCTTGCCGCTTGCGTCGCGGCGTCCGGCTGGGCATGGCAAGGGTGACGCAGTGATACAAGGATTCACCTATGCCCAAGCTTATCGTCGTGACTCGTGAAGGAGAAGAACGCGAGATCATGGGAGAGGCCGGCCTTTCGGTGATGGAAGTCATTCGCGACGCCGGGATCGATGAACTGCTTGCCTTGTGCGGTGGCTGCTGCTCCTGTGCGACGTGCCACGTGCATGTCGACCCGGACTTTGTCGCCAAACTTCCGAAAATGAGCGCGGACGAGGACGATTTGCTGGATTCGTCGGCGGATCGCAACGCAACGTCGCGGCTGTCGTGCCAGGTCGCGTTCACCGATGATCTCGATGGCCTCAAGGTGACGATCGCCGCCGAGGATTGATCGGTAACTGATAAAGGCTCTTCCCCGGCGAAGGCCGGGGCCCAGTCGTGATGGCCGATGTAATCTTGCGCAGCGCGTGAACTACGATCGGCTCGCTCCTGGGCCCCGGCCTTCGCCGGGGAAGGGTTTCAGGAAAAACTCCTACCGGCTCGCCGCCGCATACAGCGCGATCGCCGCTGCGTTCGACACGTTGAGGCTCTCCATCTTCGGCGAAATAGGCAGGCGTGCGAGTTCATCGCAATGCGACGCGGTATTCTGCCGCATGCCTTCGCCCTCGGCCCCCAGCACCAGCGCGACGCGCTGCGTGCCCATTGCCTGGTTGAGCGTCTGCGTCGCCTCGCCGGTCAGCCCGACCCGCCAGAACCCCGCTTCCGCGATCTCGTCGAGCGCGCGCGCCAGATTGACCACGCGCACCCACGGTACGATCTCGAGCGCGCCCGAAGCCGCACGTGCGATCGTTCCCGATTCGGGGGGCGCGTGCCGGTCGGGCGTCACGATGCCCAACGCATCGAACGCCGCCGCCGAACGCATGATCGCGCCGACATTGTGTGGGTCGGTGACCTGATCGAGCACAATCAGCGGACGCTTGTCGTCCTGCCCCTGCTGCAACAGGTCGGCGAGCCACATGTCCTCGAGCGGTTCGACTTCGATCACGATCCCCTGATGCGGCGCGTCGCCCGGCACCAGCCGCGCGAGATCGGTCACTTCGGCGAACACGATCGGCACATCCGCGGGGATGTCCAGCGCGGCGCTCGCCTCGCGCGTCGCCCAGATCTTGCGGACGACGCGTTCGGGGTTCTCGAACGCGGCGGCGACGGCGTGCCGTCCCCAGAACCGCGGGCGGCCCGCGGGGGCCTGGGACGGACGATGTCCACGACGTGCTGCCATCAACGCTGCTCCAACTTCATCATACGCACTACAGTCACGGTCATTCTTCCTCGTCCGAATAAGCGAAGGGGTCGGTCGCGACGGGCTTGGTCGGCAATGGCGGGCGAGGCAAGGCCTTGTCCGCATTTGCCGCATTGACCAGGAACGATGCAAGGATCGTCGCGCCCTGCCGCATGTCGTCGCCCTTCAGGTGATCGAACGTGTCGATGCTCGAATGATGCACCAGGCTGCCATAATCGAGCGGATCCTGAATGAACTGGAACCCCGGCACGCCGACCGCCTGCATGAAGACATGATCGGTCCCGCCGGTCTTGCGGATCACCACCTCGGTCGCGCCCATCGACGCGAACGGTGCGAGCCAGTCGCGGAAGATCGGTACCACCGCGGGGCTGTTCTCGGCATAGATGCCGCGAATCTTGCCCGAGCCATTGTCGAGGTTGAAATAGGCCGCGAGATCACCCCAGCCGGACTGCGGCGTGATCGGCCAGCGGTTCGACCAGCCGGTGTAGAGCTTGAGCCCGGTCAGCTTGGGATCGGCGGGGTTGCCGCGCGTGGCGAGATGCCTCTCGACATAGGACAGCGAGCCGAGCAGCCCCTGTTCCTCGCCTGCCCAAAGCGCGAAGCGGATGGTCCGCCTGGGACGGATGCCGGTCTTGGCGATGATCCGCGCGGCTTCCATCACCATCGCCGAGCCTGCGCCATTGTCGGCAGCACCGTCTGCCGCGACCCACGAATCGAGATGCGCGCCGGCCATGACATAGCCCGCCTTGGGGTCGGTCCCGGGGATTTCGGCGATGACGTTGTACGCCTGCGTGTCCGCGTCATCGAAGCGCACGTCGCTGGTGATCTCGAGCGTGGGGGCGGGGCCGACCTTGGCGAGGCGCGCGAGCCGGCGGTAATCCTCCGCCGCAATCTGCACCGCGGGGAGCGACGGCGTGTCACCGACCCCGAACGTGTAGCCTTCGCCGCTGACGAGCTTCCCGTCGCGATACGCCATCGTCGCCATCGCGACTGCGCCTTCCGCCTTGAGGAACGCGTCGAGCTTCTTGGCGTAGTCGAGCCGCTTGACCCGCCGGTCGATCGCGTCGGGATCGTAGGTCGGCTGCTGATACTGGTCGAGCTTGCGCAGCTCGTCCGCGCTGTAGCGCTGGAAAGCGGCCTCCTTCGGTTCGGATCCGCTGTCGGGCAGGGTGACCATGACGATCTTGCCCGTCAGCTGGCCGTGCCATTTGGCGAAGTCGCGCTCGCGCTTCATCGGCGCGACGATGACCGGCGCGCGGAGCGGGCCGTTGGTCGCGGGCGTCCATGCGATCGGGATCGCGGTCAGCGCGATCGGGCGCGGGGTCAGCATGCGTACGCTCGAACTGACGATCGACCATCCGCGACCGAAATCGAATCCTTCCTTGTGGACGTTGCGCAGGCCCCATTCGCTGAACTTCGCCTGCGTCCACGCCTCGGCCTGCCGCATTGCGGGGGAGTTGGTCATCCGCGGGCCGATCACATCGGACAGGTGCGCCGCGATCGGCATGACGTCGCTATGCGCCATGCCTTCGTCAATGATGCGGGTCACCGCCACGCGATCGACGCTCTGCGCGAACACGGGCGCGAACGCGGGCGTGGAGACGAGCGCGACCGCGCTGGACAGAAGCAGGACTCGACGCATGATAAACCCCCCGGTTGTCTGATGCCGTCCGGCCGGACGACGGTCTACCGGTATGCGGGGCGGGGCGAGCGTGCAAGCCCGGGCGGTTTGCGCAAAATTGCGTATCGGGGGCGTTGACAGCACGCCCGGTGATCGGCATTGGACGCCCTCGCTTTTCGGAGCGACGATCCTTTCGGGGAGCGAGCCTGGGGACAGGTGGCCGAGTGGTTAAAGGCAGCAGACTGTAAATCTGCCGGAGTTTCTCCTACGTAGGTTCGAACCCTACCCTGTCCACCATCGTCTTCCGGCGTTTCCGGAAGCACGTTCAATCATCACGACGCGGTTTTGCTCGACCCGCCCCCGGGTCGGCACGGACCACCACGCGCCGCTTGCGACGGTAGCGCGCATTTGCCTATGCTCGCCGAGGTAAGAGCAGGGCGCTGTCTGCGCTCCTTCACCGCTAGCGTTATTCTCCTGGGGAAGTGGCAAATCGCCATCGCCCGTCACTCCCGGTCGATCGGCCAACTGCCAAGGAATTGACATGCGCCGTATTGCGATTGTTCACGGCCATGAAGGTCGCGTCGGAAGTGCGTTTGCGGCACGCCTTGCGCGGGACGGCCTTGAGGTGATCACCGGCGATGCGATCGCGCGGCTAGAGTGGCCGATGGTCGGCGCGCGCGCCTATCTGTTCGATTGCGCGTATCAGCATGAAGATCCGGCGGGTCACGTCCAGCGCGCGGTGCAGCATCTTGCGGAATGGCGGCGCCTGGCCGGGATCTTCATCCCCTCGTCGCTGCATATCGGAACCGACACTGCTTATGGACGCGCGAAATTGGTGATCGAGCAACTCGTCGTCTTCTATCGCGGCGAGGGTGCCAATGTGGTGACGGACCGGGTCGGCTATTTTCCCGGCGACGGAGTTGCGGGGGATCCGGCCAACCCCTTCTATCACGAGCTGGTGACGGGTGACGTGCTGTATGCGCGCGTGATGGAGCGTCTGATGGGGGGTACGGGACACCCCGTAGGCAGCGTGGCGAAACCCGCGCGGCGGGCGGATGACGTGGCGGAGGTCTGCGCGGCCACGACAGCGTGAGTTCGGGCATTCGGGATGTTCAGGCGCATCGCCATCTTCCCGGACGGGCGTGCGCAGCTGGTCCGGGACTGGACACTCCCGGCGGCAATCACGCAGCCGATCAGCCCCACGTCCGTACGGCGAGAAACAATGCTACCGAAATGGTCGCAAGCGTTCCGCCGAAACCAACCCAAGAGCGTGCCGCTACACGAATGGACTCCAGTGGCCGTACTGGCGGAACAACGAACGCGAGGAACGGCAATAGCGGAATGAGGTAGCGACCCTGGTACGCCTCAACCCGCGTGCTGCCGACCGCACTGTTCTGCACGTAGAGAAACAGGAAGGTCGCCGCTGCGCACCCGGCGACGATCACGAACGCGAACAAGTGCAACGGCAGCCGTACGCGTCGACTGCCCGAGGTGATGGCTCCCGCCGCAAGAGTGACGGCGGACATCGCGACCACGGCCCACGGCAACAATACCCGCAGATCAGACAGCTTTCGTCCAATGAGCGTTATAGCCGCGAAGGGCGCCTGAACGATCATCGACTTCCCGATGGTCAGGGCAAACGCGATGGGATGACCGCGAATATAAACAAGCTGGCCCTCCGGATCGACCTTCAGGTCCTGCGATATTGGGAACACATACTCTCTGATGGCCGACGACCACAGGAGCGTCGTTCCGATCGCGCACAGCGCAACAAGGGCCGTGGTGATCACGACTGTTCTCGAACGCCGTCCAGAGATTGCACATCCCAACGGAAGCAGGGCCAGCGGCAGGTAAGCAAGCTTGGCCGCGGATGCGTAGAAAACCGCGACGACCAGGGCCAGACCTAGTTGCCAGCCAAACGGCGATCCCTCCAGCAAGGTGGCGCACAAGGCAAACAACAGCAGACTGCAGCTGACAACGCCCGAATCGGCGCAAAGCGTCGGCGAGATGGAGGATACCATCGGCAGAGCGGCGACCGCGAACACCAAAGCCGACGCGCTGTGATCGCGCAGCAGACGCAGTGCCAACCAACTCATCGCTATGGCGAAAAGAGCGGCTGCGACCCGTCCTGCGTAAAGCCACGCCAGCGGGTTCAAACCAGCCGCTCGCGCGATCGCGATCCCCACGGCGGGGACGACGTGCGCTATTGGCAGGTAAACGACGGTATTGCTGAAGGAGACCGTCTGCAACGGACCCGGCGGCGATCCGGCTGCCAACGCAGCAAGGGTTGGCCGGTCTTGCCGTGCGCAGTTCCAGTTCGGCATCCCGCAATATCGGTCGACCAATTGATATGCCGCGGTATCGACTGAACCGCCGGCCCCCTGGCGATAGGTTGGTGGAGCGATTGCGGGTCGAAACTGGCCGTGCGAAATCTGTACTGCGCGATAGAAGTGGGCGGCTTCGTCCGGGGCCTGGAACGGCGGCAGGATATAGACCATCGCGAGGATCAGCGGCGCGACCATCCACAGGTAGATGGTGTCCAGTTTCCGCCACGGAAATCGCGACTGCATATCTCTCCCCCCAACGCTCGCATCTATGTCCACGAAGGCAGTGCGATGTGCTTAAAACCATGCCTTTTTTGGATTAACCATAAAAGCGGTTTTTGGAGTCAGATCGATGGTGCGAAGGGGCGCGAGATGATCTTGAACGATACGCTGGTGCGTCCGGTGATCCTGGCCGGCGAACGCTGTAGCACCGGCTATCGGCAGTGGAGCGGGTAACGGGAATCGAACCCGTGTATTCAGCTTGGAAGGCTGCTGTACTACCATTGTACTATACCCGCGACGCACCGGCGTCTTGCGCTAGTGTCGGCTGAGGCGGGGCTGCGTTGGCTGGCACACCACATCGTCGACGACCGGCCATTCGCATGATCGCGCACCGCGGGTCAATATCCTGCGGTCGATTTGGTGACATTCGGGCGCGTACCGGCTTGCCGTCGGTCGATATGCCGTGCCGGCCGATCAGACGCTCGACTTGGGATTATCCAGCCAATATCCTGCAAAGGCGACCAGGAAGAGCAGGATCACGACCAGCGCGATCGCAACGGGTTCGAGCGTTCCCACAGCGCGTTTCAACATGACCAAACGACGATCCTCTCACTCTGACAACTGACCCTCGCTCCGCCGATGTTCGACGTGAGCGATGAATGCGCACCGTCGTCGCGGCTGCAAAAGACAGGCGCGCCGACGTCGTTGATCGGCAATGCGAGCATCACCCCCTCCAACGTTGCCGAGTGTATAAGAGCACGTAAGAATCGCAATGCGGGTTAATACAGCGTTAAGCATTGGTTGCCGCCATTTGCTTCAAAACGAGACGATCATGTCGTATGTCGGCGCGCGCGGTATGAGGACGCCGAATGCGCCCGCGCGCGACCTGGCCGTCACCGCTCCCGACCCATCGCAAAAAGTTTCCCCTGTAACCATCTCTGGCGTCATAGCCCCTTGGCGTGCGTTGCGGAATCGGCGACAGGCCGGGAAAACAAGCGGAAGAGGATGCCATGCGGATTATCGATCATCACATCGCCGGGCGGGCCGACGGCGGCACCAGCGGTGGTGCAGTGCGTAGCGGCGACGTGTTCGACCCCAACACCGGGCAAGTCCAGGCGACCGTGACGCTCGGCACGCAGGCCGACCTGGATACGGCCATCGCTGCCGCGCAGAAGGCGCAGCCGGGTTGGGCCGCGACCAATCCGCAGCGCCGGGCGCGCGTGATGTTCGAGTTCAAGCGGCTGGTCGAACTGCATATGGACGAGCTCGCCGAGCTGCTGTCGTCCGAGCACGGCAAGGTGATCGCGGATTCGAAGGGCGATATCCAGCGCGGGCTCGAGGTGATCGAATTCTGCTGCGGTATCCCGCATGTGCTCAAGGGCGAGTACACCCAGGGTGCGGGCCCGGGGATCGACGTCTATTCGATGCGCCAGCCGCTCGGCATTGGTGCCGGCATTACCCCGTTCAATTTCCCGGCGATGATCCCCTTGTGGATGTCGGGCGTCGCGATCGCGACCGGCAACGCGTTCATCCTCAAGCCCTCCGAGCGTGACCCGTCGGTGCCGGTGCGGCTCGCCGAGCTGTTCCGCGAGGCGGGGTTGCCCGAGGGTATCCTTCAGGTCGTCCACGGCGACAAGGAGATGGTCGACGCGATCCTCGATCACCCCGCGATCAGCGCGGTGAGCTTCGTCGGATCGTCCGACATCGCGCATTACGTCTACCGGCGCGGTGTTGCCGCGGGGAAGCGGGTGCAGGCGATGGGGGGCGCGAAGAACCACGGGATCGTCATGCCCGATGCGGATCTCGACCAGGTCGTCGCGGATCTGTCCGGCGCTGCGTTCGGCTCTGCGGGCGAGCGGTGCATGGCGCTGCCGGTCGTCGTGCCCGTCGGCGAGAAGACCGCGATTGCGCTGCGCGAAAAGCTGATCCCGGCGATCGCCGCGCTTCGCGTCGGCGTCTCGACCGACAAGGACGCGCATTACGGCCCGGTCGTCAACGCCGCGCACCGTACCCGCATCGAGAACTGGATCCAGACCGGGGTCGACGAAGGCGCGGAACTCGTCGTTGACGGCCGCGGGTTCGAGCTTCAGGGGCATGAAAAGGGGTTCTTCATCGGCCCGTCGCTGTTCGACCACGTCACGACGTCGATGGAATCGTACAAGGAGGAGATTTTCGGCCCGGTCCTGCAGATCGTCCGCGCGAACGATTTCGAGGATGCTGTCCGCCTGCCGAGCGAGCATCAATATGGTAACGGCGTGGCGATATTCACGCGGAACGGACATGCCGCACGCGAATTCGCCGCGCGCGTCAACGTTGGCATGGTAGGGATCAACGTGCCGATCCCGGTGCCGGTCGCCTACCACAGCTTCGGCGGGTGGAAGCGATCGGCGTTCGGCGATACCAATCAACACGGCATGGAGGGCGTCAAGTTCTGGACCAAGGTCAAGACCGTGACGCAACGCTGGCCCGACGGCTCGGCCCTGTCTTCGGGCAGCGAGGACGGCGGCCCGAGCCGGATCCAGGATGCGTTCGTGATTCCGACAATGGGCTGACTGCCGCATCGCCCGCGACCCTAGAAGAAAGCCTGCAATGACCGACCAGTTCGACCTTACCGACGATCAGCGCGAGATCCAGGAACTCGCGCGCCGCTTCACCGCCGACCGGATCACGCCGTTCGCGGCGGAGTGGGACGAGAAACACATCTTCCCGCGCGACACGATCAAGGCAGCGGCGGAGCTCGGGTTCGCGGCGATCTACGTCTCCGAAGAATCGGGCGGGATCAACCTCGGTCGGCTCGAAGCGGCGCTGATCATGGAGGCGATGGCTTATGGCTGCCCATCGACCTCGGCGTTTATCTCGATCCACAATATGGCGAGCTGGATGATCGACCGGTTCGGCGCGCAGGGGGTGAAGCACAAGTACCTTCCCTCGCTCGTCACGATGGACCGGATCGCGAGCTATTGCCTGACCGAGCCGGGCTCGGGCTCGGACGCAGCGGCGCTCAAGACGCGCGCGGTCCGCGATGGCGATCATTATGTCGTCAACGGCACCAAGCAGTTCATCTCGGGCGGCGGCGAGAACGAAGTCTATGTCACGATGGTCCGCACGGGTGAGGATGGCCCCAAGGGCATTTCGTGCCTCGTGATCGAGAAGGACATGCCCGGCGTCAGCTTCGGCGCGAACGAGCGCAAGCTGGGCTGGCACTCGCAGCCGACCGCGCAGGTCGTGTTCGAGGATGTGCATGTCCCTGTGGATAACCTTGTGGGCGGCGAGGGCGAAGGGTTCCGCATCGCGATGATGGGGCTCGATGGCGGGCGGCTTAATATCGGTGCGTGCTCACTCGGGGGCGCGCAGCGGTGCCTCGATGAATCGATTGGTTACACCAAGGATCGCAAGCAGTTCGGCAAGGCGATCGGCGATTTCCAGAACACGCAGTTCATGCTCGCGGACATGGCGACCGACCTCGAGGCGGCGCGCGCGCTGCTGTACATGGCGGCGGCCAAGGTGACGGCGAACGCGCCCGACAAGACCAAGTTCGCGGCGATGGCGAAGCGTCTGTCGACCGACACCGGCTCGCTGGTCGCCGACCGCGCGCTCCAGCTGCATGGCGGCTACGGTTATCTGATGGATTACCCGATCGAACGCTTCTGGCGCGATCTGCGGGTGCATTCGATCCTGGAGGGGACCAATCAGGTGATGCGGATGATCATCGGTCGCGAACTGACGCGACAATAACCCGGCGGAGCCAAGCCCCCCTTCTTCTTCGTGGCTTTGTGGCTTTGCGCGCAAAAGAACTTTTCTCGCACGAAGCCACAAAGACACAAAGACAGTGATGAGAGACCTTGCATGAACAGCGACGTTCTGACCTCGATCGAAGGGCCTGTCGGCCGGATCCGGCTCAATCGCCCGAAGGCGCTTCACGCGCTGACGACCGACATGTGCACGGCGATGCTCGACGCGCTCGACGCGTGGCGTGCCGACCCCGCGATCGAGGTGGTGCTGCTCGACCACGCCGAGGGCAGGGGCTTCTGCGCCGGTGGCGACATCCGGATGCTCGCGGAAAGCGGCGCGGCGGATGGCGTCGCGGCGCGGGCGTTCTTCCATACCGAATATCGCCTCAACCACCGGCTGTTCACCTACGCCAAGCCGACGGTCGCCTTCATGGACGGGATCACGATGGGCGGCGGCGTGGGCATCGCCTGCCCGTGCGATTTCCGCATCGCCACGGAGAACACCAAGTTCGCGATGCCCGAGACCGGGATCGGCCTGTTCCCCGACGTCGGTGGCGGATGGTATCTGTCGCGGTTGCCGGGGCGGATCGGGCAGTATCTCGCGCTGACCGGGCACCGGCTCGACGGGGCGGAGTGCCTCGCGCTGGGTCTGGCGACGCATTACCTGCCGAGCGCGGCGCTGGACGATGCCAAGGCGCGGATCGCCGCCAACCCACAGGCGATCGCGGCAACCCTCGACGCGATCGGCGAAACCCCGCCCGAAGCAAAAATCCTCGCGCAGCGCGATGCGATCGACCGGCTGTTCGCCTCGGACGTGCTCGAGGAGATCTACGCTGCGCTCGAAGCGGATGGCGGGGAATGGGCGACGCAGCAGCTCGCCACGCTCCGCACCAAGTCGCCGCAGACGATGAAGGTGTCGCTCCGCTTGCTCCACGAAGGCCACATGATGGCGACGTTCGAGGACGAGATGCGGCAGGAATATGCGATCGGCTCGCGCGTCGTGCAGCGGCATGATTTCCTCGAGGGCGTCCGCGCGGTGATCGTCGACAAGGACAACGCCCCGCGCTGGGACCCGGCAACCCCGGAGGACGTGACCGATCACGTGATCGACCAGATCTTTGCGCCTCTCTCTCCAGCCGATGAATGGACCCCGGCATGACGTACGAAACCCTCCTCGTCGAACAGCGCGACCGCGTCACGCTGATCACGCTCAATCGGCCCAAGGCGCTCAACGCGCTCAACAGCCAGATCCTCGCCGACCTGCTCGCCGCGATGGCGGCGTTCGATGCGGATCCGTCGCAGGGCTGCGCGGTCATCACCGGCAGCGAGAAGGCGTTCGCGGCGGGCGCGGACATCAAGGAGATGCAGGCGCAGGGCTTTGCCGACATGTACGCGCATGATTTCTTCGCAGGCTGGGATCGCTTCACGCGCACGCGCAAGCCGATCATCGCGGCGGTCGCGGGCTATGCGCTCGGCGGCGGGTGCGAGCTCGCGATGATGTGCGACTTCATCCTCGCCGCCGACAGTGCGAAGTTCGGCCAGCCCGAGATCAAGCTCGCGGTCTCGCCCGGCATGGGCGGGTCGCAGCGGCTGACCCGCGCGGTCGGCAAGGCCAAGGCGATGGAAATGTGCCTCACCGGACGCATGATGGACGCGGACGAAGCCGAACGCGCCGGGCTCGCCTCGCGCGTGATCCCCGCCGCCGATCTGGTCGAGGAAGCGGTCAAGGTCGCCGCGACGATCGCGGGCATGGCCCCGCTCGCGGTGCTGGCGAACAAGGAAATGGTCAATGCCGCGTTCGAGACCAGCCTGAGCATGGGCGTGCAGTTCGAACGCCGCCTGTTCCACGCGTTGTTCGGCACCGAGGACCAGAGCGAGGGCATGACCGCCTTCGTCGAGAAGCGCCAAGGGGTGTGGACGGGGAAGTAACCCAAAATCCCCCTCCCGCTTGCGGGAGGGGCTAGGGGAGGGGCGTGCCTCAAGCGGTGCGCCATGCGGCACTGCCCTCCCCCAACCCCTCCCGCAAACGGGAGGGGGGTATGAGAAGTAGGAGAGAGACAATGGCACGCATCGCATTCATCGGGCTCGGCAACATGGGCGGCGGGATGGCCGCGAACCTCGCTAAGGCGGGGCATGACGTCCGCGCGTTCGATCTGTCGGCGGACGCGCTCGATCGCGCGAAGGCGGCGGGCTGCGCGCCGGTGGGTTCCGCCACCGCGGCAGCGGACGGGGCCGAGGCGATCGTCACGATGCTCCCCGCCGGGCGGCATGTCGAAGCGGTCTATGCCGAACTGTTCGCCGCGCACGTCTCGCCCGCGACGATCCTGATCGATTGCTCGACCATCGACGTCGCCACCGCCAAGCATGTCGCGGCGCTCGCGCTCGCCAACGGTGTCACCGCGGTGGATGCGCCGGTGTCGGGCGGGATTGGCGCGGCGAATGCGGGGACGCTGACCTTCATGGTCGGTGGCACCGACGCAGGCTTCGCGCTCGCGCAACCGATCCTCGCGGCGATGGGGCAGGCGGTGATCCACGCGGGTGCCAACGGCACCGGCCAGGCCGCCAAGATCGCCAACAACATGCTGCTCGGCGCGACGATGGTCGCGACGTGCGAGGCGTTCCTGCTCGCGGAAAAGCTCGGGCTCGACGCGCAGACCTTTTACGACATTTCGAGCGTGTCGTCGGGGCAGAGCTGGTCGATGACGCGCTATTGCCCTGTGCCGGGCGTCGGCCCCGATACGCCCGCCGACCATGACTATCAGGGCGGGTTCGCGACCGCGTTGATGCTCAAGGACCTCAAGCTCGCGGCCGAAGCTGCGAAAGACGCGGACGCGAACACGCCGATGGGCGCGCAGGCGGCGGACCTCTACCAGCGGTTCGCGGACGCCGGGCAAGGCGGCCTGGACTTCTCCGCGATCATCAAGCTGCTGCGGGGGTAATACGGGATGGCGCCGCTCAGCCGCACCGGCTGGGCGGACCGCCATGATGTGCGAGGTAAGCACCGAGATCCTGCTGAAGCCGCGGTGCCATGCGGATCGATGAGTCGTCGAGGGTCTGCCCCGCACGCTCGATGTCGAGATCGCCCCGCGCAACCATTTCGAGCACCAGCAACATCCCACGCGACACGTCGATCGCGGTTTCGCGGCAGATGTCGCCCACGGTCATGTGCGGACCGGCGCATTCGAGCTTGTAGCAAGCCAGTGCGATGTCCCATCGGCTGCCCGCGAACCGGTCCGCACCGAACGCCGCCTCCCTGCCGCGCCGTGCCCGCAACATGCGTGAAACCGTGATGAAATTGCTCTCCAGCGTCCCGATCGGGGCCGCATCGCGTAGCGACCGCACCGTTACGATCAGGCGACGGGGACCGATGCCGTCCGAGATTACCGACCCATGGTTTTGCACGCGCTTCAGCTTGCCATCCGACCGGACATAACTTTTGTTCAGCGTGACCGACTCGCCGGTTTCCCGCATTTGTTCGATCAGGGCTAAGTGCCGCGCCTGTTCCACCGGACTGGTGAACTGGACAGCGGCCTTGCCCACCAGTTCGCGCCGATCGCGTCGCAGGATTTCGCAATAGGCGTCATCGACCGAGAGATACGTGCCCGCCAGATCCGTCAGCACATGCGCCATTGGCGCTACAGGGTCGAAAAAGGGCGACGTCATCTTTCTCCATCAATCTCGGGTGCAGATTCAATCCGCTAATAGATCTTTCTGCGCTATGGTGCGGCATCGATCCGGCGCGTATCCGGCAGTGCATCGCCTAGTTGGGAGTGTCACGCCATGCCCACCGCCGTGTCCGGAGGGACCAATACTGATCCGGAACGCGGCGCGCCCGACGCAGGCGCGGACGGGAATGCTGCCACTGACATCGACAAGATCGCGACGATGGCGACGGTTATGATCGAGACCTTCGGCGCCCGTGCGCTTTCCCTGGCGCAGGCACAGGTCGATGCCGCAACGCCCGATCAGCCGACGGTCGCGGATAGCTGGCGACAGATCGTCGCGGTGATCCGCGAACGATCCGTCACGACAGACTAGAACCGCAGGTCCTCGTAGACTCGCGACACGTCGCCGCCCCACGGCCCGTGATACTTTTCGAGCAACACTTCCGCGGGCACCTTGCCGCTACGGACGACTTCGCGCAGCGGATCGAGGAACCCCGTCTCGTTGCTTCCGCCCGCATCGAGCCGCGATCGCGCGGCAAGACCCGCGTGCGAGATGTCGAGGACCTCGCCCGCGATGTCGCGCAGCTTTCTGCCACCCGCGATCGGCGCGTCGAGCCCGAGCCGCGGTACCGAGTCCCGCAATGCTTGGCGCTCTTCGATCGTCCAGTGCTTGACCAGATCCCACGCCGCATCGAGCGCCTGATCGTCGTACAACAGACCGACCCACAAGGCCGGGAGTGCGCAGATCCGCCCCCAGGGTCCGCCATCCGCGCCGCGCATTTCGAGGAAGCTCTTCAGGCGCACCTCGGGGAAGGCGGTCGACAGATGATCGTTCCAGTCGTCGAGTGTCGGCGTCTCGCCCGGCAGGACCGACAACTCCCCCTTGAGGAAGTCGCGGAACGACAGCCCGGCGGCGTCGATGTAGCGGCCCTCGCGATAAACGAAGTACATCGGCACATCGAGCGCATAGTCGGTGTAGCGATCGTAGCCGAAGCCATCCTCGAACACGAACGGGAGCATCCCCGTGCGCGCCGAGTCGGTGTCCGACCAGATGTGGCTGCGGTAGGAGAGCATGCCGTTGGGCTTGCCCTCGGTGAAGGGCGAATTGGCGAACAGCGCAGTTGCGAGCGGTTGCAGCGCGAGCCCGACGCGGAACTTGCGTACCATGTCGGCTTCGGACTGGTAATCGAGGTTCACCTGGATCGTGCAGGTGCGCAGCATCATGTCGAGGCCCATCGTGCCTACGCGCGGCATGTGGCGCAGCATGATCGCATAGCGTCCCTTGGGCATGATCGGCAGTTCGGCGCGAGTCTTGTCGGGCCACATGCCGAGGCCGAGGAAGCCGATCCCGAACTTCTCACCGATCGCCTTGACCTGTTCCAGATGGCGACCGGTCTCGGCGCAAGTCTGGTGGAGGTTCTCGAGGGGCGCACCCGACAGTTCGAACTGGCCGGCGGGCTCTAGGCTGATCGAGCCGTCGCTGCCGGTCATCGCGATGACGTTGCCATTCTCCTCGACCGGCTTCCAGCCATACGCCTGCAGCGCATCGAGCAGGTCACGAATGCCGCCCTCTTCGGTGTAGCTCGGCGCGTGATGATCGCTGTCGGCGTAGACGAACTTTTCGTGTTCGGTGCCGATCCGCCAGCGTTCGGGCGGCTTTTCCCCGGCTGCGAAACTGGCGACGAGCTGGTCGCGCGATTCGATCAAAGGCGAGGTCTTGATGGTGTCGGATCGCGTCGTCATCGTCGCGCCTTAGCGCCGGGATGCGCCGCCCGCCAGCGCGTTTCGATCCGCCACCTACCAATCGCCGCGCGCGGCCATCCACAACGCGGTTGCGGCCGCCGCAGCGGTGTCCGCGCGGAGGATGCGGGGGCCGAGCGTGATCGCCACAGCGCCCGTCACGGCGCGGATCGCTTCGCGCTCGGCATCGTCGAATCCGCCCTCGGGACCGATCAGGATCGCGGCGCTTGCCGGTCCGTTGCGCATGGCTGCCGCAGCGGGCACGCCGCCCGTCTCGTCCGCGAAATACAGCGCCCGTCCGACAGGCCAGTCGCGTAGCAGTGCGGTCAGTTTGACGGGTTCGACGAGTTCGGGAACCGCGGTGCGCCCGCATTGTTCAGCCGCCTCGATCATGTGTGCGCGCAGGCGTTCGCCGTTCAACCGGTCGATGATCGTCCGGCGAGTCAGCACCGGCACCAGCCGCGCGACGCCTAGCTCGCACGCCTTCTCCGCGACCCAGTCGATCCGCCCCTTCTTGATCGGTGCAGCGCACAGCCACAGGTCGGGAACGTGCTCACGCTCGCGTAGCTGTTCGGTGACGTCGAGCAGCAGGTCGCGCTTCCCTACGCTTGCCGCGACGCCAAGCCATTCGCCGGACGTGCCGTCGAACAGCTTGACCGGATCGCCCGGCTTCATCCGCATCACGGTGGCGAGATAATGCGCCTGCGCGCCCTCGACGCGCAAAGGGCCGGGCGCGAGCGGATGCTCGACGAACAGGCGCGGGGTGGATTGCGGGGGCCAGGCGGGCGTAGCGGGCATGGCGGCGTCGTAGAAGGATTCGCGGGGGCAGTACAATCGCTCGCATCGCACGAGCGTTTGCCCGGCAAGGGCGGGAGCCCAGTCGGGGTGCGGCAGATCGGGAGAAATGCCCTGCCCGCCACGCTGTGCTACTGGGGTCCGGTCATCGCCGGGGGAGAAGATGGGGAATCGACCATGACACGCTATGGCGCGCGCATCTGGCTGCTGGCGGCCGCCACGTCGGGAATGGCGGGGTATGTCGACGCGGTCGGCTTCCTAAAGCTCGGCGGGTTGTTCGTTTCGTTCATGAGCGGGAACTCGACGCGGTTCGCGGTCGGCTTGGCGGGCGACCCTGCCGTGGCCCGAATGGCGATCTGGCTGTTGGCCGCGTTCGTCGGCGGAGTCGTAGCCGGAACGGTGATTGCCAGGGTGGCGGGATCGTGGCGCAAACCCATCGTCCTGCTGGCGGTCGGCGGATTGCTTGCGCTTGCGGCATGGGTCGACCTGCTGGTAGCGGACGGCTGGGCGACGCTGCTGATGGCGGCGGCAATGGGGTGTGTGAACACGACCTTCCAGCGTGCGGGAGAAGTCAGCATCGGGGTGACCTACATGACGGGAACGCTGGTAAAGTTCGGACAGCGGCTGGCCGACGCGCTGATGGGCGGCGACCGGTGGGGCTGGGTGCCTTATCTTGCACTGTGGCTCGGGCTGGTCGGCGGCGCGGTCGCGGGGAGCGTCGCCTATCGGTCGTTTGGGATGGCGAGCATCTGGGGCGCGGCTAGCTTTGCGGTCGCTCTTGCGCTGCTCGCACTGTCGTTCGGTCCGGTGGAGCCTTCGTACGTTGCGTCCGGCCGGGCGGGCCGGAACGTCCAATGACGCCCGGTTCCGCGCTCACGCTTACCCTGCGCGCGGTCGGCGAGGTGATGCAGGCTGCGCACGATCCGTGGTGGGTGATCGCCAGTGCGGCAGTGGCGCTCCACGGCGTGGATCTGGACGATGTCGCGGATGTCGACGTGTTGCTGAGCATTGGCGACGCCAGGCGGCTGTTCGCTGCGCTCGACATTGCACCGCATCCTCAAGCCGACCATCCGCAGTTCCGGTCGGACCTGTTCGGGACGTGGATGGCTGCCCCGCTTCCGGTCGAGTTGATGGCGGGGTTCCGTTACCGGACGGAGCATGGCTGGCACGCGGTGCGACCGCAGACCCGCGTGGCGGTGGACGTGGAAGGGGTCAGCGTCTTCGTTCCCGATCGGGCGGAACTGGGTGTGCTATTGCGCGACTTCGGCAGACCCAAGGACCGTGTTCGCGCAGCACGACTGGCGGCACTGGTGTGATGCGCCCTCATGGAAGGATGTCCTGATGCCGCAACGAATCGCGCTGACCGCCGTGCTGGTCGACGATTACGATCGCGCGATCGCTTTCTACGTGGGTCTGCTGGGGTTCGAGCTGCACGAGGATCGACAGCTGAGCGCAGACAAGCGCTGGGTCGTGGTTGTGCCTTCCGGCGGAGGCGGCGGGCTTTTGCTGGCGCGGGCCGCGACGGAACGGCAGCGTGCGGCCATTGGGGCGCAGAGCGGGGGGCGGGTGTTCCTGTTTCTCGAAACCGATGATTTCGCGCGAGACCACCAGACCTATCTCGATCGCGGCATTCGCTTCGTCGAGGCCCCGCGACATGAGCCTTACGGCATCGTCGCGGTGTTCGAGGACCCTTACGGCAATCGCTGGGACCTGATCCAGCCGATGCGCCCTACCGCCGCCTGAGCCCGGCGCGGATCAGCATCGTTAACAGTGCGACCGCGATCGCGCCGAGAACCACCCACGCCGCGACCATCCCGACGCTGCGCGCGAGTGCCCATAGCAACGCTTCGAAAAAGCGTCCGATCGCGACGGATAGATGGACCAAGGGCAGGGTTCTCCGGGATCGTAAAATCGAGTGCGACTACGTGAAAGCCGGTCAACGCGGTGCGACCGCTGTGACGAACGCTGGTGGCGAAAGCGAGGCAGCATGTTGCCCGCCGATGTCCCGCGGCGCCACCCCGGGCAGCAAGGCTTGGGGAGAAATGCGCGTCAGCTCAAGGGGTAGGCGTGATCGGTTGCGTTGTCGTTCGTCAGTTTCACGGAACCACTCGTCGCATATCTCGTTTCAGTGTCGTCATTACAAAACGTTACCAAAGGGAGCCAACCATGTCCGACTACCGCAGCACCGACCCTGTCATCGAGAAGCGCAGCGGCGCGGGCCGCACGATCCTCATCATCCTCGTGGTGATCGCGGTCGTTATTGGCTTGCTGTTCGCGACCGGCTTCTGGAGCGCGAACGTGACCAAGAGCGGTGCACTCCCCGAGGTTTCGGTCAAGGGTGGCGAATTGCCGAAGGTCGACATGGACTCGAAGGAAGTCGTTGTCGGCACGTCGGAGAAGACCGTCGAAGTGCCCAAGGTCAAGACCGAGAAGGAGACCGTCTCGGTCCCGACGATCGGCGTCAAGGACGACAACAAGTAAGCCATACGGCTTGATCGGTACGAAAGGCCTCCGCCCCTCGGGTCGGAGGCCTTTTTCGTGGTGGCACAGACGCCGCCACGCATTTCCCAGTCCCGAACTCTTCGCTACGGCAGCGCAATGCCCGTACCCGATCCCTCCGCCCCGCATCTGACCCCCGACACCGAACATAGCGGGATAATCGGGGTGTTGCCCGCGAGCGTACGACCCTTCGCTTTACTCGCGCGGTTCGATCGGCCGATCGGCTGGTGGCTGCTGTTCTGGCCGGGTGCGTGGAGCATCGCGTTGGCTGGCGCGGCGATCGAGCGGTGGGACTTGATCCTGTGGTTGCTGCTCGGGAGCATCGCGATGCGCGGTGCGGGGTGCGTCTTCAACGATATCGTCGACCGCGACCTCGACCGCCAAGTTGCGCGCACACGCAGTCGGCCGCTGGCCAGCGGGGCCGTGTCGGTCAAGGCGGCGGCGGTTTGGCTGGTGTTGCTGTGTCTCATCGGGCTGGTCGTCCTGCTGCAACTGCACTGGTTCGCGGCGGTGATTGCGCTGAGCAGCCTCGCGCCGGTTGCTGCCTATCCCTTTATGAAGCGGATCACGTGGTGGCCGCAGATCTGGCTCGGGCTGGTCTTCTCCTGGGCGGCACTGGTTGGCTGGGGGGAGATCACGCGGACGCTCTCGCTGCCGGGGCTGCTGCTGTACGCGGGATCGATCTGCTGGGTCGTCGGCTATGATACGATCTACGCGCTGCAGGATCGCGAGGATGACGCGTTGATTGGTGTCCGCTCGTCGGCCTTGCGGATGGGAAGCCAGGTGCGCGCAGGCGTGGCGGGATTTTACGGGGCCGCACTCGCGCTGTGGGCTGGCGCGATCTGGACCTTGCGGCCCGACTGGCTTGCGGTGGCCGCATTGCTGCCGGTGGCGATGCACTTCATCTGGCAGGTGGCGACGCTGTCGCCCGACGATGGCGCGGGCGCGCTTGCGCGGTTCCGGTCGAACCGGTTCGCAGGGTTGCTGGTGTTCCTGGCGTGCGTGGTCGTGGGGACGACGATCTGACGGGGCATTGAAGGGCGGTGCTGCGTGAAACCGCTCTAGCATCGCGCGGTGGGACACCTTAAGTCCGGCTGATGCTGACACCCGAACAAGCGCAGGATCGCGCTGCCGATATCGTTGCCCGCGCCGCTGCTGCAGGCGCTGACGCCGCCGACGCCGTTTACGCCGCGGACATGTCGCTCGACATATCCGTTCGGCTTGGTGCGCTTGAGGATGTCGGACGGTCTGAAAGCGCGGACCTTGGGTTGCGCGTCTTCGTCGGCAAGCGTTCGGCGAGCGTTTCCACCTCCGACCTGTCGGAAGATTCGATTAGCGCCCTAGTCGAGCGGGCGGTGGCGATGGCGCGGGAAGCCCCCGAGGACGCCTGGGCCGGACTCGCGCCCAAGGAACGCCTGATGCATGGCGCACCACCGATGTTGGACCTCGACGACGGTGGCGAGGCATCGCCCGAGAGCTTGCGCGAAGCGGCGCGTGCGGCGGAAGATGCAGCGCGTGCGGTGCCCGGTGTCACCAATAGCGAAGGCGGCTCGGCCAGCGGATCGCGGTCGATCTGGGCGCTTGCGACCAGCCACGGGTTCGCCGCGGCCTATGCGGCAACGGGCTACGGCCTCTCCGCCAGCGTCCTGGCGGGCGCAACCGAGGGCGGCGGCGAGATGGTGCGCGATTATGCGTACAGTTCCGCGCGGCACCGGCGCGCGCTCGAAGCCCCGGAAGCGATCGGCACCAAGGCCGGCGAGCGCGCGGTGGCGCGGGTCAATCCCGGACGGCTCGCCAGTGGCCCGATGTCGGTGGTGTTCGATCCGCGTGTCGGGTCGAGCCTGCTCGGGCATCTGGTCGGCGCGATCTCGGGCGGGGCGATCACGCGCAAGACGAGCTTTCTGCTCGATGCGCTGGGCACCCAGGTGTTTTCGACTGGCGTGACGATCCTTGATGATCCGCATCGTCCGCACGGGCTGCGCTCACGCCCGTTTGATGGCGAGGGGCTGCCGGTCAGCCCGTGCGCGATCATCGAGCACGGCATGCTGGAAGCGTGGCTGCTTGACAGCGCATCGGCACGGCAATTGGGGCTCGAGCCGACCGGCCATGCCGCACGCGGCGTCGGCGGCGCTCCGGGTGTATCGCCGAGCAACCTCCACATGGTCGCGGGGAAGATGCCGGTGCAGACGCTGATCGGCGACATTGCGAGCGGTGTGTTCGTCACCGAGCTGATCGGCATGGGCGTCAACGGCGTGACCGGCGATTATTCGCGCGGCGCTGCCGGGTTCCGGATCGTCGACGGGCAGATCGCCGGACCGGTCGCCGAATTCACGATCGCGGGCAATCTGCGCGACATGTACCGCAACCTCACGCCTGCCAATGATCTCGAGTTCCGCTATGGCACCAACGTCCCCACACTGCGGGTCGAGGGGATGACCGTCGCCAGTGGTTGAGGCGGGACTGACCGACGCGGTTGCCGCGGTCGTCGCGGAGGCAAGCGCGCTCGCGCTGCGGCAATGGCGCACCGATTTCGTTCGCTGGGAGAAGAGCCCGGGCGATCCGGTGTGTGCGGTCGATCTGGAAGTGAATGCGCTGTTGCGCGACCGGCTGAGCGCGCTGCTCCCCGATGCCGGGTGGCTTTCCGAAGAGACGGCGGACAATGCCGACCGCCTGGGCTGCACGCGGCTGTGGGTGGTCGACCCGATCGACGGCACGCGCGACTATATTCGCGGGCGTGACGGCTGGGCGGTGTCTGTCGCGCTGGTCGATGCGGGGCGTCCGGTGATCGGTGTGCTCGACGCGGGCGCGCGCGGGCAGGTGTTTCGTGCGGAGCTGGGGCAGGGGGCGTGGCGCAACGATGCGCGGATCGCGGTCGGGGATCGGCAGGCGTTCAGCGGGTCGCGTGTGCCGACCGACGCCTTACCCAAGGTCGATCGCGATCTGGTCGTGGTGGCGAAACCCAATTCGATTGCCCTGCGCATTGCGATGGTTGCGGCGGACGAGGCTGATCTGGTCGCGACCTTGCGCTGGGGCTGGGAATGGGATGTTGCCGCCGCCGTGCTGATCGCTGCTGAGGCGGGGGCGCGGGTTACCGATGCGCTGGGGCAGCCGCTCGCGTTCAACACCCCGCGGGCGCAGGCGTTCGGAGTGGTGACGTGTGTGCCGGGGATCCATGCTGCTGCGATCGAGCGGTTGCGGGAGCGGGCTGTGGCGCTTTCTGGGTGAGATGGCTGAGGGGGGCTTTGCTGCACGGCCCCACCCCAACCCCTCCCCTGAAGGGGAGGGGCTTAAGAACACAAGAGAATTTCCCCTCTGATTCAGGGGAGGGCCTTAGCGACATATTCTCCCCTCCCCTTCAGGGGAGGGGCTGGGGGTGGGGCCGTGTCTCACCGAGAACCAACCTTACCCCTCACGCAATAACCTCCCGCATCTCCCCAGCCGCCAGCCCCTCGATCGTCCACTTCCCAATCCGCCACCGCACCAGCCGCAAGGTCGGAAACCCCACAGCAGCCGTCATGCGGCGCACCTGCCGGTTACGCCCCTCCCGGATCGTCAGCGAGATCCAGCCATCCGGCACACTCTTGCGAAACCGCACCGGCGGGTCGCGCGGCCATAACGCCGGATCGGCAATCCGCTCGACCTCGGCCGGCAGCGTCATCCCGTCCTTGAGCGCCACCCCCTTGCGCAGCGGCGCCAGCGCAGCGTCGTCCGGGTCGCCCTCGACCTGGATCAGATAAGTCTTGGGCAGCTTGAATTTCGGGTCCGCGATTCGCGCCTGCAATCGCCCGTCGTCGGTCAGCAGCATCAGCCCCTCGCTGTCGCGGTCCAGCCGCCCCGCGGGATAGATCCCCGGCACCGCGACATAGTCGGACAGCGTCGCGCGCGGGGTGGGGGACTTCGCGTCGGTGAATTGCGACAGGACGTCATAGGGTTTGTTGAGCAGGATCAGGCGGGCCATCGCCGTGCCTTACGCGCAAGGCGCGCATAAAAAAACCGCCGCCCGGGGCTGTCCCGGACGGCGGCTTTTTTTCGGATCAGGCGCGAGACCCGAACGCGGAGCTTACTCCTTGTTCAGATACTCGCCCGCGTCGGCATCGGTGCCATGACCGCTGGTGGTGACGGCCGCGAGCGGATCGCTGCCGATGCCGCCCGAGTCGCGCGTGGACCGCGCGAGCTCTGCGTCATGCTCTTCCTTTGCCGAGTTCGGCGCGACGATCGCAACCTCGGCGAGACGCCGCTGCTGGACCCGCAGTGCCGCATCGCGCGACGAAGCGGTGACACGCAGGCGGTTCATTCCCGCACCCGTACCCGCCGGGATCAGTCGACCCACGATCACGTTCTCCTTGAGACCGGTCAGCGTGTCCTTCTTGCCCTGCACCGATGCCTCGGTGAGGACTCGGGTGGTCTCCTGGAACGACGCCGCCGAGATGAAGCTGCGGGTCTGCAGCGACGCCTTGGTGATGCCGAGCAGGACGGGCTTGCCTTGGGCCGGACGCTCCTTCTTGTCGATCTTCGAGTTGATCTCGTCCATCTCGTCGCGATCGACCTGCTCGCCGGCGAGCAGCGTGGTGTCGCCGCCGTCGGTGATCTCGACCTTCTGCAGCATCTGACGAACGATCGTTTCGATGTGCTTGTCGTTGATCTTCACGCCCTGGAGACGATAGACCTCCTGGATTTCCGACACGAGATATTCGGCCAAGGGCTCGATGCCGAGCACTTCGAGAATGTCGTGCGGATCAGGCGAGCCGCCGATCAAATTGTCGCCGCGCTTGACGTAATCGCCTTCCTGCACGTCGATGACCTTCGACTTCGGCACCAGATACTCCACGACATCACCGCCGTCCTCGGGCTGGATACCGATCTTGCGCTTTGCCTTGTAATCCTTGCCGAACACGACGCGGCCGGAGACCTTTGCGATGATCGCATTCTCCTTCGGCTTGCGGGCCTCGAACAGCTCGGCAACACGCGGCAGACCGCCGGTGATGTCGCGCGTCTTGGCGCTTTCGCGGCTGACACGGGCCAGAACGTCACCGCCCGAAACCGTCGCTCCATCCTCGACCGAGAGCGTCGCGCCCGGAACCAGCATGTACCGGCCGGCTTCTTCTGCGCTTGCACCGGTAAGGGTGAGGCGCGGACGAAGATCCTCCTTGGCCTTGGTCGTGGCGCGATATTCGATGACGACACGCTGCGAGATACCGGTCGCTTCATCGGCCTGCTCGGTGAGCGTCTTGCCCTCGATCAGATCCTGATACTTCACGACACCCGGGTTCTCGGTGATCACCGGCATGGTGAAGGGATCCCACTCCGCCAGACGATCGCCCTTTTCAACGATGTGGCCATCGTCGAACAGCACGTATGCGCCGTACGGAATGCGGTGCACCGCACGCTCGCGACCGTCCATGTCGACGATCGCGATTTCACCCGAGCGGCTGAGCACGACGCGGCGGCCACGCTGGTCGGTGATGGTGCGAAGATCACGATATTCCATCGTGCCGTCGGCCACTGCCTCCAGGTTGGACTGCTCGTTGAGCTGTGCCGCACCACCGATGTGGAAGGTACGCATGGTCAGCTGCGTGCCCGGCTCACCGATCGACTGCGCCGCAATGACGCCGACTGCTTCACCGATGTTCACCGGCGTACCGCGGGCGAGATCGCGCCCGTAGCACTTGCCGCAGACACCGATCTTGGTTTCGCAGACCAGCGGCGAGCGGATCTTGCACGACTGCGTCCCGACTGCCTCGATCCGTGCCACCATCGGCTCGTCGAGCAGCGTGCCCGACGGGATCACGATTTCGCCGGTCTTGCTGTCCACGATGTCTTCCGCGGTCGTACGACCGAGGATGCGCTCACCGAGCGACGCGATGGTCGAACCGCCCTGAACGATCGCACGCATTTCGAGCGCACGGGTCGTCCCGCAATCCTCCTCGATGATGACGCAATCCTGCGACACGTCGACGAGACGGCGGGTAAGGTAGCCCGAGTTGGCGGTCTTCAATGCCGTATCCGCGAGACCCTTACGGGCACCGTGGGTGGAGTTGAAGTACTCAAGGACGGTCAGACCTTCCTTAAAGTTCGAGATGATCGGCGTTTCAATGATCTCGCCCGACGGCTTGGCCATAAGTCCGCGCATACCGGCAAGCTGCTTGATCTGCGCCTGCGAACCACGGGCACCCGAGTGGGCCATCATGTAGATCGAGTTGATCGGCTTCTCGCGGCCCTTGTTGGGGCCGTCGTCGTAATGCTTGACCGCCTTGATCTCGTTCATCATCGCGTTCGCGACCTGATCGCCGCAACGGCTCCAGGCGTCGATCACCTTGTTGTACTTCTCCTGCTGCGTGATCAGGCCGTCCTGATATTGCTGCTCGAAGTCTTTCACAAGACCCTTGGTCTCGTCGACCAACGCGATCTTGGCGTCCGGAATGATCATGTCGTCCTTGCCGAACGAGATGCCCGCCTTGAACGCGTGCTTGAAGCCCAGCGACATGATCGCATCGGCGAACAGCACCGTGTCCTTCTGGCCGGCGTGACGATAGACCTCGTCGATCACGTCGCCGACGTCCTTCTTGGTCAAAAGGCGGTTGACGATGTCGAACGGTACCTTGTGGTTCTGCGGCAGGCACTCGCCAAGCAGCATGCGACCGGGGGTGGTCTCATAGCGCTTGAGATACTGCTTGCCGTCCTCGTCGGTCTGCGGGACGCGGCTAATGATCTTGGTGTGGAGCGTGACCGCGCCAGCCTCGATCGCGTGATGCACCTCCTGCATGTCGGAGATCATCATGCCCTCGCCGGGCTCGCCTTCCTTGAGCATCGACAGATAGTACAGACCCAGCACCATGTCCTGCGACGGAACGATGATCGGCTTGCCGTTCGCGGGCGACAGGATGTTGTTGGTCGACATCATCAGGACGCGGGCTTCGAGCTGTGCTTCCAGCGACAGCGGGACGTGGACCGCCATCTGATCGCCGTCGAAATCGGCGTTGAAGGCCGAGCAGACCAGCGGGTGAAGCTGGATTGCCTTGCCCTCGATCAGAACGGGCTCGAACGCCTGGATGCCGAGACGGTGAAGCGTCGGCGCACGGTTCAGCATGACCGGATGCTCGCGGATCACCTCGTCCAGGATGTCCCAGACTTCCTTGCGCTCCTTCTCGACCCACTTCTTCGCCTGCTTGAGGGTCATCGACAGACCCTTGGCATCGAGACGTGCGTAGATAAACGGCTTGAACAGCTCGAGCGCCATCTTCTTCGGCAGGCCGCACTGGTGCAGCTTCAGCTCAGGCCCGGTCACGATGACCGAACGACCCGAGTAATCGACGCGCTTGCCCAGAAGGTTCTGGCGGAAGCGGCCCTGCTTGCCCTTGAGCATGTCGGACAGCGACTTGAGCGGACGCTTGTTGGCGCCGGTGATCGTGCGACCGCGGCGACCGTTATCGAACAATGCGTCGACGGCCTCCTGCAGCATGCGCTTCTCGTTGCGGACGATGATGTCCGGCGCGCGGAGTTCCATCAGGCGCTTCAGGCGGTTGTTGCGGTTGATCACGCGGCGATACAGATCGTTCAGATCCGACGTCGCGAAACGACCACCGTCCAGCGGCACCAGCGGGCGCAACTCGGGCGGGATGACCGGAACGACTTCGAGGATCATCCACTCGGGGCGGTTGCCCGAGTCGATGAAGCTCTCGACGACCTTGAGCCGCTTGATGATCTTCTTGGGCTTGAGCTCGGACTTGGTGACCGCGAGTTCCTCGAGGAGCTCCTTGCGCTCGCCCTCGAGATCGAGGTCCTGAAGCATGATGCGAACGGCTTCCGCGCCGATGCCGGCCGAGAAGGCGTCTTCGCCATACTCGTCCTGTGCGTCGAGGAGCTCGTCCTCGGTCATCAGCTGATACTTCTCGAGCGGGGTCAGGCCCGGCTCGATCACGATATACGCCTCGAAGTACAGCACGCGCTCGAGCTGCTTGAGCTGCATGTCGAGCAGCAGGCCGATGCGCGACGGCAGCGACTTCAGGAACCAGATGTGCGCGACAGGCGCTGCCAGCTCGATATGGCCCATGCGCTCACGCCGGACCTTCGAGACGGTGACTTCGACGCCGCACTTCTCGCAGACGATGCCCTTGTACTTCATGCGCTTGTACTTGCCGCACAGGCACTCGTAATCCTTGATCGGACCGAAGATGCGCGCGCAGAACAGGCCGTCACGCTCGGGCTTGAACGTGCGATAGTTGATGGTCTCGGGCTTCTTGATCTCACCGAACGACCAGCTGCGGATCTTGTCCGGGCTGGCGATGCCGATCTGGATCTGGTCGAAGGTCTCGGCCTTGACGACCGGGTTCGCGAAATTGGTCAGTTCGTTCATATCTGAACTCCTTAGCCCCGCCCCTTGTACCGAAGGGGTTGGGGGTGGGGCCGTTATTTTCTCGGGTGAGGCATGCGCTGCACGGCCCCACCCCCAACCCCTCCCCTGAAGGGGAGGGGAGCTATCCGCTTACTCGGCCGCGATCGCGACGCCGTCGCTGTCGAAATGCTCGGTCGTGGTCAGCTCGATGTTGAGGCCGAGCGAACGCATTTCCTTGACGAGAACGTTGAAGCTCTCCGGAATACCGGCCTCGAACGTGTCGTCACCCTTGACGATCGCCTCATAGACCTTGGTGCGCCCGACGACGTCGTCCGACTTGACCGTGAGCATTTCCTGCAAGGTGTACGCAGCACCATATGCCTGAAGCGCCCAGACCTCCATCTCGCCGAAGCGCTGGCCACCGAACTGCGCCTTACCACCCAGCGGCTGCTGCGTGACGAGCGAGTACGGCCCGATCGACCGGGCGTGGATCTTGTCGTCGACCAGATGGTGGAGCTTGAGCATGTAGATGATGCCCACGGTCACCTTGCGGTCGAACTGATCCCCGGTGCGTCCGTCGAACAGATCCGACTGACCCGACGTATCGAGACCCGCCAGTTCCAGCATCGCCGAGACGTCGGCTTCGCGGGCACCGTCGAACACGGGCGTTCCCATCGGGATGCCGGTCTTGAGGTTATCCGTCAGCTCGATGATCTGCTCGGCAGTCCGCGCCTCGATGTCTGCGGCATAGTGATCGCCATAGACTTCGAGCAGCCGCGCCTTGACCGCGTCGGGCATGTCGCCCGCCTTGGGTTCGGGGTTGGCATCGCGCCATTCCTCGAGCGCACGGTGGACTTGCTGACCGAGGTTACGGGCAGCCCAGCCGAGATGCGTCTCGAAGATCTGACCGACGTTCATGCGCGACGGCACGCCCAGCGGGTTGAGCACGAGATCGACCGGCGTACCGTCGGCGAGGAACGGCATGTCCTCCGCCGGCAGGATCCGCGAGATGACGCCCTTGTTCCCGTGACGGCCGGCCATCTTGTCGCCCGGCTGCAGCTTGCGCTTCACCGCGACGAAGACCTTGACCATCTTGAGCACGCCTGGCGGCAGCTCGTCACCACGCTCGAGCTTGTCGCGACGATCGTGGAACTTGTCGAGGATCAGCTTGGCGGCATCGTCATACTGCGTCTTGACTGCTTCCAGATCGCTCTGGGTCTTGTCATCGGCAACCGCGAATTTCCACCACTCGTGACGATCGACGCTGTCGAGGACGTCCTGGTCGATGACCACGCCCTTCTTTGGCCCGTTCTTGGGGACGGCGGTTGCCGTCTGGCCGATCAGCATCTCGCGCAGACGCGACCAGGTCGCGCGGTTGAGGATGCTGCGCTCGTCGTCCGAGTCCTTCTTGAGGCGCTCGATCTCTTCGCGCTCGATCGCCATCGCGCGCTCGTCCTTGTCGATGCCGTGGCGGTTGAACACCCGGACTTCAACGACCGTACCCGCAACACCCGGCGGCAGGCGGAGCGACGTGTCGCGCACGTCCGACGCCTTCTCACCGAAGATCGCGCGGAGCAGCTTTTCTTCCGGCGTCATCGGGCTTTCGCCCTTCGGCGTGATCTTGCCCGCGAGAATATCGCCCGGCTCGACCTCTGCACCGATGTACACGATGCCAGCCTCGTCGAGGTTGCGAAGCGCTTCCTCACCGACGTTGGGGATATCGCGCGTGATGTCTTCCGGCCCGAGCTTGGTGTCGCGCGCCATGACTTCGAATTCCTCGATATGGATCGAGGTGAAGACGTCGTCCTTGACGATGCGCTCGGAGATGAGGATCGAATCCTCATAGTTATATCCGTTCCACGGCATGAACGCGACGAGCGCGTTACGGCCGAGGGCGAGCTCACCGAACTCCGTCGACGGGCCGTCGGCGATGACGTCGCCTGCGGTGATCACGTCGCCCACCTTCACCAGCGGACGCTGGTTGATGCAGGTGTTCTGGTTCGAGCGCTGGAACTTCATCAGTGTGTAGATATCGACGCCCGACTGGCCGGCATCGATCTCGCCGGTTGCGCGGATGACGATACGTGCTGCGTCAACCTGGTCGACGATGCCAGCCCGCTTGGCCGAGATCGCCGCACCCGAATCGCGCGCCACGGTCTCTTCCATGCCGGTGCCGACGAACGGCGCCTCGGCCTGGACGAGCGGAACCGCCTGACGCTGCATGTTCGAGCCCATCAGCGCGCGGTTGGCGTCATCGTTTTCCAGGAACGGAATGAGCGATGCGGCAACCGAGACGAGCTGCTTGGGGCTGACGTCCATCAACGTGATGTTGTTGGGGATCGCCATCAGGAATTCGCCAGCCTGACGCGACGAGACGAGTTCCTCGGTGAAACCACCGTCCGCGGTCAGGTCAGCGTTGGCCTGTGCGATCGTGTGCTTCGCCTCTTCCATCGCCGACAGGTACACGACGTCGTCGGTCACCTTGTGGTCGACGACCTTGCGGTACGGCGTCTCGATGAACCCGTACTTGTTGACGCGGCTGAACGAGGCGAGCGAGTTGATCAGACCGATGTTCGGGCCTTCCGGCGTTTCGATCGGGCAGATGCGGCCATAGTGCGTCGGGTGAACGTCGCGGACTTCGAAGCCGGCGCGCTCACGCGTCAGACCACCTGGTCCAAGTGCCGACACGCGACGCTTGTGGGTGACTTCCGACAGTGGGTTGGTCTGATCCATGAACTGCGACAGCTGCGACGAGCCGAAGAATTCGCGGACCGCGGCAACCGCGGGCTTCGCGTTGATCAGGTCGTTCGGCATCACGGTCGACACGTCGACCGACGACATACGCTCCTTCACGGCGCGCTCCATGCGGAGCAGACCGACGCGATACTGGTTCTCGAGCAGTTCGCCGACCGAACGGACACGACGGTTACCGAGGTTGTCGATATCGTCGATGTCGCCCTTGCCGTCCTTGAGGTTCACGAGCGTCTTGACGACCTCGAGAATGTCCTCGGTGCGGAGCGTGGTCACGGTGTCCTCGACGTCGAGGTCGAGACGCATGTTGAGCTTGACGCGACCGACGGCCGACAGGTCATAGCGGTCGGGATCAAAGAACAGGCCGCTGAACAGCGACTCTGCGGTCTCGAGCGTGGGCGGCTCGCCCGGGCGCATAACGCGGTAGATGTCGGACAGCGCCTGCTCGCGCTCCTCGGCCTTGTCGACCTTGAGCGTGTTGCGGATCCACGGACCCGTCGCAACGTGATCAATGTCGAGCAGTTCGATCCGGTCGATCCCGGCCTGGTCGAGAAGTTCGAGGTTCTCGGCCGACACTTCGTCGCCCGCCTCGATGTAGATCTGGCCGGTGTTGTCGTTGATCAGGTCATACGCGCTGTAGCGACCGAAGATTTCCTCGGTCGGGATCAGCAGGTCGGTCAGGCCGTCCTTGGCTGCCTTGTTGGCTGCGCGCGGGCTAATCTTCTGGCCGTTGGCAAACACGATCTCGCCAGTTTTGGCGTCGATGATGTCGTACATCGGCTTCTGGCCACGCCAGTTCTCGGGCTGGAACGGGATGATCCAGCCACCCTGGCCACGGACGAAGGTCACGCGGTTGTAGAAGTGGTTGAGGATCTCCTCGCCGGTCATACCGAGCGCGTACAGGAGGGCAGTAACCGGGAGCTTGCGCTTACGATCGATGCGGACGTTGACGATGTCCTTGGCGTCGAACTCGAAGTCGAGCCACGACCCGCGATACGGAATGACGCGCGCAGCGAACAGATACTTGCCCGATGCGTGGGTCTTGCCGCGATCATGGTCGAACAGGACGCCCGGCGAACGGTGCATCTGCGAGACGATGACACGCTCGGTGCCGTTGATGATGAAGGTGCCGTTGCCCGTCATCAGGGGCATGTCGCCCATGTAGACGTCCTGCTCCTTGATATCGAGGACCGAACGCGAATCGGTGTCGGCGTCCACCTCGAACACGATCAGGCGCAGCGTGACGCGCATCGGTGCCGCATAGGTGATACCACGCTGGCGGCACTCGTCGGTGTCGAACTTGGGGGGCTCGAGCTCGTAATTGACGAAGTCGAGTTCGGCGGTGCCGGCGAAATCGCGGATCGGGAAAACGCTGCGCAGCGTCTTCTCGAGACCCGAGACATAACCGATCGACGGGTCGGACCGCAGGAACTGCTCGTAGCTCTCGCGCTGGACCTCGATCAGGTTCGGCATCTGCACGACTTCGTGGATGTTGCCGAAAACCTTGCGGATGCGGCGCTTGGCAGTGCCGCTTTCTGCTGCGCGCGGCTTGGCCGTGCCCTCGTTGGTTGCCTTGGTCGCCATGGAGTTTTTGCCCTCAAGCTCTAAATTCGTGCCCGGAAACGCCCGGGCGGGCACGCCGAAAACGCAAAAAGCCGCATGTCCTCCACAGGGGTGGAACGACAGCAGCTTTCATGCGTCTCGTGAAACCACAATCCCAATACGATCGACATGCTGCGCGACGGCACGTCATTTCCCGAAGACTGTGGTGGAGTGCGCCATATAGGGACGGGGTCCGAGCCTGTCAAATCATGGGGTGATAAGGCGTCTAGTCCGACCGGGCGGTGAACGGAACATCGCGTGCGGCGGGTTGGGCGGGCCAATTCGAAGCGCCGCTTTGGCGGTTGCGCGATTGTCGCTATGGGCGATCTTGTGAAAACCATCTCCAGCACCGCTCCCGTCGCGTTCGCGCTCCTTCTGGCACCTGCAGCGGTCGCGCAGACGTCTGCGCCCGCGACCCCGCTTCCCGATCTCGACGGATTCAGCCTCCCGTCTTCGCGTCCGACGCCGCGGATTGCCCCGGATGCGCAGCCGACCACCGGTGCCACCGCGCCGCGTCCAGCGCCCACCCCTACGCCATCCGCGCCTGTGGTTGCCGCACCCGCGCAACCGCCTCGCGTCGTACCGACCGTGCGGGTTACGCCCGTACCGCGTCCGACGACTGCGCCACGCGTGACGGTGCCCGACCGCCCGGCCCCGGTCGCTACGCCCGTCCAGGCGCCGAGGCCGACACCGGTCGCGCCCGAACCACTACCGACGCCCGCGGCGCCCGAACCGGTCCCAACCGCAATCTCCACCCAGCAGCCGGAAGCCTCGCCCGAGCCTGTCGCGGTCAGTTCGACACCGGTTGCCACGGCAACGTCGCAACCCGCAGGGCAGGGCAATGCGCGGTCATCGTGGTTCGCCCTCGTAGCGGGGGGCATTGCGGTCGCGCTCGGGGCCGGGGCGGTGTTTCTGTGGCGACGGCGGAGGGGCGAACCGAAGGCTTCAAACTCGGAGGACGCCGGGGCCATCGTAACCGATGACGCAGCGCATGACCCGGTCGATGTTGCTCCCGCCCCGCGTGCGGAACCGACCCCGCGCACCGATGCCCCCCAAGCGCAACGCGCGCGGATCGAGATCGATTGCGTTGCGACCCGTGGCGGGACCAACCTGCTGAGCGTGGCGGTCGATTACCGGATTATCGTTCGTAACGTCGGAGATGCGCTGGCGACCGGGATCCGGGTCGATATCCGGCTGCTCGGGATGGGGACGCAGCATGATGCGCTGCTGAGCGCGCTGTTTGCGATGCCGATCGAGAAGTCGATCGCCGCGCCGTTCGACCTGCCGCCGGGGACCGCGGTCGATCTGGGCGGGATGGCGATGCACCCCAAGGACACGATCGAGACGGTCGAGATCGGCGGGCGGCGGATGGTGGTGCCGCTGCTCTCGGTCAACCTGCGCTATGGCTGGCCCGATGACGCGACGGGGGGCGGCGAGGGGCAGACTGCGCGGCCGTTCGTCATCGGGATCGACCCGGGGACGGGGGGCAGGCTCCAGCCGTTCCGGCTCGATACCGCTGCGCGGATGGTCCAGAACGTTGCGATCATCGCGTACACAGACGGCGTTACCACTTGACCCCATATCGTTTATCGATAATCTATACATCGATAAACGATATGGGTGGCAAATGGTGGGACATGACCGGGTTCTGAGCGCAGCACGACTGATCCTGCGCGGCTTTCTCCTGATCAACGTCGCGGCGGGGGTGTTGTTTGCGGTCGCGATCCTCGTCTCGTTTCCGATGAGCGGCGCGCTGCTCGCACGGCTGACATACAAATACGGGCCGACGATGGATGTCGCGGCGATTGTGTGGGGGATGCGGTTGCTGATGCTGGCGTCGATCGGTGCCGCTGCCGTGCTTCGGCGGATCTTCCTGGCGCTGCTCGCGATCGTCGACACGGTGCGCGCAGGCGACCCGTTTACCGAGGCCAACGCCGTACGGCTTCAGACGATCGCCTGGGGAATGCTGGTCTTGCAAGTGCTCGACCTCGGACTGGGGGCGTTCACCGGCTGGGCACGACTGATGCGGTTCGATTTCGTTGACTGGAACCCGTCGTTCAGCGGCTGGATCACCGTGCTCATGCTGTTCGTGCTTGCCCGCGTATTCCGGCGCGGCACGGAAATGCGCGACGATCTGGCGATGACGGTCTGATGCCGGTCGTCGTCACATTGGACGCGATGCTCCACGAACGGCGGATGACGCTCACGGAGCTCGCCGCCGCGGTCGATCTGACCGTCGTCAATCTGTCGATCCTCAAGACGGGCAAGGCCCGCGCGATCCGTTTCTCGACGCTCGAGGCGATCTGCGCAGCGCTCGACTGCCAGCCGGGGGATATCCTGCGGTTCGAAACAGAAGGGGAAACAGCATGAAGCGCTTTTTCGCGAATTGGGCGGGCGGGTTCGTCGATGGCACGAAGGCGATGCGCGCATTGCTGTGGCTCGTCGCGGGGATGATCGCGATCGAGCTGGTGCAGCACGTGATTGAAGTCCGCACCGGCTTTTTCTCGACCGATCCGGCGGTCCGCAAGGCCGCGAGCATGGCACCGGAGCGGATGGCGCTCGGCTGGCCCAAGATGTTCGCGACCTGGGGCCTAGCGTTCTTCGCGGTGCGCTTCCTCGTGCTGGGGGATGCGGGCGCGGCGCTGCGCGTGCCCGCGCTGGCGTGGCGGCGCTATGCGGGGGTGGTGGTGTTCCAGTTGGTCCCGGCGCTGGCGATCATCTATGCCGAGCCGATCCTCGCGGCGCTCGGGGCTGCGCCAGGCGGGCAGGCGGGTACGGGGCAGGCGGTGATTGGGGTGCGGCTCGTCTTCGGGCTAGGCCAGCAACTGCTCGAGCCGCTGCTGCTGCTGTGGTTCGTCAACGCCGCGATCGGAACGACCGGCTTCGGTCCGCTTGAGTCCGCGCGCGCGACCGGCTGGTGGTATTTCGCCGTCTTGCCGATGGTTTTCGTCACTCGGTTGCCGTTCAGTGCCGTACATCAGGGGCTCAATCGCTACGCGATGGGGCAGTCCGCGGGCGTGATGTGGGGAATGCTCGCGCTCGACGCGGTGCTGGTCAGCATCATGGTGGTGATGATCGCGGCGGTGCAACTGCGCGCGGCGCGGTTTGTCGCGGAACGGCGGGGGGTGCGGATGCTGACCGAGCAGCCCCGGCCTGTCATCGCAAATGCGCCGCCTCTTCGATCGCGGTGAGGCACGGGTAGGAACGAAATGAGCACTTGCTCCGCTTGGAGTGGCATGGGGAGGTCCGGCGGAAAGTCAGCAACGGACGTATGGTTCAGCGTACCGGGACGAGCGACCATAGATAGTCCCGTCGATCGCGTCTTAGCCGGTCGAAACCTCACGGCGCTGGATGAGCGGGCGTCATCAACGCGTCGATCTTGCTCTTGGGCATGTTGATCAAAAGCCCGTTCTTGTTCTTTGCAACGGATGAAAAATCTACCTCGACGCTACCGATCGCGCTTGCCACGGTCGCAAAGCCTTTGCCGACCGTCTCGATCCTGCCGACCAGCAGGCCCTTTTCGTCATGGACCTCCAACCCTTGCACGATGTCCTTGGGCGACGCTGGGACCGCCCGCATCGTCGATCGGTCCGAGTCTGCAACGCCGACGTAGAAATCACGGAAATTTTGCTGCTGGTTGAAATCCTTCGTGCCACTGTTGTTCGGCCCATTGCCTTGTCCAGAAGGCCCTTGTTGAGCTTCGGCAGCGGTTGTCGGAACAAGAACAGACGCCATCATACCAAGTAAAGCTCTGCGCATTCGTTCCTCCCAGGCTACCTTGTATTTCGTATCGGTAGCGTATCGGGAATCTGAACTGCCAACAATAGTCCAGAGCAGCGGGTCAATAAGGCTGCACGCGGCCATTCTATACGAGCCCATCAGGAGGTTGGCGGTGTGATTAACTGTCAGAATGGGGGCGGGGATGGCCATGTGCTAGGAACAGACCCACAGTGCAGCGATGGCGTCGAGCGGCTAGCTGGTAATGTTGCCGCAGCGCGTTGGCGTCCGGTTCTCTGTAATCTGGGCGCTTGAGCCGACCGCTGTGGCGTTGCGCGAGGCTTTCCCTAGCGGTAGCGGCTTCGCCCTTGCTTCTGTCGTCTAGGCCCGAACGGATGGTGTAGGGCTTGAGAAGGTGTGCGCTGTGGTTGAAAGGGTCGATGCGCTCGTCCCGCACAGCCCCGTCACCCCCAAACGCAAAAAGGGCGACCCCTTCGCAGGGGCCGCCCTTTTCGGTTCGAACCGAGGTCCGGTAGGGAAGGGCGCCGGTTGCCCGCCGCCCTTCGCCTGCCTTACTTGACTTCGACGGTCGCGCCAGCTGCTTCGAGCTGGGCCTTGATCTTGGCTGCTTCGTCCTTCGAAACGCCTTCCTTGACGGCCTTGGGAGCCGACTCGACCAGCGTCTTCGCTTCGGTCAGGCCGAGCGAGGTGATCGCGCGGACTTCCTTGATGACGTTGATCTTCTTGCCACCGTCGCCGGTGAGGATGACGTCGAATTCGGTCTGCTCTTCAGCAACCGGTGCTGCTGCGCCGCCGCCAGCTGCCGGAGCTGCTGCGACTGCTGCTGCGGCCGAAACGCCCCACTTCTCTTCGAGCATCTTCGACAGGTCTGCTGCTTCGATGACGGTGAGGGCCGAAAGCTGGTCAACCAGCGCGTTGAGGTCTGCCATGTGTAGTCTCCAGTAACAGGGGCATCGCCCCATGGTTTCAGTTCAAAAGATCTCGAATACCCGACAGATGTCAGGCGTCCGCCGTTTCCTGTTCGGCGTCCTTCTCGGCATAGGCCGAAAGCACACGAGCGAGCTGAGCCGCAGGCGCCTGGGCGATCGTCGCGAGCTTGGTTGCAGGTGCAACCAGGAGGCCCACGATCTTCGCGCGCAGTTCGTCCAGCGACGGCATCGTCGCGAGTGCCTTCACGCCGTCCACGTCGAGGACGGTCGCACCCATCGCACCGCCGACGATTTCGAACTTGTCGTTCGTCTTCGCGAATTCCACGGCCACCTTGGCGGCCGCGACGGGGTCGATGGAACTGGCGAGACCGACCGGACCCGTGAGCATGTCGCCCAGCGGGGTGTAGTCGGTGCCGTCCAGAGCGATCTTGGCAAGCTTGTTCTTCGAGACCTTGTAGCTCGCGCCAGCATCCCGCATCGCGTTGCGCAGCTTGGTCGACTGCGAAACGGTCATGCCGAGGTTGCGGGTGACGATCACCACGCCGACTTCGGCAAACGAGCGGTTCAGCTCTGCAACGAGCTCGGTCTTTTGAGCACGATCCATGCCATTCTCCACTTTTTTGGCCATGCCGCGAACGGCACGACCGGTTACGAACCAGGGCACAGATGCACCCCGGAAGTGTCCAGCGATGGGGAATGGGAGCGACGCCCGCTCATTCGCCACGGGGGCGATGCGGAGGGCGGCAAGCCGGAACGCGGGCAAACCCGGTGTCGGCGGAAATCCTGTCCCCGTCTCGGCAGGGCATTAAGACCGACGGAATTCGGCCACCTGCTGTCTCGGACGGTCCTTCCCCAAGCGAACTCGGGTCGGGAGAGCGGCGCTGATAGCTGGATGCGGGGGAAAGTCAACGGGGCGTGGTGGCGTTGCCCGCTAGCCGTCATTACCGCGACGGCGGCAGTTCTACAAAACCATCCGTCATCCTGAACTCGTTTCAGGATCCAGCCCTCCGCGAGTCCGGACTATCCCTGTTGCACGGTGGATGCTGAAACAAGTTCAGCATGACGGCAGCTTTTAGGGCGCGGGGTGACGACCAACCTCCTATCGCCTGCGCGGGGACGACGGAAGGAAAGTCCAATCCCACTATCCTTTGCACCTGCGCCATTTGACCAATAGCGCGCACATCCGTTGTGCGGAACACTCTATCACCAAGGGCCGGCGAGCCTGACCAGGACGGGACGGACTTGTTCACGACGGGGGGCCGACCGATGACACAATATGCTGTTCTAAACCACGAAGCCGACGACGATTTGCTGACCCGCGGGTTTGCGCGGCGTGATCTTGCGCGAATCGCTGCGGTATTCGGAGTCGGCGCGGCGGCGGCGACGCTCGGGCGCCCAGCCTGGGGATCGGCTGCGGCGGCACCCGAGCCCGAGCCCAAGGTACGGATCGGCGCGAACGAATGCTGGACCGGCCCGCTCGCGCCGGGGGCGGCCGCGGCGGCGCAGATGATCGAGCAGGGCAACCGCTATTCGCCGCAGGACCAGCGCGGCGATTTCATCAAGGCGGTGGTGACGGTCGAGGGCGTTCCCGCCGGCCATGTCGCGCCTTGGCCGGGATCGAGCGACCCCTTGTGTCGCGCCGTGGTCAGCTTCTGTTCGCCGACCAGGGGGCTCGTCACCGCCGATCCGACGTTCGAGCTCGCCGGGCGCACCGCGGCGTGGCTCGGCGCGCCGGTCAAGGCGGTGCCGCTGACCGCGGAGTATACCCATGACGTCAAGGCAATGCTCGCCGCCGATCCAAACGCGGGGCTCTATTACATCTGCACCCCCAACAACCCGACAGGCACGATCACCCCGCTTGCCGACATCGAATGGCTGATCGCGAACAAGCCCGCCGGGTCGATGGTGCTGATCGACGAGGCGTACACCCATTTCGCGGGCGTGCCGGTCGCCTCCTATCTGGCGGTGAAACATCCCGACGTGATCGTGCTGCGCACTTTCTCCAAACTGTTCGGCATGGCGGGGCTGCGGATGGGCTATATCGTCACTAACCCGACCAATATCGCCAAGATGATGCGCTATGACGGCGGGATGCAGTCGGGCGCGTTGCCGGTGACGAGCATCGCCTGCGCCACTGCCAGCCTGAGCGCGGCGTCGCTGATCGTCGCGCGGCGCACGCAGATGGAGGCGGCGCGCGGTCTGACGCTCGATCATCTCAAGGCGCGGGGGATCAGCGTCAAGCCGACCAATGCCAACATGTTCATGGTCGACTGGAAGACGAAGCAAGCCAAAGACATGCAGGTCGCGTTCCGCAAGCAGAGCGTCGAGATCGGTCGGTCGTGGCCGATCTGGCCGACGGTCAGCCGGGTGACCGTGGGGTCGACAGCGGAGATGAAGGCGTTCTGTACCGCGCTCGACCGGGTAATTGCCTGACGCAGGCTAGCGCTGGACACATAATGATACGCGAGTGAAACCATCGGGCGGTTTTCGGGTTGATCCGGCGTGACCAATCCTCCCGTTCCGGCCCCGTCCGAGCAGCCTGCGATCTCTCCCACGCCAAAGCCGCGGTCGCGCCTGCGATCGCGGTTGCTGGTAAGCGCAGTCGTGGGGAGCGCGCTGGTGGTGGTCGGGGTCGTCGCATTGGGGGCGTTTCCGTTCGGGCTGTTGCGCGGGACGATCGAAAACCGGCTGTCCGCAGCACTCGATACGAAGGTGCAGGTCGGGTCGGTGACGCGCGACAGCGTGTTTTCCTACACGCCAATCGTGTCGGTCCACGACGTACAGATCGCGCAACCGGCGTGGGTCGGGCCGGGCGATCTCGTCCGCGTGGCAACCGCAAGCGTGCGCGTGCCGGTGCTGTCGCTGCTGCTCGGCAAGTTTCGCCCGGACAAGGTCAGCATCGACGGCGCACGGATCGCGCTGGTACGCGACGTGTCGGGACGTGAGAATTGGAAGCCTGAGCGCAAGAAGCCGAAGCGTGAAGGGGACAATCGCCCGAGCCTGTCCGACCTGACGATCACCAACAGCCAGGTCGTGATCAGCGACGCGAAGCGCGGGCTGATCGTCGGCGGGCCGCTCAGCGTCGATGCGCGGAACGGCCTGCGCTATGCCGCGACGGGGACGTTCCAGGATACCCCCGCCACGCTCGACCTGACCGGCGGCAAGATCACCGGGATCGACCCGACCGCACCCTATCCGTTCAAGGCGACGCTCGCTTCGCCCGCGCTGCGGATGGCGGTCAACGGGCAGATGCGCGGGGTGCTCGACACGCGGCATTTCAGCGCGGACATCACCGCCCGCGCGCCGACGCTCAAGAACCTCGACCGGATCATCGAGGCGGGGCTGTTCGGGTCGCAACCGATCAACCTCGCGGGGAAGATCCGTCACGACGGGCGCGACTGGTATGTCGACAAGATCGCCGGGAGCATGGGGCGGTCCTTGTTCAGCGGCGTGGCGACGATCCACAAGGACGGCGGGCGGACCAACATCGACGCGAAGGTCGACGCGCGCCAGTTCGACTTCGACGATCTCGCCGACGCCGAGGGCCGTGCGAAATCGGCCGCGCGCAAGGCGGCGATTGGGCCGCGCGTGATCCCGCCGACGCGGATCAACCTGTCGAAGATGGGCAAGACCGACGGGCGTCTGGTCTTCGTCGCGCACCGGCTGCTGTCGAGCGGGGGGACGGTGTTCAAGAGCCTGTCGGGATCGCTGACGCTCGATCACCGCGTCATCACGGTGCGCAACGTCGTCGCGACGCTGGCGAGCGGGCGGATGACGGGCACGGTCAAGGTCGATCACCGCAGTGGCACACCCAAGCTCGCGATCGACCTGCGACTGGCGGGGCTGACGCTGGATTCGCTGGTCGGGCAACCTAAGATGATCTCGGGGCCGGTGCGCGGGCATATCGTGATGACCGGGCAGGGTGATACCGTCCGCGCGGCGATGGCGCATGCGAGCGGCAAGGCCGCGATCGTCGCGACCGACGGGCATGTCCAGCGGATGGTCGCGGACGTGCTCGGGCAGAATCTGAGCGGCGCGGTCGCCCACGCGATCGGCGGCCCGAGCGAAACGGTGCCGCTACGCTGCCTCGTCGCCAACTTCCGCGCGACCGGCGGCGTGCTGACGCCCAATCCGCTGGCGATCGATACAGGCGCTTCGGTCGGGCGCGGGTCGGGACGGATCGTGCTCGACGGCGAGCGGCTCGAGCTGACGCTGGCGGGGGCGAGCAAGAGCAATGCGCTGCTGCGGATCGCGGACCCGATCCACGTCCGGGGCACGCTGGGGTCGCCGACGGTGACCGTCGCGGGGCTCGGCGCGTCGGAGAAGCCGACCGCTGGCGGCGTGCTGCGCGTGCTGGGGCGGTCGATCGGTCAGGCGCTGGGGATTACCAAGACGCCGCCCTCCGCGGCGGGGCGTCCGCCGACGACGGTGAATTGCTCGGCGGCGGTGGCGCTGGCGTTGCGATAGCGGCGGCTTCAGCCATTGTAGCGGGGCGCGACGATTGCACCCTCAGTCACCGAAGGCTTGTACGGGGGGGCGACCTTATTGCGCGTCCCCGCGGCTTGCGTTCGCTGCAAGGTGGATCCCGGCACAGAGCCGGGATTACGCGGAGGGTGGGGCACGCGATCTAGCGCAGCGGGTTGATATGGTCGCGGCTCCGTCACGCGTTGCGTTCAATTAGCCTCGGAGAAAGCGAGTTTCAAAATCGCTGTCAGCCCGTATTCCATATCATAAAAGGGCTCTGCCAGCTTCAATGTGGCAGCCTTCAAACGGTCGTAACGTTCATGATCACTCGCCAGTGTGAGGACTGCGTCTGCGTGGCTCTGCGCATCGTCGGGAATGGCGGCCAAAGACGCCGGGCGCAGGTCGTCGAGTGCTGGAACGACTGAGTTGGTCACCAGCGGACGACCAGCCAATATGCCTTCTACTGCAGTCATGGCAAATCCCTCCTGGAAGGCGCTGGTCGTCGGCACAATCACAGCGTGGATTGATCTGTAGATCACTTTGATTTCAGCAGGGGTCGTCCAGCCGCGGATATCAAATATCTTGTCCAATCCCATCGCGGTCACAGCCTTGCGCAATGCCCCAAGATCCGGCCCGTCGCCGCAGATCGTCCACCGCACGGCACCAGGGCTGCGGCGTTCGACGGATTGCGCAATGGTCGGGAGTAACAACAACCCTTTGTCTTCGACCGCTCGACCAACGAACAGGACATTGAACGGACCATCACGAGGCGGTGGCGGCGGTATGTCGTCAAAATATGCACGACGAAATTGCGGTAGAAAACGGTATACCGATCCGCTTTCCCGGCCAGAAACCATTCTTATTTGCCTGCACGCTTCTTCGGATACTCCGAGCGCTGGTCCCTTGATCTGTCGCCAGAACGGCAGGTTGATGCTAGCTTTTGCCTTGGCTATCATCCCACGGGGAGGAAAGCCAGCAGGCCACAGGACATTATGCAAGATTGGAACAACCGGTATTCCGGCCATCTGGAATATCGGCAAAGCAAACCATGCGAGCGCACCGGAATCCACCAGAGCGATGTCTGCCCCAAACCTTTTCGCTGCGGATAAAGCGGCCGCAGCCTTGCGCATTTCTGCCAGGTAATATCTGGCGCCACGCCCAGATCGGAAGGGCCGGTGTTCAAGGGTGAAGCGGTCATCGACGAAGCGTTCATTGTCGCGACCGAAGGACATGAACAGCGCTTGCGCATCTAGCTGTTCGACGAACTCAGCGATCTGGCTCGAGAAGGTAATCGACATTTGGGAAGGGTCATCCTCCCCGGACCGCCATGCGCGATGTGCGGTGATGACATCTGCCGAGCCCGCCGAAATGTAAAAAATCTTCATTGGCGCCCCCCCCTCGGGGCTCTATTGATTCGCCGCCCCCGACGTTGAGCCTCAACAAGAACCTACCAAGGGGACATTCTTGTCGCTTATTTCTGTTTGTATTCAGGAACTTCTAAAAAATTCTTACACTGACGTCGGCTGCGTTTGCATCGATGCTCGAAACGGAAGGTAGCTCAGGCGGGTATGCCCGCGGTTGAGCGGAAGCGAAACGACCGCTTATGCTTTACGGCCTAGGTGAATATTTACAGCCCGGCATCACAACAAACGTAAAAAAAGGCCCGATGCGAAGCGCACCGGGCCTTTCCCATTACCCTATCGCCTCAGCGATCAGGCGAGATCGCGCACGTCAGGCTCACGCGCCCAGAAGCGCTTCGCCGCTGCCTTGACGAAACCCGCGCCCAGATCGGTCACGCCTTCGTCCTTCTCGACGCCGGCCTTGTCGAGCAACGGCTGTGCCGCTGCGCTCGCACCCACCGCCTTAAGATGCCCGAACGCGTCCATTGCGAACTGGACCGCCGCGCCCTGCTTGAGAAGCGTCGCGCAACCCTCTGCCGAAAGCGCGATCGCGACCGCGTCGAAGATCTGCGACGGCGTGCCGGCTAGCTGGCCATCGGCCTTGCGCTTGCTGCCGTCCGACAGCGTTGCGCCGCCGACCTTGGGCGCGACCAGCACGGCCTTGCCCTTGGCGTCCTTGATCGACGCGACCAGCGCGTCGAGCTCGGCGGCGTCTGTGCCGTCGGCGATCAAAATGCCGACGACGCGGCCTTCCAGCGTCTCCTTCATGTTTTTCTGAATCGACAATGCGTCCGAAGGCTTCATGTCGACCGGCTCGCGTGCAGCCTTCGCCTTTTCAGGCAGATCGATGTTTAGGCCGTCCGCGACACGCTGCGCGAGACCCTCATCGACGTTGCGCAGATTGGCGACCATCCGCGGCGGGACCTGATCGAGCAGGCCGACCTTCGACAGCTCGAATACGAACGACGACGCGATATGCGCCTGCTCGTTTTCGGTCGCCGAGTTAAAGAACAGCCGTGCCTGGCTGTAGTGATCCGCGAACAGTTCCGAACGGACACGGAGCTTGTCGCCCGTCTCGTTGTCGCCGGTCGCGGCGTTGGTCGTCACATAGCCCTTGGTTGCGCTTTCGCGCGGTCCGCCATCCTCGCCATGCGCGGCAAGGCTGTTGGGCTCATAGTTCGCGCGGCCCTTGGGGACCTTGGTCTGCATCATCCCGTCGCGCTGGAAGTTGCCGGCCGGCGAGCGCGGGCTGTTGATCGGGATCTGGTGGAAGTTGGTCGTCCCCAGACGCGACTTCTGCGTGTCGAGATAGCTGAACAGGCGGCCCTGGAGCAGCGGATCGTTCGAGAAATCGATCCCCGGCACGACGTTGGTCGGCAGGAACGCGACTTGCTCGGTCTCGGCGAAGAAGTTGTCGACGTTGCGGTTGAGCACCATCCGCCCGATGATCCGCACCGGCACGTCCTCTTCCGGGATCAGCTTGGTCGAATCGAGCACGTCATACGGCTGCGCTTCGGCAAATGCCTGGTCGAACACCTGGATGCCGAGCTCCCATTCGGGGAAATCGCCGGTGTCGATCGCCTCGAACAGATCGCGACGGTGATAGTCGTTGTCGGCGGCCTGGAGCTTGAGCGTCTCGTCCCACACGGTCGATTGGAGGCCGAGCTTGGGCTTCCAGTGGAACTTGACGAAGCTGCTGTTGCCCTCGGCGTTGACGAGGCGGAAGGTGTGGACGCCAAAGCCTTCCATCATCCGCAGCGAGCGGGGGAGGGTACGGTCCGACATCGCCCACATCAGCATGTGGGTCGCTTCCGGCATCAGCGATGCCCAGTCCCAGAAGGTGTCGTGCGCGCTGCCGGCCTGCGGATAGGCGCGGTCGGCTTCCATCTTCACCGAATGGATAAGGTCCGGGAACTTGATCGCGTCCTGGATGAAGAACACCGGGATGTTGTTGCCGACGAGATCCCAATTGCCTTCGGTCGTGTAGAACTTGACCGCAAAGCCGCGCACATCGCGCGGGGTGTCGACCGAGCCTGCACCGCCGGCGACGGTCGAGAAGCGAACGAAGACCTCAGTCTTCTCGCCCTTCTTGAAGACGGCTGCGCGCGACAGGTCCGAAATGTCGTCGGTCGCTTCGAAATAGCCGTGCGCGCCCGAACCGCGTGCGTGGACGATCCGCTCCGGAATCCGCTCGTGGTCGAAGTGGAAGATCTTCTCGCGCAGGACGAAGTCCTCCAGCAGCGTGGGGCCACGCGATCCGCTCTTGAGGCTGTTCTGGTTGTCGGAAACGGGCACGCCGTGGTTGGTCGTCAGGACCGGCGCATCGCCTTGCGCCTGCTGGTGCGTCTCGCCACCGTTGCCGGTGACCGTGTCGAAATCTGCCATGTGGGAGCCTTCTTGGGGGTTCGGGCAGACGACGAACGCGGGGCGGGTAGGTTCCGTTAATTATGGTTGATCTAGATCGTAATGGGCCGATGGAACGATCGGAGGCCGGCAGGCTGCCGGTCGTCGCTGCGCCGAACAGCGCATGACCTTGCCGGCAAACGATTCCCCGATGGCGGACGATCAAGGAAGGTTTTCCACCGCGCCTTCAAATGGACTAGACCCCCCGGAATGGCCGGGGCAAGGCGGGGGGTATGGAGTGCCGATCGAGCTTTATCGTAGCGACACACTGCTAGTCCGGCAGGTGGCGATCGAGGGATGTGACCGATGGGTCATCACGTTCGATCACCACAGTATCGGCGATGGGTTCGACCGCAAGGGTTTTGGCGAAAGCTTCCTGCAGGCAAACGGCATATCGGCGATCCACGTGCTCGGCCGTGGTAATGACTGGTATCAATATGACGACATCTTTGCGGCGGCCGCGGTCGTTCGCGCCGCGACCAGCGGTGCGGTGCGCCGGGTTGCCTATGGATCCAGCATGGGGGGATATGCCGCGGTTCGGCTGGCCGACGCAATCGGGGCCGATGCCGTGCTGGCGCTTTCGCCGCAATGGTCGATCGATCCGGCAATCGCGAGTTGGGACAATCGCTGGTCGCAGGACGCGCATCGCATCCGCTGGTTGAGCACGATGGCCGTACCACTGCGCCCCGCCCCGTCGAGCGTGCTGGTCTATGATCCGCACCTTCCGCTCGACCGCCGTCATGCGCTGCTGATCGCGGAGCAAACCGGATCGCACCTCTTGCCGGTGGCGCATTGTCTGCACCCTGCCAGCACGTTCCTCGGCGAAGTCAGCCTGCTGCGCGGGTTACTCGAGGACCTGCTCTATGACCGATTCGACGCGCGCGCGATGGCAACGGAGATCCGGGCGAGACGCGCGACCAGTTCGGTCTATCTGGGCGCGCTGGCGGAACGGCAACCGGCGGTCCGTCCACGGACCGCGATCGCGCTTGCCCGCCGGGCACGGCTGGTAAAGCCTGATTCGGCGCTTGGTATGCTCAGCCTCGCGCGCATCCTGACGCGGACCGGCCATCACGACGAAGCGCTGGAGACCCATCGCCAGATCGCCATCAAGGTGAATCGTCTGCCGATCTATCTCGTCCCGTTCGCCAATGCCCTGGTGGATGCGGGGGAAGGCGAGGAGGCGATCGCGGTGGCCGGGGAAGTGGTGGATGCCGAGCCCGACGTCGGCCATTTGCGGAACTGGTTTGCGACGATGCTGTGGCAGCGCGGGGAACGCGCAGCGGCCGTGGCGCACATGGCGCGGGCGGTCGCGCTCAATCCGATGGAACGACGCTATCGCCGAAAGCTTTTCCGATATCGCCTGGCACGGCATGCCTGGACGATCCTCGACGTCATGACGTTGCAGGGAATCCGCGAGAGGGCGGCGGACCGGAAGCGCAAGGCCGCGCTGGCCGCATCGTGATCCCGGTATGATTGTACTGGACCATGGTTAATTATGATCGGGAGGAACCGTAGGCTTCGGATGCGGGTTTCGGCGGCCATGACCCAGACCTCAGATCCCACGCGCTATCCGCTGCTCGCCAATCCCCACATCCGCCTGTCGGGCACCGTGGACCAGTTGATGTACGAAAATTTCCGGGCGCAGCTCGGCAATTGCCCGTCCGAAGGCACCATCGTCATCGCACTGACGACGCTTGGCGGCGACCCCGAAGTCGCGCGGACGATGGCGGATGATATCCGGCTGCTCGAGGATCATGACGGGCGCGAGATCCTGTTTCTCGGCAAGGTCGCGGTTTATTCCGCGGGCGCGACTTTCATGTCGGCCTTCCCGGTCGCGCGCCGCTTTCTCACGCGCCATACCCGGCTGATGCTGCACGAGCGGCAGATCACCAAGCAGATCGATCTCAACGGCCCGCTGCGGATGGTCGTTGCATCGATCAAGGCGGCGCTGCACGAAGTCGAGCATTCGATCGAGATCGAGGAAGAGGGTTTCCAGGCGATCGTCCGCGACAGCCAGGTGACATTCGAGGAACTACGCGAGAAGGCGCCGTCCAACTGGTATATCGAGGCCGAGGAAGCGCGCGATCGTGGGCTCGTGCTCGACGTCATCTGATCGGATGATGCCGGCCCCCGCAATCGCAGTTGCAGCAATTCGATGCCGCAAGGGTTTGCGGGTCGGGCCTTGCTTGTGTACGGCTACCCGCACAACCCGGCGGTAACCCGCCCTCCTGGATGGAAAACGCGAGCAAGCGATGGCCGAATTCTTCCTCCCCGCCAACTCCAAGCCCAAGTCGGGTGGCAAGGTTCATAAAGCGGCACCTGAAGCGACACGAATCAAGAAATTCAAGATCTATCGGTACGATCCGGATGCGAACGCGAACCCGCATTACGACACGTTCGAGGTCGATCTCGACTCGTGCGGCCCGATGGTGCTCGATGCGCTGATCAAGATGAAGGGCGAGCAGGATTCGTCGCTCACCTTCCGTCGGTCGTGCCGCGAAGGCATTTGCGGATCGTGCTCGATGAACATCGACGGTCGCAACGGCCTGGCGTGCACGACCGCGATCGAGGACGTGAAGGGCGACATCCGCATCACGCCACTGCCGCACATGGAAGTGATCAAGGATCTCGTTCCCGATTTCACGCACTTCTACGCGCAATATTCGTCGATCAAGCCGTGGCTGCAGACGGTGACGCCGCCCCCCGCAGGCAAGGAACGGCTCCAGTCGCCGGCGGAGCGCGAGAAGCTCGACGGTCTGTACGAGTGCATCCTGTGTGCTTGCTGCTCGACCGCGTGCCCGAGCTACTGGTGGAACAGCGACAAGTTCCTCGGCCCGGCGATCCTGTTGCAAGCCTATCGCTGGCTCGCCGACAGCCGCGACGAGATGACCGGCGAGCGACTCGACGAGCTCGAGGACCCGTTCCGCCTGTATCGCTGCCACACGATCATGAACTGCGCGAACGTCTGCCCCAAGGGTCTCAACCCCGCCAAGGCGATCGCCGAGATCAAGCTGATGGAAGCCGAACGCGTCGTCTGACCATCGCCACCCCGCCCGGATTGTCCGGGCGGGGATGGAAACGAGGACCTGCCGCGTTTGACCGCACCCTTTACCTACGAAGACGATCCCGATCTGGCGGGATGGAAGCGGTGGCAGTTTCGCGATGCGACTCGCTACAATGCCTTCCTCGAACCGTTGCAGGTGAGGGTTGAAGGCGAGATTGCCCGCGTGCGGATGAGCCCGCGCCACGAACATTCCAATATGCGCGGTGATGTCCACGGTGGCGCGCTGCTCGGCTTCATGGACGTCGCATTGTTCGCCGCGGCGCGCGGGTTCGGTGTGCTGTCGGCGGGTGGGGCGGTGACGCTCGACTTGTCGGCGCAATTCATCGGCGGCGGCGCGATCGGTATTCCGCTCGAAGCGCGGATCGAGCTGTTGCGCGAAACACGTAACATGCTCTTCCTGCGCGGGCTGATCGTCCAGGACGACAGGCCGACCATCGCCAGCTTCACGGGCACATTGCGCAAATCGACCCCGCCGCCCGATCGCGCCTCCGAACGAGTATAATTGCAGAATGACCAATGTCCTCGCGCGCTATGACGCGCTGATCGCCTCGGGGGAACTCAAGCCCGACCCCGAACAGGCCGCCGCGGCGCGCCGTCTTGCCGATCTTGCCACCGCACTCGAAGCGACGCCCAAGCGTGGATCGATGCTGTGGCGTGTGCTCGGCCGCAAGCCCGAGGCGCCGCGTGGCCTGTACGTCTGGGGCGGGGTGGGGCGCGGCAAGTCGATGCTGATGGACCTTTTCTTCGATGCGCTCGACATCCGGCGCAAGCGTCGCGTCCATTTCGCCGAATTCATGCTGGAGGTTCACCAGCGACTCGCGGTCGAGCGCGCCAAGGAACTGGGCGACCCGATCCCGCCGCTCGCCAAGGCGATTGCCGAGGAAGTTCGGCTGCTCGCGTTCGACGAGATGATGGTGACGAACAGCCCCGACGCGATGATCCTGTCGCGGCTGTTTACGCTGTTGCTGGAAGAGGGCGTGACCGTCGTCACCACCTCCAACCGCCCGCCGGCGGATCTCTACAAGAACGGGCTCAACCGTGAGCATTTCCTCCCCTTCATTGCGCTGATCGAGGCGCGGATGGATGTGATCACGCTCAACGGGCCGGTCGATTATCGCCGCGACCGGCTGGGGTCGATCGATACCTGGCTGGTCCCCAATGGCCCCGAGGCGACCAAATTGCTTTCGGGCGATTTCTTCCGCCTGACCGATTTCCCGGTCGAGGACCGCGCGCATGTCCCGTCCGAGGATCTGATCGTGCAGGGCCGCAGCGTCCATGTCCCCAAGGCGCTCAAGGGCGTCGCGGTGTTCAGCTTCAAACGACTGTGCGAGGAGGCGCGGGGCAGCGCGGATTACATCGCGATCGCGCGGCGCTATCATACGGTGATCGTGGTCGGCATTCCAAAGCTCGGGCCGGACAATCGCAACGGGGCGGCACGGTTCGTGGCGCTGATCGATGCGCTGTACGAACAGAAGGTCAAGTTGCTGGCGGCGGCGGATGCCGAGCCGCAGGACCTGTATGAGAGCGGGGACGGTCGGTTCGAGTTCGACCGGACCATCAGCCGGCTGGAAGAGATGCGGTCGGAAGAGTATCTTGCTGCGGGACATGGCGGCGACTGACGACGGCGGGTCGTAAGGAACTGTTTCCCCGCGAAGGCGGAGATCCAGAGCCACAAGCGTCGCACCCCCGTAACTCTGGGCTCTTGCATGCTCTCAAGCACGGCAAAGCCTAATTGCACTTGCGAACGAATTGCAATAGCGTGGCAAATCCTTTGCCTTACGGGTTGCCCAAATGCGAAAACCCGCCTAAGTCGACGCCCGGCAGAGCTCGCCCGATCGCTCCTGAGTTATTAACGCCCTGGGCGGGCCTAAGCGAAAAGGATCCCGGATGGCTCGCAAGAAGATCGCGCTGATCGGCGCCGGCAACATTGGCGGCACGCTCGCCCATCTCGCAGCGCTCAAGGGCCTCGGGGATGTCGTGTTGTTCGATGTCGTCGAAGGCGTTCCCCAGGGCAAGGCGCTCGACCTCAGCCAGTGCAGCCCCGTCGAAGGCTTCGACGCGACCATCACCGGCACCAACGATTACAAGGACATCGCAGGCGCGGACGTGATTATCGTCACCGCTGGCGTCGCGCGTAAGCCCGGCATGAGCCGCGATGACCTGCTCGGCATCAACCTGAAGGTCATGAAGGCCGTCGGCGAGGGCATCGCTGCCAACGCACCCGACGCGTTCGTCATCTGCATCACCAACCCGCTCGACGCGATGGTCTGGGCGCTGCGCGAATTCTCGGGGCTCCCGCACAACAAGGTCGTCGGCATGGCCGGCGTGCTCGATTCGGCGCGCTTCAGCCACTTCCTCGCGGACGAGTTCAAGGTCTCGGTCAAGGATGTCACCAGCTTCGTGCTCGGCGGGCATGGCGACACGATGGTCCCGGTCATCTCCTATTCGACCGTTTCGGGCATCCCGGTACCCGACCTCGTCGCGATGGGTCGTTCGACCCAGGAAAAGATCGACGCGATCATCAAGCGCACCCGCGGCGGCGGCGGCGAGATCGTTGCTCTGCTCAAGACCGGCTCGGCTTATTATGCGCCCGCGACCAGCGGCATCGCGATGGCCGAAGCCTATCTGTACGACCAGAAGCGCGTCCTTCCTGCAGCGGCACACCTGACCGGCCAATATGGCATCGACAATCTCTATGTCGGTGTCCCGGTCGTGATCGGTGCGGGCGGCGTCGAGGAAGTCATCGAGATCAAGCTCGACGACGAAGCGAAGCAGAACCTCAGCGTGTCGGTGGATGCGGTCAAGGAACTCCTCGTCGCGTGCAAGGCGATCGACGGGTCGCTCAACTGATATTCTCTGCGGGGCGCGCGACAGCACGATCCCCGCATTCTCTTATTTAGGAAGAGTGCTGCATGAGCATCCTCGTCGACAAGAACACCAAGGTTATCACCCAGGGCATGACCGGCGAAACCGGCAGCTTCCACACCAAGGCGGCGCTGGAATACGGCACGCAGATGGTTGGCGGCGTCACGCCCGGCAAGGGCGGCACGACTCACCTCGACCTGCCGGTGTATGACACCGTCGCCGAGGCGGTCGCGATGACCGGTGCGACCGCGTCGGTGATCTATGTTCCGCCCCCCTTCGCGGCGGATTCGATCCTCGAGGCGATCGACGCGCAGGTTCCGCTGATCGTCACGATCACCGAGGGTATTCCGGTGCTCGACATGGTTCGCGTCAAGCGCGCGCTGTCGGGGTCCAAGTCGCGGCTGATCGGCCCGAACTGCCCCGGCGTCCTGACCCCGGGCGAGTGCAAGATCGGCATCATGCCCGGCAGCATCTTCAAGCAGGGTTCGGTCGGCGTTGTCAGCCGTTCAGGCACGCTCACCTATGAGGCGGTGTTCCAGACGTCGAACGCAGGCCTTGGTCAGACGACCGCGGTCGGCATCGGTGGCGATCCGGTCAACGGCACGAACTTTATCGACGTGCTCGAGCTGTTCCTCGCGGACGACGCGACCAAGTCGATCATCATGATCGGCGAGATCGGTGGTTCGGCCGAGGAAGAGGCTGCGCAGTTCCTGATCGACGAGGCCAAGCGTGGGCGCAAGAAGCCGATGGCCGGCTTTATCGCGGGCCGTACGGCACCTCCGGGTCGTCGCATGGGTCACGCCGGTGCGATCGTCTCGGGCGGCCAGGGCGGCGCGGAAGACAAGATTGCGGCGATGGAGCGCGCGGGGATCCGCGTTTCCGCTTCGCCGAGCGAACTGGGCACGACCTTGCTGGAAGTGCTCAAGGGTTAAAGGCACGTCGCCCCGGCCGGTTGGTCGGGGCCGCCGCGTCCGGTCGGGCGCGGCGGTGTCCCACTACTAAAGACCCCAATGTTTCGGGGTGACGAGGACTCGCTATGGGCTACGAGAACCAGGACTTCGGCGATATCGCAGGCGGCGTCAGCCCCGCGTTCATCGAGACGCTCTACGCGCGTTTCCGCACTTCCCCGGACAGCGTCGAGCCGGCCTGGCGTGGCTTTTTCGAAGGGCTCGAAGGCACGTCCTCGGGCCCGAGCTGGCAGTCCGCGAAATGGCCGCTGTCGACCACCGACGATCTGACCGCCGCGCTCGACCCGACCCAGATGGAGCCCGCGCCCAAGCCCGTGAAGGGCGGCGCTAAGCCTGCTCCGGCGGCGGCCCCCGCGGTCAGCCAGGATGACATCATCCGCGCGGCAGGCGACTCCATCCGCGCGATGCTGCTGATCCGCACGTACCGCGTGCGCGGCCATCTCGCCGCCAATCTTGATCCGCTGGGTCTCTCCAAGCGCGAGATGCCCGCCGACCTCAAGACCGAATATCACGGCTTCTCGGATGCCGACATCGACCGCCCGGTCTACCTTGGCGGGACGATGGGGCTGCAATGGGCGACCGTGCGCGAGCTCGTCGACACGCTGCGCGCCAATTATTGCGGCAATGTCGGCCTCGAGTACATGCACATCGCCGACGTCGAGGAGCGGCGCTTCCTGCAGGAACGCATGGAAGGCAAGGACAAGGCGATCGAGTTCACCGACCTCGGCAAGAAGGCGATCCTCAACAAGGTGATCGAAGCCGAGCAGTGGGAACGCTTCTGCGGCAAGAAATATGTCGGCACCAAGCGCTTTGGGCTCGACGGTGGCGAGAGCATGATCCCCGCGCTCGAATCGGTCATCAAATATGGTGGCTCGCTCGGCGTGAAGGAGATCGTCTTCGGCATGGCGCATCGCGGGCGTCTGAACGTCCTCACCAACGTGATGGCCAAGCCGTTCCGCATCATCTTCCACGAATTCGGCGGCGGGTCGGACAATCCCGATGACGTCGCGGGTTCGGGCGACGTGAAATATCACCTCGGCACCTCGACCGACCGCGAGTTCGACGGGATCAGCGTCCACATGTCGCTGGTCGCCAACCCGTCGCATCTGGAAGCGGAAGATCCGGTCGTGCTCGGCAAGACTCGCGCGATCCAGACGATCGCGAACGACCTGACCGAGCACAAGGCATCGCTTCCGGTGCTGATCCACGGCGACGCGGCGTTCGCGGGGCAGGGGATCGTATGGGAGTGCCTCGGCTTCTCCGGCATCCGCGGGTATAACACCGGCGGCTGCGTCCACTTCATCATCAACAACCAGGTCGGCTTCACCACCAGCCCGCAGTTCGCGCGCTCGTCGCCGTACCCGTCGGACGTCGCCAAGGGCGTCCAGGCGCCGATCTTCCACGTCAACGGCGACGATCCCGAGGCCGTGACCTTCGCCACCAAGATGGCGATGGAATTCCGCCAGCAGTTCCACCGCGACATCGTGATCGACATGTGGTGCTACCGCCGCTTCGGTCACAACGAAGGCGACGAGCCGGGCTTCACCCAGCCGTTGATGTACAAGGAAATCAAGGACCACCCGCCGGTCAGCGAAATCTATGGCAAGAAGCTGATCGACCAGAAGGTGATCGACGCCGCCTGGATCGACGAGAACATCAAGCAGTACACCACGCTGCTCGAAGGCGAGTTCGAGGCGGGCGCGAGCTACAAGCCCAACAAGGCGGACTGGTTCGCCGGGCGCTGGTCGGGGCTTCATGCCCCGGCAGATGCCGAGACCGCGCGCCGCAACGTCAACACCGGCATGGAACAGAAGCTGTTCGATTCGCTCGGTCGCACGCTGACGACGATCCCCGAGGGCCTGGCGGTTCACAAGACGCTCAACCGCGTGCTCGATGCCAAGCGTGAGATGTTCAAGTCGGGCCGCAACTTCGACTGGGCGACCGGCGAGGCACTCGCCTTCGGGTCGCTGTTGTCTGAAGGCTATGGCGTCCGCCTGTCCGGGCAGGATTCGGGCCGCGGGACCTTCTCGCAGCGTCACGCGGTCTGGGTCGACCAGACCGACGAGCACAAGTATCGCCCGCTCGAGACGATCCCGCACGGCCGCTTCGAAGTGCTCGACAGTCCCCTGAGCGAATATGGCGTGCTTGGCTTCGAGTATGGCTACGCGCTCGCGGACCCCAAGACGCTCGTCATGTGGGAAGCGCAGTTCGGCGACTTCATGAACGGTGCGCAGATCATGATCGATCAGTTCATCGCGTCGGGCGAAGCCAAGTGGCTCCGCGCCAACGGGCTCGTGATGCTGCTGCCGCACGGCTACGAAGGGCAGGGGCCGGAGCATAGCTCGGCGCGAATCGAGCGCTTCCTCCAGCTTTGCGCGCAGGACAATATGCAGGTCGCGAACTGCACGACGCCGGCCAACTATTTCCACCTGCTGCGCCGGCAGATGCACCGTTCGTTCCGCAAGCCGCTGATCGTCTTCACGCCCAAGTCGCTGTTGCGGCACAAGATGGCGGTGTCGCAGATCGACGACTTCCTCGGCGACAGCCACTTCAAGCGGTTGCTGAGCGATCCGTCGGCCCCCGCCGACATCGACGTCAAGCGGCTCGTCCTGTGCTCGGGCAAGGTCGCCTATGACCTGATCGAGGCACGCGACGCGGCAGGCGACACCAACACCGCGATCGTGCGGGTCGAGCAGCTCTATCCCTTCCCGGGCGAGCCGCTGGTAGAGCGCATGAAGCGGATGCCCAATCTCGAGACGGTGGTGTGGGCGCAGGAAGAGCCGAAGAACAACGGCGCCTGGAGCTTCGTCGAGCCGTTCATCGAGGAGGTTCTCACCGAGGTTGGCGGTCCGGTCACGCGCGCGCGCTATGCGGGGCGTGCGGCTTCGGCCTCGCCCGCGACGGGCCTGATGAAGCGGCACCAGACCGAGCAGGCGGCGCTCGTCGCCGATGCGCTCGGCCACAGCGTCCGCGAGGAAATCCGCCGCACGCGGAAGGTTTGAAACGTTGCTCCGCTGCTTCCCCGGCGAAGGCCGGGGCCCAGTAGCGGGGCATAAGGTAATTTCGCGCGGCGCTTGATCAGCGAGCGTTGCGCACCTGGGCCCCGGCCTTCGCCGGGGAAGATAAAAGAGGCGCATATGGCAACCGAAGTCACAGTACCGGTACTCGGCGAATCGATCACCGAGGCGACGCTCGGCGAATGGCTCAAGCAGCCCGGCGACAAGGTCGCCGCAGACGAGCCGATCGCCAGCCTCGAGACCGACAAGGTCTCGGTCGAGGTGCCGTCGCCGGTCGCCGGGATCATGGGCGAACATGCGGTCAAGGTCGGCGAGACGGTCCAGGTCGGCGCGATGCTCGCGACGATCGATTCGGGCGATGGCGCAGCGGCTTCGGCCCCGGCACCCCAGCCTGCGGTCACCGCTTCGCCCGAGCCCGCAGCCGCACCGGCCGAGCAGTCGAACCCCGCCGCGACCGCCGGCCAGCAGGCTCCGTCCTCGTCGAGCGATGGCCCTGCCGCGCTTAGCCCGTCGGTGCGCCGTGCGGTGCTCGAGCATGGTGTCGACCCCTCGACCGTCAAGGGCACCGGCAAGGATGGCCGCCTGACCAAGGACGACGTCGCCGCCGCCGCCGCTTCGACCCCCGCGCCTGCGCCAGCCGCTGCTGCCGCGCCGGTTTCGGCCTCGGTCGCCGCGTCGACGGGACGCAAGGAAGAGCGCGTCCGCATGACGCGCCTGCGCCAGACGATCGCCAAGCGCCTCAAGGAAGCGCAGAACACCGCCGCGATGCTGACGACGTTCAACGACGTCGACATGACTGCGGTGATCGCGGCGCGCGCCAAGTACAAGGACCTGTTCGAGAAGAAGCACGGCGTGCGTTTGGGCTTCATGGGCTTCTTCGTGAAGGCCGCGACGATGGCGCTGCGCGACATCCCGTCGGTCAACGCATCGATCGAGGGCGATGACATCGTCTATCACGACTACGCCGATATCTCGGTCGCGGTTTCGTCGCCGGGTGGCCTCGTCGTTCCGGTGATCCGCGATGCCGACCAGATGTCGGTCGCGCAGATCGAGAAGACGATCGGCGACTTCGGCAAGCGCGCCAAGGACGGCGCGCTTAAGATGGACGAGATGAAGGGCGGCACGTTCACCATCTCGAACGGCGGCGTGTTCGGCTCGCTGATGTCGACCCCGATCATCAACCCGCCGCAGTCGGCAGTGCTCGGGCTTCACCGCATCGACGAGCGTCCGGTGGTGGTCGACGGGCAGATCGTGATCCGCCCGATGATGTATCTGGCATTGAGCTACGATCACCGGTTGATCGATGGTCGCGAAGCGGTGACGTTCCTCGTCGCGCTCAAGAATGCTATCGAGGACCCGACGCGGATCTTGATCGACCTGTGAGGATGCGATGAACTGGCGCGACCATATCCATTCGAACCCCGACATTCTCGGCGGCAAGCCCGTCGTGCGGGGAACGCGGATATCGGTCGAGCTGATCCTCGAGTATCTCGCCGAAGGTGCGCCGGTCGGCGAGGTGCTCGATGGCTATCCTTCCCTGAAGGAAGCCGATGTGCTGGCGGCGATCGCTTTCAGTCACGACCTGTTGGTCAAGCAGGCCTCGGCAGCGAGTCGAGAGGCTGCTTGAACGGTGCGGCTCCTGCTCGACGAGAATGCCCACCGCATCGTCGTGGAGCGGTTGCGGGATGCCGGGTTCGAGCTGGAATGGATCAGCGACACGACCCCCGGCGCATCGGACCCGGAAATCCTCGCGCGGCCGGATATCGATCAGGTCATCCTGATCACCAACGACAGCGACTTTGGCGACTTGATCTTCAATCACGGCCTGCCGGCCCCGAAGACCATCCTTTACACGCGGCTACCGCATCGTGCCGCCGAGCAAACCGCTGCCCGCCTGATCGCCTTGCTTGAAGCGGGCGTACCGGCGGGCCAGATGATTACTCTGACGAAGAACGGGGCACGGACGAAGCCGTTTCCCCCTGGAGCACACCATGGCTGACTATGATTTCGACGTTCTGATCATCGGTGCCGGACCCGGCGGCTACGTCGCGGCGATCCGCGCGGCGCAGCTGGGCTTGCGCACGGCATGCGTCGAGAGCCGCGAGACGCTTGGCGGCACCTGCCTCAACGTCGGCTGCATCCCGTCCAAGGCGATGCTCCACGCGTCCGAATTCTACAACGACGCGAAGAACGGCATGATGGCCAAGCTTGGCGTCAAGATGGACAACGTCACGCTCGACCTCGACACGATGCACGCGCAGCGTCGCGACGCGGTCAAGCAGCTGACCGCGGGCGTCGCCTTCCTGTTCAAGAAGAACAAGGTCGAATGGCTCAAGGGCCAGGCGAGCTTCACCGGCAAGGACACCGTCGAAGTTGCGGGCCAGACCTACCGTGCCAAGAACATCGTGATCGCGACCGGCTCGTCGGTCACCCCGCTGCCGGGCGTGACGGTCGATCAGAAGGTCGTGGTCGATTCGACCGGCGCGCTCGAACTGGCGAAGGTGCCCGAGCATATGGTCGTCATCGGTGGCGGCGTGATCGGGCTCGAACTCGGCTCGGTGTGGAAGCGGCTTGGCGCTCGCGTCACCTGCGTCGAATATCTCGACCAGATCCTCCCCGGCTTCGATGGTGAGATCCGCAAGGAATCGAACAAGATCTTCAAGAAGCAGGGGATCGAGTTCAAGCTGTCGACCAAGGTCACCGGCGTGACGGTCGAAGGCGAAAAGGCAACGATTACGGTCGAGCCTGCCGCCGGTGGCGCACCCGAGACGATCGAGGCGGATACCGTGCTCGTGTCGATCGGGCGGCGTCCCAACACCGATGGCCTCAACCTCGAGGCCGCGGGTCTCTCGACCAACGCGCGTGGGCAGGTCGAGACCGATCACCGCTTCCAGACGTCGGTCCCCGGCATCTGGGCGATCGGCGACGTCGTCCCCGGCCCGATGCTCGCGCACAAGGCCGAGGATGAGGGTATTGCGGTTGCCGAGAACATCGGTGGCCTCACCGGCATCGTCAATCACGACGTGATCCCGTCGGTCGTTTACACCTGGCCCGAGATCGCAGGCGTCGGTCTGACCGAGGAAGCCGCGCGCGAGAAGGTCGCCGAGGTCAAGGTCGGCAAGTTCCCGATGGCCGCCAACAGCCGCGCCAAGACCAACCACGAGCCCGATGGCTTCGTGAAGGTGATCGCGGACGCCAAGACCGATCGCGTGCTCGGCGTGTGGGCGATCGCCAGCGTCGGCGGGACGATGATCGCGGAAGCGTGCACCGCGATGGAATTCGGCGCGACCAGCGAGGACATCGCCTACACCTGCCACGCGCATCCGACCCATGCCGAGGCGATGAAGGAAGCCGCGATGGCGGTCCGCGGCAAGGCGATCCACGTCTGATTGGTTGCGGGATCGGCATGGGGCATCATCATTGCCCCATGCCGGTCCGCTAGCGGAACGATCTCCGGGTCGGGCAGTTTCCCCCGACGTGCCGCGTATCTGGCACGGGTAACAGGGATCTACCGATGAAAAAGACGATGTTTGTGGCGCTGTTGGCGCTCGCACTGCCGCTCGCCGCCTGCGGTGGTAATGGCGACGGCAAGCTTGCCAAGCAAGTCGAGAAGGCTGGCGAGAACCGTGCCGACGCGATGGAGGCGCAGGCGGAGAATTTGCAGGAAGCCGCCAAGGCCGAACGCGAGACCGCTGAAGACCGCGCCGATGCGATCCGCGCGGCGGACGTCAACGCCCAAGCGATGACCCCGGAGCAGCGCGGCGAAGTCGTCGCGAACCAGGCGGCCGCGGTTCGCTGATTTTTTCGTGACAAACCAATGCCGGTGTCTTCGCGAAGCGGAGATGCCGACATTACTCCTGTCTTGCCGGTAGCAACCGTCACGCCATATCGACGGGTAAATGGGCCATGTGTCGGCGGGAGGAACTACTAAGCCCGTCAATCATTTCGACGAACTGGTAGCTGAAGTCGTACCAACCCGGCGCCGGGATCGGCGCGAAGCAACCGCAGGCAAGTGCCCCGCAAGACGCCGCTTCGATGCTGGCGTCGCCCCCGACCGATGAAGCGATCGCGGGCGGCAGCGATCGTCGTCCGATCAAATATCGAGGATCCTAGACGGATGGCTCCTGAACCGGACTACGTCCGCCAGGGCGATCATATTGCCCATCAAACGGCCTTTCCGATCGATCCACGGCTCTGGCGCAAAGGACCGCGCCGTGTTTGCCGCAAGGTTGCGTATCATCAGACGCGCGGCGAGAGGGATAGACATCGTTCCCTTTCGGGTCAGATAGATCGGGTTGGCGATTTGCGAATAGCCAAGCTGGCGTCCGGAGGAGCGTCCTCCCTTCACGCCTTGATGGACGCCAACGAAGGCGTTCGTACCGCAAATCTCGCCGTGGACCATCGCGCGGCGGGCAAAATCAATGTCCTCCTGCCAGCCGTATAGCGGCAGCGCTTCATCGAAGGTCATGCCGACGATCGCGCTGCGGCGAAACGCCATGTTGCAGCCGTAGAGGCCATGAAGCGGCGTCAGCTGGATCTCGTGCGATGGTGAGTTCGCGTCGTGCGCGGTAATTGCCGCTTCGGCGTCGGCATAGGAGATGCCGGGCCCGTTGACCCCGTCCGCCAACAAATGCCCCGACGCGCCTACCACGGTCGGGCAATTATCGAAAAGCCGAGCAATCCCCTCAACACAATACTTGCTGGGTACATAATCATCGTCGAAAAATGCGATAATATCTGTATCGGGAGACAGAATATCCATGCCGTGGTTTCGCTGGACGCAAGACCCACGCGGACCATATGCAATCAAAACTCTGCCATGACGAACAAGGTCGCGTGTATCCTCGTCTCTAGAGACCGAAAAAACCACCTCATGGGGTTGATAGGTCTGATAATCGATATAATCGACCCAACGAGAAAGTTCCTGTGGCCGACCGCAGCTTGCTATCACGATTGATACTCGTGTTGAATACATTCGTTATGCCCGGCAGAATCTCGTGGTAACCTTAAAACCGATATAACCGCTTTATGTTATGATACTAGGGTGCAACGGTCATCATCATAAACCAAAGTATTTGTATTGTTTACTGAAGGAGTTGTCGTCTGCCTTGTGGACGGGAAAGGAGCGGGGGCGTTCTGGCCTCGCAGTGCAGCACACCCCATATGGCGGACATGCCCCCACCCGTGCCGTCCCTCCCGCCCGCCCTGACCGACTGGTTCGCCGAAAAGGGCTGGGCACCGCGCCGGCACCAGCTGGACATGCTCGCCGTCGCAAGGTTGGGCGCGCATGGGTTGCTCGTCGCCACCACCGGCGCGGGCAAGACGCTCGCAGGGTTTCTGCCCACGCTTGCCGAGCTGATCGAAAACCCCGGCGAAGGGCTCCACACGCTCTACGTCTCCCCGCTCAAGGCGCTCGCGGTCGATATCCAGCGCAACCTGCTCGCGCCTGTCGAGGAGATGGGACTCGACATCCGGATCGAGACCCGTACCGGCGACACCCCCAGCGACCGCAAGGCGCGGCAGCGGATCCGCCCGCCGCAGATCCTGCTGACCACGCCCGAATCCCTTAGCCTGTTGCTCAGCTACCCCGATGCCGCGACGATGTTCGCCGGGTTGCGCACGATCGTGGTGGACGAAGTCCATGCCTTCGCGACGGGCAAGCGCGGCGACCTGTTGTCGCTCGGCATGGCGCGGCTTCAGACGATCTCGCCCGGCCTACGTCGGGTCGCGCTGTCGGCGACGGTCGCGGACCCCGACGGCTACCGGGCGTGGCTCGCGCCCGATGGCGATATCGATACCGTCCAGTTGGTGAAGGGGGATCCCGGTGCCGCGCCCAATATCGCAATTCTGCTCCCCGAGGGCCGTATCCCGTGGTCGGGCCATTCGGGACGCTATGCCGCCGAACAGGTGATCGCCGAGATCGAGACGCACAAGACCACGATCGTCTTCTGCAACACCCGCGCGCTGGCCGAATTGATCTTCCAGGATCTGTGGAAGGCGAACGCCATGAACCTGCCGCTCGGCGTGCATCACGGCTCGCTGAGTATCGAGGCCCGCCGCAAGGTCGAAGGCGCGATGGCGGACGGCAAGTTGCGCGGACTGGTCGCGACCGCTAGCCTCGACCTGGGGGTCGACTGGGGCGACGTCGATTGTGTGATCCAGATGGGCGCGCCCAAGGGCTCGTCACGGTTGCTACAGCGGATCGGGCGGTCGAACCACCGGCTCGACGAAGCCTCGGAAGCGATCGTCGTGCCGGGCAACCGCTTCGAATATCTCGAGGCGCGTGCAGCACTCGACGCGGTTGAAGCAGGCGAACTTGACGAGGAGGTGTTTCGCGCAGGCGCGCTCGACGTGCTCGCGCAGCATGTGATGGCGTGTGCCTGCGCAGCCCCGTTCGATCAGGCCGTACTGCTCGATGAAGTTCGCTCCGCGCTCCCCTATTCCGCGTTGACCGCCGAGACGTTCGAACAGGTGCTGAGCTTCATCCGTGACGGTGGCTATGCGCTGCAGGCGTACGACAAGTTCAAGCGGCTGACGCAGGACGCCGACGGGATGTGGCGGATCACCCATCCGCGTTTCATTGCGCAGCATCGGCTCAACGCCGGGATCATCGTCGAGGCGACGATGCTCAGCGTTCGCTTCAAGAACGGGCGCACGCTCGGTCGAGTCGAGGAAGCGTTCGCGGCGACGATGAGCCCCGGCGACACCTTCTTCTTCGCGGGCATGAGTTTGGAGGTCGAGCGGATCGACACCGAGGATCTCGTCGTCCGCGCGACCGCCCGCCCGGCCCGTATCCCGAGCTACGGCGGTTCGCGGATGCCCTTGTCGACCAACCTCGCGGACCGGGTGCGCGGATTCCTGGCGGACTCCTCCGAATGGGCGCGTTTCCCGGACGACGTGCGCGAATGGCTCGAGGCGCAGCAGGCGCGATCGACGATGCCGCGCCCGGGCGAGTTGCTGGTCGAGACCTTCCCGCGCGAAGGGCGGCATTACATGGTCGCCTACAGTTTCGAAGGGTGGAACGCACACCAGTCCCTCGGCATGTTGATCACGCGGCGGATGGAGACGCAGGGGTTGCGGCCGATCGGTTTCGTCTCGAACGACTATGCGCTCGCGTGCTTCGGGCTCAATCCGATCACCGATCCGAAAGCACTGTTCTCGCCCGATATCCTCGAAGGCGAATTTGTCGAATGGGTGCAGCAATCCGCACTGCTCAAGCGCGCGTTTCGCGAGGTCGCGGTGATCGGCGGGCTGGTCGAGCGGCAGATCCCGGGCAAGCGCAAGACCGGACGGCAGGTGACCTTCTCGACCGACCTGATCTACGACGTGCTGCGCAAATACGAGCCCGCGCATATCCTGCTCCAGGCGGCATGGGCGGATGCGCGCGCGCGGATGACCGACGTTGGCCGCCTCGCCAACCTGCTCGACCGCGCGGCGGAGACGATGCTGCACGTCGATCTGCCGCGGATCTCGCCGCTCGCGGTGCCGGTGCTGACGCTGATCGGGCGCGAGAAAGTCGCGCAGGGCATGTCCGACGATGCCTTGCTCGAGGAAGCCGAAGTGCTGGCGGCCGAGGCGATGCGGATCGACTGATCGCGCTTGTGAAGGGGCCGGAACGAGCGTAGTTTGTGACCATGTTTCCGGCGCTGTTCCTGGCCGTCCCGCTGGTCGCCTTGCTCGACCCCGGACAGACCGTGGTACAGCCCGTTCCGCCCCAGACGCCGCCGGTTGCTGCGCAGCAATCGCCGCAGCAAGACGGTCAGACCGCCCTGGCCGAAGAACTCGGTTTCGGGATCGATCATACGCGGATGACGGTGCCCGTCACGATCGGCGCCGGCGGCCCGTTCCGTTTCATCGTTGATACCGGCTCTGAACGCACCGTATTGTCGCACGAGCTTGCCGCCACGCTGGGGCTGTCGGTGGGGCGCAGGGTGCGCGTGACCGCGATGGCGGGGACGGTGCCCGTCTCGACCGTCCTCGTGCCCCATATCGTTGTCGGCTCCCCCAAGGCGGGTGCGCAACTGACGGGGACGCGGATCGAAGCGCCGGTGCTGTTCGAACAGCATCTTGGCGCGTCGGGGCTGATCGGGATCGACACGTTGCAGGGCAAGGCGGTCGAGATCGACTTTGCGCGCAACGTCATGACCGTATCCCCCGCGACGCGGCGCACCCGGCGCGAGTTCTTCGGCCGCGACGACATCGTCATCCGCGCGAAGAACCTGTTCGGCCAACTTGTCGTCACCGATGCGCATTATGGCGGTCGGCGGATCCGCGTCGTGATCGACACCGGATCGGTCGTCAGCATGGGCAACATTGCGCTCCAGCGGCTCGTTGCCAAGAGCAGCGGTCCGCTGACGGCGGTGCGGCTGCTCAGCGTCACCGGCGCGGTGCTGGAGGCGCAGTACAGTATCGTGACGGGGGTTCAGGTCGGCGATATCAAGCTCGCCAATCTGCCGATCGCGTTCTCGGATGCGGCACCGTTCGCACGGCTCGGACTGGCGGATCGGCCCGCGCTGTTGCTCGGGATGGATGCGATGCACCTGTTCGGGCAGGTGCGGATCGACTTTGCCAATCGCGAATTGCATCTGGCGCGGCCGCATGCCGCGGCAGCGGCATTGTAGCGGGCACATCCTAGCAGTTGCGTTCGTATCGCGCCGCGCTAGCTTTGCCCGGATACTCTTGTGGGGGGCACCACCATGCGCGCAACGCTTTCGACGATCCTTCTCGGCACCGTGGCCGCCGCCGCGCTGACCCCTGCCGCCTCCGCACAGGAGCGCCCCGACCAGAAGGCGTTCTTCGAGATCTACAAGGAGCTGGTCGAGACCAACACCACGCTCTCCGTCGGTAGTTGCACGCAGGCGGCGGCGCAGATCGGTGCACGGCTCAAGGCGGCGGGCTATGCCGATACCGACATCACCTATTTTGCGGTCCCCGATCACCCCAAGGAAGGCGGGCTCGTCGCGGTGCTCAAGGGCAGCAATGCCCGGATCAAGCCGATGCTGCTGCTCGCGCATCTCGACGTGGTCGAGGCCAAGCGCGAGGACTGGACGCGCGATCCGTTCAAGCTGGTCGAGGAAGGCGGCTATTATTACGCGCGCGGCAGCACCGACGACAAGGGGCAGGCGGCGATCTGGTCCGACGCGATGATCCGCTTCAAGACGGGCAATTATCGCCCCAAGCGCACGATCAAGCTCGCGCTGACCTGCGGCGAGGAGACGACCTTCGCGTTCAACGGCGCGGAGTGGCTGGCCAAGAACAAGCCCGACCTGATCGCAGCGGAGTTCGCGCTCAACGAAGGCGGTGGCGGGCTGCTGACCGAGCAGGGCGAACGCAAGACGCTGTTCCTCCAGGTGGGGGAGAAAGCCGCGCAGAACTTCAAGCTGGTGGCCACCAACCCCGGCGGGCACAGTTCGCAACCGACCCCCGAGAATGCGATCTACCAACTGTCGGATGCACTGAAGGCAGTGCAGGGGTATGAATTCCCGATCCGCTTCACCGACACCACCCGCGCCTTCTTCGCGGGCAATGCGGCGGCGCAGCCCGGCCCGATGGGCGATGCGATCAAGCGGCTGCTCGCCAACCCCGCCGATACCGAGGCAAACGCGGTGGTCAGCAGCAACAAGACGTTCCACTCGGTCCTGCGCACCACGTGCGTCGCGACGCTGGTCGATGCCGGCCACGCCGAGAACGCCCTCCCGCAGCGCGCGACGGCCAACGTCAATTGCCGCATCTTCCCCGGCGAGACGGTCGACGCCACGCTTGCGAAGCTGAAGGAGCTTGCGGGGCCAAAGGTGACGGTCACCGCCAACCAGCCGATCCGCCCGACCGCGGTCCCGCCGACGCTCGACCCCAAGATCCTCGGTCCCGCCAAGGCGGTCGCGGCGAAGCATTTCCCCGGCACCCCGATCCTGCCGATGATGTCGACGGGGGCGACCGATGGCGTATTCCTCGAGGCGGTCGGAATCCCGGTCTACGGCGTGCCGGGTATGTTCATCGGTGCGGACATCAACGGCGCGCACGGGCTCAACGAGCGGATGAACGTCAAGTCGCTGTACGACGGGCGAGATTATCTGTTCGACCTGGTCAAGACCTATGCGGGGTAGGCGGTTTGGGTTCGCAGACCGCCGCCTGCCGAGGCGCGGCGGTCAAAGCCCCGCGATATCGAGCGCGGCGGCAAGTTCGTCGCTCATCCCCGTGTCCTGTTTGGGCGACAGGCGGTTGAGCACGGTCTGAACGCGTTTCTGCGCGACCTGCAGCGTCTTATGGCGGACTTCGCGGATCTGATTGGTCCGCCACGACTTGCTTTCGCCCAGCAGCGCCGCCCATTTCGCTTCCTCCGCCGACAGGATGGCGAGCGCGAGGCGCAGGCCGTCGCGGCGGCCGTGGTCGTACTCTTCGGACATCGGCATTCTTTCCCCGCGGCTATGCGCTGCCTCGGCCGAATGCCCCGCTTTCTTCAAAATGGCGAGGCAATCCTTCCCCTGAAACCATGTTATGCGGGCCTGGTGCCATGTTCGATCCGGGTGATCGCCGCGCACAGTTCATCGGCACCACGCCGATCCGCGTTAAATGGAATAACCGAGGTATAAACCGCGCCATTGCGTTCGAATTGATAGCGGATTTCAAGGAAAGCCGTCTCGACGATCCGGGTAACCGACTTTGAACGCCCGCCGAACGTATAGCCCCCGAACACACCACTGCTGGATGCACCCCCGAGGGTGAACCGGCCGCCGTGCTTTGTGTTGGTGATCTGCGTCGCTTCGCGCTCGACGCTGACGTTGACGATCTGCCCTTCGCCGAGCCAGAGATGGGTGTAATCGGTCGACTTGTCGACGATCACGACATGCCCGTCCTGCGTGATCGCCAGCGCCCCCGGAGCACCCGCCCACCATGAGCGCCACAGGTTGGTCGGCAGCGGCAGGGCCTGCACCTGACTCGCCAGCGTGGTTGCGATCCGCTTGTACCGGATGTTCTGCATCGGGGCGATCACCAGCGAATTGACGATCTTGATCGCGAACCCTGCGAGCACGAACATGATGACCCCGCTCAGGATCGCCGATCCGATTGCCCCATGCAACAAGGCACTGACGACCGGAATCCCGACCAGCACGGCAAGGATCACGAGCGGAGTGAATTGCGCGATCTTTTCCATGTGATCGACGGTCGTGCGGATATCGTCATTGGGCGGCAAGATGGCTTCGACTGGCCCGTTTGGCGTATTGCTGATCGCGTTCATTACGGCCCCTTGCTCTGTACCTACGAATAGGAAGCGTAACCTATTGACCGACAAAGAAAAGCAAATTGCCGTAACGATCTTGCGCCAATGTGCATCGCAACATTTTTAAATCACGATGACGTTGCGGTTCGGCGAATTGTCTCGAAAGTGAGCAGGCACCTGTGACGATCGCGCTCCACGCCGTCACGACGTGGAACGCTTACCACTTCGGCCTGCAACGACATCATGCTGCCCTGTGCCTCGGGAAAGGCACCGCGCCCGCATCGCCGCACCGACGGCCTCAAACAGTTACCTGTTCGCCCAGTTCGAGCACCTTGCCCGGCGGGATGCGCAGGAAGTCGGTCGGGTCGCTGGCGTTGCGCTGCAGGAACATGAAGATCCGGTCCTGCCACATCGGCATCCCCTGGTCGGCGGCGGGCTTGATCGTGTTGCGCCCGATGAAATAGCTTGTCTTGGCGGGGTTGAGCGCCTTTTTGTGCGACTGCGCCTCCAGCCCGAGATCGCGCGGCACGTCGGGCGATTCCATGAAGCCGTACTGCAGCACGACGATCGTGAAATTGTCGTCGACCTGCCGGATCTCGGCACGTTCCTCGGGCGCGACCGATGGGCGGTCGGCGGTGCGGATGCTGACGATCAGGTTCTTCTCGTGGAGCACCTTGTTGTGCTTGAGATTGTGGAGCAGCGCCCCCGGTGCGCTGTCGGGGTTGGCGGTCAGGAACACCGCCATGCCCTCGACCCGCTCGGGCGGGCGCTTGGAGAGGGCTGCGGCGAGGTCGGCGAGCGGAACGCTCTGCCGGGCCTCGAACGCGCGCACGATCCCGCGGCCGCGGTTCCAGGTGTAGATGACGAGGCCAATCCCACTCGCGACAACCAGCGGGACCCAGCCCCCCTCGATCACGCGCAGGATGTTCGCGCCGAAGAAGATCAGGTCGAGCGTCAGGAAGGGCAGGATCACGGCAAAGGCGAGCGGACGCCCCCAGTTCCAGCGATGCCGTATCACGATATAGGCAAGCAGCGTGGTGACGACCATCGTGCCGGTCACCGCGATCCCGTACGCCGCCGCCATCGACGAGGATGTGCGGAACTGAACGACCAGTACGAGCACGCCGAACAGCAACAACCAGTTGATCGAGGGCAGGTAGATCTGCCCAGCCTGTGTCGCCGATGTCTGGCGGATCCGGAGCCGCGGGAGCAGCCCGAGCTGGATCGCCTGCTGGGTCAGCGAATAGGCCCCGGTGATCACCGCCTGGCTTGCGATCACGGTCGCCGCCATCGCGAGGACGATCAGGCCGGGACGGATCGACGCGGGTGCCATCAGGAAGAACCAATCCTGATTGTGGAATGGCTGCCCCGCCGCCTTTGCCGCTTCCAGCGCGTTGAGCGCGAATGCCCCCTGGCCGAGGTAGTTGCAGATCAGGCACGGGAAGACGAGCGCGAACCAGCCGATGCGGATCGGCAACCGCCCGAAATGCCCCATGTCCGCGGTCAAAGCTTCTGCGCCGGTCACAGTCAGGAACACCGCGCCGAGCACGAACAGCCCGGTGACGCCGTGGTTGAGCAGGAACAGCGCACCGTAATGCGGTGACACGACGCGCAGGATCGAAGGCTCGTCTGCGATGTGCCAAAGGCCCAGGCCGCCGAGCACGAGAAACCAGACAAGGCAGACCGGCCCGAACAGCCGAGAGACGCTCGCGGTGCCGCGGCTCTGGATCGCGAACAGCGCGATCAGGATGACGATCGTCATCGACAGGATGACCTGTTCGCTGATGACGGTCTCCATGCCCGGTATCGTCTTCAGCCCCTCGACCGCAGACAGCACCGACAGCGCCGGCGTGATGATCGCATCGCCGTAGAACAGTGATGCGCCGGCCGACCCGAGCACCAGCGCGATCAGCGACCGCCTGCCGAGCGCACGTCGCGCCAGCGCGGTCAGCGCGAGCACGCCGCCTTCGCCCTGATTGTCCATCCGCATCAGGAATACGACGTATTTGATCGTGACGACCAAGATCAGCGACCAGATCGCAAGGCTCAATACGCCGAGGATCTCGCCCGGATCGAGCCCGTCCTTGCCGGTGAGCTCGAGCGCCTCGCGGAATGCGTAGAGCGGGCTAGTGCCGATGTCGCCGAACACGACCCCGATCGCGCCGATCGTCAGCGCAAACAGCGCCGGGTGCGCGGGCGCACCGTGGGGACTTGCGGTAGTGGACGTGGCGGTGGCTACAGACATGATAGGATGGGCGACCTGCCGGGAAGGACGGCGCGCTTTACGCCTGTGATACCAGAGCGCAAGCGGTTTCGTGAACGTTGCATGAAGCCGGTGTTTCAGACATAGACGGCACTATGGTTCCCTTTTCGTTCGCCGGTCACGATTTGCACGCACTCCGTAGCGGCGCGCTGTTCTGGCCGCGCCGATCGGCGCTGCTCGTCGCGGATTTGCATTTCGAGAAGGCCAGCTGGTTCGCGCAGCGTGGGCAGATGCTCCCGCCCTATGATTCGCTCGTCACGCTCGAAGCGCTCGAAGAGGTCGTTGCGGTGACCGGGGCGAGCGAGATCTGGTGTCTCGGCGACAGTTTCCATGACGACGAAGGCTGCGATCGCTTGCCCGCGGAGGCACAGGCGCGGCTCCGCGCGCTGACTGCGGCGACGCGCTGGACGTGGATCACGGGCAACCACGACAGCGGCATGGCGGATCGCTGCGGCGGCGCATTGGTGGACGAAGCGGTGGTCGATGGCCTCGTCCTGCGGCACGAAGCCGATCCGGCGGACCCGCTGCCCGAACTGTCGGGGCATTTCCATCCGAAACTGCGGCTGCGCGTGCGGGGCCAGAACGTCTCGCGGCGATGCTTCATCGCTACGCCCAGCAAGCTGATTTTGCCCGCGTTCGGCGCGCTCACGGGCGGGTTGGACGCGCAACACCCCGAGATCGTGCGCGCGGTGGGGAAGGGTGCCGAGGCGTTGATCCCGGTGCAGGACCGGATGCTGCGGTTTCGCCTGGCGGCGTAAAGTTCTTCGTTCGACCCAAAGCTGCTTCCCCGCGAAGGCCGGGGCCCAGAAGCGAGACGGCAGGAAGCCGGGGGCAGCGTTTCGTTACTTCGGCCATCTCGACTGGGCCCCGGCCTTCGCCGGGGAAGAAGTAGAAGGGCGGTGGGAGCATCCCTCAGTTTGCCAGTTGCAGAACTCCACCCGAAACGCCGCAACCTTGGCGTTGACCCCGGTGCATGCGGTTTCACTTGGCTGCGTGAAGCGCTTCGTTCGACCTCAAGCCGCTTCCCCGGCGAAGGCCGGGGCCCAGTAGCGAAACAGCGGAACGCTGGGGTCAGCGCTTCGTTACTTCGGCCATCTCGACTGGGCCCCGGCCTTCGCCGGGGAAGAAGCAGAGGGGTGGAGGCAATCCTCCCTCAGCTCGCCAGTTGCGGGAACCCCGCGCGGAATGCCGCGACCTTCGGCTTGTCGAACGTCACGATGTACGGGTGGTTCGGATTCCGATCGAAGAAGTTCTGGTGATACGCTTCGGCCGGGAAGAACGCGCCCGTCTCGATTTTCGTCACGATCGGCTTGCCAAACGCACGGGCCTTGCCGAGCTGCGCGATGTAGGCCGCGGCGACCCCGCGCTGGGCAGCATTCTGCGGGAAGATCGCGGAGCGATAGCTGGGGCCACTGTCGGGCGTCTGGCGATTGAGCTGCGTCGGATCGTGCGCGACCGAGAAATAGACGCGGAGCAGCGTGGCGTAACTGACCTTGGCGGGATCATAAACGACGCGAATCGCCTCGGCATGACGCGTGGTTTCGGTCGAGACCTGGTCGTAGGTCGCCGTGTCGCGCGTGCCCCCGGCATAGCCTGCGGTTACCTGGCGGACGCCCTTCACATGCTCGAACACAGCTTCCATGCCCCAGAAGCAGCCCCCCGCGAAGACCGCGGTCTGCGGGCCGGTCGCGCCGGTGACGTCGGCGGTGGCTGCGGGGATGGGGACTGCGCGTTCGGCACGCGCCGCACCGCCACTCAGGACGAATGCTGCCGCGCCGGCCACGGCTGCGGTAAAGAGAATCGGCTTGAGCATTGCAAAGCACCTTTCCGGCTGGGGCAACCCGCGCGTTCCCGGCGTTGCCGCTCGAGATACGCGGTGCCGCGCCAGAAGGATGTCGGGATGCCTCAGTGCCGCTTCAAGCCACGGACGCGGTGCCAGATATAAAAGGCGATCGCCGCGACCACCACCAGCCCGATCACGAGGTCCGCGCTGTGGAACGCCGCCTTGACGCGCGGGTCGCTGTTCCATTTGTCGCCAAGCTTCATGCCGACCCATGCAAGCCCGAAGCACCACGGCCACGAGCCGAGGAAAGTGTACAGATGGAACGGCACCAGCGGCATGCGCGCGACGCCGGCGGGGAAGGCGATGAACGAGCGGATCACCGGAAGCAGGCGTCCGATCAGCACCGCGATGCTCCCGAAGCGCTTGAAGAAGCGGTCCGCCGTGTCGAGTTCGCCCGGCCCGATCAGCACGTAGCGGCCCCAGCGTTCGGCCAGCGGACGTCCGCCGCGCTTGCCGATCTCATAGGCCACGATCGACCCGAGGTTGCAGCCGATCGCACCCGCGGTCGCCGCCCAGTACAGGTTGAACCGCCCGACCGACACGAGATAGCCCGCGAACGGCATGATGATCTCGGACGGAAGCGGGATGCACGCCGATTCGATCGCCATCAACAGCGCGATGCCGACATAACCGCCGCTGGAAATGACCCAGATGGTGAAAGTGGCGAGTGTCGCCAGGATTTTCTCGAACATGGATCGGTGCTTTGCCCTGCGTTCGCGTCAGGGGCCAGTGGAAATGTCCGCGCTTTGGTCATACGGCCTTTGCGGTAGGAAGAGCGATGCTAAAGGCGGCGACATGAACGAGTCCGACAAGCGGATCGCGGCGATGGCGGCGATCGAGGAAGTCCGTGCGGGGATGATCGTCGGACTGGGCACTGGCTCGACCGCGGCCTTTGCGATCACTGCGCTGGGGGAGCGCCGCCTCGACATTCGCGCGGTCGCGACCAGCAAGGCAAGCGAGGCGATGGCGCGTGCCGCCGGGATCCCGCTGATCGATTTTCCCGCGCAGATCGACCTGACGATCGACGGCGCGGACGAGATCGACCCCACGCTTGCAGCCATCAAGGGGGCAGGGGGCGCGATGCTCCGCGAGAAAATCGTTGCGGCGGCAAGCACGCGGATGATCGTGATCGCCGACGGCTCGAAGCGGGTCGATGCGATCGGGAACGCGCCCGTTCCCGTCGAAGTGCTTCCGTTCGGGATCGCGTTCGTGTCCGCCCGGCTTGCCGATCTCGGCGCGCACGTGACCGTCCGAAAGGATTTCGTGACCGATCAAGGTAACGCTATCATCGACTGCGTCTTTCCCGCTACGATCGATCATATGCGCTTGTCCCAGAACATCGCCGCCATCCCGGGAGCCCTTGGCCACGGCCTGTTCCTGACCGAAGTGTCCGCAGCGTATATTGCGGACCGCGGCGTCGTTACGCGGCTGGAACGTCGCGTCGCATCGGATTAAAGCGCACTCATTCCGCAACCCGACCTGTCCGCAAGCGTTCAGGGCGCAAACAAAAGGCGAATATTTTCATGGCCGATACCCAGACCAAGACCGCCGACGCCGGCGTCCACGAGGACGGCAGCGCGGACCGGCTTGCGATCGATACGATCCGTACGCTCTCGATGGACGCTGTCCAGGCCGCCAATTCCGGGCACCCCGGCACGCCGATGGCGCTTGCGCCGGTCGGGCAGACGCTATGGACCAAGTTCCTGCGCTATGACCCGACCACGCCCGATTGGCCCAACCGTGACCGTTTCGTCCTGTCGGTCGGCCATGCGTCGATGCTTTTGTATTCGCTGATCCATCTGGCCGGGATCGAGGAAATCGGTGCCGATGGCGAGAAGTCGGGCAAGCCCGCACTCAGCCTCGAGGATCTCAAGCAGTTCCGCCAGCTTGATTCGAAGACGCCGGGCCACCCCGAATATCGTCACACCACGGGTGTCGAGACCACGACCGGTCCGCTCGGCCAGGGTTGCGGCAACTCGGTCGGCATGGCGATCGCCGAGCGTTGGCTCGCGGCGCGGTTCAACCAGCCGGGCTTCACGCTGTTCGACCATGACGTCTATTCGCTCTGCGGCGACGGCGACATGATGGAAGGCGTCACCGCAGAGGCCGCATCGGTCGCCGGGCATCTCAAGCTCTCCAACCTGTGCTGGATCTACGACAGCAACCACATCTCGATCGAGGGCAACACCGCGCTCGCGTTCGACGAGGACGTCGGCGCGCGCTTCGTGGCGTACGGCTGGAACGTCATCCACGTCGACGACGCCAATGACGTCGGCGCGCTCAGCGCTGCGTTCGAAGCGTTCAAGGCGACCACCGACAAGCCGACCTTCATCGTCGTCCATTCGGTGATCGGTTATGGCAGCCCCAAGGCGGGCAGCGAGAAGGCACATGGCGAGCCGCTCGGCGCTGACAACATTCGCCTGACCAAACAGGCCTATGGCTGGCCCGAGGACGAGCAGTTCCTCGTCCCCGAAGGCGTTGCCGAACGCTTCAAGGCATCGATGCTTGACCGGGCTGCACCGCTGCGCGCCGAATGGGAAGCCAAGGTCGTCGAATATCGCAAGGCTCACCCAGACCTTGCTAATCAGCTCGATTCGATGCTGTCGGACAGCCTGCCGGACGGCTGGGACGCCGACATCCCGGTGTTCGAGGCGGATGCCAAGGGCGTCGCCTCGCGGGATTCGTCGGGCAAGGTGCTTAACGCAATCGCGCCCAAGCTGCCGTGGCTGCTTGGCGGGTCCGCCGATCTGGCGCCGTCGACCAAGACCGACATCAAGGGTGCGCCCTCGTTCGAGGCGGACAATTACGGCGGGACCAACTTCCACTTCGGCGTGCGCGAGCACGGCATGGGCGCGATCGTCAACGGCATGACGTTGTCGCACCTGCGCGGCTATGGCTCCACCTTCCTGGTGTTCTGCGATTACATGCGCGCACCGATCCGCCTGTCGGCGATCATGGAAGTCGGGTCGGTCTGGGTGTTCACGCATGACTCGATCGGCGTCGGCGAGGACGGCCCGACTCACCAGCCGATCGAGCATCTTGCAACGCTGCGGGCGATCCCGGGGCTCGATACGATCCGTCCGGGCGACGCGAACGAAGTCGCCGCCGCATGGCGTGCGATCGTCGAGGACGCCAGCCACCCGACCGCTATGGTCCTGTCGCGCCAGGCGTTGCCGACGCTCGACCGCACCAAATATGCAAGCGCGGATGGCCTCAAGAAGGGTGCCTATATCCTCGACGGCGCGGACGAACCGGAAGTGATCCTGATCGCTACCGGCTCGGAAGTGTCGCTTGCTGTCGCAGCGCATGAGAAGCTCAAGGAAAATGGCGTCGCGTCGCGCGTCGTGTCGATGCCGAGCTGGCATCGCTATGAGCTGCAGGACGCCGAGTACAAGGAGTCGGTGCTTCCCAAGGCGGTCAAGGCGCGCATCGCGATCGAGATGGCGGGCGAGATCGGCTGGGATCGCTATGTCGGGCTCGACGGCAAGACGGTCACCATGTCGACCTTCGGTGCGTCTGCGCCGATCACCAAGCTTCAAGACAAATACGGCTTCACGGTCGACAATATCGTGAAGATCGCCAACGAACTGCGGGAGAAGAACTGATGGGCAAGCTCAACGATCTGGCCGCACTCGGCCAAGGCGTCTGGCTCGATTTCGTCGAGAAGAAGTTTCTCGCCGAGGGTAGCCTCCAGAAGATGGTTGACGAGGACGCGCTGACCGGCGTGACCTCCAACCCGTCGATTTTCGAAAAGGCGATGGGGCATGGCGACGCGTATGACGCCGAGCTCGCCGCCTATGACAAGACCAACCCCGACGCGCCGACGATCGACCGCTACGAGCATCTCGCGATCCTCGATATCCAGGCAGCGGCGGACACGCTGCGCCCGGTCTATGACCGGCTCGATTCGAAGGACGGCTATGTCAGCCTCGAGGTCTCGCCCTACCTGGCGAACGACACCGATGCGACGATCGCCGAGGCGCAGAAGCTGTGGAAGGCAGTCAACCGGCCCAACGTGATGATCAAGATCCCGGGCACGCCGGCTGGCGTCCCCGCGATCGCGGCGACGATCGACGCCGGGATCAACGTCAACGTGACGCTGCTCTTTTCGCAAAACGCGTATCAGGCGGTGGCGGAAGCCTATGTCGAGGGTCTTGAGAAGCGCGCTGCGCGCGGCGAGCCGATCGACCGGATTGCCAGCGTTGCGAGCTTCTTCGTCAGCCGGATCGATTCAAAGATCGACGACAAGATCGACGCCGGAGTCGGGGGCGATGAGGCCAAGCCGCTCAAGGGCAAGGTCGCGATCGCCAACGCCAAGCTCGCCTATGCCTGGTACGAAGAGTTCATCGCTTCGGCACGCTGGCAGGCGCTTGCCGCCAAGGGCGCGCAGGTCCAGCGGCTGTTGTGGGCATCGACGGGGACCAAGAACCCTGACTATCCCGACACGCTGTATCTCGACACGCTGATCGGCAAGGATACCGTCAACACGATCCCGCCCAAGACGCTCGACGCTTACCGCGAGCGTGGCACGGCGACCGAAACACTGACGCAGGACGTGGAAGGTGCACGGCATATCCTGTCGGAAGCGGAACGGCTTGGGCTCGATCTCGACGGTGTCACCAGTGAACTGGTCGAAGAAGGCGTCGCGTCATTCTCGAAAGCGTTCGACGATCTGCTCGGGTCGATCGCGGCCAAACATCCGGTTGCAGCCTAAAACGCCTTTGGGCGTTTCATCGTCCGTCCTGGTGTCATGCCGGGGCGGACGTCTTTTTATCTGACCCCCCAGGAGCGCGCGCGTCATGAAAATCGGTATGATCGGCCTTGGCCGAATGGGCGGCAACATCGCACGACGGATCATGCGCGCGGGGCACCAGTCGGTGGTGTTCGATCGCGACGAAGCCGCCGTCCAGAAGTTGGTCGGTGACGGCGCGGAAGGCGCGACCTCGCTCGAGGACATGAAAGCCAAGCTCGATACCCCGGCGATCTATTGGGTCATGCTGCCCGCGGGCGGCCCGACCGAGCAGACGATCGAGACAATTTCCGGCTTCGCACAGCCGGGTGACATCATCATCGACGGCGGCAACAGCTTCTACAAGGACGACATTCGTCGTGCCAAGGCGCTTGCGGAGAAGGGCATCCGCTACATCGATGTCGGCACGTCGGGCGGCGTCTGGGGGCTCGAGCGCGGCTATTGCATGATGATCGGCGGCGACAAGGAAGCGGTCGACCATATCGACCCGATCCTGGCGGCGCTCGCACCCGGCATGGGGACGATCCCGCGCACGCCCGAGCGCGATATCGCAGCAGCCGATCCGCGTGCCGAGCAGGGCTATATTCATGCCGGGCCGGCGGGTGCCGGTCATTTCGTCAAGATGGTGCACAACGGCATCGAATACGGGCTGATGCAGGCCTATGCCGAGGGCTTCGACGTGTTGAAGGGCAAGTCGTCCGAGAAACTGCCCGAGGACGAACGCTTCGACCTCAACCTGACCGATATCGCGGAAGTATGGCGGCGTGGGTCGGTGATCTCGTCGTGGTTGCTCGATCTGTCGGCATCGGCATTGGCCAAGGACCAGATGCTCGACGACTTCTCGGGCCAGGTGGCGGATTCGGGCGAGGGCCATTGGACGGTCCAGGCCGCGATGGAAGAAGCGGTGCCGGTCAACGTCCTCTCGGCGGCATTGTTCGCGCGCTATCGTAGCCGGGTCGATCATACGTTCGGGGACAAGTTGCTGTCCGCGATGCGCTATGGCTTCGGCGGTCACGTCGAGATGCCGCAGTGAGCGGTATGTCGGACATCCGCTTGGTCGTCTCGGACGTCGACGGCACGCTTGTTGACAGCAGCAAGCAGGTCACGCTCGGCGTGCGCGCGGCGGTTGCCCGCCTGCGCGACGCCGGGATCGGGTTCAGCATCATCAGCGCGCGTCCGCGCTCGGGCATGATGCCGATCGCCGATGCGCTGGAAATCGACTCGCCGATGGGCGCGTTCAACGGCGGTACCGTCTTCACGCGGGACGGGACCGTCTCGCACGCGGACCGGATCGAGCGTGCCGTGCTTGAAGGCGTGTTCGCCGCTGCCGAGGGAACTGCCGTCGATACGTGGGTGTTCGCGGACGATCTCTGGTACGCCAGCACCGATGTCGGCGGTCATGTCGACAGCGAGAAGCGTGCGTCGAACCAGAATCCCGTCGTGACGCAGAATTTCACGGACCTGTTCGATCGCGTCGACAAGGTCACGTTCGTCAGTGACGATCCCGATCTGCTGATCGACCTGCGCAAGCGAATGCACGGCTTCGACGATCGCGCCACAATCGCGCAGTCGCAAACCTATTACCTCGACGTGACGCCGGTCAGCGGGAACAAGGGCGCTGGCCTCACCGCTTTGTCAAAGGCGATGGACGTGCCGCTCGAGCAGATTGCCGTACTCGGCGATCAGGCGAATGATCTGCCGATGTTCGCGCGTGCCGCTGTGTCATATGCGATGGGGCAGGGGCCGGAAGCGGTCCGCGCCGAAGCAACGCATGTCGTCGCGAGCAATGACGACGATGGCGTGGCGGAAGCGATCGATGCGATTCTGGCGGGGCGCTGATCCCGCAAAGATAGGTCGCACCGCGTAACGATTGTTCATCGCTCGTTTCACCCAAAGCTGGCAACAGGGCCCCGGACGGGCTCGTTTGCCCGACTCTCTGGGAGAAGACGATGCGTTCGACGATGATGCTGCTGATGCCTGCGGTCCTGGCGGCGGCGACCCCCGCGATGGCACAGACCACGCCGACGATCCTGCCCGACGGCGCGCTGCTCGACGTATCCGCCGAAGGCCGGACGGCGCGGGTACCGGACGTTGCGACGATCCGCGCAGGCGTCGTGACGCAGGGGCAGACTGCGGCTGCGGCCCTGTCGGAAAATGCGACGCGGATGGCGCGGGTGCTCGCTGCGCTCAAGCAGGCCGGGGTGGCCGCACGCGATATCCGCACCGCCAGCGTCGCGCTCAATCCGCAATATCGCTATACCGAAGGCCAGCCCCCTGCGGTCACCGGCTATCAGGCGAGCAACAGCGTCTCGATCCGTTTCCGTGATGTCGCCAAGTCGGGTGCGATCCTCGACGCGCTGGTCGCGCAGGGCGCGAACCAGATCGATGGCCCAACGCTGTCGCTCGACAAGCCCGACGCCGCGCTGGACGAAGCCCGCACCGACGCGGTGAAGATCGCCCGGTCGCGCGCCGAGCTCTACGCCAAGGCTGCCGGCATGAGCGTCGTCCGGATCGTCACGATCAGCGAGAATGGCACCAACGACGGGTCCAACCCGCAACCCCCGGTCTTCGCGATGGCGCGCGCTATGAAGGCGAGCGATTCGACGCCGATCGCGGCGGGCGAAACGCAGGTCAGCGTCACCGTTACCGTGCGCTTCCTGCTCAAATAGCCGACGCCTATACGCCGGACATGAAAAGGGCCGCTGGGTTTCCCCAGCGGCCCGATCATCCGGTTGGACCGAATTCTTAGCGAACCGTACCGCGACGGATCAGATTCACGATCGCGAGCAGGATAACTGCGCCGATCAGCGAATAGATGAACGTGTTGATCGTGATGGCCTGGTTGATCCCTGCCCCGAACAGGAACGACGCGATCACCGAACCAATGATGCCGACGATGACGTTGAGGAGAATCCCCTGCTGGCCATCGGTACGCATGATCATGCTGGCAAGCCAACCGCACACGCCACCGACGACGAGCCAAACAATAAGTCCAACCATTTTACCCTCCGTTGCCCGGTTATGTCCGGGATGACGGAGACAAGACTCTCAAACCGTGATTTTTGTTCCGGCTCCGGATCGAGTAAACCCCGATCGGTTCGGAAAATCAGTATTTTTGCTGACGCTCGTACAGCGACTTATAGTGCTGGATCCGGGTTACGCGGAGCCCCGGCATCCCCGAACGGTCGATCGCGCGCTGCCAGCTGGCGAACTCCTCGACCGTCAGGCCGTAGCGTTCGCAGACCTCGTCGACCGACAGCAGACCGCCGTTGACCGCCGCCACGACTTCCGCCTTCCGCCGCACGACCCAGCGCGTCGTCTCGGGTGGCGGAAGCGAGTCGAGCGTCAAGGGCTCTCCGAGCGGACCGATCACTCTTGCTGGGCGGATCTTCTGGTTCTCGATCATTCTTACAAGACCTTGTCTCGGGGCGGGGGCCCCTCTGCAGCTTATTCGTTACGGTCATAACCGTCGGACTTGAACGCTGGCTAAAGCGTCTCGGTAAACGTCGCGTTCACGCTTTCCTCCAGTCACCGGAAAACTCGACCATTTCCCAGACGGCGACGTTGAACGCACCGTGCGTCGGGGTGAATGGATCACTCGCGTGGATGCGGGGAAGCCGCGCTTGCGCCAGCGCGGTCGGACTCGCCGCCTGCCGGGCCGCCACCCCAACCATCAGCACGGCAAGATCGGGCGACAGCGCCACCACATGCACGTCTGTTTCAAATCGGGAAAAGCTTAGGTCCACACATACATCCACAGGGCGAGCCGGGACGCTGTAGGGCACAGGTTCTAAAGGGGGCGTAAAGCCCGCAAGCTTTTCCGGTGGTTTTGCATGTTGCTTCCGAAGCGCCTATCTCTCGACGCATCATGACAGACGCAGAATTTCAGTTGGGTCCCGACGGCGTGGGCAAGCGCATCGTCGTCGCGATGTCGGGCGGCGTGGACAGCTCGGTGGTCGCCGCGCTGGCGGTGCGGACGGGTGCGGAAGTGATCGGGATAACGCTGCAGCTCTACGACCACGGCGAGGCGGTGGGACGTGCCGGATCGTGTTGCGCGGGGCGCGATATCCGCGACGCGCGCGCAGTGTGCGACCGCTTGGGGATCGCGCATTACGTCTTCGATCACGAGACGCGCTTTCGCGATCAGGTGATCGATCGGTTTGCCGACGACTATCTCGCGGGGCGAACGCCGATCCCGTGCATCCAGTGCAACATGGGGCCCAAGTTCACCGACCTCCTCGCGGCCGCGCGTGATCTCAGTGCGGATTGTCTCGCGACCGGGCACTATGTCCGACGTGTCGAGGGGGACGCTGGAGCGGAACTTCACCGGGCGTTCGATCCGGCGCGTGACCAGAGCTACTTCCTGTTCGCGACCACGCAGACCCAGCTCGACTACCTCCGCTTCCCGCTCGGCGGCCTGCCCAAGCCGCGCGTGCGCGAGATTGCCGCCGAACTGGGGCTCGGCGTGGCGGGCAAGCCCGACAGCCAGGACATCTGCTTCGTCCCCGATGGCAATTATGCCGGACTGGTCAAGAAGCTGCGCCCGGAGGCCGATACCGCGGGTGAGATCGTCGACGCCGAGGGCCGCGTGCTCGGGCGGCACAAGGGGCTGATCCACTTCACCGTCGGCCAGCGCCGCGGGCTGGAGATCGGCGGCACGCCTGAGCCGCTCTACGTCATCCGCCTGGAGGCGGAAACACGGCGCGTCGTCGTCGGCCCGCGTGCGGCGCTGGCGGTGCGCGCGGCGCGGCTGAGCGGGATCAACTGGCTGGGTGGGGACTATGACGGTCCGTTGACCGCCAAGGTCCGCTCGCTTGCAAAGCCAGTGCCCGCGCGCCGCGATGGCGACTGGGTCGTGTTCGACGCGCCCGAATATGGCGTCGCGCCGGGGCAGGCGACCGTACTGTACGGCGGCGACCGTGTGATCGGCGGCGGCTGGATCGAGGAAACCGAAAGCGCGCTGCTCACCGCCGCCGCCTGAATCGCGGAACCACGGCGATCGCGCGGTCAGCCGTCAAAACCCTCCGCGACGCGTCGTGCAATCCTTGCTGACGCATGGCCGTCGCCGAACGGATTATGCGCGCGGGCCATGGCCCGATACGCTTGGTGGTCGTCGAGGAGGCGGGAGGTCTCGTAAACGATGCGGTCGGCGTCCGTCCCGATCAGCCGCGCCGTCCCCGCAGTAACGCCTTCCGGCCGCTCGGTCGTCTCGCGCATGACCAGCACCGGCTTGGCGAGCGCAGGCGCTTCTTCCTGCACGCCGCCCGAATCGGTCAGCACCACATGCGCTAGGTCAAGCGCGCGGATGAAGTGCGGGTAATCGAGCGGATCGATCCGCGCGATGTTGGGACGGTTGCCGAGCATCGCGTCCATCACCGCGACGACATTGGGGTTGGGGTGGACCGGGAAGAGGATCGCGGCGTCGTCACGCTCGGCGATCCGGGCAAGCGCGCGCGCGATGTTTTCCATTCCCCCACCGAAATTCTCGCGTCGGTGCGTCGTGACGAGCACGATCCGCCTGGTCGCAAACCGCCCGGCAATTGCGTCCAGCCCGGCGGCGAGCGATGGGTCGGCGGCGAGCCTGGCCCGGGTTGCGTGAAGCGCGTCGATCACGGTGTTGCCCGTCACGTGGATCGTGGCGGGGTCCACATTCTCGCGGCGAAGCGCGGCGGCGGCGGTTTCGGTCGGGGCGTAATGCTGGTCCGCGATGCAGGCAACGATCCGGCGGTTCACTTCCTCGGGCCAGGGATGATGGATATCCCCCGAGCGCAGCCCGGCCTCAACATGCGCGACCGGCACCTGGCGATAATAGGCCGCAAGCGCACCCGCCATCGCGGTGGCGGTATCCCCCTGCACGATCACGCGGTCGGGCTGCTCCGTGCCCATCACATCGCCCAGGCCATCCAGCAGCCGTGCCGTCAGCCGGTTGAGCGACTGGCCCGGCTCCATCAGGTCGAGATCCACGTCGGGTGTCAGCCCCGCGATCGCGAGCACCTGATCGAGCAGTTCCCGGTGCTGCGCGGTGACGCAGGAGCGCACCACCAGCCCGGGGGTCGCCCTGAGAGCTGCGACGACCGGAAACAGCTTGATCGCCTCGGGTCGCGTGCCGAAGACGACCAGGACTTTACGGTCGGGGCGGGGGGGCTGTGCCTCGATCATTCCGACCCCATCCCCCATCGCCTAGCGTTACGCTAACCGCAGCACGGACATCCCGGGTCTTTTGGAAGTATGATCGTGCGAAATCGAAACGCAAGCGCATCGACCAGCAAAAGCTTGCCTGCGCTGTCCTCGCCAAAGCCGACGATACTGCGCAGGGCCTCCAGTGCCGCCAGGCTCCCCATCACGCCGGTCATCGCGCCGATCACGCCCTGTTCGGCACAGGTGTCCCCGGCAGCATCGTGCGCGTCGCCAACAAAGCAGCGATAGCAGGGCTTGTCCGGCTCCCACCCCCGGAACACACCGAGCTGCCCCTCGAACTGTCCGACCGCCGAGGACACCAGCGGGATGCGTAGCGCATGCGCCGCATCCGCAACCGCAAGCCGGGTGGAAAAGCTGTCGGTGCCGTCCAGCACCACGTCCACCGCGGCGAGCAGTGTCGCAGAGTTGGCCGCATCGAGCCGCACCGCCAGCGTCTCGATCGAGACATGCGGCGTAATACGGCGCGCGGCGGTTTCAGCCGCCGCGACCTTGGACGCGCCGACGTCGGCATCGCCGAACAGGGTCTGACGTTGCAGGTTCGACAGGTCGACCGTGTCGTCATCGATGATCACCAGCCGTCCGACCCCGGCGGCGGCGAGATATTGGATCGCCGGGCTCCCGATCCCGCCTGCGCCGACCACCGCGACGCTCGCCTGTTTAAGCCGCAGTTGCCCCGCGCCGCCCACTTCGCGCAGGACGATGTGGCGGGCGTAGCGATCGAGTTCGGCGTCGCCGAGCGTGTTCATCCGCGCCAGTCGAACACGATGGTCGTGCGATACCAGGTGTCGGTCGTCGGCTTGTACTGCGCGATATTGCCACGTGCGAACCCGGTCACGAGACCCGCTGCATATTGCTCGATCGTCGGGCAGGCGATCGCGCGCGGCACGACCTTGCGCACGCTGCCGTCCGCACCGATCAGCGCGGCGACCTCGACCGGCAGGACGTAATGCCCGTCGCCGGGACGTTGCGCGACACACCGTCCCGCGGCGATCTCACCGGCGACGAACGTCGTGACTTGCGGCGTCGCCTGGCGCGGCGCGACATAGGGCAGGGTGGGCAACGCCGACCAGTCGTTGGGCAAGCTTGGCGGTGATGCCGGCACGTCGGCAACCTGCAGGAGAAACGCAGCTATCATCGTCCGGTCGATCCAAAGCCCCCGATACCACGGACGGTATCCGCCAGCCGGTCGACCGTTTCCAGTACCCCGCGCTGAACCGGGGCGGGGACGAGTTGGGCAATCCGGTCGCCGCGCGCGATCTCGAACGGCTCCTGGCCGTGGTTGATCAGGATGACCTTCACCTCGCCGCGGTAATCCGAATCGATCGTGCCCGGCGTATTGAGGCACGTCACGCCATGCTTGAGCGCAAGGCCCGAGCGCGGGCGCACCTGCACTTCGAAGCCGGTCGGGATGGCGATCGCAAAGCCGGTCGCGACCGCGCCGCGCGCGCCCGGCGCCAGCGTCACCGCCTCGGCGGCAACGACGTCCATGCCGGCGGCACCGTCGGTGGCATAAGCGGGCAAGGGCAGTCCCGCACCGTGCGGCAAGGACAGGAACTGAATCGTGATCGGGAATGTCGTCATGGCCGCCCTCTTAACGATGCTTGCGCCGGGCGCGAAGACCGGTCTGTCTTTGCGCGAGTAAAGTCTGCCGCAACGCGGTCAATCGCGGAACCGGGAAGCGGGTTGCGGGTTAGGAACATACACGAAACATAGCGAGACAGTTCATGGCCGAAGAGACGCTCCCCAACCCGAAGCTCGAAGAACATCCCGACTCGAATACCGAGAAGGATCCGGCGGATTGGGTCTCGGGCGGCGATCCCATGACGGGGGCGCAGAAGTCGTATCTGACGACGCTGTGCGAGGAAGCGAAGATGGATCCGCCCAGCGCCGACATGAACAAGGGCGATGCCTCCAAGATGATCGACGAGCTCAAGCAGAAGCTCGGCCACTAAGACTTTCGTCACGCCGCCGCCTCCGAAGGGAGTGCGGCGGCGGTTTTCTTTCTAATCAGCCAATGCCGTAGCGATCCGCGCCGCAAGCCGGTCTGCCACCTTATCCTTGGGCATTCGATCCCAGCTTTCCGTGCCCGCCTCGGTGATGACATGGACGGTGTTGGCGCTGCCCCCCATCACATCCCCCGACACATCGTTGGCGACGATCCAGTCGACGTTCTTGCGCTGACGTTTGGCGGTCGCATGGGCGATCACCTGTTCGGTTTCCGCCGCAAAGCCGATCAACAGCCTTGGCCGCTGCGGGCTGCGCGCCAGCGTCGCGAGGATGTCGGGGTTTTCGACCAGCCGAAGGACTGGGGTTTCCGCGCCCTTTTTGATCTTCTGCGCCGCCCCCTCGACTCGCCAGTCGGCGACCGCCGCAACCATCACCGCGGCATCCACGGGCAGCGTTGCCTCTACCGCTGCAGCCATCTGTAACGCGGTCTCGACATCGATCCGGTCGACGCCAGCGGGTGTCGGCAGGGTAACCGGCCCGGCCACCAGCGTTACTCGCGCGCCCAGCGCAGCCAGCGCCCCCGCAATCGCAAACCCCTGCTTCCCCGACGACCGATTGGCGAGATACCGCACCGGGTCGATCGGTTCATGCGTCGGCCCGGCAGTCACGAGGATATGCTTGCCCTGCAGCATCCGTGCGTCAGCCACCGAGCATCTGCTGGATCGCTGCAAGGATCGCAGGAGGTTCGGGCAGACGGCCGGGGCCGAACTCGCCACAGGCCATCGCGCCCTCATCGGGCTCGAGCACCGTCACGCCGTCGCCCCGCAGCGTCACCACGTTGCGGACCGTGGCGGGGTGTTGCCACATTCGTACGTTCATCGCAGGCGCGGCGAGTACGCGCTTGTCGGTTGCGAGGAGCAGCGTGGTGGCGAGGTCGTCCGCGATTCCCGCCGCCATCTTGGCCATCAGGTCCGCGGTGGCGGGGGCCACCACCACCAGATCGGCTTCGCGGCTGAGCTGGATATGCCCCATCTCGACCTCGTCCTTGAGGTCCCACAAGCTCGTGTGGACCTGATTTTCGGACAAAGCGGCGAGCGTCATCGGGGTCACGAAATGCGCGCCCCCTGCGGTCAGCACGCATTTGACCGAAATCCCCGCCTTGCGGCATAGGCGGATCAGCTCGCTCGCCTTATACGCCGCGATCCCGCCGCCGATGATCAGCAGGATCTTCATCGCACCAGCCGCGTGACGATGATGCGACGCCGATCGCGCGCACGTGCCACTAGATCGCGCAGGCCATCGGGCGCGAAGGCGAGGCCGACGAGGAGCAGCGGTGCGATCATTAATCCCCAGTAGAAGGTGTCGGGGCGTCCGAACAGCCCGAGCAAGGCGGCATAGCCGCAGAACACCGTCAGGACGCGCAAAGCGACCGGGTCCGCCCAGCACGCCCATCCGAACAGCGCCAGCCCCACCAGCAGTGCCGCAAGGACTGCCGGGACGACCGCCAGCGCGGTCGACAGCATCATCGTCTTGACGAAAAAGCCGAAGCCGAGCAGCCCCATCCAGCCCGGTGACACGGGATCGGTCGAACGCACGACGTCGGCGACCGCATGCGCATGGAAGCCGAGCACCACTGCCAGCACGAGGATCGTCGCGCCCCAGCCGAGTGCCTCGCGCCGATGCCCTTCGGCGAACGCCAGGATCCCCATGATCGCGACATACACCAGCGCGGTCTCGCGGATCAGCATCGCGATCAGCCCGATCGCGACGGCCGTGGTCCACCGGTCATTGCGACGAAGTGCCAGCGACAGAGCGATCAGCATCCCCGCCCAGATCTCGTGGAAGCCGATCAGCCCGCGCTGGATGAAGACGACCATCCCGCCCGCCAGCAACAGCATCGCAAAGACCAGCGGTGGCTTCCGGACGAACGCGGCCCTGAAGCGTACGAACCAGGCACCGGCCGTTGCGGCGATCAGCGCGAAAAGCACTGCCTGGATTACCATCGGCGAAATGTGCGCCTGGATCACCGCCAGCGCGGGCAGCCGGAAGGTGATGAACGGCTTCAGTGGATAGCCGCCGCGCCGTAGTTCCTTGGCGGCTACGCCGTAATAGTCCCCGCCGCCGCGAATTGCCGACACGATCGAATCGTACAGTGCGACATCGGTCTGTACCTCGCCCGTGCCACCTTCGGGCGCGCCCGCCGGGGCGGGGACCGCGAGCGCCAGCAACGTCGCGCCGAGCAGCAGCGCCAGCAGCCCGAGCGCCCAGCGCGCCTGCGACCGACTGAGGCCGGCAAAGCGCGACGGCATGGCGAGCCATAGCGGGGCGCCGGTCGGAACGGGTGGTGGGGTGGCTAGCCCCACAACATCCATCCGGCGCCAAGACTCGCGGCGGCGCTGACGATCGCGACGATCGCATAGCGCCACCCGCCACCGAACCGCACGACCTCGATCTTGCGGAGCGGGGGCTCGGGCGGGGCACCCGGCGGATCGGGAAAGCGACGCTCGATGTTGCGGATCAGGTCGGGCAGCCGCGCGAAGGTGCGCAGGTCGGTGACGATCCGGTCGGCAACCGCAGCCTCCGGCCCCAGTTCGGTGCGGATCCATTCACGGACAAACGGTGCCGCAGCGTCCCACAGGTTGATGTCGGGATCAAGGCTGGTTGCGACACCCTCGACCATCACCATCGTCTTCTGCAGCAGCAGCAGATGCGGCTGAGTCTGCATGTCGAAGTCGCGCGTGATGTTGAACAGCCCGTCGAGCATCATCCCGATCGACATGTCCTTGACCGCCATCCCGCGCATCGGCTCGCCAACCGCGCGGAGCGCGGTCGCGAATTCTGCGACATTGTGGTGCGAGGGGACATAGCCTGCCTCGAAATGGATCTCGGCGACGCGTTTGTAATTGCCCGTGATCAGCCCGTAGAGAATCTCCGCCAGCCACACCCGCGCGCGCCGGTCGATCCGGCCCATGATCCCGAAGTCGATCGCGGCGATCTTGTTGCCGGGCAGCGCGAACAGGTTCCCCTGATGCATGTCGGCGTGGAAGAACCCTTCCGCGATCGCTTGGCGCAGGAACGCATGGACCAGCGTGTCGGCAAGCTGCGGCAGGTCATAGCCCGCCGCGATCAGTGCAGGGCGGTTCGACAGCTTGATCCCGTTGATCCATTCGAGCGTGAGCACCTTGCCGGTGGTGCGCTGCCAGTCGATCTTGGGGACGGTGAAGTCGGGCTCCGCCTGCATCGAATCGGCGAGTTCGGACGCCGAGGCCGCCTCGCGCCGCAGATCGAGCTCGCGCGCTGTCCAGCGTTTGAACGTCTCGATCGTCAGTCGAGGGCGCAGGCGCGAAAGTTCGCCGCCCATCGCCTCGACTTGCGCGGCGGCCCATTCGTACGTGTCGATCGCGCGGGTGAAGTCTTCCTCGACGCCCGGGCGGAGCACCTTGATCGCGACGGTGCGGCCGTCGGTCGTCACCGCGCGGTGGACTTGCGCGATCGACGCGGCACCGACGGGCACCGGTTCGATCGACTGGAACAGCTCGGCCGGATCACGCTGGAACGCGCGGGTGAGCGCGGCGTGAATCGTCTCATACGGGACGGGGGGCAGCGCATCCTGCAATCGCATGAGGTCGAGCGCGGCAGCGTCGCCGACCATGTCCGGGCGAGTCGCGAGCGTCTGCCCGAGCTTGATCGCGGCGGGACCGATCGCCTGGAGCGCGTCGGCATAGCGCGGCACCTTGGGCACACGCGCACCAAACCGTGCGATCCGGGCGAGGCGGCGGACGGGGGCGGGAGTGTTAGGATCCCGCTCAATCCCGCGCAGCGCGCCGTGGCGCGCGAGGATGCGGCCCCATTTGAGCAAGCGCCAGAGGTGAACAGCAGGCGCGGTCATATCTTACTCCCCTCCCCTTCAGGGGAGGGGTTGGGGGTGGGGCAGTGCGGGGTGGTCGCGCCGAATTGGGCGGCTGCGCCCTCTACGGCCCCACCCCAACCCCTCCCCTGAAGGGGAGGGGCTTTAAGCGTCGGGCTCATCAAATCTTCCAGCCGTGGTGAATCGCGACCAGCCCGCCCAGCATCGGCTCCACGCCGGTCTGGATGAACCCTGCGTCGCGAATCATCCCCTCGAAGGTCGGCATGTCGGGAAAGCGCCGGATCGACTCGATCAGATAGCGATAGCTGTCCGCATCCTGCGCAAGCAGCTTGCCAAGCTGGGGCACGACCTTGTGCGAATAGGCGTCGTACACGTCCGCGAACCCGGGCCACACGGTGGTCGAGAATTCGAGGCAGAAGAACCGTCCGCCACGCCGCAGCACGCGGTGTGCTTCGCGGAGCGCCTTGGGGATGTCGGTGACGTTCCGGATCCCGAACGCGATCGTGTACGCATCGAAGAAGCGATCGGGGAAGGCGAGCGTCTCGGCATTCGCCTCGGTCCACACCAGCCCGTCGATGCCGCGCTTGGCGGCGCGTTCCATGCCGACTTCGAGCATCTGCGGGTTAATGTCCGCGACCGTCACGCTCGCACCTGATTCGGCGATGCGGAACGCGATGTCGCCGGTGCCGCCCGCCATGTCGAGGATCTGCTCGCCCTCTCGCGGTTTGAGGCGGCGGACGAAGCGGTCCTTCCACAGCCGGTGCATGCCGCCCGACATCGCGTCGTTCATGATGTCATAGCGCGCAGCGACGCTGGAGAAGACGCCGCCGACGCGGGCGGTCTTTTCGGAGGCGGGGATGTCTTCGTAGCCGAAGGAGACTGTATCGTTCATGGCCCCCGCTCTAGCCAGTGCTTGTGGCGCGGGCAAACGCAACCTAGCTGATTGCGATGCCAGAATTGCCCGAAGTCGAAACCACCGTGCGGGGCCTGCGCCCCGTGCTAGAAGGGCAGCGCATCACTGCGGTGCAGATCCGTCGCCCCGATCTGCGGCGGCCGTTCCCGGAGGACCTCGGGCAGCGACTCACCGGCGCGACGGTGACCGCGCTCGGGCGGCGCGCGAAATACGGACTGATCGATACGACCCGCGGCGACACGATGATCTTTCACCTCGGCATGTCGGGGCGGTGGCGAGTCGATCCCGCCGAGGTCCTGCCGCACGACCACCTGATCCTGGAGACTGCGACGCACCGGCTCGCGCTCAACGACGCGCGGCGGTTCGGCTCGGTCGATCTGGTCGCGACCACGGGGCTTGCCGCTTTCCCGGCGTTCCTCGCGCTCGGGCCCGAACCGCTCGGACCGGATCTTACCGCCGCTTATCTCCACCGGATGCTCAAGGACCGGATCGCGTCGATCAAGCTGATGCTGCTCGACCAGCGGATCGTCGCGGGGCTGGGCAACATCTATGTCTGCGAAGCGCTGTTCCTCGCGGGCATCTCGCCCAAGCGCGCGGCGGGGAAGGTGTCGCGTGCGAAACTCGATCGACTCGTGCCGGCGATTCGCAGCGTGTTGCTGGCCGCGATCGAGGCCGGTGGGTCGACCTTGCGCGATTATGCCAAGCCAGACGGCGAGCTCGGATATTTTTCCAAGCAGTTCGCGGTCTATGGGCGGGGGGGGCAGCCGTGCGCCTGTGGCGGGCTGGTCCAGCGCTATGCCGAAGGGGGGCGATCGACCTTCTGGTGCCCGACCTGCCAACGCTAATTATGGCATGTGTTCTTGACCGACCCTGTGCTTGTCGGTAAGGGCAGCGGCTTCCGGGGCCGGGAGACTTCTCCCGCCCTTTCTTATTTCTAAAGTCAGAGGGCTTCATGGCGAACACGCCACAGGCGAAAAAGCGTATCCGTCGCAACGCTGCACGGGCACTGGTGAACGGCAACCGCGTCGGCCGCATCCGCACCTTCGTCAAGAAGGCTGAGGCTGCGCTCGAGTCCGGGGACAAGGTCGCGGCAACTGCAGCCATGCTGCAGGTTCAGCCCGAGTTGATGCGTGGCGTCGCCAAGGGTGTGCTCCACAAGAACACTGCCTCGCGCAAGTTCGCACGACTGACGAAGCGCCTCACCGCGCTCGCCTGAACGCGCGTTCTCTAACGATCAATTCGCCCGCCGGACATCGTCCGGCGGGCTTTTTGTCGTGCCGTGTACATCGTTCGAAAGATGGATTTTCACCGCGGGAAGAACATCGCAAGAACAGTTTTTGTCCCGTTTCTGGAAAGCGTGGTTTTACTGCGATTCGCATAACCTTCACGGAAGTGTAACGATTAAAAATCCAACGATTTCAACAGATTGTGCGATTTTTGACGCGAATCCTTGGCGGAATCCGAGTCAATCCCGATTATTTCAGAAATCTGACCGGGGCAGGGATTGATAGACTCGGCCGGTTCTTCATAACTGGCCCTCCACCGCGCAGACGATCGTCTCGCGACTCATTTCGAATGGCGCGTTCAGGCGGACTTGATTCCGGCTGTGGGGGTTTTTGTCCGTTGTATATCAAGGCTCCGCCAGCTTGGCTGGGGGGCCGGGGAAGGGTTTTGTCGTGGCATTTTTGGGGCAGGGGGTAGCGATCGCGAACAACCATAGCGCCGCCGAAACGCAGGACGACATGGTTGCGCAGGCATGGGCCACGGTCCGTGCTAATCTTCGCGAATCATCGGGCGTACGGTTGTTCGATCAGTGGCTTAAGCCGATCGTCTTGATTCCCGGGAGCGACCTGGACGCAGTGCGTCTAGGGTTGCCGTCGGCATTCATGACAAATTGGGTACGGAATCATTACGCCGACCGGTTGTTGCACGAATTCCGCGTGCTGATCCCGGCGGTGCGCAGCGTTTCGGTCGAAACCGTCGCGCGGTCAGCGCAGGTCGTGACGATCGACACGTTGCCGGCACCGGCCAACATTCAGCCGGCGGAACCGGTGCCGACGATCGAGCGCCCGTCGCTCGATCCGCGGTTCACCTTCGACCGGTTCGTGGTCGATCCGTCGAACCTCGTCGCCTACAACGCGGCGGTCGCGTTGACGCAGCCGGGGGCACCGCGGTTCAGTCCGCTGTTCCTCCACAGCGGCACGGGGCAGGGGAAGACTCACCTGATGCACGCGATCGGTGCCGCCTATCTCATGGCGGTCCCCGGTGCGCGCGTCCTGCTGATGTCGGCCGAGCGGTTCATGTATGAATTCGTCCAGGCGCTCCGCACCCGCGAGACGCATGCGTTCAAGACCCGGCTGCGCGCCGCCGACCTGCTGCTGATCGACGATCTGCAGTTCATCGCGGGCAAGGACGCGACGCAGGAAGAGTTCTTCCACACGATGAACGAAGTGATGGGCGCGGGTAAGCGGCTCGTCATCTCGGCGGATCGCTGCCCGCAGGGGCTCGACGGCGTGGAACAGCGGATCACCTCGCGGCTGTCGTGCGGCCTCGTCGCCGACATCAAGGCACCCGACCTGGCGCTGCGCCGCCGCGTGCTCGACCGCAAGCTCGCCGACATGCCGAATGCGCAGGTCCCGGTGGCGGTGCTCGATTTGCTCGCATCGCGGATCACCGGTAACATCCGTGACCTCGAAGGCGCGCTCAACCGCGTCGTCGCTTATGCGCAGCTCAGCAACGTCGAGATCGATCTCGACTTCGCGATCGCGACGCTCGGCGACGTGCTCCGCGGGGCCGAGCGCCGGGTCACGATCGACGAGATCCAGAAGGCGGTCTCGGCGCATTTCGAGATCAAGCCGATCGATCTGGTATCGGCGCGTCGCGCGGTCGTCGTCGCGCGTCCGCGGCAGATCGCCATGTATCTGGCCAAGCGTCTCACCACGCGCTCGCTACCCGAGATCGGGCGCAAGTTCGGCGGGCGCGACCATTCGACCGTGATCCATGCGGTCCGCCGGATCGAGGATCTGCGCGACAAGGATCACGAGATCGACAGCTCGGTGCGCACGCTGCTGCGCCAGTTGGAAGGGTAAAGGAGCGGTCCCGGGCAACCGGGACCTCCCCGGCCGCGCGCCTATCAGCCCGCGGCGGCGGGCGGGTTCTTCGCAAGCCAGGCCTTTGCCTGATCGTCGGTCAGCTCGACCAGATCGCCCATGACGACCGGCAGGTCGAGCAGATGCAGCCCCCAGTCGGGTAGCGCCTTGCCCCCATACATCACATCGCCGACGATATGATCGGTGCGCTTGTCCGCCGGGTTGGCATTGGTCGTCACCGCCAGATAGGACGCGGTGCCGGACGTGACGCAGCGCGTGCTGAGCAACCCCGGTACCTTGACGAAGCCGGTCGTGACGACGGCGCCGTTTTGGCTCCACGCCCCTTGCGAGGCGCTGGCGATCCCCGCACCGCGTGCGCCGAGGTAAGCGTCGGCAGGCTTGACCACACCGTCGAGCGCGGCGGGGTCGACACAGGCGACGGTCATGCCGGGTTGTGCCGCGATCCCGAAGCGGCTGTTGGCGGGCGGCGGCGCATCGGCGCGGAAGCTGACGTAGCTGACCACGCAACCGCTATCCTTGTCGCTATGGCACAAAGGCGTCGACTTGAAATCGCCGCCGACGTCCTTGCCCGCGGGGACCGCGACGTTGGTACCGGGGATGATGACAGAGATGATCTGTCGCTGGACCGGCGTCCCTTCGATCGCTTTCGCGACCAGCTCCTTGAGGATCCCCGACCCCTGGCTGTGCCCGATCAGCACGACGCCGCGCCCGTGATTGTCATAGGCGAGATATTCTTCCCACGCCGCCTTCACATCGGCGAAGGCGCGCGCACGATCTCCCTTCATCGGCTGCCCCAGCATCGCGTCGCGCAGTGCGAGCAGCGTGACCTGACGGTAGAGCGGCGCGAACACGCGGCAATGCTTGGCGAAGCGCCCCGCCTGATGCGTCGCGACGGTGATCTCTTCGGGGCCCGCGGTCATGTCGCTGTTGGGCGACGCATCGAGCGATACCGTCGGATAGACGTAGAAACAGTCGAACTTGGGATTGTCGTCGCGCGAAAATCGCTCGATCGATTGCGTCCCGTCGGCCCGGATGATCGTCGCGTCCTGATTGGCGGCGCACGCGTCGGTGCGACCCGGACGGCACAGCCAGGCATCGGGGTTGGTGTATTTCGGTGTGGCCTCGGCCGTCGGTGCGGGGGCGGGGGTCTGTGCTAACCCCCCGACGGGCATTGCGGAGGCCAGCAGGATGGCGGCAAGCGATTTCATCATAGGATCCCGACCTCTTGGCGCGACGTTTCCACCACGGCGCTTTCCCGGCCATTGCCGGGGAAGCGCCATTGTCATCGCAAGCACATATCTTGGGAAACACTAGCGCGGCGAGTCAGCCGGTCAAAGCGGATAGAGTGCGACGACCACCCCGCGCCCCTCTCCGCGCAGCACGACCCCGGCACGGGCCACACCACGCCCGTCTACCTCTGCGAGGGCGCAAACGAATGCAGGGTCGGGACGCCACATTGCCCCTGTTCCCAGCGTGGCGCTTCCCCGGCGAAGGCCGGGGCCCAGTCGCGGTGCGCAAGGTCGAGCGCGCGACGCCCGATCAGCCCGCCCTCTGCTGGGCCCCGGCCTTCGCTTGGGAAGCGCCATCGTCAGCGCAAGCATATATCGTGAGATAAAGAAGCGCGGCGAGTTAGCCGATCAAAGCGGGTAGAGCGCGCCCACGACCCAACGGCCCTCACCACGCAGCACGGCCCAGGCACGCGCCGCCGCACGGCTGTCCATCGCCTCCACCCCGATGCCCTTCGCCTCGAGCGCGCGGACGAACGCAGGGGCGGGACGTCGCATCGTCGCGCCTGTCCCGAGCAGCAGGAACTCCGGTGCCGGATCAAGCGCGATCAGGTCGCCAAGCGACTCAGGCGACAGCGTCTCGAACGCAGGCGCATCCCACTCGGCCACGGCTTCAGGGGCGATCGTCAGCGCGCGGTACACTCCCCGGAAATCCCCCGCCTCGACCTTGAAGCCGTTGGGGGAGAAACCGGTGATCGCCGGACCCGATCCGCTGGCGCGGTCGATCTGCATCAGCGCGCCTTCGGGGTGCCCGTTACGGCGACGGGCTCCGCCTGGCTTGGGTCGGGCCGCAGCCCGAGCGAGATCAGCAGCGACGACGACACGTAGATCGACGAATAGGTGCCGACGAAGATGCCGAGGATCATCGCCGCGGTGAACCCGCGCAGCACCGGCCCACCGAATATCAGTAGCGCGAACAAGGCGAGCAGAATCGTGACCGAGGTCATCACGGTGCGCGGCAACGTCTCGTTGACCGACAGATCGACGATCGCGGACATGTCCATCTTGCGATAGCGGCGCATATTCTCGCGGATGCGGTCATCGATGACGATCTTGTCGTTGATCGAATAGCCGATGATCGTCAGCACCGCGGCGACGATGTTGAGGTCGAACTCGAACCCGCTGAGCGCGAAGAAGCCGAGCGTCATCAGCACGTCGTGGACGATCGCCACGACGGTCGAGACGCCGAACTGCCATTCGAACCGGAAGATCGCGAACAGGCCGATCCCGACGACCGCGAGCACGACCGCGAGGATGCCCTTCCAGATCAATTCGCCCGAGACCTTGCCGCTGACCGAATCCTGCCGCGAGAAGCGCGCATCGGGGAAGTCGCGCGAGATCGCGACCTGAACCTGCTGGACGATGCGGTTGGCCGCGCCCTCGTCGGTGCTCTCGGGCGGCGGCAGCTTGATCGAGATGGTATTGTCGTTGCCGACCGATTGGAGCCGCGCTTCGCCCAGCTCCAGATTGTCGATGGTCGTGCGCAGCTTGTCGAGCGACGGCGGCGAAGCGAACTTCTCCTCGATCATCAGCCCGCCGACGAAATCGACGCCGAGGTTGAGCCCGCGTGTGAACACCAGCGCAAGCGCGGCGACCGACAGCAGGATCGTCAGCCCGAACGCCCATTTGCGTAGGGAAACGAAGGGGAGGTTGGTGTTGTCCGGAACGATTTTCAGCAGGCGCATGGTGTCTGGCCGATCAAATGTTGATGTCGGTCGGGCGGTTGCGGCGAATCCACAACACCACGAGCATCCGCGTGAAGGTAACGGCGGTGAAGACCGAGGTGGCGATGCCGATCAGTAGCACGACTGCAAAGCCCTTCACCGGACCCGAACCGAGCATCAGCATGATGAGCCCCGAGATCGCGTGCGTCGCGTTCGCCTCGAAGATCGTGCGGCTCGCTTCCTTATACCCGAGCTCGACCGCCTGGATCACACTGCGACCGCGACGGCGTTCCTCGCGGATACGCTCGTTGATCAGCACGTTCGCGTCGACCGCAGTACCGATCGTCAGCACGAAGCCCGCGATCCCCGGCAGCGTCAGCGTACCGTTGAGCAGCGCGAGCACACCCATGATAACGACGACGTTGATGATGACGGCATAGTCAGCATAGAAACCGAAGCGGCCGTAGGTGACGATCATGAACACGATCACCAGGATCACCGCGATCGCCGAGGCGCGGACGCCTGCGTTGATCGATTCCTGCCCGAGATCGGGGCCGACGGTGCGTTCCTCGACGATCTTGAGCGAGATCGGCAATTTGCCCGAGCTCAGCGCGATCGCAAGGTTGTTCGCGGATTCGACAGTGAACGAGCCTTCGATATAGCCCGCCCCGCCGAGGATCGCGGTGTTGATCCGGGGTGCCGAGATGACCGCGTCATCGACAATCACGGCGAACCGCTTGCCGGTGTTCGCCTGGGTGATTGCGGCGAACTTGCGCCCGCCCTCGGCGTTGAAGCTGAAGTCGACGATCGGGGCGTTGTCTTCCTGCTTGAACGACTGTTTTGCAGTCAGCAGCTGGTCGCCGGTGATGATCGCCTGACGCTTGACGAGGATCTTCGCGCCGGGGCCACCCTCGGGATAGGGGAGCGCCTGCGTGCCCGCGGGGATGATCCCGCCGGGGACATAGGGCTGGTCCGCGACCATCTTGAATTCGAGCTTGGCGGTCTTGCCGATCAACTCGCGCAAAGCGCGCGGATCCTTGAGGCCGGGAACCTGGACGACGATGCGGCTGGTGCCCTGGCCGACGATCGTCGGCTCCTTGGTGCCGAGCTTGTCGATGCGGGTGCTGACCACGTCCCGCGCGGTCGACATCGCTTCCTTGATCGACGCGTTGATGCCCGCCTCGGTCGGGGTCATCACGATCCGCGACGAATCGACGACCTGCAGGTCCCAGTCGCGCTGGCCGGTCAGGCCGACGCCGCCGGTCAGCTTGTTGAGCCGCTCGCGCGCTGCATCAAGCTGCGTCACGTTCCGCAACATGAAGCTCAGCTTGCCGTTGTCGGTCGCGATGTCGCCAATCGGGATCACCGGGTTGAGCGCCATTTGCGTGACGATCTGCTCGCGCATCGCCTCGAGCCGGTTCTTGACCAGCTCGTTGGTGTCCGCCTCGAGCAGCAGATAGCTGCCCCCCGCCAGATCGAGCCCCTTGTTGACCCGCGGATGCGGGAACGCGCCCCAGCGGTCGGTGACCGACTCGGGCAGGAAACTCGGGATCGCCAGCGCCATCAGCGCGGCGAGGAAAGCGAAGATCGATATGACCTTCCAGCGGGGGAAATCGAGCATCGGATCAGTCGTTCGCGGGCTTGGAGCCGAGCGGCGTCACTTCGGCGAGCGTCGCCTTGACGACGCGGATGCGCGTGGTCGGCGCGATCTCGACTTCGACGAAGCGGTCCTCGACCTTGGTCACCTTGCCGACGATGCCGCCAGCCGTGACAACCGAATCACCCTTCTTGACCGCGTTGATCGCCGCCGCCTGGTTGCGCGCGCGCAATTGCTGCGGGCGCAGGATCATGAAGTAGAAGGCGACGAAGACCAGCAGCAGCGGGCCGAAGTTGACGAGCAGCGACAGAAATCCGTCGGGGCCGGCACCGGTGGCGGCGCCTGTGGTCTGGGCAGAAGCTGGGGTGGCGAACATGGGCTACCTTGGTAAAGCGGACCCGCCTGCACGCAACCGTCGTGCGGGCAAGGGACATGCGGGATTGCGGGACGAAGACGCCCCGCTACAAGCAGCGCGCGCTATCATCTCACGCGCGCCGGTGCAACGGATCATGACTTCAGGAGACGCGAACATGACGATCCTCGTCCTCGGGCACATCAAGACCGCACCGGGCGATGCCGCCCGCATCAAGGACTTGCTGGCCGCACATGTCGCGCGCGTCGAACAGGAAGACGGTTGCGAATTCTACGCCTTTTCGTTCGACGTCGCCGATCCGGACGTGATCCGCATCGCCGAGCGCTGGGCATCGGAAGACGCGCTTGCCGCGCACGGACAGGCCGACCACCAGAAAGCGTTCGGGCGCACTTTGCGCGATCTCGGCATTGTCGAGATGAGCGTGAAGACCTGGGAGGGCAGCTCCTCGCGGACCCTGATCGGCGATTGAGCCGTTGGCTCAGTCGGATGGTTAACAACGGTCGGCAAACCCTGTGGCAAAACGCATGATGGTTCGGTTCGGGACGGGGCTCGCAACCGCGGGGGCGGTCGCCTTATGGTGTGGCGCCGCACCTGCGGTAGCGGCCGAAAGCAGTCGCGAGACGCTGACCCAGACCGCGTTCGGCGCATCGGATCGCCCCAGCGCGTTGCGGCAGATCGCCAATGTCGAGGCGAATGCCGCGGCCACGCTGTTGCGCTCCCCCGGCGACGTCGAGGCGCAACTGACGCGCGCGCTGGCGACGAGCTACCGGGCGAAGCTGACCAACAGTCGTGCCGACGCGCTGCAAGCAAAGGCGCAGTTCGAGGCGATCACCGCGCGCAACCCGCGCGATGCGGAGGCACAGGCAGCGCTCGGTGCGTGGCATCTGAGTGCGGTCAAATCGCTCGGTGGGCTGGTCGCGCGTGGCGCGCTCGGTGCGCGCAAGGCGTCGGGGCTCGACGCACTCGACCGTGCAGTTGCGCTCGGCGGGCAACGCGCGCTGTTCCCGGGGCTGGCAGCGTTGTTGCGGCTTGCGATCGACCCCAAGGACCCGGTCGGCGCATCGCTGGCGGAAACCGCGGCGCGCGCGGCGACTCCGACCGCGCTCGACCGGATCCTTCAGCGCCGCGCCGTTCTGCTGATCGCGCCGCTGAAAAATGGCGACGCACGCGGGGTTCAGGCGCTTGCGAACCGCTTATTACCGCTTGGTCAATTCAAGTGACTTGCATCCGTCGCATTCTCGGCCTAACGCGCCTGCCTCGGTCGGGGCGTAGCGCAGCCTGGTAGCGCATCACACTGGGGGTGTGGGGGTCGCAGGTTCGAATCCTGTCGCCCCGACCAGAGATTTCACATCCTGCCAGTTGAACACGCCAGTAACGCCTTGCGGCGACGGCATCACGAGCGTTTACGACGCCCGACGTTCCAGAGATGTGCTTCCCAATAGCTTGGTCGTGTGACCTCGAACCAAAGTACCGCTTCGAAAAAGGTTGTGTTCTGCCCGAACGCCGTCATGAACTTGTCAACGGGTGGTATCGGCATCGTCATCAAGACGTGCCGATCGAGCGTCGTGTGAAGCTTTGGTCAAGGCATATGCTCGGGATCACCAATGCAACACGATGCGACGTCGACGGGACACCGTGCGGACATTGACGGCCTGCGAGCCCTGGCAGTCTTGCCGATTACCTTCTTTCACGCCGGTATCCCGGGTTTTGGCGGCGGTTACGTCGGGGTCGACATCTTCTTCGTCATATCAGGCTTTCTGATTACGCGGATCATCGACCGTGACGTGACGGAGGGACGGTTCAGCTACGCAATCTTTTACGAACGCCGGATCCGTCGGATTTTCCCGGCGCTCATCGGTATGCTTACGGCCTGCATCGCCGCTGCCTATTACTTCGTGTTGCCCACCGAAATGCACGCATTCGCATTGAGCGTGCTGGGAACGCTGCTTTTTGCGTCCAACATCGTGTTCTGGCGGCAGTCGGGCTATTTCGACATCAATGCCTATGACAAGCCGTTGCTGCACACCTGGTCGCTCGGGGTCGAAGAGCAATTTTATATCGGTTTCCCGATCATTCTTGCGGTCATCATCCGGTATTTCCCCGCGCAACGCCGGTTGCTGGTTGCCCTGCTGGCAGTGGTGTCGCTCGCGGCCTGTATTGTCCTGACCCCGGTCAAACCGATGGCGACCTTCTACCTGATCCCGACGCGTGCCTGGGAACTGCTGGCTGGATCGCTGATCGCGCTTGGGGCCGTTCCCACGGTTCGTTCGGCGTTCATCCGGGAAATCGCTGCGGCGTGCGGGATCGTCCTGATCGTCGCCGCGAGCGTCCTGTTCGATCCGCAGACCGGCTTTCCGGGCGTGGCGGCGATGCTGCCGGTTGGAGGCGCAGCACTGATCGTGGCCTACGCGCCCGGCACGCGGGCTGGCCAGGTGCTTGCCTTTCGTCCTTTCGCGTTTGTCGGGTTGATCTCCTATTCGTTGTATCTCTGGCACTGGCCGCTGATTGTCTTTGCGCGGCGATTGCCGCTGCCCGGGACGGCCCTCGATCATGCTGTGGGTCTGGTCATCGTTTCCCTGGTGATGGGCTACCTTTCCTGGAAGTTCATCGAGACACCGTTCCGCAATAGGTTGCGGTTCGCCCGCAAGCACGTGTTCGGGTTTGCCGCCGCGAGTGGGGCCATCCTGCTGACGGTCGGCGGGGCGTTTGCGCTGAGTACCGACGGTCTCGTCGGGCGGCGGTTTTCTCCCGAAGTGCTGGCGTACGATGCGGGTCGGCTGGACTCCAGTCCCGAGCGTGACCGGTGCCATCCTCTCGATGGCCTGGCCCCGCCGGAGAAGGCGTGCGTCTTTGGCGGCAAGACCGAGCATACGGCCCTATGGGGTGACAGCCATGGCATCGAACTGGCCTACGCGCTCGGCAGCCCGGCCCATCCACTGCGATCGCTGACATATTCGGGCTGCCCGCCCGCCACGGGGTTCATCGTGCCCGAACGTCCGGCGTGCGTCGATCATAACGCGCTGGTCCTGGACTATCTGAGAACCAGCACGCGCATCCATACCGTCATTCTTGCGAGCTTTTTCGCATGGAACCTCGACGACCCGCACTATCGGCGTGGTATGCTAGAGAGCATCCGGGCGCTGCAGCGGAGCGGGAAAACGGTCTTCCTGCTTGGTCCGACCCCAGCCGAAGTGGGCGAGGATCTGCCCCATTACCTGCTCCTGACCGGCACTCGCGAGATCCGCGTTCAGGACTATCGCACCCGGCAGGCATCCACGATCCGGTATGTACAGTGGCTTGGGCGATCGGGCGTAGTCGTCCTCTGGCCAAGCGATGTTTTCTGCTCGCCCACCACGTGCCGCCTGACCACCGGTAATCGGCCGATCCTGTTCGACAGCCATCATTTGACCGTGAGTGCCGCCCGCGATCTAGCGCGGCGCTTTACGCCGCTGATCTGGCCTCCGGCGGCACCGTGAGCAATGCGGGCGGTGGGTCGGGCACCACCCACACTGCGATTCGTCAGCCAGAGTGGCAGACACGACCAGTATTGTTGCCGTGGCATCCCATAGCACGCTACAGCCGCCCCCAGCATGGCGTTTGCGCCGTGCGCTTGTCCGGAGAATATTCTTGCGTCGTCAAACCATTCTAATGTCGCTGGCCGTTGGCCTGTCGCTCGTTCCCGCCGCTGCGACCGCGCAGGCCGCCGACCCGGACGTGCGGTGCATGCTGGTCAGCAACGTCTTCGCCGAGAAGGAAGCCGACCCCAAGAAGAAGCAGGTCGCGATCATCTCGGTCGCTTATTATCTCGGCCGGGTCGACGCCAAGCTGTCGCCTGCGCAGTTCCGCAGCGCGGTCGTCGCGGTCGGCAAGGAACCGATGGGCAAGGACATCGCTCAGACGATGACCAATTGCGCACGCGGCCTCCAGGCCAAGCAGATCGCGACCGCCGAAATGATCCAGGGCGTCGCGAAGAGCCAGCAGCCTGCGGCCGCCGCCAAGAAGTAACGTCTAGCCCATGACCCGCGCCGCGATGCTGCCCAGCAGGATCGCGGCGAAGGGACCGATCGCCAGCATCTGCCGCCAGCGCGGCACCGCCCATGTCGCGGGTTGGCCGAGCAACAGCGCCGCCGCCACGCCTGTCGCGGTAATCGTCCAGAGATGATAGCGCACTTCGGACGCCACGCTGAGCGGCAGGTAGCTGAGGGCGTAGAGCAGCGCCGACCATGCAAGCGTAGGCGCGATGTTGCCCGCCCCACCCGTGCCAGCCCCGCCTTCTCCCCCGCCAAGTGACGGGCGCAACACCACCAGGCCGAACGCCAGCGCGATCCAGCAGGCTGGCCAGCCGAGCGGGGTGGCGAGACTCGCGATTGCCAGCGTTGCGATACCATCGCGCAGCGCGCCGGGTGTGACCGCATAGCCCCAGCGATTGGGATCGGACTCGAGCGACAGTCCGGGCAGGTCCGCATCCTGCACGAAAGCGCGCGTATTGCGGTCAAAATGGGCGAGCCGATGTGCCACATAGGCGCCCGGATGGTCGACAATTGCAGCAATCCACCAGCGATAGGCTGCGTGCTTAGCGCTTAGCGGCGCCCGCAGCGTAGCGAAACCGATCGCGCAGGGTTCGTCCGCCCACCATGCGTAGCTGTCCCAGGAGATCGGCGAATAGCAGGCGCTGTTGACCGCGACCGGATCGGCGACGCCGGTCGGGGGGAAGACGTCAGCGTTCGCAAAGCGTCCGATCCCGCCGAGATCGTAGATCACGAGCGACAGTTCCACCCCGCTGCGGTCCGCCCGTAACGCCGCATTGGCGAGGGGGAGTGCGAGGACGAGCGGTACGATCGCAAGCGTGGCGGTCGCGGCTAGCCGTGGCAGCGATCGTCGCCACGCGGCAGGCGCGAGCGCGACAAGCAAGGGAAGGCACGCTGGCACTGCATTGAAACGGAGCGATGCGGCGGCGATCAGCAGCATGGCGGCGCAGATCCGGGGCCAATGCGCAGTCGGACTGGCGACAGCGACCAGCCCTGCTGCGAACAGCAAGGCGCCCGCGAACAGGCTGTCCTTTAATATCGTGCCGATCAGCACCAGCGCGATCGGCGAGACCGCCAGCACGAGTATGGCGACGACCGGCCCCCGCATCCTTCGACGCAGCGTGGCGAGCGCGAGCATCCCGGTCCCGGCCCAGTAGAGTGTCGCCTGCACCACCAGCATCGGCGCTGGTCCGGCGGCAATACGCCGCAGCAGGTGCCACAACCAGTTCATCGCGGGCGGATGCCAATCGTCGTAATGGCCGCTGACGGCCTGGCCATATTGGCGGATCGCATCCCAGGTCATGATTCCCGGCCAGAAAACTGCCAGCTGGGTGATGATTCCGGCGGCGATCAGCAGCGTAACGATCTGCACCGAAAGTGTGGCTCTCCGCATGGATTGCGGTTAGCATGACGAACCCATCGGCCGTCACGCAAGAATTACGAAGGATTGCAATTCTGCGCGGGAGGATCGACTATAAGTGGGATATATCCGGGGGAGTATTGTTTTGACTCAGGCTGTATTGATCGCAGACGACCATCCGATGTGCGCGGCAGCGCTGGCAATGGCGACCGAACAGGTTGCGCCGGGCGCCGACACGGTCAAGGTGGGGACGATCGCGGAGGCGGTCGCCGTAGCGGAGCAACGTCGCTTCGACCTGATCTTGCTCGATTTAATGTTGCCCGATGTGCAGGGGTTCGCGGGCTTGCTGATGCTGCGCCGGCTCCAGCCGCGCGCCACCGTAGCGATCGTCAGCAGTACCGACGATCCTGCCGTCATGCGCCGCGCCGCACGCGAGGGGGCGAGCGGCTATATCCCCAAGAGCGCCCCGATGAGTGCGATGGTTGGCTCGATTCGGACGCTAATGACGGGCGGAAACGCGTTTCCGGCGGAGATGGCGCAGACGGATAGCGACGTCGTGACGCTCCCCTCCCGCATCGGCGAACTGTCGCCTGCGCAATTCCGCGTCCTGCGCGCCGCCGCGGATGGCAGCCAGAACAAGCAGATCGCCTATGAACTCGGGATCGCCGAAACGACCGTGAAGACGCATTTCGCGCAGATCTTCCGCAAGCTCGGCGTTACCAACCGGACCCAGGCGATCCTGGCGTTGCAAGCGCTGGACGTCGCTGCGTGATGCCGTTTAGTCGTTGATGTAGAACGACATTATATCAAATGGCAGTGGTCGCTCGTGCCTCTTCGATCGCGGCCATCGTGCGGACGGCAAGCCCTGTCAGGGCGTCGCTTGTGCGACATTCGCCACGTTCGATCGCCAGGCACGCTAGCGCAAGATCGAGCGCGCCGATCCCGTTGCACGCCCCGCGCAAGGCATGCGCCTCGCGTTCCGCCCGGACGTGATTGCCTTCCGCGAGCGCTCCGGCGATCGCTTCCGTGCGCGCCCCGATATCGCGCACCATCATCTCGAGCAACCGGTCCGCATCCGCGTCGCCAACCGCGCCACGCAGGTCGGCAAGGCGGTCGCAATCAAGCAGCGTTTCCGGCGCGATGGCGGTGGCGGGCGACAAGTCGGCGGCGGGGGCAGGGGCGAGCAGCGCGGTGACCTTCTCGACCAGTTCCTCGGGCGCGAAGGGTTTGCGGACATAGGCGTTCGCGCCGGCATCCAGCGCCATCTTGACGTGCCATTCGCTCCGCCGAGCGGTCAGGATCACCACCGGAAGATCCCGGAACATCGCCGATGTCCGCATCTCGCCAAGGATCGCGAGACCCGTCTTCCCGGGTAGCGCGCAGTCGAGGATCACCAGATCGGGACCGCTATCCCACAGGCTGTCGAGCGCATCGGCACCGTCACCCACCGGCAGAACAACATGGCCAAGCGGTGTCAGCGTCCGCGCGACGATCGCGCAGATCAACTCGTCGTCATCGACGATCACGATGCGGGCCATCGTCTTATCCCGCCTGCCGCACGCGGTGCAGCTGCGCGTGACCCGATTGGAGCACCGTGTCGCGCGCCGCCCCGGCGGGGATGTCGAGCCCGTCGTCGATGTCCCGCGCTACCGTGCCGAGCTTGCCGTGGCCGAAGAAGGCCGCGGTGCCCGCCACCTGATGCAGCGCGTGGCGCAGCGCATCGATCGCGGCGGCATCGACCGTATCCAGCGCGATCGTGGCGTCATACAGCGCGAAGAGGTTGCGCACCCGTGCATCGAACTGCGCCTGGAGATCGGTGTCGTCACTGGTTGCCTGGGGCACGACCGGCGGCTGTTTGGGCACTGCCCAGCGTCGCACGATATCGTCCAGCGCACCCATCTGCACAGGCTTTGCCAAATGTCCCTGCATTCCCGCCGCGACGCAGCTTTCGACGTCGCTGGCATAGGCGTTGGCGGTCAGCGCGACGATCGGGAGCGTTTCCGCCGAAATGCCCGCGTCTCGAATCCGTTTGGTCGCTTCGATCCCGTCGAGTTCCGGCATTTGCATGTCCATCAATATCAGCGCGAACGGCGTAGCCGCGCTCCTGGCACGTTCGACCATCGCGATCGCTTCGAGCCCGGTACGGGCAATAGCGGGACGATAACCAAGCCGTGTTAGCATAGCCTTAATGAGCGTCTGGTTGACCTCATGGTCTTCGGCAACAAGCACGCGTGCACCCGGTACGGCGGGCAGCGCAGGGGCGGCGGTGCGCCTCTGTGTGATGACGGACTGTTCCGCGGGCGCGACGATCAATGGGAGGCGCACCGTCACCGTCGTCCCGACGCCGACCGTGCTGGTGAGCGAGATCGTGCCGTCCATCAAGTGCGCAAGCTGGTTCGAGATCGCGAGGCCGAGCCCGGTGCCACCGTGCCGACGCGAGGTGCTCACATCCTCCTGGACGAATTCGTGGAAGATCGCACCCTGGCGATCCTCCGCAATGCCGACGCCGGTATCCGCGATCGCAACGACAATCATGGCGTCATCGCACGATACGCTCAGTCGAATCGATCCGCGTTCGGTAAACTTGGCCGCGTTTCCGAGCAGGTTCAGCACGATCTGTCGCAAGCGCAGCCCGTCCCCGATCACCGCGTTCGGGACGGAATCGGCGACGTCGACCTCGAGCGCGATCCCTGCCGTGGTGGTGAGCGGCATGATCAACCGCGCGCAGCTCCGGGCGAGGTGATGCCAGTCGACGCGGTCTTGCGCGAGCGTGACATGCCCCGCCTCGATCTTCGAAAGATCCAGGATGTCGTTGAGCAACCGCATCATCGCCTTGCCGGAATCGGCAATCATCTGGAGCTTCTGCTGCTGATCCTTGCGGGGATTTTCCGCGAGCAGCAGTTCGGTGAAGCCGAGCACACCGTTCATCGGCGTCCGGATTTCATGGCTCATGTTGGCGAGGAAGCTCGATTTCGCCTGCGCCGCGACTTCGGCATGGCGTCGCGCTGAGTCCAGCTCGAATTCGAGTCGCTTGCGTTCGGAAATGTCGCGCACCGACGAGATTATCTCGCGTGGCTCGCCCGTCACGGGGTCGCGCACCAGCCCACTGTTCGACTCAAGCCAGCGCCAGGTGTCGGGCTGATCGACGCGTTTCATGCGATAGGCGATCACGCGCCGATCGATCAGCCCCGCGCCAAGCGCCCGATGCGTCCTGAGTACGTCTTCGACATCATCGGGATGGTATCCACGCAGCATGTTGCGCCCGACCAACTGATCAGGCCGCAATCCGACGAGATCGAACACCGATGGGGAAACGTACAGGCAAACCCCATCGATCGACGTCCGGAATACCGCATCGGTGGCGTTCTCCGCCAGCAGCTTTAACTGCTCGGTTCGCTCGCGAAGGGCTGCTTCGGTGGCTTTGCGATGCGTGATATCGACGTTGACGCCGATGAAACCGATCTGCCGGCCGGAATCGTCCCACTCGCTGGTGGTGATCGTCTCGACCCAACGGATCGATCCGTCGGGGCGAACGAAGCGGAATTCGGTGCGAAGCTCGCGCGACTCGAGCACGGTCTCGCGCCATTCCGTGCGCAAACGCTCCAGATCGTCGGGGTGAACCGACGGGATCCACCCGTCCCCGGATGCCTGTTCCAGCGTTAGCCCCGCCACATCCAACCAGGCACGATTGGCATAGACGATACCGCCTTGCGCATTGGAGCGGTAGATGCCCGCCGGCGACAGTGCCGCCAGCGTCTCGAACAGTCGCTTGCTCTCCGCCAGCGCAATTCTGGCGCGCCGTTGTTCGGTGATGTCGACGACCGCGCCGACGTATCCCGTCAGAACACCCTGGCTGTCGAACTCGGCGCTGTTGACGCTTTGCACCCACAGCTCGCCACCCTTGGGATCGTGGAAGGCAAAATCCCGAACCTTGATCGTCCCGGGCGTGAGCCCATGCCAGGCCGGTTCGCGCACGAAGGTTCCGGGGTCGACCAACGCCTGCATCCAGCCGGTCCCGAGCGATTCCTCGACCGAGAGGCCGATCTTGGTCGCCCAGGCGCGGTTGACGTAGGTGAGGCCGCCATCGGGGCCGGCCCGGAAGATGCCGACGGGCGCCGCCTCGGCAAGCCGGCGGAACCGGACTTCGCTGTCCTCGAGGGCGCGTTGTGTCGCGACTGCAGCCGTGATGTCGCGGATCGTCCCGATCGTGCCGTCAAACGTGCCATCCGCACTGGCGAGGCGGCGCAACGTCACCTCGATGTGGCGGGATTCGCCAGATGCCGTGTAGAACCGCTGCTTGAGTGTGGTCTCCTCGATCTCGCCCGAGACAATCCGTGGATAGTGTGTGGCCGCATGCGTGCGGTCTTCCGGATGCAGCAGCCGCGCGGTGTGCCAGCCAAGGCTTTCTTCGACCGAATAGCCGGTCAGCGTTTCCCATGCGCGGTTGAGGAAGATCCATCGCCCCTCGGCGTCGGTCCGGAACACCGCTTCCTGCATCGCGGCCAGCAGCGTATCCGAGAAATCGCGCGCATATTTCAGTTCGGCCCGCGTACGATCCCGCGTGCTGAGAACCGAGGCGAACGGCAGACCGATCCCGAACGCGGTTGCCAGTAGCACCTGCAAAACGTGGATCCGCATGCTGAAGGGCACGTCAATCAGCCACATCGGCCCCGATCCGCGAAGCGTCTCGACGGTCGCGATGACCGACACGACCAGGATCGTCGCCGCCGTACCGATGATGCCGAGGCGCATTGCGGCGACGATCATCATCGGCAGACACAGGAACGCCAGCGGATAGCGCGTTTGCCCGAACACAACGATCGCGAGCGCCGCACTGCCCAGCAGGATTCCCGCGATTTCCGGGAACCGCGCGCGATCGACTTCATGGCGGCGCGGCCAGGCGTCGATCGCGATCAGCGCGACCGGTCCGGTGATCAACATCCCAAGTCCGTTGGCAAGCGACCACGAAAGCCACGCGCGCCACACGATCCATTCCCCAGGAGGGGCCAGGCGCAATGCCACCGCAAAGCCCGAAATTGCCGGCGCGACAACGGCACAGCACAGTACGTAGCGCGTCACGTCGGCGATCTCGCGCATGTCCGGGCGGCTTGTCCGACCGAGCGTGAACAGCCAGCATCCGAACATCGCCTCGGCGACGTCGATCAGCGGAAACATGAGGTTCGCCCCGACCGAACCCGATGCCACGACGCTGGCCGTGACGAGCCCGATCAACGTTGCGACGATCCATCCGGCTGAGCGGGCCCAGCCGCCTCGCAGAATGGCGGCGGTCAGCAACGCATTGGGGAGCCACAAGGCCGCGATCGATTCTTCGCCGACCGACCACACGATCCCGATCCAGGCAAGCGCGAAGATCGTCGCGCCGAATAGGCACCGCGCAAGCAACCAGCCGACCCGATGGGCCCACTGCGTCTGCCGATCCTGCTGTGGAGGTAAAAGCGCTGCTGTCATGGGCCCTTGGGAACCAGGGTTGGGTGCACGGCCTTGAATAGCAAATCGCAGACATGCTGTCGTGGATCACATGCGGTATGCCCGTGGCTGTCCTACACAAACCAAACCGGTTACATTGCCCATCATGGAGGATGCCATGACGGTTGACGGACTGATCGACGATGTGCTGCGACGGGAGGGGGGATACACGCATGATCCCGCCGACGCTGGCGGCGAGACGCGGTACGGGATCACCGCCGCGGTCGCACGTGCGCACGGATATGCGGGGCCAATGCGCAGCCTTCCCGTCGCAACTGCGCGGCAGATCTACCGCGAAGCCTATTGGGAACGGCCGCGGCTCGATGCGGTAGCAAAACTGACACCGAACGTTGCCGCGATTCTGTTCGATACCAGCGTGAATATGGGAGTGGTGGTTGCTGTCGCGTTTTTGCAGCGAGCGCTCAACGCGCTCAACCGCGGAGCGCAGGACTATCCCGATGTGCAGCCTGACGGTGTGATCGGCCCAGCCACAATCGCAGCGTTGAGCGGTTTCGCTGCACGTCGCGGAGCAGGTGGTGATGCGGTGCTTGCCAAGGCGGTCGAGGCACTGCGCGGAGAGCGGTACGTCGCCCTGGCGGAGGCACGCCCGGCAAATGAAACGTTCCTCTACGGATGGCTGTCAAACCGTATCGGTTAAACATGGGAGTGGAACATGGGATTGCTGAATGGACTCATCGGTCCGATCGCGGGGATCATCGACAAGATCGTCCCGGACCCGAAAGCACGCGACGAGGCGAAGCGGAAGCTCCTCGCGTTGCAAGGCAGCCAGGAGCTGGAACAGGTCAAGACGCAGATTGCGGCGATCATTGCCGAAGCGCAGTCGACTGATCCCTGGACAAGCCGCGCGCGACCGAGCTTTCTGTATGTGATGTACGCACTGCTGTTGTGGGCAATCCCGATGGGGCTGATCGCGGCGGTCCGGCCGCAGATGGCGGCGGACATTGCAGCCGGCATGAACGCCTACCTCTCCGGCATTCCAGAACCGCTTTATGCGCTCTTCGGGACCGGGTATCTTGGCTACACTGCAGCACGTTCCTGGGGCAAGGCGCGCGGACTGGAGAAGTAACGCAATGCCGGAGGGTGGATCCGGATAGAGAGGCAGCGAAGGGGACGGGACGCTCGGCCGATTGCCTCGCAGTTTTACTGTGCTATCCCACTCCATCACTCCCGGAGTATCCTGATGCGCCCGATCTTCGCCTTGTTGACTGCCGCCGCCACTACCGCCCTGGCGATGCCCGCAATGGCTGCTACGCCACCAGCGGTGCACGGCTATAGCAGCCTCGCCATCTCGGGGCAGGGCGACAAGATCGCCAGTGTCGACACAAGCGGCGGCAAGGGGACGATCACGATCCGCGCAGTACGCGGCGGCAAGGTGCTGCGGAGCTTCGATCCCTGCCGCAGCGCGTGCAGCTTGTCGGGGCTGACGTTCGCGCCCGACGGGACACTCGCCTGGCTTGCGCGGGATCGTACCGCGGGGACGGTGACGCTGGCGGTGGACCGCAACGGTACCGCGCGGACCGTCGCCACGATCAAGGGTATTGCGCAGACCCCGCGTTTCGCGCCCGACGGCAAGCGGCTTGCCCTGTTGGTGACGATCGGGGCCGCCAAGGAATCGGGGGCGGCACAAGCGGGCGTCCGGCAGGTCGGCGAGATCGGCGAGAAGAGTGACGAACAGAGGCTGGCGATATTCGATGTCGATGGCGCACCGGTCGCGGCGGAAGCCGTCAAGCCGGTGTCCCCGGCGGACCGCTACATCTACGAATATGACTGGACGCCCGACGGCAAGGGTTTCGTCGTCACGTCTGCACTCGGCAACGGCGACAACAACTGGTGGGTGGCGACGCTGGATGCGGTGGATGCCACGACCGGCGTGGTGCGACAGATTGCCAAGCCGACGACGCAACTCAACTTCCCGCGCGTCTCGCCGGATGGCACGACCGTCGCTTACATCGGCGGCCTGATGAGCGACTTTGGCTCGGTCGGCGGGGACGTCTGGACGGTTCCGTTCGCCGGCGGCGCACCGCGCAACGTTACGCCCGATGGGCGGCTGACCATAACGTCGCTCGAATGGACCGACCGACTGATCCGCGGCACTGCGTTGCGGGGCGACCGGGCAGGGCTGTTCACGGTATCGGGGGATCGCTCGGACGGTTTCGGCTGGTCGCGCCCGGCCAGCCTCGCGGCGGGCGATGCCAAGGCTGCGTGGAGCGCGGATGGCCAGACCGTTGCGACGGTCTCCCAGGATTTCACCCACGCACCGGTGATCTTTGCCGGGCCGGTGACCGCGCCGGTACAGATAACGCACGATAACGACGCTATTCCGGCGACGATGACAGCGCGCTCGATCAGCTGGAAGAATGAGGGCTTTACCGCGCAAGGATGGCTGTTGGCACCGCTCGATGCCGATCCTGCGAAGAAGGCGCCGATGATCACGATCGTCCATGGCGGGCCGTCGGCGGCGAATACGCCCTATTTCGGCGGGGGCTACAGCGATCTGCTGGACGCGGGCTACTACATCTTCCTGCCCAATCCGCGCGGCAGCTTCGGTCAGGGCGAGGCGTTCACCGCCGCCAACAAGCGCGATTTCGGCGGGGGCGATTTGCGCGATATCCTGACCGGGATCGACGCGGTCGAGAAGGTCGCACCGATCGACGACGCGCGGCTCGGACTGACCGGGGGCAGCTATGGCGGGTTCATGGCGATGTGGGCGAACACCCAGACCAACCGCTTCAAGGCGATCGTCGCGGGGGCGGGGCTGTCCAACTGGGTCAGCTATTACGGCACCAACGGGATTGACCAGTGGATGCTGCCGTTCTTCGGCAAGACGCTGTACCAGGATCGCAAGGCGTATGAGGATGTCTCGGCGGTCAATTTCATGACGCGCGCGAAGACGCCGACCTTCATCTACGTCGGTGAGCGCGACATCGAGGTGCCGCCGACTCAGTCGATCGAATATTGGCACGGGCTGAAGGACCAGGGCGTGCCGACGTCGCTGGTGATCTATCCGGAGGAGGGGCACGGAATTCGCGCGCCGGCGAATGCTGCGGATGTTCGGAAGCGGTCGTTGGCGTGGTTTGATCGGTATTTGAAGCCTTCGTCGTGATCCCGACGCGCGGGTAACGAGAAAAGCCCCTCCCCTTCAGGGGAGGGGTTGGGGTGGGGCCGTGCAGATTGCCAAGCGTTGGTTTTGCTGAACTGCCCCACCCCCATCCCCTCCCCTGAAGGGGAGGGGCGAAAGAGAGAAGGTCAGCGCAACTCCTGCGTCTCCAGCTTGAGCGATCCCGCCGGAATCACCTCGACCTGCGGATACGCCTTGCGCAACGGATCGATGAACACCTTCGCATCCCCAACCACCACCACGCTGGCGCGCGCCGGATCGAGCTCGGCCGCAGCCGCCGCCTGCACCGCCGCCGGATCGACCGCCGTGACCTTGGCGACATACTCGCCGAGCTCGCTCAGCGGCACGCCCTGCACGACATAGCCGCCGACCGCGCCTGCGATGCCGCCGGTCGTCTCGGTCGCGCGACCGAAATTGCCGACGAGCACTGCCTTGCGCGTGTCGAGTTCGGCAGGGGTCACCGCCTCCGTGCCGAGCCGCTTCATTTCGGCGAGGATGATCGACACCGTCTCGGGCGCGGACGGGTTCTTGGTCGAGGTGCGCCCCGCGATCAGCCCTGGCTGCCGCCCCGCCTGGAGCGAACTCCCCGCGCCATAGGCCAGCCCGCGCTTGATCCGGATTTCCTGGTTGAGCCGTGACGAGAAGCCGCCGCCGAGGATCGTGTTGGCGACTGCGGTCGGATAATATCGCGCATCGCTGCGAGCGAGGCCCGGACGCGCGACGACGACCCCAGCTTGCCCTGCGCCCGGCATGTCTACGACGACGACGCGCGGCTTGGGATAGCTCTGGGCCGGGACGGTGGAGGGTTTCGCAGCGACCGTCCGCCACATGCCGAACGCCGCTTCCGCCAACGGCTTGGCCTGTGCAGGAGTGATATCGCCGACGAGCACGAGGGCTGCCTGTTTCGGGGCCCAGGTCGCGGCATAGGCCGCGCGAATGTCGTTCGCGCCAATCGCCTTGAGCGACGCGGGCGTCCCCTCGAGCGGATGGCCATAGGCGGACGCGCCAAGCGCAGTCCGCGCGGCGACGAGGCCGGCGAGTTGGCTCGGGTTCTTTTGCGCGACCTGCACGCCGTCGATCGCCTGCGCGCGGGCGCGTTCGATCTCGTCGGGCTTGAACGCGGGGTTGCGCGCGACGTCCGCCAGGATGGCGAGCGCGGGCGCGGCCTGATCCGCCTTGACCGTGATGTCGATCGTCGACCCGTCCCAGCTCGCATCGCTTGAGATCGCGCCGCCGAGCGTTTCGATCTGCTGCGCGATATCGGTCGCGCTGCGAGACGCGGTGCCCTTGGTCAGCAGCGTCGCGGCGAGGCTGTTGACGCCGGGGAGCGCCGCGGGATCGTTCGCGCCGCCGCCCTGGCCGACGAGCAGCGCGGTCATCAGCGGCAAATCGTGCTTCTCGACGACGACGACGCGCATGCCGTTGGCGAGCGCGAATTCGACCGGCTTTGGAGTGGTCGCCTGAACCGTGGCGGCAGGGGCAGGGGGCGCGATCCGCTCGGCGGCGGTCGCAGGCGTGACGATCTCGACGTCGGGCGGGGTGACGAGCTGTTGCGCGACGACGGTCGGGGCCACCGCGATCGTGTCGCCCTTCGCACCGTTTGCGCTTTCCGCGGGGAGGTAATGGATCGTCGCGGCGCGATTGTCCTGGAGGTATTTGCGCGCGACGCGCTGGACGTCGGCGGCGGTGACGCGGCCGATCGCGGCGAGCTGCCGGTCGGCAGCGTGCGGGTCGCCGTCGATGATCGTCGCCTGCGCGATCGTGCGGCCCTTGCCCTCGGCGGTTTCGCGGCCGAGCAGTTCGGCGGTGACGATCTGGTTCTTCGCCTTCGCCAGTTCCGCCGGGCTGACCGCGGTGTCGCGCATCCGCGCGATTTCCTTGCGCAGCGCGGCCTCGCCGGTCGCGACGTCCTTGCCGCCCGCCATGATCGCGATCACCGCGAGATTGCCCGGGCCCTGCTTGACGTCGAGATAGGTCTCCGCCGACTGCGCAAGCTGGTCGCGGTAGACGAGGCTCTCATACAGCCGCGAGCTTTCGCCCTGCGACAGGATCGTGTTGAGCACCGCGAGCGCCGCGCTGTCGGGGTCGCGGTCGGCGGGGATGGGGTAGCTGATGAGCACCGCGGGGAGCGGGGTGTTCGCTTCATAGACCGTGCGGCTGACAGCCTGCGTGCGCGGCGGCTCGGTCGTGGTGACGCGCGGGATCGGACGGTCGGGGCGTTTGATCTTCGCGAAATACTGGTCGACCCACTGGTTCAATTGCGCGGGGTCGAAATTGCCCGAGACGACGAGCACCGCATTGTCGGGGCGGTAGAAAGTTGCATGGAACGCGCGGACGTCGTCGATCTGTGCGCTGTCGAGATTGTCGATGCTGCCGATCGTCCCGCGCGCATAGGGGTGGCGGGTGTAGCTGATCGCGGGGAAATATTGCGAGAACAACTTGCCGTAGGGCCGCGCGTTGGTGTTCTGGCGGAGTTCCTCCTTCACCACGTCGCGTTCGGAGGCGAAGCTCTTGGGCTCGACCACCAGGCTCGCCATTCGGTCGGCTTCGGCGAACAGCAGGCGCTGGAGGTGGTTGGCGGGAATCGTCTCGTGATATTCGGTGTAATCGTCGTTGGTCGACGCATTGTTGTTGCCGCCGACGTCCTCGGTCAGCCGGTCCATCTGTTCCGACACGAGGTTGCGCGTCGCCTTGAACATGAGATGTTCGAACATGTGCGCGAAACCCGAGCGACCGGCGGGATCGTCCTTCGAGCCGACGTCGTACCACATCTGGACCGAGACGTTGGGCGTGCTGGTGTCGCGGATCGCATAGACGCGCAGGCCGTTGGCGAGCGTGCGTTCGGTGAAGGCGATCGGCTTTACGGCTGGGGCGGTCGGTTGCGCCTGTACGAGGGTTGCGGGCAGCAGGGCGGCGCCCAGCAGAAGGGCGGCACGGGACAAGCGCATGGGGGGCAACTCCGACGAAACGGGAAGGCCGCCATCTGTTGCCTGGGGGTGGGGTCTGTCAATCGTAGGGGCGCGCTATCCGTACTGGCGGCTTTCCCTTTTGTTACTGCTTTCCCGGCGAAGGCCGGGGCCCAGGAGCGAAACGCCGATAACGGGGCCTAGCGCCCTGTTACGGCAACCTATCCTGCTGGGCCCCGGCCTTCGCCGGGGAAGCTGCTCACGTAGAAGCAGCGATTATTCCACCGCGTCAGGGCTTGCTGCGATCCCGGTTGGTATACATCAGCACCGCCGCCAGTGCCGCCGAGCCGACGCCCACGCCGATCGCGATCGGTACGACGGGCCAGCTGTCCTTGACCGCACCCTTGGCGGCTTCGGCGGCGTCGCGGACGCGCTTGTGGTCACGAGCCGCTGCTTCGATTTCGTTGATTTCAGCCATGATTCCCTCTCACTCCGACGGCGTTACCGGGGAAGACCGATATGCCTCCCGAAAGCCGTCGGCAAAGCTCTTGAGCCGCCCGTCCGTTATCGCCGCACGAAGGTCCGCCATCAACCCCTGATAGAACCACAAGTTATGTTCGGTCATCAGCATCGCGCCGAGGATTTCCTGCGAGCGGACGAGATGATGCAGATATGCCCGCGTCCACGTTCCGCAGACCGGGCAACCGCAGGCCGGATCAAGCGGCCCCTGATCCTCGGCGAACTTGGCATTGCGCAGGTTGATCGGGCCGTGGCGCGTAAACGCCTGGCCGGTCCGCCCCGATCGAGTGGGAAGAACGCAGTCGAACATGTCGATCCCGCGTTCGACCGCTCCGACGATGTCGGTCGGTTTGCCAACGCCCATCAGGTAGCGCGGCTTGTCCGCAGGCAATTGATCGGGCGCGAAGTCGAGGCAGCCAAACATCGCTTCCTGCCCCTCACCAACCGCAAGGCCGCCGACCGCATAACCGTCGAAGCCAATGTCGATCAGCGCGCCCGCGCTGTCGGCGCGGAGCGTCTGGTCGAGCGCGCCTTGCTGGATGCCGAAGATCGCCGCACCTTCGGCATGCGCGCCGCCGCCATCGAACGCATCGCGCGACCGCTTCGCCCAGCGCATCGAGCGCGCCATCGCGGCGGCCTGGACTTCGGGGGTCGAGGTGGTGGGGACCAGTTCGTCGAACGCCATCACGATGTCCGAACCAAGCAGGCGCTGGATCTCGATCGAGCGTTCGGGGCTGAGGGTGTGGCGCGTGCCGTCGAGGTGCGACTTGAAGGTGACGCCATTCTCGTCGCGCTTGGTGAGGTCGCTGAGGCTCATCACCTGATAGCCGCCGCTGTCGGTAAGAATCGGGCGGTTCCAGCCCATGAAATCGTGCAGCCCCCCCAGCCGTGCGACGCGTTCCGCGCCGGGGCGGAGCATGAGGTGATAGGTGTTGCCGAGGATGATGTCCGCGCCCGCTGCGCGGACGTCGGCGGGCTTGACCGCCTTGACGGTGGCGGCGGTGCCGACCGGCATGAAGGCGGGGGTGCGGATCGTGCCGCGGCGCATCGCGATTTCGCCGGTGCGTGCCTTGCCGTCGGTCGCGGCGATGGTGAAGGCGAATCGGGGTCGGTCTGTCATGTCTTGCTCCCCTCCCTGGAAGGGAGGGGCTGGGGGTGGGTCGGTTCGTTGTCGAACGCGGCACCCGCCTCATACCAACCCACCCCCGGCCCCTCCCTTGGGAGGGAGGGGAGGGTGTCAGTCCTGGTTTAGCGCTTGAACAGCGTCTCGGCGGTCGGCTCGGCGCGCGGGGCGGGTTCGCCATGCTCGGCGGCTTCGCTGTCGCGCGCAAGCTGGTCGCGGTTGGCGCGCAGTTCGGAGATGAGCGCCTCGCGGTCGCCCTCGAGCCGCGTGTCGACCGGCGCTTCGATCCCGGCAGCCTTGGCGGCCTTGCCGACCGCGGCGTCGAGTTCGCGCTGTGTCGTCAGGCCGAGCGTGACCGGATCCTTCTGCGTGATGTTCGCAATGTTCCAATGGCTGCGGTCGCGGATCGCCGCGATCGTCGTGCGGGTCGTGCCGATCAACGCGCTGATCGCGCCGTCGCTAATCTCCGGATGATTGCGGATGATCCACGAAATGCCGTCGGGCTTGTCCGAACGCTTCGACACCGGCGTATAGCGCGGCCCCTTGGTGCGACGGACCTGCTCCGGTCCCTTCAGGATCTGCAGCCGATAGTCGGCATTGGCCTGACCCTTGTCGATTTCCGCCTGGGTCAGCTCGTGCGCACGGATCGGGTCGCGCCCCGTCAGTTTGGTCGCGGCGGTGTCATCCGCGATCGCCTGGATTTCGAGGATATGGAGACCGCAGAACTCCGCGATCTGCTCGAAACTGAGCGCGGTATTGTCGACGAGCCACGATGCGGTGGCATGGGGCATGAGCGGCTGGGCCATGCGGCGAACTCCTTCAGAAACGGAAAGGGCCGCCCCTTTCGGAGCGGCCACTTGTGCTGACTTTGCATGTACGCCGGTTAGAGGGGAGTGGCAAGCGCGGTTGCGGGGTACGCCCTATTGCGGCGAAGGGGTTTTGGTGAAGTAGCTTTGGATATCGCGGTCAGCTTTGAGAACCGTCACGATCTGCAGCGTGGTCGCTTCGTACCGGAAAAAGATGAGGTAGCCGCGGTGCACGACGCTGGGGACATCTCCGTGGAGTTCCGGGCGGGCACTCCCCAAAAGTCCTGGCAATGCTGCAAGTTTGCGGCAGCGGTCCCGGATATTATCGATGAACCGTGGCGCCAGGGCCCGGTCACCTGTCTCCTGAGCGATGTAAACGGCAATGTCCCTCAGGGCGATCTGCGCATCCGACAGATAGATCAGCCGCCGCACGTCAAGCGTGCCGCCGTGCTTCCCATTCGTCCAGCGCCTCGTCCACCGCCGCACCGACCTCGTCGTCTGAATGAGACCCGCCCCGTGCGATCGCGCCTTGAATCGTCTCGCGCAGCGCCTTCATCTTCTGCTCGCGCTCTTCCACCAGCCGCAGCCCCTCGCGCATCACCGCGTCTGCCGAGGCGTAACGGCCTTCCGCGACGATCAATTCGATGAAGGATTCCCAGCGCGGTCCGACCGATACGTCCATCCCATCGTCCCTTGCTACAGCAGTCGCTCGGCAAATTTACGCTATCGCGCACTTCGCCTCAAGCCGCGATCGCCTCGGGGTGGTTGACCGGCACCAACGCGCCCAAGAACTGCCGCGCGCTCGCCGCCCAAGTGAAGCTCTGGCCGTATGTCGCGCATTCCGTGCGGTCGCGCGTCAAGGCGGCAGCGATCGCCGCATCCAGATCGTCGTCCATCGCGCCGACCCGGGGATTGAGCACGTCGATCGGCCCGGTCACGGGATACGCCGCGACCGGCAGGCCGCACGCCAGCGCTTCGATCATGACCAGACCGAAGGTGTCGGTCTTGCTCGGGAAAACGAATACGTCGGCGGCAGTATAGGCCGCAGCCAAGTCGCGCCCGAAACGTGGGCCGAGGAAATGCGCCTTGGGGTATTTGAGGGTCAACGCCGCACGTGCAGGGCCATCGCCGATGATGACTTTGACGCCGGGATGCGACGCGGTCAGGAACGCTTCGATATTCTTCTCGACCGCCACCCGCCCGACATAAAGCTGGATCGGGCCCTGGCCATCCGCCGCCAGCGCACGGATCGCGGGGTCGGGTGGTATGTCGGTTCCGAACGTGGAGAGGTCCACACCCCGGCCCCAGTGCCGGACGCGGGTCAAATCATGCGCCTTGAGCGTCGCGGCAATCGACGGGGTCGATGCGAGGATCGACTGCGCGGGCCAGTGGAACCAACGGATGTAGCGCCATACCCATTCGGGATTCACCCCCGTACGCGCCGAGACATAGTCCGGGAATTGCGTGTGATAGGCGGTCGTAAAGGGGAAACCCCGCGTCAGGCACCAACGGCGCGCGGCGAGACAGACGGGACCCTCGGTCGCAAGATGGATCGCATTGGGCGCGAAATCTGCGAGAATACGCCCGACGGCCGCTGTCCGCGCAAAGGCGAGGCGGATCTCGGGGTAGGTCGGGCAAGGCATCGAATAGAACAGATCGGGCGAGACGATCAGGACTTCATGCCCCTGTTTGATCAGTTCGGCGCGGACTGCCTGCAGCGTGCGCACCACGCCGTTGACTTGCGGGCTCCAGGCATCGGTGACGATCGCGATCCGCACCGGCGTCAGGCCGCCAAATGCGCGATCTTCACACTTGGTCGAGCCTTCTCCCGTGCAGCGATCTCGTCCGCCCAATGCAGCAATTCCATGCGACCGTCGAAATGTTCGACCAGAGCGGTGCAGCCCTCCACCCAGTCGCCGTCGTTATAATAGGCAATTCCGTTAATGTCGCGGAATTCCGCGGTGTGGATGTGTCCGCACACTACCCCGTCGACCCCGCGCGAGCCCGCCGCCTGCGCGATCACCTCTTCGTAGTTGGAAATGAACTCCACCGCGTTCTTGACCTTCGCCTTGGCATGCTTGGAAAGCGACCAATAGGGCAGGTTGAACGCCCGCCGATACGCATTCATCCAGCGGTTGAGCGTCATCAGCAGTGTGTAGGCAACGTCCCCGACATGCGCGAGCCAGCGATGCGCCAGCGTGATCGCGTCGAACTCGTCGCCGTGGAGCACGAGCAAGCGGCGGCCGTCGGCGGTTTCGTGGATTGCCTTGCGACGGATCGCTACGCCACCAAAATCGAGCCCCGTGAACTGGCGCATCACTTCGTCGTGATTGCCGGGAATGTAGATCACCTCGGTCCCGCGCCGTGCGCGCTTGAGCAGGCGCCAGACGACGTCGTTATGCGCGACCGGCCAGTAGAACTTCTTCTTCAACCGCCAGCCGTCGATAATGTCGCCGACCAGATACATCCGCTCGCTATCGACATGGTCGAGGAAGTCGATCAGCATCCCGGCATTGCACCCGCGCGTGCCGAGGTGAATGTCCGAAATCCAGATCGTGCGATAGTTGCGGCGTTCGCCGATCGGCTGTTCTGGAATGGTCGGGCGCGAATTGGCGAAGTCGGCAAGGTCGGCGATCGTGTTGAACGCGGTCTGGTGATCACCAGTGGGGCGCTCGAGGCCAAGCGTCGTGATTGCGTCCATCGTTCGGCATCCCGGAAAGCCTTTGGATGACCACGGGCTATGCCTTGGGATTGTTACAATCGGACGTGGGGTGCTTCATCCAACTGTCACATCGTGACATGTCCGGGGATCGCAGCCACACGGGCGAGCCATGCCTGGACGGCTGGATAACGGTGCAATTCGAACCCTGCCTCATCCGCCAGATGGGTGTAGGCATAGAGCGCGATGTCGGCGAGGGTGAACCGGCCCGCCGCGAGGAACGGCGTCTGCGCGAGATGCGTGTCCATCAACGCCAGCGCCGCCGCCCCCGCAGCGCGTTTGACGGGCAATTGCATCCGCTGCAGCTCACTCAGCCGATCCTCGCCGGTCATCGTCATCCAGAATCGCACCGTCGCGATATTGGGTTCATGGCTATACTGCTCCCAGAACATCCAGTGGAACATGTCGGCGCGGTCGAACCGATCCTGCGGGATGAGCGCCGATCCATCGGCCAGATACAGACATGCAGCAGCGCTTTCGGGCAGGAAATCGTCGCCGACTTGCAGGACCGGGATGCGGCCGTCGGGGTTGATGTCCGCAAGGAACGCAGCGGTCCGCGTATCGCCCGCCACGATGTCATATTCGCGCCGTTCGAGCGGGATGCCGACATGCGCTGCGGTCAGGCGGATCTTGTAGCAATTACCGGACGCGGCATATTCGTGCAGGATCAGGTTCGCCATCGCATGCTCCTTTGGCTCGCCGACCCGAGCCGCGGTTTCATGCCGTATCCGCAACGACCTCTGCGATCAAATCCTTGCGGCTGAGCTTGCCGATCATCGTCTTGGGCATAGTCAACCGGACGACGACCTCATCGACGCGTTCATGGCGACCGACCTGCGGGTTGAGCCAGTCGCGCAGCGTGATGCCGTCCACGTCAACGCCGTCGTTGAGCGTGACGTAAGCGCGCGGATGTTCGCCGCGGTACGCATCGGGAAGGCCGATCACGAGCGCTTCCTTGACCGCGGGATGATGGTACAGCACCGCTTCGATCTGGCTCGGGAAGACCTTGAAACCCGATACCGAGATCATGTCCTTCAACCGGTCGACAATTTTGACGAAACCGTCGGCATCGATCGTCCCCACGTCGCCGGTGCGCAGCCATTTGCCGTCGGCATTGTTGATGAACACATCACCATCGGCATCGGCGCGGTTCCAATAGCCCTTCATGATCTGTGGTCCGCAGGCGACGATCTCGCCGGGTTCCCCTTCGGCCACGTCCAGCGTCGGATCGGCCTTGTCGACCAGCCGGAGGCGCGTTGCGGGCAGCGGTTGGCCGATCGTGCCGGGCTTGCCCTCGGCTTCATACGGGTTGGCGGAGAGCACGCCCGAGCTTTCGGAAAGCCCGTATCCTTCGACGACCGTCGCCCCGGTCATCTGTTCGAACTTCGCCTTCAGTTCGGGCGCAAGCGGCGCTCCGCCCGAAATGCAGATCCTGAGCGACGAGAAATCCGTTGCGCCAATCTTGGGGTGATCGAGCAGCGCCTGGTACATCGTCGGTACGCCGGGCAGCGCGGTGGCCTTCGTCCGGCCGATTGCGGCCAGCACTGCCCCGGCTTCGAACCGCGGCAGCATCACGATGCACCCGCCGTTGAGTACCGTGCGGTTGAGCACGCAGGTGTTGGCGAAGACGTGGAACATCGGCAGCACGCCGAGGATGCGGTCAGGGCCGTCGGGATGCGGGTCGATCGCCATCACCTGGCGCGCGTTGGCGGTGAGGTTCTGGTGCGTCAGCATCGCGCCCTTCGGCGCGCCGGTGGTCCCGCCGGTGTACTGGATCAGCGCGACGTCCTTTTCCGCATCAATCTCGGGGTGACGATGGGCACCGTCGTTCGCGATCAGTTTGGAGAAAGCGAAGATCCGGGGATCATCGGGGCGTTTCGTCACCTCACCGCCTTTGAACATGCGGTAAAGCAGCGATTTCGTCGGGGGCAGGGCACCCGCGATTGATCCGACCACCAGTCGCTCCAGCCCGCTCTGCTCCAGCACTTCGAGCGCGGTCGGGAGCAACTGGTTCGCCGAGAGCGTGAACAGCAAGCGTGTTCCCGAATCCTCGACCTGATGCGCCAGTTCGGCCGCGGTATAGAGCGGGGAGAAATTGACGACGGTCGCGCCGAGCTTGAGGATCCCGTAATAGGCCGCAACGTAATGCGGCACGTTGGGCAGGAACAGGCCGATACGGTCGCCAGGGCCGTAGCCGAGCGCCGCGAGCCCCGCCGCAACCCGGTTCGCGCCGTCCAATGTCTCTGCGAAACTGTAATGCCGCCCCATGAAATCGATCAGCGGCGCCTTGCCGCCGCGCGCGGCAGCGTCGTCGAACAGCGTGGCCATCGAAAGCGGCGGGTAGGTGCTGTCCCAGGCAGCGGGATGACGATACGATTCGCGCCAGAGCGCTTCGGGTCTGTTCATTGACACAGGTGTAAGCAAGCGATCCGGGACCCGCAAGGCGTCGCGGACATCATCCGGCGGCCCGCGTGTAAGCGATTGTGTCAGCTAAGCGGGCGGGCGGTCCATGTGTAGAGAACCGAGATCCCGAGCAAGCCGAGATCGAGCGCGGCCTTCACCTGATGCGGCGTCGGGTCGGACGAATCATGCGTCAAAACACGAATATCCGCAGTCGGATGGCGCTGGATTGCAACTGCGACGACCAGAATGGCGCACAATGCGACGATCATTTGACGATTTCGCACCAAGCCGACTCCTTACGCAGCCGATATAACCGCTTCACCTGATGACGGCAAGCGGCGGTACGATTTGCACCGTCCGCTGGTTCGTCAATACGCGGACACGGGCGCGGTCACGTCCTGCGGATTTTGCTTCGAATAGAGCACGATCGGCGCAACCGTAGAGGGCTTTCCAGTCCTGTTCGCGTTCGAGCGTGCCGACACAGACCCCGATGCTCGCGGTGATCGTGACATCGTAGGGCATCCGTTCGGCCCGAAGTCCCGCAAGGATGTCTTCAGGATCAAACGCTCCTCCCGCCGCAAGGACAACCGCGAACTCTTCCCCGCCGATCCGTGCCACCAATGCGTCTGCCGGGACAACCTGACACAGCGTCCGCGCAAACACGCGCAACACTTCGTCGCCGCCATCGTGGCCGACGGTTTCGTTGACCTGTTTGAAATGGTCGAGATCCGCAATCATCAGGATCTGTTCCCCCTTTCGCCCGATCGCCTGATTGAGAAACGCGCGGCGGTTGAGCAGACCGGTCAACGGGTCCGTATCTGCCAGCAATCGTGCCGCAATTTCGCGCTCACGCGCCTCGTCGCGTTCGTTGCTCAGCAGCCGCATGCGATATGCGATCGCGATGCTCGACAGCAGTGCCTCGACGGTCATCGATACGATCGTGGAATTGTCGAGCCAGAAGTTCCAGGGGATGATGCCGAGCGAACAGACGATACGGACGGTCGCCATCATGATCGGCATCGCCCACGCCAGCGCGAAGACCCACAGGTAATTGCTCCGCAATACCCAGGCCCGCCACAGGAGGGGGATCACCATCGCCATCTGGAGCACGAAGGCGAGCGAGTACAACCGGTCAAACAGTCTGACCTGCAAGGGACCAAACAGGAAAAAGGCGAGCGAGGCGGTAAAGGTGATCCCGCAACTGATCTGGACAAGCGTTCCGACCCGGCCCGCAAACACCCGCTCTTCAAAAAAAGCGCGCGCGAAGGCGAACGCTGCGACCGTCGATAGGCCCAGCAGCAGATAGTTGCAGCGGATGCGATCGTTGTTGCCGATGTCCGGATAGATCCAGGCCAGATACCCCGAGGACGACACGGTGTACGCGAGCAACCCCAAGACCATCGCGCAATAGGCAAGCTGGAAACGGTGCCGCAGCGCGACCCACAACGCGAAATTGTACGACAGCAGCGCAATGCAAAGTCCCGCGAACGCCGCATATAGTCCGCCGAGCAACAGGTTGGACCGGACGCTTTCCGCGTCCGTCGCGAGCATGGGATCGCGTACGATTCCGCGGAGGTTGGCGGCATCTTCGACCTGCCACAGCAGGCGGACGAGTGGGGCGTTACGCTCGGGGAGTGGCACCTCCAGCAGGGCGCCCAATTGCATGTAGCGCGATGCATGCCGTTGATCGATCGTCGTGCGGACGATGGCTCCGTCCGCGTATAGCGCATAGAGGTTCTGCGTACCTTGCCAAAGGCTGGCGCTGCGGACGTTGACCGGTCCGCCCCGGCGCAAGGGCGTTGAGCGGATCCAGTAGTTCCCCGGACCCAAAGTCCGCTGGTCCGTCAGGCACGAGACGGGTGTTGAAGGACGCAACAGCTGCGTCGAGGTCAGCCCCGGTCGGTCGCGTACGATGCACGTCGTGATCGGTTCACCGGTGCCCCTGTCCTTAGCCTTAGCCGGCTGGACCAGAAACACGATCGTGCAGCACGTCAGGAAGAGGAGGAGCAGTCGTGATGGGATCGTGAGATGCATGGCCGATTCCTAGGCCGAGAAGGGCGAACAGAAAGTAACAATCCGACTTTGCCACGCATTTCAAGGAATGTTTGCCGTGGCTTGGCACGCTCAACTACGGGGGTCCGCTTGGTAGCGGAACCAAATGTCCCCGTTGCAAGTGCGCAATGCCGTTCGATGATGGGGAGGCTTGGGCGGAAACCGCACAAACAAAAACGCGGGCTCGGCATAACCGAACCCGCGCTGATGCCTCGTGGCAAGATGCTTATTTGGCGGTCGTATCGACCTTGCCGGGGGTCTTGCGCCGCGGTTTCTTTGGCGGGGCGGAGGTGATTTCGAACGACAGTGCACCGTCCTTCATCTTCACCGTCACCTCGCCACCGTGGACCAGCTTGCCGAACAGCAGTTCCTCGGCGAGCGGCTGCTTGATCTTCTCCTGGATCAAACGACCCATCGGGCGCGCACCGTAGAGCTTGTCATAGCCCTTGGCGGTGAGCCACGTTTTAGCTTCGTCGTCCAAGTTGATGTGGACGTTGCGGTCCGCCAGCTGCAACTCGAGCTGGAGGATGAACTTGTCCACCACCCGCGCCACGACCTCGGTCGGAAGGTAACCGAACGGCACAATCGCATCGAGACGGTTGCGGAACTCCGGCGTGAACATCTTCTGGACCGCCTGCTCATCCTCGCCCTCGCGGGTGAGGTTGCCGAAGCCCAATGTCTCGCGCGCCATATCGCTGGCGCCCGCATTGGTCGTCATGATCAGGATGACGTTGCGGAAGTCGACCGTCTTGCCGTGCTGGTCAGTAAGCCGCCCGTTATCCATCACTTGCAGCAGGATGTTGAACAGGTCCGGATGCGCCTTCTCGATCTCGTCGAGCAGCAGAACCGAGTGCGGCTGCTGGTCGATTGCATCGGTGAGGAGGCCGCCCTGGTCGAAGCCGACGTAGCCCGGGGGGGCACCGATCAGCCGCGAGACCGAGTGGCGTTCCATGTATTCGGACATGTCGAAGCGCTGGAGCGGGATCCCCATGATCGTCGCAAGCTGCTTGGCAACCTCGGTTTTTCCGACGCCGGTGGGGCCGGTGAAGAGATAGTTGCCGATCGGCTTCTCCGGATCGCGCAGACCCGCACGCGACAGTTTGATCGCCGACGCGAGCTTTTCGATCGCCGCATTCTGCCCAAACACAACGCGTTTGAGATCGGTTTCAAGCGATTCGAGCGCCTTTGTGTCGTCCGTGGACACGCTTTTAGGCGGAATGCGCGCCATTGTAGCGATGACCTGCTCGATCTCGCGGCTGGTGATCGTCTTCTTGCGCTTGGCGAGCGGCACCAGCATCTGCATCGCGCCGACTTCGTCGATCACGTCGATCGCCTTGTCCGGCAGCTTGCGGTCGTTGATGTAGCGCGCGCTGAGTTCCACCGCCGACTTGATCGCGTCGGGCGTGTACTTGACCTTGTGATGCTCCTCGAACGCGGTCCGCAGGCCAGCGAGGATCTTGACGGTGTCCTCGATCGTCGGCTCGTTGACGTCGATCTTCTGGAAGCGCCGCAGCAATGCGCGGTCCTTCTCGAAGTGGTTGCGGAACTCCTTGTAGGTGGTCGAGCCGATGCAACGGATCGTCCCGCCCGACAAAGCCGGCTTCAAAAGGTTGGATGCATCCATCGCGCCGCCGCTGGTGGCACCAGCGCCGATCACGGTGTGGATCTCGTCGATGAACAGGATCGCGTCGGGCATCTTCTCGAGCTCGGTCACGACCGCCTTCAGCCGCTCCTCGAAATCGCCGCGATAGCGCGTGCCCGCGAGCAACGCGCCCATGTCGAGAGAGTAGATCACCGCGGGAAGCAGCACCTCGGGAACGTCACCCTCGACGATCTTGCGCGCGAGACCTTCGGCGATCGCGGTCTTGCCGACGCCCGGATCACCCACATAGAGCGGGTTGTTCTTCGAACGGCGGCACAGGATCTGGACCGTACGATCGACCTCGGGGCCACGACCGATCAGCGGATCGACCTTGCCCTTCTTGGCCTTCTCGTTGAGGTCGACGCAGAACTGCTTGAGCGCGCTTTCCTTGCCCTTTTCGCCGGGCTTCTGCGGCTTTTCTTCCTCGGCACCCTTGGGGCTGGAGGCTTCGGGCGCGGAACCGCCCTTGCCGACGCCGTGACTGATGAAGCTCACCGCATCCAGACGGCTCATGTCCTGCTGCTGCAGGAAATAGACCGCATAGCTCTCGCGCTCGCTGAACAGGGCAACGAGCACGTTGGCGCCGGTGACTTCGTCGCGGCCCGAGGACTGGACGTGGAGGATCGCGCGCTGGACGACGCGCTGGAAGCCCGAGGTGGGCGAGGGATCGGTCGCGGCATCGACCTTCAACGCCTCGAGCTCGGTATCCAGATAATGTTTGACGGTCGTCGTCAGCTCGGCGGTATCGACCCCGCACGACTGCATCACCTTCGACGCATGTTCGTCATCAATAAGGGCGAGCAGCAGATGCTCGAGCGTAGCATATTCGTGCCGGCGCGAAGACGCGGCTTCGAGAGCCTTGTGCAACGTGGTTTCCAGCGCGGAGGCGAAGGATGGCATCTGTAGTTACTCCTTGCGGGCCACGTCAGACGGGCGGCCCTTTCCTGCTATGTCGGAAGGCAGGACGCCCGCATCAACCTCTTGAAAACGACTCTCGGTGTTCCTGTGTTCCGGAACCCGACACTTCACGACTTAAAGAGTGTGTCTGCGGAGGCGCGATGATCGACGGCACGATCCCGTTTCGCCTTCGTCCTGACGATCTCGCGTTCGAGCATTACGATCCGGTCGTCGAGTTCCTTAACCGAAAGCGGGTCCAGGTCCTGCGCGACAACCGCAGCGAGCGGATCGCCCGCCGTGTTCGGGAGAATCTCGTCGATGTCCATGGGGAGGATCGTTGACCCGCACGCAGGGGATGTCAATAAGGCACGCGGACCAAAGGGACTTCCCCGTGGTGCTCAGTAAGACGGGGCGTAGAAGCGATGCAGGATGTGCCGGATACGATGCGCGCGATCGACCCCAGCGAACCGGGTGGTCCGGAAGTGCTGACGGTGGTGGAACGGCCGGTGCCGAAGATCGGCGCGCAGGAGGTTCTGATCCGGGTGGTCGCCGCGGGGGTCAATCGGCCGGACGTGCTCCAGCGCAAGGGCGGTTATCCACCGCCGCCGGGGGCACCCTCGATTCTCGGGCTCGAAATTTCTGGTACCGTCGTGGCGCAGGGTGCCGATGTTGCGGGGCACATGCTTGGCCAGCCGGTGTGCGCCCTGGTCGCGGGCGGCGGGTATGCCGAGTATGTCGCCGTCGCGGCGGGGCAAGTGCTACCCGTGCCCAATGCGCTGTCGATGGTCGAGGCGGCGGCCTTGCCTGAAACCCTGTTTACCGTGTGGACCAACTTGTTCGAGCGCGGCTACGCGACCGAAGGCGACACGGTGCTGATCCATGGGGGCACCAGCGGGATCGGGACGATGGCGATCTCGCTCGGTGCGATCTTCGGGTTGACGGTGATCGTCACCGCAGGGTCGGACGACAAATGCGCGTCGGCCAAGGCGCTCGGCGCGGCCCATGCGATCAACTACAAGACCGAAGACTTCGTCGAGCGGGTCAAGGAGATCACCGGCGGGGCGGGATGTGCCGTGGTGCTCGATATGGTCGGCGGCGACTATGTCGCGCGCAACCTGCAATGCCTTGCAGAAGACGGGCGGCATGTTTCGATCGCGGTGCAGGGCGGCGCGACCGCGACCATTCCGATCTTCGAGATCATGCGACGGCGCCTGACACTGACCGGATCGACGCTGCGGGCGCGGGATACCGCATTCAAGACGCTCGTCGCGGATGAACTGCATCGCACGGTCTGGCCGCATGTCGAGGCGGGACGGTTGAAGCCGGTGCTGGATCGCACATTCCCGCTCGCGGAGGCAGCCGCGGCGCATCGTCGGATGGAGGCGGGGGATCATGTGGGCAAGATCGTCCTGACGCTCGATTGATGCGGCGGCGGACCAAGGCGATCAACTGTAGATAAAATAATCGTTATTTTACAGTATCGTTCGTCAGAGTACGAAATTTATGATGCGGATACTGGAACAAACCGGAGCGCTGTGATTTATGTCCCTTCGGCCTTCGAGCCGTTCGAAAAGGGTATATCACGATGAAGAAGATGTTCGTTCTCGCAGCCGCTGCTGGTCTGGTTTCCTTGGCCGCTTGCAACTCGACCCCGCGCGAGCAGGCTGCCGACAATATCGAAGCCAACTCTGAAGCCGTTGCAGACAACCTCGAGGACGCTGCGGACAACGCAACGACTCCGGCAGGCGAAGCAATGCTCGAGAACACGGCAGACGCAGTGCGCGCAACGGGCCAGAACCAGGCGACCGACATGCGCACCAACGATGCCGACACGAACCTGTCGAACGGCATGTAATTGCGAAACAGATCGGGCTGCTCCCAAGCGCAGTCCGAACTGGTGGGGCGTCCGGGGAAACCCGGGCGCCCTTTTTGATGTCGGGCGGCGCGGGAACCTGTCCTTCGATACGCGCCCTCGATACGGCTTCGCCTACTCGGTCGCACCTCAGGACGAACGGTGCGAACGATGACTTAGCTCACACCCAGGTCGGCGACCACGTCCAGTAGCGGAAGGAATCAGGCCCCGGGAGCGGTGCAGCCGACAACACAGGGTAGAAGGCCGCGAAAATCAAAATCGTTACCGCGAGGAAGATCTGTTCCCATCGCCGGGGCAGTGCGAACCGGTCGAATGCCACCGCCAGCACGATGCACAGCGCGATGCTCGGCAGATAATAGTAATAAAAGAAGCCGATCTTCTTGGGAATGACGATCCAGACGAGATAGCTGGCGACCCACAATCCAGCAGCGGCGAACAGTTTCGGCACCCTGTCGCGAACCGCGACATACAGGCACCCGGCGACCGCGATCAGCCCGCCCCACAGCACCGCCAGATTGCCGATCAGCAATACCCCGCGTTGGGCCCCGTCGACGCGCTCGTACAGATACCAGATCGGGCGGAGCATGATCGGCCAGGCCCACCAGTCCGACTGATAGGGATGCGGCGGCAACGGCAGTGTCTGGCGGTCGTACATCCGCTGCTGGAACGAGAAGAGCGTGCCGAACGTCAAAGGATCGTGGGTGTAGAAGAAAGCGGGCGCAAAGGTGGCGAAATACACCGCCACGCTGACCATTCCGAGCGCCAGGATTGCCGGAACCGCCGACATCCCGGGCCAGTGGCGATGCCCCCCGGCATTCAGCGCGGCAAACATGGACCGTCCGCCGTTGCGGGCGTCGTGGAGCCGCAGCAGGACGAAGCCGATTGCGGCAAAGGCGATCAACGGTGCCGCCGCCCACTTCGCGGCAACCGAAAGCCCCAGCAGCACTGCCCCCAGAATCCAGCGGGACCACGCCTGCGCCGCGGTCCGTCCCCGCATCGCCCACATCAACGCCGCCAACCCGAGGATCGCAAAGGCCGCCATGAAGCCGTCGAGCATTCCGATGCGGGCCTGGACATACACCGTGCCGTTGAACAGCGCGAACAGCGCGCCGAACACCGCTGGGCGGACGCGCCCCAGCATCAGCCAGACAATCGCGAACACGCCGAGGACGATGCCCGTCCCGGCGAGCGTCGAGAAGAACCGCCACCCCAGGCTCGTATCGCCGAACAGCAGGATGCCACAGGCGATGATTTCCTTCGCGAGCAACGGATGTTCGATATTGGTCGGTCCGGCGAGCGCGATCAGCGTCCGTGCGGCGGGGACGTAATGCGTTTCGTCGAACATCAGCTTGGTGGGAATCGTCAGGCGATAGCTGAACAAGGCCTGCGCGAGCAGCGCCAGAGCGGCCGCTGCACGATAGGGATGGGGCCGGGCGTCGCTCACGAGCGCCTCTATCCAGCCGAACGGACTTGCTTTCAAGCGATGTCGGCGGGAACGGGCATTGACGCGCCCCGCCGCCAACCGGCAAAGCGTGCACCATGAAACGCCGTACCGGACAAGACCAGAGCATCACCCGCCAGTGGCGCCCCGCAACGCAAGCTGTCCGCGGCGGCACCGCGCGCAGCGAATGGGGGGAAACCTCCGAGGCGCTCTTCCTGACGTCGGGCTATGCCTATGATTGCGCGGCGGACGCCGCGGCGCGTTTCGCCGGCGAGCAGACCGGCATGACCTATTCGCGGTTGCAGAACCCGACGGTCGAGATGCTGGAGAACCGCATCGCGCTGCTCGAAGGCGCGGAAGCGTGCCGGACGATGGCGACCGGCATGGCGGCGATGACCGCGGTCCTGTTGTGCCAGCTTCAGACCGGCGACCATGTCGTCGCGGGGCGTGCGGCATTCGGATCGTGCCGGTGGCTGGTCGATACGTTGCTGCCCAAGTTCGGGATCGAGACGACCGTCGTCGACGCGCGTGATCCACAGCAGTTCGAGGATGCGTGCCGCCCGAACACGAAGGTGTTTTTCTTCGAGACCCCCGCCAATCCGACGATGGACGTCGTCGACCTGAAGGCGGTGTGCGACATCGCGCGCGCGCGCGGGATCACGTCGGTGGTGGATAATGCCTTCGCGACGCCTGCGCTGCAGCGTCCGATGGAATTCGGTGCGGACGTGACCGCCTATAGCGCGACGAAAATGATGGACGGGCAAGGGCGCGTTCTGGCGGGCGCGGTGTGCGGGACGGAAGCGTTTATCAACGACACGCTGCTCCCCTTCACGCGCAACACCGGGCCGACGCTGAGCGCATTCAATGCGTGGGTGGTCCTCAAGGGGCTCGAGACGCTCGACCTGCGGATCCGGCGGCAGTCGGAGAATGCGGTCAAGGTCGGGCGCTTCATCGAGGGGCGGGTGCCGCGGATCCTTCATCCCGGCCTGCCGAGCCATCCGCAGCACAATCTGGCGATGAGCCAGATGGAGGCATGCGGCCCGATCTTCGCGTTCGAGGTTGCCGGTCGTACGCAGGCACATGCGTTGCTCGACGCGCTCGAGCTTGTCGACATCTCGAACAACATCGGGGATTCGCGGTCGTTGATGACGCATCCCGCCTCGACGACGCATTCGAGTGTCGCCGAGGACAAGCGTCTGGAGATGGGCGTGACCGAGGGGTTGCTGCGGCTCAACGTCGGGCTCGAGGATGCCGACGACGTGATCGGGGACATCGATCAGGCGCTGACGGCGGCGGGGCTTTGAGTATCGTGGGCGGTCAGTGCAGGGAGTCCGCTTCGTGAAGGCGCTTTTCCCCTATGTCGCGGAAACCTTCGGCGTTGTCGTCCGGGTGTCCGTCAGCTTCCTTCCCGAACAGTCCGAGCCCGAGCGCGGGCGGTGGTTCTGGGCGTATCATATCCGGATCGAGAACGTGTCGGACCGGACGGTCCAGCTGCTGACGCGGCACTGGATCATCACCGACGGACGTGGCGCACGCCATACCGTCGAAGGCGAAGGTGTGATCGGCGAACAGCCGACGATCGCGCCGGGCGAGAGTTTCGACTATGTCTCGGGGTGTCCGCTGGCGACGCCGAGCGGGGCGATGGTCGGGAGCTATCATATGCTCGCCGAGGATGGTGCCGCGTTCGATGTCGACATCCCGCGGTTCACGCTGATCGCGCCGGCGGTGGGCGCATGAGTCGTTTGTTCGGGGCAACCGGCGGATGAAACGCACGCATCTGCCTCTGAATGGACTGCGCGTGCTCGATGCGGCTGCGCGGCATCTGAGCTTTACGCGTGCTGCGGACGAACTGGCGGTGACCCCGGCGGCGGTCGGGCAGCAGATCCGGGCGCTGGAGGACACGCTCGGGGTCGTGCTGTTCCGACGGACCACCAAGGGTCTTGAACTGACGCCGGAAGGCGAGGGCGGGCTTGCGGCTCTGCGACACGGTTTCCTGCAGTTCGAGGAAGCCGTCCGTGCGATGCAGGCGGGGCAGACGAGCAAGTCGCTGACGATCGCCGCGCCGCGCGACCTGACCGAGAAATGGCTGATGCCGCGGCTTGCCGACATCGCGCGAGACGACCCGGAGATGCGCTTCGTGCTGATTTCCGCCGATGCGTCGAATGCGAGCGCGGCGATCGATTTTACCGAAGCGAACCTCGATCTTGCGATCCGCTGGGGCGATGGTCCGGGCGAGCATGAGGGCGAGGCGATCGCGTCCGCCGGGATGGTGACGGTCGAACGGCCGGGCGGCGGCGCGGACACGCGCATCTCGTGGCCCGGGTGCATCAACGACGAGTCGGTGTCGCTCGTGCGCGTGAGCGATGCCGGCTTGGCGATCGATGCGGCGGCGCAGGGGCTGGGGCGCGCGACGGTGCCTGAATTGCTGGCGGCGGCGGATCTGGCGTCCGGCCGGATCGTCGCGATCACGGAGGCCAGGGCGTATCAGCTCGGTTACTGGCTCGTCGCACCGCTGCCGCAGTGGCGGCAGAAGAAGGTGAAGGCGCTCGTCGCCGCGTTGACGCGGTGAGAAACGTTCCGGTCCTCGCCAGTGCGCGGCTGCGGTTGCGGCCGCGGACGGTGGAGGATGCCGAGGCGTTGTTCCCGACGCTGTCCGACCCGCACGCGATGACCTACTGGTCGCATGCGCCGTATGAGACGGTCGAGGCGGTGCGTGCCAGTTTCGTCGAAGGCGAGGGGAGTTGGCGCGCCTGGTCGATCACCTTGCCGACGGACGACACCGCGATCGGTTTCGTCGCAGCAGGGGAGAAGCGGCCGGGCGTCCGGGAAATCGGCTATGTGCTTGCACGCGCGCATGGCGGTGCGGGACTGGCGCGCGAGGCGGTGGCGTGTGTGATCGACCATCTGTTCGTCACCGAAGGGCAGCGGCGCGTGTTTGCGGACACCGATCCCGACAACGTGCGCTCCAATGCTTTGCTCAAGGCGCTCGGCTTCACGCTGGAAGGGCGCTTGCGGGGCGAATGGGAGACGCATATCGGCGTGCGCGACACCTTCCTGTGGGGGCTGCTCGCAACCGAATGGATCGATCGATGACACCCCCGCCCAACCTCAACGATCCTGGCGAACGCGCAGCCTATCAGCGCGAATTGCGGATGGTCGCGCGCCCGGTACGGTGGATGGGGGTCGCGGTGGCGATCATCGCCGCGGTGCTAGCCCTGGTGCGCGCGCGCTATGCGCCGCAGATCCCGATGGTGCTGCCGTTGTTCCTGCTGGGTGTCGCCGCGCTCCACATGATCGCTGCGGTCGTCATTCGCTTGAAATATCATCAGAAGCGGATGAATCCCGCGGAATGACGGTTTCGCGCGGGCGTTGCCGCGGTTGTCACTGATCCGTCATCGCAACGTCTTCGTTCCGTAGCGGAATTGACGTCTTCCCGTCAGGTTGGCGCGGCATGGCTGCTCCCAGAAACGACGCGACCACGCGATCGACGGGGGCAGACGCATGACCGACTCGACCAGCATCACCATCGGCTATGACGATGGCGACATCGACACCAATCGCAGCAATGGCGGCAATTCGCTCAACGCGTTGATCGACCGGCGCTATTCGCGCCGCGCCGCGCTGTTTGGCGGTACCAAGGCGGCGGCGTTCGCGGTGTTCGGCGGCGCGGTGCTGTCGGCGTGTGGCGAGGACAAGGACTCGGGCCCCGGACCGACTGTCACCGCGGGATCGTCGGGCGAGACGACGTCTGGCCGTGTCGTTACATTGACCGGTGTCGCTGCCAACACCGCGACAGTCGCACAGAGCGGGTTCACGCAGGTTTCTGGTCCCAGCGTCGGACTGACGCAGACGGCGGCGGGCACGACCTTCATCGCCCCCAGCGTCAGTGCGGCCACCACATTGGTGTTCCGCTACAGCTCGACCGACACCAATGGCCTGACGATCACGACCGACACGTCGGTCGTCGTGAGCCCGGCAACGCTCGGCTTTGCGGCCGTTTCCAAGAACAAGCTCGACGTCGTCACCGTACCGGCGGGCTATACCGTCTCGATCCTTTACCGCCTGGGTGATCCGATCGACGCGGCAACGCCCGCGTACAAGAACGACGGCACCGACACGAGCTATTCGACCCGCGCGGGCGATCATGGCGATGCGCTGCACTGGTTCGGCCTGGCCGCTGCCGGAACGACGCGCGACGATAGCAGCAGCACGCGCGGGCTGCTGGTCATGAACCACGAGAACATCAACCAACCGTATCTCCACACCGCTGGCGCGACGTCTCCCGGCGGCGTTCGCCCCGAGGCGGAAGCGCTCAAGGAAATGGAGTGCCACGGCCTCAGCGTCGTCGAGGTGACGCGCAGCAGTGCGGGTGCATGGAGCTATGTCCAGGCGGGCGCGCTCAACCGCCGGATCACGCCGCTGACGCCGATGGTCTTCAACGGACCGGCGAAGGGCAGCGACCTGCTCAAGACCGCGTTTTCGCCGACCGGCGTCGCTGGACGCGGCACGATCAACAATTGCGCCAATGGCTATACGCCGTGGGCGACCAACCTGACCTGCGAGGAGAATTGGGCGGGCTATTTCCGCCGCCCGACCGCGACCGACAATGCGCTGCGGACGACACGGGAAGTCACCGCGCTGACTCGCTCCGGCGTGACCAGCGCGACGGGCAATTACAGCTGGTCGACGGTCGTCCCCGCGGACAGCACCAACACGCTCTACCGCCGCTGGGACGCACGGGTCACCGGCGCGACCGCGACCGACGATTTCCGCAACGAGCCCTATCAGTTCGGCTGGGTCGTCGAGATCGACCCGTATGACAAGGCAAGCGCGCCCCGCAAACGCACCGCGCTCGGCCGATTCAATCATGAGGGCTGCTGGCCGTCCAACTTCGTCGTCGGGCGCAAGCCCGCCTGGTACATGGGCGACGATGCGCAGAACGAATATCTCTACAAGTTCGTCTCGAACACGCCGTGGACCGCGGCCGATGCAGCCTCCACCGACCGCCTCTCGATCGGCGACAAATATCTCGACAACGGCACGCTCTATGTCGCCAAGTTCAACGCCGATGGCTCGGGCAGCTGGTCGCCACTGACCTTCGGCAGCGGGCCGCTGACCGCGGGCAACGCAACCTATACCTTTGCCGATCAGGCGGACGTGCTCGCCAACGCCCGCCTCGCGGGCGATGCGCTCGGCGCGACCAAGATGGACCGTCCGGAATGGACCGCGGTCAACCCGGTCAGCGGCGAAGTGTATCTGACGCTCACCAACAACAGCTCGCGCACCGCGGCGAACACCGATGCCGCCAACCCGCGCGCCTATCTCGATCCGCCCAGCACCTCGGTCTCCAACCGCAACGGCCACATCATCCGCCTGCGCGAAACCGGCGACACGTCCGAGGCGCTCGGCTTCGCCTGGGACATCTATGCGTTCGGCGCTGGCGCGGATCTCGACCCGGTCAACATCAACCTGTCCGGCCTCGATGCGACCAACGATTTCTCGAGCCCCGACGGCTTGTGGTTCGGGCGTCCGTCGAACGCCTCGGGACTGGTGACGCCGGTGCTGTGGATCCAGACCGACGACAGCGCCTATACCGACGTCACCAACTGCATGATGCTCGCGGCGATGCCGGGCCCGGTCAATGACGGCGGCGTCAAGACCGTCACCAACGCCGGGCGCACGCAGGCGACGCGCGTGGGCAAGGCGCCGGGCACGACGCTCCGCCGCTTCCTGGTCGGCCCGCTCGAGGCGGAAATCACCGGGGTGGATTCGACGCCGGACGGCAAGACGTTGTTCGTCAACATCCAGCATCCGGGTGAAAACGGGAACCCGTCGAACATCACCAGCCACTGGCCTGACACGCAGGCAACCGGCACCGCCGCAGCGACGATCCGTCCGCGCTCGGCCACGGTGGTGATCACCAAGAACGATGGCGGCGTGGTCGCGCTGTAGGGGAACGGGTGGGATCGGCGACATACGCGTCGCCGATCCCGATCCGGGTTACGACCGCTGTTCGGGCAGCGGCGTGTCGGTTCTTGGGTCGAGATCGACGCGTAGCAGCCGCGGAATGCCGCTGCGGCCTGGAATGCGCGTCCCGGTCTTGATCGTCAGGTTCGACGTGAAGGTATAGCGCTCGCGTCCCTTGGAGGGCATCGCCTGGGTCGCGTAGCGGCGCGCGTCGATCGCCTCCACGATCTTGTCGGGCCAGTCCCCGGTCCCGGCAACTTGCTCGCCCTGACCGGCAACATGCGCATCACGGACCCGGCCATCAGTGCCGATCGTATAGACGACGTCGATCCAGAGATAGTCCAGATGTTCCAGAAAGACCGTCGTCGGGTTCAACTTGAACAGCGTGTAGCTGTCGGCGGCGGTGCCATTGGGGCGGCGCTGCCCGGTCGGGGTCATCAGCACCGGCGGCGCATACAGCAGCACCGCAGGCGCACCGGCCGCCTGAGTAGGATAGCGCGCGATCAGCTGGTCGAGTTCGGCGTCGGTCGCGGTCATCGCGGCGAGCTGGATCTTCAGCTGGCGCGCGCTTTCGACCATCGGCTGCATTTCGGGTTCGCGCCGTTCGAGGATCGCGTCGATCGCCCTGCGCGCGACCGGTGCGTAATGGGCATAGACCTGTTCGGCGAGGTGAGTCTTGAGCGTTGCGTAGCGCACGCGCGCCAACCCTTCGGTCTCGATCATCCCGAGCTTGTGCGCGCGGCCAGCGACCTCGCGATATTGGACGCTGGCTTCGTCGAACCGCCCGGCGCGGGCATAGGCGTCGCCGAGCTGGATCCGTTCGATAAACACGCGCGGATCCTTTTCGGACATGCCCGCCTTCATCGCGCTGATCGTGTTGAGCGCGTTCGACCATTCGGGCTCGGGATCACCGAGGTGCGCGGAGATTATGCTGGTGGCGTGAAACAGGTTGGCGACCGCGACCGGATAGTCCTTGGCGAACCGCGCGGTGCGGTGGCGGGCGGCGAGCAGGGCGGCTTGCGCGTCCTCATAATGCCCCGCCTCGAACTGCGCCTGCGCCAGATCGAGCGTGATCGCGATATCCTTGTCGGGGCGACACCCCTCGGCGATGCAGATGTCGAGCCGCTTGCGCAGGTCGGGGGCACGGCTGCCGACGACGACGATGTCGCGTCCGGTGGCGGCGGTATCGGGCACGGCCGGGGGCGGGGTGGTTTGGGCTGTCAGCGGTGTCGCCGCGAGCAGGACCCCGAATATCGACCACCGCGTTGCCACCATCGCCCGGACTCCCTGATTCGGGAGAAAGGCTAGGCGTCGATTGCGTCCTCGTCCATCCGGGCGGCATTTTCTTGAATGAAAGCATAGCGATGCGCAGGGTTGGTCCCCATCAGCCGGTCGACCAGATCCTTCACGCCGGCGCGCGCCTCATATTCCTGCGGCAGCGTGATCCGCAGCATCGAGCGGGTCTTGGGGTCCATCGTGGTTTCGCGCAGCTGCATCGGGTTCATTTCGCCGAGGCCCTTGAATCGCCCGATCTCGACCTTCTTGCCCTTGAACTCGGTCGCCTCGAGCTGCGCGCGGTGCGCGTCGTCCATCGCGTAGAGGCTCTTGGTGCCCGCGGTCAGCCGGTACAGCGGTGGCTGCGCGAGGAAGACGTTCCCGGCGCGGACGATCTCGGGCATTTCCTGGAAGAAGAAGGTCATCAGCAGCGTCGCGATATGCGCGCCGTCGACGTCTGCGTCGGTCATGATGACGACCCGCTGATACCGCAGGTGATCCGGGTTGCAGTCCTTGCGCGTCCCGCAGCCGAGCGCGAGGATCAGGTCGGCGATTTCCTGGTTGGCGTGGATCTTGGCCGAGGTCGCCGACGCGACGTTGAGGATCTTGCCGCGGATCGGGAGGATCGCCTGCGTCTTACGGTCGCGCGCCTGCTTGGCCGATCCGCCTGCCGAATCGCCCTCGACGATGAAGATCTCGGTGCCTTCGGGGCCGTTGGACGAGCAGTCGGTCAGCTTGCCCGGCAGCCGCAGCTTGCGCGCCGAGGTGGCGGTCTTGCGCTTGACCTCGCGCTCGGCTTTCCGCGCGAGGCGTTCGTCCATCCGCTCGACGACATAGCTCAGCAGCGCCTTGCCGCGGTCCATATTGTCGCTGAGGAAATGGTCGAAGTGATCGCGCACCGCGCGCTCGACCAGCGTCGCGGCTTCGGGCGAGGTGAGGCGGTCCTTGGTCTGGCTCTGGAACTGCGGATCGCGGATGAAGACGCTGAGCATCAGCTCGCTCCCGGTCATCACGTCCTCGGCGGAAATGTCCTTCGCCTTCTTGTTGCCGACCAGATCGCCGAACGCGCGAATGCCTTTGACCAGCGCGGCGCGCAGGCCGTTCTCATGAGTCCCGCCGTCGGGGGTGGGGATGGTGTTGCAATACCAGCTGTAGCTGCCGTCGCTCCACAACGGCCAGGCGACCGCGCATTCGACGCGGCCCGCGGTGCCGGGGAAATCCTGCCGCGCGACGAACAGCTCGGTCGTCGCGCATTCGCGCTTGCCAAGTTGCTCGCGCAAATGATCGGCGAGGCCGCCGGGGAACTGGAACACCGCTTCGGCGGGCGTGTCGTCGCCGATCAGCTCCGGCGCGCACTTCCAGCGGATCTCGACGCCTGCGAAGAGATACGCCTTGGACCGCGCGAGGCGGTGGAGCCGGGCGGGCTTGAACCCCATGTCGGGGCCGAAGATTTCGGTATCGGGGGTGAACGCAACGGTCGTGCCGCGCCGGTTGGGCGCCGCACCGACATGCTCGAGCGGCCCGAGCGTCTCGCCGCGGGCGAATTTCTGGCGGTACAGTTCGCGTCCGCGTGCGACCTCGACCACCGTGTCGGACGACAGCGCGTTGACGACGCTGACCCCGACGCCGTGAAGCCCGCCGCTGGTCGCATAGGCCTTGCCGTCGAACTTGCCGCCCGAATGGAGCGTCGACAGGATCACTTCGAGTGCGGACTTGCCCGGAAACTTGGGATGCGGGTCGACCGGGATGCCGCGGCCATTGTCCGAGATGGTCAGCCGGTTGCCCGGCGCGAGCTCGATCTCGATGCGCGTGGCATGGCCCGCGACCGCTTCGTCCATCGCATTGTCGAGCACTTCGGCGGCGAGATGATGATAGGCGCGCTCGTCGGTGCCGCCGATATACATGCCCGGCCGCCGCCGGACGGGTTCGAGCCCTTCGAGCACTTCGATCGACGCGGCGTCATAATCGGTAGGAACGTGTTTCGGGGTCGCTGCGAACAGGTCTTCGGACATACCCCGCTATACGGTGCGCGGGGTGGCACTGCCAAGCGGCATTGCCCGACCTGAATATTGATCCGATTTTTGCCGGTTCCGACGGTTGCCGTAAAGTAATGTTGCCGCTGCCTCCATCTTCCGGTCGAGACGTTCCTCAGCTGCTTTGTACAAGCACGACAGGGAGTTTTTAATGCGTAAAACCTATTTCCTCGCAGCCGCGAGCGCTGCGCTGGTGTCTTTTGGCACGCCGGCAATCGCACAGGACATGGACGATAAGCCGTTCGACGGCGTCTATATCGGCGGCACGGTCGGCTTCGATGCACAGCCGAATGACGTCGGTTCGTCGATCCTGTTCGACCGCACCGGCGATGGCCGGTTCGGCGACACGGTGACGACCCCAGCTGGTGGAAATGCCTTCTCGCCGGGCTTCTGCAACGGCGCAGCGCGGTCGAGCGCGAACGCCAATTGCCGGAACGACAAGGACAATATCAGCTATTCGGCACGCGTCGGGTTCGACAAGCAGTTCGGCAACATCGTCGTCGGGGCCATCGGGGAATTCGGCAAGAGCGAAGTCCGCGACAGCGTCTCGGGGTTCAGCACCACGCCCGCATCCTACACGATGACGCGCGAAGTCGACTATAACGCCAACATCCGCGCGCGCGCAGGCTATGCGCTCGACCGGACGCTGTTCTACGGCACCGGCGGCGTTGCCTATGCCAAGATCAACTCGACCTTCGAGACCAGCAACACCGCCAATGCCTTCGCAGCGGGCGGTGACGATGATGCGTGGGGTTTCGTGGCAGGCGGCGGTGTCGAGCAGAAGCTTGGCAAGCACTTCTCGGTCGGTCTCGAGTATCTGTACAACCAGTATAAGGACGACGGTGCGCGCGTTCGCGTGACGCAGGGGTCGGCTCCTGCGACCAACCCGTTCGTGCTCGCGCCGAATACGGCAGGCACCGACTTCCGTCGCAGCGACGACAAGTTCCGCTGGCACAGCGTCCGCGCGACCGCGCAGTTCCGCTTCTAAGGCTGCCGTTTCGTCGGCAAAAAAAGGGGCCGCGCACCTGTTGGTGCGCGGCCCTTTTTTTCATACGTAACGTTGCAGTTTAACGTGCGCGCGGGCCGCCGAAGGGGAGCGGCGGTGCGGGGCGACGATCGCGGCGCGGGAGCTGCGCCTGATAGGCGTGGCCGCAATGGCCGACGCAGTAAGGGAACCCCGGGTTCACCTTCTCGCCACAGAAGTGAAAGTCGGGCTCGCCGGGATGGCCGATCGGCCATTTGCAGATCTTGTCGCTCAGATCGAGCAGCGTCGTCTTGCCGGCCATGTCGGCCGACGGCTTGGCCGGAACGAGGCGGCGCGGCGGGGCGGGCGTGATCGGGGCCTGCTGTTCGCCGGGGGCCTGGCGGAGGAAGCCACCGGGGCCGACCGAGCGCATGATCGGCGGAGCCGGGCGCGGCGGTGCGGCGGGGGTCTCCGTTGCGTCGTCGTCGGCGTCGTCTTCGATCTCGTCCTCGGCGTCCGCCTCGATCACCGGGCGCGGTGCGGGCGGCGGCGGGGGCGGGGCTGCGGCGACGGGCGGCGCGACTCGCTCGACCGGCGGACGCGGTGCGGCTGGTGCCGGGGTCGGCTTGGGTTCGGGCGGTGCGGCGGCCTGGGGGGCGGCTGCGGCGGCAGCAGCGGCGGCCTTGGCGGTGCCATCGTTGGGCTTGACCGGCGACGGGCGCGACTGGAGACCCAGGCGATGCGCCTTGCCGATCACGGCGTTACGGCTGACGCCACCGAGTTCCTCGGCGATCTGGCTCGCGGTCTGCCCTGCTTCCCACATCTTGCGCAGCATATCGATGCGTTCGTCGGTCCAGCTCATCTGCTCTCGTTTCCAATCGTCCCTGGCCGCCAAATTCCTGTTCCGGGTTGCAGGCGGCGGCGGCAGTCTTTAGCGACCATGCCATGAGCAGCCAGCCCCCAATCGGCGAAATTCGTACAACGGCGATGAACGCCCCCGGCGTCCCGGTCATCCGGAGCGTCAATTGGGGCGGTCTGCGAACGCTCTATATCAAGGAGGTTCGCCGCTTCTTCAAGGTGCAGTTGCAAACCGTGTGGGCGCCCGCGATCACCACGCTGCTGTTTCTGGTCGTCTTTACCATCGCAACCGGCGCGAAACGCCCGGTTCTGGTCGGCGGGGTCGAGATCCCGTTCGCCGATTTCATCGCGCCCGGGCTGATCATCAGCCAGGGGATGATGGGGCCTGCCTTTGCGAATGCGAGTTTCTCGCTGATGGTCGGCAAGATCCAGGGGACGATCGTCGATTATCTCCAGCCGCCGCTGTCGACGATGGAATTGCTGACCGCACTGGTTGGCGGCGCGATGACGCGGGCGTTCATCGTCGGGTTCGTGGTGTGGCTGGCTATGGCGCTTTATCCGGACGTTCATGTCACGCCGCGGCATCCGTTGGCGATCCTGTGGTTCGGGTTCCTGGGCGCGGCGTTCCTGTCGTTCCTTGGCGTGCTGACGTCGGTGTGGGCGGACAAGTTCGATCATGCGGCGGCGGTGACCAACTTCGTGATCACTCCTCTGGCGTTGTTGTCGGGGACGTTCTACTCGGTCGACAAGCTGGCACCGGCGTTCCGGGCGTTCAGCCATGCCAATCCGTTTTTCTACATTATCTCGGGGTTTCGTTACGGGTTCCTGGGGACGGCGGATTCGCCGGTGATGCTGGGGTCGGTGATCATCCTGGCGATCGACATCGTGCTTGGGCTGCTGTGCTATCTGCTGCTGCGGAGCGGGTGGCGGTTGAAGAACTGACGCTGCGTCCTGGGTTGGCGGTGGTAGAAGGGTTTTATCGCGCAAAGGCGCAAAGCCGCTAAGAGAAGAAGGAGGAAGGTTTTGAATGCCTGCGGCAGAGTGTGCCGAGCGAAGCTCATTCAGAACAGCCTGGCGCGCCCTGCTCGGTCAAGCCTGCATCATCTTCTTCTCTTCGCGCCTTTGCGCCTTTGCGTGATAAATCCCTTCCTATGAAACGCCCCGCCTGAGCCCGACACGCAACCACCAACACATGGTGTTGCGCTCGCCCCCCAATCTCCGTAAAAACCGTGATCGGGCGACCGTACAGGTCGCCCTTTTGCTTTTTGAAGGAGACGCGTCGTGTCGACCCCAGCCCTGATGCCCGTATACCCACGGTGTGGCGTGCGTCCGGTGCGCGGCGAGGGCGTCTATCTCTACGGCGAGGATGGCGCGCAATATCTCGACTTCGCCGCCGGGATCGCGGTCAACGCGCTCGGCCACGGCCACCCCGCGCTGGTCAAGGCGATCGCCGAGCAGGCCGCGACGCTGATGCACGTCTCCAACCTCTACGGTTCCCCACAGGGCGAGCATCTCGCGCAGCGGATCGTCGAGAGTTCGTTCGCGGACACGGTGTTCTTCACCAATTCGGGCACCGAAGCGGTCGAATGCGCGATCAAGACCGCGCGGCGCTATCATTTCGTCACCGGCAACCCGCAGCGGACCATGCTGATCACCTTCAACAACGCGTTCCATGGGCGCACGATGGGCGCGATCTCGGCGACCAACCAGCCCAAGATGCGCGACGGGTTCGAGCCGTTGCTGCCGGGCTTTGCCTACGCACCGTTCAACGATCTGGAAGCGGCGCTCGCGCTGATCGATGATACGACTGCTGGCTTCATGGTCGAGACGATTCAGGGCGAGGGCGGTGTCTCCGCCGCTACCCCGGAGTTCCTCCAGGGCCTGCGCAAGGCGTGCGATGAGCATGGCCTGTTGTTGGTGCTCGACGAAGTCCAGTGCGGCTATGGCCGGACGGGCAAGATGTGGGCCTATGAGCATTACGGCATCACCCCCGATATCCTCTCCTCGGCCAAGGGCATCGGCGGCGGCTTCCCGCTCGGCGCGTGTCTCGCGACCGAGGAAGCGGCCAAGGGCATGGTGTTCGGTACGCATGGCTCGACCTATGGCGGCAACCCGCTCGCAATGGCGGCGGGCGAGGCGATCCTCGACGTGATGCTCGAACCCGGTTTCCTCGAGCACGTGACGGCGATGGGCGAGCGGCTGCGTACGTCGGTCGAGCAGATGATCCCGAACCACGACCAGATCTTCGAGGGTGTCCGCGGCAAGGGGCTGATGTTCGGCATCAAGCTCAAGGACAGCGCGGTCGCGCGCGATTTCGTCGCGCATCTGCGCGATCATCACGGGCTGCTGACGGTCGCAGCGGGCGAGAACGTCGTCCGCGTGCTTCCGCCGCTCGTGATCGAGGAGGCGCATATTACCGAGTTCGTCCAGAAGCTGAGCGACGGCGCGCGGGCGTATACCGCGCTGGCGGTGGCGGCGTGAGCGCGCAAGTCTCCCTCTCCCCGCTTGCGGGGAGAGGGTCGGGGAGAGGGGCAGTGCCTGACACTGCCGTCCGCGTGACTGCCCCTCTCCCGCGCTTCGCTGCGCTCGCTTGCCCTCTCCCCGCGAGCGGGAAGAGGGAGGCATGATGCGCAATTTCCTTAGTCTCTCGGACGCGGGTCCCGACGGCGTCGCCGCGATGCTTGCCGATGCGCTCGACCGCAAGGCCGCACGCGCGGGCTGGCCCAAGGGCAAGCCGGATGCCGACGCACCGCTCGCCGGGCACACGCTCGCGATGGTGTTCGAGAAGAACTCGACCCGCACGCGCGTCAGCTTCGACATGGCGATCCGCCAGTTGGGCGGGAACAGCGTGATTCTCGACGCGGGCACGACGCAACTCGGGCGCGGCGAGACCGTCGCGGATACCGCGCGCGTCCTGTCGGGCTATTGCGATGCGATCATGCTGCGCACCGATGACCACGAGAAGCTCGAAGAGATGGCGCGCCACGCGACCATCCCGGTGATCAACGGCCTGACCGACAATTCGCACCCGTGCCAGATCATGGCCGACCTGCTGACGCTGATGGAAGCGGGCAAGCCGCTCCCCGGCCTCAAGGTCGCATGGCTTGGGGACGGTAACAACGTACTCGCGTCGATCATGGAGGCCGCCGGGCTGATGCAGTTCGACGTGGTTGCGGCGTGCCCGCAGGGGTTCATGCCGCCCGAAAGCGACGTCGCGCTGGGCAAGGGGCGTGCGCGCATCGTCGGCACCGCCAAGGAAGCGGTGGAGGGCGCGGACGTGATCGTCACCGACACGTGGATATCGATGGGGCAGGATCACGCCGAGACCAAGCTCGCGGCGATGTGGCCGTATCAGGTCGACGCTGCGCTGATGGCGACTGCGAAGCCCGATGCGAAGTTCCTCCACTGCCTCCCCGCGCATCGCGGCGAGGAAGTGACCGCGGAAGTGATCGACGGGCCGCAGTCGCTGATCTGGCCCGAGGCCGAGAATCGGCTGCATGCGCAGAAATCGGTGCTGCGGTGGTGCTTCGGGCAGATCGGTTGATTGGGGGCTGGGGGTTCCTATCTTCTTGGTTCTGTTGTCCCGAGGGTGTCGTCTCGCTCGACGCCTCTCTTTTTCCCGTTCGTCCTGAGTAGCGACCGAGTAGGCGAAGCCGTATCGAGGGCGTGTATCGAAGGACAGGTTGGCGCGCGCGTCCTGTGCTTCGATACACGCCCTCGATACGCCCCGAAGAGGGGCTACTCGGTCTCTACTCAGCACGAACGGAAGAGGGCGGGGTACCAAAGTTCAGAGGTAGAAGCATGACCCCCGTTCCAACCAGCCCCGTCCCCACCACCCCCGCCGACACCGATCGCGCGATCGGTTTCACCATCCCCGCGCGCCATGCCCGCGGCCGGATCGTGCGCCTTGCGCCGGTGCTCGACACGATCCTCGCCGCGCACGCCTATCCTGCACCGATCGAGGCGCTGCTGACCGAGGCGCTGACGCTGGCTGCGCTGATCGGCTCGACGCTCAAGGAAGCAGGCGGCCAGCTCACGATGCAGGCGCAGACCGAGGGCGGGATCGTCAAGCTGCTGGTATGCGATTACCGCGGCGGCGAACTGCGCGGCTATGTCGATTTCGATGCCGAGCGGCTCGCCGAAGCGCCCGCCGACCCGAGCCTCTACGCGCTGTTCGGCAAGGGGTATCTGGCGATCACTTTCGACCAGTCGACCACCGGGGAACGCTATCAGGGGATCGTCCCGCTCGATGGCGATTCGCTGAGCCAAGCGGCAGAGCATTATTTCCTCCAGTCCGAGCAAATCCCCACCCTCATCCGCGTCGGAATGCACGGCAATGGTGCCGACGGCCGTGTCGCGGGCGGGTTGCTGTTGCAGCATCTGCCGGAGGGCGAGGACGGACGTGACCGGATCCACACCCGGCTGGACCACCCCGAATGGGAGCATGTCGCGATCCTGGGCAGCACGATGAAGCCAGAAGAACTAGCCGATCCCGCGCTGGCATTGGAAATGCTGGTATGGCGGTTGTTCAACGAAGAGACCGAAGTGCGCGTACAGGGCGAGACACGCTTCGTGCGCGGCTGCCGGTGTTCGCCCGACTATATTGCGTCTGTTCTTGCCAAATTCCCGCCCGAAGAACAGCGCGACATGGCCGACGCCGATGGCATTATCGTCGTCGATTGTGCGTTCTGTGCGCAGAAGTTTCCGGTTCCCGCCGCACTCGAGATTGTTACGCCTGCGTCATTGTAAGTCGGCGCGCACTCCCCAGATAGCGGTCAAGGCGGCAGCGGTGCGCGGCAGGCGTGCAGCAGGTTCGGCGGGGACGTCTAGGATGATCATGAAGAATCGGAACATGGTGCGGGCTTCGCTGGCCGGCATTGCCCTGGTGTTGGGCGGCGGGCTTGCGACGGCGGCAGCGAATCCTGCGCTCGTGGCGCTGGCACGGGTCGAACGAGGGCAGTGGCAGTTGAAGGAAATCGGGACCAATCCCGAAACCCGCACGCTCTGCATCCGGGACCCGCGTGTGTTGATCCATTACGGACATGATGTCGCGCAATGCCAGCACACCGTCACGGTCAACGACGCGAACGCCACTGCGGTGCACTACACCTGCCAGGGAAGCCACGGGCAGACCACCGTAAAGGTCGCTACGCCGCGTTCCTTTAACCTCGATACGCAGGGCATCATCAACGGCGCGCCGTTCGAGGATTCGTTCGAGGCGCGATACATCGGGGCCTGCACGCCGGGTGCACGCGTGCACTGATCCGGCGGTATCGTTAGTGTTTCATTTACGCATTGGGGGGTAGATCAAAGACTGCATTCCAGACGGAAAGCTTTCTCCTGATCTGCCCATACTCGGGCACCCCCTGGGTCGCTTACGGGCGGCCCATTTTTCTGTGCAGCAGCCATCCAGGGCGGCGTGCTTGCGTGTCGCGGGGACGGCGCTTATCTACCGGCGCATCATGACAGATCAAAAGACCCCAAAGGTCGCCCCTGCAGCCGTCGTGCTGGTATCGGGCGGGCTAGATTCGATGGTATCCGCCGCACGGGCGAAAGCGGACGGCTACCGCCTGTTCGCGCTTTCGGTGGATTACAATCAACGGCACCGCTGCGAACTCGATGCCGCCGGCACGATTGCCAAGGCGCTGGGGGCGGAGCGGCACATCGTCCTGCCGCTCGACCTGTCCGCGTTCGGCGGGTCCGCGCTGACCGCGGACATCGACGTCCCCAAGGAGGGCGTGCTGCCGGGTATTCCGGTGACCTATGTTCCGGCACGCAACACGATCTTCCTTAGCCTTGCGCTTGGCTGGGCCGAGGCCGCGGGTGCACGCGACCTGTTCATCGGGGTGAACGCGCTCGATTACTCGGGCTATCCGGATTGCCGACCAGAGTTCATCGCGGCGTTCGAAGGGTTGGCGGAGCTTGCCACCAAGGCCGGGGTTGAGGGCGAACCGTTCAAGATCCACGCGCCGCTGCAGCACATGACCAAGGCCGATATCGTGCGCGAATGCGACCGGCTTGGGCTCGACGCGGGGATGAGCTGGTCCTGCTACGATCCGACCCCGGAGGGGCTGCATTGCGGAACGTGCGACAGTTGTCGCCTGCGCAAGAAGGGCTTCGAGGACGCTGGCCTGCCCGATCCGACGCGCTACGCGGTCTGATGGCATGAGCTATGCGGTCAAGGAGATGTTCCTGACGCTCCAGGGGGAGGGCGTTCAGGCGGGGCGTCGCGCGGTGTTTGTGCGCTTTGCCGGCTGCAACCTGTGGTCGGGGCGCGAACAGGACCGCGCTACTGCGGTCTGCCGGTTCTGCGATACCGATTTCATCGGTACCGATGGTGCGGGTGGGGGCCGGTTCGCCGACGCGACGCAATTGGTGGCAGCGGCGGTCGACTTTTGGGGCGAGGGTCTGAGCGAACGGTTCGTTGTTCTGACCGGTGGCGAACCGATGCTCCAGATCGACGACGCGCTGGTCGAGGCGTTTCATCACGCCGGATTCACGATCGCGATGGAGAGCAACGGGACGCTGGCCGCGCATCCCGGCATCGACTGGGTGTGCATCAGCCCCAAGGCGGGCAGCGTGGTGGTTCAGCGGCAGGGCGACGAGCTGAAGCTGGTATGGCCGCAGCCGGGGAGCGACGTCGCCGAGCTGGAACGGTGGGATTTTGCACACCATCTGATCCAGCCGCTCGACAGTGTCGATGCGGTTGCGAACCATGCGGCGGCGATCGACCTTGTCATGGCGCGGCCGCGGTGGCGGTTGACGTTGCAGGCGCACAAGACCCTGGGCCTGCGCTAGCCGTCCAGTGGGGGGTGCAGGCGTTGCGCCGCATCCCGCACCTGGGCGGTCGTATCAGCGCAAGGTCGCCTTGAACTCGCCGCAACGCCGCGAAACCCACTCGCCGTTCTTGGACCAGCACATCTCATCGAACCGGGGGACCGAAACGCGCGTCTCGATTCGGGGGCGGCGGGCAAAGCGCTGCTCACCCCAGGGCGTCAGCGAGTTGCGGAGCGTGCCCATGTCGGCGATCGCGACCTTGTACAGCTCACCGCGCTTTGCATAAGCGGCGCTGGTCGCGATCTGCGACGCGGTCTGGCAGAAGCCGTATTGCGCGCCGACCGTCGTGAACGACGAATAGGTCCGCGTGCCGAACCGGTCGAGCGCGGCCTGACCGGCCTTAGGCGTCTTGTTGACGCGGTTGAAGTACTTCACCAGCGTGTCGAACGCGGTCTTGAGCTCGTCCTTGTGATTGTTGATCATCACATTGTAGTTTTCGACGTTGAGCAACGTCGGCTCGAACTGACATTGCAGCGCCGCGACGTTGAGGGCGGAGCGGAGGTTCCACAGCAGATTGGCGCGCACTTCCGCAGGTGTCGCATCCGGCAGCGCGAGCTGGCCGGGCTCATCGCCCGAGATGGGCGGTGCCGTCATGTCATGCGACTGGAAAAAGAACTGCGCCGAAGCAGGAGTTGCCAGCGCGACGCCGCAAGTGGCGGTCAACGCAGCGAAAATACGCAACACGGTCATTCGTTCCCTCTCGATTCACGCAGCAGCGCTTACGGCTTTTCGCGGAGCTTCCCAACTCTTTTAGCCGATCGGCCCGTCGCAAACCAAGTCTGAAATCGCCTCGATTCCGATTAGAAAAATCCGGCCCGGCGACGCCCCGCATGCCACGAATCGAAAGGGGCCGCCCGGTTTCCCGAGCGGCCCCTTCAACGATGTTTCCCGTGAGGGAAGATTACATCGCGTTCGTGGTCGTGGTCGTGGTGTTCGACATCATCATGGTGTCGTTCGCCATCATGCCACCGTCGTTTGCCATCGCGCCGTCGGTCGACGTCATCGTGTCGTTGGTCGACGTTGCCATCGTGTCGGTCGAGTTCAGGTCGGTGACCATCGTGTTGTCGGTCGTCGTCGTCTCGGTCTTCGGAGTGCAAGCCGAAATCGCGATCGCTGCAACAGCGATCATCGAACCAGCAGCGACCTTGGAAATGAATGCACGCATTGGAAAGCTCCCTAGATAGATGGATTGGCAGGTCTCGAGACCTTTAATACCCAAACCGTGGTGGACATTAGTCGTAATACGTCTGGCCCTCAAGCCTAGTTTTGCCGCCCCAAAGAATGAGTTTCTAGGAAGGCTGGAAGTCGCAACGCCAGGGCGGCATCAAAGGTTGCAAAATCGATCGGCGTATCAAGCGCTTCCGCGCTGGTCACGCCAAAGTCGGCAATGCCGCAGGGGACGATTCCCGCAAAATGGGACAGGTCGGGCGAGAGATTGACCGAAAAACCGTGGAGCGTCACCCAGCGGCGCACGCGCACCCCGATCGCGCCGATCTTGGCTTCGGTCGTGCTTTGCGGAAAGACCGGATCGGGCACCGTCGTCCAGATCCCGATCCGCCCCGGCGCGCGGAACGCGGTGATCCCCAGATCCCCTAACGTATCGATCACCCACCCTTCGAGCGCATGGACGAACTGGCGCACATCGCGCCCACGCCGGGTAAGGTCGAGGACGACATAGCCGATGCGCTGGCCGGGGCCGTGGTAGGTATACTGCCCGCCGCGTCCCGTGCCGATCACGGGAAACTGCGGATTGCGCAGGTCGGCGGGGTCCGCGCTGGTGCCGCCGGTGTAGACGGGGGGATGTTCGAGCAGCCAGATCAATTCGCGTGCTTGACCCTCGGCGACCGCCGCCGCGCGCGCCTCCATTTCAGCGAGGGCTTCCGCATAGGGAACGGGGGCGGGGGCGATGCGCCATTCGATGTCGTCGGGAAGATGGTCCACCCTTGCTCGATTGCTCCAGTCGCGCCGCGGGTGCAAGTCATTGGCAAGCTGTCCGGCGTTGCGCTAACAGCGCGCCAATGCGCTTTTCGGGGCAGGCGTCCCTTATGGGTCGACAGACGGGGAGACCACATGTGACGGCGACGATGAGTACGGTATGGGACCGGACGACCGAGTTCGTCGGCGACAATCTCGCGCCGCTGACGCCGATCGTGCTGTTGGGCATGTTTTTGCCGATCGCGCTGATCGGGAATCTCGTGCCGCTGGTCGGCGCGATCGGGCTGACGGGGAGTTCGGTCGCGGGCATCCTGGTCGTGATCCTGTCGCTGGCGAGCAACTGGGGCGCGGTCGCGGTGACTGCGCTCGCGATCGACCCGGCCGCAGGCCGGAGCGGGGCGGTCCGAACCGCCAACCGTCGCTTCCTTCCCGTGGTTGCCGTCAATGCCATTGCCCTGATCGCAGTGTTCGCGCTTTTCCTTCCTGCGATGATCGGTTTCGCGATGAGCGGTATTCCGATGGCGCAGATGACGGGGCAGACGACGGTGCAACCGTCGCTCGAAACCGTCAGCGCGCCGATCGTGCTGCTTGCGAGCCTCTATTCGCTCGTGCTGCTGCCGGTGCTGTTGTGGATCGTTGCGCGCCTGTCGGTGATCTACCCCACGCTGATCAACGAACATCGCGGGCTGGGGGTGTTCGCCCGCGCGTTTCGCCTGACCCGCGGAAGCGCGCTCAAGATCATGGGCGTGATCCTGCTGTATCTGATCGTGTCGCAGATCGCCGGACTGGCCGCACGGATGGTGGCGGGTGCGGTGTTCGGCATCCTGATCGGGGGCGTTGGACTGATGTCGTTGTCAGCAATCCTCACGGCGTGCGTGGTGGCGATCGTCTCGACGCTGTTCTCGGTGCTGGCGTTCGCGTTTCTGGCAAAACTGTATCTGGCATTGCGCGACGCAAAGGATGCGTCGGGCCCGTTTGCCGCGATCGTCGAGGGCGCATGAAACAGGCACTGGCAAGACTCGATATCGCAGCGGTCCTGCGCGACGCGTGGGCGATGGCGAAGCGCGATCGCGATGTGTTGATCGGGGTGTGCGGGCTGCTGCTGCTCGTACCGCAAATCGCGCTTGCGATGTTCGTGGCAAGGCCGCCCGCGCTGCCAAGCAATGCCGAGGAAACGAGCGCCTGGCTGGCCGCCGTTCAGGCGTGGTCGCAAGTGTACAGCTTGCCGGTCATCGCCCTGTCGATCATCCTGCTGTTCGGCAGTGCAACCGTGCTGTTCCTGTATCTCGACCGTGATCGCCCGACCGCGCAGGGCGCGTTGCTGCAGGCGCTGGCGCTGTTGCCACGCGTCGTGCTGCTGTCGCTGCTGATGTCGTTCCCGGTCAGCCTGGGCACGCTGCTGCTGTTCCTGCCCGGCTTGTACTTGCAGGGGCGGTTGCTCCTCGCGCTGCCGTTGCTGATCGGCAAACCCTCGATGGGGGTGATCGCCGCCTTTACGCAGAGCTTCCGGTTGACGCGCGGTCACGGGCTGATCCTGATGGGGCTTGCGTGCATCACGGTGTTGATGGGCGACATCCTGGCACTGCCGTTCCGCAGCATCGGCGCGGCATTGGCCGGGGCACCGCTCGCAAACCCCGTTGTCGCCGCGATTCTTCAGGTGGGGGCGGCGGCAGGCGTGACGATCGGAATGGTCACGACCTTGCTGATCCAGGTTGCGCTCTATCGACGGCTCAACAAGGGAATGTGAGGCGCGCTGTCGGGGGGCAGGTGACCGCTGAGGCGCGGGTCGACGAAGGTCTCGACCGTCCGTCGGGTCGGCTCGAACCCCTGTTTGCGGTAGAAGTTGAGCGCAGACGGATGATCGAGCGAGCAAGTGTGTAGCCAGACGCGCTTGATGTCCTTGCCCCAGCCGCGGGTGAGTGCCTCCGCCATCAGCCACCGTCCCAGCCCTCGACCCGCGAGTTCCGGGATCAACGCGAAGTAGCAGATTTCGCACGCGGCGTTTTGCCGGAAGTCGAGTTCGAGGAACCCGACCTCGATCCCGGCGGCATCGATCGCGGCAAAGACCTGGACGGCGGGGTCGTGGATGATCTTCAGCAGTGCGGCTTCGTCGATCACCAGCCGCGAGAACCACAGCCACGGCGCGCCGACGCGGCGGAACAGCGCGCGATATTTGTCCGCGTCGGGCTGATGCCAGCGCACCAGCCGCAGCGGTGCTGCAGGAAGCGGTCGCAGCGGCGGGCGTCGACGCATTTCCAGCGTCGTGACCACCGCGGCGACCTCATTCTCGCGAACCGGAATCAACGCCATGCGATGCCGACCGTGTTCAGGACCATGTCGCGAGCGGCGGCAGGCTCATCAGGATCGCATCGATATTGCCCCCCGTCTTGAGCCCGAACAGCGTGCCCCGGTCATAGACGAGGTTGAACTCGGCGTAACGCCCACGCCACTCGAGCATCTGGGCGGTGTCGGCGGCGGTGAACGGCAGGTTCATGCGCCGCCGTACGATTCGTGGGTAAACGTCGAGGAACGCGCGCCCGATATCCTGAATGAACGCGAAGTTCGCGTCGAAGTCGCCCTCGAGGTGATCGCAGAAGATGCCGCCCACGCCGCGATGGACCTTGCGGTGCGGGATGTAGAAATACTCGTCCGCCCATTTGGCGTAGCGATCGTAATAATCGGCACCGTGCGGGTCGCACGCGGCCTTCAGCACGTCGTGGAACTCGTCGGTATCCTCGGCATAGGGCAATGGCGGGTTGAGATCCGCGCCGCCGCCGAACCAGCGCTTGGTCGTGACGAGGAAACGCGTGTTCATGTGGACGGCGGGCACATGCGGATTGGCCATGTGTGCCACCAGGCTGATTCCGGTTGCGAAGAAGCTCGGGTTTTCCGCCGCGCCGTGGATCGACTTGGCGAAATCGCCCTCGAACGTACCGCCGACCGTGGAGACGTTGACGCCGACCTTCTCGAACACCTTGCCCTTCATCACCCCGCGTACGCCGCCGCCGCCGGGCGAGCCATCGGGATCGGTGCGATCCCATGGCGTGTACTCGAAGTCGGCATCCGAACCCGCCTCGCGCTCGATCGCGACGAATTCAGCGCAGATCTGGTCGCGCAACAGCTCGAACCATGTGCGAGCGCGGGCCTGTTCGGGGTCGAGTGCAATGTCCACGGCTTAGCTGTCCTGTTGTGATGGGGAGGGGCTCTACTCGTCACGGTGCGCGGGGTGAACCATTGGTAAAGGTGCTTAGGGGGCTACGTCCCGTTTTTGCCGTTCCTGCATTCGGTCATCCCCCCATTCCGTCATCCCCGCGGCGGCATGTCCTCTTCGAGACCATAAGTGTTCTCCCGCGAAGGCGGGAGTCCAGGAGTCGCGAGAATTGTAAGCCGTTGTTCTGCTCGGCTCTGGATTCCCGCCTTCGCGGGAAAACAGCAAAGGGCGGGTCCGTAATCCTACTTTATCAAAGGTCTCGCGGAGGCCGGGATCCATACTGGCTGACCGCCTGCGCGGAATTGACGGATGCTGAGGGAATGTCGGATCACGGGTCGTGTGGCCAGCCGCCGGTCTGCCGCAGCGCCTCCGCGACCCCGATTCCCGCCGCCACCGCGATGTTGAGCGACCGCATCCCCGCCGCAAGCGGGATTCGCACCGCGACATCGGCGAGTGCATGGATACTGTCGGGGACGCCGCTGCCCTCGGATCCGAGCAGCAGCGTATCATCGGCCGCAAAGGTCGCGGCGTCGAGCCGAGTCCCGCCGCGGGTCGTCAACAACACCAGCCGGCCCGTCACGGTCGGCAGGAACGCATCCCAGTCGGCGTGCCGGGTCACGTCGACGGTATCCGCATAGTCCATTCCGGACCGCGCGAGCGCCTTGTCGCTCCAGGTGAAACCGGTCGGCTCGATCACATCGACGGGAACGCCGAGGCACGCGCCGAGACGGAGAATGGCGCCGACGTTGCCGGCGATATCGGGTTGGTAAAGGGCGATACGCATCGACAGCCCGCTACCACGCACGAATTGCTGTTGGCAAAATGTCGTTACGCCGTCTAACATGAACCGTCCCTAACTACGGTGCGGGGGCGACTGGCAGACGGGCACATTCGTGTCCGCTCTTCCCAATATGAACGAACGACCGTCGCCACGTAGCAGATGGGCGAAGGGCAGAGGTACAAGGGCTATTCAATGGCAACAGTCGATTCCGCCGTGCCAATTGGGGAAGATCCCACTCCATTCGACGAGACAGCGCCGCGCCGTCGCGACTTTCTCAATATCGCGGCAGTCGCCGCCGCCGGTGTCGGTGGCGTGGTCGCGATCGTCCCGCTGATCAACCAGATGAACCCCTCCGCCGACGTGCTAGCCCTGTCGACGACCGAGGTGGATCTCTCGAAGATCGAGGCGGGGTCCGGCATCGTCACCTCGTTCCGCAAACAGCCTTTGTTCGTCCGCAACCTCACGCCTGCCGAGATTGCCGCCGCTGACAAGGTGGCGCTGTCCGAACTGCGCGACCCCGAGACACTCGAGCAGCGGACCAAGGGCAAGAAGAACTGGCTGATCACGCTCGGCGTGTGCACCCATCTCGGCTGCATCCCGCAGGGCATCGTCGCAAGCGAGAATCGCGGCCAGTACGGCGGCTATTTCTGCCCGTGCCACGGGTCGCAATACGATACCGCTGCGCGCATCCGCAAAGGCCCGGCACCGACCAATCTGGCGGTTCCGGAATATGCATTCACGACGCCGACAACGGTCACGGTGGGTTGAGGATAGAACGATGAGTTTTCCCTGGGCCAAGCATTACGCACCGCAAAGCGGGTTCACCAAGTGGATCGATGAGCGCCTGCCGCTCCCGCGCCTCGTCTATGGCGCGGTCGGCGCGGGCTATCCCGTGCCGCGCAACCTCAACTATTTCTGGAACTTCGGGGTGCTCGCGGGTGCCGCGCTCGGCATCCAGATCATCACCGGCATCGTCCTCGCTATGCATTATGCGGCGAACGGCGGGGTCGCGTTCGATTCGGTCGAGCACATCATGCGTGACGTCAACGCGGGCTGGTTCCTGCGCTATGCGCACGCCAACGGTGCGTCGATGTTCTTCATCGTCGTCTACATCCACATCTTCCGCGGGCTTTATTACGGGTCGTACAAGGCCCCGCGCGAGATGATCTGGCTGCTTGGCGTGACCATCTTCCTGCTGATGATGGCGACCGCGTTCATGGGCTATGTGCTCCCCTGGGGGCAGATGAGCTTCTGGGGCGCGCAGGTCATCACCGGCTTCTTCTCGGCGATCCCCGTGGTCGGCGAGACGATCCGGATCTGGCTGCTGGGCGGCTACGCGCCGGACGATGCCGCGCTCAACCGCTTCTTCTCGCTGCATTATCTGCTGCCGTTCGTGATCGCGGGCGTCATCATCATGCACATCTGGGCGCTGCACATTCCGGGGTCGAACAACCCGACCGGCGTGGACGTCAAGGGTGAGCAGGACACGGTGCCGTTCCATCCCTATTACACCGCGAAGGACGGGTTCGGGCTCGGCATCTTCCTGCTGATCTTTGCAGGGCTCATCTTCTTCGCGCCAAACTATCTTGGCCACCCGGACAATTACGTGCCGGCGAACCCACTGCAGACGCCGGCGCACATCGTGCCCGAATGGTATTTCTGGCCGTTCTACGCGATTCTGCGCGCCTTCACGGTCGACTTCATCCTGCCCGCGAAGCTGTGGGGGGTGCTCGCGATGTTCGGGTCGATCCTGCTGCTGTTCTTCCTGCCGTGGCTCGACAGTTCGCCGGTGCGCTCGTCCAACTATCGCCCGGTGTACCGGACGTTCTTCTGGGTGCTCGTCGCCGACGTGCTGATCCTCGGCTATTGCGGCGGGTCGCCTGCGGAGCCGGTATACGTCATCCTTAGCCAGATCTGCGCGGCCTATTACTTCGCGCACTTCCTGATCATCCTGCCGATCGTCGCACGGACCGAGCGTCCGCGTCCGCTCCCCAACTCGATCACCGAGGCGGTGCTGGCGGGCAAGGGTGGCACAAGTCCGGCGCATACCGCGGTCAGCGGTAGCCCGGTTCCGGCCGAATAAGGGGCAATTCGAGCATGATCCGCTACATTTCATGGGCCGTCGGGGCTGCCTTCGTCTTCGTCCTCGGGCTGGCTCTGTTCAGCTCGATCTCGGGGCTCATCACCGACCCCGTCGCCCCCACCGCGACCGAGGAATTCCACAAGCATCCCAAGGAACTTTCGCTCGCGTCGAACGGCTTCTTTGGAACCTACGACCAGCGCCAGCTCCAGCGCGGGCTGCAGGTCTACAAGGAAGTCTGCGCGAACTGCCATTCGCTCAAGCATGTCGCGTTCCGTGATTTGACCCAGCTCGGCTATTCGGCTGGGCAGGTGAAGAAGTTCGCGGCGGACTGGGCGGTCAAGGCGGTGGATATCGATCCCAAGAGCGGCGACAAGGTCGAGCGGCCCAACACGCCCGCCGACAAGTTCCCGACGGTCTATTACCCCGGCCTCGGCAACCCGCCAGACCTGTCGCTGATCACCAAGGCGCGGCATGACGGCACCGCTTATACCTATTCGCTGCTGACCGGTTATGCCGACCAGCCCGCCGAGCTGCTCAAGAAATTCCCCGATGCGAAGACGCCGGACGGGCTCTACTTCAACCCGTATTTCGCGAACCTCAACATCGCGATGCCGCCCCCGCTGACGCAGGACGGACAGGTCACTTATCTCGACGGGACCAAGTCGACCGTCGACCAGAATGCCAAGGACGTCAGCGCGTTCCTGGCATGGGCCGCCGAACCCAATCTGCCGCAGCGGCATGGTGCGGGGATCGCGGTGGTGCTGTTCCTGCTGTTCTTCTCGGCGCTCGCTTATGGCGCGTACCAGAACATCTGGCGCGACCTGAAGCACTGAGATCCGCCCTGCCGCTGCGGCGGCCTGGCGTCATCCGATATCGTAGGCGGTCCGGGCCAGCGCCCGGGCCGCCTTTTTTTGCGTGAATGCGATCCCGCTTGTGGGTAGGAGGCACCCCCCGGCTTTTGCCGGACCGACGAGGGAAGTCCGCCGTGAACGATGATCTGAAGGCCCTGATCCGCACCATTCCGGACTTTCCCAAGCCGGGGATCCAGTTTCGCGACATCACGACGCTGCTGCTCGACCCGCATGGTTTCGCCGAAAGCATCGCGCGGATGGCGGCAGCGACGATCGGGCCGGTCGATCTGGTCGCGGGGATCGAGGCGCGCGGGTTCATCTTCGCGGCTGCGCTCGCCGCACCGCTCAACGCCGGTGTCTTGCTGATCCGCAAGGACGGCAAGCTGCCCGGCGTGACGATCGCCGAGGATTATGCGCTCGAATATGGCACCGACCGGATCGCGATGCACGAGGACGCCTGCGCGCCCGGCAAACGCGTGTTGCTGGTCGACGATCTGATCGCAACCGGCGGTACCGCACGTGCCGCGGTGCGGCTGCTGCGCAAGGCGGGGGCGGTGGTGGAACAGGCGCAGTTCCTTGTCGACTTGCCCGATCTCGGCGGTGCGGACGCACTGCGCGGAGACGGGATCGCGGTCGATTCGCTGATCGCCTTCCCCGGGCACTGAGCGCGCTGGCGGAACGGGTAGTGTCGCAAACGGTTATAGTGTGACACGCTCGACCTGCGCCGGGCCACCATTGGAGCCCCGCCATGTCGATCTCGATACCTCGTCCTTTGAAGAAGCTGGCCTTTGCCGCCGCCGCGTTGACCGCGACGCTGGGGCTTGGTGCCTGCGCTGATGGTTACGGCTATGGTGGCGGCTACGGTGGCGGCTACGGGGGTGTCGGGATCGGGGCCGGCTACGCCAATGCGGCGTGGGACCCCTATTATGGCGGCTATGCCGGCGATCCCTATTGGGGCTGGAACAACGACTTCTATTATCCCGGCACAGGCTATTACGTGTTCGACCGGTCCAATCGTCGGTATCGCTGGAACGCGCAGCAACGCGGATACTGGCAGGGCCGTGCCCAGGGATGGCGCAGCGCGCGCCGGGAGATCCGCCCGATGTGGCGCGATTACGGCGTACGGGGTCGTCCGGGTGGCGGCTTTCGCGGCAGCTATGGCGTTCGCGGCGGGGATCGTGGGAGCTTTGGGGTTCCCCGTGGCGGACGCGGGAGCATCGGTGCCCGACCCGGCGGCCGTCCGGGCGGATATAGCAGCGGGCGGCGTCAGGGCGGCGGCCGTTCGGGTGGCGGTCGTCCGCGCTGAGGCGGGTCAGTCGATCGGGCGAGTCCGGATCAGCCCGGTCGACACGAACGTCATGACCACGACATCGTCCTGGTTGAGCACGGTCATCTGGCTGCGATAGCTCCCCATTTCCGGCCGGCTGCGGGACGCGCGCTTGTCCAGAATCTCCGTCTCGCAGCGTAGCGTGTCGCCCGGATAGACCGGCTTCAGCCAGTGCAATGCGTCGATCCCGGGGGAGCCCAGCCCGGCTTGCTGGTTCGCCTCCAGATTGGCGACGACCATCGCCATCGTCATTGCGCAGGTATGCCAGCCACTGGCGGATAGCCGACCGAAATGCGTCGCGGCGGCGGCCTCGTCGGAAAGATGGAAGGGCTGCGGGTCATAGGCTTTGGCGAACGCCATCACCTCCTCGCGCGTTACACGATACGTACCGAACGCTTGTTTTGTCCCTGGTACGATGTCTTCGAAATACTGCATGGCGCGAGTGTCGGATGGCGGCGACACGAGTGCAAGCGACAAGTTCGCTTGGCCCCGGTCGGTATGTTTTCCGGAAATCAGCGCGCCACTACTTCCCGGAACGGCGTGTCGTCCCCGTCCAGCTTCGCGTCTGCCGGTAGGCCGAGCAAGTCGCGCAGCAGCGGCGTCACATCGACATTGTCGAATGCCGTGATCGCGCCGCGTGGCCGAATCGCGGGGCCGTTTGCGATGAACAGCGCGGCCATTTCGGGCGAGGTGGGGTCGAAGCCGTGCGTGCCACCGGATACCGGGTGATCGATCGGCGCGTCCTTGGTCAGCGCGAGCCAGCCCGTTTCGGCGAGGCATACGAAAGCGGGGACCCGCGCATTCTTCCCGTAATGGAAACGCTCCGGCACCGCACCCTTGCGCCAGCATTGCAGGTGATCGTGGGGGGCAAGCAGGGCACGCGCCACCTCCGCATCACGCCCAGCAACGGGATCCAGCCCGACATAGGGACCGTCGGTAACGGCGTGGAACGCATCGGGCGGGAGCATCTTGTCGATCCGCACGACACGGGCCGGACTGATCGGGGCCATCCCGTGGTCGGCGACGATCACCAGATTGGCGGGTTGCCCCAGATGGGACAGTTCCGCGCGCAGGCGACCGATCGCGGTGTCCACGTCGCGGACCGCGGTGGTGACATGGGCATCGTCAGGGCCGTATTTGTGTCCGGCGCTGTCGACCGCGTCGAAATAGAGCGTCAGGAAGCGGGGCCGTGTCGCCGCTGGGCGGCGCAACCAGTCAATGATCGAGTCGACCCGCTGACGCGCATCGATGGCATGGGCGTATTGCTGCCAATCATCGGGGCGGATGCCGTTCCAGTCGACGTTGGAGCCCGGCCAGAACATCGTCGCGCTGCGAATGCCCGCCTTTTCTGCGGTCACCCAGATCGGCTCGGCCTCGGTCCACCAGAACGGATCGTCGCTCTGCATCGTGAAGACTTCGCCCGGGCGGCGCTGGTCCTCCATGCGGTTGCCGACGATCCCGTTGCGATCCGGGCGCAGGCCTGTGACGATCGCATAATGGTTGGGGAAAGTGACCGAGGGGAAGGACGGCCGCATCGCCGCGCTGATCCCGCCGTCTGCAAGCGCATCGAGATTGGGCGTCACGCCGCGGTTGCGATAGTCCGGGCGGAAACCGTCGATCGAGATCAGGATCGTGACCGGCGCGCGCGGCGCTTCCACCGCCGCCATCGCATCCCGCCTGGGCGCATTGACGGGCGCGGTGACGCAGGCTTGCAGAGCGGCGCACAGCGCAGCGGCGAGAATCCGGGTGGTCCAACGCATGACTCCGCCCTTGCGCGAAAACTGCGTCACGACAATGACATTCTTGCGGCACGAACGAAGCCCGAATTCATCGCGCCAGCGACACTTTGGCAAACAGGCTGAAACTCACCGGGAACGTGCCGTAAGCCTGATCCAGTGCCTTGGGTTTGGCATAAACACCGACCGCCCCACCGAGCGCCAGATCGAACGGCCCGGCCAGCGGCAATCGGTAGGCATAGCCGCCTTCCAGCTTGCCGACGCGGAACTTCGCGTCGTGGAGCGGGCTCGCCGGATCGGGGAACAGTTCGTCGTTGGCGACGCTCTCGCCGCGGGCGAACAGCGTGTCGTGGCGGTTGATGTCCCAATTCACTTCCGCCAGCCACGCGCTCAGCACCCGCCCCGGCAATTTATGCTTGGCCGAATAGGCGAGCAGTGTGGCGACTCCGCCGTGCGCATATTGCACGCTCGCGGTGGTGCGCCGCTCGTTGCGGAACGCTTCGAGCTGTTCGGGGCTCTTGAGTTGCCCGTGGCTCGCTTGGACCGCCCAGGCGGGGGAGGGCGTCCAGGTCGCGCGGACGCTCCAAGAGTCAAGCGACGGGCGTTCGATCGCCCAGCGATACTGGTCGGGTTCGCGCCCGCGGAACGCCGATGCCTCGATCTGCCAGCGGGGGGCGGCATAGCCTGCGGTGATAACGCCGTAGGCGATATGCGTGCTGTCGAACCAGTGGTGGGTGATCGGGGCCATCGGTTCATAGGTGGCGGACGCACGGTGCATGAAGGCGGAGGGACCGATCGCGGGCTCGGCGACCGGGCCGCCGTAGAGGAACGCGCTGCCGTTGCCGGCGTCGACGTCGACGCGCGCGGACAATTCCATGAACAGGTCGTGCGGATGCTGGCGATCGATCAACGGATTGACGCCGTCCGCGGTCTCGCCGGTCGCGAACAGATTGGGGTAGCCGGCTTTGCCGATCAGCGGTTCGAGGCTCATCATCGTGCGGAGCTGAAGCCGCGCGCCGCTGCCCAGATCGCGCGTGCCCGACAGCATCGCCATCGATTCGACGAACACCATGTTGGCGCCGCGCGGGCCGCCCTGGTCGGTATAGGTGCCCCACAGATAGCCGTGGAGCATCATGCCCCACTGCCCGAGCATGCGGTGTTCGCCGAGCATTTGCCCGGCATTGCCGGGGTTGCGCGACGTGCCCGGGCCTTCGCCGTATGCACCGTCGAAGGGGAGCATCGTCATGCCCGCCATGTCGTGTCCGGCGTGGGGGTCTTGCGGCGTGGCGGGGGTACCCGGCATGGCCATGCCCATGTCCGACATCATGTGAGTCGGCGCAGTTGCCCCGCCCTGCTTCCCCGGCGCAGGCCGGGGCCCAGTAGTGTCCATCGGCATTGTGTGGTGCGCGTGGGGATCGAGGTTGCGCACCTGGGCCCCGGCCTTCGCCGGGGAAGGGGAGGTGGAAGGGGAACCAGGGTCGGCTTCGCCCGCGGACGTTTGAGGCTTGGCATGCTTCACGCCTTTTTCCTTCCCCGGCGCAGGCCGGGGCCCAGTCGTGGCGTCCATGGGCATCATGTGCTGCGCGTGGGGATCAAGGCTGCGCGACTGGGCCCCGGCCTCCGCCGGGGAAGGCGAAGAAGGAGGGGAAGGGGCGGGTTTCGCTCGCGCCGAAGGCCGCGCGTGGGCGGGTTTCGCCTTTGCCTTCGGCGTATCCATCTTCATGCCGGGCATCATCGCATGTTGCGCGCGTGCCGCGGACGGCAGCAACGCGGCCACGGCGCATGCCGTGACCAACAGGGGTCGGTTCATCGTAGGTCCTTCGCGGATCGATCAGGTCTGCGCGGCGCGCAAATGCGCCGCTCGAGTCAGACCGTCGGTCGCGGAGGGGGCAGGATCGGCGGTGCGCTGGGACCCGTGGCAAACGCCGTCACGGCGATCGCGCGGCGCATGGGCGCATACGTGAAGGGCGTCGATACCGGACGCGGGGCGATCATCGCCGGTGGAATGCAACCGATGCAGACATGCGCCGCCATGCCGCGCGGCTCATCGGATCGGTCGTGTTGCGCATTCTGATGGTGCGCCATCGGCGCGGCCATCGCCGCCATCATCATCCCGGGCATCATCGCAGCCGAATCATGGCACGGCCCGTTCGCCATCGCCGGAAAGGCGAAGGCGGCGAGCAACAGCGCAAGGATCATCCGGGCGAACACGCGCGCATCATTACGCGCGCGGCGTTCGCCCGGCAACATCACACGTTGAAGCGGAAGTTGAGCACGTCGCCGTCGTGGACGACATATTCCTTGCCTTCCTGCCGCAGCTTGCCCGCGTCGCGCGCACCGGTTTCGCCGCCCAGCGCGATATAGTCGTCATAGGCGATCGTCTCGGCGCGGATGAAGCCGCGTTCGAAGTCGGTGTGGATTTCGCCCGCCGCCTGCGGCGCCTTGGCCCCGGCATGCACCGTCCAGGCGCGCGCTTCCTTGGGACCGACCGTGAAGAAGGTCAGCAGCGAGAGCAATTTGTACCCGGCGCGAATGACGCGCGCGAGGCCGGTTTCCTCAAGGCCCAGTTCCGACAGGAACTCGCCGCGTTCCTCGGCGTCCATCGTCGCGATCTCGGCCTCGATCGCGGCGGAGACGACGACTGCCTGCGCGCCCTCGGTCTTGGCCTTTTCGAACACGCGTGCGGACTGGCTGTTGCCCTCGGCGGCGCTCGCTTCCTCGACGTTGCAGACGTAGAGGACCGGCTTGGCGGTCAGCAGCTGCGCCTGTGCGAACACGCGGGCTTCGTCCTCATCCTTGGGGACGGTCAGCCGTGCGGGCTTGCCTTCGCGGAGCAGTTCGAGCGCCTGGCCGAGCACGGCGGCACCGATCTTGGCTTCCTTGTCGCCCTGCGTCGCTTTCTTGGCGAGGTTGGGGACGCGCTTTTCGAGGCTTTCCAGATCGGACAGCATCAGCTCGGTCTCGACCGTCTCGGCGTCGGCGATCGGGTCGACCTTGCCCTCGACGTGGGTGACATCGTCATCCTCGAAGCAGCGCAGCACGTGGACGATCGCGTCGACTTCGCGGATGTTGCCGAGGAACTGGTTGCCGAGGCCCTCGCCCTTGGACGCGCCGCGCACCAGCCCGGCGATGTCGACGAACCCGAGCTGCGTCTCGATGATCTTGGCCGACCCCGCGACCGCCGCCAGCTTGGACAGCCGGTCGTCGGGCACGCCGACGTTGCCGACGTTGGGCTCGATCGTGCAGAACGGGTAATTGGCGGCCTGCGCCGCCGCGGTCTGCGTCAGCGCATTGAACAGCGTCGACTTGCCGACATTCGGCAGCCCGACGATCCCACAGCGAAATCCCATGATGGTCCTTGAAGCGCGTTATGATGTGAAGCGTGGGCGATAGGCCGTTGCGCGGCGGAATGCCAGCGTGTCGGGAATGGGAACAGGCTTTGGACTAAAGAGGTGTCCATGCCGTACTCTCGTCATTTCCATCTTCGCGAGAGTTCTGCAAAACCGTCCGTCATCCTGAACTTGTTTCAGGATCCAGCCCTCCGCGATCCCGGACCGTGCTTGTCGCACGGTGGATGATGAAACAAGTTCAGCATGACGGGAGTTTTTGGGGTGAGGGGTGACGGTAAAGCCATCCCGCCAAACATCACCAGCGATAGTTGAAGCTGATGCTGATCCGCTCGGCCTTGGCCGTCCCCGGTGCGACTTCGTGGCGGAGCCAGCTCTCCCACAGGAACATGCTCCCCGCTTCGGGCTCGACATAGACGAAGGTCCGCTGGTCCTCGCGCGCATCGGGCTGGCGCGGCGGGGCGGCCATCATCATCGGCAGTCGCGGATCCTCGAGTTTCAAAGCCCCTGCGCCGTCCGGCACCGCGATATAGACCGTCCCCGAAATCACGCTGTGCGGATGGACGTGCCCCGAATGCGTGCCGCCCGGCTTCATTACATTGACCCACAAGCTGTCGAGCTTGAGTTTGCCGCCTTGCAGATCGAACGCGCACGCCTCGGCGAACTTCGCGACATGCTTGTTGAGCAATTTGACGAGATCGCCGAACGCGGGGTCGCGCATCGGCAAGTCGTTGAGCGAGGCGTAGGAGGTGTAGCCGCGATAGCCGTGCGCCTTGGACCAGGTCCGTCCCGCGCGGTCATCCTCCGCGAGCATCCGGCACGACCGGTCGAGCTCGGCCACAAGCGCCGCGTCCTTCAATTTGCCGTCGTAGAAGGGCGTGGCGAACAGGCTGCGGACGGGGGAGGTTTTCATGACTCGCCTATCCTCCAGTGCGCCGCCGTTGCCAAGCGATCGGTTGCGCGGGCGGATGGTGGGGGCGCTTTTTCTTTCGCGGGTCATTTTAGGTGGCGGCGGTTTCCTCTCTTCGCGCTTCCCCGGCGAAGGCCGGGGCCCAGCAGAGGGCGGACCATGGCGGCGGCGGCGCGTTGTTACTTCGACCTGCGCGACTGGGCCCCGGCCTTCGCCGGGGAAGAACTACAGGGGGAAGCGCAACGGGTGAGCCTACCGCGCCAGCCGCAAGGCCACGTCGCTCATGAACCGCTGGTCGTCCCCCGCCGCCAGCCACGACACCTCCGCCGCGATCGCGCCGAGCACGTCGCTCAACGGGTCCATCTCGGTCTTGGCGTAATTGCCCAGCACATAGGGCGACACCTTGTCCTTGTGCCCGGGATGCCCGATCCCGATCCGCACGCGGCGGAACTCCTCGCCGATATGCTGCGCGGTCGAGCGGATGCCGTTGTGCCCGGCGGCACCACCGCCGGTCTTCACCTTGACGCGGAACGGGTCGAGATCGAGCTCGTCATAAAAGACGGTGACGTCGGCGGGGGTCAGCTTGTAGAAGCGCATCGCCTCGCCGATGCTGCGGCCGCTTTCGTTCATGAAGGTCGCGGGCTTGAGCAGCAGGATCTTCTCGCTGCCGATCCGGCCGTCCTGCGTCCAGCCCTGGAACGCCTTCTTGACGCTGCCGAAGCCATGCATCTCGGCGATCGTGTCGACCGCCATGAACCCGACATTGTGCCGGTTGAGTGCGTATTGCGCACCGGGATTTCCGAGACCGGCCCAGAGTTGCATGTCGTGTCCTGTCCGCCCGCTGTATCTCTCGTGCCGCTCGAACCGAACGGGCAGGGAGACGCACCATCGTCAATTCCAAAAAAAAGGGACAGCCCGCCGGACGCTCGCGCCGCAGACTGTCCCTTTTTCCAGCCCTGTCCCTGCAAGCAGGGAGGGGCAGACCGGCTTATTCGGCCTTGTCGTCCTCGGCAGCGGCTTCGCCTGCTGCTTCGGCTTCGGCTTCAGACGACTGCGCTTCGGCAACCGCTGCTTCCAGCTCTTCGTCCGCTGCGGTCGGGACCGTCGGCGGCACGATCGTCGCGATCGCGAAGTCGCGGTCGGCGATCGACGGCTCGACGCCGTTGGGCAGCTTCACGTCCGAAATGTGGATCGATGCGCCGACTTCGAGGCCTGCGAGCGAGATGGTGATCTCGCCGGGGATCTCGGCTGCGTCGCAGACGACTTCGATTTCGTGACGCGTGACGTTGAGCACGCCGCCGTCCCGCTTGATGCCGGGTGCATCGTCTTCATCGGTGAAGACGACCGGAACCGCGACGGTGACGGTCGAATGCGCGCCGATCCGCAGGAAGTCGACATGGACCGGACGCTCGGTGACGACGTCGAAGGTGACGTCCTTCGGCAGGGTGCGAACCTGCTGGCCACCGGCGCCGACCATGACGACCGAATTCATGAAGTGACCCGTGTTGAGCAGACGCATCAGCGCCTTTTCCTCGACGTGGATCGACAGGGGTTCCTGCTTGTTGCCGTAGATTACGGCGGGGACGCGGCCTTCACGACGAAGCAAACGGGAGGCTCCCTTGCCAACCTGTTCGCGCGTCTCGGCTGCGAGCGTCATCTGTTCGCTCATTGCAATGCTCCGAAATACTGGAAGTGGTATGTTCCGGCCAAGCCTCCAGGGATGACCCTGACCGAAGCGCGCGCCATAGGGGAAGGCGGCGAAAAACGCAATATGGGGGCGATGATCAGCGGTCGATCATTAGGTCCAGCGTCGTTCCGGGGGCGGCTTTTCCGTGCGGTACGCGCAACAGCAGGCCGTGTTCGTCGTGCCCGACAATCGTTGCGCCGATCCGGGCGCCCTGGACGATCGTGGATGGGCCCGTGGTCACGACACGCCCGTGGTCCAGCATGACGACATGGTCCGCCACGGCATGAACCTCGTCCGGGCTGTGCGTGACATACAGCATCGGCAATGCGAAGTCGGCCTTGAGGCGTTTGATATAGGCGAGCACCTCGGCCTTGCGGCCGCCGTCGAGCGCAGCGAGTGGCTCGTCGAGCAGCAGCAGTTCGGGCTGGCTCAACAACGCCCGGCCAAGCGCGACGCGCTGGCGCTCGCCGCCGGACAAGTCGCGCACCCCGCGGCGCAACAGATGCCCGATGTCGAGCACGCCGACGACATGGTCGAAGTCGATTCGCTGCACGCCGGATGCCCGCCTCATACCGTAGCGCAGGTTCGCCTCGACACGCAGGTGCGGGAACAGCCGTGCATCCTGGAAGACCCAGCCGATCCGGCGTGCGCGCTGTGGGACGTTCACGCGTGTGGCGCTGTCGAACAGGACACGAGATCCGAGCACAACATGCCCACGATCGATAGCGCCACTCCCCGCGATCGCCGCAAGGGTCGCGCTCTTGCCCGCGCCCGATGGGCCGAACAGCACGGTCACGCCGTCGGCTGGGCCTTCGAACGCGACGTCGAGATCGAACGCGCCGAGGGTACGGTGGATCGCGACAGAGATCATTGCCCGCTCCGCCGTCGACCGTAAGCGAGCAAGGCCTCGGACGATAACAGCGCGACGATCGCGACGCCGAAGGAGATTCCCGCGAGCCGCAGCGCCACCGCCTCGCCGCCGGGTTGCTGGAGGGCGGCGTAGATCGCGAGCGCGAGGGTTTGCGTTTCGCCGGGGATATTGGCGGCGAAGGTGATTACCGCACCGAATTCCCCGAGCGCCGCGGCGAAGCCGATCACCGCGGCGGCGATCAGGCCCGGTGCGGCGAGCGGTAGCGTGATCGAAAAGGTCCGATCCCAGAACCCGGCCCCGAGACTGTCCGCGACCGCCTCGATCCGCGGATCGACCGCTTCGATCGCCTGTCTGCAGGCGCGCAGCATCAGCGGGAAGGCCATCACGCCCGCGGCCAGCGCCGCGCCGTTGGCGGTGAAGATCAGCCGGATGCCGAACCGTGCCAGAACCTCCCCGATCGGTCCGTCATTGCCGAACAGCAGGATCAGCACGAGGCCGACCACCACCGGCGGCAGGAACAAGGACGAATGCAGCACGGCATCCAGCAGCGTCCGGCCGGGAAAGCGCGTCCGCGCCATCAGCCATCCCGCAATCAGCGCGAGCGGCAGGGCGAACAGCACCGCGCGCCCCGCGATCGACACGCTGAGCGCGAGGACCTCCCATTCGGTCGCGGTCAGCACACGCTAGCCGAACGTCCGGAAGCCGTAGCGCCGGAACGTCGCCTTCGCGGCGGGGCTTTGCAGATAGGCGGCGAATCCGCGCGCCGCGGGAGTGGCACCGCGGACGAGCGCAGCCGGGTAATCGATCGCGGGGTGGCTCGCCTCGGGGAAGATGCCGACGATCCGGACGCCGGGTTCGGCGCGGGCGTCAGTCTCGTACACGATCCCGAGCGGGGCTTCGTGCCGCGCGACGTAGGACAAGGCGACGCGGACATTGTCTGCGCGCGCAAGCCGCGACTGGACCGACGGCCATACGCCGAGACGGGTGAGGGCGGTCTGCGCGTAGATGCCCGCGGGGACATAGGCCGGATCGCCGACCGCAAGGCGGCCATTCGCCCCCAGCGCCTGTGTCAGCGGGAAGCGCGGCGCGATACGGACCGTGACGCGCGAATCGGCAGGGGCGATCAGCGCGAGGCGGCCGCGCAGCAACGTGCGGCGGCTACCCGCGTCGATCCGACCCGCCTTTTGCGCGTGATCCATCCACGCCAGATCCGCCGACACGAACATGTCCGCCTTCGCCCCCGATTCGATCTGGCGGGCGAGCAGGCTGCTGGACGCAAACGAGAAGCGGACAGGGACGCCGGTCCGCGCGGTGTAGGCCTTGCCGACGGCCTGGAGCGCATCGGTCAGCGATGCCGCCGCAAAGACGGTGATCGTTGCACGTGTAGCGGGCGGGGGAGCGGCGGGTGCCGCGGTCGCACCGGCGGCGAGGGCGAACGCGCCGAGCGCAGAAATCAGGGTGCGGCGGTTCATGCTGGGTCCGATCGGCGATGGTATCGGAGCATATATGGCTGATCGGGGATCACGCCTAGGGCCTGCCGCCGGGCGCGCGCATGGCAGGAGGAAATCCAAGCGACCGACCCCCAGAAGGCGGCACAGACGCTTGGCATCACAATGACTTACTTGCTGCGTTCGACCTGTTCGAATTCGAGTTCGACCGGGGTGGCGCGACCGAAGATCGAGACCGACACCTTGACGCGGCTGCGGTCGAAATCGAGTTCCTCGACGATGCCGTTGAAGCTCGCGAACGGGCCGTCGAGCACCTTGACCGAATCGCCGATCTCGAAGTCGACCTTGACCTTCTGCTTGGGCGCAGCGGCGGCGGCTTCGTCCTTGGTGCTGAGCATCCGGGCAGCTTCCGATTCCGGAATCGCCTGCGGCTTGCCGTTCGGCCCGAGGAAGCCGGTCACCTTCGGGGTGTTCTTGACGAGGTGATAGACGTCGTCGTTCATGTTGAGCTTGGCGAGGACGTAGCCCGGCATGAACTTGCGCTCGACCGCGATCTTCTTGCCGCGGCGGGCTTCGGTCACGGTCTCGGTCGGAACCTCGATCTGCTCGACGAGCTGCTCGAGCCCCATGCGGGTCGCCTCCGCCATGATCGCGTCGCGGACCTTGCCCTCGAAACCCGAATAGGCGTGGATGATGTACCAACGTGCCATGTCGTCTGTCTGTCCGTTATTTCGCGAGGGTCAGCAGCAGGTGGACGATCGTCTCGAACGTGGTGTCGATGACGAAGAAGAAGACGCCCAGCAGCGTGGCCATGATCACAACCATGAGCCCCGTCATCAGCGTTTCGCGCCGCGTCGGCCACACGACCTTCTTGGTCTCGGCCTGAACCTGACGGATGAATTCGAGAGGAGTCGTCTTCGCCACTGTGCTGCACTCGTGTTTTTCGCCGAAGGATGGGACATGGGCCCGCTGCCCGGCCCTGTGAAGGGCCGATGACGGTCATTCCCAATTTCGGAATGAAACGACCCTAATCCGCACCGCCTGCGAAATCAAGCTGGCGCGAGAAAGGCGGTGATTCTGGAAAGTGGCAGGGGAGCACGGACTCGAACCGTGGGCCTTCGGTTTTGGAGACCGACGCTCTAACCAACTGAGCTACACCCCTATCGAGGGCTTCCTTATCGCGACATTTTGCGGATCGCAAGCGGATCAAGCAATCGCGAGATCCTGTGCCGCCCGCAATGCGACATCGCGCGCATCCTCGACCAGCAGCGGGCGCCCGAAATAATAGCCCTGCACCTTGGTACAGCCGAGGTCGCGGACCATGCGATATTCCTCTTCGGTTTCCACGCCTTCCGCGGTCGTGGTCATGCCGAGGCTCTGCGCCAGCGCGATGACCGCGCGAACGATCGCGATCGCCTCGCGTACGCCCTTCGACGCGTCGGTAACGAAGCTGCGGTCGATCTTGATGGTCGAGAAGCGCGTGCGACTGAGATAGCCGAGCGACGAATAGCCGGTGCCGAAATCGTCGAGACTGAGCCGCACCCCGAGCGCCAGGATCCGGTCGAGCACTTTCACAGCGGTCGTATCGTCGCGCATGAAGACGCTCTCGGTGACTTCGAGTTCGAGCCGCCGCGCGGGCAGCCCCGATGTGCTCAGCGCCGATGCGACGATCGCGACGAAGCCGGGGTGGTGCAGTTGTTCGGCCGAGACATTGACCGCGATTCGCGCGGTGCCGGGCCAGCGCGCCGCCTCGTTGCACGCGGCGCGAAGCACCCATTCGCCGATCGGCGCGATCAACCGCGCATCTTCCGCCAAGGGGATGAATTTGTCGGGGGAGACCACGCCCAGTTCGGGATGCGTCCAGCGGACCAGCGCCTCGAACCCGATCAGCCTACCGGTCATGGAATTGACGACCGGTTGATAGCAGATGTGCAGTTCGTCGTTGCTCAGCGCATGGCGCAGCGCCTGTTCCAAGATGCGCCGTTCCTCGGCAACGACATGGAGTTGTGGTTCGTAGCGATGATAGGTGCCGCCGCCCGCATCCTTGGACCGGTACAGCGCGAGATCGGCGGAACGGATCAGCATCTCGGCAGTCCGTCCGTCACGCGGACCGATCGCGACGCCGACGCTGGCGCCCGTGTACAACGTGTGCTGGTCCAGGTCGTACGGCTGCCCCAGGGCATCGACGATCGTCTGAGCGAGCCGCTCGACCCGCGCCGAGTCGCCTGCGTCGCGCACGACCACCGCGAACTCGTCCCCACCCAGACGTCCGATGATCTCATTGTCGGTCATCAGCAGCGCCAGCCGTTCCGCGACGCGCCCGAGCAACCGGTCCCCGACCGGATGGCCGAGCGTATCGTTGACCGCCTTGAACCGGTCAAGATCGATCATCATGAACGCGCAGCGGCTGCCCCATTTCGCGGCGTCGGCCATCGCGTCGGCGAGCGTTTCGTTGATCAACAAGCGGTTGGGGAGGTCGGTCAGCGTATCGAAGCGTGCCATCCGGTTGATCTCGTCGGCTGACGCGCGCTGTTCGGTCACATCCGATCCGACCCCGCGAAAGCCGATGAACACCGCGCGTTCGTCATAACGGGGATTGGCGGTGATCTCGAACCAGCGTTCGCTGGAGCCGACCTTGACCGGCAGCACCAGGCCGCGGAAGGCGTCGCGCCCTTTCAGGAATTCGGCGAGCTGGCGCAGTTCGGGCGGGAACGCGCTCGCCTTCCACGTCGGCCCGGCGAGCACCTCGAGCAGCGACTTTCCATTCACGGTTTCGACGTCGAGCCCGACGGAAGCGGCAAAGCGCGGCGAAGCGCGCACGACGCGGCGGTACGCATCGGTTTCCCACAGCCAGTCGGACGAATGTTCCTCCGCCTCACGCAGCAGCAGGCTGACGGTCTCGTCGCGTTCGGCGATCGCGATCTCGCTTGCGCGCAACAGGACGAGCGCCTTGGCACGGGTGAAGCACGTCACCATCAGGACGACCGTGAACGCAAGCACCGCGGGCACGAGCAGCGGGCTTTCGGTCAGCAGCATCATCGCCGCGGTCGCGCCCCCCAGGATCGCGAGGAAACTCAGCGTTGCGAGCGGCAGCGCGGCGATGGCGATGGCGGATGTCGTCATCAGCAACGACAGCGCGACGCACAGATACAGCGCGGTTGCGGTGTCGCCGCGCAGTCCGGTGAAGATCGGCGGGATCGACCAGACGACCCCGAGCAGAATGCCGTCGAGCAAGGTCTGGCGAATGTCGTTCAGCCGTGCCGAATAGGCGGAGCGGTGTCGCGACGCATGGCGTCGAACTGCCACCACGACACTGGCGAGCGTGGTCACCGCACCCCAGATTGCCAGTGGCCAGAGCGGGACGGTGTGCGACAGGATCGCCACGACCAGCACCGCCCCGATCCCGTTTGCGATCACGAGAAAGCTGGCGAGCTTGCTCCCGGCATGAAGCTGTGCGGCGCGAATCGGACCCCAATCGGTCGCGTCCGCGGGATCCTGCAGGCCAAGCAAGGCCTGTACGTCGATCCGCGGCTCGGCAAATTGGGAGGAGGGCGGAGCGTTCACACCGCCCGTCGTAGGACCCGTAAGGTTAGCAGTTCGTTATAATGCAGTCGCGAAGGTAAGATTTAACCGCATTATACCTTCGCGCTGCCGCGTTGTGCCGCGTTATGCTGCCAGATCGTAGGGTTTGATGTCCCCGCTCAAGTACAAATTCCGCGCTTTTGCACGGCTCAATTTACCGGAACTGGTCCGCGGCAGCGTCCGCGGGGGAATCAATTCGATGACACAGTTCATCCCCGTGACCGACCGGACCCGCTCGCGGATCTCTTCGCGCAAGCGCACGCGTTCGGCATCGTCAGAGCTGCGGCACTGTACCAGGACCGCAGGGGTTTCCTCGCCGCCGGGGGTGGTGATCGCGAAGGCGGCAATGTCGCCCGCCTTGAAGCCGGGCAATTGCTCGACCGCCCACTCGATGTCCTGCGGCCAGTGGTTGCGGCCGTTGACGATGATCATGTCCTTGGCACGGCCGACGATGTAGACGTAACCATCGGACAGATAGCCCATGTCGCCGGTGTCCAGCCAGCCGTCGACCATGCATGCGTCGGTCGCGGCGTCGTCGCGGAAATAGCCGACCATCAGCGACGGGCCCGAGCACCACACCTTGCCAATCGCGCGTTCGGGCAGGGGGGTGCCGTCCTCTTCGCGGATCTCGACGGTCATGTCCTTCACGGGTTTGCCGCAATTGACGATCGCGCGATAACGCTGCGGGCGATCCTCGCCAGCCGCGACGCCGGACAATTGCGTTTCCTCGACCAGTTCGACCCGAATTCCTTCGGACGGTGGCATGATCGACACCGCGAGCGTCGCCTCGGCAAGGCCGTAGCTCGGGAGGAATGCGCTTGCCTTGAAGCCTGCGTCCGCAAAGGCGTCGACGAACGACTGCATCACGTCCGGGCGAATCATGTCCGCGCCATTGCCTGCTAGCCGCCAGCGCGACAGGTCGAAGCGTTCCGACGCCTTGGTCTGGCTCGACATGCGGCGCGCGCAGATGTCGTAGCCAAAGGTCGGCGAGTAACTGATCGAATTGCCGTCGTTGCGGCTGATCATGTCGAGCCATGCGAGCGGACGCCGGGCGAAATCCTCGGTCTTCAGGTAATCGGTCGAGACCTGGTTGGCCACCGGCGACAGGAAGCAGCCGACGAGGCCCATGTCGTGATACCACGGCAGCCACGAGATGCAGCGGTCCGCTTCGACCAGCTGCATGCCGTACGCATGGGCGGTCAGATTGTTGAGCAGTGCGTGATGCGTGATCGCGACGCCGTGCGGGAAGCGGGTCGAGCCGCTCGAATATTGCAGGTACGCGACCTGATCGCCGGTGGCCTGCGGGAGTTGGACGTCGGGTGCGGGGCGCTGGACGAGTTCGGACCAATCGATTCCATCGGTGCCGGCAGCGCGGGCCGCATCGACCCCCATCTGCGCGAGTTCGGGCGGGTAGATCAGCAGCACCGGCTCGCAGCTCGAAAGCTGGACGCGCAGTTGCTCGACGTAGGAATCGCGTCCGCCGAAGGATGTCGGCAGCGGCAGCGGGACCGGCCATGCGCCGGCATAGACCGCGCCGAAGAACAGCGCCGCGAAGTCGGGGCTGGTCTCGGCGACGATCGCGATGCGGTCCTCGGGCTTGATCCCGGCGGCGACCAGCCGGCGTGCCATCGCGATCGCATCGTCGCGCAGTTCGGCAAACGGATAGGCGCGGGTCAGCGACCCACGTGCGTCGTGAAAATTAAGCCCGCGTTGACCTGTTGCAGCGTAATCCAGCGCCGCCCCAAGCGTTTCAAAATCGGCGAATCGCCGCGGGAGCGAATCTTCGGTGGGCGTAGCGACCGGCTTCGGCGTTTCGGCCTCGAGGTCCTGCGTGCCCGCAACGTCAACTGTCATCTGTATCTGCGCCCTCGATCGTGGCTCTATTATTTCGGCCACGCTTATGGTCCCTTTCGGCAAGCACCCCTGCTTATGCCAAGCGTTCAAAATCCGGTTCGAGTGTGGCACAATGATGGCGTCATGTACCAGCGCCCTGAGAACCAAACCCGAAAGCGGGAGAAAAAGCCAGTCCCTCCGCTAGATAGCGGCGCACTGGAGCGGCTCGCCTTACGCTATGTCGAGCGATTTTCAACGACGCGTGCGAAATTGGTGACATATCTGCAGCGCAAGATCCGCGAACGCGGGTGGGAAGGGGCCCACCGCGACCCCGTCGCGATCGCGGAGAAGTTCGCCGAACTGGGCTATATCGACGATCGTGCCTTCGGCGAGGCGCGCGCGGCCGCGATGGGGCGGCGCGGTCTGGGGCAGCGTCGCGTGGCGGGCGCGCTACGCGAAGCCGGTCTCGATGAGGCCGATAGCGCCGCGATCGTGCCAGAAGTCGAAGATCGCGCATTGGAAACGGCACTGGCTTTTGCGAAACGCCGTCGAATCGGACCGTTCGCGCTACAGCAGGCCGATGCTCCGATGCGGGAGAAACAAATCGCGGCGATGATCCGTGGTGGTCATGGCTTTACGATCGCGCGCAAGATTGCGAGCCTTGCGCCGGGGGAAAGTTTCGACCCATTTGAATAGTTGTGCGATACTGATACTCAATATTACTTTAAACGCGTATGTAACAAGAATAGTGGTCCGGGTACGTCGGGCCTATGGATCGGGCCCGAACTCATGCTATGGGCCTGAGCGGGGGACTTTCTAACATGCGTGATGAACCGATTCCGGCGTATGGGGAGCTGGATCGCGAGGGTCGAATGAATGATGAAGCCGGCATCGTGAACGAAGACTCACGGCGCTATACAGGCGTTCTCAAGTGGTTCGACATGACTCGGGGTTTTGGCTTTCTTGTCGCCGACGAAGATGGGATTGGCGATATTCTGATTCACTTTTCGGTACTGCGCCCGCATGGGCGGCGCAGTTTGCCGGAAGGTGCGCGGCTCGAATGTATCGCGTCCTTGCGCGAGCGCGGGCTGCAGGCCAGCGAAATCCTGTCGATCGACCTGACCAACGCGGTCGAACCGCCGCCGAAGGTGCGCAGCGAACCGCAACGGCCCGATCCGTCGGCGCTGATCGAAGGGGCGGGGCCGTACGAACCTGTTACGGTGAAGTGGTTCAATCGTCTCAAAGGCTACGGTTTTCTGGTGCGCGAAGACAATTCGGGCGATATCTTCGTCCATGTCGAGACCTTGCGCCGTGCTGGTTTCGAGGAAGTCGAGCCAGGACAGGTACTTTCCGCCCGCATGGTGTCCGGAGAGAAGGGACCGCTGGCGGTAACGGTCGAACCGAAGATCTAGGACCTGCGTATGTTTAGGCGTTCAACTGCCGTCATCGGCCTTATCCTGCTGACGACGATGAGCGGTGGTTGCGCACCTGCCGCCGAGCAGGAAGCCGCGGGTCAGGCCGAAGCCGCGGCGGGCATGGTCGCGGTAACGGTGACGAGCGCGAACGGCCCGCACCGTCTGCTCGTTGAATCCGCGACGACCGAGGAAGAACAGCGGCGCGGGCTGATGTTCCGCACCGACATTCCTGAGAACGGCGGGATGCTGTTCGCACCGTATCCACCGACGGGCGAACCGAAGGAAGCGAGCTTCTGGATGAAGGATACGCCGACACCGCTCGACATCATCTTCATTCGCCCCGACCGGACGATCGCGCGGATCGCCGAGAACACCATTCCCCAGTCCGAAGTCCCGGTCGCGTCGGGCGAACCCGTCGGCGCGGTGCTGGAGCTCCGCGGCGGCCGTTCGCTCGATCTCGGCATCAAGGAAGGCGATCGAGTCAGCTGGACGGCACCGAAGGCGCGTTGATCGCGGTTGATGGCAGCACCGTGGCGCGCTAAGCGCTACCGCATGGGCATCAATCTCAATCCTTTCACCTGGTGGACCGGCGCGAGCTGGGGCACCGCATTCGGGCTTCGCGGCAAGGCGCGGATGGGCGAGGATTCGCTCGGCAACGTCTATTACGAAGGCGGACGCGATACTGCGGGCAATCCGCGGCGCTGGGTCATCTATAACGGTATCAACGATACCAGCCGGATCGCACCCGAATGGTTTAGCTGGCTGCATCATCAGGTCGCCGACGTGCCGGAACGCTCGCTTCCCGCGCCGCGCGCTTGGCAGCTTCCGCCCGAACCCAACATGACGGGCACTGCGCTAGCGTATCGCCCGAGCGGTGCGATGGAAAAGGGCGGTGTTCGCGCGCAGGCGACCGGGGATTACGAAGCCTGGACGCCGGACGCGTGATCCGGCGCGCGCTGGGCGCGGCCGGTGTGGCCGCGCTGCTGGCGACAACGGGGTGCGACCGAGCGCAGGATGCTCCCGCCCCGACCCCGACCGAAACCGCCGACACCGCGCTGGATGCGGACACGAGCGGGCAAACCGTGGTGACCGTCGACGTGGCGGGCGGGGTCGACCCCAGCCTTGGCGCGACCCCGATGGCGGAGCGCGTCGCGACGCTCGGCGTCCTCAACAAGCGGAACGGCATTGCGCGTGATGCGACGCTCAAACCCGGCCAGACGCTGCGGGTGGGCGACGTCGTGCTGCGCCTGAAGGCGTGCGAGCAGACCGCACCGTGGGAGCAGGAGCATTACACCGGCGCGTTCGTCCAGGTCGACGTGTCGGGGACCGACAAAGTCTGGCGGCGGGTCTTTTCAGGCTGGCTGTTCAAGGAGCGGCCCGGCCTGAACGTCGTCCAGCATCCGATCTATGACGTGTGGGTCAAGAGCTGCGCGATGACCTTCCCCGAGGGCGGCCCGGAGTCGACTGCCGCGGGGGCCGCTTCCGGTGCTACGGCACCGCGGTCGAGCGCGAAGAAGTCGCCGACGCCCGACGCCGAAGCATCCGAGCCGATCACGCCCGAAAGCGCCTCGGACAATTCCACCAGATAAGCCGCGCGCGGGATTTCGACCGCGCCGAGCGACGCCAGATGCTCGGTCATGAACTGACAGTCGAGCAGCGTAAACCCGCCGACCTGAAGCCGCGCGACGAGCCAGGCGATGGCTACCTTGGATGCATCACGCGCCCGGCTGACCATGCTTTCCCCGAAGAAGGCGCGACCGAGCGCAAGACCGTACAGTCCCCCGACGAGCGTATCGCCGTCCCAGACTTCCACGGAATGCGCGAAGCCGAGTGCGTGCAGGCGGTTGAAGACGTCCTCAATGTGCGGATTGATCCAGGTGTCGGGGCGGTTGGGGACCGATTCGGCGCAGAGCCGCATCATCGCGCCGAACCGCTGATCCACGGTGACGCGAAAGCGCTCGCGCACGATCGTCTTGCGAAGCGATTGCGACAGATGGAATCCGTCGAGCGGCAGGACCGCACGATCCTGCGGTTCGACCCAGTAGATCTCGTCCGCATCGCGACTGTCCGCCATCGGAAACACGCCGACCGCATAGGCGCCGAGCACGATTTGCGGGTCGAGCGGTTCGAACGGCACTACGGGTGCCTCGCGTGACGGGGAACTGGTCATGCGGCGATACGGCGTTCGATCGCCTGCCATAGCTGCGAGAATGCGGCGGCGCCGGCGGAGCGCGGCGCGAAACTGCCGATCGGTGCGCGGCGGGCGGTGACCTGTTCGATCAGGCTCGCGGTCGGGATGACCGGCCAGTCGGGATTCCGCGCCAGCGCGTCGGCATGGAGTTTGCGGCGACCGTCGACCATCGAATGTACCGGCATCACGTCGGTCCTGCCGCCCAGATGCCGGATCACGTCGGCCAGCGCGCGTTCGGACAAAGGGGAGGGGATGACGGGCACCACGATCAGGTCGGCGGCGCGCATGACCTGTTCGGTCGTCTCGGTCAGGCCGGGCGGGCAATCGAGCAGGATTCGGTCATATGTCTTGCGAAGCCCGCTCAACAGCTTTTGCAGGCGCTTCTTCTTGTCCATTTCGTGGAACAGCAGATCGAGCCCGCGAAGCGACGCGTCAGCGGCGATCAGGTCGAGCCGTGGGATTGCCGTCTGCTGGATCAGCGGATCGGGTGTCCCATCCTTGACGAAGATCGATTGCGCGTGGGGGTGACGTCTGGGTTGATCGGCGCCTGGCGACAGCAGGAAGCTGCTCGCAGCTTGCGGATCCAGATCCCACAGAAGCGTGCGGCGCGACGACTGGATGGCCGCGGACCACGCCAGATTTACCGCGATCGTCGTCTTTCCGACGCCGCCTTTGAGACTGTAAATCGCGATCGTCGACACCGGTAAGCCCTTCGCCCAGGAATGGCCATCGTGCCGGATGCCGACGATGCGCGCAATGAAGGAGCGTTACAGGTCGCAGAGCTGCTTGGGCTTGCCCGGCTGAGTCAGCGTCACCGCCTTGACGGTTCCGGTCATCTCATAGCCATCGGCCTTGAACGGGTCGCCCGCCTTTTCGGCGGTCAGCTTGACCGGGGTGCCGGTCTGCGTCGCCTTGACCAGCGCCTGCTTGTCGCCCTCGAAGAAGGTCACGTACACAAGGCTGTTGTCGGCGCAACGGAACGTCGCTTCCTTCTTGATCGCAGGCGGCAGTTCGACCGGCGCACGATTGGCGATCTCTGCGGCCAAGGGGTCCGGGGCAACCGAGCTGACCTCGGTTGGCTTGTTGTCACAGGCCGACAGCGCAAGGAGCGCGACGGCAGCGGCGGGGAGGAGTCGATTGAGCATCCAATTTTCTTCGCGCACGCGGTACGGACCGTCAAGACCCTACGGCAGCGGCGGTTCCCACTCTAACGCACTGCAGCAATTATTTCGTGGTAGCGCCACCATTACTCATGGAATTCATCGAGATCGGGAATTCTACCAAAGGCGATCTTGGTGCCTATTCGGTCAATCCTTCCGCCGTTTTGCGGTCCGAGGCTGACCGCGTGCCGACCGAACTTTTCGTTGATCCGGTCCATCGCACGGCTGAGCGCAAGCGTACGGGTTTCGCGGGCGAGGGGGTCATCGGGGTCGAGTAAACCGAACAACGATTCCTGTTCGCCGGCGACGGGCTCGATTTCCCCCAGCGTGACGCCGACCATGCGGACCTGAAAGTCCCCCGGTCGCGCTTTGCCCGCCGCCGCCAGTCGCGGGAACAGCGTTTCCAGCGCCGCCAGGACGACGAAGCTATCCTGCGTCGCCGGCAGCTTGATCGAGCACCGCCACGTCGACTTGTCATCCTCGAACCGCACATGGAGCACGAGCAGGCGCGCGCGATACGCCTTGCGACGCAGGCGGCTGGTGGCTTTGAGCGCGAGGCGGCGTGCGGTCAGCCGCACCGGCACCGCGCTGCGCTTGCCCGGTGAAAGCACGTGGCTGTGGCCGATCGAGCGGCTTTGCGTGGCCTTTTCGGGCAAGTCGACGCCGTGGAGCAGATACCACAAGCGATCGCCGTTGGTTCCGCCCCAGGCGTTGCCCGCATCGCGCGGGCGTCGTTCGCAATATTGGCGGATGTCGTTGATCCCCTCCTGCGCGAGGCGGCGCTCCATCTTCGCGCCGATCCCGCTGATGTCGCGCAACTGGAGGTCGTAGAGCCGCTGCGGGAGCGTCTCCGCGTGGAGAATGACGAGACCATCCGGCTTCTGCAGATCGGACGCGAGTTTTGCGAGCAGGCGGTTGGGCGCGATCCCGACCGAACTCGTCATGCAATCGCCGATGTTGGCGCGGATCCCCGCCTTGATCCGGTGCGCGAGCGCGGTCGCGGCGGCGACGCTGTTCTCATTGTCGAGCAGCCGGCATGCGACTTCGTCGATCGAGCAAACCTTGGTCACGGGGATGTGCCGCCAGATCTCCGCGACGATCGCATCGTGGAATTCGACATATTTGTCGTGGCGGGCGGGCGTGATGATGAGGTCACGGCACAGCCGCTTGGCTTCCCATACCGGCGTGCCGGTCTTGATGCCGAACCGCTTCGCCTCGACGCTCGCGGCGATCGCCACGGTCGTATCGCTGTCGATCGGGGCGACGAGCACGGGCTTGCCCCGCAAGGTCGGGTCGAGTTGCTGTTCGACACTCGCGAAATAGCTGTTGAGGTCGAGAAACAGCCAGCGCAGCGGGCGTGGGGGAAATGCCAACGCAGTGGTCAGGGACTCGGGGGCGGTGGCCATGATGGCGGAACGATACCAGAACATCGGTGTGCGGGACAGGGATCTTGCGCGTGCCGTAGCGCCGTTCACCCGCGGCAAAGCGAAGCTTGCTTGCGGCTGGGCACCCGGACGCATAGCTAACCCCTTATGCACACGACATCGAACACGCTCGCCCTGATCGGCAATACCCCGCTCGTCCTGTTGAAGGGACCGAGCGAAGCTGCCGGCGCGGAAATCTACGGCAAGTGCGAGTTCGCCAATCCCGGCGCGTCGGTGAAGGATCGCGCCGCGCTCGGCATCGTCGAGGATGCGGAAGCGCGCGGGGCGATCGCGCCGGGCGGGACGTTCGTCGAGGGGACCGCGGGCAACACCGGGATCGGGCTTGCGCTCGTCGCCAATGCCAAGGGCTACAAGACGATCATCGTCATGCCCGAGACGCAGAGCCGCGAGAAGATGGACACGCTGCGCGCGCTCGGGGCCGAACTGGTGCTGGTGCCCGCCGCGCCCTATTCGAACCCCGGGCATTTCGTGCACACGTCGCGCCGGATCGCCGAGGAAACGCCCAATGCGGTTTGGGCCAATCAGTTCGACAACATTGCCAACCGCCGCGCGCATGTGACGGGAACGAGCGAGGAAATCTGGTCCCAGATGGACGGGCGCATCGACGGCTTCACGTGTGCGGCGGGTACCGGCGGGACGATTGCCGGGGTCGGCATGGGGCTGAAGGCGCATGACGAATCGGTGTGCATCGCGCTGACCGATCCGCACGGTGCGTCGCTTTACGAGTATTACGCGCATGGCGAGCTCAAGTCCGAGGGGTCCTCGGTTGCGGAGGGGATCGGGCAGGGGCGGATCACCGCCAATCTGGAAGGCGCGCCGATCGACACGCAATTCCGCATTTCCGATGCCGAAGGCATGGAGTGGGTGACGCGGTTGTTGTCGGAGGAGGGGCTTTGTCTTGGCCTGTCGTCGGGCATCAACGTGGCGGGCGCGGTCCGGCTCGCGCGGCACCTAGGGCCGGGATCGCGGGTCGTCACGATCCTGTGCGACACCGGTTTCCGGTATCTCTCGACCCTGTACAACAGGGCATGGCTGGAGGCGAAGGGGCTGGTTGTCCCGGCATGGCTCGCGGTGGATTGAGCTTTGCATCGACAAAGACGTTCGATGACGTTACATTTATACCACAGCCTATGAAAATCATTGCACAAGACGCAGCGCAAACGACGCAGCGGTTCCGGGTCGGGATGATCGGACTCGCCGCGGTCTTGCTATTTATCGGGCTTGCCGCCGCCATCTTCGCAACCGCCAACCATGACCGTCAGGTCGTGGCGATCGGCAGCGCGCGCGAGGACGTCGTCGCCAACATCGTGTCGGGTGCATCCGGGTCGAGCGGTACTGCCGCCAACAAGGAACCGCTTGCCGAACTCGGCGTCGCGCCGAGTGCCGAAGTCGAAAACGCTACTGCCATCGACAATGCGATGTTGCCGCAGGGTGCCGCGCAGCAGTGACTGCCGGACGGGGAAATCGGGCGGGCCGGGACTGGCCGGTTCACGGCTGGGGCGGGTCGGGGAAATCACGGGAAAACATGCCACGGCAACCGATTGCGGGGGGATTCGCCCCCGTCATCGCACGCGTTGCCCGAACACAGCGGGAACGGCTTGAATTAATGTAGATAAATTTGCGCCGAAAACCGTGGGATTAGCTCCGCGGCCCGCTCCATCCCCGGGTTTCCCCTTGTATCCCCGGCTATCCCCGTGGTACCTCTGATTCAACAGGGGCAGCCCGATCTCGCCTGCATTTTGCAGCACTGGGAAACGCAGGAATGCATTTCCCGGACCGGGGGAGGTTCGCCCGCTTGATGCGGGGTAAGCGTGGACGAACGCGGAGATTATCAGGGTGACGGTCTTGGCCTTGTCGATGACAAGGGCCGGGTCGCGATTCCTGCTTCTCTCCGAGCGACGCTGGCAGCCAATGCGCCGCGCCCCGACGGCAAGGATGGCGGGACGGTGATCGTCGGTGTCCATCCCAAGCACAAATGCCTGCGCGCCTACGACCCGGCCTACGTGAAGATCCTGCGCGCCCAGCTCGATGCGCGGGAAGCCGCGCATACCGCTGCGGACGGTGAGCCCAACTATAACTTCAAGCGCCGCGGCGCGAGTGGCGAGCCGGTTCCGTTCGACGGTTCGGGGCGCTTCATCATGCCCGGCTTCCCGCGCGACTATGCCGGGATCGGGGAGCACGCCTTCTTCTGGGGCACGCTCGACTGGATCGAGATCTGGGACCCGAAGACGTTGCTCGACGCCGCGGATGTCGATCCGGTGATGCAGGCGGCATGCCGCTATCACTGCAAGACCAAGGGAGTGGCCCTGTGAGCGAGGCTCCCCACGTCCCCGTCCTGCTCGACGAAGTGATCGACGCGCTCGCGATTGCTCCCGGCGAATGTCACGTCGACGCGACGTTCGGCGCGGGCGGCTATACCCGCGGGATGATGGCGCGCGGTGCACGCGTGATTGCGTTCGACCGTGACCCCGATGCGATCGCTGCCGGCGCGGCGCTGGTCGATGCGTCCGACGGCGCGTTGATGCTCGTGCCTGCGACCTTCTCCGCGCTGGAAGCCGAACTCGCCGCGCGGGATGCCGTGCCGGTGCAGGGCGTGACGATGGATATCGGCGTGTCGTCGATGCAGCTCGACCAAGCCGAGCGCGGCTTCAGCTTCCAGTCGGACGGTCCGCTCGACATGCGGATGAGTCAGGAAGGCGAGAGCGCCGCCGACTTCGTCAACACCGCCGACGAATCCGCGATTGCCGATGTATTGTACCAATATGGCGACGAGCCCCGCTCGCGCCGTGTGGCGCGCGCGATCGTCGCGGCGCGGCCGATTACGCGGACCGGCGAGCTGGCGCACGTCGTTCGTCGGGCGCTCGGGTATAAGGCGCATGACAAGAAGGACCCGGCGACGCGGACCTTCCAGGCGATCCGCATCCACATCAACCGCGAGCTGGGCGAACTGGCGGACGGTCTGGCGGCGGCGGAGCGCGTACTCGCGCCGGGTGGTCGGCTCGCGATCGTGACGTTCCACAGCCTCGAGGACCGGATGGTCAAGCGCTTCCTGCGCGAACGCTCGGGCGGAATGCCCTCGGGGTCGCGGCATCTGCCCGAAGTGGCGGCGAAGCACGCTCCCAGTTTCGAACAGGTCGGTCGCGGCGTGCGCCCGAGCGACGAAGAAATCGCGCGCAATCCGCGCGCACGATCAGCCACATTGCGGACGGCACGACGGACGAGTGCCACCGCCTGGACGGAAGGGGCGTTGTAATGCTGGGGCTGGCTTGGAAGAGTCTGGGATGGTTCCTGGCGAGCGTCGCGGTGGCGCTCGGCTTCCTGCTCGTGCCGTTGCAGGTCGCCGCCGAGCGCAAGAAGCTCGACCGCACCGTCGTGGAAATCGCGCGGGCGGAACGCGAGATTCGCGCGCTCGAAACCGAGTTCGACACGCGCGCCAATCTGGCGCAGCTCGACAAGTGGAACGCCGAGAAGCTCGGGCTGGTCGCCCCTTCCGCCGGACAGTTCGTGGCCGACGAAGCCGCGCTTGCGGCACTCGAGCCGAGCTCGCCCAACGGTCCGCAACTGGCGTCGTTCAAGCCGCTCGCCCCGCTCCCGGCGGCGGATGCGGCCGTGGTGCCCGCCACGGCGGCGGCGGCACCCGTTGCCGTTGCGGTTGCGACGGTGTCCCTCAAGACCGCGCCGGCGTCGGTGCCCGCACCGCGGGCTCAGGCCGCGATCGTTCCGGCACCCGTTTCCCCGCGCACCAAGCCGACGCGCGACGCAGCGCCGGTCGGGCGTACCGCAATGGCCGCGGTGGCAACGCCCAAGCCGCGTGCGGCAGTGGCGATGCTCGATCGCGCGCTGCTCGACGACAGCATGCTGGGCGACTTGCGCAGCGGCGCACGCGCCGAGACCCGATCGCGTAAATGACGACTCTCGTCGCCCGGCCGGTCCCCGCGCGACGGGGTAACGAACAGCGCCACGCGCTGGTCGCGGTCGCGCATGTGCGGCTGATGATACTGATGCTGCTGATCATGGCGGGGTTCGTGCTGGTGATCGGCCGGATCGCGCTGCTCGGCATCCTGAGCGCTCCGGCCGGTGCGGCGAACCTCGCGGTCAATCCGCAAATCCGCGGCGACATTCTCGATCGCAACGGTCAGCCGCTGGCGCGGACGATCGACGCCTGGACGATCGGCGTACGCCCGCCGCAGTTGCTGGGGGACCGGCAGGACCTGGCGGATTCGCTCGCGCGGCTGATGCCGGGACATGACGCCGGCTGGTATTTCCAGAAGCTGACGATGCGCGCCAAGTTCACCTATCTCGAGAAACACGCATCCCCTGATCTCGTCAACAAGGTCCACGCGCTCGGCGAACCCGGACTGGTGTTCGCGCGCGAGCCCGAGCGGCTGTACCCGCAATCGACGATGGCGGCGCACGTACTCGGCTATATCGGCCCGACCGCGACCGATGCCCATATCGCAGGGCGCGCCGGGATCGAGCGTGCGTTCGATGAGCGGTTGAGCGATCCGCGCCGCCGCGGCGAACCGATCTCGCTGTCGATCGACGCGCGGGTCCAGGCCGCGATGGAGAGCGAACTCGGTCGCGCGATGACCAACTTCAAGGCGAAGGCGGCGACCGGCGTCGTCCTCGACGTGCATACCGGCGAGATCATCTCGATGGTGTCGCTGCCGGTGTACAACCCCAACAAGATCAGCGGCACGAGCAGCGACGCGCTGCGCAACAACGTGACCCAGTCGGTGTACGAGCTCGGGTCGACCTTTAAGCCGATCGCGATGGCTGCTGCGATCAACGACGGCGTCATCACCGATATGACCCGGCGGTTCGACGCGACCAAGCCGCTGAAGGTCGGTCGCTTCACGATCCACGACGATCGCGGCGATCCCAAGCGCTGGCTCAACATCCCCGAGACGCTGGTCTATTCCTCGAACGTCGTGACCGCGCAGATCGCTGACCGGATGGGCAAGGAGCGGATGGCGGCGATGTTCACCGCGCTCGGTTTCGGCGAACGCCCCGCAATCGAATTGCGCGAGCGTGCCGGGCCGATCTGGCCGCGCTATTGGGGCCGGACGACGGTGATGACGACCGCCTATGGACACGGCATCGCGATCACGCCGCTGCATCTGGCGAACGCCTATGCCACGCTCGTCAACGGCGGGATCTACCGGCCGACGACGCTGCTCAAGGTTGCACCGGGTGCTGCCCCTAAGGGACGTCGCGTGCTGACCGAGGCGACCAGCGCGCGGATGCGGCAGTTGTTGCGGCTGGTCGTGCTGCTCGGCACCGGGCGCAAGGGCGATGCACCCGGCTACCGTGTCGGCGGCAAGACCGGCACCGGTGAAATCGCCGGTGCAGGCGGCTATTCGCGGAGCAAGAACGTGTCGACGTTTGCCGCCGCCTTCCCGATGGACGCGCCGCGGTACGTCGTCGTTGCGATGCTCGATTCGCCCAACGGGACCGCCGAGACGTTCGGCCTCACCACCGCAGCGTGGAATGCCGCTCCGGTTGTCGGGCGGGTGATCTCACGGACCGGCGCGATGCTGGGGGTGACACCCGACACAAGCCGCGACATTGATGTATCGCAGCTTTTGCCGCTGGTATGGACGGGCGACAAGAAGCCCGCCGCGACTGCAGAATGAAGGATTTGCCGTGAAATTGGGTGCGCTGACCGGTGGAAACGAAAGCGCGACGGTAAGCGGCTTCGCGATCGACCACCGCAAGGTCGCTCCGGGAACGGTGTTCGGAGCGTTTCAGGGCGCGGCCGTCAACGGTGAGGACTATATCGCAGCGGCGGTGGCGGGAGGCGCGATCGCGGTCGTGGCGCGACCCGAGGCGGTGGTGGACGGCGCGGTGCACATCGCCGATGCCAATCCGCGGCGTGCCTTTGCGCAGCTTGCCGCGCGCTATTTCGCGCCGTTCCCGGGCGTCGCGGTGGCGGTGACGGGGACCAACGGGAAGACTTCGACGGTCGAGATGGTCCGGCAATTGTGGCGTATGGCGGGGTTCCACGCGGCATCGATCGGGACGCTGGGCGTGACCACGGGGGACGACCGAGTCTCGACCGGGCTGACGACGCCCGATGTGGTGACGTTCCTGTCGAACGTCGCCGGGCTGGCTCGCGAGGGCGTGACGCATGTGGCGTTCGAGGCATCCAGCCACGGATTGACGCAATATCGCACCGAGGGTCTGGCGGTTCGGGCGGCGGCGTTCACCAATCTCAGCCGCGATCACCTCGATTATCACGGGACGATGGACGCTTATCTCGAGGCGAAGCTGCGGCTGTTCTCCGAGGTGCTGGCGGATGACGGTACGGCGGTGCTGTGGGCGGATGATCCGGCGAGCGCGAAGGTCGCGAAGGTTGCACAGGCGCGCGGCGTTGCGGTGGCGATGGTGGGAGCGGCGGGGGAGCGGCTCAGGCTGGTCAAGCGGGTGCCGAGCCTGCTCGGGCAGGTGCTGACGATCGAGGCGGATGGCGCGACCTATACGATCAACCTGCCGCTGATCGGCGCATATCAGGCGGCGAATGCGCTGACCGCGGCGGGGCTGGTGATCGCGACGGGCGGCGACGTGGCGGCGACACTGGCGAATATTACGCGGTTACAACCGGTTAGAGGGCGTCTGGAACGTGCGGTGATCGCCGCCAGCGGCGCGCCGGTCTATGTCGATTACGCCCATACGCCCGATGCGCTGGAAGCGGCGATCGCTGCGCTCAAGCCCCATGCGGGCGGGCGGCTGATCGTCGTGATCGGCGCTGGCGGCGACCGCGACCAGGGCAAGCGCGCCGAAATGGGGCGCGTCGCGATCGAACAGGCCGACCAAGTCATTGTTACCGATGACAATCCCCGCAGTGAGGACCCCGCCGCGATCCGCGCGATGGTGCTGGAAGGCGCGCCGGGCGCGACCGAGATCGGGTCGCGGCGAGATGCGATTCGCGCGGCGATCGCGGCGGCGGGACCGCAGGATATCGTTCTGACTGCAGGCAAAGGTCACGAACAGGGGCAGATCGTGGGCGATCTGGTGCTGCCGTTCGACGACGTCAGCGTCGCGCGCGAGATGGCACAGGAGCTGAGCGCATGAGCGCGCCGCTGTGGACCGCGGCGGAGATCGCCGCCGCGACGGGCGGTATCGCCTCGACCGACTTCGCCGCGACCGGCGTCACTTTTGACTCGCGCGAGGTCGGCAAGGGCGATCTTTTTGTCGCGATGAAGGGCGCATTCAGCGACGGTTTCAGCTTTCTCGACACCGTTTTTACGCAAGGTGCCGCCGGTTCGGTCGTGTCCGAGCCCACAAAATACCCGCATGTGCTCGTCCCCGACACGACGCTTGCGCTCGACGCGCTCGCGCGTGCGGCGCGCGCACGGACCTCGGCCAGGATCATCGGCGTCACCGGATCGGTCGGCAAGACCGGGACCAAGGAAGCGCTGTTCGCAGCACTCGATCGCGGTGCGCCCGATGCCGCGCATCGTTCGGTCAAGAGCTACAACAACCATACCGGCGTGCCCTTGAGCCTTGCGCGGATGCCCGCCGCGACGCGTTTCGGTGTGTTCGAGATGGGGATGAACCATGCGGGCGAACTCGCGCAACTGACGCAGCTCGTCCGCCCGCACGTCGCGATTGTCACGACGATCGCCCCCGCGCACACCGAATTCTTCCCCAATGAGGAAGCGATCGCGGACGCCAAGGGCGAGATCTTCGCGGGGCTCGAACCCGGCGGGGTGGCGATCGTGCCGTATGACAGCCGCCACCGCGACCGGCTGATCGCCGCGGCCAGGCCCCATGCCGCGCGGATCGTGACCTTCGGGCTCGACAAGGCGGCGGACGTCCGCGCGGTGGAGACGATGCGTACCGCGCGCGGTACGTTCGTGACCGCGAAGGTCGGCACGCGCGAGCTGAGCTTCACGATGGGGCAGGCGGGGATGCACTGGGTGTCGAACGGGCTGGCGGTGCTCGCTGCGGTCGATGCGGTCGGCGGTGACCTTGCACTGGCGGGCCTGGCGCTGGCGGAGATGGGCGGGCTCGCCGGACGCGGTGCGCGCTTCACCGTAGCCGCTCCGGGTGGGAGCGCGCTGGTGATCGACGAAAGCTATAACGCCAATCCGGCATCGATGCGTGCGACGCTTGCGGTGCTCGCCGCCGAAAAGGGTGTGCGGCGGATCGTCATGCTCGGCGAAATGCGCGAGCTGGGTGACGACAGCGATTCCTATCACGCGGCGCTCGCCGAGCCGATCCTTGCGGCGGGGGTCGAAGCGGGCATTCTTGTCGGTGAACGCATCACCCCGCTGGCGAACGCGCTTGAGGGGAAGGGCGATTTCGTCCATGTCGCGGACGCTGCCGCGGCGCGGGCTGCCCTGTCTGCGATGCTGGGGGCGGGGGACGCGGTGCTCATCAAGGGATCGAACGGCGTAGGGTTGGCGGCGGTTGTCGCAAGCCTGCGGGGCGGGACACAGTAATGCTCTATTTCATCGCCGAATATCTGGGATTCCCGGGGGGGCTCAATCTCTTCCGCTATCTGTCGTTCCGCACCGGCGGGGCGGTGGCGACGTCGCTGTTCCTCGGGCTGCTGATCGGCCCGCGGTTCATCGGCTGGCTGCGCGTGCGGCAGGGCAAGGGCCAGCCGATTCGGCTCGATGGCCCGCAATCGCATCTGTCCAAGCGCGGCACGCCGACGATGGGCGGGCTGATGATCCTGACCAGCCTGGTCGTCTCCAGCCTGTTGTGGATGGACCTGTCCAACCCGTTCGTCTGGGCGTGCACCTTCGTGACGCTCGGGTTTGGCGCGATCGGGTTTCTCGACGACTATGACAAGGTGCGCAAGGCGAGCACCGCGGGCGTCTCGAGCAAGCTGCGGCTGATCGGCGAGTTTGCGATCGCGCTGGTTGCGAGCGCGATCATCGTTCACCAGAACGGGACGCATCTGTATCTGCCGTTCTACACCGGGCCGGTAATCCAGCTCGGGTGGTTCTACGTCGTGTTCGCGGCGTTCACGATCGTCGCGTTCGGCAATGCGGTGAACCTGACCGACGGACTGGACGGGCTCGCCACGATGCCGGTGATCATCGCGAGCGTCGCGTTCATGCTGATCGTGTACCTAGCGGGCAACCTCAAGTTCGCGACCTATCTCGGGATTCCGCATGTGCCGCATGCGGGCGATCTGGCGATCTTCTGTGGCGGGATCGTGGGGGCGGGGCTCGCCTTCCTGTGGTTCAATGCGCCGCCGGCCGCGGTGTTCATGGGCGACACCGGGAGCCTTGCGCTCGGTGGTGCGCTCGGGGCGATTTCGGTCGTCGCGCATCACGAAATCGTGCTGGGGATCATCGGCGGGCTGTTCGTGGTCGAGGCGGTGAGCGTCATCGTCCAGGTGTTCTGGTACAAGCGCACCGGGCGCCGCGTGTTCAAGATGGCGCCGATCCACCACCATTTCGAGCAGCTCGGGTGGAGCGAGCCGACCGTCGTGATCCGGTTCTGGATAATTGCGCTGGTGCTGGCGCTGGCGGGTCTTTCGACGTTGAAGTTGCGGTGAAGCGCGCAGGTCTTCTTTCTGAAGCCCCTCCCCTTCAGGGGAGGGGTTGGGGTGGGGCTGTACCATGCGCCGGTCTCGGTGAGACACGCCCCACCCCCAACCCCTCCCCTGAAGGGGAGGGGCTTTTCTTTATGGTGGCGCTGCTGTGATTGTTTCGCCGACTTGGGCTGGGAAGCGGTTTGCCGTGCTGGGGCTTGCGCGGTCGGGCGTGGCGAGTGTGCGTGTGCTGGTGGCGGGCGGGGCAGCGGTGGTCGCGTGGGATTCGGATGCGGCGAAGCGGGCGGCTCTTTCTTCTCAAGCCCCTCCCCTTCAGGGGAGGGGTTGGGGTGGGGCTGTACCAGGCGCTGGTCTCGGTGAGACACGCCCCACCCCCAACCCCTCCCCTGAAGGGGAGGGGCTTTTCTTTATGGTGGCTTTCTCGTGATCGTTTCCTCTCTCTGGGCTGGCAAGCGTTACGCCGTGCTGGGGCTCGCGCGCTCGGGCGTGGCGAGTGTGCGGGCGCTGGTTGCGGGCGGGGCGGCGGTTGTTGCGTGGGATTCGGATGCGGCGAAGCGGGCGGCTCTTTCTTCTCAAGCCCCTCCCCTTCAGGGGAGGGGTTGGGGTGGGGCTGTACCGGGCGCTGGTCTCGGTGAGACCTCCCCCACCCCCAACCCCTCCCCTAAAGGGGAGGGGCTTTTAGGCTTCGACGATCCGGAGACGTTCGACCTTACGGGCTTCGACGGCCTCGTCGTATCCCCGGGTGTCCCCCTCAATCGCCATCCTGTGGCGGAGAAAGCACGCGCCGCGAACGTCCCCATTCTCGGCGACATCGAACTGTTCGCCCAGGCGCGCCCCGCGCTGCCGCGCCACAAGGTCGTCGGCATCACCGGGACCAACGGCAAGTCGACCACCACCGCGCTCATCCACCACATCCTGCAAACCGCAGGCATCCCCAGCCTAATGGGCGGCAACATCGGCCTGCCGATCCTCGAACAGCCACCGCTCCCCGAAGGCGGCGTCTATGTGCTCGAACTGTCGAGCTACCAGATCGACCTAACGCAGAGCCTCGATTGCGACGTCGCGGTGTTGCTCAACATCACCCCCGATCATCTCGATCGCTATGACGGGTTCGACGCCTACGCCGCGTCCAAGGCCCGCCTGTTCGCGATGCAGTCGCCCGAGCATGCCGCGATCATCGGGATCGGCGACACGCCCTCGGCGCTGATCGCGCGCAGCCTGTCCGCGCGGGGCGAGCATCTCACCAAAATCGCGCCCGGCGTGTGCATGGACCAGTCGCGCTGGCCGTCGCTGCAAGGGCCGCACAACGCGCAGAACGCGCTCGCCGCGATCGCGGTCGCGCAGGCGCTGGGGGTCAGCGAAGCGGCGATCGACGCGGGGCTGCAGAGCTTCACGGGGCTGGCGCACCGGATGGAGCGCGTGCGGGTCCGGGATGGCGTCGCCTATGTCAACGACAGCAAGGCGACCAACCCGGAGTCCACCGCGCCCGCGCTGGCGGCGTTCGGGCGGATCCACTGGATCCTGGGCGGCGAGGCCAAGTCGGATGATCTCGACGCCTGCGCACCGCAGTTCGGCCATGTCGCCTGCGCCTATACGATCGGTGCGGCGGGACCGCGCTTCGCTGCGATTCTCGCGGGCAAGGTGCCGGTCGAGCAATGTGGCAATCTCGCCACCGCAGTCGCCGCGGCAGCGCGCAGTGCCGCGCCGGGAGACACGGTGTTGCTGTCGCCCGCCTGCGCGTCGTTTGATCAATTCCGCGATTTCGAAGATCGCGGCACGCAATTCCGGACTTTGGTCGAGGCGCTCCAGTGAACGACATGAGCAATAGCCCGCCAAAATTGTGGAAGAGCATGAAGGGTCGCGGCGGACGCGGCGACCGGTCGCCGCTCGGCACGTGGTTCTGGGATATCGACCGGATGCTGCTGCTGCTGACGCTGCTGCTGATCGCAGTCGGGCTGGTCGCGGTCGGGGCGGCGTCGCCCGCCGCGGCGACGCGCTATTCGGACGGCAAGCACGTCGTTCCGCCGCTCTTCTATCTATGGTGGCAGCTCGCCTGGGTCGGCGTGTCGCTGCCCGTCCTGCTGGGGGTGTCGATGCTGCCCGTGCCCGTTGCGCGCCGGATGGCGCTGATCGGTACGGTCGCGTGCCTTGTGCTGTTGATGCTGGTCCCGGTGTTCGGGGTGCAGAAGAACGGCGCGACACGCTGGCTCAACCTTGGCGTGTCGTTGCTCCAGCCGTCCGAATTCCTCAAACCGTTCTTCATCGTGACGGCGGCGTGGGTGCTGTCGATGCGCGCGAAGGACGATGCGTTGCCGGTGGTGACGATCACCGCGGGGATGACCGCGCTCGTCTCGGTGCTGCTGATGCTGCAGCCCGATTTCGGGCAGACGGTGGTGTTCTGCGCGGTGTGGATGGCGTTGCTGCTGATCTCGGGCACCTCGCCCAAGATCATCGCGGGCTTCGTCGCGGCGGTCCCGGCGGGGCTGGTCGCGGCGTACATGTTCTACGGGACGGCGCGCGCGCGGATCAACGCGTTCATCTTCCCCGACCATGACGGTCCGGGCGCGGCCGACCATTATCAGACCAACGCCGCGCACGACACGATCACGGCGGGCGGCTGGCGCGGGACCGGGCCGGGCGGCGGCGCGATGAAGTTCCGGTTGCCCGAGGGGCATACCGATTACATCTTCTCGGTGATCGGCGAGGAATTCGGGCTGATCGCGTGCATGATCATCGCGATGCTGTTCCTCGCGATCGTTGTGCGCGTGTTCGTCAAACTGCTCGACGAGCAGGACGAATTTCGCCTGTTCGCGGCGGCGGGGCTGGCGACGCAGTTCGGCATCCAGGCGCTGATCTCGATGGCGGTCAACACCGGGATCGCGCCGAGCAAGGGCATGACACTGCCATTTATCTCGTACGGCGGATCGTCGCTGATCGCCTTGTCGATCGGAATGGGGTTGCTGCTGGCGTTTACCCGACGCAATCCGTTCGTCTTGCGATCCAAATATATCGCGCGATGGAGCGGCGAATGAGCGTGGCGAAACACTTCGTACTGGCAGCGGGCGGGACCGGCGGGCACATGGTGCCGGCCGCGGCGCTCGCGGCCGAACTGATGCGGCGCGGGCATTATGTCGCCCTCGTCAGCGACGAGCGCGGCGTGCGCTTTCCCGGGCTGTTCGAGGGGATCCAGACGCATATCCTCCCCGCGGGGCGGCTGGGCGGCGGGCCGGTCGGCTATCTCAAGGCGACGTCCGCGATGCTGAAAGGCCGCGCGATGGCGATCCAGTTGTACAAGAGCTTCCGCCCCGATGCGGTGATCGGCTTCGGGGGCTATCCGGCGCTGCCGGCGCTGCTGGGGGCGTTCAACCAGAAGATCCCGACCGCGGTGCACGAGCAGAATGCGGTGCTGGGCCGGGTCAACCGGCTGGTCGCGCGCAAGGTCAATGCGATCGCGACATCCTATGCCGAGGTCGAGCGCCTGGGCGGGAAGCTGCGCGACAAGACGTATCTGGTCGGCAATCCGGTGCGCGATGCGGTGATCGCGCTTCGCGCCAAGCCGTATCCGCTACTCGAGGAAGACGGGATCTTCCGCGTGCTCGTGACCGGCGGCAGCCAGGGCGCGAGCGTGCTCAGCCGGGTGGTGCCCGACGGGCTGTCGCTGCTGCCGCTGGCGTTCCGGCGACGGTTGCAGGTGACGCATCAGGCGCGGATCGAGGATATCGAGGCGTGCCGCGCCAAATATGCCGAGTTGTCGATCGCGGCGGAACTGGCGACCTATCTGCCCGACTTGCCCGAGCAACTGGCGTGGGCGCATGTCGTGATCGCGCGCGCGGGTGCATCGACGCTGGCGGAACTGACGTGCGCGGGGCGTCCCGCGATTCTCGTGCCGCTGCCGTCTGCGACCGATGACCACCAGACCGTCAACGCGCGCGAGATGACGCTCGCGGGCGGCGCACGGACGATCCAGCAGAGCAGTTTCACCCCGGTCGAACTCGCCAAGCAGATGCAGAAGCTCGGGCTCGATCCCGCGGCGCTCCAGAATGCCGCGGCGCGCGCGCGCGGCTGTGGTCGTCCGGAAGCGGCGAGCGATCTCGCGGATCTGGTCGAGAGCCTCGGCAATACGCGCGGCGACATGCCGATCGGCGCGCCGCAGCGCCGCAACCCCAATCAGAAGGCAGCATTCGCATGAGGGGTGTCGCAACCGACATCGGCACGATCCATTTCGTCGGCATCGGCGGGATCGGCATGTCGGGCATCGCCGAGGTGATGAAGAACCTCGGCTACAGCGTGCAGGGGTCGGACGTGGCCGAGGGCTATGTCATCGAGGGTCTGCGCGCCAAGGGCATCCCGGTCCTGATCGGGCATCACGCCGACAATCTCGGCGATGCGGCGGTGATCGTGACGTCGACCGCGATCAAGCGCGGCAACCCCGAGGTCGAGGCCGCGCTCGAGCGGCGTATCCCGGTGGTGCGGCGTGCTGAGATGCTCGCCGAGCTGATGCGGCTCAAATCGACCGTCGCGGTCGCGGGAACGCACGGCAAGACGACGACGACCAGCATGGTCGCGGCGCTGCTCGATGCGGGCGGGGTCGATCCGACCGTGATCAACGGCGGGATCATCAATTCCTACGGATCGAACGCACGCCTCGGTGCGAGCGACTGGATGGTGGTCGAGGCGGACGAGAGCGACGGGAGTTTCCTGCGGCTCGACGGGACGATCGCGGTCGTCACCAACATCGATCCCGAGCATCTCGACCATTACGGCAGCTTCGACCAGGCGAAGAACGCCTATGTCGAGTTCATCGAAAACGTGCCCTTCTACGGCGCGGCATTGCTGTGCCTCGATCATCCCGAAGTGCAGAACATCATCCCGCGCGTTCGTGACCGGCGCGTCGTGACCTATGGCTTCGCGGCGCAGGCCGACGTGCGCGGGGTCAATGTGACGCCGGTGCCGGGCGGTAACCGCTTCGAAGTCATCATCCGCCACCGTGACGGGACCAGCCGCTCGATCGAAGGGATCGACCTGCCGATGGCCGGGCGGCACAACGTCCAGAACGCGCTCGCCGCGATCGGCGTCGCGCTCGAACTGGGGATCGACGATGCGACGATCCAGCAGGGGTTCAAGCAGTTCGGCGGGGTCAAGCGGCGCTTCACCAACGTCGGCGAAGTCGCGGTGCCGGGCGGGGTGGTCACGATCATCGACGATTACGGGCATCATCCGGTCGAGATCCGCGCGGTGCTCGCCGCGGCGCGCGAAGGCGTGCGCAACCGCGTGATCGCGGTCGTCCAGCCGCATCGCTATTCACGGCTCGGTGATCTGATGGAGGAGTTCCAGGGCGCGTTCAACGACGCCGACATGGTGCTGGTGACGCCGGTCTATGCCGCGGGCGAGCAGCCGGTCGAGGGTGTCGATGCGGACGCGTTGGTCGACGGGATCAAGCGCCGCGGGCATCGCTCTGCGGCCACCATCGCGGATGCGGGTGCGCTGGCGCAGACGCTCGCGGGCGTGGTGCAGGCGGGCGACATGGTCGTCTGTCTTGGCGCTGGCGACATCACCAAATGGGCGGCGGGGCTGGCGGCTGGCATCGAGGCGGCGCGATGAGCGCGATGCCGCCTTCCGGTGGCGCGCGGGCTGCGCGCGATCTGCCCAAAACAGAAGGCCGATTGACCGAGAACGCGCCGCTTGCGCCACTGGTGTGGTTCAAATCGGGTGGCAGCGCGCAGTGGCTGTTCGAGCCGAAGGACACGGCCGACCTCAGTGCCTTCCTCGCCGCGCTCGATCCTGCGGTGCCGGTGTTGCCGCTCGGGCTAGGGTCGAACCTGATCGTGCGCGACGGCGGCGTGCCCGGCGTGGTGATCCGGTTGGGCAAGCCGTTCGCCAAAGTGTCCGCGATCGACGCGACGACGCTGGTGTGCGGCGGCGGGGCGAGCGGGATCCTGGTATCGTCGTCGGCGCGCGATGCCGGAATCGGGGGCGTCGAGTTTCTGCGCTCGATCCCCGGCACGGTCGGCGGGTTCGTGCGGATGAACGGCGGCGCATACGGGCGTGAGACCAAGGATGTGCTGGTCGAGTGCGAGATCGTGCTCCGCACCGGCGAACGCCGCGTGTTGCCGGTCGCGGCGGTCGGGTACAGCTATCGCCATTCGGATCTGCCCGAAGGCTGTATCGTGGTGAGTGCGACCTTCCGCGGGCATCCCGAGGAACCGTCGGTGATCCAGGCGGAGATGGACCGCATCGCCGCCGAGCGCGAGGCATCGCAGCCGCTGCGGTCGCGCACCGGCGGGTCGACGTTCAAGAACCCGGACGGGCACAAGGCCTGGGCGTTGATCGACGCGGCCGGATGTCGCGGACTGACGCGCGGCGATGCGCAGGTGAGCGAAAAGCACTGCAACTTCCTGCTCAACCTCGGGGCCGCGACCAGCGCCGAGATCGAGGCGCTGGGGGAAGAGGTGCGGGATCGCGTGATGGCGCAATCGGGAGTGGAATTGACGTGGGAAATTCAGCGGGTCGGGGTGGTAGCGTGAACGTGTCGTGGCAGTTCCTCCCCGGAACGGGGAATGGTGGAGGGGGTGCGCCGCGCGCGCTTCGCTTGTTGCCCGCCCCCTCCACCATTTTGCCGGAAGGGGCAAAATGGTCCCCCTCCCCGTGCCGGGGAGGATTGGCATGACTCTTCATGTCGCGGTCCTGATGGGCGGACCCTCTGCCGAGCGTGAAGTTTCGCTGATGTCGGGGAGCGGTGTTGCCGATGCGCTGGAATCGCTTGGCCACCGCGTCACGCGGATTGACATGGGCAAGGACGTCGCCGCGCGGCTGACGGATGCCGCCCCGGACGTCGTGTTCAACGCGCTTCACGGCACGCCGGGGGAAGACGGCACCGTCCAGGGCATGCTCGACCTGATGGAGCTGACCTACACCCATAGCGGGCTGGCGACATCGGTGATCGCGATCGACAAGCAGTTGACCAAGCTGCTGCTCGTCCCCGGTGGCATTCCCATGCCGGGCGGGCGGATCGTCAAATCTGAATCGCTCTACGACGCCGATCCGTTGCCCCGGCCTTATGTGCTCAAGCCCGTCAACGAAGGCTCGTCGGTCGGCGTGGCGATTGTCACCGCTGAGGGGAATTACGGCAACCCGATCGCACGCGGCGTGGCGGGGCCGTGGACCGCGTTCGAGGAGCTGCTCGCCGAACCGTATATCCGCGGGCGCGAGCTGACGACCGCGGTGCTGGGCGACAGGGCGCTCGGCGTTACCGAGCTCAAGCCCAAAAATGGCTGGTACGATTTCGACGCGAAATACACCGACGGGCTGACCGAACACGTCTTCCCCGCCGACATTCCCGACGAGATCGCCGAGGCATGCAAGCGGATCGCGCTCGATGCGCACCGGTTGCTCGGTTGCAAGGGGACGTCGCGGTCGGACTTCCGCTGGGATGACGAACAGGGTGTCGACGGGCTGTTCCTGCTCGAGGTCAACACCCAGCCCGGGATGACCGCGCTGAGCCTCGTCCCCGAACAGGCGCGGCATTGCGGGATCGAGTATCCGCAACTCGTCCAGATCATCGTCGACGAGGCGATCAAGGACAAAGCGGCGAAGGCCAATTCCCCATGAGCGGAACGATCAAGCGCGGCACCGTCCGCCGCCCGGTCCAGCCCAAGCGCAAGCAGGCGGCCAAGCCGTCGGTGATCGATCGCGCGATCACCGCGCTGCCGATCAGCGACGCGACGCTGCACAAGATCGCGACCTGGACGATCACCGGGGTGGTCGGGGCAGGGCTGATCGCGCTCGCGTCCTTCTTCGGCATTCCTGCGGCGATCGGCACCGCGATCGGCGAGGGGATCGGCGATGCGGGATTCCGCGTCACCAACATCCAGATCACCGGCCTCAACCGGATGGACCACAACGTGATCTACAAGATCGCGGCGAACCAGCCGTCGATGGCGATGCCGCTCGTCAGTCTCGAGAAGATCCGCTCCGATCTCGTCTCGCACAGCGGCTGGATCGAGGACGTGCACGTATCCCGGCGGTTGCCCGATACGCTGCTGGTCAGCGTGATCGAGCGGCAGCCGAGTGCGATCTGGCAGAACAAGGGGCAGCTTGCGCTGATCGCGTCGAACGGGACGTGGCTCGAGCCGGTCAATCCCGAAGCGATGCCGGACCTGCCGCTGGTGGTCGGCCCGCATGCGAACGAGCAGGAACCGGCATATCGCGCGCTGCTCGACGTCGCGCCTGCGCTCAAGGGACAAGTCAAGGCGGCAACCTGGGTCGGCAACCGTCGCTGGACGCTGACATTCGAAACCGGCGAGACGCTCGCCTTGCCCGAAGGCGACATTGCGGCGGGCAAGGCGTTGATCAAGTTCGCACAACTGGACGGTGTGCGCCCGTTGCTGGGCAAGGGGTGGCTCGGTTTCGACATGCGTGACCCGACGCGGCTGGTGGCGCGCAAACCAGGCGTGACGACCAACAAGGCGATCACCGATCCGGGTGGTGCGCCGTCGACGGCGAGTACGCCGGGGGCGACGACGGCGACACCGGCGGGGACCACACCGGCGACCGTGACGCCGACGGCTTCGCCCACGGCGACACCGCGCACGGTGCCGCGGCTCACCGCGGTAAAAAGAATCACTAAGGATTCACAGGTTTAAACGATTGCGGTAAGTGTTGGCGGGAACAGGGGTAAGGGCATGGCTAAAACCGCACCGGAAGGGTTGATCACCGCACTCGACATCGGATCGTCGAAGGTGTCGGCGATGATCGCGCAGAAAGGCGATGGCGGGGAGCTGATCGTGCTCGGCACCGGCCAGCGCGAGAGCAAGGGCGTCAAGCGCGGCTATATCGCCGACGCCGCCGCGACCGAAGTCGCGGTGCGCGAAGCGGTCGAGCAGGCGGAGCGGATCGCCGGGCTCAACATCGAGAATGTCTGGGTCAGCTTCTCGGCGGGTGGCCTTGTGTCCGACGTCGCGTCGATCGAATTCGAGCTGGGCGGGCACCGGGTCGAACAGACCGATATCGACGCGTTGTTGCAGGCCGGACGGGAATCGATCGATCCCGCCGGGCGGATGGTGCTTCACGCGCAGCCAGCACTCTATACGCTCGACGGGTTGACCGGCGTGAAGCGCCCGCTCGGGCTCCATGCCGACCGGCTCGGGGTCCATATCCACGTCGTTGCCGCGGATGGATCGCCGGTGCGCAACCTCGGTCTGTGCGTCGCCAATGCGCATCTTGAAGTGAAGTCGATCATCGCCTCGCCGGTCGCGACGGGCATGGCGTGCCTGAGCGACGAAGAGCGCGAGCTTGGGGTCGCTTTGGTCGAGCTGGGGGCGGGGATCACCAACGTCTCGCTGTTCGCGGGCGGGATGCTCGTCGGGCTTATGTCGATCCCGATCGGCGCGCAGGACATTACCGACGATATCGCGTCGGCGTTCGGCACGCGTCGCGCGCAGGCGGAGCGGATGAAGTGTGTCCACGGGTCGGCCAACGCTTCCCCGCGCGACAATCACGAGATGATCGACGTCGCCCCGATCTCGGCCGAGGAAGACGCGAGCGACGGCACGCGCATCACCAAGGCGCAGCTGATCTCGGTGATCCGCCAGCGGCTCGACCATCTCATCGGAGAAGTGTCCAAGGCGTTGAAAGACCTCAAGTTCGAGGGACCGGTCGGGCGTCAGGTCGTGCTGACCGGCGGGGGCGCGGAGCTGAAGGGCATCGCGGATTACGCACAGGCGGCGCTCGGCCGTTCGGTGCGGATCGGGCGTCCGCGCGGGCTGACCGGTCTGCCCGAGGCGCATGCGACTCCTGCGTTCACGACTCTGGCAGGGCTGGCCTTTTATGCCGCCGCCGACCCGATCGACCTGCGCGCGCTGTCGAGCAAGCAGCAGCTTGTGCACCGTCCGAAGGGTTTTGCGGTATTTCGTCGCCTGATGGCGGCGGCTCGTGCGAATTATTAGGTTATTACGACCGGATTGGGCGGTTCGCGCTGGAACGACTGGCACCGATGGTGCAGAACCGCCGCTGAAGTAAATTGAGTGCGTCGGGCCTTTGGCGCCCGTTGGAGACTGGGACATGAGCATCGAATTTCTGCCGCCCGAAGTCGACGAGCTGACCCCGCGGATCGCGGTGATCGGCGTCGGCGGCGCAGGCGGCAACGCCATCGCGAACATGATGCGCGCGGACGTGCAGGGCGTTGAATTCCTTGTCGCCAATACCGATTCGCAGGCGCTGAAGCAGTCTGCGGCAAGCCACAAGATCCAGCTCGGCGTGAAGATCACGCAGGGGCTGGGTGCTGGCTCGCGTCCCGAGATCGGGCGTGCGGCGGCCGAGGAGACGATCGACCAGGTTACCAAGATGCTCGAAGGCTCGCACATGTGCTTCATCGCCGCGGGCATGGGCGGCGGCACCGGGACCGGTGCGGCCCCCGTCATCGCCAAGGCGGCGCGTGACATGGGGATCCTTACGGTCGGCGTCGTGACCAAGCCGTTCGCGTTCGAGGGCACGCGTCGCGCGAAGAGCGCCGAAGCGGGCATCGAGGAACTGCAGAAGTATGTCGACACGCTGATCGTCATTCCGAACCAGAATTTGTTCCTGGTGGCGAACGCGAACACGACCTTCAAGGAAGCGTTCCAGATGGCGGACGAAGTCCTTCAGCAGGGCGTCCGCGGGATCACCGACCTGATGGTCATGCCCGGCCTCATCAACCTCGATTTCGCCGACGTCCGTTCGGTGATGCAGGAGATGGGCAAGGCGATGATGGGCACCGGCGAGGCCGATGGCGACAATCGCGCGATCGAGGCGGCGTCGAAGGCGATCGCCAACCCGCTGCTCGACGGCGTCAGCATGAAGGGCGCCAAGGGCGTCATCGTGTCGATCACCGGCGGCGACGACATGCGCCTGCTCGAAGTCGACGAAGCCGCGAACCACATTCGCGAACTGGTCGACGACGATGCGAACATCATCTGGGGCTCGGCATTCAATCCCGATCTCGAGGGCAAGATCCGCGTCTCGGTGGTCGCCACCGGTATAGAGGCTGAGGCACGCCCGCCCGAGGCAGCGGCTCCCGCATCGCGCGCGTTCAGCTTTACGAGCAAGAAGGGCGACGAGCCCACCACGGCAGCACCGGCTCCGGCCCCCGCACCGGCCCCTGCGCCGACCGCAGCTCCTGCGCCTGCACCCGCTGCGGCGACGGCGGCACCTGCGCCGGCACCGGCACCCGCCGCGGCGGATGAGCTCGTACTCGGCAGCGACGCGGTCGTTCCGCCCGCACCGCGCGTGTACGGCGACGTCGATGTGCCCGCCCCGGCGAGCGACGATACCCCGGCCGAAGCACCGACGCGGCGTCGCTGGCTGTCGCCCGGCGCAGCTGTGTCCGAGGACGCACCCGTTCCGGCAGCGCCCGAGCCTGCGCCGAGCGCACCGCGCGTCAAGCTGGGTGGTACGCTGTTCGAGCGGATGTCGAGCGTTTCGCGCGGCGCCGCTCGCGAGGAAGAGCCTTCGACCGACAAGGACCCGCTCGATATTCCGCGCTTCCTGCATCGCCAGAACAACCAGTAACCCGGCCGACCGCCACGCCTCGTCGGGGGCGTGGCGGTTCGCTTCTCCCGACACGGCGGCAACACGCTGCGCCGTCCGCCGATATTCCGCTTCGTCTTGGCGCAAGCCGGTGCTGCCGTCATTGCCGGTTCAGCGGCGACGGGCTTTAGGATCGTCCATGCGCATCGTCCGCCTCGCCGCTTCCATCGTCGCCCTCGCCGCGACCGGTGCCGGAGCAGCCCACGCCCAATCTGCGCGCGCGCCGGTCTATCCGTCGCCCTATCCGCAGGCGTCCCCTCAGATGGTCCAGCCGGTCGGCGATGCCGACAGCCTGGCGAGCGAAATCCGCTTGCTGGCGGCGGACCCCAACAACGTCCAGGCGCTCGTCCGCGCGGGCGAACTTGCGCTCAAGCTGGAGGATCCGACCGCGGCGGCGGCGTTCTTCACGCGCGCGTCGCGGATCGATCCGCGGAACGCGCGGGTCAAGGCGGGCGAGGGCAGTCTGCTCGTCAGTGCGGAACGCCCGGGGGAAGCGCTGCGCCACTTCGCCGAGGCGGAGGCGCTTGGCGGCGACGTGCGCAGTTTCGCCGCGGATCGCGGCCTTGCCTACGATCTGATCGGCGAGCAGGATCGCGCGCAACGCGACTATCGCGTCGCCTTGCGCGCGGCCGAGGATGACGAGACGCGGCGGCGCTATGCGCTGTCGCTCGGCATATCGGGCAAGCGCGAGATTGCGCTCAAGGAAATCGAGCCGCTGCTGCGCAAGAGCGATCGCGGGGCGTGGCGGTCGCGGGCGTTCATCCTCGCGATGGGCGGGGACAAGGCGGGTGCGGAGCGCATCGCGACGACGATGATGCCGACCGGGATGGCGCAGGGGTTGCAGCCGTTCTTCGAGATTCTGCCATCCTTGCGCCCCGCCGACCGCGCGTTCGCAGTGCATTTCGGCGAAGTGCGCGCATCCCCTACGCGAATCGCCGATGCGCGGATGACGCCGCCACTTGCCGCATTGCGCGCCGACCCGACGGCACCGGTCGAGAGCGTGGCCACGCCGCGCCCGCCGGTGGTGACGGTTGCGGCGGCACCGACACGCAAGGAGCGACGCTCGCGCAAGGATCGCCCACGCGAGACGATCGTCGCGGCGACCACGCCGCCCGTCGTGCCGCTGCCGGCCCCTCCGGCCTATGTGCCGCGCCCGGTGACGATGGCGTCCGCCACGCCCTATCAGGGGCCGCGCTATGGCGGGCAGCCTCGGCCGGGGTCGAGCGCGACGCGCGCGGCGAACCTTGCCGCCGCGAATGCGATGCCGACTCCGGGTGCAACCGTGCCGTTCGCAGCGGGCACACCGGCGGGTTCGGTTGGTGGCCAGACTTCTTCGCAGTCGACAACCGCGCCTGCGCTCCCGTCGTCGGTTGCGCTTGGGTCGTCGACCGTGATGGCGCCTGGTCGTTCATCGACGCCGGCCTATTCGGCACCCGTCCAACAGACCCGCGCGCCGGTCGCCTCGGCAGGGGCGCGACTGACGCCGACGCAGCTCGCCAATGCCGCGTCCGCTGCGCCGTCACCGGTCAGGACTGGCACGACGGCGGTGGCACCTGTTTCGCCCGCTGTTGCGGCCCCTGTTGCACCGACGCCTTATGTCGATCGGCCTGCAGTGGTGGCCGCTGCACCATCATCTGCCAGTATCGGAACCGGGTACGTCGCGCCGGTTGCCAGTGCGCCCGCCGCAGCCGTCGCCACGCCGAGCCCGGTGCGGAGCGAGGATTCGATCCTTGCGTCGATCATCGCGGGGATCAACATCCCGGGTACCGAACTGGGGGTCGCGCCCGAACGCATGGCGGTCACGTCGCCACCGCCGATCCAGCGCGCCGTGCCGAGCCGTCCGCTGGAGGACAATGTCGCGGCGGGAGCTTCGCGTGCGGCGGTGGTCGCTCCCCCTGCGGAGCGCGTCGCCGTCGTGCGCAGTCAGCCCGAGAAGCCGGTCGCCCAACGCAAGCCCACTGCCAAGCCGGTGATCGAAGACGAGGCGGAGGATCGCCCGGTCTCTACGCGCAAGACGGCAGCCGACAAGAAGGCGCTCGCCGACAAGACGACGAAAGCGGGCAAGACCGCAGAGGCGGACAGCGGTGATGCCGCGGGCAAGACCGGCAAGCTGTCCAAGGTGGCGCAAAAGGCGGCCGACGCGAAGAAGCTTGCCGAGGCCAAGAAGGCCGAAGAGAAGCGCAAGAACGATCCCAAATTGCTCGAACCGCAGCGTTATTGGGTGCAGGTCGCAGGCGGTGCAAACGCGAATGACCTGTCCAAGCAATGGGACAAGCTCAAGACCAAGAACGGCAAGGCACTCGCCGGCAAGACGGGCTGGGTCACGCCGCAGCGTGCGACCAACCGCGTGCTGACGGGGCCGTTCAAGACCGACGACGAAGCGCAGGCGTTCGTCAACACGCTCGCCAAACAGGGTATCTCCGGATTCGTCTTCGCCAGCGATGCGGGTCAGAAAGTCACGAAATTGCCGGGTAAATGAGAAGTATCGCGCGCTGGGCGAGCCGCCCGGAGCATAGCCGCGGACGGCTGCACGACGAACGACCGGGGGCAGGTGACGCGACATCGGTGCGCGGCCCGCGCGACGCGTTTCAGCGCGACCGCGACCGGATCGTCCATTCGATCAGCTTCCGGCGGCTGCGGCACAAGACGCAGGTGTTCATGGCGCCCGACGGCGACCATTTTCGCGTACGCCTGACGCACAGCCTGGAAGTCGCGCAGATCGCGCGGACGATCGCGCGCGCGCTCGGGCTTAACGAGGATCTGACCGAGGCGCTGGCGCTGGCGCATGACATCGGACACCCCCCGTTCGGCCATGCCGGCGAGGATGCGCTGGAGCGTGCGCTCGCGGGGCAGGGCGGGTTCGATCACAATGGCAATACACTGCGCGCATTGATGCTGATCGACAGCCCGTATCCGCGCTGGGAAGGACTCAACCTGACGTGGGAAACGCTCGAGGGTCTCGCCAAGCATAACGGGCCGATCGCGCGACCGGGGTGGGCGCTGGCGGAATGCGATGCGGCGTTCCCGCTCGAGCTGACGCGCTGGTCGAGCCTCGAGGCGCAGGTCGCCGCGATCGCCGACGACATCGCCTATGACAATCACGACATCGACGACGGGTTGCGCGCCGGACTGCTGACGCTCGACCAGTTGCTTGCGGTGCCGGTGGTCGCGCGCGAGTGGGACGGGGTGCGCGCGCGTTTCCCCGACGTCGCGCCCGATCGTCTGGTCGGTGAACTGATCCGCACCCAGATCGGCACGATGGTCAACGACCTGATTGCCGAGACCGAGCGGCGGCTTGTCGGTGTCGGCGACGTCGCGGACGTTCGCGCGGCGGGGCGTTGCCTCGTCGGATTCTCGGACGCGATGCGCGACGACGAGCGGACGCTCAAGCGGTTCATGTACGCCAACCTCTACCACCATCCGCGCCAGCTCGAGGCGGCGCGGACGGCGGAAGGGATCGTCGCGGGGCTGTTCACGGCATATCGTGCGGACCCGCGCCTGATGCCGGGGGAATGGGCGGACCGGTTACCCGACGCCGAGCCGTGGCGGAGCCGCCACATTGCGGACTTCATCGCGGGAATGACCGATCGCTATGCGGTCTCACGCTATCGCGAAGCGGTCGGTCCGATCGACTTGCCGGACGGGTTCTAGGGCGCACCAAACCGGGGGGGCAGCGGTGCGCGCTAGCGCGCAGGCGAGATCGCTCGACACGAGCCGAAGCCCCTGCCGGGGGAGCGATCAACGCAGAGCGACGACCTTGTCATCCATTACTGCCGCCTTGGCGGGGACGAAGAAGGATACGGGCTTGCCGTTCGCGACACCGGCAACGCGCTTGCCGCGGACGACGAGGTGGAAGGTTTCGCCCGAATTGAGATTGCGACCATCGATGTCGACGTGATCGTCCTTGGCGACTTGCGTGTAGGTGAAGGTCTCGCCGTCGCGTGTGAATGTGCGCGCATCGCTCACGGTGTCGGCGAACGCGGGGGCAGCGGTGGCGACGATGACGGCTGCGGCAGTGACGATGGACTTGAGCATGACCGGTTCCTTTCAAACGAAAGCCTGATCAGCATCCCCTCCACGGGTTGGTGTGCTGTGCGGTTTATATTGCATTGCAGCATGTGCCCCAAGCGCAATCGACGCGAGGCCAGTTGCACGGAACGAACGCCGTGCTGTCGTGTCCGGCAAAGTCTTGCGACAAAGCCGGTCCAGAAGGTCCTGGTCGTTCGGGTATAGGGACAGCTTCTGTGACGAAAGTCAGCATCGCGATGAACCGGTTCGGGCTTGGCGCGCGCGGTGATCAGCCGCCGCCGGGGGACCCGGTCGACTGGTTGACGCGGCAGTTGAGCGGCTTCGACCCGCATCCCGACGTCATCGCCAATGCACCGACCAGCGCGACCGTGGCGGCCGGGCTCGCCGATTATTTCCGGCAGCAACGCGCGCTGCGCATGGCGCAGGGGGATCGAGCGTCCAATCCGCCCGCGACCGGCCAGAGTATACCGCCTTCGCCGATGCAGGCGCCGGGTGCGCCCGGCATGGCACCACCGACCAGCGAGAAGCCGGGGCGCGACGATGCGATGAAACAGGCGCGCCAATTCGCGCAGCGGACCAGTCGCGCGGACTATGCCGGCGCGGTCGCCGCCCGGGCGACCAATGCGCTCGTCACCGATACGCCGTTCGTCGAGCGGCTGGTGCATTTCTGGGCGAACCATTTTGCGGTGTCGGCGGACAAGCTGGAACTGATCGGTCTGGCAGGCACGCTCGAGTTCGAGGCGATCCGGCCGCATGTGCTCGGCACGTTCCGCGACATGCTGGTCGCGGTCGAGCAGCATCCTGCAATGCTGTTGTATCTCGATCAGGCGGTATCGGTCGGCCCCAATTCGCCGCGCGGTTTGCGGATCGCGGCGCGCGGCAACCGCAAGGTCGGGCTGAACGAGAACCTCGCGCGCGAGATCCTCGAGCTGCATACGCTGGGCGTACGGACCGGCTATACGCAGGCCGACGTCACTGAGTTTGCGCGTGCGATGACCGGCTGGACCGTCGCGGGGATCGGGCGCGGGCCGGGGGCGGGGGCTGCGGGGACCGATGGATTGCCGGGCGACTTCGTTTTCGCGGCCCCGATCCACGAACCCGGCGACCGCTTGATCATGGGTAAGCGCTATCCCGCGGGCGGGGTCGAGCAGGCGCACGCGGTGTTGCAGGACGTGGCGATCGCGCCCGCCACCGCGACTCACGTGATGACCAAGCTCGCGCGGCACTTCGCGGGCGACACGCCGCCGCCCGCGCTGGTCGCGCGGTTGCAGGCCGCGTTCCTTTCGTCGGGCGGGGATTTGCCAACGGTCTATCGCGCGCTGATCGCGTCGCCCGAAGTGTGGGTCGAGCGGCCGCTCAAGTTCAAGACGCCGTGGGAGTGGACGATCTCGTCGATGCGCGCGCTCAACGTCAAGACGGCCGACCCGCAGGCGATGGTCGGGCTGCTCAACCAGCTTGGGCAACCGACGTGGAAGCCGGGCCAGCCGATCGGCTATGACGATATTGCCGCGAGCTGGGCGGGGCCTGATGCGGTGCTGCGGCGGGTCGAGGCAGCGGAGCGGTTCGCATCGCGCGCGGCGTCTGTCGATGCGCGGGCGCTCGCGCCGAAAATCATGCCGGGGGCGGTCAGCCCCGCGACCCAGACCGCGCTCGCCAATTGCGAGAGCCCGGCGCAGGCGCTTGCATTGCTGCTCGTCGCGCCCGAATTCCTGCGGAGGTAATCGCCATGTACGATCGTCGTTCGATTCTCGGCGCGGGTGTCGCCGGTGCCGTGTTTGCCGCGCTCAGCCCGCGCATGGCGTTCGCCAAGGCGGAGACCGATAAGCGCTTCGTCTTCATCATCCAGCGCGGCGCGGCGGACGGCCTGGGGATCGTCGCGCCGGTCGGCGATCCGGCCTTTGCGGGGGCGCGGGGTGATCTGGCGCTCGATTTCGCGAGCGCGCGGAAGCTCGATTCGATGTTCGCGCTGCATCCCGCGATGGCGAGCGTGAAGGCGTTGTACGGCCAGAAGCAGGCGTTGTTCGCGCATGCGGTCGCCTCGCCGTATCGCGACCGGTCGCATTTCGACGGGCAGAACGTGCTCGAAAGCGGCGGGACGGGGGCGTATCAGCTCAAGGACGGCTGGATGAACCGGCTGCTCGGTGTGCTGCCGCCGACGCAGGCGAAGGCGATCGCGGTGTCGGCGACGGTGCCGCTCGCGTTGCGCGGGGCGCACGACGTGTCTTCCTATGCGCCGTCGAGCTTGCCCCAGGCTTCGGACGATCTGATGCAGCGCGTCTCGATGCTGTACGAAGGGGACAGCCAGCTTCACGCCTTGTGGAGCGAGGCGATGGGGACGCGGGCGTTGACCGGCGATCTGGCGGCGGGGGGCGGGGCGAATGCCGCGGCGACCGGCGCGCTGGCTGCGCGGCTGATGGCGCCCGCGAATGGCGCGCGGATCGCGATGATCGAGACCGGCGGCTGGGATACGCATACCGGACAACGTGGCCGGCTAGGCGCGCAGTTGAAGGGGCTGGATGCGATGATCGGCGCGCTTCAGGCCGGGCTGGGGCCGTTGTGGAACGATACGATGGTGCTGGTCGCAACCGAGTTCGGGCGGACCGTCGCGGTCAACGGGACCGGTGGGACCGACCACGGGACCGGAAGTTCGGCGATGTTGCTGGGCGGCGCGGTGCGGGGCGGGCGGGTGCTGGCGGACTGGCCGGGGCTGGCGCAGGCGGCGTTGTTCGAGGGGCGCGATTTGCGGCCGACGTTGCAGCTCGATGCGTTCATTGGTGGTGCGGTTGCGGGGCATTTCGGGGTGGAACCGGCGAAGGCGATGGCGGCGCTGTTTCCGTCGTCGAGGGGGACGGCGGCGGTGGCGGGGTTGGTGTAGCGGCCCGTTGTTTGAGTAACGCTTTCCCGGCGCAGGCCGGGGCCCAGTAGCGGGGACCGAGGTAGCTGGTGACAGCGCTTCGTTACCTCGACCTTCGCTACTGGGCCCCGGCCTTCGCCGGGGAAGTGTCGTTAGGGTAGGTTTACTGCGCCACCACCGGCAGCAACACCGCGCTCGCGCCGACGCTGCCGTGCTGGATCGTCACGGTCGCCTTCTTGTAATCGCCGGGCTTCGCCAGGAAGATGTTGGGGACGAAGGTCTGGGGGTTGCGGTCATAGACCGGGAACAGCGACGACTGGACCTGCACCATGATCTTGTGCCCCGGCAGGAATTCGTGGTTCACCGCGGGCAGACGGAAGCGATATTCCTGCGTCTTGTTCGCCGGGATCGCGGTCGGCTTGGCGAAGCTTTCACGATACCGCCCACGGAAGATGTCGAGGCTGATCGCAAGCTGGTAACCGCCCATCTTGGGGTTGCTCGCGACCTCGTCGGGATAGACGTCGATCAGCTTGACCACGACATCGCCGTCGGTCCCCGTCGTCTTGGCGAAGATGTCCGCCCATGGCACGCCCGAGACCTTGACCGTCTTGGTCAGCACCGGGGTCGAATAGCTCATCACGTCAGTGCGGCCGTCGACCGAACGCTGGTCGGATACCAGCCACTCGCCCCAGCGGCCGTCCTCGAAATTGATCGGCCGCGGGAGATAGGGGACGGGGTTGGCGGGATCGGAAACATAGCTGTCCCCGCCGTTCGCCGCGCGTTCAAAACCCAGTCCCTTGTCGGCCTGGAGATAGAGCGGAGTCAGCGCGGTGTCGCAGCCCTTGTCGCACGACAGCGGCCATTTCGGGAAATTGTCCCAGTGGTTTGCACCGGTGTTGTAGATCGCCGCGGCGGGGAGCGTGACCGCCGGGCCATCCTTCAAATACTGGTTGAAGAAGGGCAGCACCATGTCTTCGCGATATTGCTGCGCGGTGTCGCCGTTCCACTGCAGCGGCCCGAGCGAGCGGCCTTCGCGGTTGACCTGGCTGTGCCGCCACGGGCCCATCACCAGATAGTTGTTCGACTGGTGCCCCGCCTTGACCAGTGCCTCATAGGCGCGGATGCCGCCCCACATGTCCTCGTGATCCCACAGGCCCTGTTCCCACAGCGTCGGAACGTTCGATGGGGTCGCGGCGAGCAGCGTGTCGAGCGCCTGGCTCGACCAGAAGCTGTCATAGGCCGGATGCTGGACCATGCGGTTCCAATAGGGGAGCTGGTCGTAGCCCGACTTCTTCGCCCAATCGCCCGCCGAGATCGTGCGGAAATTGTCGTAATCGTCATAGCCACCCGACGGCGGGGACTTGCCAGCGCCCTTGTAGCCGGTCTGCGATCCGAGCCAGCCGATGTTGGGGAGACGGAACGCGCCGTAATGGAACCAGTCGTCGCCCATCCAGCCGTCGACCATCGGACTCTGGGGTGCGGCCACCTTGAGGGCGGGGTGCGGGTGGAGCAGCGCCATCGCGACGGTGAAACCTTCGTAGGATGAGCCGATCATCCCGACGCGGCCATTCGACTGCGGCAGGTTCGCCTTGTTCACCAGCCAGTCGATCGTGTCGTACGCGTCGGTGGTGTGATCGACCTTGGTCTGGTTGAGCGGGCCGATCACCGGGCGCGTGACGACGTAATCGCCCTCCGAGCCGTATTTGCCGCGGATGTCCTGATAGACGCGGATGTAGCCGCCTTTGACGAACATCTCGTCGGCGAGCGGCAGCGTCGACAGCTCGCTTGTGCTGTCGGTGCGGTTGGCGCGGCCCTTGGCGTTGTATGGCGTGCGCGTCAGCACGATCGGTGCGTTGGTCAGGCCCTTGGCGTAGACGATCACGGTGTAGAGCTTCGTCCCGTCGCGCATCGGGATCATCGCCTCGCGCTTGACATAGTCGCGGCCGGTTTCGGGCGGGGTGAAGCTCTTGGGGATGTCGCCGCCGGTGGGCGCCGCCGCCTGCTCCTGTGCCAGCGCTGGGGTGAGCGCGATCAACGCCGCAGTAGCGGCGAGCAGGAGCGACTTGGCGTGCATGGGCAACCTTTCGACACAAAGTGTATGCCGCGGGTGGTACACATGGTGTTCCAGGCAAAGCAACCGCTGATGTACCATCTCAATCCTCCGGAACGGGGAAGGGGGACCGCTCGGCATCTTCAGCCGTGGGGTGGAGGGGGGCGTGTCACGGGCGGAAGCTCCCCTTCCCGTGCCGGGGAGGAGCGAAGGTGATTTGAAGCCGCCCGTCACATCCGCTAAGGGGCGCGCTCGCAGACACCACCGGACGACCCCCATGACCCTCTACACCCGTTTTGCCGCGCATATCGATGCGGCGCTCGATACGCTCGTCGCCGCGGGGGATCTGCCCGCCGACCTGTCGCGCGCCAACGTCACGGTCGAGCCGCCGCGCGACATCACGCACGGGGATCTCGCGACCAATGCCGCGATGGTGCTGGCCAAGCCCGCCAAGACCAACCCGCGCGCGCTCGCGGAGAAGATCGCGGCGCATTTGGAGGCGCTCGACGAGGTCTCGAGTGTTTCGGTCGCCGGGCCGGGCTTCATCAACATGACGCTGACCGACGACACGTGGCGGACCGAATTGTCCGCGATCCACGACGCCGCGGGCGATTATGGCCGGTCGAACCGTGGTGCGGGTACGACGGTCAATATCGAATATGTCTCGGCCAACCCTACGGGTCCGATGCACATGGGGCATTGCCGTGGTGCGGTCGTCGGGGATGCGCTGGCGGCGCTGCTCGAGTTCGCCGGGCACAAGGTCATCCGCGAATATTACGTCAACGATGCGGGCGGGCAGGTCGATGTGCTCGCGCGTTCGGTCCACCTGCGCTACCGCGAGGCGCTCGGCGAGACCGTCGAGATTCCCGAGGGCCTGTATCCGGGTGACTATCTCGTCCCCGTCGGGCAGATGCTCGCGACCGAATTCGGCGACACCTATGTCGGCAAGCCGGAGGGCGAGTGGCTCGTGCTGTTCCGCACCCGCGCGGTCGCGGCGATGCTCGTGCTGATCAAGGCGGATCTCGCGCAGCTCGGGATCCACCACGACCTGTTCTCGTCGGAAGCCGAGCTTCAGGCGGCGGGCAAGCCCGAGGCGGCCGAGCACGATCTGCGCGCGCGCGACCTGATCTATGACGGCGTGCTCGAAGCGCCCAAGGGGCAGGAGCTCGAGGATTGGGAGCCGGTCGTGCTGCCGCTGTTCCGCTCGACCCAGTTCGGTGACGATCAGGATCGCCCGATCAAAAAGTCGAACGGGCAGTGGACCTATTTCGGCGCGGATCTCGCGTACCATTACCAGAAGGCGCAGACCGCCGACGCGCTGATCGACATCTGGGGTGCCGACCATGCGGGGACGGTCAAGCGGATCGTCGCCGCGGTGCAGGCGCTGACCGGCGGCAAGACGCGGTTCGACGTCAAGCTCGTCCAGATGGTGCGGCTGATGCGCAACGGCGAGCCGATCAAGATGTCCAAGCGCGCGGGCAATTTCGTCACGCTCGCGGATGTCGTGAACGAGGTCGGCAAGGACGTCGTCCGCTTCACCATGCTGACGCGCAAGGCCGATGCACAGATGGACTTCGACTTCGCCAAGGTGGTCGAGGCGTCGAAGGACAATCCCGTCTTCTACGTCAATTACGCGCATGCGCGGATCGCGTCGTTGCACCGCCGCGCGACCGAGGCGGGAATCAACTGCGACACGGTCGACCTGTCGCTGCTCGACACCGAGGACCTCGCACTGGTAAAGTTCGCGGCACAGTTCCCGCGCATCGTCGACACCGCCGCAGCTGCGCGCGAGCCGCACCGTATTGCGTTCTATCTCTATGACTTGGCAGCATCGCTCCACGCGCTATGGAATGTCGGTAACGATCGTCCGGATCGCCGCTTCCTGCTCGCCGACAATCCCGGCGTGACGTGCGCGCGGCTGTTCCTCGCCGAAGGAGTCGGGCAGATTATCCGCAATGGCCTCGGCATCATGGGGGTGCAGGCGGTCCAGGAGATGAAGTGATGCAGATCGGCGACCGGGACATGCGCGACAGCGACCGGCTTCCCTGGCTCGAAACGGTCGAGCAGGAGCGCGACGGGGCCGCGCCGGTCATCCGCATCGTCATGATGGTCGTCGGACTGCTGGCGCTGGTCGCTGTCGCGATCCTCGGGTACCGCTATTGGGACACGCATCGCGGGATCAACGGCGACGGCGCGCTGATTGCGGCGCCCGCGGGGGATTACAAGATCCGCCCGACCGAACCCGGCGGCATGGTCGTGCAGGGCGAGGGCGACACCGCGATCGCGACGAGCAACGGCGACAGCATGGGCAATTCGTCGATCGACATGGCCGCCGCGCCCGAAGCGCCGGTCGCGGGAAAGAAGGTCGTCCCGCAGCGGATCGATTCGGGTGCCAGCAAGGCGGTGTCGGCGATCCCGGCGGCGGACGGCGCGGTAACCGGTGGCGCGGCGATCCAATTGGGGTCGTTCGACACCGAGGCCGATGCCAACGACATCGGGAAGCAGATCGCCAAGCGCTACAGCTATCTCGCCGCGCTCGGCAGGTCGGTTCAGATGGCGCAGGTCAACGGGCGCACCGTGTATCGCCTTCGCGTCAACGCGGGGAGCGTGGGGGAGGCGAAAAGTCTGTGCGCCAAACTGGCGGCTGCGGGCCAGGCGTGCTTCGTTCCGCGCAGTTGACGGCGTAGCCGGGGTGACGCGGTGGTCGGCGGACGATAGGACGATGGCATGAAGCCCGTCATCTTCGGCCTGTCCGGCCCCGTCCTCACACCCGACGAACGCACTTTCTTCGCCGCGGTGGAGCCGGCGGGATATATCCTGTTCAAGCGCAACATCGTCGACCGGGCGCAGGTGCGCGCGCTGACCGACAGTCTGCGCGATCTGTCGGGACGCGTCGATCTGCCGATCCTGATCGATCAGGAAGGCGGCCGCGTCGCCCGGATGCGCGCGCCCGAGTGGCCCGAGTTTCCGGCAGGTCCCGCATTCGATGCGCTGTACGAGATCGCGCCCATCTCCGCGATCGAGGCGGCCAAGGCGAATGCGCAGGCGATCGGGCTGATGCTCGCGGAGGTCGGCATCACGGTCGACTGCCTGCCGTTGCTCGACGTATCGCAGCCCGACACGACCGAGGCGATCACCACGCGCGCTTTAGGGTCAGAGCCGTTGCGCGTCGCGGCGATGGGGCGGGCGATCCTCGACGGGTTGCGGGCGGCGGGGGTCGTCGGTGTGGTCAAACACATGCCCGGGCATGGTCGCGCCAAGGTCGATACGCATTACCATCTGCCGACGGTGACCGCGTCGGATGCGGAGCTGGCGATCGACCTTCAGCCGTTCATCGCGCTCAAGGGCGCGCCGATGGGGATGACGTCGCATATCGTGTTCGAGGCGTGGGACCGCGACCGCCCGGCAACGCTGTCGCCGGTAATCGTCGAGGACATCATCCGCCAGCGGATCGGGTTCGACGGGCTGTTGATGACCGACGACATCGACATGAAGGCGCTGACGGGGAGCGCGGGCGACAAGGCCGCGGGGGCGATCGCGGCGGGGTGTGACCTGGTGCTCGATTGCTGGGCGCGGATGGACGAGATGGTCGATATCGCCGCGCGGCTGGGCGAGATGTCGGACGTGTCGCGCGCACGGCTCGATCGCGCGATGGCGACGGTGGCGGGCGCGCGCGAAGAGGGCGACATGGCCACGCTGATCGCTCAGCGTGATGCGCTGCTCGCACTGGTATAGCCTTCGGCAGATTGGGGTTTTGGGGTAAACCGTTCTCCTGCGAAAGCAGGAGTCCAGGAGTCTGCCGCGCGACAGCCGTGGCTCTGCGCGGCCCTGGGTTCCTGCCTTCGCAGGAACACGGTGGATGAGCATTCGATGGCAGCTTCTCCCGCGAGGCGGCTCACCGGCAACAGGACGCTGCACCCGATAAGCCGCTCCCCACGCCATCTTGAATTTGGTAGCGTCGCGCTACGCATGACCGACACGCCCGAAACGCTGACGCTCGATATCGACGGGTGGGAAGGTCCGATGGACCTGCTGCTCGCGCTCGCCCGCAGCCAGAAGGTCGATCTCAAGCAGATCTCGATCCTTGCGCTGGTCGACCAGTATCTCCGCTTCGTCGAGGAAGCGCAGGCCGCGTTGGAGCTTGCGGCAGATTATCTCGTGATGGCGGCTTGGCTGGCCTATCTGAAGTCGGCGCTGCTGTTGCCGCGCGATCCGGAGGTCGAGCCGTCGCCTGAGGAACTCGCGTTGCGGCTGCAACTTCGGCTCGAACGGTTGAACGCGATGCGCGAGGCGGGGGCGCGGCTCGTCGCCCGCGACCGGGTCGGGCGGGACGTATTTACGCGCGGCGCGCCGGAGGGGCTGCGGACGACGCGCAAGGCATTGTGGCAGGCGGAGATCTATGACCTGATCGCGGCATATGGCGTCATCACCGCGCGGACGCGCCCGGTGATGCACATCGTCGCGCATCGTCCCGTCATGACGCTGGAGGCGGCGCTTGCGCGGGTTTCACGGCTGGTCGGGGTGGAGATCGACTGGCGCCTGATCGAAACCTTCCTGCCGGCGGAAGCACGCGGCCTGTTCCGAAAGTCCGCGCTCGCATCGTCGTTCCTCGCCGCGTTGGAGCTTGCCAAGCAAGGCAAGGTAGAACTGCGACAGCAGTCGCCGTTCGCCCCGCTGTATATCCGCGCGATCGGTACGGCGACGGCATGACCCCTCGTGACGCCACGGTCCGTGCGGTGGAAGCGGTGCTGTTCGCGTCGCCCGAGCCGATGACCGCGGATGCCATCAGGACGCATCTCGGCGGGATCGACGTCCGCAGCGCGCTGGCGACATTGCAGGCGGATTATGCGGGGCGCGGGATCGAACTCGTTCGCCGGGGCGAGCGATGGCATTTCCAGACCGCCGCCGACATGGCGCATCTGCTCCGCCGCACGCATGAGGAACCGCGCAAGCTCAGCCGCGCCGGGATCGAGACGCTGGCGATCATCGCCTATCACGAACCCGCGACGCGCGCGGAAATCGAGGCGATCCGGGGTGTGCAGATTTCCAAGGGAACGCTCGACGTGCTGATGGAGGCGGGCTGGATCCGCCCCGCCGGGCGGCGTGAAGTTCCCGGGCGCCCATTGCTCTATGCGACCACCGCCGAGTTCCTCGCCCACTTCGGGCTGGCGACGCGGCGCGATCTGCCCGGACTCGAAGATCTGAAGGCGGCGGGGCTGCTTGACCCGGTCGATCTGCAGTTTGAAACTATGGAGGTGGCAAAGCCGTACGATGAAGACTAGATAGAACGAATTCCTAGGAGATTGACCATGGGTGGTTTCAGCCTTGTGCATTGGCTCATTTTCGGCGTTATCGCCATCCTCGTACTGGGCGGCGGTCGCTTTTCCAGCATGATGGGTGACGTCGCCAAGGGCATCAAGCAGTTCAAGAAGGGTATGGCCGAAGAGGACGAACCGGGCCGCGAACCGAGCCGGATCGAAGCAAAGGCCGCGGCAGACCCGGTGTTCGACCGCGACGGCAACCGCGTGCGTGACCGCGAAGTCTGATTTCGGACGGATAGCCGCATGTTCGACGTCTCCTCATCCGAGGTGATCATTCTGGGGGTCGTGGCCTTGCTGGTCATCCCGCCCAAAGACCTGCCCAAGGCGATGCGATCCGCAGGCTATTGGGTAGGGCGGGTGCGCGGCATCGCGACGCAGTTCCGATCGGGCTTCGATTCGATGGTTCGTGAGGCGGAACTGCACGAGATGGAAAAGAAGTGGGCGGCGGAGAATGAGCGCATCATGCGCGAGCATCCGCCGACCCCGGTCCAGATGCTGCCCTCTGCCGATTCGGCTGCTACTGCCGAGGATGGTGAGGCGGACCCCCATATGGTGGAACAGCCCACGATCCAGCCGGCGCACGATGTCGCCGGCCCCGTGCAGCCGGAACCGGTTGTGACGCCAAGTGTGGTCCCAGCCGACCGGCATGAGACGTCGCACACGGACGACGCACCGCAACGGGCGGCCCAGTCGTGAACGCGCCGGTCGACGATCTCGAAGCCAGCCGCGCGCCGCTGCTGGATCACCTGATCGAGTTGCGGCGTCGGTTATTCTATTGTCTCGCGACGGTCTTCGTCGCGGTGATCGTGACGTACATTTTCTCGCGCGACATCTTCACGATCCTGGTGCAGCCGCTGCTCAAGGCGGGGCAGACGCGGATCGTCACGATCGGCGTGTTCGACGGCTTCTTCGTACAGATTAAAATTGCTTTGTTCGCGGCGCTGATGATCTCCTTCCCGGTGATCGCGAACCAGTTGTGGGGCTTTGTGGCGCCCGGTTTGTACCGTCAGGAAAAGCGTGCGCTGCTGCCGTTCCTGATCGCGACGCCGGTGCTGTTCGGGATGGGGGCGTCGATGGCCTACTTCCTCGCGGTGCCCGCCGCGCTGCACTTCCTGCTGAGCTTCCAGGGGAACCTCGGCGGCGTCGAGCAGCAGGCTCTGACGTCGGTCGCCAGTTATCTCGATTTCATCATGCAGTTTCTGTTTGGCTTCGGGATCGCGTTCCTGATGCCGGTCGTGCTGATGATCGTGGAGCGTGCGGGGCTGGTGACGCGCAAGCAGCTCGTGGGCGCACGACGCTATGCAATCGTTGGCTGCTTCGCGCTGGCGCTCGTTCTGGCGCCGCCAGACGCTGGGTCGATGATCATGCTCGCGGTGCCGCTGGTGCTGCTGTACGAGCTGGCGCTCATCGCTATCTGGTTCTCGGAGCGTGGCCGGGCAAAAACCGCTAGCACCGATCTGGTCGAGAGCTGATCCGCCGCACGGTTGATTGACGAACAAGAAAAAGGCCACCCCTGCATTGCAGGGGCGGCCTTTCGATTCCGGCTAAGTCCGTCTTACTTGGACTTGTCTGCCGTCTTCTCGACGGTGCTGCCTGCCGACTTCACGTCCTTGCCGACACCTTCGACGGTGTTGCAGGCGCTGACCAGAACGGCACTGGCGACGAGAGCGAGACTGAGAACCTTACGCATACGAACCTCCTTTAAATCACGAGCGTCCTGCCGGGGCAGGATGCCTGCAATCGAAATGATCGGAACGCAGGATCGTTCCACCATCCAAACAGATTCGATCCATCGAAGGATGGTCTCGGCAGCGATGTGGGGAATTGGACCCGGGCGCGCCACCGGGGGGGGGAGGGGTAGGCGCGACCGGGTCCATGTTGCGGATAGCGAGAGCGGGGGGGCATAAATTCGCTATCCGAATATCAGAACGGACGTTTGGCGATCTGGTTCCGACTAAAATCGCGGAAAGTACATTTTTAGCGATCCGAGCGAAGTCTCAGTCGCGGCCGGTGATCGCCACCGAGATTTCATAGGCCCCGACCAGCGGATCATAATGCAATTTCGACCGCAGCTGGCGTGACAGACCTTCGATGACGCGACCGTAACGTTCGACCACCAGCGTGCGCATCGTGTCACCGTCCACCAGCGACGGCGAATTGATCCGCAACAGCGCACGTTGTTCCGACGGATCGGGCGATACCGAGATCCGCACTTGGGTCGTCGGCGCGACGGTGATCGCGAGTTCGACAATCTCGGTGATCAGGAAGGCGATTGCGATCGCGATATCCTGATTGGCAAGGAACGGCGCGATGTCGAGCGCTATGCTAAGCTGCGCGCCCTCCGGCGCCGTCGCGCGGATGTTGGCGGCAAGTTCGCCGATTACCGAGCGCAGTTGCAGGCCGCGGTTTTCCTCGATCTCCGCAAAGTGGTTGCGATGGACGACCGCGAGCGCATCGACGCGCCGCTGGATCGACGCGTAAGCATGCGCGGCTTCGCGGCTGCGGGCGGCGCGGGCGTGGAAGTTGATCAGGCTGGAGATGACCTGGAGGTTGTTCTTGACGCGGTGATGGACTTCCCGCGTGAGGCGTGTCTGCCGCACCAGACCTTCGGCCAGGCCGGCTTCATGTTCGGCAACGGTGCGACTGATCGCCTGGAAGGTCTCGCCCAGTTCGCGGATTTCCTGTGCGGGCAGGGCACGCATCATGCCCGGGTCGATCTCCTCACCCGGCACGAACGAGGCGACGCGCGTCCGCAACTGGCGCAGCGACCGGATCAACAGACGATCCACGACGAACCAGCCGATTCCGGCCGCCGCAGCCCACATCACGATCGGCAGGATCAGCGCGATCAGGACGGGCGATGTGATCGGGGCGGACGGGGTGCGCGTGACCAACGCAATATCGTCAACCCCGACCGGCATCGACAGCGCAGTCCGCCGTTCGAGCGGGGCCTGCCGGGGAAGTTGCTGCAGCGTGAGCGTCCGCCGGTCGAGCACCAGTTCCGCTTCATACGCTTGCGCATAGGCCGTCGGCGTAGCGACCGCCTCAAGGACAGCGGCAGGAAAATAGGCGGTCGCATGCGTGCGACCAGATGCGCTCGTCGTCGACAGGGTCAGTCCGCGTCCGGGATGGATTTGCGCGGTGACCGGGCCGTCCATGCTGGGGGGTGCCACGGCGCCGCGGATCGGCAGCGCCGCACCGCAGATGACGCGTCCACGTGCGTCGGTAATGGCGAAACGGGTGCCGACCGCGAGTTGCGGCGCGAATACGCCTTGCGCACGCGCACAGCTTGGCGTGTTGCCGGGGTCGATCTCGAGCGCGTTCAGCGAGACACGGAGCGCGGTCATGTCGCCAATCAGCTCGATCGCGAGTTTGCGCGCACTTTCCGTGGTCGTCAGGCGCATCTGCGCTCGCGTGGCTTCATCCGCCAGTTCGGCGGTGCGCAGCGTTGCGAAAAAAGCGATGATCGCCAATGGCAGCAGCGCCGCACTGAGGATCAGAAAGACCTTTGCGCCCGTCGGGACGCGGTCGAGTTTCCGGCCAGTCCGCGCGGGGGTGGGGGCGCCCGCGATGTCTGTCACCGCAGGATCAGTCTAGCTTGCCAAGAAGGTCGAGCAAATCCGCCGGGATCTCCTCTTCGACCGTACGCTGGTAGACCGTCCGCAAAGCCGCGCCCATGTCGCGGTCCTTGCTTTGAACTTTCGCGCCCGCGACCGGGCCTCCGGCTTTCCGCACCACGGCCGCTTCCGGCTTTTTCGAAGAGTCGTCGCCCGAACGCAATGCCGTCCCCCTGAGATCCGGATGCCCGGATAGAATCAAAATGCTGCCGTAACAATCCGGCACGGATACTCACTGCATAAAGAATGCACGTGAGCGATTGGGTGATGAAACCAAATAGCTCTTCGATGGTTCCGCCTGGGATGCGATTTTAAGTTTCGAATACCAAGAAGCCACGAAACGCGTTGCATATGCCGGGGGGCGCTTCCACAAGACCACCCGACCTGACCCATTACGGAGACCCCGACAGCCATGTCGCTTGGACAGCAGCTCGCCCCCCATCTTCCCTTTTTGCGCCGTTACGGCCGCGCGTTGACCGGCAGCCAGACGCATGGCGACCGCTATGTACGGGCTACTCTGGAAGCGATCGTCGCCGCCCCCGAGGAATTTCCCCGCGACGTCGATCCGCGTCTCGGTCTCTACCGTATGTTCCACGCGATCTGGACGTCGACGAATTACGACGAGACGCCCGAGAACATGAGCGCCAGCGAGGGTGACGGGCAGGAAGCCATCGCGCGCGCCCGTCTCGCACGGATGACGCCGCTGTCGCGTCAGGCGTTGCTGCTGACGGCGATGGAAGGCTTTACGCCCGAGGATGCGGCGTATCTGATCGAAGTCGAGCCGGAGGAGGTGGACTCGCTGGTCGCCGAGGCGCTGACCGAGATCGAGAAGCAGACCCGTGCGCGCGTTCTCATCATCGAGGACGAGCCGATCATCGCGATGGACATCGAAACCATCGTGCGCGACCTCGGGCATGACGTGACCGGTGTTGCGGTCACGCGCGACGAAGCGGTTGCGTTGGCGATGGAGGATCGTCCGGGTCTGGTTTTGGCCGACATTCAGCTTGCGGACGACAGTTCGGGGATCGACGCGGTCAAGGACATCCTTGCCGAATTCGAAGTGCCGGTCATCTTCATCACCGCATTCCCGGAGCGTTTGCTGACCGGCGAGCGGCCGGAACCGACGTTCCTCATCACCAAGCCGTTCCAGCGCTCCACGGTCAAGGCTGCGATCGCGCAGGCCCTGTTCTTCGACCAGACGACCGTTCCGGCGATCTGAGGCGTGCCGCGCCGGGTTCCTGGTAGCTCCGGGAACCCATCGCGTGTCCGGGTGTTGGGTTCCATACGATACGGAACAACAACAAACGGGGCTCGCATGGCGGACAGGGACGAAATCCACGTCGACCGGGAAGATGCACGTGCGGGATCGACCCCACATGTGACACGGTATGTGCTCGGCATCTCGCTGGCCTTGGTAGTGGTGCTGTTTGCCGTGATATTGCTGGTTTTCAACCGCTAACGTTTTGATGCTACTATGGCGTTCTGCAGGTCCGGAGTTGGACATTGCGGAACGCCGTTCCCATGTGTGGCAAATGACGCCACGAGACAGGATTTCATGACCGACGCGATCGATCAGGACGATATTCACGACGACGTGCCCGCAGTCGAGCACGTCGCGCTGTCGGACCCCGAGTTCAAGAAGGAATTGGCGCAGGTAATTCCACACCTGCGTGCGTTCGGTCGTTCTTTGTCGGGCAATCGCGATCTGGCCGACGATCTCGTCCAGGAAACGCTGATGAAGGCATGGGCTGCGCGTCAACGGTTCCAGGCCGGCACCAATATGCGCGCATGGACCTTCATCATTCTGCGCAACCTGTATCTCTCCCAAATGCGGCGTGCGCGCTTCAAGGGCGAGTGGGACGATCTGGTCGCCGACCGCATTCTTGCTGCGCCGGCGAGCCAGGACAAGCATGTCGAACTGGGCGACATGCAGCGCGCACTGCTGCATCTCCCGCAGCCGCAGCGCGAGGCATTGATCCTCGTGGGAGCCGGTGGCTTTGCCTACGAAGAGGCTGCCGAGATTTGCGGTGTCGCTGTCGGCACCATCAAGAGCCGCGTTGCGCGTGGCCGTGTTGCGCTCGAAGCAGTGATGGGCGACAACACGCTCCCCTCACGCCGCACGCACACAAACGAACCCGGCATGAGCGCGCTGGACACGATTATGGGCGAGGTTGACGACCTCAGTCGGGATCGCCGCTCGTAAGCTTAGTGGCGACGGTTGGCTGGACCGAGGGAACGCGGTCCAACTGCTGCATCAGCCGATCGATATCGTCCAACGGACTGTTTGTGCATCGATACGCCAACGACAGCGCCGGACGCAGCGTGTCTCCTACGCGGGGTGCGGCAACGAGGACGTGAGGCGTTGCTGACGCATTCATGTTGGGGGGAAGATCGATCGGCATGGGGACAGAACGATCCACCCGCGGTATTGTTGCTCGATGCAGTACGGAGTGGTCTGATTTGCGTCTAAGTCCTGACATCAATGGAATTTGAATCCTCCATTATCGCTGCGACAGTACGCGCACGCCAGAATGCTCCCTTTCTTGCGCTATTGCTGGATCGCGAACCCGCCATGGCGGACGTGTTCCTGCGCGGACACTTGCCGCCACTGGAAACGATTACCGCCGACCTTGACGACGAACCCGTAGCGCGCCGCTTACGGCTGGCGCGCCGACGTCTGGCGTTGCGGGTGGCGATCGGGGATCTGGCGGGAGTCGATGATCTTACGACGGTCACGCGAACCCTGTCGGATTTCGCGGACCACGCGCTCGATACCGCGATCACGACCGCCATCTCGGAGCGGACACCCGATGCTGCGCCCACCGGCTTTGCCGCGATCGCGCTTGGCAAGCAGGGCAGCCGCGAACTCAATTATTCGTCCGACATCGATCCGATCCTGATCTTCGACCCTGCGACGCTGCCATGCCGTCGCGGGGAAGCGCCCGAGACCGCAGCGGTGCGGATTGCGCGCCGCGTCGTCGAGCTTTTGCAGACACGCGATGGGGATGGCTATGTGCTGCGCGTCGATTTGCGGCTGCGGCCGTCGCCCGAGGTGACGCCGATCGCGCTCTCGGTCGATGCCGCGATTTCCTATTACGAATCGCTCGCCTTGCCGTGGGAGCGGGCGGCGTTCATCCGCGCACGTGCTGCGGCGGGGGATCGCCTGCTCGGCAACCGCTTCCTGTCGGCGATCGCACCGTTCATCTGGCGGCGTGCGCTCGATTTCGGCGCGATCGGCGAGATCCGGGGGATCTCGCGCCGGATCCGCGACCATTATGCGCAAGGGCAGGCGTTCGGCCCCGGGTTCGATCTCAAGCGCGGGCGCGGGGGCATCCGCGAGGTCGAATTCTTCACGCAGATCCATCAGTTGATCCACGGCGGTCGTGATCCGGCCTTGCGCGTGCCCGCAACGCGCGATGCGCTCGCGGCACTGGCGAAGGCGGGGTGGGTCGATCCGCAGGAGGCGGACGCGCTGGCAAACGCCTACACGCTGTTCCGCACGATCGAACACCGCGTCCAGATGGTCGAGGACCGGCAGACGCATCAATTGCCGAGCGGCGCTGCGCTTGACGGGGTCGCACGGTTGCACGGCGTGGCGGACGGGCCTGCGCTTCTGGCGTTGCTCGAACCGCATGTCGCCGCCACCGCGCGGAGTTACGACGGGCTCGATCCGGATGCGGACGGGGCGTTGTCGTTCGACCGTGCTGCGCTGGCTGCGCAACTGGCGGAAACCGGGTTCGGCGATACGACGACCGCGGTGCAGCGGATCGAACATTGGCGCAGCGGCAGCTACCCCGCCCTGCGCAGTCCGGCCGCACGCGCCGCGCTCGAGGCGGTGTTGCCTGGACTCATCACGGCGCTGGGCGAGTCCCCCGATCCGCATGGTGCGATCATCCGGCTCGACCGCATGCTCGGGCGGTTGACGAGCGCAGTCAATTTCTTCCGTCTGCTGGAGGCGCGTCCGGCACTGGCGCGGTTGCTCGGGCTGATTCTGAGCCATGCGGTGACGCTCGCCGAGGATCTGGCGGGGCGGCCCGAACTGTTCGACGGGCTGATCGATGCCAGCGCGCTCGATCCGGTCGATGACGTCGCGCGGCTGATGCGCGAAATGGCGGGTGGACCGGACTATCAGGCGGAACTCGATCATGTCCGTCGCGTGGTGGGCGAGAAGCGGTTTGCGCTGGGCACGCAGATTGTCGCGGGCGTGGCGGATCCGCTTGCGGTGTCGGCGGGCTATGCGCGCGTCGCGGAAGCCGCGATCGGCGTGCTTGCGCAGGCCACCGTCACCGAATTCGCGATCGCGCACGGGACGGTGCCAGGCAGCGAACTCGTCATCCTCGCACTTGGGCGGCTCGGCGGCGGCGCGCTGACGCACGCGTCGGACCTCGACCTGATCTATCTGTTTACGGGCGACTATCTGGCCGAGTCCAATGGCCGCAAACCGCTCGGCGCAGTGTTGTATTACAACCGATTGGCACAGCGACTGACTGCGGCGCTGTCGGTGCCGACCGCGTCCGGGCCGTTGTATGAAATCGATACCCGGCTGCGCCCGTCGGGGACGCAGGGGCCGCTGACGGTCTCGCTCGACGGGTTTGCCCAATATCAGCGCGAGCAGGCGTGGACCTGGGAGCATATGGCGTTGACCCGCGCGCGTCCGGTGTTCGGATCGCCGGAAGCGCGTGATTCGGTGCAAGCGATCATCATGGACGTTCTCGGGGGCGATCGGCCGGAGCGCGATATCCTGGCCGAAGCGACTGACATGCGGCGCGAGATGGCGCTGCACAAGCCGCCGCTCGGGCCGTTGGACGCGAAGCTGTTGCCGGGTGGCCTCGTCGATCTCGAATTCGCGGTCCATATGGTGCAACTGACCCGGCGGATCGGCTTCGACCCCAATTTGCAGCGCGCAATCGACGGCCTGATTACGGCCGGCGCTGCGCCCGACGGCATGGCGCGGGCGTATGAATTGCTTGCGCGGTTGCTCGTGACGCTCCGGTTGGTGGCACCCACCGCCGAGCCGCCCGGTCCGGCAACGCAGGCGCTGATCGCGCAGGCACTCCGAATGGAGGACTGGGGGCGGGTCGTTGCGTCGCTGGAGGCGACACGGCACGATGTCGCGGCATGGCTGGCACAGGTAGAAGGACTTGCAACATGACGGCATTGGTGGAGGGCGCGGCGATCCCAGCGGTGGATCTGGCGGGGCAGGACGGTACGCGGATCGACCTGCAGGGCTATGTCGGCAAGCCATTCGTGCTGTATTTCTACCCTAAGGACGACACCACCGGCTGCACCCGCGAAGCACAGGATTTCAGCGCGGCCCGGGCTGATTTCGAAGCACTCGGCGTGGACCTGCTGGGCGTGTCGCGCGACACGCCCGAGAAGCACCGCAAGTTTACCGCAAAGTACCATCTGACCGTGCCGCTGGCGTCCGCCGACACGGATGCTGCACTCGAGGCGTTCGGCGTCTGGGTCGAGAAAAAGCTGTACGGCAAGACGTATATGGGGATCGACCGATCGACCTTTCTGTTCGCCGCCGACGGCACGCTCGCGCGCATATGGCGTAAGGTCCGGGTGCCCGGGCATGTCGAGCAGGTTCTCGCTGCGGTCCGTGCCATTTTGTGACGATTCGCGGTGGTTAACGCTGCGGACCAGGCGGATTTCAACGGCTCGCCGTGGTGGGCAGCCGGTTGGACGCGAGAAGCGTCTACGTGCCTTGCCGTATTGCGAAAAGTTCCGTCAAAACAGCATCGGCCAGTTTTAGGGGGCTAGAACAGGTCGAATAGGAGCGGGTGTCGGGTTCTCCGGCAAACGCAAATGATCGTCGGGGTTCAATGAAAACGCACATCAATTCGGTCGCGGCAGCTGCGCGTTTCGCCACCCGCGTCGGGGCATATTTCAAGACCCGCGATTTCATCCTGCATGATGGCCGCAACCAGAAGCGCTTCCGCATCGGCGCCCGCGCCCAGGCGATGGCCGCATCGGTCGTCGGTGTCAGCATGTGTTTCTCGGCCTACGGGGTGGCGCAGGCCGCTGTCGGGGCCGCCGCGATGACCGGCATCGTCGCAACGCCGGAAGCCCCAGAAATCAAGGTCGCGCAGATGCGCCTGAGCGTCGCTCGCCTCCAGCGCGACATCGCGACGATCCGCGCGGCCGCCGAAGCCCACGCCGTTCGGGTCGATCAGCGCCAGGCATTGCTGGTCGCAGCCGTCGGCGGCAAGGCCGACGTGGCGTTGTTGTCGCAGCCCACTCCGATCGTCGATGCGAAGGCCGACGCGCTTGCCGCAGATGTCGTCGCCCCGCTCAAGAAGGTCGAAGCACAGCAGCTTGCGGCTGCCGGTGATGTGCGCCGCGTCGCAAACCAGCGCCTGTCCCGCACGGTCGCGCATCTCCGCACGCTCGGCATCAAGCCTGAGCGGTTGATCAAGCGTCAGCCGGTCGCGATGGGCGGACCGTTCGAAGCCGCCAGCAGCTCGGCTGCTGAAGCAGACCTGCGCGCCGACACGCAGTTCCGCTCGCTGTTCATGACGTGGAAGAAGCTCGATACGCTCCAGCAGGGTGCGATCGCGATCCCCGCGGCACAGCCGGTCGAGCATCTCGCCTACACCAGCAACTATGGCATCCGCTCGGACCCGTTCCGTGGCACTGCGGCGATGCACGCCGGCGTCGACATTCCCGGTCCGATGGGCACCCCGGTCTATGCCACCGCCGATGGCGTGGTCGATCGTGCCGAGCGCGCAGGCGGGTACGGCAATCTTGTCGAGCTCGATCACGGCAAGGGCATCCAGACGCGCTACGGCCATCTGTCGAAGATCCTCGTCGAGGCCGGTACGCGCGTGCATCGCGGCCAGCTGATCGCGTTGCTCGGGTCCACCGGTCGTTCGACCGGTCCGCATCTTCACTACGAAGTCCGCATCGACGGTCATGCGGTGAACCCGGTGCCGTTCCTCCAGACCGCTGATTATCTGGTCGCAGCGCAGGACAAGTCGATCCACACGATCCCGGTTTCGGTCGGTGGTCCGGCAGCAGCAGACGCGGCAGACTGAGCCGATGCCGCCGGGGCAACGGTTGCCGTTACCCCAGCAAGCGCCTATCTTTGCGTAATGGCCACCATCCTTGCTCCCGATATCGCGCTTACCCCGTCGGCTGCGGCGCGCGTCGCCACTATCGCGGCGAAACAGGGCAAGCCTGCGATCCTGCGCCTCGCCGTCGACGGCGGCGGGTGTTCCGGGTTCCAATATCGGTTCGGTTTCGCGGATGCGGTCGAGATCGACGATACGGTCGCCGAGCTGGATGGCGTCCGACTCGTGGTCGACTCGGTCAGTCTCGATCTCGTTCGGGGTGCTGCGGTCGACTACGTCGAGGATCTAGGCGGCGCGGCGTTCCGTGTGACCAATCCCAATGCGGCGTCCGGTTGCGGTTGCGGTTCCAGCTTCTCGGTGTAACGTCCGCCCCGACCAACAGGGGCCTGTCGCGTGAAGATCGTCACTTATAACATCAACGGGATCAAGGCGCGCCTGCCGCGCCTGCTGGAGTATCTTGCCGAGGAACAGCCCGATGTGGTGTGCCTGCAGGAACTCAAGACCAGCGACGAGACCTTCCCCGAAGCGGATATCCGGGCGGCGGGCTACGGCGTCGTCTGGCACGGGCAGAAGAGCTGGAACGGTGTTGCGGTGCTCGCGCGCGGGAGCGATCCGGTCGAGCGGCAGCGCGGTCTCGATGGCGAGCCGGAGGACGAGCACAGTCGCTATCTGGAAGTCGAGATCGGCGATCTGATCGTCGCCTCGATCTACCTGCCCAACGGCAACCCGCGGCCCGGCCCGAAATTCGATTACAAACTCCGCTGGATCGACCGGCTAGCCGCACGCGCGCGCGTCCTGTTGGCCGAAGAGCGTGCGGTGGTGTTGGCGGGGGATTACAACGTCATCCCCAACGACGACGATACCTATTCGGTGCGTGCGATGCAGGAAGACGCGCTGATGCAGCCGGAAAGCCGCGGCGGGTTCCGCGCGTTGGTGGCGCAAGGCTGGACGGACGCGCTGCGGACGCGGCACCCGGGGGGCGGAGTGTGGACCTTCTGGGATTATCAGGCGGGGGCGTGGCAACGCGACGCGGGGTTCCGGATCGACCATTTACTCATGAGTCCGATGGCGGCCGACCGACTGATCGACTCCGGCGTCGACAAGACCTACCGCGGCCGGGAAAAAGCGAGCGACCATGCCCCTACGTGGGTCACGCTACGGGCTGCCGCGTGAAAGCGTTGCGAGGGGTAGCGCGTGCGGCCGCGGTCATGACCGCAACCTTGCTGGCGAGTAATGCGCAGGCAGAGGACCGCGACTTTTGCCCGCAGCGCCCCGGGCTTGGCACACCCGCCTGTACCGTCGCGCCCGGCAGGGTTTCAGTCGAGACCGCGATGACCGACTGGACGCTCGACAATGGGTCGGATCAGCGCGTCGATCTTGTCGAGGTTGGCCAGACCCTCGTGCGGATCGGCGTCAGCAATACGATCGAGGCGCAGATCGGCTGGACCCCGTTCGGCCATGCCCGCACGCGCGACAAGGCGACGGGGGAGACCGATGTGGTGAATGGCGTCGGCGACGTCCAACTGGGGGCGAGGGTCAATTTCAGGAACCCGGACGGGAAAGGCCTGGCGGTTGCGGCCGAGCCGTTCGTCACGCTGCCAACCGGACGTCATGACGTTGGTGCAGGGGATTGGGGTGCCGGGTTGGTCGTGCCGGTGACGTACGACCTGACCGACACGATCAACCTCGAATCCTCCAGCGAAATCAATGCTGCGGTCAACGAGAGCGGCTCGGGGCGGCATTTCGCGGCCCTGGAAGTGGTCGGCGTCCAGGTGGCGGTGACGAAGTCGCTCAACGCCATCGTCGAGGCTGCCGTGCGCCGCGACGACGACCCGAGCGGCAAGACGACGCAAGTCTATGCGACTTCGGCGCTCGGTTGGATGGTCGGGAAAGATCTGCAGGTCGACGTGGGCGCGATCACAGGGCTCAACCATGCCGCATCGCGGATCGAACTGTTCTGGGGCGTGTCGCGCCGGTTCTGATCGGACGGCGCGCCAAGGAGTGGTGAACTCTTCCGTTTATTGGCGGAATGAACCAGACTATTACAGGCAGCTCAAAGCTAAGTCACTGTAATGACAGGGATCAAGTGTATGGCACAGTTAATGCACTAACACGCATATCGGTGCTGCTTCCGGCATCGTCATGCGGAGGATACCATGTTCAAAGTTGCAGTTTCGCTCGTCGTCGTCGCAATCGCTGCGGCCAGCCCTGCGTTCGCCAGCGAACGCTCAAAGATCGATACGGTAGCGATGACCGCCTCCGCGGCTTCGGTCGCACTGCCGACGTCCGCCACCCCTGCGCCCGTCTCGGCGCGTCAGCGCTATTGCGTCCGGGAGACCCCGACGGGGTCGCACATCCAGCGTACGACCTGCAAGACGCGTTCGCAGTGGCTTGAGGAGGAGGGGATCGATCCGATCGCAAAGTGAACGGTGCCGGCTCGCGGTCGCTGACCGCGAGCCCTGCCGCCCCTCGGTCAGTCAGAGCGTCTTTTCGTAGATCCAGTACCGCTTGTTGACGGTGCAGCCGATTGCGTCGGCAATCGATCGCATTCCCTGATTGTCCTCGAGGATCCAGCCGATCTCGCCACGTGTCGCGCCGTAATGCGCGACCGAGTCCCGCTTGATGTACTCGATCATCATGAAGGCCAGCTGGCTCGCCATGCGGGATGACTGGAGTTCCTTCAGCACGCCCATCAACGGCACGCGCATCGTCTTGACCTTCGGTTTGCGCAGGAAGAGCAGCAGCTTTGCCCAGCCGAACGGCAACAGGCTGCCCTTCAGCGGCGCGATCGCCTCGTTGAGGTCGGGCAGGGTGATCATGAACGCGACCGGGCGTCCGTCGACTTCGGCGATGCGGATCAGGTCGTTGAACACGATCGGTTTGAGCTTGACCCCGACGTCCACGATCTCGGGCGGGGTTAGCGGGACGAAACCCCAATTGTCGGACCATGCGTCGTTGAGGATGGCGAGAATAATCGCGGCCTCCTCGTCGAACTTGGTCTTGTCGACCTCACGAATCCGGATCCGCGGATTCTTTTCGCCCGATGCGATGATTCGCTGCAGAAGCGGCGGGAAGGGCACAGTGATGTCGAGTTCGTAGGTCAGCAGTTCCTTGACCTGACGATAGCCCGCATTCTCGATCCAGTCGCGATATTCGGGTTTGGCGTGGCCCATCATGATCGTCGGGGGATGATCATAGCCGTCGACCAGCAAGCCGGGCTCTTCCCATACGGACATGCTGATCGGCCCCAGCACGCGCGTCATCCCCTGATGCCGCAGCCACCCTTCGGCGGCATTGATCAGCGCGCGCCCGACGATCCCGTCTTCGGCGTCGAACAGGCCGAACTGTCCGCAACCGGGGCCGAACCCTTGTGTCGGGCTCATCGTCAGCGCGAGTGTATCGATATGCGCCGACACGCGCCCGACGACCTTGCCGTCGCGCTCCGCCAGGAACAGTTGCGCCTTGGCATGGCTGAACCAGCCGTTCTTCTCGGGCGTGATCAGGCCCAGTGCCTCACCCTTGAGCGGCGGCACCCAGTTCGGATCGTCCTTGTACAGACGGAACGGCAAGTCGACGAACCGCTTTCGGTCGGCCTTGCTGGTGATCGGACGGATCGCAATCGGGGAATGGGCCACGAGACAGTCGCCTTGTCAGAGTTGCCGTGCCCTCCCGCGCCTGCCGACCTGAGTCAAGTCGTTGCACATCCAGCCGAAACGGAGCCCCTGTTTTTGCCTAGTTCTAGCCACTATGTTCATGCAATGCCCACCTCCATGACGACCTCGCCCCTGCTGACCTCGCCCACGTCGACCTTCGATCGCCGCGCATCCGAGCGTGCGCAGGATCAGGCCTTGCCGCCGGTCCGGGTGCCGCTGTCGGCGATTACCGACGACAAGGCGATGCTGCGCGCGGTGGTCGAGTTGACGCGCGACCTGAATGCGCCGAACCCGCGGATCTACTGGACCGACCTGCTGCTGTCGGCGACGATCGGCTATGCCGGGCTTGCGGTAGCGATGACGGTGGGGTCGCTCGGCTGGGCATTGGTTGCCGCGGTGGTGGCGATCCTGGGACTGTACCGCGCGGGCATGTTCATCCACGAAGTCTCGCATATGAAGCACAGCGCGCTGCCGGGGTTCCGCACGGGGTTCAACCTCGTCGTGGGCATTCCGTTGCTGGTGCCGTCATTCATGTACGAAGGGGTCCACAACCTGCATCACGCCAAGACGCGGTATGGCACCGTCGAGGATCCCGAATATCTGCCGCTGGCGCATATGAAGCCGTGGACGCTGCCGCTGTTCCTGCTGTCATCGATCGTCGCGCCGGTCGCGCTGATGTTCCGCTATTCAGTGCTTACGCCGCTGTCGCTGGTGGTGCCGGGGATGCGCGAGACGCTGGTCGCGCGCTTCTCGTCGCTCTCGATCAACCCCCAGTTCCGCCGCCGTATGCCAGAGGGCGATGTCGCCGCGCAGTGGCGGTGGCTCGAGGGGGCGTGCAGCGTCTGGTCGATCACGCTGATCGCGCTCGTCGTGACCGGGGTGTTCCCGCTGTCCATGTTCGCGATCGCGCTCGGGGTGGCGTCGGGGGTCTACGTGCTCAATCAGGTGCGGACGCTGGTCGCGCATCTGTGGGACAATGACGGGGAGACGATGACCGTTACCGCGCAATATCTCGACACCGTCAACGTGCCGCCGCCGGCGTTGCTGCCGGTGCTGTGGGCGCCGGTCGGCCTGCGCTATCATGCGCTTCACCACCTGTTGCCGAGCGTGCCGTATCACGCGCTGAACGAGGCGCACCACCGGTTGGTCGCGACGCTGACGCCGGATTCGCCTTACCATAAGTCGAACTACGCAGGACTGCCGGGGCTGGTCGCTCGACTGGTTCGCAGCACGATGGTCCGCGCGCGCTAAGCGGCGTGGTTCCGTCGGTCTCGTGTTGAACGGCTGAGACGCACGAGCGCCCGCCCACTCCCCGCTATCGGGCGAGGGACGGGCGGGCGTTCTGCGCTTCGGCCCGATCAGTGCATGTGCTGACCGTGATGCGTCCCGTCGACCCGGAACATCGCAGTCTGGCGGGCGAGCGATTCGACTTCGTTGGTCAGCGTGCGGGCGGCGGCGGAGGTCTGCTCGACCATTGCCGCGTTCTGCTGGGTGGAATGTTCCATGCTGCCGACCGCCACCGTGATCTGCGTGATCGCCGAGGATTGCGCCAGATTGTCGGTGACCATTCCCGATAGCCGCGTGTGCACTTCTCCGACGTCGGTGGTGATCGCGACGAACGCGGCGTCGACCTTCTCCACCGCGGTGACGGCGGTGATGATGTCGGTCTGTGTCAGCGTGAGCTGGTCGCGGGCGCGCTTGGCTTCCTCTTCCGCGCGCATCGCGAGCGCGCTGACCAGATCGGCAACGACCGCGAAACCACGCCCGGCTTCGCCCGCGCGGCCTGCCTCGACCGCCGCATTCATCGCCAGCACGCGCGTCTGGAAGGCGATCTTGTCGAGTCCCTCAATCACGTCGTCGATGCCCTTGGCGCTGTCGGAGACACGCTGCATCGCCTGTTTCGCTTGGCCCGCGGTCGCCCGGCCATCGCCGACCGTCGCAATCGCCTGGTCGGCGCGGGCGACGGTCTGCCCGGCGGTTTCGGTGCTCGCCTTGATGCGATTGTCGATTTGCATCAACGCGGCAGACGATTCCTCAAGGCTGGCAGCATTGCTTTCGGTGCGCCGCGCAAGATCTTCCGATGCGGTCGAGATTTCACCCGATCCGGTGCGGATTGCGTCGGCGCTGGCACCGACTGCACCGATCGTCGTGCGCATTTTCTCCAGCGTGGCATTGTAGCTTTCTTCGAGCTTGGCGAAGCTGGCGGGCAAACCGCGCAGTTCCTGCGTCAGGTCGCCGTCGGACATCGTGGCCAAAGCCGTCCCCAGGGCGGAGATCGCCTGGTCGCGTTCGACCTGAGCTTCCTCGAAATAGAGCGAAACCGACAATTCCATGTCGAGCAGTGCGGCCTTCACGACGGCGATGCTGACCTCGACGGGGTCGGGGCCGCGAAACAGCGTCAGCAGACGCCGCCAGGGGGTCAATTCGCGGTGAAGCTCCTTGAGAAGCGATTCGATGACGATCGCATATCCACCGATGTACCAGCGCGGCTCGAGCCCGATGCGGGCGTGGACCGATCCGATCCGACGGACGCTGGTATAGAATTCGTCGTCGAACGCACCGTTCAGGATGCGCCGCCAATGCGCTTCCTGCGCGCCCTTGGCCTTTTTCATCTGGGCCTCGTCGCGGAAGAAGGCAGCTGTGTCGGGGGTGGCACGTGCGCTGTCGTAAAACCGGTCGAGCGCCGGTCCGATCAGCCGAGAGACAAGCGGCAGGACCTTGGCGAGGGTCGATCGCTGCTTGTGGTCCATCCCCATGAACGAAAGACGTTCCGACACGACTTGGTTCGACATTTGTGCGCTTCTCCGACGTAATCCCGGACCCACGAAAACGGGCGGGCTTCAGCCGTTATAGAAAGCGTGAGGTGGCGGAGGACGTTGGCGGGGGCGCTTTTTGATGCGCGATCGGCCGCGCGCGCAGTGGACAAAAAAGGGAGCGATCCTGCGATCGCTCCCCCTGTAAAGTCGGTTCGGATTGGGCAATCAGAACTTCGCCTTGAACCCCGCATACATGCGACGGCCGATCGGCTCGTAGATGCCCGAGCCCGCACCGATGCCGGTCGCGCCGAGCGGCGGGATGCGGTTGGTCAGGTTGTCGAGACCAAGGTAGAATTGCGATCCGCCCTGGATGTTGAGCGCGAAGCGCGCGTTGATGTAAACGACGTCGGGATAATAAGGGATGCTGTAGCGGTCAGCATTCTGCGCCGGACGCCCCTGGTAGCCCTTTACGTCTTCGATAAAGCCAACCGCCATCTTCGACAGATAGTTGAACTGGTAGTTCATCTCGAACGGACCAAACGCGCCGTTCAGGTTCCAGAACAGCTTGTCCCGCGGCACCGGCAGCTCGCCGAGCAGATTGTCGCCGAAGGTCGGCTGGCTCGGGTCAATGAACGCGGCATTCTCGAACTGGTGGGTGTAGATCAGGACCGAGCTTGCCTTCACAAAGCCGAAGTCATGGTTGTAGCTGAGGTTCACGTCGAGACCGCGCGTGCGCAGGCTGGCGTAGTTGAGCAGCGTCTGCTGGAGGCCACCCTCCAGAATACGATACTGTTCCTCGCCGTTCGGCCCGGTCTGACCGGCACCGACACGCTGGAACAGGCCGCAGAACTGGCCATTGGCGGTCGGCGAATCGTAGCAGCTGTTGACGATCTGCTGCGCCGACGGCGCGGTGATCACGTTGGCGACCTTGATGTTGTAATAGTCGACCGACAGCGTGAGGCCGCGCGTGAAGCGGGGCTTCAGGATGATGCCGTAGGTGTAGGAGTCCGACTTCTCGACGTTGAGGTTAGGGTTGCCGCCGCTGAGGATGCCGAGCGACTGGTTGTACAGATAGTTATAGTTGGTCGGAATGCCTGCGGCTGCGCAGTTTGCAGCACGGAACTGCGTGCCCGTCGCGATGAAGTTGGCCGAGCAGGGATCGTTGAACCCCGTCGCGAAGTTCTGGCCCTGCGGCGAGTACAGCTCCGACAGGTTCGGTGCACGGACGGCACGCGCATAGGATGCACGCAGGCTGATGTCCGGGATCGGCGAATAGTTGCCGCCGAAGTTGTACGTGTACACCGTCCCGGCGCCGCTGTTGTAATCCGAGACGCGGCCTGCCGCGTTGAAGCTCAGGTCCTCGGCAAAGCGCATGCCCTTGAGCACGGGGATCTGGATTTCGCCGTAAGCTTCCTTCACCTCGAACGCGGGTGGCGAGAAGGTCGAAAGCGCGTTGTAGAAGGTGTAACCAGCTTCGATCAGCGGATCCGGTTTGAAGGAGTTGGTTTCACGACGATACTCGCCACCGACCACGAAGCGGACCGGGCCGCCCGGCAGGTTGAAGAAGCCGCTGGTGTCACCGTTCACGAAGCCCGAGATGTCGAGCTGCGTGATCTTGCCGCGCGAGATGGTGTCCTGCAGCACATACTGCTTGGCCGCATTCGAGATGTTGCCATTGCCGAACAGGTTGACCGGCTGGCACGCTGCGATGTCCGCCGCGAGGACCGCTGCATTGCCCGCGTAATCGGTGCCAGCGCGGGCCGCATTGATCTGCGAACCGCAGACGATCTGGCCGGAGGCGTTGCGCTGGGCATCCATGCCGAGCAGGAAGCGCTGGACGTTCAGGTTGCCGAGAACGCGCGTGTCTTCGCGGAATTCGCCGTAGTTGGCAGACACTTCATAGCGCCAATCGTCGTTGAACCGGCCACGAACACCGCCGACGATGCGGTAGGTCTGACGCTTGGACTGTTCCGAACGAATGCCGAGATCGACGAGGTTCTTGCGGATCGTGAAGCGCGTCGCATCGGTGATCGTTGCCGGATCGGTGCCGCCCGCGATCAGCGCGTTGGTGATCGTCGTACGCGCACCAGCGCTCAGGTAAGGGTTGTCGAGACGCGGACGCTCGAATGCCGAGACGTCATAACCAGCCAGCGTGCCGCCGGTGATGAACGCCGGACCACCGCTGCCCTGACCGTAGGTCTCGGTGCGCGAGTATTTTGCTTCGATGAACGGGACGAGTGCATCCGAAATCTCGAAATGTCCGACGAGGTTCGCCGAATAGCGGTCGAGCGCAGGCTGAACCTGCAGCAGCTGGCCTTCACGACCCGTGTCGCCATTGCCGCCGACGAACGGCGAGCCCGATGGCGAGCTGGAGTTGGTGCCGATGCCGATGCGCGACCCGGTCTGTTGGATCAGCGAGCCATCGCGCTGGAACAGATAGTTGCACGCGAAGCGACGCCCGGCGTTATCCGTCCCGCACGCGCCCGTCGGGCTGTTGAAGGTGGCCATGCCGCCCGACGCGATCGTGCCCGAGCGAATGTCGCGGAAGAAGGTGTTGTCGGGAATGCCGTCGAAGTTCGGCAGGGTCTGGCCCGTGGCAATGCCCGCAGAATCAGTGTCGGTCACGACGAACCCGTCCACCTGCCGCAGCGCGCGGCGGTCCGAGGCGTAGACGCTGTTCTGGCGCGCATATTCGGCGTTGATCGCGATGTTGCCGCGACCTTCCGAGAAGTTTTTGCCCGCAAGCACGCTGCCGAAGAACGAGCCGGCGTCGCCATACTGGCTGATGCCGCCCTGAACGCGCGCTTCAAGGCCCTGGTAATTGTCCTTCAGCTTGAAGTTGACGATACCTGCGATCGCGTCCGACCCGTAGACGGCGGACTCACCACCGGTAACGACATCGACGCTCTCGATCAGGTCCGACGGGATCGTGTTGATGTCGACCGAGACGGCGTTGTTGAGGATGTCCGAACCGACATGGCGGCGGCCGTTGACCAGAACGAGCGTGCGCTGCGTGCCAAGGCCGCGCAGATCGAGCAGGTTGAGGCCGGCGGTGCCGAGGAAGCGGGTCGAGTTCGCCTGGCTGAACGTGCTCTGCAACTGGGGCAGGGTGTTGAGCGTGTCACCGATCGAAACACGCGACGTCGCGAGCAGTGCGGTCGGCGTAATCGTCGTGATCGGGCTGGTCGAGGTCGCATTGGGGCTGCTGATGCGCGAACCGGTGACGACGATGTCCTGCGGCGCGGCGTCGGTTTCGGTCTGTGCGGCGGGGTCCGTGCCGACAACGGTCGAGGTCTGCGTTGCAGCGCGCCCGTCGCCGCTGGTCGCCGTTTGCGCGAAGCCTACGCTCGGGAATGCGCAAAGTGCACTGACAAGCGCCGTCGCTTGCAGAAACCGGTTCGATTTCATGATGTTTCCCTGATTACTTTATACTTATCCAGGGCCCGTTAATCGTACGTTTCGGAAACTTTTGGCAAGATGCACGAACCGACTTCTCTGCCAGTCCGTAACATTTACAACCATATGTTGCAGAAACGTCACATATGGGATCGCACTGTATTCGTTACGCTATCGTTACGTGCGGCGAAGCATTCGAACCGATCTGGTTCGTCATGTGGAACTTTCCGTAATGGTTTCTCCGGTGCTTACGGTGACGCGAAGCAAAGCGGGGCCGGGCGGCTGGAAACCAAGCGGGATCGGGTCTAGGAAATTCGGGTGACAGCTTCCCAGACCCGCTTCATCGCAGCCGTCCGTGCCCGGATCGGCGACAAGGCCGTGACGACCGATTCGTCCGACATCGCGCCGTGGCTGACCGACTGGCGCGGGCGGTATCACGGCGCGAGCGCGGCGATTCTGTCGCCGGACAGCACGGAAGCCGTCGCCGCAGTGGTTGGGTTGGCGCGCGACCATGGCGTGCCGCTGGTGCCGCAGGGCGGCAACACCTCGATGGTCGGGGGGGCTACGCCGCCCGCCGATGGTTCCGCGCTGATCCTGTCGCTGCGGCGGTTGAACCGGCTACGTCGGATCGATCCCGCCGCGGGCCTTGCGGTGGCGGAGGCCGGGGTCATCCTGCAGGATCTCCACGCCGCGACCGAGGCGCAGGGCATGCGGTTCCCGTTGACCTTGGGCGCCCGCGGCAGCGCGACCGTGGGGGGGCTCGTCTCGACCAACGCCGGGGGGACGCAAGTGCTGCGTTTCGGATCGATGCGGACTCTTGTCGCAGGCCTCGAACTGGTGTTGCCGGACGGGAAGGTCCACGACGGGTTGTCCCCGCTCAAGAAGGACAACCGTGGCTATGACCTCACGCAGCTGCTTGTCGGCGCGGAGGGTACGCTGGGCATCGTCACCGCGGCAACGCTTCGTCTGGTCCCGGTCGAGGCCGACCGCGCCACCGGCTGGATCGGGGTCGACAGCCCGCACGCCGCCCTGGCGCTGTTGCGCGTACTCGAGCGGCATTCGGGCGATGCGATCGAGAGTTTCGAGCTTGTTCCCGGCGAGATCCTCGACCTCGTCCTGAAACACATCCCCGGCACGCGCGCGCCGTTGGAAACACGACATCCCTGGCTGGTCCTGATCGACTATGCGACCGATCACGTCGAGCCTGCCGCTCGCGACGCGCTCGAGCGCCTCCTGGGCCAAGCCCTAGAAGAGGGGCTCGCACGCGATGCCGTCGTTGCCGCAAACACGACGCAATCCGCGGCGTTCTGGCGGCTGCGCGACTCGATTTCGGAAGCAGAACGCGCCGAAGGGCCGACCATTGCGCACGACATCTCGGTCGCGGTCGAGACTATGCCCGACTTCATGGTCGATGCGGCAGCCGCGGTGGAGGCGGCCTATCCCGGTGTCCACGCGACGGGATTCGGGCATCTGGGCGACGGAAACGTCCATTTCCACGTCAACGCGCCCGCTGGACTCCAGCATGATCCCGTGGCCGCAGATCGTTGGCAACAGGAGGTCGGTGCGCCCGCAAGCCGAATGGTCTATGATCTCGTCGTCGCCGCAGGGGGCTCTATCTCTGCCGAACATGGCATCGGGCAAATGAAGCGCGACGCGCTCGAACGCCTGTCGTCGCCCGCGCGGATGGCCGCACTGCGCGCGATCAAGGCCGGGCTGGATCCGAACGGTCTGATGAACCCGGGAAAGCTCCTCGCCCTTGCGGAAACGCCGCGCGCGCCATAGAGCCGACGATCGTAAGGCGTGGGGGACCTGCGCGCTACTTTTACCATTGGAGACGATCATGGCCAGCGCGCCGCAAACTCTTCCGCTGTTCTACAATGCGCTCGAGCCGCTTTCCAGCGAGACGCATGCCAATTTCCGCTTCAATGCCGCGGATGCAGCACCGTTCCTCGTCAACCAGCATGCGATTCCGGTGACGGTGGACGAATTCGTCGCGACGCAGCCGTGGTTGCCGATCGTCTTCACGACGGGTGTGGATTCGATCCCGATCGCGCTGATGGGCCTCAACGAAGGCGTCAACGTGTTCGTTGGCGACGACGGCAAGCTGATCGAGGACAAGGTCTACATCCCGGCCTATATCCGCCGCTATCCGTTCATGCTCGCACGGCTTCGCCCGGATGCGCAGGACCTGTCGCTCTGCTTCGATCCCACCAGCGACACGATCGGCGCGCTCGACGAGGGCGAAGCGCTGTTCGCCGACGGCAAGCCGACCGAACTCGTCCAGAACATCCTGGGCTTCAACGAGCAGTTCGAGCAGGCCGGTGCGCGCACCGCCAATTTCATGACCGAATTGCGCGAGATGGACCTGCTGATGGACGGGGAGTTCACGCTCAACATGGCGGGCAACGACCAGCCGTTCATCTATCGCGGCTTCCAGATCGTGAACGAGGAAAAGCTCAACGACCTGCGCGGCGATCAGCTGCGCAAGATCCAGAAGTCGGGCCTGTTGCCGCTGGTCTACGCGCACCTCTTCTCGCTCACCACACTGCCGCAGATCTTCGATCGTCAGGTCAAACTCGGCAAGGCTCCGGCACCGCAGCTGGTCAACTGATTCGGGCGGGGGCATCGCCTCCGCAGACCGGGAACAAGCAACCCCGTCGCACTGCGGCGGGGTTTTTTGTCGCCTGGTTTCGGCGCGTTGCCGGATTAAAGGCATTCTTTTTCAGAAAAAATGCGGCAGGCGCAAAACTCGCTGCGATTCTTCCTTGAAGGACGAAAACCGCTTACCTATATCGGTCTTACGCGGCCTCGTGTTCCCCCCTTTCGCGGGACCGCGCGACGCTCCTCCGGGAGTGTCTCCTCCCTGAACCTTGGCCACCGCGTGTATTGCACGCGGTGGTTTTTTTATGGGGTCATTCCGCCGCGATCTGGTGCGACAGCGATCGGGCACCCATTGCCTCGACCTCGACCGCGTCGATCATCGCCCGAAGCACCCGCGCCGTGGCGCGTACGCCATCCCCCGGCAGGTCGCCTGCCGGATCAAGGTAGAGCGTTCGATCGAATTCGATTTGGATCGCGTGGATCACGCCCCCGCGCGCGTGCATGTCGAGGATGTGTGCCCCGGCATAGGGGGTGTTACGGGCGTAAGGAATGGCTGCGGCGCGCACGGTCCGCTCGATCACCGTGACGAACCGTGTATCCGCGCTACGCCCGAACCGGTCTCCCAGAACGATTTGCGGCCCGCCCGGGCCCAGGTTCGGCATCGAATGCACGTCGAGCAACACCGCGATGCCAAACCGCGCCCGCGCGGCCTGTAGCGTGTCGGCAAGCGCTGCATGGTAGGGGCGGTAATCCTCCGCGATCCGCGCCGTGACCTCGCTCGCGCTGAACCGCCTTCGCCACAACTCACCGGCACCCGCGATCCGTCGCGGAATCAGCCCGAGCCCGCCGCGAACCTTCGCCGAGGCGATCGGGGCGGCGGCGGCGCGAGCACCTTCGTCGATCGCCGGATCGCGCTCCTGCTCGCTACGGTTGAGGTCGATCCAGGCACGCGCACGACGCTGCACCAGCATCGTCTCGCGCTCGCGCGCCAGCAGGGCGACGGCATCGACGTACCGGTCCTCCAGCACGGTCGCCGCGACCAGCGGGACGCGCAACGCGGCCAACAGTGCGTCGGGATAGTCGCGTCCGGCGTGTGGCACCGATAGAACGACCGGACTGGCGGGCGTGGCGTCTCCGAACCGATCGAACGGGGGGCGTAGCGGACCTGCGGCAGGGGAATGGGAAGCAGCCATATTGACCTACAGTAGCACAGGCGCAGGGCCGATCCGGCTGGAAAATATTAAGGCCTTCGCGCATACAATACCGCAAATGCGGGCGGTTTGGCCCGGCGGAACGTACCAGGACGCAATGGCATGATCAGGATCTTGTTGGCGGAAGACGATCGCGTGATGCGCGAATATCTGACGCGCGCGCTGGAGCGTTCCGGCTATTCGGTCGCGGCGGTCGATCGCGGTACCGCCGCGATCCCGCTGTTGCAGGACGAACGGTTCGACCTGTTGCTGACCGACATCGTGATGCCCGAGATGGACGGGATTGAACTCGCGCAGAAGGCGAGCGAGATGGTGCCCGATCTGCGTGTGATGTTCATTACGGGTTTTGCCGCAGTGACGCTCAAGGCGGGCAAATCCATGCCGCAGGCGCGGGTTCTGTCCAAGCCGTTCCACCTGCGCGATCTCGTGCTCGAGGTGGATCGCATGTTCGAACTGGAACGGGTCGGCGGAAATTTTTGATTTGTCGCAAGAGATGCTTGCGCGCGGGGAAAGCCTTCGGTAAAGGCCACCCCTCGCCAGGCGCCGCCGCGGCGAAGTGGGCGTGTAGCTCAGTGGTAGAGCACTGTGTTGACATCGCAGGGGTCGCAAGTTCAATCCTTGCCACGCCCACCATTAAAGGCCCGCCAGCTCGATGAGCTGGCGGGCTTTTTTGTTGCCCCGACGTGTGGCCGGTGTTCGGCTCAAATGCATCATCATGTGCGTACCAAGATGAGTACGTAAAACACATGCTGCACAGTTCAGCTGACGCAGTCAGCAGCCTTCTCCTCCCCCGGGGGGTAGGCGAAGTATAGGGGCGCAATGTGGCTCCAACCTGTCGCAGGAAAGCCAGGAACGTTGTCAGTTGGCCGAAACTTCCAGCAGCATCAGGGACAGCAGGCGACTGTCGTCGTTGATCCCAAGATCAACCGGTCGTGCGGTAGGCAAACCGGAAATCGTGACAGACCGGAACACGCTGATTGAATCGCTGAACGGGATGAGAAGCGCAAAGCGCCCCGTATCTCCCTGAGGTTCAACATCGGTGGGCGTGGCTATTCCGTCGACCGTGACAATCAGGTTGGACACCGCCTCAGGCCCCCCAATAAGCTCGGCCACGACCCTGACGCCCGCGGAGGTGCCCGGGCGCACCCAGAACGACACGGTCTCGCCTGCACCCCACTGGAAGCCCTCTTCCTCAACACCGTGCCACGCTCCGACCGGCATTCGTCGCAGGGCATGATCGCTGAAGGGAGCGTCCAACGGCGCTAGCTGGTCCAACGTGATCCGCCAGCCGTCGGTATCGTTCGCGGATGGGTCGACCAGATCGGCCGAGATGACAACTTTGCCGTGTTGAGGATGCTCCGTTCCGCCTCTAAGTGCCACCAGCGTGCGTCCTGATGGGTCCGTAGCAATCTTTGCAGGCTCGCCCTCTACTTCGACCGTTCTGACGCGATGCGAGAGCCCCTCGAGCACAAGCACTCCGTCTGTATCGCCAGGGGGCACGCTGAACGGGATTACCATGTCCACCGTACCCACGGGCTTGTATGGGGTTCGGGGGAACTGGTCGGCAAGACTGATGGTGCGAGTAGGCAACAGGGTCAGGACCACCGTCGCGTTGACGGTTCGAATGCGGAGCATTCTTGTCACGAACTCGGGAGCGTTGCGCTTCGACCGTGCAGCCAACGCTAGGTTCAATGGATCCGACACCCCCAGAAGGGCGGACGGCACGCGTACGCTGACCAGGGTAACCCCGGGCTCGATAGAATGAGACGTAATGAGCTCGTTGTTCACAAATACGTCAATGACAGTTGGATTTGCGGCAGCGGGATCGACATTGATGAGAAGATCGATGATCGCCTCTTCCGCCAAGCGCAGACGTGCCGTGCCGGTAACGAAGACGAGCAGTCCATCTACGGAGGCCACACCCTCCGGCAAAACCTTCCCCAATTGCACAAAGGCAGCCAAGGCGACGACCCATTGGTCGGGCGTAATTGATCGACGTGCTGGATTGTCGGCCAACATCCGCGCCATATCAAGCGTGACCGGAATACCAAGCATGGAGCGAATGTCAGGCTGAGTGCTAAACAGACGTGCTGCGTCGCTAGCGTTCCGCTGCGCTTCGAAAATAAACGCACTAAGCCCAATACCCAAACGACGAACGTCGGGTGAACCAAGTTTAAGGTCGCAAACGCGATGAAGAAGATCCGTTTCAATCACGATGCGTACTACGCCATCGTCTTCCAGAGCACGGCTGGGCACGACAACGCGGCCAATCGACTGATCCATCTCAAGTTTGCCGAAATCCGGACCGAACACGATCGAGCCGCATGCCACGCCGTTGACGGAGACACGATAAATGCACTTTTCATTGGGTTGTTTGAGAACGCGCGCAAGAAGTGTAAGCGCCATGTCCCCTGCGGGTCTCCCGGCAAGATAGAAGGCAATAGTGGATCGCCGGTTGCCTGACCAGACGCCCCATGGTTCAGTAGGATACCAACCATCCTCGAGGAAGCGCGACGCCGGAAGATTGTTCATCGCCGCGATGGTACCAGCAAGATACTGGTCCAGCACCGGCTTGCGCGTCTCTGCGTTCAGCACATGGACGATGTCATTCGTTGTTTGTGCCCAACTTGTCATGACAAATCCCGCACGAATCTCCGCCTCTCGTGACGTACGCGAGGAGGTTGAGCGTGCATAATGCTCAATCAGCGCAGCCCACGCCGACCTGTCCATTGGCGGCAGCAAGTCCGTTACTGCTGGCGCAATCTCAGGCATGGAGGATATGGCCGACGCCAGGCAGATTTTGCCTCGCGACAGGCTTTCGCCGACGGGCAGGCCCCATCCTTCGTACAGCGACGGGTAAACCGTGAACAGGCTTTGCTCGTACAACCGAGCAAGCAGTGCATCGTCAACGTCCTCGAGAATGTGAACATGTGTGTTGACGCGGCTATCCTCCCGGAACGCGCGGGCTGCGTCCTGCCCATTCCAGGATACGCCACCGACGATAAGGAGATGCGGAGTGGCATTTCCCATGCGTTCGCGCAGCATGACCCAAACATCATAAAGCAGGCCGTAGTTCTTTCGAACGTGGATCGCCCCGACGGCAAGAACGAATGGACGGCCGAACAGCCAATCACGGTCGGATAAAGCGGCAGGGTTGATCGCGCTTTCTTCAAAGCCGCCAATCTCGTCTGCCAGTCGGATTTTTCCTAACAGCGGGGTGTCAACTTCCTGCGCTAAGCAAAAGCGATCGACGTCCCGTCCGGTACTATCCGAATAGATCAGAATTCGGTCAGCATGAGAAACTATAGTCCGGCAATTTGCTGTCCAGCTGTGGGCGTACCCCTCGTTGTACCAATGCGGGAAAAGGTACGGGGTAAGGTCGTGCATGAGCACGTTGAGTCGGAGTCCGAGTTTGCGTGCAAAGCTAACGATGGACGTGGCATATGTCGGATTCTGCATCCAGCTGCTCCCGACTGTAATTATTTCGGAGAAGCCGTTGAAATCAGAAGACACAGGCGGGTTTAAAGGGTTTGTGCGGAGAAGTTTGACAAAGCTACCGATTGATCCAAGCTCGACAACCGCGTGGGGAACCTCAACAAAGTTGCAGAGGTCGAAATAAACTACAAAGCGTACCGTGATGTCGTTGCGTGTAAGCAGTGCGCGCGCAATTGCGCACTCGACCCGGACAATGCCGGAGAACGTGTCCGGATTATTTGCCCAAGTCGTGATGTCGAATACAATGCCAGTCGCAGCGGGCGAGGGTGCCAAAACGGATTGCGCCACGGGCAAGACTGCGTCGGTATCGCTGGTGACGACAGCTTCATAAACTGCTCGCGTAGCCATCGCATGGGTGGACCAGTCGTTGTGTTCGCGAACCAATAGACGCAATGCGGTTCGAGCGCTCTCGTTTCGCGGCGTTTCCCATGCTCGAACGATCTCGTTGCGTATGGATGCCATGCTTGCGGGATTGCAGTATGCAGCATGATGACCGAAATACTCAATTTCTGCGGAACGGTCTGACAGCACCATGGGAACACCGGCGGCGGCGGCCTCCAAGGCGGCAAGTGGGGCACCTTCCGCCCAACTGGGAAGCGCAAAGACACGCGCGCCGGCGATCGCCGAGGGAAGCAGAGACGAAGTTGGGTCGATCCGCCCAATAACGTGTAGATTGGGCCCCCCGAAGTGGCGTATCAACTCGGCATACTCCTCTTCGGCTTCGTGGCCGATGAGAACGAGCGGAAGCCCTGTCGACGCCAGCGCAGCGGCCAGCATGAGCTGGTTCTTGCGGTGTTCTATTCGCCCAACACATAAGACATAGTCGCCCAGACCATATGTGGTCCGAAACAAATCAGGATCAGCCTTATCGTAGCGTCCCACGTCGACGGGATTGCGGACGAGAAACGGGTTGGTGGCGGGAGCGCCTGCCACGCGCTCGAATAGTTCGCGTTCCTTTACGCTCAGAAAAATGGTGGCGGAGCTGATCTTATTGATTGCCGTGAGCGCCGCTGTGTATCCCGGTACAAAATCGGTCGGCTCCGCCACGCGCTGACGGTATGCGGTAAATGCGTCGTCGACGTGCGCTTCCGCAATCTGCGAATGACTCGCCGCGCGAAACGCCCGGAGCAGGTCGACCTGCCAGAATGGTGCTTCGCTCAGATCAAGCAGGATCGGCGAGAAAACAAATGGTAGGTTCAGCCGTTCGACTTGGCGGGCCATGCGATAGGCATCCGTGGGTGCCCATATATTGAAGCCGTGCACAACATCGGCTGCGGCAACCGCGGCATTAATGCGGTTGTTGGCGGTAGCGTGTAAGCCAAGCTTGACCAGTTCGTCTCTGGTGCGTGGTACTCGAACACTCGGTCCTCCCAACGCGGTATCTTCTGCGCCATGCGTCAGCAGCGCAACCGAGCTAATATTTGTATGGGACAATGACATAGGTAACGAATGGGTTTCTGTAGGTGCCAGCGTTGCAAAAAGTTCGTCATGTGATTGTGCCCAACTTTGCCAAGTCATGTCAACGACATGGTCCCGCAACGCGAACCGCTCGGCGCGAAGCCGTTCCAGGACCGCTCGCAGCGACGCCGCATTGCCTCGCTCGAACGGAATGTGCGGAAATTCCGCCGCCCAGCCGACATCGGATGCGATCACCGGAACGCCGCTGGCTAACGCTTCCAACACACTCATCGGGCCGCCTTCGTTGGTAGCAGGCACCAGGACATAGTCCATTGATCGGTAGAATTCAGGGAGCGCTTCGGGCGCGATATGCAGCCCGGGGGCGGGCCATCCGTCGCCGGTAAAATGCCAATCGATATCGGGTACGTTCATTGCTGCGCGGACCAACGCTTCGCCCTTGCGACCGGTATGGTACGTCCGGCCTACGACGGCGATCTTCAGCCGCGGCCGGAACCGATCGAGGTCAATCCCCGGACAAATGCACTTGCGTTTGACCACGCCCAACGCTTCGACGAGGCGATCGGTAGCGTTCGACATCGATACGGCATAGTCGACGGCTTTCGCAGCTTCGTCAAAACGACGACTTGCGTTCGGTTCGTCTTCACGATGTGTGAACAGTGCGAGTTCGACCGGGGAAACGCGCTTAGTCCGTGCGCTGTAGGTCATATAATATTGCAGTGCCGCCGTTGGATCCGCGCTGGTGTCTGCCGTCACATACGGAAGCGTATCAACCAGATGGCGGGCAAGCTCTTCAATAATCCAATTGCGGTCGCTCAGAACAATATGGACGTGAGGTCGTTCTGCCGCGGCAATACCAACTGGTTTCTGAAGCAAGCTATTGTCCCCCTGTGATGCAGTCTAAAAAAGACCGTCACGAAATGTAACGCTGATTACATAACTGGAACAAACTGCTGAAAAGATGGCAGTTTTAGCCAAACCAAAGCGAGTAAGGATCAGGAAGGTCAGATCAGAGAGCGCTATGGTATGTTCGAATGGCAAAAATATACGCTGAACGAACCATGAGTGTCCACCGTACGGCGGAAATGCAAGTAATATATTGTATTATCCGTACTATCGCAGTGGATCTTACGGTAGTTTTATCCGCCAGTTGACGGCGTCGAGCTGGTCAGAAACCATAAGGGTGTAACGTAGAATCCAGAAATGGAGGCATTTTTCTTTATCAGAAATTAACGGAACGCAAGATTGAACCGGATCAGTTCATCCGACCGTAACCCTTGCAGGCAGCTGCCATCCGGTATTCGACCGAATGGCAGCGGTGTCGCAGCGGGCGTTGCCTAGGGTCAGGACTCATAACCACCAGGTGACGGCTGCCACGAGGTAGATCGCGCCGAGGAAGTTTGTGGCAAGCTTGTCGTAGCGAGTGGCGATGCGACGATAATCCTTGAGGCGGCAGAACATGCGCTCGACCGCGTTTCGGCCTTTGTAGAGCGAGCGCGAGAAGCAGCTTTTCCAGCGCCGGTTCGCCTTGGAGGGGATGTTGGGCACGGCACCCTGGCGCTCGATCAGGTCGCGGGTCGCGTTGCTGTCATATGCCTTGTCCGCCAAGACGATGGTGCGCGGCGCGAGATCGTCGAGCAGGACATCTGCAGCACGGCAGTCGGCGACGTTGCCGCCGGTCAGCAGGAAGCGGAGCGGGCGACCTTCGCCGTCGGTGAGCGCGTGGAGCTTGCTGTTGCGGCCACCTCGGCTGATCCCGATCGCTTGGACGAGCGCCCCCCTTTTCCGCCGCCCGCCGAGCGGTGCGCCTTCATATGTGTGCTGTCGATCAGGACCTCGGCAGGCGGTCCACCCGCTGCCGCCAGCGTGACGAATATCTCTTGCCAGATGCCGTTCGCCGCCCACCGCACGAACCGGTTGTACAGCGTCCTTCTCGGACCGTAGCAGGCCGGTGCATCGACCCAGCGACCGCCCGATCTCACCACGTGGATGATGCCGCTGATCACACGCCGGTCATCAACCCGCGCGACCCCTCGAACCTTGTCCGGCAGCAACGGCCGAAGCCGCTCGAACTGCTCTTCACTCAACCAGAACTCGCTCAAACCCACGCTCCTGCTGTCGCCGAGCCTGAATCACATTCGCGCCGTCAAGGGAATTCGGTTTATGGGTCCTGACCCTAGTCTTCGGCCTCGCCATCGCTGCCGTTGATAGCAATATTTCTTACCCCACAAATACAATACCATCCGAGATTAAATCAAGCTGCCAATCCTGTGTACACTACGTTACGTAGCTTCAACGACTCGTAGGTCAGTTGGGGGAACTTCACGCGTGCCAAAAATTCATACCAGCAATCTTGATGAGCTTGTTAGTGAGGTTCAACGCCACGCAGGGAATTTTCAGCACCCAGAGTTCATCCAACGTTTTCTGCCTCTTGAACTCGAATACGTAACACAGGTTGATGATATAGGTTTGTCTCCATACTCCGAAGAATATTATCAGCAGCAGATTTCGTTGTACGAAGAGGTTTCCGGGCGAACGCTGAATCAGGCAGATGGAGAACTTCATCCGACCGATATCGAAAGCTTGGTCAACCAGCCCAATCCTATCGGGATTCGCGATGTCGCGCAGATGTGCGAACATGTGCGCGCCGTCTCGATGATGATGTCGATTGCCGGATTGACCGGCCAGGCACGGGTGCTGGACATGGGCGCGGGTCACGGGATTGCGTCCGAAGTAATGGCGTTCATGGGTTGCCGCGTCCACGCGATCGATATCGATCCCGTGCTTGGTGAGCTGAGCCGTCGCCGCGCCGCAGCACGCGGATTGCAGATCGAACGGAGCATTCTGAATTTTGACGATCTGTCCTCAATCGAGGACGGGCAATATGACGGAGCGTTCTTCTCGCAATCCCTGCACCACTGCCTGCGCCCGTGGGAACTCATCGAACGTCTCAAGACCAAACTGAAGCCCGGCAGCGGCGTGATCGGTTTTGTCGGCGAACCAATCAATGAATTCTGGTGGAAGAACTGGGGACTTCGATTGGATGAAGTGTCCCTGTTCGTTGCCCGTTCTCACGGATGGTTCGAATCCGGATGGTCGCTCGACTTCATTACCGACTGTTTCGAACGGAACGGCTTCAAGCTCGACATGTTCAAGGGAGGCTTTGCGGCCGGTGACGTCGGCATGGCCACGATGAGCACGGACAAACAGGATGCGGTGTTTGCCAAGGCCGCTTCGGCTGGAGCGACGCATCATGTCGTTGGTCCAAAGGTAGACGCTGACGGTGAAGTTTCCATCGATCCTGCGCGATATCTAACACTCATCGGTCAGAAGAAGATGCTGCACGGCAGACCGGCCTTCTGGCAGCAGGGGGACGAGACCGGCATGCTGTTGTATGGGCCGTATATTACCCTCGAACCCGGCAAGTATGAATTCGCCGCCCTGATCGAAGCTGGCGGTGGCGGGACCCTCGGCATGGATATTGCGTGCAATCTTGGCGAGAAGATTCTGTTCGAAAAAAAGATTTCGGGGAAAAATGCGCAAGGTCCAATGTTGGCCACGGGGCAGTTCAACCTTACCGAACACGTCACGGATCTCGAAATCCGGCTGGCGATTGTTTCGGGAACAGACTGGAAGGCTTCGCTGCCGACGATCCGTCGCATCGTGTAGTCGACCTTAGATGGTGCAGCATATGACTTGCAGCGACGTCGCATCGCATTGCCGCAGGGTTCGGTCGCCACGCATGGTAGAAACACTGCGTATGGAAGCGCGCTGAAAACCGATCGCAGAGGATGGCGTCCGAGCCCCGGCACGCCGGCAATGCCGCCAGGGCATCGCCATCTTCTGCGACGATTTCTTGGGCAACACCAACCGGGTCTGCCTTACGGACAACGATGCCGACGCATGTCGTGACACAACCGACAAAGCCGGGGTTCGAAGCATATTGCGACCCGATCCAATCCTGCCGACCGTCCAGGCGCGCTTCGCGTGAGGATCGATCCGTATTCGCCGGTGGGTTCCAGGCCGCGGGCGCGATCCACCGTAAAATGATTGTCGGCCCCGGTGTCTGCCCGCTAGGGATAACAGGATGCAATCAACCAAAAGACGGGATCTCAAGCGCTGGTGGGACCGCGTATCGCTGCGGTTCCCGTTCGGGCCCCGGTCGAACGGTGTCCGCGTCCGCCGCACGACCGCAAGCGACATCAAGGTCGGGAATGCGGCGCGCACGCGGCAGGACTGGACTTCCGCCGCGACCGCCTACCGCCGCGCTCTGACGCAAGAGCCCCACCTCCAGCATCTCTGGGTGCAGCTTGGGCATATGGAGAAGGAAGCCGGCGAGATCGACCGGGCTACCAGCGCCTATGAAGAAGCCGCCCGCCTGCGCACGACGGATGCCGAGCCATTGCTCCAGCTCGGCCACATGGCCAAGGCGTGGCGTCAGCCGGCCGAGGCCGCCAGCTATTTCGTGACGGCGTTGCAGCGCGACCCGACAAATTTGCAAGCGGTGTCCGAACTGGTGCGGCTGATGCCCGATCGCGACGATGTCGATCCCGCCTTCCTGTCGGACGCGCTGAGCGTATTGGGGATCGACCCGGCGGAACTGCGGTCGGAGGATACCGGACACTTGCCCCCGGGGGCGATGGTGTTCGACGTGACCGACCTGCTCGCCTTTTTCGGGCAGCGCCGGCTCCCAACCGGGATTCAGCGCGTGCAGATCGAGGTTTCGCTGGCCTGTCTCGAGCAGGTGTTCGATCCGCAGCCGGTGTTCTGCGTCTATGCCAGCGCGCGACGCGGCTGGATCACGTTGCCGCACGATCAATTCGATGCATTGTGCCGTCTGGCGCGGCAAAGCGACGACATCGCAGATCCCGCCTGGATCGCCGGGCTCGATCACCTGTATCGGAAGATCGCCACCGCGCGGACGATCCGGTTCGCGCCGGAAACCGTGCTGGTCAATCTGGGAACGTCCTGGTCCGACCGGAACTATTTGCTCGATGTCCGCCGGATTCGCGCGCGGCACGGGGTGGTCTACGTTCCGCTGGTCTTCGACCTGATCCCGTTGATCGGGCCACAATGGTTCGCGCAATCGCTGGTCCGCGATTATCGTGCGTGGTTCGGGTCCCTGCTGCATTCGGCAGATGGGTGCCTGGCCATTTCGGAGGCGACGCGCGCGGATTTCGTGCGGACATCGGGCGAATGGAATGCCCCGATTCCAGAGCAATCGGTTCCGGTCGTCCGCCTCGACGGGGATTTCCGTCAAGCCGCAGCCTCGGTAGAGGCCTTGCGGCCCTACGGCCTCGAAACGCAGCGGTATGTGTTGTTCGTATCGACACTCGAGCCGCGCAAGAACCACCAGGGTGCGTTTGAAGCGTGGCTGGCGCTTGCCGCAAGCGTCGGCGAAGCGGCGGTGCCGCGGCTGGTATGCGTCGGGGGGCGCGGATGGTTGAACGAGCATCTGCACGAGATGCTGCGCGATCAGCCGGCGCTGCGGCGCATGGTCCTGATCCTGCATGGCATCCCGGATGACACGCTGGCTGCCCTGTACGAACATTGTCTGTTCGCGTTGTATCCGAGCTTCTACGAAGGCTGGGGCCTGCCGGTTTCGGAAGCGCTTTCTTATGGCAAGGTCCCCGCGATCTCGCGTGTTTCCTCCTTGCCGGAAGCGGGAGGGCGTCATGCGCGCTATTTCGACCCGAATGACCCGGCAGATATCGCCGCGACGGTTCGTCCGCTGCTCGACGACGGCGCCCGACAGCATGCCGAAGCGGCAATTCGTCAGGAGTATGCACCGCGTACATGGCAAGCGATCGCGCGTGACGTGGTGCAGCAGGCGCGATCGGTCACGGCGCGGGCAGATGCAACGCTGCCGCGCGTCGATGCCGGGACCTGGACGTTTGCGCTGACGCAGCGGAACGAAAACGCCGATCCCGCCGTGCCGGCCCTGGCCGCACAGCAAGGTGAGACCCTTCGCGATGGGCCAAGCTGGCTGTCACCGGGTGTCACCGGTTGCCGCATCGATGGCGACGATGCCGCCTTGCGGTTCGACTGGACAGGGGGCGAGGGCGCGACGCTCCACCTTCATTTCGCCGCAACCCGTCACGCCGTAGCGGTCCGGGTCGAGATCGCCGGCGTAGCGCATGACGGTGCGGCCAAGCCCGACCGCGGGATGATCGTTGCTGGCGAACTTCCGCGAACTGCGGGAATCCTGCAGATCCCGATCCTCCCGCTGACTGGTCAGGTCATTCTCGAGAAAATCGTAATCGAGCACGCCGCGTAGGCGTGATCGGTCAACGGACGAGCAATAGCATCACGTCTTCGGTGGGGGGCGCGGCAAGGATGGCAGCACGGGTCGTCGTCTGGATCCCCGCCTCGAGCGTGATCTCCGCCAGGGTGAAACCGTCCGCGACGATCTGATCGATGAACGCCCCCGGATCGGCATAGCGCATCCGGGCGAATTCGAGCACGATCGTCAGCGAACGCCGTTGCGCGAGGATCTCGGCCATACCGTGCCAGATCGCGAGTTCCGACGTGTCGGCGTCGATCTTGATGAGGTCCGCGTCGAGCAACTCGACATAGCTGTCCAGACGCCGGGTCCGCATGAAGCGGGTTTCGGTGGCGGCGTCGCCCGAAACGGGATGATCGGCAGGGAGCAGGTGACCGTTCTTGGGTTCGTCGGTCGGCACGACCAGCAGCACGTCCCCCTCAGCATCGGCAAGGGCCTGCTCGTGGACCGTGGCGATGTCGGCGAAACCGTTGATCGCAAGACTTTGCGTCATGCGCCGCGCCAGGTCGGTGTTGGGCTCGAACGCGTAGACATGCCCGCCCGAACCGACCAGATCCGCCATCAATAGCGAAAAATAGCCCAGGTTCGCGCCGACATCCACCACCTTCATACCGGGTTTGACCAGCCTAGTGAGCAATTCAGTAAGCCACATCTCCCAATAGCCATCGAGCAGCAGATGGCTCGACAGCCCGACATCGGTGGTATCGACGATCATCTTGTAGCGGCCGAGGACGCGGCACAGCGAGCGACCGTCACCTAGATAGGCATTGCTGCAGAGGGCGCGGATCACCGCCTCGTTGCGCTGCCGCGAATGGGTCAGGAGATGGTCGAGATGGAACAGGCGGATGCCCGCATCGGTGGACGATCGCCGCGTTAAACGCGCGGCAATGCCCGACAGGAGGGGGGAGTGCTTCATTCGGGGGGGCATATGCCAAGCCGGGCAATAAGGCGACTATTTAACAACAGGAACCGTGTGCGTCGCTTTGCCGGGCAGGCGGACTCACCAATGGCTGAACGATCTAGCGTCAGCGTCTTACCAGCTTGTATGTCCTTTTCTTACCGCCTAAACGCCTCGGCATGCTCAGCGACGGATCCGATAACAGCGTATGGTGTCGCTTGGACAAGCCCGTACGCAATTTCGGGGTTTCTGGCCTTTTGGACTCTACGGTGACGGCGACATATGTCCCTTGGGAAATGCGTTCGGATGATACGAACGTGTTACAGATTTTAGCAAATGTTCGCCGTGGTCTTCGTCACAGGATGTCGTGCCGTACGTCTCGCGCCGCCATGGATAGTCATATATGACCATGATTTCGGGTACGTCGGGATCGACTGGCGATCGGGGTTTCTGGCGTGGACTGCAGGTCCAGGGGAACGTCATCGGCGCGCTGCTGATGCGCGAGTTGCATACCCGATACGGCCGTGAAAATATCGGCTATCTGTGGATTTTCCTCGAGCCGATGACGCTGGCAGCAGCGGTAGCGTTGCTGCATACCGGAGGCGGTTCGCACGGCGGTATAAATCCGGTTCCGTTCGCGATCCTGGGCTATACCGTTTTCATCATGTTCCGCGGTATGGTGACACGCGCAGAAGGGGTGCTCGAATCGAACATGCCGCTGCTCTATCATCGGCGCGTGACCATTCTGGACATGATGGTAGCCCGCGCTCTGCTCGAGGCTGCCGGCACCATCGTTAGCCTTTTTGTCCTGCTCGGGTTCGTGACGATTATGGGATTAGCAACCGTTCCCGATCGCCCGTTTGAGCTGCTGCTCGGTATCGGGCTTATGATCTGGTTCTCGTTTGGGTTGTCCATGTTGATCTGCGCGTGGACCCATGACAACCGTCTGGTCGCTCGCTTCGTTCACCCGATTACGTATGTCCTGATGCCACTGTCCGGGGCGTTCTATCAATTGATCTGGATACCGGAACCTTACAGGTCGTGGCTCACCTGGTTCCCGCTTGTAACCATCTTCGAGCTGGTGCGCTTCGGACAATTTCATGCCGCGAAGGATACGTACGTCGATGTTTCTTACATCGTCGTCTGGTGTCTGACGCTAACCTATTTCGGACTCACGTCTATTCGGGCGACGCGGCGTCGCGTTCACCTTCACTAAGGTAGCCATCTTGAATAACTCCTCTTCAACCGACCGGTCCGGGCTGATTGGGTGGTTGCGCGCACACCGCAACTGGTGCCTGATCGTGCTGTTACCGACAGCGCTCGTTGCTGCTTATTACTATCTCATCGCAGCGAATCAGTATGAGTCCGAAGCGCATTTCGTCGTCAGGACGGCCGACTCCCAGCCCGCCGCGCCGACGGGGCTAGGGCAGGCCTTGACCCTTGTCGGCGGCGCTTCGTCGGAGCGCGATGCCTTGGTCGTCGCGGACTATCTCAAATCGCATGACGCGGTTGCCGCGTTGCAAAGCCGGATCGGACTAAGCCAGCGGTTCCGCCGACCGGAAGCGGACTTTTTCTCCCGGCTCTGGTATTCAAGCCCGACCCCGGAACAGCTTCTGCGTTATTTCAACGGCAAGGCGGACGTTGATGTCAGCACGGAAACCGGCATCACGGTGCTGAGGGTTCGAAGCTTCCGACCGGAGGATTCGTACCTGATCATTCGCGAATTAACCCAGCTCGGAGAGAACCGGGTTAACACACTGAACAAGCGCAACTACGCCAATGCCGTGGCCATGTCCCGGCAGCGCGTCCAGGAAGCCGAATCCAGTCTGGCGCAGGTGCAGGGCAGGATTACGCAGTTCCGTCGCAGCGGGCAGGATTTCAACCCGCAGGTCACCGGAACGTCGCGCACCAGCATGGTTTCCCAGTTGCAGGGTCAATTGGCGGTCGCGCAGGCGCAGGAATCGTCGATGGCCGCAGTGCTCGCCTCGAACAGTCCGCAGCTTCAGGCAACGCGTCAGCGCGTGGCGGCATTATCCCGTCAGGTCGCAGCCGAAACGTCCAAATTGTCGAGCGGTCCCGGTAACGTGGCGTCGGGAATGGGCGCTTACGAAGGGATCAAGATGCGCCAGGAAATGGCTGGCAAACAGTTTGAAATGGCCTCCACCGCGCTCTTGCGGGCGCAGGACGAGGCACGCCGTCAACAGCTGTTCGTCGTGCCGGTCGTCGATGCCAATCTGCCGGTCCGTGCGCTCTACCCGCAGCGCACGAAGATCGTCGTAACGGTATTCCTGTCGCTCTTGCTCGTTTATGGCATTGGCTGGCTGATCGCAGCAGGCGTTCGGGAGCATGCTGCCTGACCCCGATGCAACGTGACCGGCGCGGGATGTGCGCTGGTTTCGTCAGGGATGCGTTCTCCCCCGGCGGACGTAAGTGTCCGCCAACGCTGTCGAGCAGGGGCTCGTTGTCATCGCCTCGGGTAATGCGCACGCTACCCAAAACAGCGCGATTGACGGCGTTGTGACATCGTTTTCGTGCAGGACGCGGCTGCCTGAACGCAGCAAATGCGCGTATTCAGTGATTTCGAGACAGGTTTTAGACGCACACCAGCGCCACCGAACGGCTGACTGGTAGCGATGCTTGAGCCCTGTGGTCTTGTTGCCGCAGCCGCAATGCGACTCTCGCCAGTACCACAGTGGGCCCAAATCGCCTCAGTTCAGCTGCAATGGCATCCCTATGGTCCCAAGAAGGGCGCGATCAGCGGGTCGCATTCTGCACCGCAATGACCGGCGAGAACAGTTGCCCCAGTGCCTGTACAAGCTTCAGCGGCTGGTTTGCCGAGGCATTGGCGATATACACGACGTCCTTGTCCCGCATCACGAACCGCTGCGCCAGGAAGTAGTTCTGTGCCCGCAGCATGTCGATCCGATAGATCACCGGTTTGGCGGTCATCGCAACGGGGACCGCCGGGTCACCCGGACGCGCCGGTCCCACCGGTGCCGTAGCACCCTCGGGCAGGCGGAAAACGAAGACCGAGCGCGGATCGGCGCGACCGTCATTCGGTCCGCCGGCGCGCGCGAGCGCCTCGGCCAGCGTCAGCGTGCGGCTTTCGAACGGGATCTGCGAAATCCGGTCGATCGCGCCGAAAACCGTGAACGTGCGCGGCTGGCGGATCAGTTCGATCCGGTCACCACCCAGCAGGACGAGATCGTCCGCCGATCCCGACAATACCGTATCGAGCGGCTGCTCGACGGTCCTGCCGCGCCGCGTGAACCGTACGATCGAATCCTGTGCGCCGGTGCCGGTCGCTGTCGACGCGCCGCTCTGGGTAGCGCGCGTTATGCCGCCGGTGTCTGCAATGACATCGAGCAGACGTTCGCGTGCCAGCGTCAAGGGGACGCGGCGTGGAGCGGAGACCGCGCCCATCACAACGACGGTGTTGGCGACGTTGCGCCGCAGCGAGACGATCACTTGCGGACTTTGCGATTTCCCGCGGAGGCCCGCCAAGATCTTGCGTTGCACCTCGGCAGGCGTAAGCCCGGTCACGGAGATCGTTCCGACATATGGAACGGTTATGGTGCCGTTGCGGTCGACGACGACGCCACCGTCGCCGATCGTCTGCGACGATGCGGACGGTGCCGCTTCGCCAACAGCGCTACTCCCAGCTGCACTTGCACTGGCGATCGAGGCGCGTCCGCCGAAAAGCGATGCGCCGACTTCGTAAATCTCGACCGAGAGCACGTCGCCGGGTCCAAGCGTATCGACATACCCTTCCACGGACAGCGCCGCCAAGGCGCCGGTCGGGGTATCCATCGTCGACAGGGCGCCGATATTGCTGGGTGCGATGTCGACGACCTCGAACCCGATGTCGTTCTGCTTGGTGACATCCTGGGTAATCTGGCGCCCGGTCGGGCCGTTGCGGGGAAGGGTGGCACAACCGCTAACTGCAGTCAGGGCAAGCAGGGTCAGACCGGGGCGTACGATGTTCATTGAGCGCTTAGTACGCATGATATTACTCCAGTGTCGCTCAAGGCAGCACAGTTTGATCAAACGGCGTGACGCGGGATCGCCCAGGCACGCGCTTCGTCAGTCCGCCTAGCGCCTAGCGACCTGTTGGTAAAGTTGACGAACGCGTTCCGCAAACGCCGCACGGGAGAATAGCGCGGCCTGCGCTGGCCCCTGTTCGGAAAGCCGCGCGCGCAGCGCTGCATCCGTATCAAGTCGACGGAGCGCAGCAACCATCGCGTCGACATCATATGGGTCAACCGCCAGCGCCGCCGCGCCCGCTACTTCGGGAAGCGCGCCCGTCGTGCTCGACAGCAGCGGGACGCCGGCCGCAAGCGTCTCCAGCGCGGGAAGGCCAAAGCCCTCATACAGCGCAGGAAACAGGCTCGCCTTGGCGCCGTGCAGCAAATCGGTGAGCAATGCCCGCGGAACGTAATCGATCCGGCGGATCCGGTCGACGCCGGGCAGTTGGCGGCCATGCGCTGTACCGAGCAACTTGAGTTCGCGATCGGCATGCCAGGCTTCCGCGCCGACGATCACCAGCGGCGTTTCGAGATCCGCCTCGAGATACGCCTGGATCACGCGCCCGAGGTTCTTCTTGGGTTCGATGGCCCCGAAGAACAAGAAATAGCCCTTCATGTCGAGGTCGAACAAGCGTCGCAGGCGACCTGCCAACGCCTGCGGATCGCGCAGCACGGGCATGTCGCTTGCCTGGTAGCAATTGGTGACATGCCCCGGGTCGGCACCGAGCAGTTCGATGATATCGGAACGCGACTTTTCCGAGACCGTCACGATGTGATCGCCGCGCGTCACGCAGGCGCGGGTCAGCGTGTCGTAATATCGTTTGTCCTCAAGGCTGGCGCGCGGCAGCCGCAAAGGTACCAGATCGTGCAGCGTGTAGATGTTGCGCGCTCCCGCCACGCGCAGGGGCAGGGGGTAAGTCCAGTGCATGATCGTCGGCGGGTTGGGCATCCGCAATGTCATGAAACGCCCATAACGACGGAAATGCCGCGCGCACACGTCGTAGATCTCGCTGAGGTTGAACAGCCGATCGAACCGCGGCAACCGATCCCCCGCATCCTCCAGCACCGCACGGCCGGTGACCGGGATCTCGATCATGTCATGCGCCAACGGATGTACCCGCCACCGCCTGACCTTCTTGCGCCAGTTGAGCCGCTTCGGCGCATCCGCACCCAATTGCCCGAAAAACAAGGATTCGCGCAGGTCGATGTCGGCCTTGCGCGGAATGTTGACGCCGAAGACGAGATCGATCGGGTAGCCAAGTTCGTCGATCGCAGCGGCGAGGTTGCGGCCGTAGGTCGCGACCCCGGTTCCCTGCGGGAGGGCAAGATTGTAGCCATCGAGGCCTACCCGTATGGGCGATACGCTGGTGTCGGTCATGCCATTCCGTACAGGGTAAGGAGGCGCTGTGCATAGGGGGCGAGCGCAAAGTGTTGAGCGCGAGCGATTCCTTCCGCGGACAACCGATCCCGCAGGTCGGCGTCCGCATCGATCGTGACCAGCGCGTCGCGGAGTGCGGCAATATCGAGGGGATCGGCCAGCATCGCGGCACCACCCGCGACTTCCGCCAGCGCAGCGACGTCTCCGGCAAGCACTGGCGTGCCGAGCGCCATGGCCTCGATCACCGGCAAGCCGAACCCTTCCGCGAGCGACACAAACACCAGGGCGCGGGCATTGGCGATCAGGGAGAGCACCGCAGCGCGCGATTGCAGCCCCAGTCGCACCGCTCCAGGCGTCCCGGCAATCTGCGCGTCGATATGAACAGAGTCGAGGCCGTCCGGTCCGGAGATGACCAAAGGCGTCGTGATCCCGCTAATGCGATAGGCCTCGAGCAGGCGGGGCAGGTTCTTGCGGGCTTCGACCGCTCCGACATACAGAAGATACCCGTCCCGCCGCAGGCCGTCGGGTAGCCCTTGGGCCGCCGTAGTGCTGACAGCATCGGCGCTTGCGGTGACGACGGCTACGGCCTGATGGCAGGACGGTACGATCTCGCGTGGCCAGCCCATGCGGGCGACGATCTGGTCGCGGGCAGCCTCCGATACGGTGCCGAACTCTCCCCCCGCAGCGCGCAACGCGTTCAGCAGTTTTCGCAGCCGAGGGCCATTGACCGGGCTTGGGATCGCCGGATCAAGCGGCAGGACATCGTGCACGGTATAGAGGTTTCGCCAGCCGACCGCCCGGAGCGGGAGGGGATAGGTCCAGTGCATCGTTCCAGGCGGTCCGGGCAGGATGATCGGCATTGGCCGGCGGTGGATATCGAAAAACACCTGCGCCTCGCGAAACACGTCGCGGATCGCGAACCCGTGCGGCGCGACGGTCGCGCGACGCGCCCACGGGCGGGCGGCGGCCAACAGCTTGCCGAACTGTGTCCGGCGTACCGTAATGCCGCCGTCACCCAGAATCGCTGGATCAACCCCCGCACCTTGCAACGCGGCGATCAACGTCCGCGCAAATTGACCGACCCCGGTGCCCGACCCGGCGTCGTTCAGCATGCGTCCGTCGATGCAGATCGGTGTTCCCCTCGCACCCGTCATTGCGAGGGGACCCGTAGACGATGACAGATGGCGGTCAGGCGGACAGATCCCGCAGGGTCATGGTTTCGATTAACTCCTGCCGTGCCGTCGTGTTGTCGGGTCGGGCGTATCCGATGGATCCCAATCCGATCACGAAATCGCGCGTGTCGTTCGCTGGAGATGTATAAGGTCCGCTCACGACAAATTGCAGACGTATGACGCCTTCGGTATCAATCTCGACTGGGAAGCGGATTGATTGACCGTTCATTTGATTCAAGCCAACAGAGACCGTTTCGGTGCCGGACGCCTGATCCATTACGCTTAATCGACAGCCACTGCCCCACGGGGTGGAGGAGAGCTTGACGTAGATGAATACTGTCGAACCTGGTGTCATATCTGTTGGGATGGCGATTTCAGGACGAGCGCCACGCAACCAGACCCCATGGTCTTCGGCGGCATAGAAATCTGACGATTGCAACAAAAGCCGATTGAGGCGGTGGAAGTACCGGTAGACATCAATTTTGTCCCCAGCGTGGAACTGGAACGAAAATGCGTCCCCCTCGCGCAGCGTCAGCTTCAGCGGTGCAATTGGCGCATTCTGGTGAGTCTTTACCTTTTTTAGGAAATCGACCCCGACGTCCCTCCACGTCCGCCCGACGAAATGCTTGCGAATGTTTTCGGTGCGGCTCTCGAGATATTTGCGGTCCGTGATCATGCGACGGAAGACTTCGACCCCCTGGGTCAGGTTGAACGGATCGATGTAATCGACCAGATCCCCACCGACTTCCGGAATCGAAGAGGTATTGGACGCAACGCACGGGCGCCCCTGATACAGGCTTTCGCCGACCGGTAGACCCCAGCCTTCGACGAAGCTCGTAAAGACCGAAAAGGCACAGCCGGCATAGACGGCGTTGAGCTCACCGTCGGACAAGTTGTGGGCGATGTGGAGTCGACCGCCGAGATTGTCGGTTGCCTTGAGGACATCGGTGAGCGCCCCGATCTTCCAGCCATGGCGGCCGACAAAGACGAGCTCGGGCACGTCGACGCCCTCGGCGATCAGGCGCCGCCAGGCGTTGATGACGTACAGGTGGTTCTTGCGGCCTTCGATTGTCGAAACATAGGCGACATAACGTTTGCCGCGCACGCGGCTGAGCTGTTCCGGCCACGTCACGGCGTCGTCCGCTTCGCGCGTCAGATGATGCGCCAAGGGGACGGTCGACATCGGAATCGGTCGTCCGTCGTTCTGCGCAATGAACTCGCGCAAGGCTACCTGCGTCGCGTCCGAAATCGTCAGGATGAAGTCGGCCGTGGCGCAAAGCTCGCAAATGGCCATGGTGAAATCGGTGACCAAGGAATCGTCACAAAATTCCGGATGGGTAACCGGGATGATGTCATACACATAGGCGCCAATCCGAACGCCATCGACTTTGGCTTGAACGAAGGTCTGGACGCTGCTCCCGCTGCCCCAAAAGGCACCAAGCAGGATGACGGTGCTGCCTTGCATCGGCCGCACGCGCTCCGCAGAATCTTCGCATGCCATGAGCATTGCGCGTAGCGTTTCGTGATCGACCTTCTTACCCGACGCATATTCGATCACGCGCAGCATCTGCGCATTGTCGACCATCCAGAACTCGCCCGCGGGTAGCCCCTGAGTGTGGGAACCGACCTCACTCAAGACAAAACGGACATCAATCGCGGCGTCTCGGATCGCATGCATGGCAATTCCTGCCTGCACACGCTGGATCCCGGACATGGTTACATGGGCCTTGAGATATCCGAACAGGTCCTGAATCGCAAAGAAGGTCGTCCCAGTGCCTAGTCCGACCGCTATGGTCGCCTTGGTGTCACGGCGAAGCAGGCGGATTTGCTGCATGCTTTCGACATTGGGCGAGACGGCGTTGACGCGCTCATATGCCGCAAGAGCTTCTTCGCCCTTTCCGAGCCGGCGCAGAACATCGGCAAGATGAAGGTTCGCATCAGTGTCAGCCACATCAAGATCTACAGCGGTCTGGTACGCCTGGGCTGCTTCTGTCAGCATTCCCTGTTCTTTCCAGGCGTGGCCCAATTGCACCCAGATCGGCTGATCGGCAGGATTGCTGGCGACATGACGTGCAAAGGCATTTGCAGCACCCGGCCAATCGCGGGCATCCCGGCATTGATTCCCCTTACGCCGATCGTTAGCGCTGCGTGTATTGCCCCAAATTTTTGAAAGCATGTCTTGCTCCTACAGCTTCCGGGCCGTCGGCCCCCCTTGCTCAAGGCCTCCCTGCACCACACAGGATCGTCTCGCAAGCAAATGCCCCGGAGGTTGTGGCCGATTGCCAAGGCCTTACTATTGGCTCTGCTAGTCTTGACGATCGGATGGCTGGGATTGGCGGGTGGAACCAAAGCGGGTGACAAAGTCCCGCGCGCCGTCGCACCCTGCGCGGCAGTACCGCCCCTCGTTGGCGGTCAGCAGGATGCAGGCCCGGCGCTTCAAGCGTGCCTTGACGCCACGCCGCCACACGGCGCGATCGCTCTTCCTGCGGGCCGGTACCGGATCGGCACGCCCATTCACATACGACGCGCGGTCACGCTGACGACCCGTGGTTTGGCACGTACCGCGCCATCCTGCTTCACAAATGAGCGCCGCTGTGCGGTGCTGCATCTTGCGATGATACAGGCTGACAATCCTGGATCGGTGATGCCCGTGGACGTGACCAGCGATGGGGTCAGGCTCGACCATCTGGTGTTTCAGGGTACCCGATTGAGCGACCCAGGGGGGTCGGCCAAGCGGTGCACATCGGAAGCCCTTCGCCCGATGGCGGGCGGGGTGCGGGTCACCGGCAGCGATGTCGTGATCAACGGTTCGGTGTTCCGAGACATGGCGTGCTATACGGCGCTTGAATATGGCAGCGGTGCCGGTGCGGTCATCACAGATAATGCCTTTCTTGGTAATGGCACCCACAACGTCTTGCTGGGGTGGGCGGATGGGCTGACCATCCACACTGCGCGCAAATTTCGCGTCTTAGGCAACCGCTTTCACGACAATACGGACGTGCAGTTGATTTTCGGCAGCTGTGTCGATTGTATCGTCAGCGATAATGTCTTCACCCACGGTGGTGCCGCCGCCGGTGGATCGTTCGCCGAACTAATGCTGCAGGCTTGGCCAAAGGCCACGAGCGGAGATTATACTGGCACGCAAGTCACCCGGAACCGGATCGACTGCGGGACGCAGCGGCGTTGCGGCTTCGGGATCATGATCGGGTCAGCGCCATGGTATGCTGCTCCCGCCTTTGGTGGGGCCGTCACCGACAATCGCGTTCGCGGTGCCATGCTCGCGCTCAACGTTGATACGCTAACAGGACCGATGACGATCGAACGAAACGATCTTGCGGTAAGCACCGGGACCTATCCCGGTATGTGTGGGCCACAGCGTATTGAGGGCGTGGCCACCAACATCGTCCCTGCGGCGCGCCTGCTGATGGCCCGCCCTGTATCCGGACCTACGTCCGCTACGCATTATTGCATTTTAAACTACAGCTTGCTGCCGGTCACCCCGGTTCAGTGACATCTTAACAAGCGATGCGGCAGTCGACGGTCACGGGACAGCCCCCACTGTCACTGTTAATGCCCATTATAGTGATAGGCTGCTGAACCCTTGGCATGAAAAATACTTGTGCAACTATAAGGGGGTCGCTTTCTGGTAAGTGTCATTCTACATAGGCGATACGCGTTCGGGATAGGAACGGTCGGCTGTGTTGTGTTGAGACGAAACTTATATCCGTGTGATTAAAGTGTTTCAGCAGAATGGGTTGATAAATGAACTTCTCAAGAAAGCGTGTGTTAGTTACCGGCGGTGCCGGCTTCCTTGGATCACATCTTTGTGAACGCCTTCTGGCAGACGGAAACGATGTCCTTTGCGTCGACAACTACTTTACCAGTAGAAAGCAAAACATTGAGCTTCTGATCAAAATTCCAAAATTCGAAGCAATTCGCCACGATGTTACATTTCCACTATATGTAGAAGTCGACGAGATCTATAACCTAGCTTGCCCGGCATCGCCGATTCATTATCAATTCGATCCGGTACAGACGACGAAGACGAGCGTCGTTGGGGCAGTCAATATGCTTGGGCTCGCTAAGCGTGTTAAGGCAAAGATATTCCAGGCAAGTACCAGTGAGATTTACGGCGAGCCGCAAGTCCACCCGCAGACCGAACTATACTGCGGCAATGTCAATACACTGGGGCCACGGGCCTGCTACGACGAAGGTAAGCGTGTCGCCGAGACGCTCTTCTTTGATTATCATCGTCAGCATGGCGTTGAGATCAAAGTAGCCCGGATCTTCAATACGTACGGTCCGAACATGCATCCGCAGGATGGACGCGTCGTCTCGAACTTCATTCTGCAGGCGCTGCGGGGCAATCCGATCACACTGTATGGCGACGGCAGCCAAACGCGCTCCTTCTGCTTCGTTTCAGACCTGATCGAGGGGTTCGTACGGCTGATGGGAACTGATGCCTCCGTGACCGGTCCGATCAATCTGGGCAATCCGCATGAAATCACGATCCGCGAACTGGCGGAACGGATCATTGCGTTGACCAACTCGTCCTCTACGCTCGCGTTCGAGCCCTTGCCGCAGGACGATCCCACTCAGCGGTGCCCCGACATCGGTCTGGCACGCAAGACGCTGGATTGGGAACCAACGGTCTCACTCGAAGACGGTCTTGCACGAACCATAGCGTATTTTCAGAAGTTTGTGGCTTAGGCTCGGCTGACGCTTACGATGAATATGGGTGTTTCGATGCTACAAAATGTTGTGACGGTCCCTCTTGCGGCGTTTCAGGAGGTGGTAGGCCCACACTGCAATCCGTTTCTCACGGTTCTTGTTTCAGGCCGGATGGAGCCAGGGAAGTTGCGGTTCCAAGCGACTGACTTTGCCGGAGGCGGGCCGCACGAACGTGTATTGTCAGCCATCGTTTACTGCAAATATCTGCAGAGTGCGGCGCTGTCGAACGGCGCGGCGCCCGATCACGACGTTCGCCTGATCCTTCAGGCTGAGGATGTCCCGGTCAACATTTCGAGCGTATCGTGGGAAACGATGGCGTCCTGGAACAATGTGGCGCTAATTCCGGACCTCTATTATTTCAACGCGCGGGGGTATGAAGATGCACCGGCGCCCAATATGCCATGGCATGAGCGGGCGTCCACCTTCGTCTGGCGGGGCTCGACGACGGGGCTTTTTCATCAGCGTGTCGAGGACCTCGATCGGCTCCCGCGATATCGTTTGTGCCGAACCGTTTCGCGGCTCGGAGCCTTAGCCGACGTTGGGCTCAATGCAGCGGTGCAAGGGGCTGACCCACAGCAGGAACAGTTGATCCAGGACCGACTAGCCGAGGAAGGCCTGTTAAAGCCGTTCCTGCCGATGGGCGATATGGCACGTTATCGCTACATCCTGGATATCGACGGCAATTCCAACAGCTGGAACTTCATGCTGAAGCTTCGCCTTGGGTGTTGTGTATTGAAAGTCGAGAGCGACTGGCATCAATGGTATGCCTCTCGTTTGCTGCCGTGGGTCCATTACGTTCCCGTTGCGAAGGACTTGTCCGACGTCGAAAGCCAGATTGCCTGGTCACTCGAGCATGTGGAAGAATGCGCCGCCATCGCGGAGCGTGGGGCGAAATTTGCCCGCGATATGATCTTTGCGGACGAAATGGCCGCGGCTGCCGCAACCCTGTATCGAGCGTAGCTGCCGCTTTGATATGTTACCCGATCAGTGCGCAGCCTGGTTGTGCATGTGAACTGCGATTGCCTCATCAATGGTATCGTAGAAATCCAGTCGGCCTTGCTGCAGCACGGCTCCCCGTTCACAATAAGCGCGGAGCGTTCCGGGATCATGGCTGATCATCAGCAAGGTTCCGGCAGCGCGACGGTGATGAAGCGCATCTTCGCAGCGCTGACGGAAGCGATCGTCGCCCGCCGCGGTCACCTCGTCCACAAGATAACAGTCGAAGTCGATCGCCAACGAGATCCCGAACGCCAGCCGCGCCATCATACCCGCCGAGTAGCTGTAGATCGGTTGATGGAAATACGCTCCGAGTTGCGCAAAATCCTCAACGTAATCCAGCAATTGCTGGATGTCTTTGCTATAGATCCGAGCAATGAAGCGGGCGTTGTCTGCACCGGTGAGGGTCGACTGGAAACAGCTTGAATAGCCAATTGGCCACGAACAGCTGACCGTCCGCATGATCCGCCCCGCAGTCGGCGCTTCAACCCCCGAAATAAGCCGCATCAGCGTGGATTTGCCCGCACCGTTGGCCCCGCAGATGCCAAGGCTGCATCCTGTCGAAATCTCAAAATTGAGGTCGTCCAGCACATCCTTGCGGAATTTACGGATGTGGTAGCTCTTGGAAACATTCTCGAAGGAAATCATGCTACGAAACTACTTTGTGTTAGACGGAGATGTAGGGTGCGCTACCCCATTCTCAAGCAATTACCGGCGATCCGTTGTCACCCGCCTCATACATCCACGTCAGCGTATCGCTAATCGCACGCGGTTGCCACGTCGGTAGTGCAGCGCGCAACAGCGTTGCATCTCCCCCAAGGACTTCCACGTCGCCCTTGCGTACGAATGCCGGATTGACCTGCACCTCCAGTCGATGGCCGCTGATCGCATGCAACTGCTCCAGCAAGTCACCAATCGACGAAACCGCGCCGGTTGCGATGTTGACCACCGGCGGCACGTCGTCCGCCAGCGCCAGGCCACAATAGGCCTCGGCCACCGAGCGTACGTCACCAAAGTCGCGCCGAACCCATGTGTTGCCAAGCTCGATCACATCGGCCTTGCGGCGGAAATGATCGACGATCTTGGGGATCAGATATTGCGTATCCTGGCCGATCCCGGTGTAGTTGAAGGGTCGGGTTACGACGATGTCGAGCTGGTCGCGCCACAGGTCCGCGCCGAGTTCCATCGCGCGCTTGCTGATCGCATAATGGTTGACCGGGTTGGTCGGTGCGCTTTCGGCAATCAGCCCTTCGGCCTTGGGACCATACACCTGCGCGCTCGATGCGAGGATGCAGCGTGCACCGGGTCGCTTCTGCGCGACCGCATCGAGCAGATTGAGCGTGCCAAGCTGGTTGACCGTATAAAAGGCCTGCCAGTCGCGCGCGTCGACAAAGGCATGGCCGGCCAGATGGATCACCCGGTCGAACTCGAGCGCATCGACTGCGGCGACGACAGCGTCGCGGTCGCGCAGGTCAACCTGCAGCGCGACCGGCGTCGCGCCGGCCTGCTCCAAAGCGGACGACACGAAGCGACCGGTAAAGCCGGTCGCTCCGGTCAGCGCGACCCGCATCAGAAGGACCACCCCGCCGTGTTACGGCGCATGTCGGCTTCCATCATCAACTGGGCGAGTTCCTCAAGCTTGACCGTCGGGGTCCAGCCGAGTTCACGCTGTGCCTTGCCCGGGTCGCCAATCAGCAGATCCACTTCGGCAGGGCGGTAGAACGCGGGATTGACGCGTACGAGCGTCTTGCCGGTCTTGCGGTCGGTTCCCGTCTCGTTTTCTTCCTTGCCCGACCAGTCGAGCTCGATCCCCACATGCGCGAATGCCAGTTCGACGAAGCGGCGGACTGGCTCGGTGCGGTTGGTGGCGAGCACATAGGTGTCGGCGACATCGTGCTGGAGCATCAGCCGCATGCCTTCGACATAATCCTTGGCGTAGCCCCAGTCGCGCTTGGCATCGAGATTGCCGAGTTCGAGCATTTCCGCCTTGCCCTGCGCGATCTTCGCGACGGTGTCGGTGATCTTGCGCGTTACGAACTCACGCCCGCGCAGCGGTGATTCGTGATTGAACAGAATGCCGCTCGTGCCAAAGATGCCGAAGCTCTCGCGATAGTTGACCGTCAACCAATGAGCATAGAGCTTGGCCACGCCATAAGGGCTGCGCGGATAGAATGGGGTGTCTTCAGTCTGCGGGATCGCCTGGACCTTGCCGAACATTTCGGACGTCGACGCCTGGTAGAAGCGGATGTCGCGATTGACGGTGCGGATCGCCTCGAGAAGATAGGCCGCACCAAGCCCCGTGATCTGTCCGGTGGTGATCGGCTGATCGAACGAGACGCCGACGAAGCTCTGCGCGGCAAGGTTGTAGACCTCGGTAGCCTCGGAGGATTCGATCAGCCGGATCGCCGACCCCATGTCCGTTAGATCATATTCGACGAGCTTGAGCTGAGGATGGTTGGTGATGCCGAGCTCATCGATCCGCCAGAAATTGACCGAGCTCGTCCGACGATACGTGCCGTAGACGGTATAGCCGCGGCCGAGCAGATTCTCTGCCAGATATGCGCCATCCTGGCCGCTGATTCCGGTAACGATCGCGGTCTTCGACATTTTTCTCACCTCAGATAATGTGGTTTCGGCCAATAGTGCCGTAATGGGGGGATAACCAGAGACTCTGCCGCATACGGTCAAAATTTTATTAAATCTGACAGGGTTCCCACGCAGGGCTCTGAAAATTGCTGGAAGCTGAGCGCAAGGCTTGAATGGCGATGGCCAAATGTGTTGAGTAGTGCGCCATGATAGGCGGTATCGCACGTTTGCTGCAACCCAGTCTTGTTCAAGAGGTCGTTCATGACGGCTTCGTCGTACGACTAAGCCTACTGGCTCAAGTGTAAGCCTTGCGCTTGACGGCTAATAACGCGCACCTGCGATCAACCCGCTGAAACGCGTGCCTTGCAAGCGCGAGCTGAAAACTCGCCGTGGTATCGCCTCAATCAGCAACGGTTTGTTTGCTATTTGGGTCGCCAGCAGCGGTCCACCGGCGGAAATGTCGGCCAAGGGCGGACGGGCGGCACCGAGACGGAGCGAAAGACGGCGCACCGACGGTGCGCCGGTTTCGTCTCAAAGGCGATCGTCACCCTGGACCAGCTGGCCAGCGATCTGCCCTGCCGCGTTCACCACCATCGCGGCGACGTCACGGGCGGTATGAACCGGCTGCCGTCGCGCAAGGAAAGGGACGGTCAGCGCAGCCGCTGCAAATTCCCCCCGCAGTACGGGGGCGGATATGTCAGTCACGCCCGAAATCAGCGGGCTCGGGATTTGCACCACGCCTGCAGTCCGTACGACCTCGGCGTGCGACCGGAATGCCGCGAGGGTCGTAACGTCCAGCGGGGGATCGAACAGCGTTTCCCAATGCCGGCGGACCGCCTGATCCTGGAATGCGTACAGCACGATCCCCGAAGCGGTCGAGGCAAGCGGGCGGCGATAGCCGACGCGGACCGAGAATCCGAGCTGTTCGCCGGATTCGACCCGCGCCACGACGACCATCTCGCCGCGGCTGTGGAAGGCGAGATGACACGATTCGCCGGTTTCCTGGACGAGCTGGCGCATGACGGGAAGGGCGATCTCGACGAGGTTGCGCGTTCGTGGCTGGCGCATGCCGAGCGAAAACAGCCGATCCGTCAGGCGATAGCCTTCGGACCCCGCATCCTGTTCGATATAGCCGCGGAACTGGAGCACCTGGACCATCCGGTGCAGTTCGCCGCGCGATCTGTCGAGTTGGTCCGCGATCGCGGAGAAAGGCATCGCGTCGCTCGCATCTGCCAGCAACTCGAGGATATCCAGTCCCTTTTCGAGCGCGGGCGCCTTGTAGCGGCGATCGTCTGCGTCGTGATCGTCCATTGCTTCCCCCGTTGTGGATCCGCCTGGATTCCGGTTGGGGGCAACCTTAGCCGGGGCGGGCGAAAGCGCACAAGGCGCGCCATCGCCCGCCGTCGATCAGCGGGCCATCACCTTGACCAGCGTGGCCGGGTCCTGCCCGGTCGGCAATTTGCCTGACGCGGTCAGGCGCTTGGTGCCGTCGTCCCACCGCAGGACCGCGCTGGTACCGGTCTTGCGCGTGCTCACGCCGTCGTCGTCATACACTGTGAAGCTGGTCGAACGACCGGGGTACACGCGAATGCTGTCGAGTTTCTGGCGCGTCGCGGTGCTTGGGACCTGAACGCCCATCGGGATGATCGACCCGGCGCGGACGAACAACGGGATCTTGTCGATCGGCGCGGCGGCGGTGATCGTCTGACCGCCGGTGTGGCGTTCGTTGGTCCAGTAGTCGTACCAGTCGGTCCCTGCGGGCAGATACACCGGGCGCGTGGTTGCGCCCTGGTCGGTCACGGGCGCGACGAGGAAGGCGGGGCCGAACATATATTCGTCGCCCATGTCGCTGACCTTGGGATCGTTCGGGAAATCCATGAACAGCGCGCGCATGAACGGCGCGCCGGTTTCCGCGGTCTGGTGGCCCATTGCGTAGAGGTAGGGCATCAACGCGTAGCGCAGCTTCAGATATTGCGCGAGAACGGGCTCCGCTGCCTTGCCATATTCCCAGATCGCGGTTGCCGGACGCTGGCCGTGGATGCGCAGCGTGGGGGTGAACGTGTTGTACTGGAACCAGCGGACGAACAGTTCGGGATAATCCGGATAGTTTCCGCCCATCGCGGTCGCGCCTGCAGGATCGAGCAGGACGGGGTTCAGCGCCTTTGGGCCGGATGGATATTGCCAGCCGCCGGTGTCGCTGCTCCAATAGGCCATGCCCGATGCGGTGAAGTTGAGCCCGGTCGGCACCTGCCGCCGCAACACTTCCCACGTCGCCTGGACGTCGGACGACCAGAACAGGCAGCCGTTCCGCTGCGTGCCGAGATAGGCCGCGCGGCACAGGATCAGGTTGCGCAGGTCCGGGCGATCCTTTGCGGATCCTTCCGCAACGCTGGCGGTATGCACCAGCGGGAAGACGTTATGGTACCGATCACCCGACCCGATCGCGAACTGATGGCCATCGGGGACGAGATCCGGTTCGGTCTCGTCGAGCCAGAAATAGTCGAAGCCCTGCGATGCGATATTGTCGCGGATGCGTTCCCAGAACCACGTCCGCGCCTCGGGATTGGTGCTGTCGAGCAGTGCGCCCGCGCGGTCCGCACGGACTGGCAGACCGTCGACAACGCTGCCGTCGGCGTCATGCAGCAGCCAGCCCTTGGCCGAAAGCATGTTATAGTAGCGGGACTCTTTCTCGAACCGCGGCCAGACGCTGATGATGCTGCGCATCCCCATGCCCTTGAGCTTGGCGTTCATCCCCGCTGGGTCGGGGAAATAAGTGCGGTCGATGTCGAGCTGCCCCATCCGGGTCCAGTAGAACCAGTCGAGCACCATCGTGTCGAGCGGATAGCCGCGACTGCGATATCCGTCGGCGATGCTCAGTAGTTCGGCCTGGCTTTCGTAGCGCGCCTTGCTCTGGATAAGACCGAACGCGGACTTGGGCGGGAGCGGGGTCTTGCCAGTAAGGGAGGCATAGCCGGCGTACAGCGCGTCGGTGGTGTCGCCGGTGATGACGAAGAACGACACGCGTTCCCCGACTTCGGATTGCCAGTGCGTGCTGTTGTGCAATCCAGGCGAGACCGTCGTAGTCGAGGGATTGTCCCAGACGATCCCGTACCCCTTGTTGGTGACGAGGAAGGGGACGCAGACTGTCTCGCCCGCGGGCGCATCGTAATTGTGGCGGCAGTCGATCGTGCGGCCGCGCAGGTCGAGCTTGCCTTCCTGATTTTGGCCGAGCCCATAATAATGCTCGTCGAGGGGGGCGGCGAAGCTCGCGCCCACCCTGAACGTCTTTTCGCCCGATACCGTGTGCGGGGCCATTTCCCAGCCATTCATGCGGGTGATGACGTGGCCGTCTGCGCCGTTGATGGTGATCGCGACCGGGGGGAGGGACGGCGCGAAATAGCGTTCCATCTGCGACGGCGCCTTCGGCCACGGCTGCGCCGCCACTGTCAGCGACAGGGCGGAGGACGCGAACACGTCCCCCGACGGATCGGTGCGGTGGGTCCAGCCGGCGGCGTTTGCCTTGGCGTTGGGGCCGGGGCCGGGGGCGGCATCGGCCAACGCGCGGTCGACGGCGATCGTGACGCGCACGATGTTGGGGGCATAGGGTTCGATCGCGACGAGGCTGCCGTTGCGATCGACCGTCGCCATCGGCTCGGCCTGTGCCGCGGCGACGGGCAGCAAGGCTATCGCGGCCACGCCGGTCCAGCGTGCGAGTTTGTGTTTGGATATTGCTGCGGCGATCATAACGGGCCCCCTGTTAGAGAATGTTGGACACGAGCATCGACTGGTCGATGTCGGAAATTCGGGTTCGGCCGCATAGCGCCATCGCGACGCGCATCTCGGCTTCGATCAGGCGCAGCACATGGGCGACACCCGCCTCGCCATCCGCCGCAAGCGCATAGGCCCATGCCCGACCGAGCAGCACGCCGTGCGCGCCGAGCGCGAGCAGCTTCACGACGTCCAGTCCGGAGCGCACGCCGCCGTCCACCAGGATCGTGAGCGCATCGCCGACCGCGTCGACGATCGGGGGAAGCGCATCGGCGGTGGCGGGGACACCATCGAGTTGCCGTCCGCCGTGATTGGACACGACAATCCCGTCCGCGCCGGTCTGTGCCGCGGCGCGTGCGTCGTCGGGGTCGAGAATCCCCTTGATGATCAATGGCCCCTTCCAATGCGACCGAATGAAGTCGAGATCGCGCCAGGTGACGCTCGAATCGAAGTTGGTCCGCATCCATCCGAGGAAATCCTCGAGCCCGGACTTGTCGCCGAGTGCGGGGGCGATGTTCCCGAGATGGTGCGGGTTGCCCCGAAGGCCGACATCGATTGCCCACTCTGGGCGGGTCAATGCCTGGCCGATCCTGCGAACGGTTCCGCGCAGACCCGGCGCACCCGCGAGACCCGACCGGTAATCGCGATAGCGTGCGCCGGGGACGGGCATGTCGACCGTAAACACCAGTGCCGAGCACCCCAGCGCCTGGGCTTCGTCAAGCAGCGCACGCACCAGTCCGCGGTCGCGGATCATGTACAATTGAAACCAGAAGGGCGCAGTGGCTGCGGCCGCGACTTCGGCGAGTGGACAGACGCTGACGGTCGACAGGCAGAATGGAACGCCGGCGGCATTGGCGGCGCGGACCGCCTGCACCTCGCCACGACGTGCGTTCATGCCCGCAAGGCCGATCGGTGCGAGCATGACGGGCAAAGCCTGCTCCGTGCCGAAGATGCGGGTGGTGAGATCGATCGACGACACGTCGGTCAGAACCCGCTGACGCAAGGCCAATTGTTCGAGCACGGCGACATTCCGGCGCAACGTGACTTCGGCGTAGGAACCGCCGTCGAGATATTCGAACAGGAACGGCGGAAGACGCCGGCGCGCGCGGGCTCGATAGTCCAGCACTGCTGCGGCTTTTGCCATTCTTCTCCCCCGTCCGATCCTGCGCTTCGGCAGGTGACGCCTGTCCGCCCCAGTACCTTGTGTTCACCTATGGGCAATCACTTCACTGGCGCAAGCGCCAATACGATTCGGGCAAGCGTGATAGGGGACACTGTGCGCGCTCGCGGTGGGTCTGGCGAGCGTGACCATCACCGCTCAGTCTTGCGCGCTCAGTGCGTAGATCTGCGTCGTCTCGGTCCATTTTGTCCCCGGAATCGCGCCGGGGATCGCTTGCTGGAAACGGTCCATCAGCCGTTCCCACGCCACCACATCCGGATCGGCGGCATCGCTCGCGGCCTTGGCGGCGGGGTCGTAGTCCGGCCCCGTCTCCATCAGCATCACCAGTCGGGTGCCCGCGCGGAAGATCCGCATGTCGCGGATGCCGGCGCGGCGGATGCTCGCCGTCACCGCGGCGGGCACGTTGCCCGCCGCGTGCCAGCGTTCGTACTCGGCGATCCCGGCGGGATCGTCTTTGAGGTCGAGCAGCAGGACCTGTTGCATCAGTCCGCCGCGACCTCCTGGCGCTGTTCGCCGAGCTTTTCGATCCCGAGCGTCATCACGTCGCCCGCCTTGAGGAAGACCGGCGGCTTCTGGCCCATGCCGACGCCGGGGGGCGTGCCCGTCGTGATCACGTCGCCGGGGTGGAGCGTCATGAACTGGCTGAGGTAGCTGATGAGGAAGGCGGGCTTGTAGACCATCGTCGCGGTGGTGCCGTCCTGATAGCGATGGCCGTTGACCTCGAGCCACATATGCAGCGCGCCCGCATCGCCGACCTCGTCGGGCGTGACCAGCCACGGCCCGAGCGGGCCGAACGTGTCGCAGCCCTTGCCCTTGTCCCAGGTGCCGTGGCGTTCGAGCTGATATTCGCGCTCGGACACGTCGTTGATCACGCAATAGCCAGCGATGTGCGCGGGGGCGTCTGCCTCCGAGACATATTTGGCGGCGGTGCCGATGACGATGCCGAGCTCAACTTCCCAGTCGGTCTTGGTCGATCCGCGCGGGATGCGGACGGTGTCGTTCGGGCCGATGATCGCGCTGGTGGCTTTGGTGAACAGCACCGGCTCGGGCGGCACGGTCGCGCCGGTTTCGGCGGCGTGGTCGGAATAGTTAAGGCCGATGCACAGGAACTTGCCGACCTGTCCGACGCACGCCCCGTAGCGCGGATTGCCCTCGACCGGCGGGAGCGTCTCGGGGTCCAGCTTCGCGAGATCGGCGAGGACGTCGGGCGACAGCGTCGCGCCGATCACGTCGGGGATTTCACCCGACAGGTCGCGCAGCGTGCCGTTGGCGTCGATCAGGCCGGGGCGTTCTTCGCCTGGGGTGCCGTAACGGACTAACTTCATGGGGAAACTCCTGGGGTGTGATCCAAAATTCCGTCATTCCCGCGGAGGCGGGAAACCATACTGGCTGGCCTCGGCACGTCTTTCCCACGGTAGCCAGTATGGATCCCCGCCTTCGCGGGGATGACGATAGGGGGGAGAGGGGGGCGAGACGAAAACCTTAGTTGATCCAGCCGCCGTCGATGATGTGCGCCTGGCCCGTCGTGAACGCGGATTCGTCGCTGGCGAGGTACAGCGCAAGCGCGGCGACTTCTTCGGGGCGGCCGAGCCGTCCCATTGGCTGTCGCGCGGTGAAATCCTTGCGGGCCTGGTCATAATCCCCGGTATCGCGCAGCCGTTGCTGGAGCGAGGGGGAATCGACCGTTCCGGGGCAGATCGCGTTGCAGCGCACCCCGCGCGCGACGAAATCCGCCGCGACCGACTTGGTCAGCCCGATCACTGCCGCCTTGGTCGTGCCGTAAGCGAAGCGGTTGGGGATGCCCTTCACCGAACTTGCGATCGACGCGACGTTGACGATGCTCCCCGCGCCACGATCCAGCATCAGGGGGAGATAGGCGCGGATCGTGCGGTACATCGCGGTGACGTTGAGGTCGTTAGCGAACGCCCAGCTGTCCTCGTCGCAGTCGAGGATCGTGCCGTTGTGGACGACACCCGCGCTGTTCATCAGCACGTCGACCGGGCCGGTACGCCCAGGAAGTGCGGCGACCGCAGCGGCATCGCGGACGTCGAGCGCGAAGGTCTCGCAGGCGAGGCCTTCCAGCTTGGTGGCATCGATATCGGTCGCGATGACTTTCGCGCCCTCTGCCAGGAACAGTTCGGCGCTGGCGCGACCGATGCCTTGGCCGGCGGCGGTGACGAACACGGTCTTGCCGTTCAGCCGCCCGCTCATGCCGCCTGTCTCCGCGGCAGGCAGGCGGGGCCGACGGGATCGAAGCTTTTGTAGGTCAAGATGAACTCCTGGTGGCCGAGTGCCTCGGACACGCTGCGTTCGCCCGCGGCGACGGCGAGCGTCCTGGTGTAGATTTCGGTGCCGACCTCTTCGATCGTCGCCGCACCTTCGAGAATCCGTCCGGCGTTGATGTCCATATCCTCTGCCAGTCGCCGTGCGGTCTCGGGATTTGCGCAGATTTTTATGACAGGTGAAATCGCGGAACCGACGACCGACCCACGCCCGGTCGTAAACAGGTTGATATGTGCACCGCACGCGATCAGTTCGACGATCTCGGCGTTGTCCGAGATGTTGGGGAAGCCGAAGCGCGGCTCGCCGTCGGGCACGACGTCGAGCATGTAGAGGCCGGGGGACGGGGGCACGTCGCCGGGCTTGACGATGCCCGAGATCGGCGAGCTGCCCGATTTGGAATAGGCGCCCATGGACTTTTCTTCCTGCGTCGTCAGGCCACCCTCGGCATTGCCGGGGGCGAAGCTGCCGAAGCCGAGGATCGTGTAATAGCGTTCGGCCTTCTCGACGCTTGCGATCAGTTCCGCGCCGAGTTCGGGGGTGATCGCGCGGTCGGACATGATCGCCTCGCAGCCGACGAGTTCGCCGGTTTCTTCGAAGATGCAGGTCGCACCTTCCGCGACGAACCGGTCGAACGCGCGACCGACCGCGGGGTTGGCGGTGATCCCGCTGGTCCCGTCCGACCCGCCGCAGATCGTGCCGATGACGAGTTCGCTCGGCGCCATCGGGATGCGCGGACCGGCGTCGGCGATCGCCTTGACCCGCGCGACCGCGGCGAGCCCCGCGGCGATGGTCGAGGCGGTGCCGCCGTTCTGCTGGATCACCAGCGTCTCGACCGGGCGACCGCTGGCGGCGACCGCGGCGGCGAGGCCCTCGCGGTTGAAGCTCTCGCAGCCGAGCGAGATGATGACGAGCCCGCCGACATTGGGATGCGTCGCGATCGCCTTCATCACCTTGTCGGCATAGCTGTTGGGGTAACAGCCGGGGAAGCCGATCAACTGGATGTCGGGATCGTCGCTCTTGTCGACGATCCGGCGCGCGACATGGTGCGCGCATTCGACCAGATAGGCGACCGCGACGACGTTGCGGATGCCCTTGCGACCGTCGCTGCGGGACCAGGCTGAAATCATGACTCGCTCCTCCGTTCGAGCGTGTCGCGCATGTGCGACGCGATATAGTCGCTCTTCATATTGTGCAGATGGACGTGGTCGCCGGCGGCTGCGGGGGCGGTCATCGATCCGATCGGGGCGCCGTATTTGATGACGGTCTCGCCGAGGCTCAGCGCCCGGCGTGCGATCTTGTGACCGACCTGCACCGCCATCGGGACGATGACCGCGGCACCATCGATCGGGACCGCGTCGCCGGGCGCGATCGCGGCGGTGACGACGAGGATATTGTCGTCGGGATGAAGCAGGATGGCGGTCATGAAGCGAAGACGTCCGATACGGGGGAAAGGGAAGAAGTCAGGCGGTCCCACAAGGCGTCGGGGACCGGCCATTCGGCAAAGCGCAGCGTCGCCTCGACCTGTTCGCGCCCGACCAGGCCGGGGATCGTGCTGGCGACCACCGGGTTGCGGCATGGGAACTGCAGCGCGGCGGCGGGGAGCGGCACGTCGAATTCAGCGCACGCCGCCTCCAGCGCGGCGACGCGCGCGACGATGTGCGGCGGGGGCGGGGCATAGTTGAAATGGCTGTCGCTCTTGCTGCCCTCGACCAGGATCCCGCTATTGTACGGCCCGCCGACGACGATCCGCGTGCCGACCCGCGCGCAGCGTTCGAACAGTGCGCGCGCATCATCCTGCTCGAGCAGCGTGTAACGCCCGGCGAGCAGGATCAGGTCGATATCGGCGGAATCGAGCACCTTATGGCAGACCGCGATTTCGTTGACGCCGATCCCGATCGCCGCGATGTCGCCTGCGTCGCGCAAGCCGCGCAGCGCGGGATAGCCGCCGTCGAGAAACGCCGCCATGTGGCGCGCGGCATCCTCGCCATGGGTTTCGACGCCGAGATCGTGCGCGAACAGGATGTCGACGCGATCCCGCTGCAACCGGGCGAGGCTTGCGGCGTGGCTGCGCAGCACGCCGTCGTGGGTATAGTCGAACACCGGCTCCAGCGCGGGCGCGTCGACGAAGCCGTGGCGTTCGGTCGCGGTGCTGTCGGTCGGTTCGAGCAAGCGCCCGACCTTGGTCGACACCAACGCGTGCCCGGCGGAGTCATGCTCGGCCAGCGCCGCGCCGAGCCGCGTTTCGGCGAGGCCGAAGCCGTAATGCGGGGCCACGTCGAAGTACCGAATGCCGACCGCGAGCGCGGCGGCGACGGTCTCGGTCGCGACCGCATCGTCGACTCTGCGGTAAAGATTGCCGATCCCGGCGCAGCCCATGCCGATCGGGGGGAGGGTGATCATGCAGGCCTCCGCATATGAAACACTCCGAACGCCAGGACGACGAGGAAGCATGCGGCAGGGACAAGCATCGCCTGCACGATCGATCCGCCGGCGTCGGATACCAGGCCCATTACCGCAGGGAACACCGCCCCGCCGACGATCGCCATCACCAGCAAGGCCGATCCGGCCTTGGTGCGCGGGCCCAGCCCGTTGACGGCTTCGGCGAAGATCGTCGGGTACAGGATCGACATGAAGAAGCTGCTTGCGACAAGCGCCAGGACGCCCGTCATGCCGCCGACGACGCCAGCGACTGCGCACAGGATGGCTGCCGCGGTAGCGAAGATCGACAGGAGCGGGAGCGGGCGGACCCGTCCCATCAGCGCAACGCCGACGAACCGTCCCGCCATGAACGCGATCAGCGACGCGGTGAGATAGCCCGCCGCCGTGGTGGCGGGGGTGCCGGGCAACACCGTCTCGACATAGCGGATCAGGAAGCTCCACACGCCGACCTGCGCGCCGACGTAGAAGAACTGCGCGAGCACCCCCATCAGGAAGCGTGGCGAGCGCAACAGCCAGGCGAAGTCCGATGCGGCACCTACGCCTTCCTCGACATCGGGCTGGGTCGCGATCGCCGGGAATTTCGCGAGGCGGGTCAGCACGGCCCAGATCAGCACGCCGATCCCGATGAACAGATAGGGCATCTGTACCGCAGCCGCCGCCTGGGTGCGGTCGAGCTGTGCGGTGGTGCTGTCCGACAGGATGAAGGCACGCCCGACGAGCACGCCGCTGATCGACCCGAGCGGGTTGAACGCCTGGGCGAAATTCAGCCGGCGCGACGCCGTCTCGGGGCTGCCGAGCCGCGCGATCAAGGGGTTTGCCGACGTCTCCAGAAAGGCAAGGCCGCTCGCGATGATGAACAGCGCGGCGAGGAACGCGGGATAGCTGAGCGCGCTCGCAGCGGGCCAGAACAAGAGCGCGCCCGCGCCGTAGAGGATCAGCCCGAGCAGCACCGCCGCGCGGTAGCCATAGGAGCGCATGAACAAAGCCGCCGGAATGGCGAGGCAGAAGTACCCGAGGTAAAAGGCCGATTGCACCAGCCCCGCGCCGAAATCGCCGAGGCTGAACAGGCCCTTGAAGTGCGAGATCAGCACGTCGTTGAGGTTGTTCGCGACGCCCCACAGGAAGAACAAGGCGACGATCAGGATGATCGGCAGCGTCAGCGATGCGCGTGTGGTTTCCGTCCGGTTCATGCGAGACCTCCATCGAGCCGGATTACGGGGACGAACCCGCCAGCAGGTTTGGGCGGGAAATCGATATGCAGGCCCGCCGCATCGCGGCGATAGCGGACCGACCCGCCGCCGAGCAGCGTCGCACGTTCGATTTCGCCACGCGCACGACCGGCCGCCAAGGAGGGCACCGTCGCGGTGCCGCTGGGCCAGCCGAGGAACAGCACGTACAGTGCCCCCTTGTTGGTGGTGAAGCGCACGTCACGCGGTGTGAAATCGCCCGCGCCCGCTTCGTTCTGCATCCCCGACTGGAGCCTGGTCGGCCCTTCGCCGAAGATGCGCCATGGCCGCGACCCGAAGATCGCCTCGCCATTGGTCGCTGTCCACTCGCCCATCTGGTCGAGGATCTTCTCTTCCTCGCCGTCAATCGCGCCGTGGCCGGGCTGCGGCACCGACAGCAGCAGATTGCCGTTCTTCGACACCACGTCGGCGAGCCGCTGGACCACCTTTTCCGCCGAGCTGTAGCTTTTGTCGTTGAGCCGAGCGACGTTGTAGAACCAGTCGCCGAGGCAGGTGTCGGTCTGCCACGGTTCTTCCCACAGATGATCGCTGAAGCCGCGCTCGACATCCTGCACCACGCCGAGCCGTTCGTTGGGTTTCAACTGCTTGGCGAACAGCGCAACGTCGATCTTGCCCGACCAGCCAATCGAGCGATTGTAATAGTCCGCCGCCGCCTGGAGCCCGATCGGGCCGAACGGCAGCCCGTAATCGTCGAAATAGACGAGGTCGGGCTTGTACTTGTCGATCAGGTCGGTCTGGCGGAGCAGCCACTTTGTGACATAGCGCGGATCGTCGGTCGGGCCGGTCTCGATCCACTGGCCGTCATTCTTTTCGTGCCACGCGTTCATCGCCGGAATCGTGTCGATCCCGTCGGGCATCACCGCATGGCCGCCGGTGTAGAGTTCCTGCGGGTCGAGCCCGTCCCACCACTGGCCCTTGCCGTCGGCCTTGCGCAGCCGGAACGCGTCATAGCGTTCGCCCTTGCGCGGGCCGGTCTGGTCGTAGCCGTAGGCGGTCTGATACCAGTGCCAGCTGTGCGCGGAATGGTTGGACACGCCGAACTTGAGCCCGGCCTTGCGCGCTGCCTTTTCCCACGTACCGACGATGTCGCGCTTTGGGCCGACGCGCAGCGAATTCCACGCGTGATAGCGGCTGTCATAGCAATCGAGATTGTCGTGGTGGTTCGCCAGCGCCATGAAATAGCGCGCGCCGACCTTCTTGTAGCGCGCGATCAGCGCGTCCGGGTCCCAGCGGTCGGCGGTCCAGCGGTTCTGGACGTCCTTCATCCCCGCGACGGTCGGATGGCCATAGGTCTTGACGTGATGGTCGTAGACCGGATGCCCCTGCATATACATGAAGCGCCCGTACCAGTCGCCGCGTTCGGGGACCGATTGCGGCCCCCAATGCGACCAGATCCCGAGCTTCGCGTCGCGAAACCAGTCGGGGTAGCGATAGTTGGAAACGAGCGACGGCCAGTTGGCCTCGACCGGCCCGCGCGTCATTCCCATCGGGCTTTTCGCGAGCGCCGCATGCGCCATCGGCGTCGCGGCGAGCCCCGCGAGGATCGACCGGCGCGTGAGCGCGGCTGGGGTCACTTGGCAACCGCTCTGGCGATCGCTGCCAGCGCAAGCGGGCGCATCACGGCATAGCCTTGCGGGGTCGGATGGACGCCGTCGCTGGCATAGCCCGGCTTCATCGCGCCCTCGGGGGTGGCGAGTGCGGCGTGGTAATCGACGTAGGTGAAGCCGTTCGCCTTGGCGTAGCTCTGCAGCCAGGCGTTGAGCGCGGCGATCTGCGGCACCGGGCGCTTGTCCGGGCTCCACGGGAAGGAAGCGGCGGGCGGGACCGAGGCGAGGATCACCTTGATCCCGTGCGCGCGCGCCAGTTCGGCCATCGTTTGGATATTGCCCTCAACCGTCTCGAGCGTCGCCGCGCCGGTGTTGCCCGCAATGTCGTTGGTGCCCGCCATGATGTGGACCGCCCGCGGTTTCAGCGCGATCACATCGGCGCGGAAGCGGACCAGCATTTGCGGGGTGGTCTGCCCGCTGATGCCGCGATCGACCACGCCGTTGGAGAAGAGATTCGCATCGGCGTGGATCCAGTTGTCGGTGATCGAATCCCCCATGAACACGACCCGGACCTTCTGCGCGGCAAGCGCGCGGTTGTCGGCGGCGTAGCGGCACAGCTGCCCGAAATCTCGGGTGAGCATATGGAGATTGAACATCTGGTAGCTGACCTTGGCGTCCGGAGCAGGATGCGTGACGCACGGATCGGACACGATGCCGACCGGATCACCCGCGTGGGGATCGCCCGGTACGATGGTCTGCGCCTGGGCGGTGACCGAAGCCAGACCCAGCAGCAATCCGGCTAGCGTTGCGTATCCTCGCATCTCGATCCCCTCCAGAAGTGCACCGCGAACCGGGCTATTTCGTGCAGCTATAAAGCGATGATTTATATATGAACAGCTACTTTTGCTGGCGGAAGGTCCGTTCAGGTGGGGAACACGCCCTTGCTGGTGCCGAAAGCGGTAAATAACGCGGGCCAAACCGACGCAGGCTTGCTCGCGGGGAGGCGCGTCCCAAAGCCGTGTCCGCCGGCTTCGAACACATGCAGTTCGGCCGGTCGCGCGGCTGCTTTCATCGCGCCGAACATCGCGATGCTGTTCGCGACCGGGACCAGATCGTCGTCCGCGGCATGCGCGAGGAAGATCGGCGGCGTGTCACTGGTGACGCGTGTTTCGACCGAAGCGGCGTGGCGCAGCGGGACGGGCGCGTCGGTGCCGAGCAAGGCGTCGCGCGACCCGCCGTGGGTGAACGGGGCTTCCAGGCTGACGACGGGATAGATCAGGCCGGCATAATCGGGCCGTGCCGACTGGCCATCGATCGCGTCCATCGGCGCGTAAGCGGTTTCGCCGTGCCGCGTGGCGAGCGATCCCGCGAGATGCCCGCCCGCCGAAAAGCCGAGTACTGCGATCCGCGCAGGATCGACGCCGAACCGGGCAGCGTCCGCGCGGATCGTCCGCATCGCACGTTGCGCATCCTGCAACGGTACCAGCGCGCGATCGCCCCAGCCTTCGGCGGGGAGGCGGTATTGCAGGATGAACGCCGTAATGCCGCGCGCATTGAGCCACGCCGCCTGCTCCAGACCTTCATTGTCGTAGGACAGGAAGCCATAACCCCCGCCGGGGATCACCAGCACCGCCGCGCCATTGGGCTTGGCGGCGCGCTTCACCACAAGCGCCGGACGCGCAATGCCGCGCAGCCAGCGGTCGGGGTGGCGCGGATCCTTGCTGCGTTCCTCGACACTGGGCTTGATCGCGCTTTTCCGATCGCCGGGAATCGTTTTTGGCCAGAGCGGCACGATTTCGTCGCGGGACGATTGGGCCGCGAGCGGCGCGGCAGCGAGCGTATAGAGCGCGGCGCCTCCGGCTAGGAGCGTGCGGCGGGTTGGGTCGGTCGTCGGCATCTCGGTCCCCTTCGTTGAAATGTCGGTGTACCGTCAGCCGGAGCAGATTGTCGAATGGATGCAACGGCACGGCCGCTGCCGTGATGCGGGATGACCATCGCTGACAGCGAAAAGCCCGCCGTCTCTGTCGAGACGACGGGCTTTCTGCCGTTTCACATCGGCGGAACCGCCGGTGAAAACCAATCAGGCCTTCTTGCGCGCGCGCTTGGGGGCTGCGGCCGCGACGGTATCTTCTTCCTCGTCGGGCGAGTCTTCGCCGGCTTCGGTCAGCGCCTCGCCCAATGCCTTCAGCTTTTCCTGCTGCGCATCGGCCTTGTCGGCGATCTTGGTCGTTGCGGCGCCCAGACGGTGGAGCAGCGCATGGACGCGATCCGCATCGGGTTCGTCGCGCTCGAGCTGCTTGCGGAGCGATCCGAGATCGCGAAGAATGCCCTTGGCACCCGATGTCTCGACATCCGCGAGCGCGGCTTCCCAATCCTCGATCATGTCGGCGCCCTTGGTCGCCTTGGTCGTATCAAGACCGCGATTGATCGCATTCATCGTTCCGGCGAATTTCAGGGCCATATTCCATCTCCGACTTGCCGTATTGGCGAGCGATGAAACGCCGGGTAGCGTGCTTAATGTCCGCGCCAGTTGCTTGCATTCTCACTGATAAGGATCAGTCCGTCGGTTGGAGTCCCGATCCCGATCGGACGCGCACTGACGCTTGGCTGCGCGTGCCATGCATATCGGCAAGAAGGTGAACGAACCCGTGGTATCCACCGGCACGAACCCCTAGATCGTACGCGATGTCCGATCCCAATGCCCCGACCCGCTTCCACGAAGACAAGGCCACCTTCACCGTCCGCGGCAGCGACGCGCCCGATATCGAGACGGGGGTCGCCGCGATCCGCAACGTGCTGGCAACGCTGCCGATCCGTCCAGGCGTGTACCGTATGCTCGATGCGCGCGGCGACGTGCTGTATGTCGGCAAGGCGCGCGCGCTAAAGAACCGCGTCACCAACTATACGCAGGTCGATCGCCTCTCGAAGCGACTCCAGCGGATGGTCGCGCAGACCCGATCGATGATGATCGTCACGACCAACAACGAGGCCGAGGCGCTGCTGCTCGAGGCGCAGCTGATCAAGCGCTATCGACCGGCGTACAACGTGCTGTTGCGCGACGATAAGAGCTTCCCGTTCATCCTGCTGCGCGCCGATCATGCCTATCCGCGAATCCAGAAGCATCGCGGCGCACGGCGCGCCAAGGGCAATTACTACGGCCCGTTCGCTAGCGCGGGCTCGGTCAACAACACGCTGAATGCGTTGCAGAAGCTGTTCCTGTTGCGAAGCTGTACCGACGGCTTCTTCAAGAACCGCGACCGGCCCTGCCTGTTGTACCAGATCAAGCGATGCTCGGCGCCGTGCGTCGGGCGGATCGACGAAGCGGGTTATGCCGAACTCGTCGCGGACGCGAAAGCGTTCCTCGGCGGCAAGTCGACCGAGGTGCAGGCCAAGCTCGGCGCGCAGATGCAGGTCGCCGCGGAGAATATGGACTTCGAACTGGCCGCGATCATCCGTGACCGGCTGCGTGCGTTGACGTTCATCCAGGGTAGCCAGGCGATCAACGCGGAAGGGCTTGGTGACGCGGACATCTTCGCGATGGCGTGCAAGAACGGCGTGATCGGGATCCAGGCGTTCTTCATCCGGGGCGGACAGAATTGGGGACATCGCAGCTTCTTCCCTGCGCACACCGCCGACGTTCCGGAGGACGAGATCTTCTCGGGCTTCCTCGCGCAATTCTACGAGGAGGTTCCGCCGCCGCGGACGATCCTGCTCGACCGGGAGCTCGACGAAGCCGCGTTGCTCGGCGAGGCGTTGGGCGCGCAAGCCGGGTTCAAGGTCGCGCTGTCGATGCCGCAGCGCGGGTCGCGGCGGCAGTTGCTCGAACAGGCCAAGCGCAACGCCGAGGAAGCGCTCGACCGGCGGCTTGCTGAGAGCACGACGCAGGCCAAATTGCTGCGCGAAGTGGCCGAGCTGTTCGACTTGCCCGAACCGCCCGATCGAATCGAAGTCTATGATAACAGTCATATCCAGGGGACCAACGCGCTTGGCGCAATGGTCGTCGCGGGGCCCGAGGGGTTCCGCAAGGGGCAGTATCGCAAGTTCAACATCAAGAACCCCGATACGATCCCGGGCGACGATTTCGGTATGATGCGCGAAGTGTTCGGGCGTCGGTTCGCGCGGGCGCAGGCGGACGATCCCGATCGGGATTCGGGCGACTGGCCCGATCTGGTGCTGATCGACGGCGGGCGTGGGCAGCTCAATGCGGTGAAGGGCGTGCTCGAGGAACTGGGGATCGAGGACGTGTGTCTCGTCGGGATCGCCAAGGGGCCGCACCACGGCCGCGATGGCCGCGAAGTGTTCCACATGCTCGACGGACGCGAGTTCCAGTTGCCGGTCAACGCGCCGGTGCTGTTCTACCTGCAACGCTTGCGCGACGAGGTTCACCGCTTTGCGATCGGCGCGCACCGGGCGAAACGTGCCAAGGCGATCGGCGCATCGCCGCTCGACGACGTGCCGGGCATCGGCCCTGCGCGCAAGAAGGCGTTGCTGATGCACTTCGGCACCGCGCGGGCGGTGCGCAACGCCAGTCTGGCGGATCTGCAACGTGCGCCGGGCGTCAGCGCGGCAGTGGCGCAGCAACTGTACGACTTTTTCCATACCCGGTGACGGCCTGCGCCGCCGCACGCTGGAAACGTTCCAGCAACAATTCGGACTAGGGGAATGGAGAACGATAGGCAGGGTCCGCGTTTGCGCGCATAGGGACCTTTGCATCCAGGCTGGTACCGCGAGCGTGTCTCCGTTCGTCGGGGCCGCGCGTGTAAGGCGTACAATGATGAGCGTTTTGCTAGGGATAAAACGAAGAGCCGGATCTGTGCCGTGGCGTGTTGCCGCCGGTCTGGTGCAGACCCGCACGATTCACGCCCTTCGCCATCGGCGCTACGAGCACGCGCGTGACCAGCATCGCACTCGGTTACCCGCCATGTCCGATGCGATCGCGGAGATGGCGCGCGGCCTGGAAGAGCGCGGTGTGGTCCAGACCCGTCTGTCGTCGCTCGCGCTGGAGGGGGCGGATGAAGCGTTCGCCGAAGCGTCGCAATTGACCGCGCTGTGGAGGGACCGACTGCGGGAGCAGGGGCGTACGGGCAGTGCGTTTCTCCGCGTGCCGCCCGCGGAAATCGCCGCAAGACCAGCAATCTACCGGTTGGGATTGCATCCCGCGCTGCTCGATCTGGCGGAAGCGTATGTCGGGCTGCCGGTCGCCTATGACGGCGTGAACCTGCAATATACCTTGGCGGACGGGCGCGCGGTCTCGACGCGGAAATGGCATCGAGACCGGGAAGACCGGCGGATGATCAAGCTGGCGGTGTATCTGACCGATGTCGATGCGGACAGCGGGCCGTTCCAGTTGCTGCCGGTCGAGGCGACTGTGCCGGACGACCGGTTTTACCTCGACGATGCCGACGAGAAGGACGACAGCGGGCGCATTTTGGGCGTTCATCCAATCAGTTGCGAGGGGGCGGCGGGGACGGTCGTCGTCGCTGACACCGCGCGCTTCTTCCATCGCGGCAAGCCGGCGACCGGGCGCGACCGGGCGGCCTTGTTTTACAGCTACTTCGCGCGGGTGCCGCAGCGGCCGTATTTCTGCGATCGGTCGGGTTTGTCGGCGCGCGACGTCGCCAAACTCGTCGAAACACTGTCGCCACGACAGCAGAATGCGGCATTATGGCGCCGGAATCTGCCATTCCCGTGGCGGTTCGTACCCGCTTCGAGCGCGTAATAAACGCTCAGGCCCAGCCTTCGAGCACCTGATCCGGCGGGCGGTGACCGTCGGCCCACATCCGAATGTTGGTGATGACCTTCTCGCCCGTCGCAAGCCGTCCCTCGAACGTCGCGGAGCCCATGTGCGGGGTCATCACGACATTGGGAAGCGCGAGCAGCCGCGGATCGATCCGCGGCTCATGTTGCCACACGTCGAGGCCGGCACCCGCCAGCCGTCCGTTCTCCAACGCGTCGACCAGCGCATCCTCGTCGACGATCCCGCCGCGCGAGGTGTTGATGACATAGACGTGGGGGCGGAGCAGCGCGATCCGGTCGGCGTCGATCAGCCCCTCGCTGTCCGCATTGCGCGGGGTGTGGATCGTCAGCAGGTCGATCGCGCCGAGCATCTCGTCGAGATTGGGGTGCCATTGCGCCTGCAACTCGGCCTCGACCACCTTGGGCAGCCGGTGGCGGTTGTGGTAATGGATCGACAGGCCGAACGCCCTCGCGCGCCGCGCCACCGCCTGGCCGATCCGCCCCATGCCGAGGATGCCGAGCGCCTTGCCGCCGATGCGGTGGCCGAGCATCCCGCCGGGAGTCCAGCCCTGCCACGCGCCCGAGCGCACCAGCTTCTCGCCCTCCGCCAGCCGCCGCGGGACCGAGAGAAGCAGCGCCATCGTCAGGTCGGCGGTATCCTCGGTCAGCACGCCGGGCGTGTTGGTGACGAGAATGCCGCGTGCCCGCGCGGCTTTCAGCGCGATGTGGTTCACGCCCGCGCCGAAATTAGCGATCAGCTTCAATCGTGGCCCGGCACCCTCGATCAGCGCGGCGTCGATCTCGTCGGTCACGGTCGGGACCAGCACGTCGCAATCGGCCATCGCGGCGGCAAGCTCGGCGCGGGTCAGCGCGGTGGCACCGCGGTGGATGCTCGCGTCGAACAGTTGCTCCATCCGCAGCATCACCGCGTCGGGCAATTCGCGGGTCACCGCCACGCGCGGGTTGGGGACACGTCTCGTCTCTGCCATGCCGCTGGCTTGGCGGAGGGCCTGCGCGGCGTCAACGGGTGTTGAAGCCGCGCGCCAAAACGCGATAAGCGGGGACATGACGCTACGACACCAGAAGATGCCGATCGCGGCGCGGCTTGCGCTGCTGATCGGGGCGACGAGCATGGCCGCGGCAGCGTTCGCGCCCGCGATTGCCGCTATGGCCAACCGCAAGGCGCCGTTCTACGCCTCGGTCGGTGCCAAGAAGGCGCGGATGCGCACGGGGCCGGCGCGATCCTATCCGGTCAGCTGGCTGTACCAGCGCGCCGATCTCCCGGTCAAAGTCGTCGCCGTGTTCGAGCACGGCCAATGGTACAAGGTCGAGGACCCGAGCGGCACGCAGGGGTGGATGATGAGCGGCCTGCTCAGCGAGCGGCGGACCGGGATGATCACCGGGCAGGTCGCCGAATTGCGCGACAGCCCGGATAGCGACGCGCGGATCGTCTGGCGCGCGGCACCGGGGGTGGTTGGACGGCTGAGCAAATGTTCGGGCGGCTGGTGCTATTTCGACGTCCAGGGGCGCGGCGGGTTCGTCGAACAGTTGCGGATGTGGGGTGCGGAAGCGGGCGAAACGCTGCCGTGAAGGGCTGGACGATCCGGCGCGACGATCTGACGCATCCGGACGTGCTCGACCTGCTCGACCTGCACTTACGCGCCGCGTTCGAGAACAGCCCGCCGGGAAGCGTGTTCGCGCTCGATGCGAGCGGGCTGCGCGATCCGTCGGTGACGGTGTGGACCGCGTGGGAGGACGACTTGTTGCTGGGGATGGGCGCGCTCAAGCAGCTCGATCCGGCCTGGGGCGAGGTCAAATCGATGCGCACCGCGCCCGCGCAACTGCGGCGCGGGGTGGCGGGGGTGCTGCTCGATCATCTGGTCGCCGAGGCGCGCGCGCGCGGGTATCGGCGGCTGAGTCTCGAGACGGGCTCCAACGCGCCGTTTGCTGCCGCGCATGCGCTGTATCGGCGGGCCGGTTTCGTGGAGTGCGCGCCGTTCGGGGATTATCACGATACGGTGTTCGCGCAGTATTTTACCAAGGATCTTGCCGCGTCAGCGTAGCTTTGCGGGCGCGGAAGGCGTCCCATCTCTGCCGCCCCGTCGCGCCGGGGGAATTGCGCCTGCTTACAGCCTGCTGACCATCGCTCTTCGCTAAAATCGCGCTGGACGAATCGGAACAGATGGTGAACATAGAGGCCATGACCCAGCCAGATTGCGCCCTGATCGCCCACGCCCTCCTGACCAGCAGCGGCTTCGCCCGAGTCGGATTGACCGCCCCGAGCGAACGCATCCGCGAAGCCGCCGCCGCCGAACTGGCGCGCACGATCGTGTGTGCGCTCGAGGGTTTCCCCGGCGATCGCGACCCGCGCCAGATGGCGCTGCCGCTTTGACGTGGGCAACGTAAGATTCCGCACGCTGTTCGATTTCACGCGGCACCAGATGAACGTCGGCTGCGTCTGCGGATCGTGCGCGCACAAGGGCGTGGTGCACCGCGATCGGTTCGCGCGGTGGTGCTTCCTCAAGCGGTTGAACGCCGCGGTCGACAATCTGCCGGGGTTCCTGCGCTGCTCGCAATGCGGGGGGCGACCGGTGCGGATCCGGCCGACGTTGCTGCCGCCGACGTTTCCGGGCTGGGGCGCGGACGAGGGGGCGTGGAAACGGCTGCAGCGGCGGTTGCGAGGGTGAGGGGGCGAACGGTTTGAATGAATGGCCCCATGCAAATGGAGAGTCGTCCGTCGGCCTTAGAATGAAGAAATGAAGAAATGTTGGGCTCAACTCCTGGTGCAGTCGAGTGCGCACGCAAGTGCTCTGACAGCAGGTGCAATGCGGCGCACCCAGAGTGATTCCTCCGATTTTGCTTTTCCACGAGCTACAACTTGAGATGCAGGGCATCGGCAAGGCTGTGGTTGGGCTGTGCTGGGACCTAGCTACTATGACAGGCTACGCAGAGATGGAGAACCGCGCGCAATAACGCAGGTCGCGTTAGACGAGTCATAAAAGTAGCTGGGCAGGGTAAGGATATGGGGGCAATAGGACGCTCAGATTTGTCTGGTTGCCCTCTCGAAAATCTCTAGCAATTTTTTGCCGCAAGGGATTTGACGCACATTAACCTTGGCCAATTTAGGAGCGGTGGCATGGAACCTATACTCGACGAGATAAGAGCAACCTTTGATTGTGGCATATGGTATCCAGTAGTTGCCTCAGTCTTGATGCTTCCAGATGCCTGTGGTGCCGTGGAGTTTTGGGGGCAAGCGGTGCATTCTCGCAAGCGATACCAGCGATGGTATGATGAGTGGGTTTTGCCACACTTCACCTCGCCGAGAGTGTCGTTCGACGGCGCAGTCGTTTACATCGTAAGAAATGCAATGATCCACGAGAGCACTGGGTTTACCAGAGGCGAGCATGGCTTTGACCGCGTGATTTTCACCCCACCAGATAAAAGCGGGGTGACAGCAGAATTCTGCATTTCTCGAAATCCGGCCGGTCTTCAAGAAACCGCGTTTATAGTCACCATTGGCGGACTCATGGGCGCTGTGGAAACTGGCGTTCGTAATTGGCTCGCCGACGTTCGTAGTGATCCGGACAAGCGCCGAGCAGAGGCGTTAGATAAGCTAATTCAGGCGCGGCGCGACGGACAGCCTCCGCATTTTGTCGGGATGGCAACTGTGTCTTAGTCGAGCAACCTCGCTTTGCTCTTGCGCCAGCTAATACAAAAGTCGTGAACTCGAAATACTTGTTTTTAAGTGGTTACGGGATTTTAGTCGATCCTCCCGGCTCTACCATTCATCTCGTTGTCCCGCCCCACCGCCCAGCAACAAACTCCGTAACCTCCGCCCGCAACTCGTCATCCTCCGGCGTCCCGCCGCCGAACCCGCCATGCGGCATCGCCTCGAACACATGCAGCTCGGCCGCCACCCCAGCGCGGCGCAGCGCCCGGTGCAGCCGGACGGTGGTCGACAGGAACAGGTCGCGCGTGCCCGATTGCAGGAAGGTCGGCGGCAGTCCGCCAAGTTCCCCGAACAGCGGCGACACCAAAGGATCACGCAGGTCGGTGCCGTTCGCATACAGCAGGTTGGTCGCGGCGAGGGACCCCGGCAGCACGACGTCGAGCAGCCGGTTGACCGCGAAACTGTCGCCGGATTCGGTCAGGTCCGCTTGCGGCGACAGCAGCACCAGCCCGGCGGGCGTCGGCAAGCCTTCGGCACGTGCGCGCAGCAGCATCGCCACCGCGAGATTGCCGCCCGCCGAGCGTCCCCCGATCACCACGTCGGCGGGGGCGTGGTGCGCGAGGACGTGGGCGTAGGTTGCGACGCAATCGTCGAGCGCGGCGGGGAAGGGGTGTTCGGGGGGCGTGCGATAATCGACGCCGTAGCAGCGCACCTGATGCTGGTCAGCGTGCATCCGCGCGCCGGTGCGGCACGCGCCGCCCCCGCCGAAGACGAGCGCGCCGCCGTGCAGGTCGATATAGGCGCGCCTGGCGTCGAATGCGCCCTCGGGCGTCGCGACATGCACTCGCGCCGCGCCGACCGTGATCGTCTCGACGGTCGAGCGCAGGCTCCCGGCGATTCCCTCCATCGCGACCGCATAGCCCGCGTCGGCGGCGGTCTTGAGGTCCGCCCAGGCGGCATGGTCCGCCGGGTCGGGCAGGACGTGAAGCGCGTTGAGCGGCACCCCGTCGGCGCGCACTGCGCGTTCCAGCATCGCGCGCGCCTCGGGCGAGATCGAGCGCGGGGCCGGAACCGTGCGCGCGGGGAGCGCGACGCCGTGGGGGGTGTTCTCGGTTACGCCATCAACTCCACCGCGACCGCGGTCGCTTCGCCGCCGCCGATGCACAGCGATGCAAGCCCACGCTTGCCGCCGCGCGTCTCCAGCGCCGACAGCAACGTCGCGAGGATCCGCGCGCCGCTCGCGCCGATCGGGTGGCCGAGCGCGCAGGCGCCGCCATGCACGTTGATCCGGTCGTGCGCGATGTCGAGGTCGCGCATCGCGATCATCGCGACGACCGCGAAGGCTTCGTTGACTTCGAACAGGTCGACGTCGCCCGCCGACCAGCCCGCGCGTTCGAGTGTCTTGCGCATCGCGAACACCGGTGCGGTGGTGAACAGCGACGGCGCATGTGCGTGCGCGCCATGCGCGACGATCCGCGCGAGCGGGGTGAGGCCGAACTTCTCCGCGACCGACGCGCGCGTCATCACCAGCGCGGCGGCCCCGTCCGAGATCGACGAGGCGTTGGCCGCGGTGATCGTGCCGTCCTTCGAGAAAGCGGGCTTGAGCGTCGGGATCTTGGCGACGTCGCCCTTGGCGGGTTGCTCGTCGAGGCTGACCGTGGTCGGCCCCTTGCGCCCGGCGATCTCGACGGGGACGATCTCGCGGTCGAACGCGCCCGAGCTCTGCGCGCGCTGCGCCCGGTGGAGCGATTCGATCGCGTAATCGTCCATCTGGGCGCGGGTGAACTGGTACGCCGCGGCGCTGTCCTCGGCGAAATTGCCCATCAGCTTGCCGGGCTCATACGCATCCTCGAGCCCGTCGAGGAACATATGGTCTTTCAACACATCATGCCCGATCCGCGCGCCGCCACGGTGGCGCATCGAGAGATAGGGCGCGTTGGTCATACTCTCCATGCCCCCTGCGACGATCAGGTCGGCCGAGCCCGCCGCGAGCGCATCCGCCGCGAGGATCGCCGCCTGCATCCCCGATCCGCACATCTTGTTGATCGTGGTCGCCTCGACATGGTCGGGCAGCCCCGCCTTGAGCGCGGCCTGGCGCGCAGGCGCCTGGCCGAGCCCGGCGGGCAGCACGCAGCCCATGTAGATCCGCTCGATCGCCGATCCGGCAAGCCCCGCGCGCTCGACCGCGCCGCCGACCGCGGTCGCGCCGAGCTCGGTCGCGCTCGCGCCGGCCAGCGCGCCCTGGAACGACCCCATCGGGGTGCGCGCGTAGGAGACGATGACCACTGGGTCGGCGGAAGGACGGGTGGCCATGTTTATCAAACCTCTGATGGGAATTTGCTGGGTGCGATCTAGGGCCGACATTGCCGATTTACAAACTATAGGTCGGGTGGAGCGGGCCGCGAAAGGCCCGGGAAATCGAGGCGAACCGCATGGATGAGTGGATCTGGCCGGTCCTGCTGGGCGGGCTCGGCGCGATCTTCGGGAGCTTTATCGCAACGGTCGTGGTGCGCTGGCCCGAGGGGCGATCGGTGCTGCGCGGGCGATCGGCGTGCGACGGATGCGGGGTGGTGCTCGCCCCGCGCGATCTGGTGCCGCTGGTGAGCGCGCTGGTGGCGCGGGGGCGGTGCCGCCGTTGCGGGGCGGCGATCGATCCGCGGCATTGGCAGATCGAGGCGATGGCGCTGCTGATCGGCGTCGCGGCTGGGCTGGCGGTGCCGGGGCCGGTCGGGATTGCGGGGGCGGTGTTCGGCTGGCTGTTGCTGACGCTCGGCGCGCTCGACGTGGTGGCGTTCTGGCTGCCCGACGTACTGACGGTGACGCTGGCGGTGGGCGGGCTGGTGACGGGGGTGCTCGGGGTGTCGCCTCCGCTCGATGACCGGCTGATCGGCGGGGTGGTCGGGTTCGTCGCCTTGTGGGCGGTGGGGGCGGGGTACAAGCTTCTGCGCGGGCGGGTCGGACTCGGCGGGGGCGATCCCAAGCTGCTGGGGGCGATCGGGCTGTGGCTGGGGTGGCGGATGTTGCCGACGGTGGTGTTGTTTGCCGCGCTCGTCGGGCTCGGGATCGCGGTGGTCGGGGCGCTGCGCGGACGGGCCACGACGCTCACCGACCGGATGCCGTTCGGCGCGCTGCTCGCGATCGCGGCTTACCCGGCGTGGCTGATGCTGGTAGGGATGACGTCATGAATGCGCTTCCGATCCTTGCGGCCCTGGTGCTCGCCGCGACCCAGCAGGCCGCCCCGAAAGAGGCCCCACCGCCCGCGCCTGTCGTGCCATCGGTCGACGGCCTGCCGATCGGGTCGATCCCGCGGCAGGAGCTGCCGCGCAAGGGGTGCGCGGCGTATCTGTGGACCGCGAGCGGGACGCGTGCGCTGGTCGCGATGGCCACGGGGGGCGGGGGCACCGATCCCGCGCGGTTGCGGCTGTCGATCGCGGGGAAGATCACCGATCTGGACCGCACCGGGCAACTGGGCGCGATCACCCTCGGCTTCCCCGAAACCACGACCTATGCGGGTGGGGGCGCGACGATCAAGCTGACGCTGGGGATCGAGCCGCGCAGCTCGATCACCGACGGCGGGGCGGTGCCGGAGGGCATCCTCCAGCTCGACCGGACGGGACAGGATAGCGTGGTCATCCCGGTGGCGGGGTTGATCGGCTGTACGTAAAGGGAAGACGGGGATGACACTCGACCAGACGCTCCAGGCACAACGGCTCGCGTTCAATAGCGAATTGCCCGTTTCGCTGACGGCCCGCAAAGACCGGTTGAAGCGCGCCGCGGCGATGATCGCGGACAATGCCGATGCCTTTTGTGACGCGCTGAGCGAGGATTTCGGGCACCGTAGCCGCGAGCAGTCGATGCTGACCGATGTCGCGGCGTCGATCGCGCCGATCCGCCACGCGCTGCGCTCGCTCGATGGCTGGGCGAAGCGCGACAAGCGCGCGGTGCAATTTCCGCTCGGGTTACTCGGGGCGCGGGCGTGGGTCGAGTATCAGCCGAAGGGCGTGGTTGGCGTGATCGCGCCGTGGAATTTCCCGGTCAATCTGGTGATGGGGCCGATCGCGGGGATCTTCGCGGCGGGGAACCGCGCGATGGTCAAGACGAGCGAGTTCACCCCGCGCACTGCCGCGCTGTTCGAGGCGGTGAGCGCGAAATACTTCGCGCCCGACGAACTCGCGTTCTTCAGTGGCGGGCCGGAGGTGGGGAAGGCGTTTTCGGAACTGGCGTTCGACCATCTGATCTTTACCGGCGCTACCGGGATCGGGCGGCACATCCTCCATGCGGCGGCGGACAATCTGACGCCGGTGACGCTCGAACTCGGCGGCAAGTCGCCGGTGCTGATCGGCCAGAACGCCGACATAGCGCGCGCGACCGAGCGCGTGGCGATCGGCAAGATGCTCAACGCCGGGCAGATCTGCCTCGCACCCGATTACATGCTGGTGCCTGAGGCGCAGGAGCAGGCGGTGGTCGACGGATTGAAGGCGGCGGTCTCGGCGATGTATCCGACGCTGCTGGCGAACCCGGATTACACCGCGATCATCAACGACCGGCACCACCAGCGGCTCGCCGACTGGGTTGACGATGCGCGCGCCAAAGGCGCGACGGTCGAGGTGGTCAATCCGGGCGGCGAGGATTTCGCGGGGTCGAATGCGCGGAAGATGCCGCTGCATATCGTGCGGAATGCGACCGACGACATGATCGTGATGCAGGAGGAGATCTTCGGCCCGATCCTGCCGGTGCGCAGCTACACGGGCGGGATCGACAGCGCGATCGACGAAGTGAACCAGCGTGATCGGCCGCTTGGGCTCTATTATTTTGGGCCGGACGAAGGGGAGCGGCGGCGCGTGCTCGATCGGACGATTTCGGGTGGGGTGACGATCGACGACGTGGTGTTCCATGTATCGATGGAGGATCTGCCGTTCGGCGGGGTTGGGCCGTCGGGGATGGGGTCGTACCACGGGTTCGACGGGTTCAAGACGTTCAGCCACGCCAAGGCGGTGTTCAAGCAGGCGAAGCTGGATGTGGCGAAGCTGGCTGGGTTGAAGCCGCCGTATGGCAAGGCGACGATGACGAGCGTACGGCGGCAGATGAAGTAGGGCTTTCTACCGTCGCTTTCTCTTCTGCTCTTCCCCGGCGAAGGCCGGGGCCCAGTAGCGATTGCGGCGGTAACTGCGTCCAGTCGCCCGCAATCTTCTGTTCCGCTCCTGGGCTGCGGCCTTCGCCGGGGAGGCGCAATCTGCTGCTGAGCGGCAGATGAAGCAGCGGGGCTGTTTCGATTGTTCCCCCCCCCCCTTTTTGCTTCCCCGGCGGAGGCCGGGGCCCAGTAGCGATTGCCGCGGTAACTGCGTCCAGTCGCCTGCAGTCTTCTGTTCCTCTCCTGGGCCCCGGCCTTCGCCGGGGAAGCGTAGTAGGAGTAGGGGGATGCGGTAAGGGCGAGCCGCTACGAGGGGTTAATCCACCCGGTAATGGATCGGCTTGAAACTTCCGCCATTGCTTGCCGGTGCCGAGCAGGCGGTGAGGCCGATGACCAGGTCCATCTCCGCGCGCAGGACGATATGGTCGCCCGCCTTGCTGATCGGCGGCAGCACGTCGAGCTTCCCCGTTGCGCCATCGACGGTCACGTTCATGAAGCAGTTGAACGCAGTCGGGATCATGTCGGGCTTCACGCCATAAGGCTCGAGCGCCGCCGCCAGATTGCCGAAGCAACCGCGATGCGGCGGCAGGTTGGGATAGAAATGGTGGAACGTGTCGTACGAACACGGCGTCAGCAGAAAGTCGTGCCGCCCGACCGTATCCTCGATGATCGTCAGCATCGGTCGCGAGCGGTTCGAATACAGCAGATTGCCGGTCGTCAGGTAGATCGTCTCGGCATAATCGAGCGTCCGGCCCGACGAGATGACCTCGGCCAGATCCTCTGCACTGTACGCGAGCAGATCCGCGACCTGCACCCCGCGCGGGTCGATCACGGTCAGCGTCTGTCCCGCTGCCAGCCGGAACGCATCCCCGCTTCGTTCGGGGATCTCGACGACGTCGCTCATTCGGGCGCGCCCGAATAACGGAACGGGCAGGCCCACGCCTCGTCGACGACGCGTCCGCTATATTGCCGCGCTTCGCTCACCTCGCCGTGGCGCGCGAGCATCGGGTTGCGCGAGCCCGCGAGGACCTCGTCGCGCGTCAGGATCTTCTCGCGCATGCCCTCATATTTGCCCTGCGCGCGCAGCGTCTCGAACTGGTCGTGCAGGTTGAACACCATGGTCGGGCGCGCGAAGCGGCGCGCGGGGCGGCTGGCATGGGGGTGGAGGCCGACGATAAAGAACGCTTCGCCGCCGAAGCTCAGCGAGAAATGTGGGCTGTCGGGATCAGTGCTGACGGTCGTGTCATAGCCTTGCCCGCGCCAGACGTCCTTGTCCGAAATCGACTGCACGCGTTGCCACAGTGCGGCCTCGAACTGTTGCTCGGTCAAATCGTCCGGGCCGTCGAAGATCACCGCGAAGCTGCGAAACAGCCCCGGATCCTTGCGATAGGCGGCGGCGAAATGCATCAGCCCGTCGTGGATGCGCAGATCGTCCCAGGCGCTGTCGAGCCGGTCGCAGGCGAGGACGGACAGTGTTCCCTTGGCAAGCGCGGCCTTGGCACCGACGCAGGGAAAGTCGGCCTCCGCGACATGCGCGTCGAGCAGAGCTTGGAAGTCGTGCTGCGCACGGTGTTTCCAGGGGAACAGGGGGGTCTGGGGCGTAGGCATAGACAGACAAGACTCTTGCGTCGGATGCCAGTTCCGCGAATTCATGCTGATAAGAGTTAAGCCTTCGGAAGTTGCGCTTTGGGGAAACCAGACCAGGCCGCATCGTAATCTTCGTCGAGCGCACTCGTTTCTGCAGCGAATCGGGTTGGCGTGAAGACCCAGCGGCTTTCGATCATGAACGCCATCGTGCCGTCGATCTTGCGCGGTGCGAGGGGCGCGTTGCTCGCCGCGTCCCACGTCGCGACATCGGGGCCGTGGCCGCTCATCTGATTGTGAAGCGACAGCGCGCCGGGGACGAAGCCGTCGGCCTTGGCGTCATATTCGCCTTTGAGGAGGCCCATGCACTCGCTCATCGTATTGCGGTGGAACCACGGCGGGCGGAACGTGTCCTCCGCCACCATCCAGCGCGGCGGGAAGATCACGAAGTCGACGTTGGCGGTACCGGGCACGTCGCTGGGCGAGGTGAGGACGGTGAAGATCGACGGGTCGGGATGGTCGAAACTGATGCTGCCGATCGTGTTGAACCGCGCGAGATCATATTTGCACGGCGCATAATTGCCGTGCCACGCGACGACGTCGAGCGGCGAGCGGCCGAGGTTGGTCGTCCACAGGCTGCCGAGGAATTTCTGGACGAGTTCGTAGTCGCCCTCGACGTCCTCATACCAGGCGACCGGCGTCTCAAAGTCGCGCGGGTTGGCGAGCCCGTTCGCGCCGATCGGGCCGAGGTCGGGGAGGCGGAACGGCGCGCCGTGGTTCTCCGCGACATAGCCGCGCGCGCTGCCATCGGGGAGGGTGACGCGGAAGCGCACGCCACGCGGGATGATTGCGACTTCGCCGGGGGTGAGGTCGATTTTTCCGAGCTCGGTGTAGAGGGTGAGGCGGCCTTGTTGCGGGAGGATCAGGAGTTCGCCGTCAGCCGAGACGAACGCGCGGTTCACCATGTCCTTGGTTGCGCGGTAGATGTGCATGGCGACGCCGGTCTGCGTCTTCGGGCCTTCGCCGGCGACGAGCATTGTTGTGAGCGAGTCTAGCCAGTCGGCGTCTTGTGGTTCGAGCGGTCCCCAGCGGAGGCGGTTGGGGGCGAGCGGTTCGTCTGCGGTGCCGGGGGCGAAGAGGAGGGCTCCCTCGTAGCGCGTGAAGGCGGGGTGTGCCGCTGAGGGGCGGAGGCGGTACAGCCAGGAGCGCTTGTTCTCGTGGCGCGGCGTGGTGAAGGCACTGCCGCTGAGTTGCTCGGCGTAGAGGCCGAACGCTGGTTTTTGGGGGGAGTTGCGGCCGATGGGGAGCGCGCCGGGGATGGCTTCGGTGGCGAAGTGGTTGTTGAAGCCGGTCATGGGGTTGGTCATTTCGCTCTCCAATTATTGGGGGCGGTGCTCGTTACTGCCCCACCCCAACCCCTCCCCTGAAGGGGAGGGGCTATAAGACGAGCGCAACCGAAAAGCCCCTCCCCTTGAGGGGAGGGGTTGGGGTGGGGGAGGCCTCGCAGAGACCGCCCCCATCAAAGCCTCAAGCCTCAACCGCCCCCGGCACCACGCCACGCCGGATCTGGTCCAGCTCGATGCTTTCGAACAACGCCTTGAAATTCCCCTCGCCAAAGCCGTCATTGCCCTTGCGCTGGATGATCTCGAAGAAGATCGGCCCGACCATATTCTCGGTGAAGATCTGCAGCAGCAGCCCGCCACCCGTCTCGGGCGCACCGTCGATCAGGATGTCGCGCTTGCGCATTTCCTCGACGTCGTGGTTGTGCCCGGGCAGCCGCTTGTCGATCAGGTCGAAATAGGTCTGCGGCGTCGTCTGGAACCGCACGCCGTTCGCGCGCAAGGTATCGACCGTCTTGAAGATATCGTCGGTCGCGAGCGCGAGATGCTGGATGCCTTCGCCCTTATAGTCCTTGATGAACTCCTCGATCTGCGAATGCTCGTCCTGGCTTTCGTTCAAGGGGATGCGGATCTTGTCGTCGGGCGCGGTCATCGCCTTGGAGAACAGGCCCGTCGCCTGACCCTCGATGTCGAAATAGCGGATCTGGCGGAAGTTGAAGATCCGCTCGTAATAATCCGCCCAATAGGCCATCCGACCGCGCTGGAGATTGTGCGTGAGGTGATCGAGCGTGTGGAGCCCGACGCTGTTGTCGTCCACGCCCGCGCCCTCGACCGGGGTGAAGTCGGTCTCGTAGATCCGCGACTTCTCATCGACCAGATACAGGTTTGCGCCGCCGATGCCCTCGATCGCGGGGAGGTCGAGCTCGTCGGGGCCGACTGCGCCCTTCACGGCGACCGCGCCACGCTCGACCGCCATTTTCAGTGCGCCTTCGCCGTCGGCAACGCGGAACGCCATCGCATTGGCCGAGGGGCCGTGCGTGTCGCGGAAGCCCGCGACCTGGCCCGCGTCATCCATGTTGAGCAGGAAGTTGATGTCGCCCTGTGCATAGCGGCGGACGTTCTTCGACTTGTGGTTGCCGACATGGGTAAAGCCCATCTTGACGAACAGGTCGGCCATCGCCTCGGGGTTGGGCGAGGTGAATTCGACGAATTCGAACCCGTTCAGGCCCATCGGGTTTTCGGTGGCAGTCATCGCATCGGCTCCGAGATGGTTTCAGATGTAACGATATAGCGGCCTTGCCAACCACGGTCCATCCCTTATCCCCTTGTTCCATGACGACGCTCAAGCTCGACCAGTTCCTGCCGTATCGCCTGTCGATCGTGTCGAACCGCGTTTCGGCGGCGGTGGCGAGCACGTATCAGGCATTGTTCGGGCTCAAGATCCCCGAATGGCGGCTGGTCGCGATCATCGCCGAGAGCGAGGGTGCGACGCAGCAGGCGCTGGGATTGGCGACGCGGATGGACAAGGTGACGGTCAGTCGCGCCGCCGCCACGCTGGTCGAGCGGGGACTGGTCGAGCGCAAGCCCAATGCGAACGACCAGCGATCGCACCTGTTGACGCTGACCGATGCGGGATGGACGCTGTACGAAAGCGTCGCGCCCAAGGCGCTCGAACTGGAAGCGCGTGTTTTCGCCGGGTTCAGCGCGGCCGAGATCAAGAGCTTTCGGGCGATGCTCGACCGGCTGGAAAGCTCGGCAGCACCGTTCGATGCGGAGCGTGCCTAACGGTTCGTCGCAACTGGCAGCAGGATGTGGAATTGCGCGGAAACCATTTTCGTTTCGCGCGTTAGGGACGCTGAGCGAAGGACCACAAAACCGGACTTCGTGCGAAGTGGGGAAGTTTAAGTCTTGATTTCATTGGCGTATTCGAGCGGGCTTCTCGCCATCGCGGTAGCAAGCCTGCAACAGGCGCCATCCCCTGCGACACAGGCACCGACTGGCGTGGGGCAAAGTGCCGGGCAGGCGTCCGAGCCGCCGATCGTGTCCGATCCCGAGTTCGACAAGGCGCTCCCTGCGCTCAGTAACGACATCAACGCACCGCTCGAGCCGATGATCCCGGTCCCGGTCACGCCATCGGGCACCCCCGTCGCGCCGCAGCCCGCTGCGCCTGTCGCGGGGGCTCCAGTGCAGGGGGCTCCGGTCACGACGACGCCTGCGCCCGACATTCCCGCCGATATCGCGCAGCCGCTTCAGCCGCTTGCAAGCTACGACACCACGCCGCTGGTCGACGTTGCGGTCAAGGACGAGAAGGCCCCCGAGATCCGCTATGAAACGGTGATCCGCGGGCTCGACCCACTCAAGCTGACCGCGCAGTTCAATGGCTTGTCCGCGCTCAAGGGCGGCAAGGGCAAGGCCCCCAACGGCACCGTCATCGCTGCGCGCGGGCGGGAGGACGAGCAGCTCGCGATCCGGCTGATGAAGAGCCTGGGCTATTATGATGGCACCGCGGTTTCGACGATCGAAACGGTTCCCAACGACAAGACTCGCGTCAAGGCGGTCGTGTCGGCGACGCCGGGCAAGCAGTACAAGCTCGGCACGATCGTGGTGAAGGCGGATCCGACGATCCCGCCGACGCTGATCCGCGACGCGCTGCCGCTCAAGGTCGGCGAGCCGATCGACGCTTTGCGCGTGCAGGGTGCCGAGGCGAACGTCGCGCTGACCTTGCCGCAGCAGGGCTATCCCTTTGCGAAGGTCGGCGAGCGCGACATCCTGCTCGACGATCTGGCGGGCACGGGCGACTATACGCTGCCGGTCGAAGTCGGCGCGCGGTCGTCGTTCGGGACGACCACGACAGAGGGGCGGCTTGCCTTTGGGGCGGATCATGTCCGGGTGTTGCAACGGTTCAAGCCGGGGGAACTGTACGACAATCGCAAGGTCGACGATCTGCGCGCGGCGATGGTCGCGACGGGGTTGTTCTCGACCGTTTCGGTAGAACCCAAGCCGACCGGGAACATCAACCCGGACGGGACCGAGCAAGTCAATCTGCTGGTCGAGCAGGAGCGCGGCAAGCCGCGCTCGCTGTCGGTCAGCGGCGGATATAGCACGGGACAGGGCGTGCGGGTCGAGGGCGCGTTTACGCATCGCAACGTCTTCCCGCCCGAGGGCGCGCTGATCGGGACTGCGGTCGTGGGGACGCAGGAACAGGGCGTGAGCGGGACGTTCCGCCGCTCCAACGCAGGTCGCCGCGATCGTACCGTGACACTGACGGCTGGCGTCAACCACTCCAATTACGACGCGTTCGACGCCTTCACCGCCACGCTTTCGGGCCGGATCTCGTACGATTCGACGCCGCTTTGGCAGAAGAAGTTCACCTATGCCTACGGTTTCGAACTCGTCGGCACGAACGAGAGCGTTTACGACTTCAACCGCGGCGAGCGCGTCCGCGGGACCTACTTCATCGCGGCGCTGCCGGGGCAGGTCCAGTTCGATCGGTCGGACAGTCTGCTCAACCCGACCAAGGGCTATCGCCTCAAGCTGAGCGTCAGCCCCGAGAGTTCAGTGCGCGGCGCGGTGCGGCCGTATGCGCGGACGCTGATCGAGGCGAGCGCTTATTATCCGGTCGGGCAGAGCATCGTGATCGCGGGCCGTGTGCGCGCTGGATCGATCCCGGGGATCGATCGCGACGATCTGGCGCCGTCGCGGCGCTATTATGGCGGCGGCGGCGGATCGGTGCGCGGCTATGGCTATCAGCGGCTCGGGCCGCTCGACCCCGACGGCAACCCCGTTGGCGGACGTAGCATCAACGAGTTTGCGCTGGAAGCACGCTATCGCTTCGGCAATTACGGGATCGTGCCGTTCATCGACGCCGGCAACGCCTATAGCAGCGTGTTGCCCAAGGGATCGGACCTGCGCTTCGGCGCGGGCATCGGCGGCCGCTTCTATACCAACTTCGGGCCGATGCGCGTTGACGTCGCAACCCCGCTCAATCCACGCCCGGGCGACGGCAAGGTCGCGCTCTATATCTCGATCGGACAAGCCTTCTGATGGCGGATGAAGAGACCGCCGTCGTTGCACGGCGCCCGTTGTGGCAGCGGATCATCAAGTGGATTGCAGTAACGCTCGGCGTGCTGGGCCTGTTGGCGATGGGGATCGTGTTCGGGCTCGATACCGCGCCCGGTCGGCGCGTGATCGCCAATTTCATCGGGGATTATAAAACCGCAGGCGGGCTCAACATCCGCGTCGGTCGGATCGAGGGATCGATCTACGGCAAGATGGTGCTGAACGACCTGCGGGTGAGCGATCCGCAGGGCGTGTTCCTGTCGTCGCCGCGGATCGCGGTCGACTGGCGGCCGTTCGATTACGTCAAGAACCACGTCAACGTCCTGTCGGCGCAGGCGAACCTCATTACGATGACGCGCTCGCCGGTGTTCAAGCCGACGCCGACCGACCCCAATGCCCCGATCCTGCCCGATCTCGACATCGATATCGGTCGCCTGACCGTCAACCGCATGGTGCTGGGCAAGGCCGTGATGGGCTCGGCGCACATCATCAAGATCGACGGTGCGACGCATATCGCGGACAAGCGTGCGCAAATCACCGCGAACGTCGATGCGCTGACGGGCCCCGGCATCGCGGGTGGCGACACGTTGCGGCTCAAGCTCGACGCGGTACCCGACGCCAACCGGCTCGGGATCGACGCACGGATCATCGCGCCCGCACGCGGCGTCGTCGCGGAGATGAGTGGGCTCAAGGCTCCGCTCGACTTCACCATCGCCGGCAAGGGCGCATGGAGCGCGTGGACCGGCAAGGCGACCGGAACACTTGGCGGTGCACAGTTCGCCAACCTCAACCTTTCCGCCCGCAACGGCTTCTTCCAGGTGCGCGGGACGACCAAGCCCGGACTCTATCCCGGCGGCGCGCCCAAGGACGAGGCGACCCCGACCAACCCGATCGCACGGATCACCGCGCCCGCACTCGACGTGTCGATCGATGCGCGGCTCAACGAGCGCAAGGTCGATACGGTCGTCGCGCTCAAGTCGGACGCGATGGCGGTCAACGCCAAGGGTCTGATCGATCTTGCACAAAGCGCGTTCGGCCAGTTCGCGGTCGAAGCGAAACTGCTCAAGCCCGGTGCGATCCTTCCCAACCTCAACGGACGTGACGTCAATGCGCGCGTCGTGCTCGACGGCAAGTTCGCGACCCCGACGGTCAATTACGTCATCAGCGCAGGCGTGCTCGGTTTCGGCGAGACCGCCGTGCAGCAGCTTTATGCCTCGGGTCTGGCGCGCGTGAACGCGGACCACATCGTGATCCCGGTCGCGGCGCGTGCCGCGCGGGTTACCGGCCTTAACGCCGCGGCGGGCGGCTTGCTCGATGCGGTTGCGATCAACGGCAGCTTCGCGATCGCCAACGGCAAGGTGCTGTCGGACAATCTGCGGATCCGCTCGCGCAAGATCGATGCGACCGCGCTGGTCGTCGCCGATCTCGCCAAGGGCACGTATCGCGCCGCGCTCAACGGGCGGGTCAACGATTACCGAGTCGAGAGCTTCGGGATCGTCAGCCTCAAGACCGACGCCAAGCTCGTCACCATGCCCGGCGGGTTCGGGATCACCGCGCACGTCGCGGCACGCACGTCGCAGATCTTCAACGAAGGCGCGCGCAACTTCCTCGGCGGCAACGCTGCGGTGACGGCGGATGTCGGCTATGATCCGAACGGGATCATCACCTTCCGCAACCTGCGAATGAACGCACCCCAGTTCCGCGTGACGCGCGGGCAAGGGCGCTATGATCCACGTGGGCCGCTCGCGGTCGATGCGGACGCTTATTCCACCCAATATGGCCCGCTGTTCGCGCGCGTTACGGGCACCGCGACCAAGCCGGTCGTATTGCTCCGCGCACCGCGTCCGGGTGTCGGGATCGGGCTCGTGAATCTGGAGGCCCGTGTCCGCGGAACGGGGTCGAGCTACCTCGTCGTCGCCAAGGGGGGGACCAACTATGGTCCGTTCAGCGCCGATCTCAACGTGGTGCCCGCGGCACCGCTTACCGTCGACATCCGTAATGCGCGCTTTGCGGGCATCGACTTCAAGGGTCGTGTCCAGCAGCTTGCGGCAGGGCCGTTCGGCGGGCGGATTACTTTCGCGGGTTCGGGCATCAGCGGGGCCGCCTTGCTCGGCGCGCAGGGCCAGTATCAGAAGGTCGATGTCGCGGCGCGCGCGAGCAACGCCAAGATCCCGGGGATGGTCGACTTCACGATCGGTCGCGCGATCGTCAACGCCCGCGCGATCCTTACCCCGACGCCGCAAGTCGTCGCAGACGCACAGGTTGCCGATCTGCGCTACGGCCCGACGGTCATTTCGACCGCACGCGCTAAGGTGAACTACGCCGGTGGCTCGGGCACCGCGCAGCTTGTCGCTGCCGGGTCGAACGGCGTGCCGTTCCGCCTTGCGGCTAACGCGCGGCTCAGCCCCAAGCAGTGGCTGGCAGCCCTTCAGGGCCAGGCCAATGGCATCGGCTTCCGCACCGCCAACCCCGCGCGGATCGATATCGACGGGTCGACCTACCGGCTCCAGCCGACGCGGATCGACTTTGACAATGGCTCGGCGCGCGTCGCCGCGGTCTATGGTTCCGGCCTGTCCGCACAATTGCGGCTCGATAAGCTCGACCTGTCGGTGGCGAACGCCTTCGTTCCGGATCTCGGGCTCGGTGGTGCGGTGACGGGGTCGATGGACTATGCGCAGCCGCGTGGTGCCTCGGTCCCCAAGATCGCGGGCCAGTTCCGTATCGCCAACTTCACGCGCTCCAGCCTGGCCAGCGTGTCCGAGCCGGTCGACGTGGTCGGCCAGATCGGCCTGACCGACGCGGGCGGCGAAGCGCGTGCGCTCGTCCAGCGTGGCGGCACGACGGTGGGCCGGATGGTCGCTACGTTGCGGCCGCTTGGTGGTGGCGACAGTTGGGTCTCGCGCCTGATGGCGGCGCCGCTTTCGGGGGGCATTCGCTATAATGGTCCGTCGGGCGTGCTGTTCTCGCTCGCCGGGCTCAGCCGTCAGCAATTGTCGGGGGCGATCGCGATCGCTGCCGACTTCAATGGCCGGGTCGATGCGCCGCAGATGAACGGGGTCATCCGGGCGGACTCGCTGAACTATGACAATGAAGTCTATGGCACGCGTCTCAGCCAGATGAAGATCGCGGGGCGGTTCACCAACGATCGGCTCGAGATCACGCAGCTGTCGGCACGCGCAGGCGAGGGCACGGTCCAAGCGCGCGGCTCGGTCGGGTTCGCGGCGGCATCGGGTTTCCCAATCGATATCCAGGCGACGCTCAACAATGCGCGGCTGGCGCGGAGCGACGCGCTGGGTGCGACCGCAACCGGCACGATCGCGATCACCAACTCGAAGGCGAATGGCGGGCTGATCAAGGGCGACCTGACGATCCCCAATGCACGCTATGAGATCATCCGTCAGGGGCAGGCGGAAGTCGCCGAACTGACGGGGGTCCGCCGTAAGAGTGATCTGGTCAAGAATGCTGCCGCGCCCAAGGCGGAAGCGCCGGTTGGCTTGTTCAAGCTCGATATCCGGATCCGGGCGGACAATCAGTTGTTCGTGTCGGGCATGGGGCTCGAGTCCGAATGGGAGATGGACATGCGTGTCGCCGGTACGTCGGCAGCACCGCAGATCCTCGGGCGCCTGCAACTGGTGCGCGGTACCTATTCGTTCGCGGGCAAGCGGTTCGAAGTCACCAAGGGCGACATTCGCTTCGACGGTGGGGCGCTGACCGATCCGGTGATCGACATCAGTGCGACCACCACGACGAGCGACGTGGAAGTCACGATCAACGTGACGGGCACGGGGCAGCGTCCGCAGATCGCGTTCACCTCGACCCCGGCGTTGCCGCAGGACGAAGTGCTCAGCCGCCTGTTGTTCGGCAGCTCGGTGACCAACCTGTCGGCGATCCAAGCGGTCCAGCTCGCTTCGGCGCTCAACTCGCTGCGCGGGTCGGGGGGTGGTCTCAACCCGCTCGGCAAGCTGCGCTCGGCAACCGGAATCGACCGGTTGCGCGTGCTCGGCGCGAATGAGGCGACCGGGCAGGGCACGTCGCTTGCGGCAGGTAAGTATCTAACCGACGACATTTATGTCGAAGTGATCACCGATGCGCGCGGGTTTACCGCAACGCAGCTGGAGGTTTCGCTGACCAAGACGCTGAGCGTGCTGTCGCAGGCCGGGTCGTTCGGTGGGTCGAACGTCACGGTGCGCTACAGAAAGGATTTCTGATCGCAACCTAATGCTTCCCCGAGGGTCTGATATGACATAATCATGACCCTCGGAGAGCGATGATGACACAGCGCACGGCAGAGCATTTCGACGTGGTCGTGGTTGGTGCCGGGATATCCGGGATCGGCGCGGGATATCACCTTCAGACGCAGTCCCCCGATCGCAGCTATGTCATCCTCGAGGGGCGTGCGCAGCTTGGCGGGACGTGGGACCTGTTCCGCTATCCCGGGATCCGGTCGGATTCGGACATGTACACGCTGGGCTATTCGTTCCGTCCGTGGACCGAGGCCAAGGCGATCGCGGACGGGCCTTCGATCCTCAACTACGTGACCGAAACTGCACGCGATTTCGGGATCGATCGGCACATCCGCTTTGGGCATCACGTCAAGCGCGCGGCTTGGTCCACGCCGGATGCGTGCTGGAGAGTCGAGGCGGATGGGCCGGGCGGGCCGGTCGTGTTTACCTGCGCGTTCCTGTTCATGTGCAGCGGCTATTATAATTACGCGCAGGGGCACACGCCCGAATGGCCGGGGACCGAGGCGTTTGCGGGGCGAATCGTCCATCCGCAATTCTGGCCCGGTGACCTCGACTATGCGGGGAAGGAAGTCGTCGTCATCGGCAGCGGCGCTACCGCGGTGACGCTGGTGCCCGCGATGGCGGACAGTGCGTCGCATGTGACGATGCTCCAGCGTTCTCCTACCTATGTTGTGTCGCGCCCGGCGGAGGATGCGGCGGCCAACTGGCTGCGGCGCAAATTGCCGGCGAAGCTCGCCTATCGGCTGGTGCGGTGGCGCAACGTGTTGATGGGGATACTGTTCTTCAATCTTGCGCGCAAACGGCCGGCGCAGACCAAGGAACGGCTGATCGGGCTGGTGCGCGATCAGCTCGGGCCCGACTATGACGTCGCGACGCATTTTACGCCGAGCTACAATCCGTGGGATCAGCGCTTGTGCCTCGTGCCCGATGCCGACCTGTTCGAGGCGATCAAGCAGGACCGCGCATCGGTCGTGACGGATCGGATCGTGCGCTTTACCCGCCACGGGCTGCTGCTGGAGTCGGGCACCGAGCTTCCGGCGGACGTGGTGGTCACCGCGACCGGGCTGGAACTGCAGTTGCTGAGCGACGTCGCGTTCAGCGTCGACGGGGTGCCGGTCGATCTGACCGAGACGTTCAACTACAAGGGGATGATGTACAGCGACGTGCCCAACATGGCGTCGTCGTTCGGCTACACCAACGCCTCGTGGACGCTCAAGGCGGACCTGACCTGCGGCTATGTCTGCCGGTTGCTCAACACGATGAAGAAGCGCGGGTTGCGCCAAGCCACGCCGCGGGTTGGCGGGGCGGATCTTGCGCCTGCGCCGTTCCTCGATTTCACCTCGGGCTATGTCACGCGGGCGATGGCGAAGTTTCCCAAGCAGGGGAGCAAGGCCCCGTGGCGCGTCCACCAGAATTACGCGCGCGATCTGCTCGCGCTGAAATACGGGTCGGTGGATGACGGGATGGAGTTTTCCAATCCGGTGCCTGCGCAGAAGGGCGCGTCGCGGAAGGAAGCGGCCTGATCCTCTCTGTGTTGCCGCTTCCCCGGCGTAGGCCGGGGCCCAGTAGCGGACCGGATGAAGGTGATAGGCTGCGCTTCGTTACCTTGGCCATTTCGACTGGGCCCCGGCCTTCGCCGGGGAAGCGCAAAGAGGGGAGAGCGCAAGGAGGGAGGAAGCGCAAAGAGGGGAAAGGTAACCGCGTAACCCCGGAACCCAACCCGTAACCAAATGTTTCTCGCGCATTGCTGCATCGCAACTTGCCCTGTTCGTTCGATCGAACTAGAGGCGCATTCGTGCTGCAGCAACGACTCCTCGACATTGCGATCGCCGAATTCGGGGCCAAGGGCCTCGAGGGCGCGAGCACGCGTGGGATCGCCAAGGCGGCGGGGACGGCGATGTCGTCGATCACCTATCATTACGGCGGCAAGGAAGGGTTGTACCTTGCCGCTGCCGACCATATCGCGGCGCAGATCGGCGCGCATATGGCCCCCGCGCTGGAGCTCGGCGCGCTGTCGCCGGGCATGACTGCCAGTGCCGCGCGGACTGCGATCCAGCACATCCTCGCGCGCTTCATCGAGACGATGGGCACCAAGAACAGCGCGTTCTCCCTGTTCATCGTGCGCGAGCAGATGGAGCCGACCGAGGCGTTCGACCGCATCTATGGCGGGTTGATGGGCAAGCTGCTCGAAACGATCGTCGAACTCGTGCGCATCGCGACGGGACGCAACGATCCGTTCGCCTGCGAGGTCGCGGTTCTCACGCTGATGGGCCAGATCGTCATGCTGCGCGCCTCCCGCGCGACCGCGCTCAAATTGCTGCGCCGCCCGAGCCTCGATGCCGATGCGCTGACCGCGCTCGCCGCGCGGATCGCGGCCAATACCGACGCCATTCTCGACCGCATGATCGCCGAACGACAGGAGCTTCCATGAGCGACGACCAAAACGCCGCCAAGCAGGACGACGCCCAGGAGGCGGACAAGCAGAACGATAGCCAGGACAGTGCTGACAAGAACGACGCGCCCAAGAAGCCGTCGATCTTCAAGAAGCCGCTGTTTTGGATCATCCTGATCGCGGTGGTCGCGACGGTCGCGATCGGCGGAACGCTCTATTATCTCGACGCGCGCCAGTACGAATCGACCGATGACGCGTTCGTCGACGCGCATATCGTGCGGCTCGCGCCCAAGGTCGCGGGAACGCTCAAGGCGGTCGCCGACATCGACAACCGGCATGTCGAGGCGGGGCGGTTGCTCGCGGTGATCGAAGCGTCGAGCACCGGCGCACAGGTCGCCGAGGCGCAGGCCAATGTGAAGCAGGCCGAAGCACAGTTCGAGCAAAGCCGCGCGCAAGTCGCCGCGGCGCAGGCCAATCGTGACCAGGCGGTCGCCTCGGCGCGCGCGCCGCTCGCGACGGCGGCGAAGGCGCAGCAGGATCTCGCGCGCTACGAAGCGTTGCTGCGGATCGATCCGTCGGCGGTAGCCGGGCAGCAGCTCGACGCCGCCCGCGCGACCGCGCGCTCGACCGCGGCGGATGCCGCCGCCGCGCGTCAGCAGATCGACAGTGCGGACGCCAACATCCTCGTCGCGCGCAAGCAGGTGAACGCATCGCGCGCGGTGATCGATGCGCGCAAGGCTTCGGTCGAGCAGGCGAACATCACGCTCGGCGACAACCGGCTGGTCGCGCCGGTGTCGGGGCAGGTGGTCAACCGCTCGGTCAACGTCGGTTCCTATGTCGGCCCGGGCACGCAGTTGATGGCGATCGTCCCCGATCACGTCTGGGTAACCGCGAACTTCAAGGAAACGCAGCTTCGCGACATGAAGATCGGCCAGCGTGTCGAGATCAAGGTCGACGCCTATCCCGACGTCAAGTTCGTCGGCCGCGTGGACTCGGTCCAGCGCGGCGCGGGCCAGGCGTTCGCGCTGCTTCCGCCGCAGAACGCCACGGGCAATTACGTCAAGGTCGTCCAGCGCGTTCCGGTGCGGATCGAGTTCGACGCCAAGAACGGTCCCGATCCGCGCAAATATCCGCTCGGCCCCGGCATGTCGGTGATCCCGACGGTCAAGGTCCGCTGAGGTGGCAACCGCCGCAAGGCAGGATGGATGGGATCCGTCGCGATCGGGCGCGGGCAGTTACAGCCCGTGGCTGATCGTGGGGATCATCAGTATCCCGACGTTCATGGAGGTGCTCGACACCTCGATCGCCAACGTCGCGCTCGATCATATCGCGGGGGGCCTGTCGGTCTCCAACGATCAGGCGACGTGGGTGCTGACCAGCTACCTCGTCGCCAACGCGATCGTCATCCCGATCAGCGGCTGGCTGTCCGACGTGATCGGGCGGAAACGCTACTTTCTGTTGTCGATCGCCTTGTTCACGCTCGCGTCGTTGCTGTGCGGGCTCGCGCCCAACCTGACGACGCTGGTCATCGCGCGCGTGCTGCAGGGCATTGGCGGTGGTGGCCTCGCGCCGGTCGAGCAATCGATCCTGGCGGATACCTTTCCCCCCAAGCAACGCGGGATGGCGTTTGCCGCCTTTGCGATCGTCGTCGTCGTCGGCCCCGTGCTCGGGCCGACGCTCGGCGGATACATCACCGAGAATTCGAGCTGGCACTGGGTCTTCCTGATCAACGTGCCGATCGGGATCGCCTCGGTGTTCCTCGTCAACATCTTCGTCGACGAACCCGACGCGATCAAGGAAGACCGGCGCAAGCTGCTCGCGCGCGGGATCCGGGTGGATTACGTCGGCATCATCCTGATTGTGCTGGGGCTCGGCTTCTTCGAACTCACGCTCGATCGCGGCGAACGCGAGGACTGGTTCGCCAGTTCGCTGATCATCGCGACCGCGAGCATTTCGTTCGTGTCGCTGGTCGCGCTCGGCTTCTGGGAAACCAATCACGACGAGCCGGTGATCGACCTCAAGCTGCTCAAGAGCCGCAATTTCTCGCTGACGCTGCTGATCATGGGGATCACGGGGATGATCCTGTTCGGGACGACCCAGTTGATCCCGCAGATGTTGCAGCAGGTGCTGGGGTATACGTCGTTCCAGGCAGGGCTGGCGCTGACCTTCGGCGGGATCGCGACGCTCGTCGCGGTGCCGTTCGCCGGAAGGCTGTCGGGTGTGGTCGATGTTCGGCTGATGCTGTTCCCGGCGTTGCTGGTCCAGGCGTTCGCGCTGTGGAACATGACGCATCTGAACGCGGACATCACCTTCCACAATGCCGCGATCGCGCGTCTGTTCCAGGCGATGGCGCTGCCGTTCCTGTTCGTGCCGATCAACGCGGTCGCCTATGTCGGGCTGCCGCAGAACAAGACCGCGCAGGCATCGAGCCTGCTCAACATCGCGCGTAACCTCGGCGGGTCGATCGGCATCTCGACCGCACAGACGCTGCTCGCGTCGGGGCAGCAACGGCACCAGTCCGAACTCGTCCAGAAGCTCAACCCACTCGATCCCAATTATACCGACTGGCTGCAAAGGGCGCAGGGCGCGTTTGGCGGGCAGGGGGATCCTGCGACGACGTCAATGGCGGTGCTGTACCAGACGGTCCAGCGCCAGGCGTCGATGCTCGCGTTCCTCGACGTGTTTCGTTCGCTGATGATCGTGGTGCTTGTCGTGGCACCGCTCGTATTCCTGATGCGCTCCGGCAAGTCCGGTGGCGGTGGTGGAGGCATGGCCCATTGACCCGCTCGCTTTTTTCTCTCGCGCTGCTGGGCAGTACCCTGCTCGCGGGCTGTACCGTCGGGCCGAACTATACCGCGCCCAAGCTCGCCGTCCCGCCCGCCTTCGCCGAACGCCAGCTTGCCCCGGCGCCGGGCGCACAGGTCGATCCGGCGCGTTGGTGGGCGGCGTTCGGCGATCCGCAGCTTGATTCGCTGGTCGATCGCGCGCTGAAGGATAGCCCCGACATCGCGATCGCGGCGTCACGCGTACGGCAGGCGCGGTTGCAGGAAGTGTCCGCGCGCGCGGTGGGCAAGCCGACACTCGATGCGGCGGGCAACGTCAGTCATATCGAATTCAGCAAGAACGCCGGGCTCGCGTCGATCGCGCAAGCCTTCTCCGGTGGAAACGGCGGCGGCACGGGCACCGGGAGTGGTGCTGGCAGCAGCTCGGGTTTCGCGCTTCCGGGAAGCGGGATCACGACCTTCTCGGCCGGGTTCGATGCGAGCTGGGAGCTCGACCTGTTCGGCGGCGGCAGGCGCGGTGTCGAGGCGGCGGGCGCGCGGGTCGAGGCTGCGGAATGGACCAGGCGTGATGCCGCGGTAACGCTCGCGGCCGAAGTCGCGCAGGCGTATTTCGCGTTGCGGCTCGACCAGGAGCAGATCGCGGTGATCCAGAGCGAGCTGGTGTCGCAACAGCGCTCGCTCGATATCGCGGGCAATATCGCGCGGGTCGGGCTGGTGCCGTCGATCGACGTCACGCGGCAACGCGGATCGATCACCAGCACACAGGCGCGGCTCGAGCCGATCCGGGCGGACGTGCGGGTGCGGATCCATGCGCTCGGTATCCTACTCGGGGTCGAGCCCGAGACGCTGGACGGCGAACTGACGCGGCCTGGCGTTCCGCTGGTCGCGCTTCCGGTGGTGCCGGCGGGGCTTCCGTCGGATCTGCTGCGGCGGCGCCCCGATGTGCGTGCGGCGGAGCGGCAGCTTGCGGCATCGACCGCCGACATCGGCGTCGCGGTCGCGGACCTGTATCCCAAGTTCAACCTGACCGGGATCGCGCAATTGCTGTCCACCTCGCTCGCCACGCTCGTCGCGGGGAACAGCGTGCAGCTGACCGGGACGAGCGCGGTGCAATTCCCGCTGCTCGACTGGGGACGCCGCAAGGCGACGATCGGGATCCGCAAGGAAGACCGCGAACAGGCCTATCTGCAATATCGCACCACCGTGCTCGGCGCGCTGCGCGACGTCGAGGACCCGCTTGCGCGGATCGATGCCGAGCGTGCGCGCAACGCCGCACTGCAACGCGCGGTCGCGGACGCCCAGTCGACCGCGCGCTCGGTCGAGGCGCAATATCGCACCGGTTTCGTGACGCAGACGTCCTTGCTCGATGCGCAAGTCAGCGTGCTGACCGCGCGCGAACAGCTCGCCGCGAGCAACGCGCAATTGCGACAGGATACCGCCGCGCTGTTCAAGGCGATCGGCGGCGGCTGGGAAGAACCGGTGCCAACCCCGACAGGGTGATTGGCAAAGTGGTTAATACGTGCCTAGAACCAAGGGTATGGACACTGCCGACCAGCTCTACGCCGCTGCGCTGACCCATCTTGAGGCGCTGATCGGCTTCGATACGACCTCGCGGGATTCGAACCTGCGGCTGATCGAATATGTCGAAGCGTTCCTGTCGGAGCACGGCGTCGCCAGCCGGCGGGTCGCCAATCCGGAAGGGACAAAGGCGAACCTGTACGCGACGGTCGGGCCGGCGGTTGCCGGCGGGGTGGTGCTGTCGGGGCATACCGATGTCGTGCCGGTCGACGGGCAGGCGTGGAGCAGCGACCCGTTCGTGCTGACCCGGCGCGGGGACAGACTGTTCGGGCGTGGCACGTGCGACATGAAGGGGTTTCTGGCGCTCGCGTTGGCGACGGTGCCCGGGTTTGCGCGCGGGGAGTCGGCGCGGCCGATTCATCTCGCTTTCTCCTATGACGAGGAGGTCGGCTGTCTGGGAGCACCGTCGATGATCCGCGAACTGGTCTCGGACCTGCCTGCGCCGCTTGCGGTGATCGTCGGTGAGCCGACCAGCATGGAAGTGGTCAGCGGGCACAAGGGTATCTCCACCTGGCGCGTGACGGTGACGGGGCATGAGGCGCATTCGAGCCTGACGCATCTCGGCCTGTCGGCGAACATGATCGCGGTCGAACTGATGGAGCGTCTGCGGCAGATCGCACTTGAACTGGAGCGGCACGGCGACCCGGCGTCACCCTATCACCCGCCGCATGCGACGCTGACGATCGGGCTGATGCAAGGCGGCACCGCGGTCAACATTCTGGCGCGCGAATGCACCTTTACGTTCGATTTGCGAACGCCGCCGGGGCAAAATCCCGACACCATCATTGTCCCATTTCTGGACGCCTGCGAAACGGCTCATCGCATTGCGAGGGAACGATTTCCCGATGCAGGCGTGGCGGTGATTCGGCGATCGGCCACCCCGTCCTTCGCGCCGGAGCCGAATGGTGCTGCGGAAATGCTCGCGCGGCGGCTGGCGGGGGACAATGGTCCGACGCGCGCGGCCGCCTATGCAGCAGAAGCGGGACAATTCCAGGGAGCGGGGTTCTCGACGATCATCTGCGGGCCCGGATCGATCGAACAGGCGCATCAGGCGGATGAATTCATCGCGCTGTCGCAAATGGAGCGCGGCGCAGCGTTTATGGCGCGTTTGGCGGAGGCGTTGGCGTGACTGTGGAAATGCTTTTGTCGCGCGATTACAGTCTGGTAGCCCAGGAGCGGAGGGACTTTACAATTAGTGCGCTAATTCAATGCAGTAATTCGTATGTTTTACACCCCGCCGGGCCAAAAACGTCGGCGGTCGAAACGGCTTGGCGATTAACAGGCGGCGAATGTACTTCGTGCACTGCTCCGCCAAGCCGACGAATTAGCTTACCAAGGACGGGTGCTCTCGCCCCAGACGAGCGCGAGGATGAACTTAACCATTGCTCTTCTCCAGTTGTGTGCTCAGTTGGGCACGAATTTTTGTTAATAGAATCTTAAGGTTGTGGCAATCTGGTTTTCGCTGGAAAAGAGCCTGCCTCGGAACGCGCTTAACCGTTCGTTCAACCTTCGAGATTAGCGTGAGCGAATGCCGGAACGTGTGAGCCACTCTCAGGGAAACGCGTCGGCTGAGCGCAGCGAAGGCGCACGTCCTAGCCCTGCCACGCAGCAAGCGCCTGTCTTGAAGCGGGACAGTTCCGCCAGCCAGCACGATGAATGGCAGGCGGTCGGTATTTGCGAGATATCGAATTTCACGGTTCTGCGCCGCCAAGTAGGCGTTCGGCGCATGAACGAACTGCTCCAGCTGCTGTTGGAGCGGATTGTCGGCCTGGGATATGTCGACGCAGCGTCGGCGGGGCGCGGAACGATTGCATTCTCCTTTGCAGCGGCGGCGCTCGCGGATGTGGCTGTTTCAGCGGCGACAGTGTTGCGCGTCTGTCGGGGATCTCTCGCGGTTGATGAACGGGCTTGCCGGCCGTGCATTGCCGTCGGGGTCGCCGCGACGCCACACGGTGAAGTGGAAGAGGTTCGCCTGATCGAGGAGGCTGAGAGTGCGCTCGATGAGGCACGCTCCGCCGGAGGGCTTGCGGTCCGCGACCTTTCTCTCGACGCACCGGCATTCGACCGATTGGCACTCATGCAGGATCTGCCGACGGCGATCGCGAACGGTGAGATGTTCCTGCAATACCAGCCCAAGGTTCATGTCCGGCGCCAGGAGATCGGCAGTTGCGAGGCGTTGGTCCGGTGGAACCATTCCATTCGCGGGCTTATCGGCCCGGGGGACTTCATCACCGTCGCCGAGGACTGCGGGCAAATTGCCGCCCTGACCTTATGGACTCTGGATCGGGTGATCGAGGACCAGGCACTGGTCCATGGCGATGGCCATGACCTGCGGTTTTTCATCAATATCTCCGGCCAGTTGTTGTCCGACGATGCGTTCGTAGCCGCGGTTTGCGAGCGAATGGACCTGTGCGACGCCCGGATTGGTTTCGAGATTACCGAGACGGCAGTGATCGAAGACCCGTTGAGCGCGATTGCCAATCTCAATACCTTTGCGGCAGCCGGCATCGACATTGCGATCGACGACTATGGCGCCGGACTCTCGTCTTTGGCCTACCTCAAGCAGCTGCCGGCAAAAGAACTCAAGATCGACAAGCTGTTCATCCTCAATCTGACGAGCAGTAATCGGGATCCTCTGATCGTGCGGTCAACGATCGACCTAGCGCATGCGCTCGACATGGAGGTCACCGCCGAGGGTGTGGAGTCTCCGGCTGCCTTGGCCCTGCTGTCGGTCATGGGGTGCGATATGGTGCAGGGCTATCTGATCAGCAGGCCGGTTTCGCTCGACCTGTTCCGGCAGTTTCTTCGCGACTATTCGGCCGATTCGTGGCGGGAGTCGTGTCGTGGTACGTTTGCGCAGCCGGCGAGTTTCTGGAAGCGTGCGTGACTCCGGCGATATGATCGGACTGATCCGTTGGGCTTGAAAGCGACGCACTCACAGATCAAGGCGAGCATCGCCCTCATGGTGATGGGGCTGTTCTGCATTCTCAACGCTTATGCGGCGATCGCAGCACCGACGCAGCCCGCTGGCGATTTCGATTCCCTCATCGCGAACACGAAGGCGATGATGCAGGTCGACCCTTCCAAGGCGTTGGTATCTGCCGTTGGCGCGCAGCGCGTGGCGGCCAAGCGCAAAGGCCGTGAAGGCTTGGTGCAGCTTGCGACTGCCAAATGGCTTACTGCCGAAGCGTATCTGCGTCTGAGCGACACGGCCCAGGCGGCACCCGAACTCGACCGTGCCATCAGTCTTGCAAAGCAGTCAGGGATCACGACCAAGCTGAATGGCGACCTTCTGCTGTCAAAAGGGGGGCTTTTGCAGGCAACCGCCAGCTTCGCGGACGCTTTGAAGGCATATCAGCTGGCACACAATATCTTCAGGGACATCGGTGAAACCCGAAGTCAGGCGATATCTCTCATCAACATCAGTATCCTTTACCAGGAGGCCGAAGATTACAAGAACGCCATCCGATATAATGGAGAGGCGCTTGCGGTTTATAAGGGTGATCCAGGGCTCCTGTTTTCGATCTATGGAAGCCTCGGGATCGATCTGAACCAGCTTGGTAGGCTCGCGGAAGCGCAGGTCATGTACGACAAGGCGCTCAAACTGGCGCGGGAGATGAAAAGCCCGATGCTGGAGGCACGCACGCTGCGAAATATCGCGCGCGGACAATTGGAAGCTGGCAAGCTAGCGCTGGCAGACCGTACGATTGCCGAAGGGCTGCGCGTCTCGCGTGGTGAGGACGCTGCGCAGGCACGTCGTCACTTTCTGGAGCTATCCGCCCAATCCGCAGTTCAGCATCGCCAATATCGCCAGGCCGAGCGGCTGATCCAGCAGAGCTTCGACGGCGTCGACGTGACAACCACCACGCTCGATATGCGCGACGCGCATCAGACGGCCTACCGGATCTACCATCAACTCAATGACGAACATCAGGCGCTGATCCATCTCGAGGCGCTGAAACGGCTGGATGACGAGACGTCCAAGCTGTCTGCCTCCGCAAACAGCGCACTGGCGGCGGCGAGGTTCGATTTCGCCAACCAGGAAACACGGATCGCGCAATTGAAGCAGGTTCAGTTGCAGCGCGACATCGACGACGCCGCGCTCCGCGCGCGCACGCAGCAGACGATCTTCGGCGGGCTTGCCATCGCGGGCGGGATCATCGTGGGGATGCTCGTCTTCGGCCTCGTCACGATCCGCCGCAGCCGCAACGAGGTGCGCCGGGCAAACGTCGATCTGGCGGAAACCAACGCCGCATTGGGCAAGGCGCTTGCCGCCAAGACCGAGTTCCTCGCGACCACCAGCCACGAGATCCGCACCCCGCTCAACGGGATTCTTGGCATGACGCAAGTGATGCTCGCGGACGGCGGGATCGATCCAGCGGTGCGCGACCGGATCACCGTCGTGCATGGCGCGGGGATTACGATGCGCGCGCTGGTCGACGATATCCTTGACGTCGCCAAGATGGAGACGGGCAATCTGACAATCGAGGCGGTGCCGTTCGATCTCCGCGCGACGTTGCAGGACGTATCGCGCCTGTGGGAAGACCAGTCGCGCGCGCGCGGGGTTTCGTTCGTGCTCGATCTTGCACGATGCCCGGCGTTCATCGTCGGTGATTCGGCGCGCTTGCGGCAGATCGCGTTCAACCTCCTGTCGAATGCGCTCAAGTTTACCGAGCGGGGCACGGTGACGCTGCGCGCGGTCGACGAAGGCGGGTCGCTCGCGATCTCGGTCGAGGACAGCGGGATCGGCATTCCGGCGGACAAGATCGACCTGATCTTCGAATCCTTCCGTCAGGCCGATGCCGGAACCGCGCGCAAGTTCGGCGGGACTGGCCTCGGCCTCTCGATCTGTCGGAACCTCGCGCGCGCAATGGACGGCGACATATCGGTGGCGAGCGTTCCGGGCGAAGGATCGACCTTCACCGTCCGCATTCCGCTCGTCCATGCAGCGGACCCGGCATCGCTCCAAGCGGCGGCGGATCAACCGCAGGATGCGCTGCTGATCGTCGACCGCAACCCGATCTCCCGCAGCATGCTGCGCGCCTTGCTGGAGGCGCGGGCCGGGACGGTGGTGTTCGCCGCATCGGTCGACGAAGCGCTCGATCGTCTGGCGCGCGGCGGCATCAGCCGAATCCTCGTCGACGAGGCGACGATCCGTGCCGAGGTCGATTCGGACGCCGCAATGGAGCGGATCGGACAGTGCGACGTGTCGTCCTTCTTATTGTGGTCGACTCCGAAAGACGCTGATCTTGCTCACTTTGCTGCTCTGGGCATCGATCAAGTCATCGCCAAACCGATCGCCGGAAATATCCTGTCGGACCGGCTGTTCCGCGATCCAGGCACGCAAAAATCCCCAATCTCCGGGGTTGTTTCGCAGGCTGCGTAATCCGATAGAGGGCCGATGCAGTCGGATGGATCGCCTTTATGTTCAGTGTTGGGGTGAGCCGGTGAATATTCTCTTCATCGAAGACGACCCGATGAACCGTCGTGTGGTCAAGGACATGCTCGACGTCGCCGGTGCGACGATGACGGGCGCCGAAAGTGCCGAGATCGGTCTCGAACTGATCGACGCGAACGATTACGCGATGATCCTGCTCGATTTGCGGATGCCCGGTATGGACGGATTCGAGGCGCTGCGCCGGATCCGGGGGCGGACCGACGCCAAGGCCAAGCTGCCGGTCATCGTCGTCACCGCCGACACCGCGGTCGACCTGCGTGAACGCTGCATCGCGGACGGCGCGGACGATATCCTGTTCAAGCCGGTGGCGATGGATTCGCTGTTCGACGCAATCGGGCGGACGCTCGCCAAGAGTTCGGGCGACGGCATGATCCTCTGACCGCCGCAAGATTGCGGCCGTCACGCCCCCGTTCGGGGCGCCATCCTATTCCGACTTGGGTTCCGGAAAGCGCGCGAGCGCGGTCTTGAGCGACTGCGTCCCGCTGCCGCGGCGCGCCGGTTGTGGCTGGCTCGGCGCGGGGGCCCAGCCCGTCAGGTAGATGATGTCGAACTGTTCCGCGGTCTTGCCGTCGGGATCGGCGCGCGCGGCGAAGGCTTCGGCGGCGCTCGCCAGTGTATCGCGGCGCAGCGGCACGCGGTCGCGCAGGATGTTGGTCGCCGCCATCCCGCGCAAGTCGCGCAGCAATCCGCCGATATCGGAATAGCGCACCGTCAGCGGCTCGATATCCGCGACGGGCAACGCGAAGCCTGCGCGCATCAGCAGGTCGCCCGCCGAGCGCACATCGACTTGCGGATGGATCCGCGCGGCGGGACGCTCGCGTTCGACCTCGCGCAACGTTGCACGCAGCGTCGACAGCGTCCCCGCTCCACAGAAGGCGGCAAGGAACAGCCCGTCGGGCCGCAGCATCCGTCGTGCCATCGCGAGCGCGCCGGGCAAATCGTTGACCGTGTCGAGCACGCCCGCCGATACGATCAGGTCGAACGATTCCGACGCGAACGGGAGCATGTCCTCGTCCGCCTGCACGCCACCTGCTGCTCGGGCGAACGCCGCGCCTGCGTCGCACCGCGTAACACGCACGCCCGGCGGGGCCGGAAAGGCCGCGTCGAAACAGCCGAGATCGAGCATGTCGGCAAAGTCGCGTTTCACTGTGGCGAGCCGGTCGGCCAGCCCGTCGATCATCACCGCGTGGAGGAAGTCGTACGACGCATACTCCGGCGCGGCGCGGTCGCGGTGGAGACGTCGGGCTACGCGATCGAAGATTTCGGGGGCACTCACGGTGCGCCTTGTGCCGCGTGGCGGTGCGCGCGACAAGGGGCGACGTGGCACCCTGGCTGATCCCGCTGCGGCTCGTCGCCGATTTTGCGTTGCCGCCGCGGTGTCCGGGATGTGGGGCGGTGACCGGGGCGGATCACCGCTTCTGCGCGACGTGCTGGGGCGATCTTCGCTTCCTGACGCCGCCGTGGTGCGCGGCGTGTCATCAGCCATTCGCGTTCGACCATGGTGCTGGATCGGTGTGCGATCGATGTGCGCAGGATCCGCCGGTTCATGCGGGTATCCGCGCTGCGGTCGCCTACGGCGATGTCGCGCGAACGGTCGCGTTGCGGTTGAAATACGGCGGGCGGATTGCCTTTGCGGATACGATTGCGCGGCAATTGGCGCGGCTGATGCCCGCAGAGGCGGAGCTGATCGTGCCGGTTCCGCTGCATCGCTGGCGGCTGTGGTCGCGCGGCTTCAACCAGGCCGCGCTAATTGCCGCGGCGGTCTCGCGTGCGAGCGGCGTCCCGACCGATCCGCTGTTGTTGCGGCGCACGCGCGCGACGCCGCCGCTGCGCGGGATGGGACCGCGGGCGCGGGCGCGGACGCTCGCGGGGGTGTTTCGGGCGGTCGATCCCGGTGGCCTGTTGCGCGACAAGGCGGTGGTGCTGATCGACGATATCCATACCAGCGGTGCGACCACGGGCGGATGCACGCGGATCCTGCTTGCAAGCGGTGCGCGGAGCGTGACGATCCTGTGCTGGGCCCGCGTGCTGGGCGAGACCGAATGATCCCGAACGATTGACCCCGGACGATTGGCCCCGAACGATTGACATTACGGGGGGCACCCCACATTTCTGCATCATGGCAAAAATTGAAATCTATACCAAAGTGTTCTGTCCCTATTGCTCGCGTGCGATGAAGCTGCTCGCGTCCAAGGGCGTCACCCCCGAGGAATATGACATCACGATGGGTGGCCCGAAGCGTGCCGAAATGCTCGAGCGCGCGCCGGGTCGGACCACCGTGCCGCAGGTGTTCATCGACGGAAAGCATGTCGGCGGATCGGACGATCTCGCCGCGCTAGAGCGGGATGGCAAGCTGGACGCGCTGCTCGGCCTGTGAAGATTGCGCTCGCCCAGCTGACCAGTGGGATCGATCCGGCCCGCAACGCGGCCATATTGGTTGATGCGGTGCAGCAGGCGGCACAGGGCGGGGCGGCGATGCTGTTCACGCCCGAAATGTCGGGGCTGGTCGACCAGGACCGCGAGCGTGCCTCCGCCGTATTGCGGGGCGAGGACGATGACGTCGTCCTCGCCGCGGTTCGGGGTGCCGCGGCGGCGCACCGGATCTGGGTCCATCTCGGGTCGCTTGCGGTTCGGGGCGAGGACGGTCGGCTGGCCAATCGTGCGTTCGTGATCGACGACACCGGCGTGGTGCGGGCGCGCTACGACAAGCTGCATCTGTTCGACGTGGACTTGCCGACAGGTGAGCGCTGGCGCGAGTCCGCGGCCTATGCGCCGGGGCAGGGAGCGGTCGTCGTCGATACGCCGGTTGGCAAGCTCGGACCGTCGATTTGCTACGACCTGCGTTTTCCCGATCTGTACCGCGCCTTGAGCGACGCGGGCGCGACGGTTCTTGCGGTTCCGGCGGCGTTCACGCGTCCGACGGGGGCCGCGCACTGGCATGTGTTGCTCCGCGCGCGCGCGATCGAGGCGGCGGCCTATGTCGTTGCGGCAGCGCAGACGGGTGAGCATGAGGATGGCCGCGCGACCTACGGCCATTCGCTGGTGATCGACCCGTGGGGCGAAATCGTGCTCGACATGGGCGAGGCGGCGGGCGTGGGGTTCGCCGAGATCGACCCCGCGCGGATCGCTGATGTCCGGGCACGGATCCCGGTGCTTGCGCATCGCCGCGCCATCCCCGCGGTCGAGACCGGAAATTCGACCGGATGATCGTGTTCGACTTGCGGTGTTCGTCGGAGCATGTGTTCGAGGCATGGTTCGGCTCGAGCGCGGCCTATGACGAACAGCGTGCGCGCGGTTTGCTATCCTGTCCGCTGTGCGGCGACACGCAAGTCGGCAAGGCCGTGATGGCACCCAATGTCGGGATCAAGGGGAATCGCGGCACTGGGGCCTCCGTGCCTGCCATTGTACCCTCCGCAGGCGACGCAACGCCACCGCCGGGGAAGGTCCCCGCACCAGCCGAGGTGAAGGCCGCCTTGCAAGTGCTGGCGCAGGCGCAGGCGAAGATGCTCAGCCAGTCCAAATGGGTCGGCCGCGCTTTCGCCGACGAAGCGCGGGCGATGCATGACGGCAGCGTCGAGCAGGCCCCGATCCACGGACAGACGACGATCGCCGAAGCCCGGGCACTGGTCGACGAAGGCGTCCCGATCGCCCCCTTGCCGATGCCGTTCCTTCCGCCGGAAACCGTCAACTGACGATCTTGCGCGCGATGCGCAGCGCGTCGATTGACCCGCTCCAGCCGACCCATTACGGTCCGCCCCGCGCCCCCGTAGCTCAGGTGGATAGAGCGACGGTTTCCTAAACCGCAGGCCGGTGGTTCGAATCCACTCGGGGGCACCAGCAATACTGCCATCGCCAGGTTTACGTCGACTGCAAGATGCAGTTCGTGATGCCTCGTCGCGTATTTGTCGCAGCCATGCAGTCTTCTGTCGGGGTCTTCTCCACAGCACAACTTGCGGCGCATCGGCTTGCAAAATCAATACTAGGTTTCTCAACCACGCTACCGCAAATTTCTGCTCCTGAAAACAGATTTGCAAATATGAGCTGAAACGCTATCGTAGGTAACAAGTCGCGTCCGGCGACAAGGCGGGGGAGAGGGTCTTGGAACCGATTAGCAAGCGGGCGTTCCTGCAGGCGTCGTTGACGACGATGTTGGCAGGGGCTTCACCCGCCCAGGCGCTGGGCACCCCCCGCAAGCGTGTCGCGCCCGCGGTTAAAACCCCGCTCGTGACGGGACCATTCGATTCCACCGAGGCGTCGCTCAAGGCTTACCAGACGCCTGCGTGGTTCCGGGACGCCAAGTTCGGTATCTGGGCGCATTGGGGGCCGCAGGCGGTGCCGCGCCAGGGCGACTGGTATGCGCGCTTCATGTACGTGCCGGGGCACCCGCACTATCAGCATCACCTCCAGACCTACGGCCATCCGTCCGAAGTCGGCTATAAGGACCTCATCCCGCTGTGGCGCGCCGAGCGGTTCGATCCCGAGGCGCTGATGGCGCGGTACGCCGCCGCCGGGGCGAAGTATTTCGTCTCGATGGGGGTCCATCACGACAATTTCGACCTGTGGAACTCGCGCCACCAGCGGTGGAATGCGGTCGCGATGGGGCCCAAGCGCGATATCGTCGGCGCGTGGAAGGCCGCCGCCACCAGGCGCGGCCTGCGCTTCGGCGTGTCGGAGCATCTCGGCGCGAGTTACACCTGGTGGCATCCCAACCAGCTCTACGACCAGTTCTGGCCCAAGCTCGGCGTGCGCTATGACGGCGCGGACCCGCGCTTTGCCGATCTCTATTACGACAATCGCGACGAGCCGTTCGTCAACACGCCGGAGTCCTGGTACACCAAGAACCCGGTGCATCACAAAAGGTGGTTCGACCGGATCAGCGACTTGCTCGACCAGCATCAGCCCGATCTGCTCTATTCCGACGGCGGGCTCCCCTTCGGCGAGACCGGGCGTGCGCTGCTCGCGCATTTCTTCAACCGTAACATGGCGCGCGGCGGCGGGTTGCAGGCCGTTTACAATTGCAAGGATTCGGGCTCGGGCGCGTTCGATCCGGCGTGGGCCGTGCAGGATGTCGAGCGCGGGGTGCTCAAGGGCATCAATCCGCTGCCGTGGCAGACCGACACGTCGAACGGCGACTGGTTCGACAATGCGACCTATGAGTACAAGAGCTGCACCGAAGTCGTCACGATGCTGGCCGACATCGTCAGCAAGAACGGCAACATGCTGCTCAACGTCGTGCTCCACGCGGACGGCAGCCTGCCCCCCGAGTCCGAGACGTTGCTGGCGGAACTGGCACCGTGGATGAAGGTCAACGCCGAAGCGATCCACGGCACGCGCCCGTGGCAGATCTTCGGCGAGGGCCCGACCGAGGCGGCCGCCGGCATGTTCAAGGAAAAGGCGGTCTACACCGCACGCGACATCCGCTTTACGACGAAGGACGACACGTTGTACGCGATCGCGCTGGGCGAACCCCGCGGGCAGACCGTCGTCACCGCGCTGGGCGCGTCCAATCCGCACGAGAAGCGCCGTGTCCGTGACGTGCGATTGCTCGGCCACCCCGGTGTGCTCCGCTTCCGCCAGACTGACCAGGCGCTGCTGATCGACGTGCCGGATCGCCTCCCGACGCGCCACGCCAGCGCCTTCGCCATCCGTTTTAGTTGACGCTGACCGCGTCGCCCATCCCGTTTCCCCGAAAGATCCGACCGATGCCAAGTCCACGATACCGCTTAGCCCGGATCGGCAGCGCACTCGTACTCGCCCTGTCCGCCACGGTCGCTCCGTTTGCCGCCCCCGAGCGCGCCCAGGCGCAAAGCGCGGCCGGCCACCCCGACTGGCCGGGGCGCGGCAATTTGTTCGTCGGCGCGAACTATCAGCCGGTCGATCGCACGCCTACGCAGATCCGGCAGGACATTGCGGTCATGAAGGCCGCACATTTCACGATGGTCAGGATGGGCGACCTGTCGTGGGATGCGTTCGAGCCGAAGGAGGGCGTCTACACCTTCGAATGGTTCGACGACGTGCTCGCGCAAATGCACGCCGCGGGGATCAAGGTGATCGTCGACATTCCCGGGCTCCCCGCGCCGATCTGGCTGCACAAGCGCTATCCGGGCGCGGATATCGTCAATCAGGACGGGGTGCGGCTCCACGCCTCGACGCGCTACCAGGATAATATCGGCGATCCCGACTATCGCCGCCTCGTCCGCAAGCTCGCGGTCGCGATGCTACAGCGCTATGGCAAGAACCCCGCGGTCGCGGCGATCGGCTATGACAATGAAGTCGGCAGCTCGCCCATGTCCTATTCGGAGGCCGACCGTGGACGCTTCGTCGGCTGGCTCCAGAAGAAATACGGCACGATTGCCGCGCTCAACACGGCGTGGGCGACGCAACGCTGGTCGCGGCATCTCAACGGCTGGGACGAAGTCGACTTGCCTTATGGCAACGGCCCCGGCCCGAACGAGCGCAACCTCGACCTGCGGCGCTTCTGGTCCGATACGACGATCGCTGCGCTGACCGATCTCGACGACGTCCGCAAGCAGTACGCGCCCAATCTGCCCGCCGTCTCCAACCTGTGGCCCAACGCGCCCGCCAAGGGGTTTGACTGGCTGCGGTCGTGGGACAAGATCTCCTCCTACGGTGCGGAAGGCTTCTACCCCGGCGATCCCTTGAGCGCCGCGTTCGAGGTGATGATGATCAAGGCCGGGCACGACACGCCCGTCTGGTTCAACGAATTCACCGCGGGCGGCGGCGGCGATTACGGTGCGCCGGGGCGGTCGCGGATGTGGGCCTATTTCGGGCTGCTCAATTATGCGCAGTCGTTCCTCGCCTGGACCTTCAATTCGCATCTCGGCGGCGAGGAACAGTCGCTGTTCGGGCTAGTCGACCATGATGACCGGCCGTCGTGGAAGGTCGCCGAATTCGGCAAGATCGCCTCCGAGTTCAAGACGCTCCAGACGATGGGCTTCCCGCGCTATCGCAAGCCCGACGTCGCTCTCGGCTATTCGTTTGCGAGCATGTGGCTGACCAGCCCGCCGCCCGGCCCCAACACGATGAAGCAGTATTTCCAGGGGAATTACGCGGATCAGGTCAAGGCCGCGTTCCAGCCGCTGTACGAGGACAATGTCGACGCGGCGGTGCTCGACGTCGGGCATGACAAGATTGACGCGTACAAGCTCGTCGTCCTGTCGAGCGCGTACATCATGGACAAGGAGGGCGCCGACGCGATCCGCCGTTACGTGGCGAATGGCGGCACGGTCATCATGACGGGCTATTCGGCCAAAGCGGACGAGACGGGGAAATGGTTCGACACCCCGCTGCCGGGCCGGTTGAGCGACGTGTTCGGCCTGCGCACCAGCGCCTTCTATCGCTCGCCACAGCCATTGAAGATGGGATTCGCGGGCCAGACCCGCACCGGATCCGACGGTTACTATGAGATCCTCGAACTCGACACGGCCAAGCCGATGGCGACGTTCGAGAATACTCCGGCAAAAAGCGCGGCGATCACGGTCAACCGGTTCGGCAAGGGCAAGGCGATCTATCTCGCCACAGCCGCGCAGCCTGAATTCATCGGGCCATTGATCCGTTCGCTCTACGCCGACTTGTCGATCGAGCAGGGGCCCGTGACGCCGTAGGGTGTGTCCGCGCGGACGGTCGAGGGACGGACGCTGTACGTCAACACCACGAATGCTCCGGCGAGCATCGCGGTCTCGAGCGGACGCAAGGACGCGTTGGGTACCCCGGTCACCGCAGGCAAGCTCACGCTGCCGGGCTACGGGGTCGCATTGATCGAGTAGCGAGCAACATTTTGCAATGATTTATATTGCACTCATGGAAACAGGATTGTATCCGCGAAATTAATAGTAGGACAAAAGCGTTAGGGGTTGGGTATGCGTTCGATCAATTGGCTCGCGTCGGCACCGCTGCCCCTCTGTCTGATCTGGTCGACTGCTGCGGTCGCGCAGGTCGCGCCCGCACCGACCCGCGAAGCGCAACCCGCAACCCCCGCCGCTGCTCCCGCGTCGGATGGCGCCACACCGGCGGCGGCGGGGGACACTGCTGCCGTCCCGGGGAGCGACATCGTCGTTACGGGCACGCGCGCCAGTCTGCGCTCGGCGCAGTCGATCAAGCAGAACTCCTCGCAGATCGTCGATTCGATCGTCGCCGACGACATCGGCAAGCTGCCCGATCGCAACGTCGCCGAGGCGCTCCAGCGCGTCGCGGGCATCCAGATCCAGCGCAATTACGGCGAGGGGAGCTCGGTCGCGATCCGCGGTCTGACGCAAGTGCGCACCGAACTGAACGGACGCGACATCTTCACCGCGGGCGGAGTCGACCAGCTCAGCCTGGAGGACGTCCCTGCTGAATTGCTCGCCGGGATCGACGTCTACAAGAACCCTTCGGCGGACCAGATCGAAGGCCAGTTGAGCGGTGTCATCAACTTCCGCACGCGCAAGCCGTTCGATTTCCCGGGCGCGAAGCTCGCCGCGAACGTCACCAACAATTATTACGATCTGGTCGGCAAGAGCGGCCCGTCGGCGTCGCTGCTGCTGAGCGATCGCTGGAAGACCGGGATCGGTGAATTCGGCCTGCTCGCCGACGTCGCTTATCAGAAGGCATATTTCCGCGACGACCAGATCACCACCGAACCCTATTACACGCTCGACCAGAGCCGCAACGCCGACGGCAGCTTCGCCAATCCGGCAGACGCCGCGGCCGCGGCGACGCTCGGACGGTCCGGCCAAGTTACCAACATCCCGCACGGTGGCGGTCTCAACAAGAATTACGGCGACCGCGAACGCTTCGGCGTCGACGTGGCGGTGCAGTGGAAGCCGACTGACACGTTGCTGCTGACCGGCGAAGTGTTCCGCAACCAGTATAAGTTCAACATCCGCGGCAATGCGTTCTTCGCCTCGACCGGCGATGCGGCGATCTCGCCCCTGCCGGGTGCGCCGTTCAGCTTTGCCGACAATGGCGACTTCCAGAGCGGCACGTTCCAGAACGTCCCGCTCGGCTCCTACGCCAGCCAGACGACGCGCGATTCGACGACGACCGATTACTCGCTGTCGGCGCGCTGGAACCCGACGCCGCAGCTCGAGGTCACCGCGGATGGGCAATATATCAGCTCGTCGACCAACACCTCGAACTTCATCGTGCTGACCAACGGGCCGAGCACGACGTTCCAGCAGGACGTATCCGGCAAGATCGCGTCGTTCAGCACGATCCCCGCGACCGCGACGACCGACACGTCGCTGTTTTCGAACAACGGCTTCCTCGATGATTTCGCGCGTTCGCGGGGCTCGGAGCGGACTGGCCGCCTGGATGCGAAGTACAGCTTCACCGGATCGATCCTTCAGTCGCTGCGCGCCGGTTTCCGTTATTCGGACCGGCGCAACGCCACGCGCGACACAGGCTATCGCTATTCCAGCATCAACGGACGCGGCGGGCTCGAGAATTACGACCTGAGCGACATCCTGCGCGGTGACGCCAACGTCTTCGGCAGCGTGGTGACCTTCCCGCTCGATACGATCGGCAATTACAACGATACGCTGACCTCCTTCGGTATCGACGGTGCGCCGGCCTATCTGCCGAGCGGATCGAATGCGCAGAAGCAGAAGATCTACGCGGGCTATGTCGCCGCCTTCTTCGATGCGGCACCGCTGTCGATCCCGCTCGACGGGAACATCGGCGGGCGTCTGGTCAAGACCGACCTGTCGGTGTCGGGCTTCTATCAGCAGGTGCCGCAGATCGTGCAGCCGGATGGATCGGTCTCGACCGGTGCGCCTGCGTTCCAGCAGATCGCGGTGTCCGATTCCTACACCAAGTTCCTCCCCAGCGTGAACCTGCGCTACCATTTCACGCCGAAATTGCAGTTGCGGCTGGCGGCCTCCGCCAACCTCGCACGCCCAACCTTCGCGCAGCTCAACCCGAGCCTGACGCTGACTCAGCCGGGTCCGGCGCAGCAGAATGAGGTCCACACCGCAAGCGGCGGCAACCCGTTCCTCAAGCCGATGACGTCGCGTAATTTCGACGCCTCGCTCGAATGGTATTTCGCGCGGACCGGGTTCATCTCCGTCGCGGGATTCTACAAGCAGATCAACGGCTACATCCAGACCGCGGTGACCCCGCGCGACATCACCTTCCCCGACAACAGCAGTTACACCTATCAGGTCACCTCCTACACCAATGCGGCGGACGCCAAGGTGAAGGGGGCCGAGGTGTCGTATCAGCAGTTCTTCGATTTCCTGCCGGGGCCGCTGAGCGGGTTCGGGGTGCAGGCGAACTTCACCTTTGTCGATTCCAAGGCACCGAGCCCGGCGACGTCGGGCCCCGTGACACAGGTCCCGCTCGAGCTATTGTCCAAGTACAGCTACAATCTCGTCGGCATCTACGAGAAGGGCAAGGTCTCGGCCCGCGTCGCGTATAACTGGCGGAGCAAGTTCGTTGAGACGACCGCCGGGGTCGGCACGGGCAATCTGCCGATCTTCGATCGCCCCTATGGCCAGATCGATGCGTCGGTGAACCTCGCCGTCACGCCGAACTTCTCGCTCGGGGTGGACGGGCGCAATCTCGGGAACGCGCTGAAACAATCCTATTTCGGAATCGAGACGCGTCCGCGTACAGCGACCATCTCCGATCGCCGGTTCAGCATCTCGGCGCGCGTCGTCTATTGATAGGCCCGAGGGGCCGTGGTTTTGAAGGATTGCCGACCATGAAGATCAGGACCGTGTTGGCGGCTGCACTGATGGCGGGGCAGGGTGCCGTGACGGTCCCCGCGCTTGCCGCACCGGACGCGACGCAGATCCCGCATTTCGTCAGCAAGGGCGGGCGGCACGCGCTGATCGTCGACGGCGCGCCGTTCCTGATGCTGAGTGGGCAAGTCAACAATTCGACCAACTATCCCGAGCCGCTCGCCAAGACCTGGGCGGTGCTCGACCGGATCCATGCGAATACGGTCGAGGTCCCGGTGGCGTGGCAGCAGGTTGAACCCACCGAGGGGCAGTTCGACCTGTCCTTCGTCCAGGCGCTGCTCGATCAGGCGCGCGCGCATGACAAGCGTGTCGTACTGTTGTGGTTCGGGACGTGGAAGAACACCTCGCCTGCGTATACGCCGGCGTGGGTCAAGCTCGACAACCGCCGTTTCCCGCGGATGAAGGAGCGCGCCGGAAAGGACCACGACGTCCTGACCCCGCTGTCGACCAAGACGCTCGAGGCGGACAAGCGCGCCTTCGTCAAGCTGATCGAATATCTGCGTGACCATGATCCACAGAATACCGTCATCATGGTGCAGGTCGAGAATGAGACGGGCAGCTACCGCGTCCCGCGGGATTACAGCGCGCAGGGGGACAAGCTGTTCGCCCAGCCGATCCCCGCGGCGCTGGCCAAGCGCATGGGCAAGCGCGGCACCTGGGCCACCGCGTTCGGCGCGCAGGCTGATCGCGCGTTCAACAGCTGGTACGTCGCATCTTATGTCAATGCGATCGCGGCGGCGGGCAAGGCGATCAAGCCGCTGCCGATGTACGCCAATGCGGCGCTCGCCGGGCCGTCCAACGTGCCCGATCCGACCGGCGTGGCCTCGGGCGGGCCGCAGCAGGATGTGCTCGACATCTGGAAGGCGGCGGCTCCAGCGCTCGATCTGCAGGCGCCCGATATCTACGATCGCAAGAGCGCGAACGTCATCCAGTATCTCGACAAGTTCGCGCGGGCCGACAATCCGCTGATGGTCCCGGAGATCGGCAACGGCAGCGATTTCGCACGCTACGTCTATGCAGCACTTGGCCGTGGCGGGGTGGGGTTTGCGCCGTTCGGGATGGATGAGACGGGCTATCTCAACTACCCGCTCGGTGCTGCGAACATGGATGCAGCGACGCTCGACGCGTTCGCCTTGCCCTATGCGGCGTTCGGCTCGATCATGCGCGACTGGGCACGGATCGCTTCGGAGAAGCCGACCTTCGGTTTCGCCAAACCCGATGACGGTGCCACGCAATCGACCACGATGGGCGGCTGGACGATCACCGCGAAATGGGGCGAGTGGCAGTTCGGCGAGAAGGACTGGACGTGGCTCAAGTCCACGCCCGCGCCCTGGGCGGACCAGCCGATCGGTGGCGCGGCGATCGCGCAACTGTCGGCGAACGAGTTCCTCGTCGTGGGCGATCACGTCCGGCTGATCTTCTCGGGCGCGGCGGGATCGCCGCCGAACGGCATTGTCGTCAGCGTCGAGGAAGGCCGGTTCGACAAGGGACAGTGGGTCAGGAGCCGCGTCTGGAACGGCGATCAGACGGACTATGGGCTCAATCTGCATGACCGCCCGCAAGTGCTGAAGGTGACGATGGGGCGGTATCGGTAAAGGCGCTCCCGATCGGTGATCGGGTCCGCAAGGCGCGCAATCCCATGTTAACAATCTGCCGATAAGCCGATCGAAACGTGGAAGAAAGTACCGATGCCCCGCCGCATACGCTCCCTGCTGACGACGTTGAGCGACCAGGTCACGGCGCATGTCCGCCAGGCCGAACTGATCGCTGGCCGCACCAATCTGCTCGCGCTCAACGCCACGATCGAGGCGGCGCGCGCGGGGGATGCGGGGCGCGGGTTCACCGTGGTGGCGCAGGAAGTGAAGACGCTTGCAGGCATGGCAGGCACGTCGGCATCCAGCTTCCGTGACGAGGTGCTCGGCTACCTCCAGCAGGGCACCGCGATCGCAGACGAACTCGCGCGCGACATCGAGAGCGGGCGGCTTGCCGATCTTGCGCAGTCGATCGCGGATACGCTTGCGCGCACCTTGTACGATCGGTCGATCGACGTGCGGATGCTGGCCACCGACTATTCGATCGCCGAAGCGTTGATGGTCGATCGCGCATCGCCGCGGATCGAAGCACGTGCGCTGGATCGGCTACGGTCGTTGCTCGGCTGCTCGCCCTATTTCCTCAACGCGTTCGTCGTGAACGCCGATGGCGAGGTCGCGGCGTGCGCGCATGACAATGCCGCGGTACGAGGCACCAACTTCAAGGAGTATGGGCAGTTCCAGCGTGCGATGGCGGCACCACCCGAGATCACGTGGATGACCGACGCAGTCTGGCAGAACCCGTGGTCGGATGACCGCAAGGTGCTGGTCTATGTCGCGCCGGTGCGGATGGAAGGCGCGACGATCGGTGTCTGCTATCTAGAGTTCGATTTCGAGGGGCAGGCGGACGCGATCATGCGGGTGGTCGACAAGACCACCGGCAACGGCATCGCCTCGATCGTGGACGACCGGAACCGCGTCGTCGCGACGACCGGCAGCTACGCCTATCATACGCGACACCCGCATGCGCTCGTCGGGGAGGGCGCGCGGCGGCAGTCGTCCGACGGGCTCAACGTCGCACAGGCAAGCGTAGTGTCCGAACGCGGGATCAGCGGGCTGATGCTCCGCTGCATCATCGAGGAGCATGTCGCGACCGAACAGGACATCGTCGCCGCAGTATCGCGTCCGCGCAGATAAACCCGCCGGCGGTGCTAACCCTCGCCGCGCGGAACGACTTCGACGATCTGGTCACCCGCCTCGAGCCGCGCCGCCTCGGGTTCCCAAAAACAGAAGATGTGTTGCCCGCGGTAAATCCGGTGGCCCAGCCCGGTCGTGATTCCCGACAACGGCTTGCCCACTTCCTCCGCCGTGACGGCACGCTCGCGCAGAGCGACCCGGCCCCCCGCGGCGGCGAGGTCCGCCATATAGTCCGCGGTATGCGCGCCATGCGTCGATCCTGCGAGCAACAGCCCGGCGAAACTCGCCGGATTGATCACCGTATTCGCGCCGGCCTGCTGCGCGATCGCCTCATTGTCCTGCGACCGGATCACGACGCTGATCGGCACGTCGGGCGCGAGGCGGCGCGCGGTCAGCACGATCAGGATCGACGTGTCGTCCCGCCCGGCCGATACGATCACCGCACGCGCATTCTCGATCCGTGCCGCCTCGAGTGCGGCGTTGCGCGTGGCATTGCCCTCCATCACGGTCGTGCCGCAATCCTCCGCCCGCTGCAGCGCGGTGGCGGAATCGTCGATCACCACGATCGTCTCGGGGTCGGCGCCGCGCCGGACGAGCTCGCGCACTGCCTCGGCGCCGCTGGTGCCGTAGCCGGTCACGATGACATGATCGGTAAGACGGCGCTGGATCACACTCATTCGCCATTTCTCCCAAACCCGCTTCAGCAGGAAATCATATGCGGTCCCGAGGAAGATCAGCCACACGAACAGCCGGATCGGCGTCACCACGAACGTATCGAACATCCGCGCCTGCTGCGTCACCGGCACGATATCGCCATAGCCGACGGTCGTCACCGTGATCATCGTGAAATACAGGATGTCAGCGAAGGTGACGGGCTCGCCCGAATTCTGCCGCAGCCCGTCGCGATCGAACCAGTGCACCGCAAGCGCCACGCCAAGCAACGCCAGCGCGAGCAGCGCGCGCCACGACAGTGACAGCCACGCAGGCGTACGGCTTTGTCGGCGCAGCCGATATTTCAGGGTGTCCGCATCGTCGCTGCGCATGGGGTTTGGTAGCGCCTTTCCCGATCGAGGCAAACCGCAACCGTCACGCGGCGGACCGCGCATATGGAAACGGCCGCGACACCGGGGGGTGTCGCGGCCGTTCCGGAACCAGCTAAGGCGGACTTACGCCTTCATGTGGCCCGCGAGATGCTTGTTCATTTCGAACATCGTCACGCGGTCCTTGCCGAACACCTTCTTGAGCGCTTCGTCGGCGACGATTTCACGCTTGTTCTCGGGGTTCTGCAGGTCGTTCTTCTTGATATATTCCCAGACCTTGCTGATCACTTCGCTGCGCGGAAGCTTGTCGTTGCCGACGATCGCGCCGAGTTCGGGCGAAGGCTGGATAGGCGCGAAGATGCCGCCGGTCTTGGGGGCGTCGCTCTTTGCGGTTGGAGTCTTGGCCATTTTGTTGGTCCTTCCTGGTGTGTCGTTACAACCGACATCGGTTTCACGCCTTGTCGAGCGCTGCGCTCTTGTGCGCTGCCTTGCCGCCGTTGTCACTCTTTACGATGAATTGCGGTTCCTCGGGCGAGGCGTCGACCTTGTGACCCTTGATCTGGGTCGGGCTGGTCTGCTTCTTCTCGACCACGCCATGCGCGGTGCCTCCCGGGGAATTCCAGGTGACCTCGTCACCCTTTTTCAATTCTGCCATCGCGTATCTCCGTTACGATGGTGCAACAGCGCGCGAGCCGCCGGATCGTTGCACCGCCCGACGCAAACGGCCCGCCCCTCTTCGCGAGGGACGGGCCGTTCGTCGTATCGTGGCCGGATCAGAACCCCTTGCGGAGCGTGATGCCGTAGGTGCGCGGTTCGTTGATGTACGCGCTGTAGCTGCCCGACTGGATCACGGTGTTGAACGCCGACAGGAAGTAATTGTCGTTGCCGAGGTTGCGCACCCAACCCTGGATCTGGAACGCGTCGGGCAGGTCGAGCCCGATGCTCGCGTTGACGGTCTTGACCTCGCTGCTGGCGACCGAGGCGGGGACCGTGTCGGTCAGCGCGGTCTTGCTGCTGTAGACGAATTCGCCACGGACGAAGCCGCTGATCCGATCGGTAATTTGCTGCGTATAGGTGGCGTTGACGTTGCCCGAGAATTCGGGGACGCCGCCCGGTCGCGCGCCGGTCAGGTCGCGGAACTGCGGCGCGAGGGTGCCCGCGGGCGACCCCGCCGGAACCTGGCAGCGCGGATCGAACGCGAAGCACGGTGCACGGGTGAAGCTGTCGTATTTGGCATCGAGATAGGTGCCCGATGCGTTGAGCAGCAAGGCGCGGAACGGCTTGTACGACGCCTCGACCTCTACGCCGCGAACCGACTGGCTGCCGGCGTTGACCAGCGCGAAGCCGGTGCCGGTGAAGCCGTTCGACTGGAAGCCTTTGATCTTCTCGTCGAACAGCGCGACGTTGAAATAGCCACCGTTGAACCGCGCCTTGCCGCCGATTTCCCAGACCTCGACGTTCTCGGGTGCAGCGGTGCGGCCGACGCCGTTGTTGGCGGGGCGGCTGTCCGACGACAGATTGTACGCGCCTGCCTTCCAGCCGGTCGAGTAGCTTCCGTAGACGTTGACGTTGCGCGAGAAATCAAACTTGGCGCGCGCCAGATAGGTGAACTTGTCGCCCTTCAGGATGCCGTCTTCGCTCGCGTTGGGGAAGTTGACCGGACCATGATTGGCGGTGTCGGGATAGAAGAACTGGAGCGCGTTGAGCCCGGCGAACAAATTGGTCGGAATGCGCGCTCCGGCAGGGGCGAGCGGGTTGAGCAACTGCAATGGCAGAAGACCGAGCTCGGGGACGTTCCGCAAGTTCAGCTGCGAGAAACGATCGGTCAGCACGACGTTCGAGAAGGCGGACTTCTTGTCGTTGAGATACGCTCCGCCGACGGTCAGCGTGAGGCGCTCGAACAGCTTGTAATCCGCCTGCCCGAAGATCGAGTAGGAGATGTCGTTGAGCCGGTAATTGTCGAGAATCCCGGTCCCTTGCGCGAAGTAGGTCTGGCCCGGGATCACGCTGGTGTTGCCCGCGCCGCGCTGGAGCGCTTCGAGTTGGGTAATGGGCGACGTGCCGGTCAGTGCCCCGCCCGTTGCGGCGAGCGCGGCGGCATTGGCGAAGCGACGACCGTCCGCACCGTACAGGATGTTGCGTCCGGTCTTGATCCGCTCGTCCGAATAGAAGCCACCGAGCAGCCAGTTGAACGGCCCCGCATAATCCGACGCGAGCCGGATTTCCTGCGTGAAGGTCTTGATCGTGTCGTCGGTGGTCTGGTTGGAGATATCGCCGCCGGTGAAATCCACGTCGAGATCGGTGCGGTTGGTCTGGCGGCGATAGGCGGTGATCGAGGTCAGCTTGGCAAAGCTGAGGTTCCAGTCGATCTGGCCGGATATGCCCTTGCCGTTGAGGCGGTTGTTCGGCGCGGTGTTATAGACGACTTCGCGGTTGAACGGGGTCGCGGCGTTGCCGACGAGCCCGCCGACTCCGCCGATCGACCGTGGCAAGCCGATCAGCTGGGTTAGCGGGCCGTTGGTGATCGTCACCGCGCCACAGCAGACTTCGTTGATGTTGTTGAGGTCGCCGATGATCCGGACCGAGAAGTTGGACGATGGCTCGAACAGCACGTCGGCGCGCAGTGACTGGCGGTCGCGCCCGTTGACCTTCCCGCCGGTCAGGCGGTTGGTGTAGAAACCCTCGCGCTGGTTGACGCTGCCGAACAGGCGGAAGGCGATCGTCTCGCTGATCGGCCCGGTGATCGACGCGCGTGCCTCGATATTGCCGAGGTTGCCCGCGGTCGCCTCGGCCGTGCCGCCCCAGGTGAATTGCGGACGCTTGGTGACGATCGAGATCGCACCCGCTGCGACGTTCTTGCCGAACAGCGTCGATTGCGGCCCGCGCAGGACTTCGATGCGCTCGAGTTCGGGAAGATCCGAGATCGAGGAGGCCGAGCGCGAGCGATAGACGCCGTCGATGAAGACGCCGACCGAGCTCTCGATCCCGATGTTGCCGTTGCCGTTGCCGAAGCCGCGGATCGTGAAGTTGGTCTGCCCCGCGCTCTGGAACTGGGTGACCTTGAGCGAGGGAACGCTTGCCTGAAGGTCGATCAGGTCGTGGATCTTGGCCTTCTTGATCGTGTCGTCGCTGGTGACGGCGACCGAGACGGGGACGTCCTGCAACGTCTGCTCGCGCTTGGTGGCGGTGACGATGATGTCATCGGTATCGGTCGCGCTGCGATCAATCTGCGGGGCGGCGGAGGTCGCGGCAGGCGCGCCCTGTGCCTGGGTGGTAGGGGGGGCATCCTGCGCATAGGCGGGAACCGCGCACAGCAATGCGATTGCCGACGCGCCAAGCAGGTCCGACTTCCTCATCTGTCATCCTCTCGCTGCCGCAGTTGCCAGTCTTGACGCCGGTTCTGCGTTTTCGAATTTAGGGTTTGTGAATTAGCGTGCGGTTGAATCCTGCGTCAATCGCATAATGATACGTAGTTACGGAAGCTGTGCCGCAGCGTTACCGAAAGGATACAGTTGCAAAGCAGGACCAATTCGGCTCCTTGAACAGCACGAGGCATGACGCGACGATTGCCGTAGCGTCAAAGCCGTTCCGGTAACCGAAAGAGCGATGATGGATGACGACGGGGCACTGTTGAGTGAAGGCGATCTGGTCGCAGCACCCGCAAAGCTTTTCGTGCCGGACGACGTCGCCGAGGCGGTTCGCACGCTGATCCGCTGGACCGGCGACGACCCGACACGCGAAGGATTGATCGAGACGCCGCAGCGAGTCGCGCGCGCATGGAAGGAATATTGCAGCGGATATCAGGACGATCCCGCGATTCATCTGAAGCGCGTGTTCGAAGAAGTCGGCGGCTATGACGAGATCGTGCTGCTCAAGGACATTCCGTTCCAGTCGCATTGCGAACATCACATGGCGCCGATCATCGGCAAGGCGCACATCGCCTATCTGCCGTCCGACTGGGTCGTCGGCATCTCCAAGCTCGCGCGTGTGCTGCATGCCTATTCGCGGCGCTTGCAGGTGCAGGAACGGCTGACCGCCGAAGTCGCCAACTGCATCTGGGATAATCTGAAGCCTTTGGGTGTCGCGGTGGTGATCGAGGCGAGCCACGCGTGCATGACCGCGCGTGGCGTGCGGACGCCGGGCGTATCGATGGTAACCAGCCGGATGATGGGCGTATTCCGCGACGACGAACGCAGCCGGAAGGAAATCCTCGCGCTGATGGGGTGCTGATGCAGGCGGAGCGGACGGTTCTGGTCACGGGTGCGGCGCGCCGGCTGGGGGCGACGATCGCGCGACATCTGGCGGGGCAGGGGTGGCGGGTTGCGATCCATCACCACCATTCCGCGGAGGAAGCGGACGCGCTGTCGCAGGCGCTGCCGGGGTCGATCGTGCTGACCGGGGATCTCGCCGATCCGGCGACGCCGGATGTGCTGCTGGATGCCGCGCGCGCGGGGTTCGGTGCGCCGTTGATGGCGGTCGTCAACAGCGCATCGTTGTTCGATTATGACACGCCGCCAATGGTTTCGGCGGAATCTTTGCAGCGTCATGCCCGGGTCAATCTCGATGCTCCGGTGCTCCTTGCCTCCGCGCTTGCGGCGCAGGAGGATCTGGCTGACGGTGCGGTGGTCGATGTGCTCGACCAGAAGGTCGCGAATCTGAACCCCGATTTCTTCGCCTATAGCTGCGCCAAGGTTGCGCTGACCGGCGCGACCACGATGCTTGCGCAGGCGCTCGGTCCACGGATCCGGGTCAATGCGGTATCACCGGGTCTCACGCTGCCCAGCGCGGACCAGACCGAGGCCGAATTTGCGGCAGTCGCGTCGCGCAACGTGTTGCGCCGCCCGGTCGATCCCGAGGACGTCGCGCGCGCCGTCGCCTTCCTGCTCGATGCGCAGGGGATCACGGGGCAAAATCTTTTCGTCGATTGCGGCCAGCATTTCCTGCCGCTGGCGCGCGACGTCATGTTCGAAGGTCGGGTATGATCGCGCCGGTACGGTTCACGACGGTCCTCGAGGGGCTGGAGCTGACGATGGGGTTGGGCATCCACCCCGACGAACGCGCCGCGCCGCAACGCGTGATCGTGTCGGTGCGGATGCAGGTCGCCTATCCCGCGCCCCCCGCCGACGACCGGATCGACCAGGTGCTGGACTATGATTTTGTCCGTAGCGGGATCCGCGCGCTGGTCGCGGATCGGCATTTCGACCTGCAGGAAACATTGTGCGAGGCGATCGCGGCGCTCTGCTTCACCGATCCTCGTGTGGAACGAGTGACGGTGCGGACGAGCAAGCCGGACATTTATCCCGACGCCGCGGTCGGCTGCGAGATCGAACGCGAACGGTAGCAGGAGCAGCCACCACCGCTCCCGCTTTCGCTTCTGCTTCCCCGGCGAAGGCCGGGGCCCAGGAGCGATGTCCGAGGTGACGAAGCGCCATCGCCAGTTACCATCGCCATCGCTACTGGGCCCCGGCCTCCGCCGGGGAAGAAGTGCGCCAGGAAGGTGCGCGAGACAGCTAAGCCCGGTTCGCCGCGCTCAACACCGCGCGCACGCTTGCGGTGGCGACGTCGGCATCGATCCCGACACCAAACACCGTCCGTCCATCCGCCGTACGGCACTCGACATAGGCCGCCGCTTGCGCATTCGCCCCATGCCCGATCGCGTGCTCGTTATAATCCACCACGTCGAGCGTCGGCCCGGTCGAGCCCTCCAGCGCGGCGATCACGCCCGAGATCAACCCGTTGCCACGCCCCGAGATCGACTGCTCGGTCCCGTCCACCGCGACATGCCCGACGAACAACCGGTCCCCGACGCTCCCGCTTTCCTGATAATCGACCAGCCGGAAGCGGTCCGCATCGCGCGCCAGATAGGTCGCCTCGAACTGCCCCCAGATGTCGGCAGCGTTCAATTCGCGGCTCGTCTCGTCCGCCAGCCGCTGGACGTGGCGGCTGAAGTCCGCTTGCAACCGCTTGGGGAGCTTCAACCCCTTGTCCTGCTCGATCACCCAGGCAACGCCGCCCTTGCCGCTTTGCGAATTGACGCGGATCACCGCTTCGTAGCTGCGCCCCAGATCAGCCGGATCGATCGGCAGATACGGCACTTCCCACAGCGGATCGTTCTTCGCTTCCTGCGCGGCGAAGCCCTTCTTGATCGCGTCCTGATGGCTGCCCGAGAACGCCGTAAACACCAGGTCGCCGGCATAAGGCGTGCGCGGATGCACCGGCAATTGCGTGCAATAATTCACCGTGCTGACGATCGCGTCGATGTCCGAGAAGTCGAGCTTCGGATCGACACCTTGCGTGTACATGTTGAGCGCGACCGTCACGAGATCGCAATTCCCGGTCCGCTCGCCATTCCCCAGCAGGCAGCCCTCGACCCGGTCGGCGCCCGCCATCAGCCCGAGCTCGGCGGCGGCGACGCCGGTGCCGCGGTCGTTATGCGGGTGGAGGCTCAAAGCGACGCAATCGCGGTTCCGGATATTGCGCCCGAACCATTCGATCTGGTCGGCATAGACGTTGGGCGTCGCGCATTCGACCGTCGCGGGCAGGTTGAGGATCAGTTTGTGGTCGGGCGTAGGCCGCAGCACGTCCATCACCGCCTCGCAAACCTCGAGCGAGAAATCGAGCTCCGCGGTCGAGAAGGTCTCGGGGCTATATTCAAAGAACCAGTCGGTGTCGGGCTGCGCCGCGGCCTGATCGCGCAGGATCATCGCGCCGTCGATCGCGATCTTCTTGACCTCCTCGCGCGTCATCCCGAACACGATCTTGCGCCACGCCGGGCTCACCGCATTGTACAGATGGACGATCGCGCGCGGCGCCCCGCGCAGGGATTCGAAACTCCGCTCAATCAGGTCGCGCCGCGACTGCGTCAGCACCTGGATCAGCGTGTCGTCGGGGACCCGGCCCGACTGGACCAGCCCGGAAATGAAGTCGAACTCGGTCGCGCCCGCGGCGGGGAAACCGACTTCGATTTCCTTGATCCCGACCTTGACGATCAGGTCGAACAGCCGGGTCTTCTTCTCGGCGTCCATCGGGTCGATCAGCGCCTGGTTGCCGTCACGCAGATCGGTCGACAGCCAGCGCGGCGCGGTGTCGATGATCCGCGACGGCCACTGCCGGTCGGGCAAGGCAATTTGCGGGAAAGGTCGGTATTTGGTCGAAGGATCGCGCAGCATGATGAGTCTCGTCGAACAAGGGGGACGGGATTGGATCAGGCCCTCAGGCGCGTCGTGCGCAACGCGCACGCGAGAAGTCCGCGCCTAAGGGCGCGTAAGTCGAAGCAGGGGAAGGCAGTGCACGATCGCCATATCGCGCTTTCGATAGCGCGGGCATGGCCCGCCTGTCCAGCGCGAAGCGACCCTGATGAACATTCCTAATCCACATCAATGTCGGCGTGCATGCGCTATGGTAGGCAGCATGCAATGCGTCAGATCATCTACACCAGTGTCTCGGCGGCGTTGAGTGGTCGCGCAGCGGACGATTGCGATGCAATCCTGCGGGTGGCCGCGGCGCGTAACGGTCTCGATGGCATCACCGGCCTGTTGTATACCGAGGAAGCCGCGTTCCTTCAGGTGATCGAGGGGCCCGACGAAAGCGTCGAGGATCTGCTGATGAGCCTGCGCGATGATGCGCGGCATCGCGATCTCGAAATCCTGGTCGATCGCGATGTTCCCGAACGCGAGTTCGGCGACTGGACGATGGTCCACCGCGCGCGCCGGGAAACCGCGGATGATTTCGACCGGCGATTGCGACGGATCCTGCTCGGGGTTTCGCCGCAGACCGCAGCGTATTTCCGCGCGCTCGAGAACGCCTGACGGCACGCGTCGGTCTAGCCGAGCCCGGGGGGATGCCCGGGCCCGGCGAGGGGAACGGCTTACTCGGCTTCGAACGCGGCGTTGATCGTCAGGTCGACCTTGTCACCGACGAGCGGCAGGTAGCCGTTCACGCCAAAATCGCTGCGCTTGATCGACGTGGTTGCTGCAAACCCGACGTTGGTCTTGTGCGCGCCGAACAGCGACGGACCGGCACCGATGAACTTCGCGTTGAGCACGACCGGCTTGGTTACGCCGTGCAGCGTCAGATTGCCCGTGATCGTCGCGTTCATGCCGTTGACCGCAACCTTGGTCGAGACGAAGCGCGCCTCGGGAAATTTGGCGGCGTCGAAGAACTCGGGCTTCTGGAGATGCTCGTCGAGCGCTGCGACCGTGGTCGACACCTTGGCGATCGGGAAGGCGATCTCGACCTTCGCTGCGGCGGGGTTCTTGGGGTCGATCGTCATCGATCCGGTCGGCTGGGTGAACTGGCCGGTATATTCGCTGAAGCCGAGGTGGTTGAGCGAGAAGACGACCTGCGTGTGGCCGGTGTCGACCTTGTACGTGCCGGCGGCGACCTTGGCGACGCTGCGCGTGCCGGGGGGCGTGGTGGGCATCTGTGCGACGAGCGGGGCTGCGGCGATCGCTGCGATGGCGGCGAGGAAGAGGGGGGTACGCTGCATGGGGATACTCCTGTTGGAGCATCGCTTTGCGGCAAATCGCGCGGGAGCGACAAGCAACGATTTGGCAACATACGGTTTCGTGGGGGGGAGGGGTGGGGGTGCGGTCTTTGGCGAGGGCGCGCTGCTGGACGGCCCCACCCCAACCCCTCCCCTGAAGGGGAGGGGCTTTTAGGGCCCGCTTCGTCTTCTTAGCCCCTCCCCTTCAGGGGAGGGGTTGGGGTGGGGGGAGCCTCGCAGAGACCACCCCCACCACAATCCTCAGTTCTTGTCCTTATCCACCAGCTTGTTCGCGCCAATCCAAGGCATCATCGCGCGCAACTCAGCCCCAACCTTCTCGATCGGATGCGCCGCCGCCGCCTTGCGCGCGGCCTTCAGCTCGGGCTGCCCGGCGCGGTTGTCGAGCACGAAGTTCTTCACGAACCGCCCGCCCTGAATATCCGCGAGAACGCGCTTCATTTCCGCCTTGGTCTCAGCCGTGATGATCCGCGGCCCCGTGGTGATGTCGCCATATTCCGCGGTGTTGCTGATCGAATAGCGCATGTTGGCGATCCCGCCCTCATACAGCAGGTCGACGATCAGCTTGGTCTCGTGAAGGCACTCGAAATACGCCATTTCCGGCGCATAGCCCGCCTCGACCAGCGTCTCGAACCCGGCCTGGATCAGATGCGTGATCCCGCCGCACAGCACGGCCTGCTCGCCGAACAGATCGGTCTCGCATTCTTCCTTGAAGTTGGTCTCGATGATCCCCGAACGCCCGCCGCCGACGCCGCTCGCATAGGCAAGCCCGATGTCATGCGCGTTGCCGCTCTTGTCCTGGTGGATCGCGATCAGGCACGGCACGCCGCCGCCCTTCACATATTCGCTGCGGACGGTGTGGCCCGGGCCCTTGGGCGCGATCATGATGACGTCGAGATCGGCGCGCGGCTCGATCAGGCCGAAATGCACGTTGAGGCCATGCGCAAAAGCAATGGTCGCGCCCTGCTTCAGGTTCGCGTGGAGATCGTCGGCATAGATCGCCGCCTGATGCTCGTCGGGCGCGAGGATCATCGTGATGTCGGCCCAGGCAGCGGCTTCGGCGTTGGTCATCACCTTGAAGCCCGCCTCGGTCGCCTTCTTGGCGGTGGCGGAGCCGGCGCGGAGCGCGATCGCGATGTCGGTGACACCCGAATCGCGCAGGTTCTGCGCATGCGCGTGGCCCTGGCTGCCATAGCCGACGATCGCGATCTTCTTGGACGTGATCAGGTTCAGGTCGGCATCGGCATCATAATAAACGCGCATGGTATTTCCCTTTTTGGTCAGTGTCGCGCCGGCGGGAAACCTTCGCCGCTGACGCTCGTGATAATGGATCCCCGCCTGCGCGGGGATGACGGCCCTATGGGTAAAGCTTAAACCGGCTTGGCGCCGCGAGCCATTGCGACGATCCCGGTCCGCGCGACTTCGCACAGCCCGACTTCGCGCATCAGCGTCACGAACGTGTCGATCTTCTCGCGCCCGCCGGTCACTTCGAACACGAAGCTGGTCGTCGTCGCATCGACCACGCGCGCGCGGTAGACGTCGGCCAGACGAAGCGCCTCGATCCGGTGATCCCCCACGCCCGAGACCTTGAGCAACGCCAGCTCGCGCTCGACGTGCGGGCCGAGCGCGGTGAGATCGGTCACCGAATGCACCGGGATCAGCCGGTCGAGCTGCGCGAGGATCTGCTCCATCGTCGCATCGCTCGCCGAGGTCACGATCGTGATCCGACTGACCGCCTTATCGGCGGTGACGTCGGACACAGTGAGGCTCTCGATATTATAGCCACGCGCGGTGAACAGCCCCGCGATCCGCGCTAGAATGCCGGGCTCGTTGTCGACCATCACGGCGAGCGTGTGGCGGGATTCTGTTTGCTGGGTGATGTGCATCTCAAATCCTCCCCGGCACGGGGAGGGGGACCGCGCCGCGTAGCGGCGTGGGGGAGGGGGCGGGCAACGGGCGGAGCGCTCGTGGCGAGCCCCCTCCACCGTTCGCTGAATGCTTACGGTTCCCCTCCCCGTCCCGGGGAGGAGTGTTTGCAATACTGTCCATCACACCAGCGCCTTCGCTTCGTCGTCCATCTCGCCCGAGACTTCGCTCGCCTGCAACAGCATCTCGGTATGCGCGGCACCCGACGGAATCATCGGGAAGCAGTTCGCCAGCTTGGCGACCCGGCAATCGACGATCACCGGCCCGTCATAATCGAGCATCGCCGCGATCCCGTCGTCGAGTTCGCCCATCGTCTCGATCCGGATCCCCTTCCAGCCATAGGCCTCGCCGAGTTTGACGAAATCGGGCAGCGCATCGCTGTAGCTTTCCGAATAGCGGCTCGAATAGGTCAGCTCCTGCCACTGGCGGACCATCCCCATATATTCGTTGTTGAGGATGAAGATCTTGACCGGCAGGCGATATTGCGCGGCGGTCCCCAGCTCCTGGATGTTCATCTGGATCGAGGCTTCGCCCGCGATGTCGATCACCAGCGCCTTGGGGTTGCCGATCTGCGCGCCGATCGCGGCGGGCAGGCCATAACCCATCGTGCCGAGACCACCCGAGGTCAGCCACTTGTTGGGCGCTTCGAACCCGAAATGCTGCGCCGCCCACATCTGATGCTGGCCGACTTCGGTCGTGATGATCGGATTGCGCTTGTGCGTCGCCTGCCAGAGCGCACGGATCGCGCGCTGGGGCATGATGTCGCTTTCCAGATCGGTGAAGGCGAGGCTCTGCTTGTCGCGCCATTCCTCGATCATCTGCCACCATTCGGTCAGATCGGGCTTGGGATGACGCCGCGCCTTGAACACGCGGACCATGTCCTCGAGCGCATGGCCGACGTCCGCGACGATCGGCAAGTCCACGCGCACGTTCTTGTTGATCGAGGACCGGTCGATATCGACGTGAATCTTGCGCGAGTTCGGGCTGAACGCGTCGAGCCGTCCGGTCACCCGGTCGTCGAACCGCGCGCCGAGGCACACGACGAGGTCCGCCTTGTTCATCGCCATATTGGCTTCATAGGTGCCGTGCATCCCGAGCATCCCGAGCCACTGCGAACCCGTCGCCGGATACGCGCCCAATCCCATCAGCGTCGAGGTGACGGGCGCACCGCTGATCCGCGCGAGTTCGCACAGCAACTGGCTCGCCGCCGGCCCCGCGTTGATGATCCCGCCGCCGGTATAGAGCACCGGGCGTTCGGCCGCGGCGAGCATGTCCATCGCCGCTTCGATGCTCGGCTGGTCGGCCTTGACCTGCGGGCGATAGGTCTTGTGCCGGATCGGGCCGGGCTTGGCGTAACGCGCGGTGGCGACCTGCACGTCCTTGGGAATGTCGATCACGACCGGACCAGGGCGGCCCGAGGTCGCGATATAAAAGGCCTCGTGCACCGTCGCGCCGAGCTTGGCGGGGTCCTTCACCAGATAATTATGCTTCGAACAGTGGCGCGTGATGCCCACGGTGTCGGCTTCCTGGAACGCGTCGGTCCCGATCAGCGCGGTCGGCACCTGCCCGGTGATCACCACCATCGGGATCGAATCCATCAGCGCATCGGTGATCCCGGTGATCGCATTGGTCGCGCCGGGCCCCGAGGTGACGAGCACCACGCCGGGCTTGCCGGTCGAGCGCGCATAGCCCTCCGCGGCATGCGTCGCGGCCTGTTCGTGGCGCACAAGGATGTGCTTGATCCGGCCTGAGCGGAACAAGGCGTCGTAGATCGGCAACACCGCACCGCCGGGGTAGCCGAACACGACCTCCACGCCGAGATCGCACAGCGCCTCGATCAGGATGTCGGCTCCACTCTTCTCGGTCACGGTCGTTCTCCTTGGGGATGCTGCACGGCAGCAATGGGAAAGGGGCGGCTAAAGGTATAAAACATGCGCGTCAACCATTATCGTAGCAATAATCTGTCGATTATAGCGGCAGTATCGGTCTTTTCTGACTCGGCGATACGGAGCCAGCTTGGCGGAGGCTGGTTGCGGAACCAGGTGAACTGTCGTTTGGCATATTGCCGCGTCGCCAGCCGTACCGCCTCGAGCGCCTGCTGCCGCGTACTTTTTCCGGCCAGCAGCGCTGCTACTTCAGGAACACCGATCGCACGGAGGATCGTCGCGTCGTCGGGCAGATCGTCGCGCGCAAGCAGCATTCGCACCTCCTCGACCGCGCCCTCCTCAAACATCGCAGTCGCCCGCGCATCGCATTTTCGCAAAAGCCACTCTCTATCCGGCAGCAGCACGACCGCCGCCTGTGCAACCTTCGCTGCGATTCCCCCGCTCCGTTCCGCCTGCCACGCCGCCAGCGGCCGCCCGGTCGATCGCACCACCTCCAGCGCCCGCGCCACCCGCGTCGTATCCGCCGCCGCCAGCCGCCCCGCCGCAGTGGGATCGAGCGCAGTCAACGCCGCGTGCGCCGCCGCGACCGGCAGCGCGCGCACCTCGGCGCGGATCGTGGGATCGATCTCGGGCACCGGCGCGATCCCGTCGAGCAAGGTGCGCAGATACAGCCCGGTCCCGCCGACCAGCACCGGCAGCTTCCCCGCCGCCTGGCTCGCCGAGATCTCCCGCGCCGCATCCTGCGCCCAGCGCGCAGCCGAACAGCTTTCCGCGCCATCAATATAGCCGAACAGCCGATGCGGCACCCGCGCCTCGTCGTCAGGGGAGGGGCGCGCGGTCAGCACGCGGAGGTCGCGGTAAACCTGTGCCGAATCGGCGTTGATGACGATTCCGTCGTGCCGCTCCGCCACCGCCATTGCGAGCGCGGACTTGCCGCTGGCGGTCGGCCCTGCGATGAGCGCCAGCATCGGGAGATTGTTTGTGTTCATTGCCACGCTGATAGCATCCGGGCGGCTCGCCGCGGGGGATATTTCGACCGCGCGGGACCGGCTCGACGCCGCGGGCTGTTCCGCCGTCGCCGACGGCTGGATCGAAGAGGGGGTTGCCGCAGACGTGATGTTCGCGTCCGCACCCGATGCCGCGCGGGCGGCACTAGAGGATGCGTTCGCAGGCGTCGATGTCGTCGTGCAACAGGTCGAGGGGCGCGAGAAGCGGTTGCTGATCGCGGACATGGATTCGACCATGATCACGGTCGAGTGCATCGACGAACTCGCCGATTACGCGGGCATCAAGCCGCAGATCGCCGAGATCACCGAGGCCGCGATGCGTGGCGAACTCGATTTCGAGGCAGCGCTGGATGCGCGCGTGGCGTTGCTGGCGGGCCTGGACGAACGCGTGATCGCGCAATGCCTTGCGGACCGCGTCGTCGATACGCCGGGCGCAGCCACGCTGGTCCGCACGATGCGCGCGCGGGGCGCGACCGCGATCCTCGTGTCGGGCGGGTTCACGCGCTTCGCCGAGCCGGTCGCCGAGCGGATCGGCTTCCACTATGCGATCGCCAACCGGCTGGAGATCGCCGAGGGTGCGCTCACTGGGCGCGTCGAACGCCCGATCGTCGGCGCACATACCAAGCTTGAGACGCTGCGCGCGGCGGCGGCCGATCTCGGCTTGCCGCCCGAAGTCACCCTCGCGATCGGCGACGGCGCGAACGACCTGCGGATGATCGAGGCGGCGGGGCTGGGCGTGGCGTACAAGGCCAAACCGATCGTCGCCGCAGCCGCGGGCGCACGGATCGACCACGGCGATCTGACCGCCTTGCTGTACGCGCAAGGCATCCCGCGCGCGGAGTGGGTCACGGTCTGACCGATAGCCGCCGCCGCGGACGGACGCCCCGAATTCGCCGCGGGGCGATCGGCGGCGCGCCCGTTAACCGTTTGTTGATCGAGCACTGGCACTCCCCTGCCGAACAGGCAGAGGTAACGGGGCGCTCGTGCCCGAAATCGACGCGCTGGTTCCCCCGTAGCCGACCGCAGCCAAGGGTTGAGAACGTCATGAAGCATCGTTCGGCAACCATTTACTACCCCGTGACCCTGGGTCTGTCCGTCCTCCTTCTCGGCGGATCGGCCGCTGCGGTAGCGACCACGTCGAACGCCGAGGCGATCTCGCGCGCGCAATCCCGCGCCGAACGAATCGCGCGCAAGGAGATCGCAAAGGCGCGTGCCGCGCTCGACAGGAAGAACTTGCCCGCAGCGATCACCCATGCCGAAGCGGCGGTGGCATTGCAGCCTGCGGCGATGGGATATCGCATGACGCTTGGTCAAAGCTACCTCAGGGCGGGGCGGTTTGCTTCAGCGCGGGACGCGTTCGGCGACGCGCTTTCGCTCGACCCGACGAACGGCAAGGCCGCGTTGCAGTTCGCGCTGATGCAGATCGGCACCGGCGACTGGGCCGGTGCGCGCGAGACGCTGGACGCGCATGCCGCCACGATCCCCGTCGGCGATCGCGGCCTTGGCATGGCGCTGGCCGGGGATCCGGTGGCAGCGGTCGCGTTGCTCGATCCGGCGGCCCGCGCTGCCGGTGCGGACGCGAGGATCCGGCAGAATTTCGCGCTGAGCCTCGCGCTCGCCGGGCGCTGGCGCGATGCACAAAGCGTTGTCGAATTCGACCTTGCCCCGGTGGATGCCGCGCGGCGCTTGCTGCAGTGGTCGACGTTCGCGCGCCCGACGTCTGCGTCGGACCAGATCGCGGCGCTGCTGGGGGTCGTTCCCGTGGTCGATGCGGGCCAACCGCGGGCGCTTGCGCTGAGTGACGACCGCGCAACCAGGGTTGCCGTTGCCGGGGGCGCCAGTGTCGACCTGCCCGAGTCAGGCAATGCGTCGCAGACTGTGGCCGAGCAGCGCGTAGCCGTTGCGGTCTCCAATGTGCAGCCTGTGGTCGGCCCGACGATCGGCGCTGTTGTCTTTGGGCAGCGCAAGGAAGTCGTGCAGCCGCTTCCCGTCACGCTCGCGTCCCGCCACGCGACGATCCAGCCGGTTGCTCCCATCCACCGCCAATACGGGACGGCAAAGGGCAATTACTACGTCCAGCTCGGTGCCTACGATACGCCCGCAATAGCGCGGGACGCGTGGATCCGTGCGGAGCAACGGTTCGCTGCGTTGTCGAAGCATGTTCCGCAGGGGATGGGTGTCGCGACCCGCGGGGCAAATTTCTATCGTTTGTCGATCGGTGCCTTTGCAAAGAACGAGGCGCTCGCCCTGTGCCGGACCTATCGTGCGAAGGGAGGCAATTGCTTCGTGCGCGTCGGCGCAGGCGATCAGGTTGCAGTATGGGTGAACCGGGGCAACCTGGCGTCTCGCTAGCGGTTCACACTTTGTTCTCGTCGTGATAGTGACCGGTCATGGCGATCGACTCTTCAAAGCGCGCCATGCGCGGCGCGACCAGAAACGTGCTCAGTACGCGCTTCGGGCTTACGGATACGGTTGCCGACGGCGATTGGCTCGACGCGCGCGACACGATTGACGGTCCTGCCTCCGCGATCGGGACGTCGGTGCAGGATATCCGGTCGAGGACGATCCTGAGCTACAACAGCTCGCCCGACGTTCCGTTCGATCGCAGCATAAACCCGTTCGTCGGGTGCGAACACGGGTGCATCTATTGTTTTGCGCGACCGACGCATGCGTATCACGACCTGTCCCCCGGATTGGACTTCGAGACGAAGCTGTTCGTGAAGCGTGACGCTGCGCAGATCCTCGAAGGCGAGCTCCGGCGGAAAGGTTATGACCCCAAACCGATCGCGCTCGGGGCGAACACCGACCCCTATCAGCCGATCGAACGCGACTACCGGGTCACGCGCGCCATTCTGGAAGTGCTGGCAAAGACCAATCATCCGGTGACGATCACGACCAAGTCGGATCGCGTGGTACGGGACATCGATCTGCTTGCACCGATGGCAGAGAAGGGGCTGGTCGCGGTCGCGGTGTCGGTGACGTCGCTGGTTCCGCAGATCGCGATGACGATCGAACCGCGCGCGCCGCATCCGCTGAAACGATTGCAGGCCGTCAGGCAACTGGCCGATGCGGGCATCCCCGCCTACGTCAACATGGCCCCGGTGATCCCGGCAATCACGGACGACGAGATCGAGGCGATCGTAGCGCGGGCCGCCGAAGCCGGTGCATCGAACGTGTCCTACATCCCCGTTCGGCTGCCGCTGGAGGTCGCGCCGCTGTTTCGTGCTTGGCTGGACACCCATTTTCCCGACCGTGCGGCCAAGGTGATGACGATCATCCAATCGCTGCGCGGCGGCCGCGACAACGATCCGAATTTCTTTTCCCGTATGCGCGGGGAGGGGCCTTGGGCGGACTTGCTCCGCACTCGATTTCGGATCGCGAAGTCCCGCCACGGTTTCCCGAGTGGCCGGCGGGTGCTGGGGCTGCGATGCGACCTGTTCCAGCCACCAGCCGGCCCGCAAGGCGAGCTGTTCTAAGCAAACGTGGCGTTCGATACCGGCGCTCTGCACCGAAGCCCCTTGGCGTTTACCGGATCACGAACACGCCTTTATAGTCCTTGCCCGCGTCGCCCAGCACGGTGCTGCTGAACTGATAGGTTCCACCCCGGCGCGTGACCGGCGCCTGGAACCGGACCGTCAGGCCTTCGCCCGACGCCAGAACGACCTTGCCGCCGTAGACCTTGTCGGTGTCCCGCGGGGCGACCCGCGCCTGACGGAAGAAGGCCTCCTGCGTCAGATTGTGCCCCTTGTCCGAACGGTTCGAGATCCGCAGAATGTACGGCGCGCCCTGACGGAGCGGGATGCTGCGCGGCACGAACCCGTCGTCGGTCATTCTGACGGTGATGGTCTGCGCTTTGCGCCAATCCGGCGTCTGTGCCGCCACGGGGGTTGCGAGGGCGATCATTCCGATGAGGATGGGCTTCATCATGTCTCTCCGATCCAATTGACGGGGATCAAATGAAGCACGGTCGGCTTCGTTCCGCCATTCAGCGGGGTTTGCCGTCAGGCAGCGTCCCTCAGGCCGGCAGGGGTACTGCGGTTCCGCCCTTAAACAGCCGCCGCACCTTGCCCTCGACCGGCAACCCGTCGAACGGCGTATTGCCCGCCTTGGCGTGCATGCGGTCGCCATTGACCTGCCACGGCGCGTGAAGATCGCACAGCAGCAGATCGGCCGGCGCACCGACCCGGAGCGTGCCGGCGTCGACGCCGAGGATGCGCGCAGGGTTGGCGGCGAGCAACGCGAACAGTTGATCAAGCGGGATGTGCTCGTCGCGGACTAGGCCAAGCCCAAGCGCAAGCAACGTTTCGGCCCCCGCCATGCCCGCCGCCGAATCCCCGAACGGCAGCCGTTTTTCTTCGGGACCATGCGGATCATGCGCGGAACACAGCACGTCGATCGTTCCGTCCGCCAGCGCCAGCAACGCGGCCCGGCGGTCGTCCTCGTGCCGCAGCGGCGGCGAGATATGCGCGAAGGTCCGGAAGTCGCTCATCGCGATGTCGGAAAGCAACAGATGTGCGGGGGTGATCCCGCACGTCACGCGAACGCCGCGACGTTTCGCCGCGCGGACCAGATCGAACCCGGCAGCGGTGGTGACGGTGCGCAGATGCAGCGCCGCACCGGTTTCCTCCGCCAGCATCAGGTCGCGCGCGATGGCCAGCGCTTCCGCGACCGCGGGCGCTGCGGACAGGCCCATGCGGGTCGCGGTTTCGCCTGCGGTCGCCACGGCGCCGGCGGTGATCCCGGCGTCTTCGGCATGCGCGATCACGGTGAGGCCCAGATCGTTGGCGTAAGCGAGCACCTTGCGCATCACGCCCGAGTCCGCGATCCAATGCGCGCCCGTGCCGACCGCACGCGCGCCAGCGTCACGGTTGATCGCCATCTCGGCAAGGTCCTTGCCCGCGAGCGCGCGAGTCGCCGCCGCGATCGGATGGATCCACAGATTGGGTCGACCGATCAACGCCGCGCGCTGCACCACGCCCGGATCATCGAGCACCGGCGACTGGTCGGGCATCAGTCCGACACGCACGATGCCGCCGGCATGAAAGGCGGGAACGTCGATCGCGAAAACGCCAAGGTCGATGATGGCCGGCGCGAGCACCAACCCCTTGCAGTCCAGCGCCTCGGCGCCTGCGGGAACGTCGATCAGTCCGGTTGCCGCGATCACGTCGTCGGCGATCAGCACGCCCCCGCGCGATACGCCACCGACCGGGCAAGCGAGCGTGGCGTCGAGCAAGGCGATCATCCGGGTCATGCCCAGCCCGCCACACCACGCGGCCGACGCGTCAGCACGTCAAGACAGGCCATGCGCACCGCGACGCCCATCTCGACCTGTTCGGTAATGGCCGAGCGTGCGTGGTCGGCGACGGACGAGTCGATCTCCACCCCGCGGTTCATCGGACCCGGGTGCATCACCAGCGCATCTGGCTTGGCGAGGGCGAGGCGCTTCTCGGTAAGGCCATAGCGCAAGTGATACTCACGGTTGGAGGGCACGAACCCGCCGTTCATCCGCTCGTTCTGGAGCCGCAGCATCATCACGACGTCGGCATCGACAAGCGCCGCATCGAAATCGGTGAAAGGCGTCACGCCCATGCGCTCAATCGCGGCGGGCATCAGCGTGGTCGGCGCGCACACGCGGACTTCAGCCGCAAGCGCGGTCAGCGACAGGATGTTCGACCGCGCGACCCGGCTGTGCAGCAGGTCGCCGCAGATCACAACGCGCTGCCCCGCGATCGTTCCGCGGCGGCGGCGGATCGTCAGCGCGTCGAGCAATGCCTGAGTCGGGTGCTCATGTTGTCCGTCGCCGGCGTTGAGGACCGGGCAATCCACCTTGTCCGCGATCAACCGCACTGCGCCCGACGACATGTGGCGGATCACGATCATGTCGGCGCGCATCGCGTTCAGCGTCATTGCCGTGTCGATCAGCGTCTCGCCCTTTTTCACGCTCGATTGCGCGGCATGCATGTTGACGACGTCCGCGCCAAGCCGCTTTCCCGCGATCTCGAACGACAGCAGCGTTCGGGTGCTGTTCTCGAAGAAGGCGTTGATCAGCGTGAGACCGCCGAGCCTCTTGTCCGCGATCGCGCGTGTGCGGTTGGCGGCGACCCAACCATCAGCCTCGTCGAGCAGGAACAGGATCTCATGGGGCTGCAAACCCTCGATTCCGGTGAGGTGCCGGTGCGGAAACACGGCGCGGCCCGGGATGAGCGAGGCGGGGCGGTGATCGGAGCGTTGCATCGAGGGTGTCGGGTAGCGGGGCAGGGGGGCGGGCGCAAGGTGGCAGGTGAGCGCTCGCGTGCATCAGGGTGCCGCCATTAGGGCATGGCGGTACAGCGGGAGGATAAAGTCACCAGGCGCAAAGTTTAGAGAAACATTTGTTAAGGCTACGGCAAACAAATAGGCTAAGCAGTTGTAAGGCTTCGCAAACCTGCGGGGTTTCATGTGGAGACAGTAGGGGGCTACTGGCAATCCGCCCGAATCGGGTAATTTGCGATATGCCAAGACCAGAGGACACCCCAAAGGATCAGGCAAGTGCGGAGGCGGAGGTGGAGCACTTTCGCCAAAACCTCGGGCCATTCGTTGTTGCCGCGGAGACAACGCGAACGCCGATGGTGTTTATGGATGCGCGGCGCGGGGGGCATCGGATCACGTTTGCAAACGACAGTTTCCTGTCACTGCTGGGATATGCGCGTGATGAAGTTCTCGGGCAGAGCTTCGATTCCCTGATGGCACCCGGAGTACAGCCCCAAGCTTGGTCGCAAGTGCTGTCGGCGTTTGAGGACGGCTCGGATGTTGATCGCGAGGTCCGGTATTGCCGCAAGGACGGCGTCGTCATCTGGGCCTCGATGCGGATCAGCCCGGTTCGGAACCAGGATGGGGTCGTGGTGCAGCATTTCGCGTCGATCTCGGACCTTACCGCCCACAAGCAAGAGCAGGCGGAACTCAAGCTGCTCGTCGATGAACTCAACCACCGCGTGAAGAATAGGTTATCGACGGTAGAAGATAATATGACGGTTATCCAACGTCCATTTAGGTAGGTATTCTACCAAAGGATACCGCTGTCGCGTGTGTCACAGCGATACGCATATGAGAATGATGATCCCTAACCTAATAGATGGCTTTGGGAGAATGTCGTGCAGAATAAACAAGCGATAGCTTACATGAAGGATGCGTTATGGCCGCTCAGCGTTGGAGCGGTAGGGGTGGCATACCTTTGCGGCCCAATGCTGCGGTTTGTTACTCCAGATACACTGTTGATAATGTGTCTGTTTAGTACGGCCGGACTGTCGTTCCTCTATTCGGCCGTTGACTCGAAGTTTGGAAGTCAACGGTGCGTTTTGTCAATTTGCGTCGCTGGTGTTTCGCTGTTTGTCGCCGGCGTATACTTACGAAGCGCATTAGACGAAGCCCAAAAGGGAGCAGCGGCGGCGGATATTCGCTGCTTAGCGATCCAGCGTGACATGCTGTCAGCGCACCGCCGCATGGTCGACGGCCCCACCGTGTTTCAAGCGCTCGGGTGTCGGCCTCAAGGACAGGGCATGATACGAGTTCCACCAACGGATCGGGAGCTGCGCGCGAAACGTGCGCTTAAAGATGGGGGCTATATGACCCACGCGGTTCCGCAGAAACCGTTTCGGGCGCAGCAGTTGAGCGAGGCTTTGGATGGGCTGATCGCGGGCAAGCCTGCATAATACCTTCTCCCGGCACGACGGCCATCATGTGGGATAGCGAGGAAGGGCAGTCAGCGCACTCGAACGTGCGCTTTGCGAAGCTGAAAACGATCGGCTGCGGGGTTCAAGTTCCGTCCAACCGTAATGTGCCCTTTTGGGACGATATACGCGGCCTATTGAGTTGCGCCGAGTATGCGGGGATCGCGGAGCCCTACATACAATCGATGAGGCTAGAAACTATCCTTGCTTCTCATCAATTTGGAATCGTTTCCAGGCATCGTCACCGCTTGCAATTCTTGCGGGTCATCGTAAACGCCTCGTTAACGCTGTGCATCCCTCGCGGCGATTGGGAACGATGATGGCTGGACTGAGGACGAAGCTCGCGCTGACGGTTGCATCCGCTTGCGCAATGGTCGCGTCGCCCGCGTCGGCTGCAGAGTTCAGCTACAGCTATTTCAGTGGCACCGTCTTCGCATCGGGCATCTTCACGACCACCGATACGACGACGCTGGTCGATGGGCGGGAAGCCTATACCGTGACCGGCATGACCGGTGCGCGGGACGGGATTGCGATTGCCGGATTGAACGCGACATATCCCGGGGCTGCGGGCGGTTCGGACCAATATCTGTTTGCCACGGGCGTACCGGTGACCGAATTCGGCATTGGCTTCGATTACGTAAATGGCCTGAGCGGCAACATTTTCAACGGCGTCTTTAATAACATAGCGCAGTTGGGCGAGTATTACGGAAATACCGGGACTGGCCTCGACGCGCAGCTCGGGCCGCAGAATTTCACGTTGACTCAGGTGGTCACGACACCCGCTGTTCCTGAGCCTGCGACCTGGATGATGATGATCCTGGGTCTTGCCGGCGTGGGCGGCGTCGTCAGGTCTCGTCGCCGGACGTTGCGCCACGCGCGCGTCTGAGCGCCGGGACTAGATCGCCACCAGCGCGTCGATCGCGCTTTGCAGGATGTAGGCTGCGGCCATCTTGTCGACCAGCTCGGCACGTTTGGCGCGGCTGGCATCCTGTTCGATCAGCGTGCGCGTCACGGCTTGAGTTGACCAGCGTTCGTCCTGAAGGAAGATCGGCAACGCCAGATCCGCGAGATTGCGCGCGAACGCCCTGCTCGACTGGCTGCGCGGGCTTTCGCTGCCGTCGGTCAGGTTAAGCGGGAGGCCGATCACGATTCCCTTCACCTGCTGCGCCGTGATCAAGTCGGCGAGCGCGATCTTGTCCTTCTGGAACTTGGTCCGGCGGATCAGCAGTGCGGGCGAGGCGAAGCTCCAGCCTGCGTCGCACAAGGCGGTACCGATCGTCTTGGTGCCCACATCCAGGCCGATCAGTCGGCCACCGGTGGGGAGGGCGGCGCGGAATTCTAGGCGGTCGGTGGTGATCATCACAGGCGGCTCGTTCGCACGGCGCGCCGGCGTTGCCCAGCGGGGACCGACGCCGCGGTGAACGTCGCGAGCCGGCGAGCCGCATCGGCGCGGACGTTCGCCCAGAACAGGCTGTAGTCGTACACGTGGTAATTGTTGCCGGGCAGGACATAGCCGCCGAGCGATGGGGGATTGCCGATCAGCAGGATCCCGCGCGGATCGCAGCGGGCGGCGACTCGGCCGGGTTCGATCGTCGCACTCGTCAGGTCGGCCGAGGGAAAGAGTGTGCCAAGGTTGGCAGTCGCGGGGGCGGTCGCGTCGGGCATGCCGGTCAGCGGGTTGGTGCAGATCATCGGCGTGCCGCGGCGGGGTTTGCCGTCGATTGTGCTGCTCGCGTCATAGGCGTCGAGCACCAGCGACGGGTCGGCCGGTTCGGCGAAGCTCTGCCACGACAGGATGCACCCCGCCTGCTCCGCGGTGCGGCATTCGGGCAGGCCGAGCGCGGGCACGTCGGTCGTCCGCGAGACCGGCCAGCCGATAACATAGGCCGCGACGATGCGTTTTGCGATCGGTTTGCCCGCGATCTTCTCGCGGAGCAGCCGGACCAGGTGGAGCGACCCCTGGCTATGGCCGGCGAGGATGATCGGGCGGTCCCCGGCCTGCGCGACGAACGCGTCGAAGGCGGCGGCGACGTCGTGATAAGCGAGATCGAGCGCCTTGCCGGCATTCTCCTGCGTCGTCAGGAACGCCCCGAAGGTCGCCTGGCGGTAGCGCGGTGCCCAGATCGCGCCGACCTCGTTGAACGCGCTCGCCTGGCCGCGCAGGAACAGGGCGGCGCGATCATTGGCTTCCTGATTGTCGAGCGGCGCGTTCCAGCGCGAGCGTTCGAGGAACGAGGTCGGGTGGACGAAGAACACCGCGGCCTGCGGCTTCTTGGTCGGTTGATAGCCGGGCGGGGTCCATGACGCGGGGTTGCCCGGAATATCGGGGCGCGCCAGCCACATGCGGGCTTCGCGATAGTGCGCCGTGCTTTCAGCGGGCAAGCGTTCGAAACTGGCGGTGGGCACCGTCGCCAGTGCGATCAATTCCTTGCCCCAGATTGCATAGGCAAAGCCACCGGCGATCGCGAGCACGATCAGGCCGCTGAAAATGTAGAGAAACTTGCGCGCCAAGCGGTCCACCTCCCACGGGCATGGCGCGGCAGTGCCCATGCAGACGTGATGGGATTTCCGTGCAGCAGGATCGCGGCGCTTGCAATCGCCTTGGCGCTGCTGTCCGTAGCGCACCAGCGTGGGGAACGAAGCGATGGACGAAATGACCGAAGGTACCCGCGCCGGGATCGGTTGGCCGATCCGTCCGATCGTGCTCGCGCTGGTCGGCGCGTTGGCGGCGCTTGCGGTGCAGCAGGTGCTGGATATCGCGCAGCCGGGTTCCCCTCCGGTCGATCCGGCAGCGTGGCGAATCGCGCTGGCGACCGCGATCGGCACCGGGGCCGTCACCTTCGGCTTTGCGTTCGAGCGGAGGCGCTGGTGGTGGGCGGCGCTGTTCGGCGCGGTCGTCGGATTGGTGTCCGGGCTGATCCTCTACTGGAATGGAGGCGGGTGGGGCGCTTGGTACAATTGGCATAGCGCCAGCCTGTTCCTGGCGATCGCGATCGCGGTGCCGCTGTTCCAGACCGCGCGCGACAATGGCGGGTGGCGCTTTCCCTATGCCGACGTGCATGGCGAGGCCTGGACCAACGTCGTGCTGTGGGGCGCGTGCTGGCTGTTCACCGGCGTCGTGTTCGCGCTGGCTTGGTTACTGGCGGCACTGTTCGACCTGATCGGGCTGCATTTCCTGCGGGATCTTCTGCAGCACAACTGGTGCAACGCCGTGTTGTTCGGCGCGAGTTTCGGCGGGGCCCTCGGGCTGTTGCGCGAACGCGACGGGGTGCTGCGGCTGCTCCAGCGTGTCGTGACCGCGGTGCTCGCGGTGCTGGCCCCTGTGCTCGGCGCGGGGTTGCTGGTGTTTCTGCTGGCCTTGCCCTTCACCGGGCTCGACGCGCTGTGGGAGGCGACCAAATCGACCACGCCGATCCTGCTCGGCTGCGTGATCGGCGCGCTGATCCTTTCCAATGCGGTGATCGGCAATGGCACGGACGAGGAGGCGACCAACCCGGTGCTGCGCTTCGGCGCGATGGCCCTCGCGCTCGCGGTGCTGCCGCTGGCGGTGATCGCGGGAATCGCGACGGGGCTGCGGATCGGGCAATATGGGCTGACGCCGGACCGGCTATGGGCAGTCGTCTTCGTCGGCTTCGCCAGTGTTTACGGCGTGGCCTATCTGGTCGCGCTGGTCCGCGGACGGCACGCGTGGGGCGCGTTCGCGCGGCCGAGCAATTTGCGGATCGCCTTCCTCGTGGCGGGGGTCGGGCTGCTGCTCGCCACGCCGCTCGCGAGTTTCAACACGTTGTCGAGCGCCGATCAGGTCGCGCGGCTCGAGGCGGGCCGGGTTACGTCGGCAAAGTTCGACTGGGCGGCGCTGGCGTTCGATTTCGGCGATCCCGGCAAGGCCGCGCTCCGGCGTCTCGCGCGCTCCGCCAATCCGGTGATCGCGGCGCGCGCCAGGGAGGTCGCGACCAAGACCAGTCGATGGGAGATCGCGGGGATCGACCGCACGCAGAGCGATGCCGACTTGCTCGTCAAACGCCTGCGCGTGCTGCCGGTGACGGTGCCCGTGCCACTCGCCCTGCGCGCGGTGCTGACCGACTGGCAGGGGTGCCGCTCCAATCGCGAGAATCGCTGCACGCTGCTGTACGCCCCCGGTGCGCGCGAGGCGGTGTCGATCTCGCAAAGCTGCATCGACGATCTGACGCGCGATCCCCCAGCCGCCACGCCCGCGAGCGCGGCGCTGCGATCGGGCTGTGGTGCCGCGCGCTATCGCCGAACGGGGGACGCCTGGGCGCGGGTCGACGACGATGCACGGCTCCCGCTGACGCCCGCGGAACGCGCCGCGCTCAAGGCGGGGGACGCTGCGGGTCGGGTCGAGATTCGTGCGGTGCCCGCGCGTCGGGTGTTCGTCGGGGGCGTTCCGGTCGGGGATCCGTTCGAATAGGTTGCGCAAAGCTCGGGCGCTCTGCTAGCCGCAAGCCATGTCAGTCACCATCGCCACCGTCACCAAGATCGCCAGCCTGGCCCGCATTGCGATCACCGAGGAGCAAGCCGCGCGCATGGCGCCCGAGCTCGACAATATCATGGGCTGGATCGAGCAATTGAGCGAGGTCGACACGACCGGCGTCGCGCCGATGACCGCGGTGATCCCCAACCATCTGCGGCTGCGCGACGATGTCGTGAACGCCGATCCGCTGACCGGCGGCGGCATTCGCGACGCAGTGCTGTCCAACGCCCCTCAGGCCGAGCACGGGTTTTTCACCGTGCCCAAGGTGATCGAATAATGACCGACCTTACCAATCTTGGCGTCGCCGCGATCCGTGACGGCGTGCGCGATGGCAGCTTCACCGCGCGGGAAGTGGCCGAAGGGTTCATCGCCAACGTGTCCGCCGCCACGGCGCTGAACGCGTTCCTCGTCGAAACGCCCGACCATGCGCTCGCTGCCGCAGACGCCGCCGATGCGGCGCGCGCGAAGGGCGAGACGCTCAAGCCGCTGGCGGGCGTGCCGATCGGGATGAAGGACCTGTTCTGCACCAAGGGCGTGACCACGACCGCGGCGAGCCACATCCTCGGCGGGTTCACGCCCGAGTATGAATCGACCGTGTCGGCCAACCTTTGGGATGCGGGCGCGGGGATGCTCGGCAAGCTCAACATGGACCAGTTCGCGATGGGATCGTCGAACGAGACGTCCGCGTTCGGCAACGTCATCTCGCCGTGGCGGCGCAGCGACGGCGGCAACGCCGCGCTCGCGCCGGGCGGATCGTCGGGCGGTTCGTCCGCGGCGATCGCGGCACGGCTGTGCCCGGCGGCGACCGGCACCGACACCGGCGGCTCGATCCGCCAGCCTGCCGCGTTCACCGGCATTTCGGGGATCAAGCCGACCTACGGACGCTGCTCGCGCTGGGGGACGATCGCGTTCGCCTCGTCGCTGGACCAGGCCGGACCGATGGCGCGCGACGTGCGCGACTGCGCGATCATGCTGGGCGCGATGAGCGGGTTCGATGCGAAGGACGCCACCTCGCTCGACTTGCCAGTGCCCGCGTGGGAAGCGGGATTGTCCAGCGATCTCAACGGCAAGCGGGTCGGTATTCCGAAGGAATATCGCGTCGACAACATGCCCCCCGAAATCGAGGCGCTGTGGCAGCAGGGGATCGACTGGCTCAAGGATGCCGGGGCCGAGATCGTCGAGGTGTCGCTGCCGCATACCAAATATGCGCTTCCGGCCTATTACATCATCGCGCCCGCCGAGGCGTCGTCCAACCTCGCACGCTATGATGGCGTACGCTATGGTCTGCGCGATTTGCCCGAGGGGGCGAACCTGCAGGACATGTATGCCGCAACCCGCGCCGACGGGTTCGGCGACGAGGTCAAGCGCCGGATCATGATCGGTACCTACGTGTTGTCGGCGGGCTATTACGACGCGTACTTCACCCAGGCTTCGAAAATCCGCACGTTGATCGCGCGGGATTTCGAACAGGCGTGGGCCAAGTGCGACGTGCTGCTGACCCCGACCGCACCGTCCGCCGCCTTTGCGCTGGGCGAGAAGAGCGCGGACCCGATCGCGATGTATTTGAACGACGTGTTCACGGTGCCGTCGTCGCTTGCCGGCTTGCCCGCGATGAGCGTGCCGGGTGGTCTCGACCATGCAGGGCTGCCGCTCGGGTTGCAGATTATCGGCAAGCCGCTCGACGAGCAGGGCGTGCTGAATGCGGGGCTGGCGCTGGAAGAGCGGGCCGGTTTCGTGGCGCGCGCAGAGCGGTGGTGGTAGAACAGTTCGGAGATACGGCAGGAGCCATCCGATGAACGTTGAGAAGCGCATCCCCGCATTCGCCGAGGGGGAAATGTCCGCCGACGGCGCGGTGCTGATTCCGGAGACGGTTCGACGCGCGGCGGGCCTTGTGCCTGGCATGCCCGTCGTCCTGGGATTGAACGATCGTGGCGAGGTTGTGCTGATGACGCGGACGCAGGCAAAACGTCTCGGCGAAAATGCTTCGGAACGGCGTCTGCGTATTCGCGCAGCTTTGGATGCGATGACCGGGCGATCCTCGACAGGGCAGTGTACGGCAGACATCATGGAGGAGTTGCGGGGCGACCGTGCGTCATGATTCTGGTCGATAGCAATGTCCTGATCGACATCGTTGGTGCGGATCAGGAGTGGCGCGCATGGTCCGACGCCGCGATAGAACGCTTGCAGGCGAATGGAGAACAGCTCGTCGTCAACCTGATCATCGTAGCCGAGATTGCGGCCAATTTCGAAACGCTCGCCGACCTGGACGTGGCCCTAGACTCGATCGATATCGAAATCGTGCCGCTTTGCGGTGATGCCGCATTCGCTGCGGGGCAGGCGTTTCGTGCCTATCGGCGCATGCACCGAGATCGAAACGCGATGCTGTCCGATTTTTTGATCGGAGGCCACGCTCGAGCCTTGGGCGCTTCGCTGTTAACCCGCGACACTAGCCTCTACCGTACCTACTTCCCCGACCTTACCCTCATCACACCCGAGACCGACGCATGACCGACGCCTCCACTTACACCATCCGCGGTGAAACCGGTGACTGGGAGGTCGTCGTCGGCCTCGAGGTCCACGCGCAGGTGACCTCCAACGCCAAGCTGTTCTCGGGCGCGGCGACCGCGTTCGGGGCGGAGCCCAACAGCCAGGTGTCGCTGGTCGATGCCGCGATGCCGGGGATGCTCCCCGTGCCCAACCGCGAGTGCATCCGCCAGGCGGTGCGCACCGGCATGGCGATCGACGCGCAGATCAACAAATGGTCGCGGTTCGACCGCAAGAACTACTTTTATGCCGATCTGCCGCAGGGCTATCAGATCAGCCAGCTCTATCACCCGCTGGTGGGCGAGGGCGCGATCGACATCAGCCTCGACGACAAGAACCCCGACCAGAGCGGCAAGCGGATCGGGGTCGAGCGGATCCATGTCGAGCAGGACGCGGGCAAGCTGATGCACGACCAGCATCCGACGCGCTCCTACGTCGATCTCAATCGCTCGGGCGTCGCGCTGATGGAGATCGTGTCGAAGCCCGACATGACGTCCCCCGCGGAGGCAGGGGCTTATCTGCGCAAGCTGCGGTCGATCCTGCGCTATGTCGGGTCGTGCGACGGCAATATGGAAGAAGGGTCGATGCGCGCCGACGTGAACGTCAGTGTGCGTAAGGCGGGCGACCCGCTCGGCACGCGGACCGAGACCAAGAACGTCAATTCGGTCCGTTTCGTAATGGCGGTGGTCGAGCAGGAAGCGCGGCGTCAGGTCGAGGTGCTCGAGGACGGCGGGCGAATCGTCCAGGAAACGCGGTTGTACGACCCCGACCGGAACGAGACCCGCTCGATGCGGTCGAAGGAAGATGCGCACGATTACCGCTACTTCCCGGATCCGGACCTGCTGCCGCTCGAACTCGACGATGCGTTCCTCGAGGAATGCCGTGCGTCCTTGCCCGAGCTGCCAGACACCAAGCGGCGGCGCTATGAGGCGCTGGGCATCACGCCTTACGCGGCAGCGGTGCTGACCGCCGAGGTCGAGGCGGCGCGCTGGTTCGATGCGCTGCTGGAGACGGGCACCAAGCCGGTCGCGGCGGCGAACTGGACGACGTCCGAACTGTTCGGCGCGCTCAACCGCACCGGGACCGATTTCACGACCTCGCCAGTCAGCCCGGCGCAGGCCGCCGAGCTGCTTGCCTTGGTCGCGGACGGTACGCTGTCGGGGAGCCTTGCCAAGCAGGTGTTCGAGATCATGCTCGAAACAGGGCAGGGCGCGGGGGCCGTCGTCGAGGAACGAGGACTCAAGCAGACCAGCGACACCGGCGAGATCGAACGGGTCATTGCCGACGTCATGGCGGCGAACGCAGACAAGGTTGCCGACTATCGCGGCGGCAAGGACAAGTTGTTCGGCTTCTTCGTCGGGCAGACGATGAAGGCAATGGGTGGCAAGGCTAATCCCGGCGTCGTGAATGAAGTATTGAAGGCTGCACTTTCAGGCACAGCATAACCGGACTACAGTTTCCCCCTTGATGGGGGGCGACAATGATACGGTTATTATGGCTGACCGGCATGCTTTGTATGCTGGCGACGTCGGCCGAGGGGCAGGTCTTCGATAACAAAAGTGTCGTCGCGCTCCATGATGCCGGGCTGGGCGAAATTACGATCATTACAAAGATCAACAGCTTGCCCTGCAGCTATGACGTATCGACCGACAGCCTGATTGCGCTGAAGAAAGCGGGGGTCACGGATGACGTCATTGCCGCCATGGTCGGGCGGTGTGGCGCGTCGTCCCGCGCCCAGGGCATCGATAATCGATCGATGGATCCGTTGGTCAAACATTCGCCCGGCATCTATTTGGCGCAAGAGGCAGCAGGGGCAGGGCGATTGCTGCTTTTACGACCGGTCGTGGGGAGCGGTAACCGCACAACCGGGAACGGAAGCGTCTTATTCCCGCTAAAAACGATGCTCACTGTGCCGCAGCCGCAAAGCCAGAATCACGTGGGGTCGAGCCGACCGACCTTTTATTTCTACTTTGATGCCGCCGACCAGAATGTCAGCGATTTCGGCGTGGAGCGCTCGATCGCTGCGCAGTCTCCGGCTGAGTTCAGCCTGGTCCGGTTCAAGGTGAAAGGAAATGGGCGCGAGATCGAGACGGGGCGATTGTCCGCCTATTTCTCGATCAGCCTCCATCTGGGTGTGAAGGGGAAGGATACGGCTGCGTTTACCGCCGAGGAAATCGGTGACGGCATTTTCAAGGTCACTGCGTCCGACGCATTGGTGGCGGGAGAATATGCGTTTGTGTTCTCGGGGGAAAGCGGGCGTTCGCGCGTGTACGACTTTTCGGTCTTGGACACGAGTTTGCCGGGGAAGCACGCTGCCGGGAAATAGTCTGCAGCCGTCCGGAACAGTTGCGTCGGCTATGGTGGTCGAGGCTATGAACCTCTGACCACCACGCCAAACGCAGTATCGACCCTTACTGCGCGTCGTCTTCCTGATTCTTGGTCACACCGCCGGTGCCGCCAACGCCATCTGGCATCCCGGTAGACGTGAAATTGTCCGGCTCGTCACCGCCTTCGCCGCGCTCGACCGCATCCTTGCGCGCTTCGACCATCTTCTGAAGGTCGCTGCGATCGTCGGTGTCCTCCTTGGGATCGTCAAGCGGGCCCTTGGTCTGCTCCATGTTGGTGTCGCTCATGCGAAATCACCCGACAGGCCGGAGTCGTCGACCGGCTGTGCAGGGTCGACCGGTGGGTCGCCCAACGGTGACGGGTTGGGAATGTCCGTGTCCGGGGTGGGCGGCGGCAGCTCCGTCGGCATCGGCGTGGGCTGACCGGGTTCGGTCGGGACGGTGCCGGGATCGGAAGGCATCGGGGGAAGTTCGGTGGGGGGTGTCGTCGCCATCAGTTTTCTCCTCTGCCAACCCTAACGCATCGGCACCGGCGGAGTTGCCCCATAATATCCCGGAGCCATCACCCGGACTGTTTTTGCGCCAAGTGTCGCCGCGACTTGCCCAACCCTGCGCGCCTGCTATAGACGCCCCCCACACCGGCGGTGTCCTGTGCGGGCGTGGCGGAACTGGTAGACGCAGCAGGTTTAGGTCCTGCCATCGCAAGATGTGGGGGTTCGAGTCCCTTCGCCCGCACCAGCCGCCCGTGGCAAACGGGCGGTAGCCAAACGAATTTCCTGTAAAAGGCCAGACCTGAACATGCAGACTGTCGAGACGTTGAACGAGGGCCTGAAGCGCGCCTACACGCTGAAGATCACCGCGAAGGACATCGAGTCGCGCGTTGACGCCGAACTGAAGCGCGTTGCGCCGACGGTGAAGATGCCCGGCTTCCGCCCCGGCAAGGTGCCCGCGAACCTGGTGCGCAAGATGCACGGTGACGCGCTGATGCAGGACGCGCTCAACAGCTCGATCCAGCAGGGTATCCAGGAGCTGATCGCCGAGCACAAGCTGCGCCCCGCGCTGCAGCCGTCGGTCAGCCTGGAAGAGGGCTATGAGCTGGGCCAGGACGCCAGCATCAAGGTAGAGCTCGAAGTGCTTCCCGACGTGCCGACCCCGGCGATCGAGGGTCTGAAGCTCGAGCGCCTGACCGTTCCGGTCGACGAGGCTGCGGTCCAGGCACAGCTCCAGAAGTTCGCCGACCAGCAGAAGCGCTGGGAAGAGGCCGAAGGCCGCACTGCCGAGACCGGTGATCTCGTCGTGATGGACTTCGTCGGCAAGGTCGACGGCGTCGCGTTCGATGGCGGCACCGGCGAGGACATGTCGGTCGAGATCGGTTCGGGTCGTCTGATCCCGGGCTTCGAGGACCAGGTCGTCGGCGTGAAGGCTGGCGACGAGCGCCAGATCAACGTCAACTTCCCCGCCGATTATCAGGCCAAGGAACTGGCCGGCAAGGCAGCCACGTTCGACCTGACGATCAAGTCGGTGAAGACCGCTGGCGAGACCAAGATCGACGACGAGCTCGCGACCTCGCTCGGCCTGCAGAGCCTCGACCAGCTGACCGAGCTGCTCAAGGGCCAGATCGAGCAGGAGCTCAACGGCCTGACGCGCACCTACATGAAGCGCAAGCTGCTCGACCAGCTCGCCGAGGGTCATGATTTCGAAGTACCGCCGTCGATGGTCGAAGCCGAATTCGGCCAGATCTGGCAGCAGCTCGAGCATGAAGCGACGCATGAGGAAGATCCGGCGGCAGCGCTTGCCGAGATGGAATCCGAGCGGGACGATTACCAGAAGATCGCCGAGCGTCGCGTTCGCCTGGGCCTGCTGCTCAGCGAAATCGGCCAGGCCAACGGCGTCGAAGTCAGCCAGCAGGAAATGAACCGCCTGATCGCGCAGGCAGCGCAGCAGTACGGCCCGGAGGATCGCCAGCGCTTCATGCAGTACGTCCAGCAGGAGCCGATGGCAGCAGCGCAGCTCCGCGCGCCGCTGTATGAGGACAAGGTCGTCGATTACCTGTTCGAGAAGTCCGAGATCACCGACCGCGAAGTGACGCGTGAGGAGCTCGAGGCAGCGATCGAGAGCGACGAGGGCTTCTCGACCGGCACGCACAGCCACGATCACGACAACCACAAGCCCAAGGCGGCCAAGAAGGCATCGTCCAAGAAGGCCAAGCCTTCCGAGGGTGATGACGTCGAGGGCGAAGCAGCCCCGGCGACCGACGATGCGACGGCACCGACCCCCGCCGAGCCGGTAAAGAAGGCTGCGACCAAGAAGGCTCCCGCCAAGAAGGCGGAAGAGCCTGCTGGCGACGAGGCAGCAGCGGAAGCGCCTGCCAAGAAGGCACCGGCGAAGAAGAAGGCCGCTGCGCCCAAGGAAGAGCCTGAGGCGTAACCGCCGGGTTCCACTTTTGAAGGTTCAAATCAGGGGCGGTCTTCGGATCGCCCCTTTTTGTTAGCTATCGGTCATCACGCGGCAGCGTTGCGCGGCCCCGGATCACACCCCGTAACCCAACGGGGGTTGAACTCGTTTCCGGCAACGCCGATGTATGACGTCTCTTCGGGGCATAAAGGATTTCAAGACTCATCATGCGCAATCCGTTCGACACCGGTGACTTCATGGCCCCCCTTCATGGCGCCGGAATGGCTGCCTCGCCCCAGGGCGGGCTCGTTCCGATCGTCATCGAGCAATCCAATCGCGGCGAGCGCAGCTTCGACATCTACTCGCGGCTGCTGCGCGAACGCATCATCTTCATCACGGGCGGCGTCGAGGACCATATGGCCTCGGTGATCAGTGCCCAGTTGCTGTTCCTGGAATCGGAGAATCCGAAGAAGGACATCTTCATGTACATCAACTCGCCGGGCGGCGTCGTCACGGCGGGCATGGCGATCCATGACACGATGCAGTACATCCGCCCGCGCGTCGGCACGGTCTGCATGGGGCAGGCCGCCTCGATGGGCAGCTTCCTGCTCGCAGCGGGCGAGCCCGGCATGCGTGTCGCGTTGACCAACGCACGCATCATGATCCACCAGCCCTCGGGCGGAGCGCAGGGCATGGCGAGCGACATCCAGATCCAGGCGAAGGAAATCCAGCGGATCAAGAACCGGATGAATGCGCTTTATGCGCAGTACACCGGCAAGCCGATCGAGGAGATCGAGCGCGCGATGGACCGTGACACGTTCCTCGAGGCGCATGAGGCCAAGGAATTCGGCCTCGTCGATCAGGTGTTCGACAAGCGTCCGGCACTCCCCGACGACTCGACCACGCCGCCGGCGCTGACGTCTGCATAATTGGAACTGACCGCGTAAATTCACCGTATATTCAGTGCCGGGCGTCTATGTTTTAGCCCGGCACACCTGTCTCAAGACGATTTTGGTGATTGTCGGACCGCGCGAGGGCGGTCTAGGATGGACCCTCGCAGTAGTGCGCCCCAAGGGCTGCCAAGGATGGACTAAATGCCAAAGATGACCGGCGGCGACTCCAAGAGCACGCTTTATTGTTCGTTCTGCGGCAAATCGCAGCACGAAGTCCGCAAGCTGATTGCGGGCCCTACCGTTTTCATCTGCGATGAATGCGTCGAACTCTGCAACGACATCATCCGAGAGGAGACGAAGTCCGCGCTGGTGAGCAAGAAGGACGGCGGCGTTCCGACTCCGCAGGAAATCTGCGACGTGCTCGATGATTACGTCATCGGCCAGAAGCGCGCCAAGCGCGTGCTCTCGGTGGCGGTGCACAATCATTACAAGCGCCTCAACCACGGCCAGAAGGGCGCGGACGTCGAGCTTGCCAAGTCGAACATCCTGCTGATGGGCCCGACCGGCTGCGGCAAGACGCTGCTCGCGCAGACGCTTGCCCGCATCCTCGACGTGCCGTTCACGATGGCCGATGCGACGACGCTGACCGAAGCCGGTTACGTCGGCGAGGACGTCGAGAACATCATCCTCAAGCTGCTCCAGGCGTCCGACTATAACGTCGAGCGCGCGCAGCGCGGGATCGTTTACATCGACGAGATCGACAAGATCAGCCGCAAGGCTGAGAACCCGTCGATCACGCGTGACGTCTCGGGCGAGGGCGTCCAGCAGGCGTTGCTCAAGCTGATGGAAGGCACCACCGCGAGCGTTCCGCCGCAGGGTGGCCGCAAGCATCCGCAGCAGGAATTCCTGCAGGTCGACACGACGAACATCCTGTTCATCTGCGGTGGCGCGTTCAGCGGCATCGAGAAGATCATCGGGGACCGTCTGCAGGGCAAGTCGATCGGCTTCGGTGCCTATGTCGCCTCGCCCGAGGAACGTCGTACCGGTGAGACGCTCAAGGCGGTCGAGCCCGAGGATCTGCTCAAGTTCGGGCTCATCCCCGAGTTCGTCGGCCGTCTGCCGGTGATCGCAACGCTCGAGGATCTCGACGTGCCGGCACTGGTGACGATCCTAACCGAGCCGAAGAACGCTCTGGTGAAACAGTATCAGAAGCTGTTCGACATGGAGACGGTCAAGCTCGGCTTCACCGACGACGCACTGGTGCAGGTCGCCAAGAAGGCGATCGATCGCAAGACCGGCGCGCGCGGGCTGCGCTCGATCCTTGAGGGCATATTGCTCGACACGATGTTCGACCTGCCCGGGATGGACGGCGTCGACGAGGTGATGATCGACAAGGACGTGATCGACGGCCGCAAGGAGCCGATCCGCGTCTATGCAAAGAAGGAAAAGGCGGGGGCAGGCGCGGCGTAACACCGTTCCGGACCACGGTGACTGCAAAAAGGGCGTCGGGCGACCGGCGCCCTTTTTAATGATCGGCGGGTAGCGTCGGTATCTGGATTGACGAATCGTTAACGCGTACGGTTTACGCCAATAGCCCTGTCGTTTGGTTGGGTTACGAGGCCGGGTTGAGACACCGGGCAGTAGAACTGGTCGAGGGGGAGCTGCCATGCGCAACGCAATGCTGCTGTTGTCGACGATGATCGTTCTGGCCACGGGATGTACCCCGGTACAGGAAGAACCGCAGATCTCGGTCGGCGCGCAGCCGGATGTGCCGACGAACTGGCACATGCGGGTCACCGCGACGGACCGCAATGCCATCGATCGGCTACCGATGGCGTGGAGCCGCGCGCGCGCTGCGGTGCCGCGGCGTGCGCGGGCTGCCGTTGCGGCGGAGGGTGTCTTGCTCGATCCCGCCGTCGCGCTTCCCAAGGCGGAGCTTCCGCCGGGGTTATACTACTGCCGGTTGCTCCGCTTCGGTGGGCGCGCTGGGTTCGCGACCTTCAAACCCGACTTCTGCACCGTCGTCGTCAATGCGGACGGGACCGCCTTCAATAAGCAGAGCGGCACGACCCAGCCTCGCGGTTGGCTGTTCACGCAGAACGATACGCGGCAGGTGTTCCTGGGAACGTTTCCGCCGGAACGCGGGGGTGCCGCGCCTGCGTATGGCGTCGATCCGTTAGCCAACGTCGCCGGGGTGGTCGAACGCGTGTCGGGGTTCCGCTGGCGCATGGTGCTGTCGCGGGCCGGGGGCGGTGCGCTGCTCGATGTCTACGAGCTGGTGCCGGTGACGCCCAAGGTGCCGGGTGCCATGCCGGCAGTGGCGGGATAGCGGATCGCTGTTGGGCGGCCCTCAGGGCGTCCGTACGACCAGCGGCAGGATCGCATCGAGCAACAGCATCCCCGCCTCCGTGACGCCCATCCAGTCGCCATCGCGTGCGACCAGTCCCTGGGCGATCAGCCGGTCCGCCGCGGTCGCATCGATCAGGCGGTCGGTGGTCGTCTCGCCAAGCGCAGCAATGCGGGCAAGATCGACGCCCTCGCGCAGCCGTAGCCCCATCAGCAACGCTTCGGTCGAGCGATCGGAAGGGACGAGCACGTCCTCGATCTGCGCGCCGTGGCCGTTGCGGGTGACCGCGGACATCCAGTTCTCGGGCTTCTTGTGCCGCGCTGTAGCAAGCCCGCCGCGTCGCCCGTGTGCGCCCGGGCCGATGCCCGCATAATCGCGGTAGCGCCAGTAGACGAGGTTGTGGCGGCTCTCCGCACCCGGTCGCGCGTGGTTGGAGATTTCATACGCGGGCAACCCCGCCGCAGCGGTCATCGCGCGAGTCGACTCGAAGAGATCCGCTGCCGAATCGCCATCGGGAATCACGATTCGTCCCGCCGCAGCCTCGGTCGCGAAGCGCGTTCCGGGTTCGATCGTCAGCTGGTACAGCGACAAATGTTCGGTGCCGAAGCTCAGTGCGCGGGCAAGTTCGGCCTCCCAATCCGCCATCCGTTGGCCCGGACGAGCGTAGATAAGATCGAAACTGACGCGTCGAAACGCGGCTTGCGCGGTCGCGAGCGCACCGAGCCCTTCGGTCACGTCATGCGCACGGCCAAGGAACCGCAGTGCTTCGTCGTCCAGCGCCTGCAGCCCCAGCGAGACGCGGTTGACCCCGGCTCGGGCGATGTCCGCGAACCGCGCAGCCTCGACCGAGGAGGGGTTTGCCTCGAGCGTGATTTCGATGTCCGCTTCGGGTTTCCAGTAGGTTGTCGCAGCATCGATCACCGCCGCGACGGTTTCGGGCGGCATCAGCGAGGGGGTCCCGCCGCCGAAGAAGATCGATCCCAGACGCCGCCCCGGTAGCGCCGCGGCTTCATATCGCAGGTCATCGAGCAGCGCCTTGCGCCATGCCGCCTGGTCCACGCCGTCGCGAACATGGCTGTTGAAATCGCAATAGGGGCATTTCGAAACACAAAATGGCCAATGCACGTATAGCGCGAGCGGCGGCGACGGATCGCCTGAGGGAGCGGGCATGGCGGGCATGCCGGACGCTATGAAGGTAGACGATGACGCTGGGAAGGTTTTTGGGGTATAACCGCCGAATGATGGGGGGACTGCTGGCAGCGATGATGCTGGGCGGATGCGATGCGCCGGTCCCGAAAACCGTGGTCGAGCCACGGACGATTTCGGGGAGTTATCCGCGCGGGGAAGCGCTGCTCAAGCAGGCGATGCTGGCGCGTCACGCGGCTGCTCGCGCCGAGGTGGGCGAGGCACCTTTGCTGTGGGATGATGCGCTGGCAGCGTCCGCCGCCGTTTATGCCACGACGCTGGTGTCGACCGGGGTATTCCGCCACGCCGATCAGGCGCAGGGCGAAGGCCGGGAAGGCGAGGCGTTGTTCCGCGGCACGCGGGGTGACTATTCCTATCGCGAAATGGTCGACCTGTGGATCGCCGAGAAGGCCGACTTCATCAATGGCGAAACCCCGTTCTTCAGCAAAACGGGGCGTGGCGAGGATGTCGGCCACTATACCCAGATCATCTGGCATTCGACGACGCATGTCGGTTGCGCGCTCAAGAGTAGCCCGACCGACGACTATCTGGTGTGCCGGTATTCCCCGCCGGGGAACGTGGTCGGGGAACGCGCGCTCTGATTCGGCGACGAACGGACAAAGGTGGTTACCGTGAGGGGCGTGATGAGCGCATGTACCGGTCAGGATCAGCGCTGCATGTGCCGGAACGGGAATGCTGTCGCTGTTAACGATGTTCTTCCAGATTAGAGACAATGCTTGGTTAACAGCCATTTATTCGGCGTTGCGACGATAATTTTCATCGGTAGGCCAGGTTTCACCAACCGGCCGACAAACGGCCCCGTAAAAATGGGTGTAACCGATGAAGATGATTAAGGGTCTGTATGCCACCGTCGCGCTCGCAAGCGCTCTCGTTGCGATGCCTGCCGTGGCCGCGACCCCGATCGTCAGCAGCGGCAAGTTGATGGGTGCGACCGGCGTCACGATCGGCGGCGCAAGCTACGACGTGGCATTCCTCGACGGGACCTGCTCCAGCGTGTTCGGCGGGTGCAGCACGAGCAACTTCACCTTCACGACGCTGTCGAGCGCGTTCGCAGCGGGCAATGCTTTGCTCTCGCAAGTGTTCGTCGACAGTGCCGCGGGTGCGTTCGACACGCATCCCAACCTGACCAACGGGTGCAGCACCTCGATCGTCTGCAACATCCTGATCCCGTTCGCCAAGGGCAATGGGGTCGTGCTGGTCAAGGATACGGTCAACACGGCGACGTCGTCGCTCGACTTCACCGTGCCCCTGGCGATCAGTGCCAATGTGTCGACCAAATCTCTGCCGAGCGTCGTCTATGCCAAGTTCACCCCGTCGCTGACCGCAGCCGTGCCGGAGCCGGGCACCTGGGCAATGATGCTCGCCGGGTTCGGCGCGATGGGCGCTGCGCTGCGCTATCGCAAGCGGTCGACCAAACTCAGCTTCGCCTGAGCCTTCGGGTCTATCCAGCAAAAAGCCGGCGGTCTTGCGACCGCCGGCTTTTGTCGTGCGATCGATCGATCGCGGATCAGAGAACGGCGGCGATCATCTGCGCGAACGCCTTGGCGCGGTGGCTGATCGCGTGCTTCTCGCTTGGGTCCATCTCGGCATAGGTCTGGGTGTTGTCGAGCGGCACGAACACCGGATCATAGCCGAACCCGACGGTGCCGCGCGGTGGCCAGGTCAGCGTTCCGTCGGCACGCCCTTCGAACCATTGGACGTGACCGTCGGGCCAGGCGAGCGCCAGCACGCTGACGAAGTGCGCGTCACGGCTGGCGTCCGGCCCTTTCTCCGCGAGCGCCTGCTCGACCTTGGTCATCGCGAGCGTCCAGTCGCGGCCGTTGGGCGTCTCTGCCCAATTGGCGGTGTAGACGCCGGGATCGCCCCCCAGCGCATCGACACACAGGCCGCTGTCATCGGCGAGCGCGGGCAGGCCCGACAGGTCCGCCGCCTGCAACGCCTTCAGCTCGGCGTTGGCGACGAAGGTCGTGCCGGTTTCCTCTGGTTCGGGCAGGTCGAGGTCGGCCGCGGAGACCGCTTCGATCCCATATTCGGCGAGCAGCGCGCCGATCTCGCGGACCTTGCCCGCGTTATGGCTGGCGATGACGAGCTTGCCCGGGCTGAGCTTGCGGATCGCCTGGGGCGGTACGCCGTCCGACGCGCCGGGGGTCACTTCGCCACCGCGCGCGCCTGTGCGGCGAAGATGTCGGTGCACCCCATGCGCGCGAGGCGGAGCAGGCGGAGCAAAGCCTCTTCGTCATAGGTCGCGCCTTCGGCGGTCGCCTGGACTTCGGCGATGTTGCCGGTTTCGAGCAGCACGAAGTTGGCGTCCGCGTCGGCCTTCGAATCCTCGTCGTAATCGAGGTCGAGAACCGGCGTGCCCTTGTAGATGCCGCAGCTGACCGCCGCGACCTTCTGCGTCAGCGGGTCGGCGGTGAGCTTGCCGCTCGCCATCAGCCCGTCGATCGCGAGCCGCAAGGCGACCCATGCACCCGAAATTGCCGCAGTACGCGTGCCGCCATCTGCTTGAATCACGTCACAATCGAGCACAATCTGGCGCTCGCCGAGCAGTTTCAGGTCTGTAACCGCACGCAAACTGCGTCCAATCAGGCGCTGAATCTCCTGTGTTCGGCCCGACTGCTTGCCCTTGGCGGCCTCGCGATTGCCACGAGTGTGGGTCGCGCGCGGGAGCATGCCATATTCGGCGGTGACCCAGCCCTCGCCCTTACCGCGCAGGAACGGCGGGACTTTCTCCTCGATCGAGGCAGTGACGAGCACCTTGGTGTCACCGAAACCGATCAGCACCGATCCCTCGGCATGACGGGTAAAACGCGGCTCGATCGTAATCGCGCGCATCTGGTCGGGGGTACGGCCGCTTGGGCGCATCGGGAATCTCCTGAGATTGGTCGCGACGACCTACCCGTGCGTTGGGATGGTGTCACCCCTATCTGCAAGGGCCGCGACCCCGGAGCCTAACCCCCTGATGACGATGTACCAATCTTCCTCGACTTGCGACCGGATCAAGGGGGCGGGCGGTGCCGCGTTGCTGGTAGCAGCGATCGGATACGGGCTGGTGACGGGGCTGTCGGTCGATTTTCGAACGCGCGTGGTCGAGGAAATGAAAGCCTTTTCCGTGCTGCCGCCCGCACCGCCGCCGCCGAAGAAGGACGTCGTGCCTGCGCCGCGCAAGGCGGAGAAGCGCAAGGAGGCCGAAGCTGCGCCGCCGAACCTGACCGCCAAGCCAACCGAAGTCGTCGCGCCGCCGCCGGTGATCCGCCTGCCACAGCCGCCGCCGGTCGTGGTGGCACCGGTTGCGGGGCCGGGGATCGATCCGCGCGCCGGGGCGGCACCAGTGGTCGGGCCGGGAACCGGGAGCGGCGGGGAGGGTAACGGGCGTGGCAGCGGTCGCGGCGGCGATGGCGATGGCGGCGGGGGCGGGGAGATCCCGCTAGAACTGATCCGCGGCGAGCTGCGCTATCGCGATCTGCCGCGGGACCTTTACGAGGCGCATGTCTCCGGCACGGTCGAGATGGCGTTCGACGTGGGCGTAAAGGGGCGGGTGACCGCCTGCCGGATCACGCGGTCGAGCGGCAACCGGCGGCTGGATGCGGCGACCTGTGCGTTGATTATCGAGAAGCTGCGCTATCGGCCTACGCGGACGGCGGCGGGGGTGGCGGTGCCGGATACGGTTACCGGGGAACAGGTGTGGACGATCGAGCGTGGGGAAGGTGGGGACGAGGAAGACTGAGCTGGACGGCATCCCCCTATAGGCGCTTTCCTGGCGAAGGCCGAGGCCCAGTAGCAAGGTGGAGGGTGTCGGGCGCACCGTCCGCCATTACGCTTCCCGCTACTGGGCCCCGGCCTTCGCCGGGGAAGCGTAAGAAGGGGTCGGAAGCGCTTGGTTAGCAGCTAACCCCCGGCGCTTACCGCCGGAGGCGCCACCAACGCGCTTACTTTTCCCCGCTGCCGGGCTCGGCCATCTTGCGATGCTGATCGGCCAGGATCGACGGCGGCACTACGCCCGTAGCCGCGACCTGAAGCTTGTTCTTGAGCCCAGAGACGATGCTCCCCTTGCCCGCGAACAATGCGTCCCAACCGTCCTTGGCGACGTCGACCGGATCGCTCTTGTGGTCGTCCTGCCCGACGCTGGTGTCGTTCATGCCCGCGCGATCGAAGAATTCGGTCTCGACCGGGCCGGGCATCAGCGTCGTCACCGTGACACCCTTCGAGTCCTTGATCTCATTGCGCAAAGCTTCGGTGAAATTGTCCACGAACGCCTTGGTGCCATTGTACACGGCGTTGAACGCACCGGGGATGTAACCGGCGATCGACCCGGTCACGAGGATCTTGCCGTCATCGCGCGCGACCATGTCCTTTAGGACACGCTGGATCAGATAGATCGTGCCGGTGATGTTGGTATCGACCGATCGGCGCCATTTGGCGACGTCCTGGTTGAGGAATGCCCCGCCCGTACCAATCCCGGCATTGGCGAACAGCAAGTCGATCTGGCGTCCATTCGTCGCGTCGAGCAACTGGTCGACGCCCTCGATCGAGGACAGGTCGGCGTTGACCGACTGGACGTCGGTGCCGAACTGCTTGAAGTCTGCAGCGGCTGAGTCGATCAGCGCCTCGTTGGCGACGACGATCAGATCGTACCCCTGCTTAGCAGCAAGCGTCGCGAGTTCGAACCCGATCCCGGTCGATGCGCCGGTGACGACTGCGAGTTTGTTGGCCATGATAAAGTCTCCTGGAATGCGGGTCAGAGCGTGGGCGCGAGGCCGGGCTTGAGGACGACCTTGGTCACCTCATTCTGGTTGTCGTGGAACATCTTGTAACCCTGTGGCGCCTCTTCCAGCGAAAGCCGGTGCGAGATGAGGAAGGTCGTGTCGATCTTCTCCTCGAGGATCGCCGCGAGCAGTCCGGGCAGGTAATGCTGGACGTGCGTCTGTCCGGTCTTGAGCGTCAGGCCCTTTTCCATGAACGCGCCGAGCGGGAATTTGTCGACGAAACCGCCGTACACCGCAGGCATCGAGACGCGCCCGCCCTTGCGGCAGGCGTAGATCGCTTGACGGATCGCATGGGTGCGATCGGTGCCGAGGAAGGTCGACTTCTTGATCTGGTCGATCACGTTGTCGACGAAGAAGCCATGTGCTTCCAATCCGACGCTGTCGATAACGGCATCGGGACCGATCCCGCCGGTCATCTCCATCAACGCGTCATAGACTGCCGAATCCTCGAAGTTGATCGTCTCGGCGCCGAACTTCTTCGCGAGTTCGAGGCGACGCGGGAAATGATCGATCGCGATCACGCGCTCGGCCCCCATCAGGAACGCCGATTGCACCGCGAACAACCCGACCGGGCCGCAACCCCAGACCGCGACGGTATCGCCGGGTTCGATGTCGGCATTCTCCGCCGCCATCCAGCCGGTCGGCAGCACGTCGGACAGGAACAACACCTTCTCGTCGTCGATCCCCTCGGGGATGACGATCGGGCCGACGTCGCTGAACGGCACACGGACATATTCCGCCTGGCCGCCGGCATAGCCGCCGGTCATGTGGCTGTAGCCGAACAGCCCGGACATCGGCTGGCCATACAGCGTCTGCGCAATGTCTTGATTGTCCGCCGGGAGGCCATTGTCGCAGGCCGAATATTGATGCTTGCCACAGTGGTAGCAGCTGCCGCACGCGATCGTGAACGGGACGACGACCTTCTGGCCTTTCTTGAGCGTCGATTTGGGGCCGATCTCGACCACTTCGCCCATGAATTCATGGCCGAGGATGTCCCCCGACTGCATCGTCGGGATATAGCCGTCGTACAGATGCAAGTCCGAGCCGCAGATCGCGGTCGCGGTGATCTTGATGATCGCGTCGCGCGGGTTGATGATTTCGGGATCGTCGACGGTGTCGACGCGGACGTCGTGACGGCCGTGCCAAGTCAGCGCGCGCATCAGGCCTTCTCCTCTTCATATTGCTTGCGCGTCTGCGCGGCGGTGGCGACTTCGCCGGTTTCCATCAATTGCTTGAAGCGGCGCAGATCACGACGCGCCTGGATCGCAGGTTCGCGCTGGAACAGCTTGGCGATCAGCTTGCCGACAACGCCTGCGGGCGGATCGTAGAGCAATGTCGCAGTCACGACGGTGCCGCGCGCACCGGCATCACGGAAGTCGACGCGGCCGCTATTGTCGATGTCGGCACCGGGTTCGGACGCCCAAGCGATAAACTCACCGACGACTTCGTCGGTGACGACCGAGTCCCACTCGACCGTCTTGCCGCCGGGCGCTTTCACGACCCAGTGCGACCGCTTGGCGTCGAGGACGTCGATCCGCTCGACATTGTCCATGAAGGTCGGAAGATTGGTGAAGTCGCGAAAATAGGCGAAGAGTTCGGCGCGCGGCCGGTTGATCGTGACCGCACGGCCGACAATCGCGTCGCCGCGCTTTTCGAGCAGCGAGTCGGTCATCGCTTCTACGGCGGCAGAGGTGTGTTTGGATGCAGATAGCGGGGCATCGTCGGTGTTGACGTCTGGCATCGGGCCCTCCTGAGTTGTGATGTCGTTAACGCGCTGGGGGGGCGGGACGGTTCCTGCCAAAAGAGGATAACTTCGATCAGGTGCGACACTCCGGGCGCGCGGCACGCCGGTTGAGCGCAGCGACAAGCGGGGCCATATACGTTGGATGAACGCAGCCCCGATCACCGAACTCAACGACCGTGCGCGGGACATCTTCCGGGTGGTAGTGGAGAGCTATCTCGACACCGGCGCGCCGATCGGGTCGCGCGCGATCGCGCATCTGTCGGGGCTCAACCTGTCGCCCGCATCGATCCGCAACGTGATGCAGGATCTCGAGGAACTCGGGCTGCTCGCGGCACCGCATACCAGCGCGGGGCGGATGCCGACCGAAACCGGGCTGCGCTTGTTCGTCGACGGGATGATGCAGGCGCTCGAACCCTCTGCCGAGGAACAGGCCGCGATCGCGGCGCGGCTGACGCATGCCGGGCCGGTCGAGGAAGCGATCGCCGCGACGACGGCGGCGCTGTCGGGGCTGTCGGCATGCGCGGGGATGGTGATGGTCGCCAAGCGCGAGTTGGTGCTGCGGCAAATGAGCTTCGTGCCCTTGTCCGCCGAACGCGCGCTGGCGGTGCTGGTCGGTGCGGATGGATCGGTCGAGAATCGCGTGATCGCGTTGCCGCCAGGCCTCCCGGTGTCCGCGCTGGTCGAGGCGGGCAATTACATGAGCGCAATGCTCGGCGGCCTGACGATCGCCGAGGCGCGCGCGCGGATCGAGACCGAGATGATGGACGAGCGTGCCGAACTCGACGGTGCCGCGCGGGCGCTGATCGAGCGCGGGCTCGCGGTCTGGAGCGAGGATGGCGATCGGCGTCCGGTGCTGATCGTGCGCGGTCAGGCGCGGCTGATCGACGATGCCGCTGCGGCCGACCTGGAACGGGTGCGCGACCTGCTCGACGATCTCGAGGGGAAACAGGATATTGCCCGGTTGCTCGACAATGCCGCCGCGGGGGATGCGACGCGTATCTTCATCGGTGCCGAGACCAAATTGTTCGCGCTGACGGGGTCGTCGGTGATCGCCAAACCGTTCCGCGGATTGGACGGTCGCGTGGTCGGAGTCGTCGGCGTGATTGGCCCGACGCGGTTGAACTATGCGCGCGTCGTGCCCATGGTGGATTATACCGCCGCGACACTCGCGCGCTTGATGGGTTGAACACGGGATTTTTGGACGACATGAGCGATAACGACACCAACCAGGCCTCTGATCTGCGCGAGGAAACCGCCGCAGCCGCGCCCGAAGTCGCCGAGCATGATGCCGCCGACGCACGTCTCGAGAAGCTCGAGGCAGAACTCGCTGAGTCGAAGCAGGCGGTTTTGTATGCGCACGCCGAGGCGCAGAACATTCGCCGCCGCGCGGAGAAGGAAACCGCCGACGCACGCGCCTATGCTTCGACGGCGTTTGCGCGCGATCTGCTGTCGGTTGCCGACAATCTTGCGCGCGGTCTCGACGCGATTCCCGCAGAGTTGCGTGAGGACGAGAAGATGAAGGGTCTCGTCGCCGGTCTCGACGCGACCGGGCGCGAACTCGAAGCTGTGTTCCAGCGCCACGGCATCAAGAAGATGACGACGATCGGGGAGAAGCTCGACCCGAATTTCCACCAGGCGATGTTCGAACTTCCGAGCGACGAACCGGCCGGCACGGTCGTGCAGGAAATGCAGTCGGGCTACATGATCAAGGATCGGCTGTTGCGTCCGGCGTTGGTCGGGGTCGCCAAAGCGCAGTGACGCGAACGGCGGTTCGATCGCCTGTGGTTCTTGGGAACCCGGGCGATCGTCGGACGGATGATGCGCGCATCGGAAACAGCGGCGGACTTCCTTTACGCGACGATGGCGTTCGCGCTCGCGAGCCAACCTTGGTCGGCGTCCAGAAACTTCTGCTTCAACGTCGACGTCGCCGCGACCTTCTGCTCGAACAACCCGCGGTCCAGCATCAGGCGTTCGAGCGCGTCGGCATAGTGCAGCGCGACGTCGGGCTCGACCTCGACCGCGGCAGCCTTGACCTGCAGCAATGCCGGGCAAACCCTGGACGTGACGACCGGCCGGCCGGCGAGGACAGCTTCAACGACGACCTTGTTGAAGCCTTCCACGAAACTCGATCGCGTGGGCACTACGACACAGGATGCGTCCGACATTTGCCGGATCATGTCCTCGCGTTGGCAATGCCCTAAGCAGCGGATGAGTGACCCGAGGTCTTCCGCATCGATACGCGCCTGAAGCGCGTCCAAATCGGTACCCGTGCCGCAGACCGTGATGCGGAACGGGCGTCCGCCGCGTTGACGGAGCGACTTGCCGATATCGATCAGGTCGAAAACGCCTTTGCCTTCCTCGACTCGCCCGGCAAACAGGATCTCGAACACATCGGCGTCGAACGAAGCCGGTTCGACCTTGGCGAAATCGTCACCGATATAGGTCGGGCTGAAGACACGGATGGGCGGAAGGTCCGCGCCGCAGAGCGTCGATACCTGGTCTGCGATCGTATCAGACACCGCAAGCACTCCGGCGCAATGCCGACGGATGAACCATGCTTCCGCCGCCAGTGCCCATCGCCGCATCCGGCTAGGCGTGCCCGACCACAGGACGGTGTGGATCGAAAGGTAGATCCGGCGATTGCGCGTAGCGACGAGCGCGAGGGGGAACCAATAGCCAGCACCGTCCATGACGATCACGTCGGTTGGCGCGCGGCGCAGGATTTGCCAGCAATTGACCAGCGACCGGGTGACCATCTGCGCATGGTACATCACGCCAGATCCGCCCTCATGAACAGGACCAACCGCGATCGTCATGTCGCGCACCTTCTCCTCGCGCGGCTCCGTAGCGTTCCCGAGCACGACGCCGGGGCGGGCGCGCTTGCGTACCAGGTCGAAGAATTGCGCGGAGTAAGTCACCGCGGTTTGCGACGTGTCGCGCCGCCCTTCGGCCCATTGCCGGAACGTGCCCAGGATATCACCCGACACGGTGATATACATGATCGGGCTCACATCGGGATCAGCGTAACCACCGGTCTGCATTGCTGGTAGGGTCGACATGCAGGCAATTCCCGTCGAGGAAGTAGTTTCAACTCCGCCGCTTACGAGTGACGCATCCGTGGGCAGATCGATCAGAACGCGGTATCGAACGGCTCAGGCGCCATTCGCCGCCTGCGCGCCGGAGGTACCGATCATACCCGCCCGTTAAACACGCCTTGAAACGCTGTGGCCAAATACGTGACAGGGCGTTTATGCCAACGCAAGAAAATAATGGTGAAAACTTTATGACCAACACCACCACTGACCGTAAAACGTATGTAACAAATCTGCAATGTTCTATTACCGGGGAGAGCTATGAGGCCGATGTACTGCACGGCTTGTCGAGGGCGGGACGGCCGTTGCTCGTACGTTACGATCTGGCTGCGCTGAAATCTGCGCTGACTCGGGACGAGGTTGCCGCACGCCCCACGGACCTATGGCGGTGGCGCGAACTGTTGCCGGTACGTCGGACCGAAAACATCGTCAGTCTGGGAGAGATCGAGACCCCGTTGCTCGCCATCCCGAAAAGCGCGGGCAGTCCCAACGTTCTGGTCAAGGACGAGGGACGCTTGCCCACCGGGTCTTTCAAGGCGCGCGGACTCGTGATGGCGGTCGCGATGGCGAAGGAACTGGGCGTCACGCGTATCGCGATGCCGACCAACGGCAATGCCGGTGCGGCGCTGGCGGCCTATGCCACACGCTGTGGAATCGAGACGATCGTGTTCTGTCCCGAGGATACGCCAGAGATCAACGTGCGCGAGATCGCGCTGCAGGGGGCACGGGTCTACCGCGTCAACGGGCTGATCGACGATTGCGGCGCGATCGTCGGCAAGGGCGCGGCCGAAGGGCGGTGGTTCGATTTTTCGACGCTCAAGGAGCCGTATCGGATCGAAGGCAAGAAGACGATGGGGCTCGAACTCGCCGCGCAATTCGGATGGAAGCTGCCCGATGCGATCTTCTATCCGACCGGCGGGGGCACCGGGCTGATCGGGATGTGGAAGGCGTTCGACGAGCTCGAGCAGCTCGGCTGGATCGGGTCCGAGCGCCCACGCATGTATGCCGTCCAGGCGAGCGGCTGCGCGCCGATCGTGCGTGCGTTCGAAGCGGGCGAGGAACATGCCGAGCGCTGGGAAGATGCGGCGACCGTCGCGGCCGGGATCCGGGTGCCCAAGGCCGTCGGGGACTTCTTGATCCTGCGTGCGGTGCGTGAAAGCGGCGGCAAGGCGCTCGGCGTCGGCGATCCCGCAATCCTGAAGGCGGTCGATGACTGCGCCAAGAAGGACGGGTTGCTACTGTGTCCCGAGGGCGGCGCGACGCTGGCGGCGTATCGCGAGGCGCTGCGCACTGGGGAAGTGGATGAGGACGAGCAAGTGGTGCTGTTCAATTGCGCGACCGGACTCAAATATCCGATGCCTGCAGCAGATGCGGCGATCGACCGGTTCGCACCGATCGACTTCGACGCGCTGTGAAGGGAGGGGCTGAAGGGTGCTGGCAGCTGCGTCGGTTCCTTCAGTTCCCTGCCGCCTCCCCGGCGAAGGCCGGGGCCCAGTAGAAATGATGGCTGTCATCGCGCGCGGCGACCGACACCGTCCGGCTCGCTACTGGGCCCCGGCCTGCGCCGGGGAAGCGCTCAAGTGGCTACGCTTTCCATGATGTCCGCGTAGATCGCCGTCAGTGCGATTAGGTCGTCGATTACCACCGCTTCGTCGAGCTTGTGCATCGTCGCGTTGAGCAGCCCGAACTCCACCGTTGGGCAGACGGCGGACAGGAACCGCGCGTCGGAGGTGCCGCCGGTAGTGGACAGCTCCGGAATGATTCCGGTTTGCCGCTCGATCGCCGCTGCGACCAGTGCTGATAGCGGCCCGGGTTCTGTCAGGAACGCCTCGCCCGAAATCCGTGCGATCACGGTCGCGTTCGGGTCGTGCCGCGCGACCACGGCCTCGATCCGTTCGACAAGACCGGCACCGGTGTGCTCGTCGTTGAAGCGGATGCTGATCCGTGCCTCTGCACGTGCAGGAATGACGTTGGTCGCGGGGTTGCCGACAGTGATGTCGGTGATCTCGATATTGGACGCCTGGAACCAGCGATTGCCCTCGTCGAGCACGATCGCGTCGATCTCCGCCAGGATCGCGACGAGGCGGGGGATCGGATTGTCGGCAAGGTGCGGATAGGCTACGTGTCCCTGCAGGCCGGCAACTGCGATCCACAGGTTGACCGATCCGCGCCGCCCGATCTTGATCGTGTCGCCGAGCCGATGCGCGGAGGTCGGTTCCCCCACCAGGCAGAAGTCGGGTGCGACATCATGCGCGCGCATGCGATCGATTAGTGCGCGGGTGCCGTAGGTCGCAGGGCCTTCCTCGTCCCCGGTGATGATCAGGCTGAGCGGCGCACCGGGTGCTTCCGGGATGGCGGCGACGAACGCCGCGATGGCGCCCTTCATGTCGACCGCGCCGCGACCGTAGAGCAGGCCGCCACGTTCGGTCGGGGCGAAGGCGTCGTTCGTCCAGCCGTCACCCGGCGGGACGACGTCGAGATGCCCGGCAAAGGCGAGATGGCGACCATGCCCCGCGCGTGTGGCGAGGAGATTCTCGACCGGGCCATCGGGTGCGTCGCCGGTCACGAACCGGTCGACCGAGAAGCCCAGCGCGATCAGCGCATCGGAAAGCACGTCGAACACCGGCCCCCGCGCGGGCGTGACGCTGGGACAGGCGAGCAGCGCGGTTGCGAGGCTGACGACATTCGGTGAGCAGGGGGTGTGATCCATCCGCCGGACATTGCCTAAGCGGCGATCGCTTTCAATCCCGTCCGTCGGCGCATCCGCAAGCTTTCCGGGCAGACCGTCGTCCCCGTTTACAATAGGCCTAAGCATTAACGATAAAGGATCGCGGAAAAGGCGAATTGGCACGCGGCTTGCGAAGTCGACGGCAAGACAAGCATTGCGCACCGAGGATCAAGTTAATGAATAAGACCATCCTGTTCACCGCTGTTGCAACTGCCCTCGTGTTCTTCTCGACCGGCGCGAATGCCGCCGCCAACCTCATCAGTGCAGCCGTGACCGGATCGAACGGTGCCACCATCTGGAACACGACCAGCGCGACCCGTTCGAATACCGTGTTCGTCCAGCAGCCGATCGGCAATGTGATGAACCCGGAGGGGCAGGCGCTCAACGACCCGACCGAAGCGGGACTCAACAGCTTCAGCATCAACGGTGACGGCTGGCCGATGGGCATCAAGGGCGCATCGGACCCCGCTTACAAGATGACGCTTACCTTCGCCGATGGCGCGCAGATCTCCGGGATCTACAACGTGCTGTTCGACGACGTGCTCGACGCGACGTCCGCGACCGTGGGCACCACGACCTACAGCTTCACGGGCTTTTCGTGGGATCGTTCGCGCGCCGACAACGTCAGCGGCACCATCGCGCGACCGGGCGGGGACGGGCGCGACTATGCGGGCCAGTTCTCGTTCACCGCCGTCGAGAGCGCGGTTCCGGAGCCCACCACCTGGGTGATGATGCTTGCAGGGTTCGGCATGATCGGGCTCGGCTTGCGCTTGCGCCGGACTGCGGCACCGCGGGTCGTTTACGCCTGATCAGTACCGGCTGTTGCGATGGGAGGCCGTCGGTCCACCAGGGCTGGCGGCCTTCGCCTTGTGGGGAGCGGGTGCCTGCGGCACGATGACGATCTTCCGGGGGGGAACGCCATGCCGAAGATCGATCTAACGCAAATTCCGCAAACCAACGCGACCGGCTATCCGCCGCCGTTCGATGCTCCGGTCGCCGGTCGCATGTACCGCCGCCTTGCGCCGGTGGCGGGATTGACGCATGTCGGTGCCAGCCACGTCACACTGTTGCCGGGGGCATGGTCGTCGCAGCGGCATTGGCATGCGGATGAGGACGAGCTCATCATCATGCTCACAGGCGAAGCGGTTCTGGTCGAGGACGCCGGAGAAACGGTCCTCCAGGCAGGCGATGTCGCGACCTTCGCCGTAGGGGTGCGCGACGCCCACCATCTCCAGAACCGGACCGAACAGACATGCGTGTTCGTCGCGATCGGCGCGGGGCCAAGACGGCTCGGCGGGGAATATGCCGACATCGACATGCGTTTCACGCCGGACGGCTACACGCACAAGGACGGCACGCCGTATCTGACGCAACGGTTGCCGTAAGGGATTTGCCCGTAGCGGTGGTGCGCCACAGGTTTCGACTGCGCTCAGCCCGAACGGAAGGGCAGTGCGGGGAAGGTCGCCCTTTCGGTCCTACGCGGTCGTTGCGGGCTGTTCGAACTGTTCGATCACCCATTCCTCTTCCTGCGCCTGCGCGATCCAGTCCTGGACGAAGGGATGGTGCAGCACCGCGTCCATATAGGCGTTTGCAAAGCGCGCGATTGGCAGGCTGTAGGTGACGATCCGCGTGACAACGGGCGCGTACATGATGTCCGCCGCGCCGAACGCGCCGAACAGGAAATCCCCGTTGCCGCCGAAGCGTGCGCGTGCCTGCGCCCATAGCTCCATGATCCGCTGCAGGTCGACGAGCACGTCGGGGTCCGGTTTGTGCGGCGGGAAGATCTGGCGGACGTTCATGCTGTGCTTGCGGCGGAACGCGGTGAAGCTCGAGTGCATCTCTGCTGCCATCGAGCGCGCCATTGCGCGGGCGGCGTCGTCTGCTGGCCAGAACAGGTCGCGGCTGGTCTTCTCTGCTAGATATTCCACGATGGCGAGGCTGTCCCACACCACCGCCTCGCCGTCCCATAGGATCGGTACCTTGCCGGAGGAGGGCGCGAACTCGTCGCCTTCGCGGCGCTTGTCCCATTCGGCATCATAGAGCGGAACGACCGCTTCCTCGAACAGCAGGCCCGATTGCTTACACGCGAGCCAGCCGCGCATGGACCAGGAGGAATATGCCTTGTTGCCGATAATCAGTTTCATGCAGCCAGCCTAGGCATGTGCCGGACCCGACGCAACAACGCCGATCCGAGGTGGCATCGCAAAGATTCCTGTCGCATGAGCAAGCGGATGAACCGGAACGCCCCGCATCTGATCCGTCTGGCTTCAATCGTGTGGAGGCGGCGCGGCTCTCGACAAGCGGGGGAACATCTCGGGCGGCTGCGACGGCGGCTGGCAACCGGGGTGGGGGCGGTGTTGCTCGGGCTGGCCGCGCTGGCGTTTGCCGGGATCAGCGATCAAGCGCAGGCGGAATTTGCGCGGTTCGTCGGGCAGTGGCCTTATGCGCCGCTGCTACTGACGCCCGCGGTGTTCGTGTCGGTCGTGTGGCTGACGCGCCGGATCGCGCCGTTTGCGCGCGGGTCGGGCATTCCGCAAGTGATCGCCGCCAGTCGCGCACCGCAGTCGCAGGCCGCCGCCGCGCTGGTGTCGCTGCCAACTGCGGCGGTCAAGCTGCTACTGACCGTGGTGATGCTGCTTGGTGGCGCGTCTGTCGGTCGCGAGGGACCGACGGTCCAGGTCAGTGCGGCGATCATGGTCAAGGTCCACCACTATCTGCGCGTGCCGATCACCGCGGGCGTACTGATCGCGGGGGGCGCGGCGGGCGTCGCGGCCGCGTTCAACACGCCGCTAGCGGGGGTGGCGTTCGCGATCGAGGAACTTGCCGCCGCATATGAGCAGCGCGTCGCGGTGCTGGTGATGGGGGCGGTGATGATTGCGGGGCTGACCAGCCTCGGGATCGCCGGCGACTATGTCTATTTCGGCGCGATGCGGTCTACGCTTGGGGTGAGTGCAGTGTTGACGCTGGCGCCCGTGGCAGGCGTGATCGGTGGCGCGGCGGGCGGGCTGTTCGCGCGGCTAGTGCTCGGCTTCGCGGGTACGCAGTGGCGGCCGGTCGCGGTGGCACGGTCGCGCCCGTTGCTGCTCGCGCTGGGGTGTGGGCTGGTTGTTGCGATGCTCGGCATCGCGACGGGCGGCGGCACCTGGGGGACAGGGTACGGCGCAACGCGTGCGCTGGTCGAGGGGAGCGGGCAGTCGCAATGGTTCGGCCCCGCCAAGTTTCTGGCGGCGCTCGCGACGACGCTGAGCGGCGCGCCGGGCGGGATCTTCGCGCCGTCGCTGGCGGTCGGAGCTGGCCTGGGGAACCTGCTGACGGGGGTGTTCAGCAGCCAACCGGCGAGCGCGGTCGTGTTGCTCGGGATGATCGCGTATTTCGTCGGCGTGGTGCGCGCACCGCTGACCGCAGTGATCATCGTGATGGAAGCGACCGCGGCGCGCGGGATGATCCTGCCGCTGTTTGCGACCGCGCTGATCGCGGATGCCGCGAGCACGTTGGTGTGTCGGGAGCGGCTTTATCACGGACTGGCGAAGCCATTCCTCGCGCTGGTGGAGCCCAAAGCCAGCCATCACCCGTAGGAACGTAATGCCCCATCGTACCGACCGTCATCGGCTGCGGCTCGAAAAAGTGTTCGATGATGTCTCGAATGATTGCTCCGCCTGGCCACGCCCGGTTTTGCTGTCCGCAGCGCGACATGCAGCTTATGATGCGGTCAATCGCGAGAGGTTGAGCATGTCCAGACGTACTTTCGATCCCAAATATCTGCCGATCACCAGTGCGGTCGCGACCGCGTTGCTTGCGAGTGCTTGTGGTCCGTCGACCGATGTCGCCAAATCCGACGTGGCGGTGTGCCGCGACGACAAGGGCGCACGAGTCGCAGACGCCAATTGCGCGCGCGGCCATGGCGGAAGCGGCATGAACGGTGCGCTGCTGGGGGCGGCGACCTGGTATTATCTGTCGCGCGGCAGCGTCGTGCCCGGGATGGGGCAAAGAGTGACGGGCGGCTTTATGTCGCCGCGCGCGGGCGTGAATTATTCGCGGGCGTCCGCCGCAACTGTCACGCGTGGCGGCTTCGGCGCGAGTGCGCGTGGGCGCAGCGGCGGGATCGGCGCCTGATGCGCCGGATCGATACCGTTCCGCGCACCGACTGGCAGGCCCGCGTCGAGGAACTTGGGCTTGTCTGGCACACCGCAGACGGCAAGGCCTATTGGGACGAGAGCGCCTGCTATAGCTTCACGCCCGCCCAGATCGCGACGATCAAGAGCGCCAGCGACGAATTGTACGAGATGTTCGTGGCCGCCGGGCAGCATGTGCTCGACCGCGAACTGCTCGGTGACTTCGGTATTCCGGACTTCTGCCACAATGCGATCCATGATTCGTGGGAGGCGGAGCCGCCTGCGCTCAATTTCGGGCGCTTCGATCTCGGTTATGACGGGAAGGGCCCGCCCAAGCTGTTCGAGTTCAACTGCGATACGCCGACCTCACTGGTCGAGGCGGCGGTGATCCAGTGGGACTGGAAGGAAGCCGTCTATCCGCAAGCCGACCAGTATAACGGCATTCACGACGCGCTGATCGCCAAATGGCGCGACATCGCACCCCCGCCCGGGAGCAGCGCGCTGTACCTCGCGCATGTTGCGGACGCGGCGGGGGAGGATAGCGTCACCACCGCCTATCTCGCCGACACCGCCCGGACCGCCGGGATCGATACGCGGCTGATCGAGATGAAGGACCTCGGGTGGGACAGCGCGGGGCGGCGATTCGTCGATCTCGACAATGCCGCGATCGACGCGGTCTTCCACCTCTATCCGTGGGAATGGCTGGTCAACGAACCGTCGGGCAAGGATCTCGTCGAAAGCCTCGGCACGACGCTGTGGATCGAGCCGATCTGGAAGATGCTATGGAGCAACAAGGCGATCCTCGCGGTGTTGTGGGAGCTGTTCCCGGGGCACCCCAACCTGCTCGAGGCGCGGCGGACGCCGCTTGCGGGGGATCATGTCCGCAAGCCGCTGCTGGCGCGTGAGGGGGCCAACGTGACGCTGGTGCAGGGCGGCGCGACGCTTGCCGAGAGCGCAGGCGATTATGGCGCGGAAGGGTTCGTCTATCAGGCGTTGTACGACCTGCCCGGCAGCGGCACGCAGCGCCCGGTGATCGGTGCGTGGATGGTCGACGGCGCACCCGCCGGCATGGGGATCCGCGAGGACGGCCCGATCACCGGCAACACCGCGCGTTTCGTGCCGCACATCGTCGAGGGGTAACATGGCAGGCCACGATTTCACCGCGCGAATTGCGTGGACCGGCAATCGTGGCGCCGGGACGCAGAGCTATCGCGGCTACGACCGGACGTGGGACATGGCGACCCCCGGCGGTGTCGCGGTACACTGTTCGAACGATCCGCGGCTCGGCGGCGATCCGACGCTGCCCAACCCCGAGGACTTGCTGCTCGCAAGCCTCGCTGCGTGCCACATGCTCTGGTACCTTCATCTGGCGAGCGCCGCGGGGATCATGGTGACCGATTATGCCGACGATCCGCTCGGCATGGCGGAAAGCGCGCCAGACGGGACCGGTCGGTTCGTCAAGGCGGTGCTGCGCCCGCGTATCACGCTCGCCGACGGGAGCGATGTTGCGGCGGCGGATGCGATCCACGCGCGAATCCACGCGCATTGTTTCATCGCGCGGTCGGTGAACTTCCCCGTCGAATATGCGGCGACGTACCACCACGGTTGAGATGGGCGCCCGACCTGTTCCGGCTCGTCAATGCACCAGGCTAAGAAGCGCGAGGTTGGTGCCGCCGAGACCTCGTCTTTTGTATGTATGGGTCAAGGATGGCTGGCGTTTTTGGGGCAATCTCGTCTGCTAAGTTCCTGCAAATTTTAGGCAATATTTAGGTCGTTTTGTAGCGTTTCGTTTCCGCGCAGAAAAGCCCGGCATTCTCCCGGCGAGCAGCGCATATTTATAGCCTGGCATCCCGTTCCTAGTCCGCCAAACGCATCCGGCGACCTTTGGTGGCGAGCAAGTTCTGCTCGTCTAGTTTCATAAGTACAAAGGGTTAGTCATGGACCGTATCGGACTATTCGCACTGGCATCGGCCGTCGGGCTTGTTGCTGCCGCGCCTGCCAGCGCTACGACTCTGCTGCCGGGTCAAAGCGGCGTCGCCTTCTCCGCCTTCGATGCGGCGACGCGGGGGACGCAATTGGCCGCCCTCGAAACAGGGACGCTCGGCGCGACCACCTATACCGGTTTGCTGCGCAGCGCGGTGTATCAGAACACCTTGGGTACGCTCGATTTCTATTATCAGGTCGCGATCAGTTCGATCCTGCCGGGCGACGAGGTGTTCAACCTGACCAGTGGCGGTTTCCTGGGCTTCACCGTCGATGCACTGGTCGACGCCACCAATTTCGATGGCGCCGGGATCTTTACCGCGGCGAACAACCCCAATCTCCAGGGGCCGCCTGGGTCGACGACGACAACGTCGCGCAACGGTAGCGGGTCGGTCGTCCGTGCCGATTTCGGCGACAACGGTCTGGAAGCCGCTGGCCAGACCAGCGCAACCTACATTTTCCGGACCAACGCGACCAATTACAATCTTGGCGGCACGTTCACCACGCAGGACGGATCGGTCGCGCAGCGCGCGAATTTCCAGCCGATCGCCGCGGTTCCCGAGCCGGCGACCTGGGGCATGATGCTTGCGGGCTTCGCAGGGATCGGCGCGGGTCTGCGGCGTCGCGCAACCGTGGTTCGGGGTCGCCTTGCGCGCGCCTGAGCAAGGATAACGTCCGGAGGGGATGGTCGCCGACGGTGATGGCGGCGACCATCCTCACCACTGCAGCCGATGGGACTCCGCTGCTCAACGACCGCGGCGGTATCCGCCATATTGCGTGCTCTCGAAGGAAACGACCGCTCCGGCATTGTCGCCGAGCGGGATCGCAGCGACGCCGTAGGCGCTGCGAAACCCGTTCGTTCCGATCGCTGCGCCGACTTCGCCGTGAATGCCGAGACCCGGTTTGTTGGACTCGCTTCGTTCACCGCGTGCGATGGCGGCGCTTTCCACGGTATTGCTGTTGAGGATCGCGTCGCGCTCGGCGTCGCTGAGACGGATCGTGTCGGTTGGCGGGGACGCAGGCGTGGTCTGCGTCGATGGTGCCGGGGCGAGGTTTTGGGCAAGCGCTGCACTTGACCCGCTGGTGATGCTCGCGATGCACGCGGTCGCCAGCAGGAGGGGGCGGAGCGGCTTGGGCGTCTTGCAGGTCATTTGCCCTGTATAGGGCAGGATGCGGGGGACGTCTAATGTGGGAGGAAACACGCTTCCTGCACTTTGCCGCTTCCCCGGCGAAGGCCGGGGCCCAATGGTGAAGGTCGGCGTTACTGCGCGCAGACTCTCCAACGCAACGCCCGCTACTGAGCCCCGGCCTTCGCCGGGGAAGCGGTAGAAAGAGAAGGGAGGACGAAGAGGGAAGCGGTGCCAGAAAGGCTGTCAGCCCTCAGCTGATCGCTTCGATCACCGCAGCGCGCAGTTCGGGAATCCCCATGCCGGTATCGCTGGACGTCACCAGAATGTCCGGATGCGCGGCGGGCCGCTTGCGTGCTTCCACCGCAGTCGCCTCGGTCACTTCGGCGAGGTCGCTCGCCTTGATCTTGTCCGCCTTGGTCAGCACCATGCGGTAGCTGACCGCCGCCTTGTCGAGCATCTCGAGGATCTCGCGGTCGACGTCCTTGATGCCATGACGCGAATCGATCAGCACCAGCGCGCGCTTCAACACATCGCGCCCACGCAGGAAATCGTTCACCAGGAAGCGCCACTTGCGGACCATGTCCTTGGGCGCCTTCGCAAAACCATAGCCGGGCATGTCGACGAGCCGGAACGTCAGCGGCGTGCCGACGTCGAAGAAGTTCAGTTCCTGCGTCCGCCCAGGCGTGTTCGAGGTTCGGGCCAAGGAGTTGCGATGCGTCAGCGCGTTGAGCAAAGACGACTTGCCGACGTTCGAGCGGCCCGCGAACGCGACTTCAGGCACGTCCGCATTAGGCAGGAACTCGAGCGCGGGCGCAGACTTCAGGAAGGCCACCGGCCCCGCGAAAATCTTGCGCGCCGCCTCGATCGCTTCGGGCTCGAAACTCATGTCTTGGCAACCTTGGTGGTTTTGGCGGCGGCAGGCGCAGGCTCGCGCATCCCGGGATGGCGCGCATACAGCATCCGCTGTTGCGCGACGGTCCACAGGTTCGACGTGATCCAGTAGACCTGAAGGCCGACCGCGAACGGTGCCATCACAAACATCAGTACCCACGGCATCAGCGCAAACACTTGCTTCTGGGCATCGTCCATCGGCGCGGGGTTGAGCTTGAACTGGAAGTACATCGACACGCCGAGCAGTACGGGCACGATCCCGATCGCGAGGAACGCGGGCAGATGATACGGCAGATAGCCGAACAGGTTGAGGATCGTCGCTGGATCCGGCGCGGACAGATCGTGGATCCACCCGACGAACGGCTGGTGCCGCATTTCGATCGTGAGCAGCAGCACCTTGTACAGCGAGTACATGATCGGGATCTGGATCAGCGTGGGGACACAGCCCGCCAGCGGATTGACCTTCTCCGTCTTGTACAGCGCCATCATTTCCTGCTGCTGGCGCGGCTTGTCGTCCTTATACTTTTCCTGAAGCAGCTTCACCTTCGGCTGGATCGCCTTCATCGCAGCCATCGACGCGAACTGGCGCTGCGCGATCGGGAAGATCAGCGTGCGGATCGTGACGGTGAGCAGGATGATCGCGACACCGAAGTTGCCGATCATGCGGAACAACCAGTCGAGATATTTGAAGATCGGCTTCTCGACGACTTCGAACCAGCCCCAGTCGATCGCCTTGCCGAAATGACGGACGCCGAGGCGGTCCTCATAGCGGTCAAGCGTGTTGGTTTCCTTGGCGCCAGCGAACAGCTTGGCGGTGGTGACCAGCGCCTTGCCCGGTGCGACGACGCGCGGGGCAAGCGTGAAGCCGCCCTGGAAGGTATCGCCCTTGGCGGCGGTGAAGCCCGCATGGACCGGGCTGTTGGCGTCGGGGATAACCGCGGCGAGCCAGTATTTGTCGCCGAAGCCGACCCAGCCGCCATTGCCGTCGAACATGTTTTCGCCGGGCTTGGCGCCGCTGCCCCAGATCTTGCCGAAGAACGAGGCGTCCTTGCCCTTCAGATTGTCATAGGTGATGTCGTAGGTCGCGCCCTTGTCGAACACGCCGATCGGGCCGACGTGGTTGGTCCAGGTGTCGGCCTCGGTGCCGACGCCGGTGCGCGAGATGATCGAATAGGCACGCAGCGCGATCGGGGTCGGGCCACCGTTGGCTGCGACCTGACGGACGGTGAACATGTACTTGTCATCGATCGCGATGATCAGCGCGAACCGCTGGCCCTGCGGGTTCGCGTAGGACAGCGTGACCGGCTGGCCGGGGCGCAGCACGTTGGACGAGGCGGTGTAGACGGTGTCGCCATTGGGGACGGTCACGCCGTCACCCGACCAGCCGAAGCCGGCGTAATAGGCGTCCTTGGTCCCGCGCGGCGAGAACAGCCGGATCGGGGGCGAGCCCTTGGCGACTGTTTCCTTATATTGCGACAGCGTCAGATCATCGACGTACGCGCCCTTGAGGTTGATCGACCCGTTCAGCTTGGGGGTCTCGATCCGGACGCGCTGGCCGGCACTTTCGCGCAGCACTGCGACACGGTCGCGGACCGCCATCGCGCCCTCGGCGGCGGGGCCGGTCGAGGTCTCGAGCGCCTTCGACTTGCCCTTGACGACCTTGGTCGCCGGCGGGTTCGCCGCAGGGAAGAACTTCTGGGTGATGAAGTTGCTGCCGAGCAGGATGATCGCGGCAAAGAGCGCGAAGAGGATGAAATTCTTGCTGTCGTGCTTCACGCGAGTCGTATCCGTTCGTCGATCAGGGTTTCGGCGATCATGGGACCGGGTCGGGTCCGTACCCGCCCCAGGGATGACAGCGCGCGATTCGTTTCGCGGCCAACCATCCGCCCTTCACAGCGCCATAGCGGCGAACGGCGGTAATTGCATAGCTGGAACAGCTTGGCTGGTAGCGGCAGCTTGGCGGCAGCACCGCAGACGGGCCGACCTGCCAGCCGCGCGCGATCAGAATCAGCGCGCGGGCAAGAAGGGTGGGGCGCCGTTCGCACATCACCGTGCGCCGTTGGAACGGGGCACGCTCACCGTACCACCTTCGCCAGAGCTTTGGTCAGTTCGTTGCGCATCGCCGCGTAATCACGCTCGATTCCGCCACTTCGCCCGATCAGTACGTGATCGGCACCGGGCACGCCGGCCTCCGGTAGCAGATCGCGCGCCAAGGCACGCAGCCGGCGCTTGAGCCGGTTGCGGATGACGGAGTTGCCGACTTTCTTGGTGACGGTAAACCCCACGCGCATCGCCGGGGAGCCATCGTCGCGCCGTCGCATCAACAGGACGAATCCCGGCATCGGCGCCCGTTTCCCCGCATTTGCGGCGAGGAAATCGGCGCGGCGCGCCATCGTCTCGATGGTCGCGCCGCGTGAATCCCGGTTTACGCCGACAGCTTCTTGCGGCCGCGGTTGCGGCGGGCGCGAATCACGTTGCGGCCACCCGGGGTCGCCATGCGCGAGCGGAACCCGTGGCGGCGTGCACGCACCAGATTGCTCGGCTGAAAGGTCCGCTTCATCGTTCATTCCCTAGGACTGCAAACAGAAAAGGGCCGCCACGCGGACGGCCTCGTAAGCGGTTCCCCTATGCAAAAAGGGCGGCCTAGTCAATTGCGCGCCTCATCAATTGCGCGGGCACGCGCTCGGCGGCGTGCGGCACTGCGTCGCCTGAGCCCCATGTCGGCGTAATGACCGAACCGCGGCCAGCGCCGCTTGGCCTGCGCGAACCGCTTCCTCGCCCACAGGGAGTTTTGCAACATCAGCGCAAGCCCCGCAGCGAACACGAAGATTCCGCCGGGTCCGGGAATCGCACCGATGATCGGCGACACGATCACCACGATCACGCCGAGCGCGAACAGGGTCAGCCGAAGCGCTGGATGGCGGGAGGGTCGCATGGATACAGCATGTGGGAAGCGCGCGGCACTTGGCAAGGTGGTGGACTTCGCGGGTGGCTGGGGTAAGCCCGTCGCAGGCCCGGGGGGGAAGCGATGGTAGCGAGCGTGTCCACGGTGGCATATCTGGGGCTGGAGGCGCGTGCCGTTGAGGTGCAGGTGCAGCTCATCCCGGGGTTGCCTGCGTTCAATCTGGTTGGCCTCGGTGACAAGGCGGTCGGCGAAAGCCGCGAGCGAGTGCGCGGGGCGATCGCGTCGATGGGGCTGGCGCTGCCGCCCAAGCGGATCGTCGTCAATCTGTCCCCCGCCGATCTCCCCAAGGAAGGCTCGCATTTCGATCTGCCGATCGCACTTGCGTTGCTGGCGGCGATGGGGATCGTCGATGCAGAGGATCTTGGCGACTATGTCGTGGTGGGTGAACTCGGGCTCGACGCGCGGATCGCGCCGTCGCCGGGTGTGTTGCTCGCGGCGCTGCATGCGTCCGAACTGGGCAAGGGGCTGATCTGCCCGATCGCGCAGGGCGCGGAAGCGGCGTGGGCGGGGCAGGGGGTGCTGGCGGCACCCGACATCTTGTCCTTGATTAATCACTTCAAGGGCCACGGCCTGCTAGCAGCCCCACGTCCGGGCGAGACCGAGCCAGTCGCGCGCGGACCCGATCTTGCACAGGTAAAGGGGCAGGAAACCGCCAAGCGCGCGCTGGAGATTGCGGCAGCGGGCGGGCACAACCTCATCATGGTCGGGCCGCCGGGGTCGGGCAAGTCGCTGATGGCGTCCTGTCTGCCGGGCATCCTCCCGCCACTCGATGCCGCTGAAGCGCTCGAAGTGTCGATGGTCGCGAGCGTGGCGGGGACGCTGACCGGCGGACGGCTGACGCGCGCGCGGCCATTCCGTGCGCCGCATCATTCGGCGTCGATGGCGGCGCTGGTCGGGGGCGGGCTGAAGGTAAAGCCGGGGGAGGTGAGCCTCGCGCATCTCGGCGTGCTGTTCCTCGATGAATTGCCCGAGTTTCAGCGTGCAGTCCTCGATTCGCTGCGCCAGCCGCTTGAGACGGGAACGGTCAGTGTCGCGCGGGCAAATGCGCACATTACGTTTCCGGCGCGGGTGCAGTTGATCGCGGCGATGAACCCGTGTCGGTGCGGGCATTTGGGCGATGTCACGCGCGCCTGCTCGCGCGCACCGCGGTGTGCGGTGGATTATCAGGCGAAGGTGTCGGGTCCGCTGCTCGACCGGATCGATCTGCATGTCGAGGTGCAGGCGGTGAGCGCCGCGGACCTTGTTCTGCCGCCGCCCGCAGAAGGGTCCGTCGAGGTCGCCGCGCGCGTGGCCGCGGCGCGAACGATCCAGCGCGAGCGTTATGCCGAAGAGGGCGTGCGCACCAACGCCGAGGCGGACGGTGCCCTGCTTGACCGCGTCGCGACGCCGGATACGGCGGGGCGGGCGTTGCTCGCACAGGCGTCGGAGGCGATGCGGTTGTCGGCACGGGGCTATACGCGCGTGCTCAGGACGGCGCGGACGATCGCGGACCTCGCGGGGGTGGACGGGGTTGCGCGACTGCACGTGGCGGAGGCGCTCAGCTATCGCAGGCGGGGGGCGGTGAATTGAACGAAGCTGTCGTCTCGCTGCATCAGGGTGTTGCAGCGCCGCCAAGCTTGCGCTAGCGGAGCTTGCGTGCGGGCGTGGTGGAACTGGTAGACGCGCCGGACTCAAAATCCGGTTCCGCAAGGAGTGTCGGTTCGATTCCGACCGCCCGCACCACCTTTCTGGCTGAGCGCCCGGCCGAGCGCATTGTCGCTCGTGCCCGGGATCGCTAGCCTCCCAATATGCCACGCGCGCTGAAAGTCTTTCGCACCCCGATCGGGTTTCACGACGCCTATGTCGCGGCCCCTACCAAGAAGGCTGCGCTTGAAGCGTGGGGTAGTACGCATGACCTGTTCGCGCGCGGGATCGCGGAGATCGTCACCGATCCGGCGTTGACGGAGGAACCGCTTGCCACGCCGGGGAAGGTCATCAAGCGATCGCGCGGGACGACCGCGGAGCAGATCGCGGCGTTGCCCACCGTGGAACGGCCCGATCGCGCCGCAAGTGGCGACGAGGATGAGCCCCAGCGTTCCACCTCCGCAAAGGCCAAGGCCAAAACGCCTGCCAAACCGAAAGTCAGGCCCAAGCCACCACCGCCGCGACCATCGCCAGACACGCTCGAAGCCGCCGAGGCGGAACTGGAGGCAGCGGGCCGTCTGCATGATGACGATACACGGACGCTCGCCCGCGAACAGGCCGCGCTGGACCGGCGGCGTCGTGATCTGGAGCGGGTCCAGGCGGCGGAGCGCACCAAGTTGCAAGAAGCGGTCGACAGTGCGGACACGGCCTATGCCGCGGCGCTCAAGCGCTGGCGCGCGGCGCGGGCAGGCGACGGGGATGGCGACGGGGACTGACGAACCCTTCGCCATGCGCTCGCGTTGATACGCGAACGGCAAGGACGCGATGATGACGGGATATGATCTGGAGCGGTTCACCACGGCGCAGGCGGGGGTGTTCGACACCGTGCTGGCCGAGATTCGAGCCGGCGCGAAGCGCACCCACTGGATGTGGTTCATCTTTCCGCAGATTGCGGGGCTCGGCAACAGCCCGACCGCACGCCATTTCGCGATTGCCTCGCTGGACGAGGCGCGCGCCTATCTCGCTGACGGGGTGTTGGGGCCGCGCTATCTGTCCGCCGTCGAGGTGTTGCAGGCATTGTCGGGCGGAACCGCGCACGGCGTTTTTGGCGGGATTGATGCGATCAAGCTGCGGTCATCGCTGACGCTGTTCGAGGCGGCGGGGGCGCCTGCGGTGGTCGGGGAGGCGCTGGACCGCTGGTTTGGTGGCGAGCGCGATGCCCGGACTTTGGAGATTGTCGGGCGGCGGTAGGGGGGCTTCGACTTTGCTCGGCCCGAACGGATGTTGTTGGCCCGGATTCTGGTGGACCCTTGTGCCAGGGATACAGGCTACCCCGTCGCGCTTAAGCGTAACGGGGTAGCGAAACGCGGTGCGGCTTTACAGATCCACGCCCGCGGCGATGGCTTCCAACTTGCGGATGCGTTCCTTGAGGTCCGCAATCTCGATCCGCGCGCTGGCGTTGGGAAGCGCGGGGCCGGCATTGGCATCGCCGACGGCATGCAGCTGTTCCAGCTTGTAGGACAGCCAGCCGCGCCAGCCGGTGAGCGTGGCGAAGGTCAGCATCGCGAGGCCGGCCAGCCCGGCGACCGCGATCGTCATGTAGAAATTGGGGTCGGTCATGATCCCTGCTCCTGCCAAGGTGGTCATGGACGGTCGCGCAGCTTCTCGATCTCGCGATCGAGGCGGGCGCCGCTGTCGTTGTTTTCGGTTGCGAGCCGTTCGAGGACGGCGATCCGCTCCTTGAGCGCGCGGATCTCGTCGCGCTGGCGCTGGGCGTCGGCGCTGTCCTGCTGCGGCTGTAGTTCGATCCGGCCGGCCGCCTTGTAGCGTGCCTTGATGATCCCGCCGACGACCGCGACCAGCACGATCAGGACGACCATCATTTCTCCACCGTTCATGACATTCTCCCTTTAGGTTTTCGGGCTGGTCAGCCCTGGGTGGCCTGGCGTGCCGCGCGGACTGCGCGGCGGCGGGGGCGGTCGATGCTTTCGGTCGCCCAGCAACATCCCGCCGTCACGACGGCGAGTATTCCAAAAAAGATGATCATTATGTCCTCGGGGAAGAAAGGGTAGGGGGTTAGTTAAGCGGAGTGTCGCGCAATTGTTCGATTTCGTCGGAGAGATCGACGCCGCGATCTGTGAGGATGCGCTCCAATACTCGGACGCGCTGTTCGAGGTGCTCGGTCTGGGCCGCATATTGCGCGGCCTTTTCGGCGACCATCGTGGCTTCGCTCGCAAGTTGGCGTTCCTTGAAGGCAAGCCAGGGGCGGACGATGACCCCGCCGGTGACTGCGACCAGACCAACGCTGATCGCAAGGATCGGGATGAGGAAGACGCTATCGAATGCCATGCTCAGATCCTTTCCTGGGTTAGCGCAGCGCGTCGATGTCGCGCGCGGTGCGTTCGGCGGGGTCGGTCGCGATCCGTTCGAGGACCGCGAGGCGCTCCTCGAGGCGGCTGATCTTGCCGTGGAGCTTTTCGTTTTCCCCGATCAGCAGCGCGAGCTTGCGGTCTGCGTCGGGATCGGTGCGGCTGGCGACGCCGCTCCATTCGTTCTCGATGGGATAGCCGTGCCGGGCGCGGATCCAGGTGGTGAACACCCATCCCAAGGTCGACATGGCGATGATGGCAACGATGAAGCCTGGACCACCCCAAGACATCGGTATTCTCCCCTGATTAAAGCTAGAAACTGGCCCCCGCCGCGCTCAGCGCAGGCTGTCGATCTCGTCGGCGAGGCGGCTGTTGCGGCTGGTGTACATGACTTCGATGTCGGCGAGCCGGCGGTCGATGTCGCGGAACTTGCTGCGGACTTCGGCGGTCGAGCGGGTCGGGTTGGACCGGACGCCCTGCCAGAAGCGTGCGTCGTCGGCGCTGTCGTACAGGCCACTCGGCTTCTTCTCGGCGACCCATCCCATCACGACATAAGCGATGAAGATCCATCCGCTGGTCGCGAGGGTCAGCAGCGCTACCCCGACCCGGACGAGGGTCACGTCGATGCCGGTGTATTCGGCGATCCCCGAGCAGACGCCCATCCATTTGGCGTTCTGCTTGTCGAGGTAAAATTTGGTGCGGCTGGCGGACATTTCAGTTCCTCCGGGTGGGGTCATAAGACGGGGTTGGAAACGATTGGGCGGTCGGCTCGGCGAGCGGCATGCTGATGCGCCATTCGGGGTGATCGGCGGCGATGATCCGCTCCACCGTGCCCAGCCGGTCTTCCAATCGGCGGGCGAGCGAGTAGAGCTCGTCGAGCAGCTTCTCGTCTTCGTTGGTGATCTTCGGCGCCTGCTTCCACTTGGTGACATAGTGGAGGATGACCCAGGGCATGCCGACGAAGAGCGTGCCGCAGACGAAGATCGGAACGAGGATGTCTTCCATCTCAGACGTCCTTGCTAACGCGGGCCTTCATCGCGGCGAGTTCGGCCTCAACCTTCTCGCTCGACTTGAGCTCGGCGATTTCTTCTTCGAGCGTCTTGGGCGGTGCGCCCATTCCGGCGACGTCGGCGCGGCCCTCGGCCATATCGACGCGGCGCTCCATGATCTCGAACCGGCTGAACGCATCCTGCATCCGTGGGCCGTTGTACATCTCGCGCAGCTTGAAGCGGTTCTGGGCAGTCTCGAAGCGGGTTGCGATCGAGTTTTGGCGCGTGCGGGCTTCGCGGAGCTTGCCGGTCAGCTTGGCGATGTCTTCCTCCGATCCGTGGAGCGATTCATCGAGCACTGCGATCTCGCCGTCGAGCTGCGCTGCCATGTCGGCGGCCTTCTGCTTCTCGACGAGGGCTGCCTTGGCGAGATCCTCGCGGCCTTTCGACAGCGCCAGCTCGGCCTTCTCGGTCCAGCTTTCCTGCAACGCGCCGAGTTTGCTGATGTGGCGGCGCATTTCCTTCTGGTCCGCGATCGTGCGGGCGGCGGAGGCGCGGACCTCAACCAGCGTTTCCTCCATCTCGAGGATGATCATGCGGATCATCTTCGAGGGGTCTTCGGCCTTGTCGAGCAAGTCGGTGAAGTTTGCGGCGATGATGTCTCGGGTGCGGCTGAAGATGCCCATTATGATACTCCTTGGGAAATTTCGGGAATGGCGGCGTCAGGCCTGATACGGGGCCGTTACCGTAGAAGAGGTCGCCATCGCGGGTCCGACCGTGCCGGCCAGTGCGACCGATCCGACGAGGACGGTGGCGACGAGCGCGACGAGCAGTTGGGGAAGCGAGGTGCGGTTCTTGTACTGGCTGTCCATTGTGGGTCTCCCTGTTCGTATCCGGTGCCCCGTGGGGCGATGCCAGAAGCATTGCAGGGACCGTGCCAAATCGAAAAACGCCGGAAATCCGTACCTTGCCAGAAGGTGAACGGAATGGCCCTTGCCAAGGCTTGGGACTTTACGCCAAGCCTTGGCAATGGAGCGCACCACGCAGGTCATCGGGCAGTCAGGGGCGTTCCTCGATGCGCTCGAACTCGCTAGTCGCGCGGCGGCGCTCGACCGTCCGGTGCTCGTGATCGGCGAGCGCGGGACGGGCAAGGAACTGGTCGCCGAACGCCTCCACCGCCTGTCGCCGCGGTGGGATCAGCCGCTCGTCATCATGAATTGCGCGGCCTTGCCCGAGACCCTGATCGAAGCCGAATTGTTCGGGCATGAATCGGGCGCGTTCACTGGCGCGACCAAGGCGCGGGCAGGGCGGTTCGAGGAAGCGCACCGCGGCACGCTGTTCCTCGACGAGCTCGGCACGCTGTCGATGGCGGCGCAGGATCGGCTGCTGCGCGCGGTCGAATATGGTGAGGTCACGCGGATAGGGTCGTCGCGCCCGATGCGAGTCGACGTGCGGATCGTCGCGGCGACCAACGAGCATCTGCCCGACAAGGTCGCACGGCATCAGTTTCGCGCGGATCTGCTCGACCGGTTGAGCTTCGAGGTGGTGACGTTGCCGCCGCTGCGCGCGCGGGTCGATGACGTGATGGTGCTCGCCGAGCATTTCGGACGGCGGATGGCGGCGGAGCTCAACCGTGACGGCTGGCCGGGGTTCACGCTAGCGGCCGAAACGCAGTTGAAGGGCTATGACTGGCCGGGCAATGTTCGTGAACTGCGCAACGTCGTCGAACGCGCAGTGTACCGCTGGGATGACGATACGCCGATCGACACGATCGTGTTCGATCCGTTCCAGTCGCCGCATCGCCCCGCCACGTCGCTGGCATCCACCCCGTCGGTCGCACCGCCCGCCGCGGCGCCGGAACACGTCGACGCCCCGCCACCGCCTTGCGCAGACCCGGTTCAGCCGATGGATTACAAGGCGCGGCTCGCGCGGTTCGAATGCGAAATGCTGCAGACCGCGCTGGCGGACAACCGCTTCAACCAGCGCGCGACCGCCGAGGCGCTGGGGCTGAGCTACGATCAGTTGCGCCACGCGTTGAAGCGTCACGGCCTGATTTCAGGCGCTTCTTCCGAATCGGTTGCGTAACGAGCGCGCCGGACCCATTTCGCCCAAGCGACGTTTGGGTGAGCGACCCCGTCATTATCAAAGGAGACGAGCCTTGGCTTTCGAACTTCCCCCGCTGCCTTATGCCTATGACGCGCTGGAGCCGACGATCTCGAAGGAGACGATGACGTTCCACCACGACAAGCATCACGCCGCCTACACCAACAAGCTCAACGAAGGCGTCGCTGCCGACCCCAAGCTCGAGGGCAAGTCGATCGAGGATATCCTCGGGATGATCTCGACGCTTCCGCCGCTCGTTCGCAACAATGGCGGCGGTTTCTGGAACCACGACTTCTTTTGGAAGATCATGGCACCGGCCGGCACGACCAAGCCGTCGGGCGCACTCGCCGAAGCGATCGAGACCTATGGCGGCCTCGACAAGCTCAAGGAAGATTTCAACACCAAGGGTGCGGGCCAGTTCGGTTCGGGTTGGGCGTGGGTGATCAAGGATTCAAGCGGCGCGCTCAAGGTCGTCTCGACGCCCAACCAGGACAACCCGCTGATGGACGATGCCAAGGACAAGGGCACCCCGATCCTCGGTAACGACGTGTGGGAGCACGCTTATTACCTGACGTACATGAACGACCGTCCGGGCTATCTGAAGTCCTGGTGGGATGTCGTGAACTGGGACGAGGCCGGCAAGCGCTTCGATGGCGCAACCGCCTGACGTGATTCTCGTGCAGTTGCGCGCAGTGCAATCGTGAAAGCGTATTTTTGCAGTTGCTCAAAGCCGTGCTGCACTGCACAAAGAGTGTGCCTTTCAGGCATCCTCTCCTAAAACTTTCACGGCCGGTCGAAAGACCGGCCTTTTTTTTGTCGGAACGCCTGTTATGGTGTGCGTGCTGTCGTAGCGCCGGACATAAAACAGAAACGCAGGACGAGGGACGCCGCCGGAAAGACCGGCAACGGCGACACGATTGCCGGGGGATCGAGCAGAGTTTGCTCTCCCCCGCGATTTCTTCTTAGATTATTATTTCCTTCCCCGGCGAAGGCCGGGGCCCAGCAGCGAGACAGGAGTTTGCTGGCGCTTGCGCCCGGTTGCCTCGCCCTTCGCTACTGGGCCCCGGCCTTCGCCGGGGAAGCGACGGCAGAAGAAACAGGCCCCCGAATCACTCGACCGGCGGGACCGGCGGCTCTTCCCCCATCTGGAAGCCGTGCTTCATCAGCATCGGTACGTTCGCAAAGGCGAAGATAAGCGTCAGGGGAATCACCCCCCACAGCTTGAACCCGAGCCAGAAGCTATAACTGAATTCGTGCCGCACCACTTCATTGAGCACCGCGAGGCACGCGAAGAACACTGCCCAGTTGATCGTCAGCTTGCGCCATCCGGTTTCGTTCAGTCCCGGATAGGCCGAATCGAGGAACAGGCTCAACAGCGGCCGTCCCGTCACCAGCCCGAACACCAGGATCGCCGACAGCATCGCGTAGATGACGGTCGGCTTGATCTGGATGAATTCCTTGCTGTGGAAATACAGCGTCAGCCCGCCGAACACGAGCACAAGCGTGCCCGTCATCCACAACATCGGCGAGATGCGTCCCGACTTGATCAGCGAATAGACCATCGCCGCAACGCTCGCGAGCATGAACGCGCCAGTGCCGGCGAGCAGCTTTACCGTGTCGAGCCCGGGGGTGAGGAAATTGACAAGGAAGAAAATCGCGATCGGGCCGATGTCGACCGCAAGGCGCTGGCCCGAACTGAGCGGGGGTTTGGACGAAGGAGACGGGGAGGTGGTCATTTGCGGACCCCTTCCACGCCCGCGATGATCCGCGCAACCTCGTTCGAGTCGAACGGGCGCAGATCGCCCATGCCTTCGCCGATCCCGATCGCATGGATCGGCAGGCCGTATTTCTCCGCCGCCGCGACGAGCACGCCGCCGCGCGCGGTGCCGTCGAGCTTGGTCATGACGAGGCCGGTAACACCAGCGGACTCTTTGAACACTTCGATCTGGTTGAGCGCGTTCTGCCCGGTGGTCGCATCGAGCACGAGTAACACGTCATGCGGCGACTCGACGTTGAGGCGACCCAGCACGCGGCGGATCTTGGACAGTTCGTCCATCAGTTCGCGCTTGTTCTGGAGACGCCCCGCGGTGTCGACGATCAGCACGTCGATGCCGGTTGCGGTCGCCTGCTTGACCGCTTCGTAGACGATCCCGGCTGCGTCGCCGCCTTCCTTGCCCGAGATGAGCGGGACGCCCGCGCGTTCCGCCCAGGTTGCAAGCTGCCCGATGGCGGCGGCGCGGAACGTGTCGCCCGCCGCGAGCATCACGCCGTAATCCTGTTCCTTGAGCAAATGCGCGAGCTTGGCGATCGTGGTCGTCTTGCCCGAGCCGTTGACGCCGATCACGAGGATGACGTGCGGGCGCGGGAAGCCGGTGATTTCGAGCGGGACCGCGACGGTGTCGAGCGACTTCTCGATTTCCTCGGCGACGACGAGCCGGATGCCGAGCTCCTCCATGTCGCGCTCGAACACGCCGGTCGACAGGCGGCGGCGGATTCGCGCGGCGGTCTCGGGGCCGAGATCGGACGCGATCAGCGCTTCCTCGATCTCGTCGAGCGTCTTGGTGTCGAGCGGCCCGGTGCCGAGCCCGGCGAGATTGCCGATCAACCGGTCGGATGTGCGCTTGAACCCGCCGAGGAGTTTGTCGTGCCAGCTTGGGGTCATGCGGGGGTCTCTTGTAAAAATGCTTGCTGCTGTGCCTGCTGGTTTTGCTTCCCCGGCGAAGGCCGGGGCCCAGGAGCGATGTCAGAGGTTGGTGAGGACGGCGCTTCGTTACCAGCGTCTCGCGACTGGGCCCCGGCCTTCGCCGGGGAAGCGAGAAGGGGAGAAGCCAGAAGGTAAGAAGCGAGAAGGGGGGAAGCGGTAGGGGAGAGAAGCGCGGTGGCGGTGAGCATGTTCCCGTCGCTCGCTGTAATCCGCACGCGCTCTACGGACCCCACGACAAGCGTCTCGAACCGCGCCTCCGCAAAACTGCCGATATGCCCGCGGTCGCCCGGCCGTTCGACCAGCACGTCCTGCGTGGTCCCGATCAACCCGCGCAGCCACGCCGCCTTGCGCACCGCCGCCGCGTCCCGCAGCAACGCAGCCCGACGCTTCCGCTCGGGCACCGGGACCGCAGGCATCTTTGCGGCAGGCGTGCCGTCACGTTCGGAATAAGGGAAGATATGCGCGTGGACGATGTCGCAATCGTCGATCAGCGCGCGTGTGTCCGCGAACATCGCGTCGTCCTCGGTCGGGAAGCCCGCGATCAGGTCCGCGCCGATCGCGATCTCCGGCCGCGCGGTCTTGAGCCGGTCGACCAGCGCAACGCTGTCGGCGCGCGCATGGCGGCGCTTCATCCGCTTGAGGATCATATCGTTACCCGCCTGAAGCGAGAGATGGACATGCGGCATCACCCGCGCTTCCTGCGTCAGCAGGGCGAACAGGCGGTCGTCGATCTCGACCCCGTCGAGCGACGACAGCCGCAGCCGTTCCAGCGCAGGGACATGCCGCAGGATGCGTTCGACCAGCAACCCAAGGCTGGGCGCGCCGGGAAGGTCGGGGCCGTAGCTCGTCAGGTCGACCCCGGTCAGCACGACCTCCCGGTGGCCCGCATCGACCAAGGCCGCAACCTGATCGATCACCGCGCCCGCGGGGACCGACCGGCTGTTGCCGCGTCCGTACGGAATGACACAGAAGGTGCAGCGATGGTCGCAGCCGTTCTGCACCTCGACGAAGGCACGGGCGTGGCTAGCGAACACTGCCGCCAGCTGCGGTGCGGTATCGCGCGCGGAAAGTATATTGCCGACCACCACCGCATCTTCGGATGCCCACGCTGCGGCGGACCGCTTCTCGACATTGCCAAGCACGCGGTCGACCTCCGGCATGGCAGCGAAGCTCGCCGGATCGATCTGTGCGGCGCACCCGGTGACGACGATCTGCGCGTCGGGGCGTTCGGCGCGGGCGCGGCGGATCGCCTTGCGCGTCTCGGCAACCGCACTATTGGTCACCGCGCAGCTGTTCACGACCACGGTATCCGCACCGCCCGCAAGCGTACGAATCGCTTCGCTTTCGGCGATGTTGAGACGGCAGCCGAGGCTGATGATCCGCGGTTCGGGCATGGCGGCGATCTAGGGGCGGTGGGGGGCGAAGTCCATGCGTCGTGCTGGTGCGCTCACGCGATACGGCGATGGTCCTTGCCCGGCACCGCAGCGATTCCCGCCGCAGGAGTCTGTAGCAGCCGGCGTTCGGCGAGCAGGCGGCGGGTGTTCGCCACGCTGGTGGGTTGGCCGTACAAATAGCCTTGCCCCCGCGCGCAGCCGAGCGTGCGCAAGCGTTCCTCGATCCGTGCGTCCTCGATTCCCTCGGCGGTGATCGGAAGGTTGAGGCTGTCCCCAAGGCGCGTGATCGCGGTGACGATCGCGGTGCTCTCCGCGCTGCTTTCGATCGACATGATCAGGCTGCGGTCGATCTTGAGGTGGTCGAACGCGAGCGCCCGCAGATGTGCTAGTGCCGAAAAGCCCGTCCCGAAATCATCGAGCGAGAGCCGGACACCCTGGTTCTTGAGGCTGCCGACGATCGACTGGGTCAGCGCGAGATTGTCGAGCAGCGCGGCCTCGGTAATCTCGATTTCCAGCCGGTTGGCGGGGAAGCGCGTTTCGGTCAGCACCTTGATGACCTTCTGCGCGAGCCATGCATCGCGGAACTGGAGCGGCGAGAAATTGACCGAAAGCGACAGCCCCGCATCCCAGTCGCGCGCGGCATGGAACGCCTGGTTCATCAGCGACAGCGACAATTCGCTGATCAGCCCGGTCTGTTCGGCGATTGGGATGAAGACGGCAGGTTCGATCAGGCCGCGAGCCGGGTGTTCCCAGCGTGCCAGAACCTCGAACCCGGTGATCCGCCCGGTCATGAGGTCGATCTGCTGTTCGAAATAGGGGACGATCTCGCCGCGGGGAATGGCGTTGCGCAACTCGGTCTCGAGCGCGTTTCGGGCCTTGAGGTCGCGTTCCATCGATTGATCGAACCAGGCGAAGCGGTTTCGCCCGGCATTCTTCGCGGCATACATGGCGGTATCGGCCGAACGCATCAGCGCATCAAAGCCTGCGCAACCGGTGTCCGACCGGGCGATGCCGACCGAGGCGGAGATGTGGAGGTGCAGGCCATCGGCATGGAACGGACGCGCCAGCCGCGTCACGATCGTGTCCGCCACGCCCTCGACCAGCGCGGGATGCGTGCGGTCGAATGGGAAAGCGCAGGCAAATTCATCCCCGCCGAGCCGAGCCGCAATCGCCGCGGGGGGCATCGCCTCCGCGATCTCGCGCGCGACTTCCTTCAACAGCGCATCGCCGGTGGCATGACCGTGCAGGTCGTTGACCATCTTGAAATGATCGAGGTCGAGCAGCAACAGCGCCATCGCCTTGGGGCGTCCGGCGACATTGGTGAACATCATCGCGCCCGCTTCGGCCAGGCTGCGGCGGTTGAGGAATCCCGTCAGCGGGTCCTTTGCGGCAAGCTGGTGCGCGCGTTCCTCCGCGGCGGTGCGTACCCCGACCTCGCGTAGCAGGTGGCGGTTGTGTCCCCAGCCGACCAAAATCAACGCGATGTTGAGAAGCAGTGCCACCGCCAGCGCTTGGTCGGTATGCGCGCCGCTCCCGAAATAATGCTGGACCGCATCGGACATGGCCGCGCTGGCAAGCGCGACGAACAGCAGGATCGCCACGATCGTGATCGCGCCGTTCAGCGATCCGGGCGCCAACGACGCCCGGACGCCGTCGGCTTCTTCCTTGCGGGACCGTCTGTCGCGTCTCATCATTTAGGATCAACCTTCCGTGATCCGCACATCTCACGCGATACATGTACAGGTCGTTAAACTGGGATAGTTGCAGCGACGAACGCCTTGGGTTAAAGGACGAACCGATCGCTCCACCGTGAAGCGTGAAGGCTGTCCTGCGGGACTACGCCGGCCGACGAGGTTTCGTCCGCCGGCGCTCTTTGCGTTACGCGGCGGATGCGTTGATTTGGAAGGGTTTTTTCGGATGTTCGAGAGCCTGAGCGACCGTCTTGGCGGTGTGTTCGATCGGTTGCGGGGGCGCGGTGCGCTGACCGAGGCCGACGTGCGTGCGGCGATGCGCGAAGTCCGAGTCGCGTTGCTCGAGGCCGATGTCGCCTTGCCAGTGGCGCGCGATTTCGTCGATCGCGCGACCGAGCAGGCGGTCGGCCAAAACGTGTTGCGCTCGGTCACGCCGGGGCAGCAGGTCGTCAAGATCGTCAATGACGCGCTGGTCGAGATGCTGGGCGCGGAAGCGTCCGATCTGGAACTCGACGTCTCGCCGCCCGCGATCATCATGATGGTCGGCCTGCAGGGGTCGGGCAAGACGACGACGACCGCCAAGATCGCGCTGCGCCTTGCCAAGCGGCAGGGCAAGAAGGTGCTGATGGCGTCCTTGGACGTCAACCGCCCGAACGCGCAGGAGCAGCTTGCCGTGCTCGGCACGCAGGCGGAGGTTTCGACCCTGCCGATCGTCGCGGGGCAGCAGCCGGTCGATATCGCGCGGCGCGCGGTGCAGGCGGCGAAGCTGCAGGGCTTCGACGTGCTGATGCTCGATACCGCGGGTCGTCTCCACGTCGATCAGGCGTTGATGGACGAGATGCGCGCGGTCGCCGAGGTGACCAAGCCGACCGAGATCCTGCTCGTCGTCGACTCGCTGACCGGCCAGGATGCGGTCAACGTCGCGCAGAACTTCTCGGATCAGGTGCCGCTGACCGGTGTCGTGCTGACCCGGATGGACGGCGATGCGCGCGGTGGTGCGGCGCTGTCGATGCGCGCGGTCACCGGCAAGCCGATCAAGTTCGCGGGCATGGGCGAGAAGCTCGACGCGCTCGAAGCGTTCGATCCCAAGCGTGTCGCTGGCCGGATCCTCGGCATGGGCGACGTCGTCGGCCTCGTCGAGCGCGCGGCCGAGGCGATCCAGGTCGAGGACGCCGAGAAGATGGCGGCCAAGCTCGCCAAGGGCGAGTTCGACCTCGATGATCTGCGCGCACAGCTCGGGCAGATGCGCCGGATGGGTGGCCTCGGGGCGCTCGCGGGGATGATCCCCGGCATGGCCAAGGCCAAGCAGGCGATGGCATCGGGTGCGATGGACGAGAAGATCCTCGTCCGCTTCGACGCGATGATCACGTCGATGACGCCCAAGGAGCGCCGCAAGCCCGAACTGCTCAATGCGAAGCGCAAGATCCGCGTCGCCAAGGGCTCCGGCACGACCGTGCAGGAGGTCAACAAGCTCCTGAAGATGCATCAGGAAATGGCCAACGCCATGAAGAAGATCAAAAAGATGGGCGGGCTGAAAGGCATGGCCAAGCTGTTTGGTGGTGGCGGCGGTGGCATGGGCGGCATGGGCGGCGGCGGTGACGGCGGCGCCGGTGGCCTCGGCGGTCTCGGCGGGATCGATCCGTCCAAGATGTTCAGCGGCGGTGGCGGGGGTCTTCCCGGCCTCGGCGGCGGCCAGACGAAGCTCCCCCCGGGCTTCGAGAATTTGCTCAAGAAGAAGTGATCGCCATCCGGCACCCAGCCGGTGGCAAAACCCAAGAACGACCAAGAAGGAAGTAGTTTACTATGGCAATTAGCATTCGTCTGTCGCGTGGCGGCTCCAAGAAGCGTCCGTATTACCGCATCGTTGTCGCCGATGCGCGCAGCCCGCGCGACGGCAAGTTCATCGAGAAGCTCGGCACCTACAACCCGCTCCTCGCCAAGGACGACGAAAAGCGCATCGTGCTCGACGCCGACCGCGCGAAGCATTGGCTGAGCGTCGGCGCGCAGCCGACCGATCGTGTCGCACGTTTCCTCGACGTGGCCGGCATTCGTGAGCGTGCGGCGCGCACCAACCCGAACAAGGGCAAGCCCGGCGAGAAGGCCACCGAGCGTGCGGAAGAGCGTGAGAAGAAGCTCGCCGACGCCGAAGAGGCAAAGGCAGCAGCAGCGGCAGCCGCCGCTGAGGCCGCGGCTGCACCCGCGCCTGCCGAAGCAACCGAAGACGCGACCAACGAGGGCGAAAGCGCCTCGGCACCGGTCGAAGGCTGATGTCGGCCGACTCCCCCGTTACGCTTGCCGTCGTGATCGGCGCGCATGGGGTCACGGGGGAGGTGCGTCTCAAGGTCTTCACCGAAGACCTTGGGCAGTACAAACTGTTCAACGGCGGCGCGCTGACCCTCAAGTCGGTGCGCCCCGGCAGCAACGGCGCGATCGCACGGATCGCCGAAGTCACCGACCGCAACGCCGCCGAGGCGATGCGCGGGACCGAACTGACCGTGCCGCGCTCGGCGCTCCCGCCTTTGGAAGAGGGCGAATATTATCATGCCGATCTGCTCGGCCTGCCGGCGGTATCGCTGGAGGGTGAGGCGCTCGGCCATGTCGTCGCGATCGACGATTTCGGCGCGGGCGACGTGCTCGAGATCGAGCGCCCCGACAAGAAGCGCTTCATGATCCCGATGAACGCCGAGGCGGTTCCCGAGTGGAACGCAGAGCGCGTGGTCGTGGACGGGGCGTTCATCGTCTGAACCAAATGCGGGCGATCGGCGCGTAAGGCGCGGTAAAAGCCTTCCGTTCTCCTGCGAAAGCAGGAGTCCAGGGTTGCGCGTGCTGTCTGCCGATGTTCTGCTGGACCCTGGGTTCCTGCTTTCGCGGGAACCCGACGGGCAGGATTTACGCCGCTTCGTTAAACTGCAAGCTGGCAAGCCGCGCGTAAAGGCCGTTCTGGCCGATGAGCGCGCCATGCGACCCCTGTTCGACAATCTGCCCATCGCGCATCACGATGATCCGCTTCGCCGCACGCACGGTTGCGAGACGGTGCGCGATGACGAGCGTGGTGCGGTGATCCATCAGCCGTTCGAGCGCTTCCTGCACCAACCGTTCGCTCTCCGCATCGAGCGCGCTGGTCGCCTCGTCGAGCAGCAGGATCGGCGCATCGCGCAGCAACGCACGCGCGATCGCGACGCGCTGGCGCTGCCCGCCGGACAGGCGCGCGCCACTCTCGCCGAGGAAGGTGTCCAGCCCTTCGGGGAGCTTGCGCAGGAATTCGGCGGCGTTGGCGGCCTCGGCGGCGGCCCACAGTTCGTCGTCGTGCGCGCTCCAGCGGCCGTAGCGCAGATTGTCGCGCGCGGTCGCGCCGAAGATCACGGTTTCCTGCGGCACCATCGCGATTCGCGCGCGGACTTCGGCAGGGTCGGCGTCGCGCAGGTCGACACCGTCGATCCGTACCGCACCCGCGTCGGGATCGTAGAAGCGCTGGATCAGCTGGAACAGCGTGGTCTTGCCAGCCCCGGACGGACCGACGATCGCGACCGTCTCGCCGCTCGTGATATCGAGCGAGAAGTCGTGGAGCGCAGCGACGTCCTGTCGGGTGGGATAGCGGAACTCGACATGATCGAACGTCAGCGTCCCGCGCGCCGGGATCTGCAGCACCGCGGGTGCCGTCGGCGCTGCGATCTCGGGTTCCTCGTTGAGCAGCTCGGCAAGCCGCTCGGCGGCGCCCGAGGCGCGCAGCAGGTCGCCATAGACTTCGGTCAGCGCGCCGAACGCGCCCGTCACCAGCCCCGCCGTGAAGATGAAGGCGGTCAGCGCGCCACCCGTGAGCCGCCCGGCTGAGACGTCCGCAAGCGTCGTCCACATCAGCAGCGTCACCGCGCCGAAGATCAGCCCGATCACCAGCGCGGTCATGATCGCGCGGATGCGGATCCGCCGTTTGGCGGCGGCGAAGCTGCGCTCGACCGCGCCGGCGAATCGTTCGGTCTCGCGCTGTTCCTGGCCGAACGCCTGGACGATCTTCATCGCGCCGAACGTCTCAACCGCCATCGCGCCGATATCGGCAATACGATCCTGGCTGGAGCGAGAATAGGCCTGGACGCGGCGCCCGAGCAACACGATCGGCAGCACCATCACCGGAATACCGAGCAGCAGCAGCCCGGCGAGCTTGGGGGCCAGCGCGAACAGCGAGATGATCCCGCCGATGCCGGTGATGACGTTGCGCAAAGCGACCGAAACGGTGGTGCCGACCGCATTCTCGATCTGGGCGGTATCGGAGGTCAGACGCGACGCGACTTCGGAGGGGCGGTTCTCCTCGAACCAGCGCGGCGCTAGCCGCAGCAGGTTCGCCTGCACCGCTGTGCGGATGTCCGCGACGGTGCGCTCGCCCAGCCACGACACGAAGTAGAAACGGACCGCGGTGGCGATCGCCAGTACGGCGACGAGCCCGAACAGTCCGTAGAAGACGCGATCGATATGCTCTGCGCTGCCGCCGGCACTGAAGCCGCGATCGATCACCGACTTGAACGTCCACGGAATGTAGAGCGTGGTCGCCGACGTCGTCAGCAACGCGAGCAGCGCGATCGACAGCTGAGCCGGATACCGCGAGCCATAGTGCCAGATCATCAGCAGATTGCTGAGCTTCCGCCGGCTGGGTGGGCTGGTGTCGCTTGCCGTGAGGCTGGGCGGGGTAGCGGCTTGGACGGGGTCTGCCATGCCGAACGCCTAGCAGGGACGGGCAGGCGCCTCAATCGGGCGCGCATCGTATTCCGTGGTCGCGCGTATAAGCCATATGCACCAGGCGTCCGTCCGCGCGACGGGCGCATATGATGATAGAATCGTAAGCCCGGTATGCTAGAAGGCCGCCCATGCTGTACAATGCCTATGAAATCCAGAAATCCATGCTCGCCGGGGCGAGCGCAATGGCCGACTTCAGTGCTGGCTGGCTGAGCAACCCGTCCAACCCGTTCGCCTATTTTGGCGGCGGTGCGGTGATGGGATCAGCGCTCGAGGTGTTCGCGCACGCGGCCGCACCGCGTGGCAAGCCCGAGTTCGGGCTCGATACGACGCAAATCGACGGCGCGACCGTTGCAGTCCGCGAAGAGATCATCGCGCGCAAGCCGTTCGGCCAGCTCAAGCGGTTCGTCCGTGAAGGCGTCGAGACAGGCCCGAAGCTGTTGATCGTCGCGCCGATGTCGGGGCATTACGCCACGCTGCTGCGCGGCACGGTCGAGCGGATGCTCCCGGTGGCGGACGTGTACATCACCGACTGGCGCGATGCGAAGCTGGTGCCGCTGTCCGACGGCAAGTTCGATCTGGACGATTACATCGATTATCTGATTGAGTTTCTTGAGGCGATCGGGCCGGGTGCGCACATGCTCGCCGTGTGCCAACCGTCGGTACCCTGCTACGCCGCAGCCTGCGTGATGAGCGCGGACAAGAACCCGTGCCGTCCCAAGACGCTGACGATGATGGGTGGACCGGTCGACACGCGCGAAGCGCCGACGTCGGTCAACACGCTCGCCACCGAACGCCCGCACAGCTGGTTCAGCCAGAACGTCATTGCGACGATTCCCGCGATGCATCCGGGTGCGGGCCGCAAGGTGTATCCGGGGTTCCTGCAACTGGCCGGCTTCATGTCGATGAACCTCGGCAGCCACATGATGTCGCATTACGAGATGTTCAAACATCTGGTGGAGGGCGCGGATCTGGAAGCCGATGCGACCAAGCGCTTCTACGAGGAATATCGCTCGGTCTGCGACATGACCGCGGAATTCTACCTTCAGACGATCGATGTGGTGTTTCAGGACCATTCGCTCCCCAAGGGCACGATGCTCCACCGCGGTCGCCCGGTTGATCCGGGCGGGATCACCGACATCGCGATCCTCGCGATCGAGGGCGAGAAGGACGATATTTCGGGGCTTGGGCAGACGCGGGCGGCACTGACCATTGCAACCAATCTGCCGGACGAGAAGAAGCGCTATTACATGGCCGAGGGCGCGGGCCATTACGGCATCTTCAACGGCTCGAAGTGGCGCAACAAGGTTGCGCCAGTTGTTGAGGAATGGATGAAGGCGCACGGCTGAGGCGATTTGGCACGCTACCGTTACGCGGTTCGTGCCCTTGAACGTGTTTCAACGGTCGTCGCGGTGCGAGTCCGACCTGCGCTTTTGGGCAGTGCACGCAAAGCTTGAGAAGATGATGCTGGGGTAGCGGCGTCGGTCCTCTCTCCCTTCCCCGGCGAAGGCCGGGGCCCAGTAGCGAAACGTTTGAAGTCGACGCGCTCATCTCCGCTACCTAGACTTCCTCGCCTGGGCCCCGGCCTTCGCCGGGGAAGTGCAATATTAGGCATGGTGCACCCGTCGAGATCGGTTTTCGCTGGATCCCGGTCTGCTGCCGGGATCCAACGAGGTCAAATAAAATACCGGTTAAGCGGCGGTCGTGCTGACCTTGGCGTGGCTGCTGCTCTCGTCCGCGGTGATCGTGCCGCCGAACAGCATCTTGACGCGACCGGTCAGCGAAATGTCGGTTTCCCACAATTCGGCGCTGTCGATGTCCATCCGCAGCAGCGCGAGATTGGGGTCTTCCTTGCCTTCGGGGAACCAGGCCTCGACCTGCTTGCTCCACAGCTTGTCGATCATGGCCTTGTCGTTGTCCTGACGGATCGTACCCGCCATGCAGGCGAAATAGTCATGCCCCTTGGACACGAACTGCGCCATCACCTTGCCGCCGTCAGCGAGGCGATTGTCCTTGCCGGTGAAGAAGAACAAAGTGTCGACCAGATCCTTGTCGAGCTGCGCCATCAGTGGCTCGCTGTGCGACGTTCCGTCGGTCTTGCCCACCATGAGGTAGGGGCTGTCGGCCATCTTCTTCCACAGCGTCTCTTTGATTTCGTGGGTGTCGGCCATTGGGGTTCTCCTGATTTGGTAAAGGGAGAACCGCGAACCGCGAAGTTGGTTGCCGAGCGAAACAACAACCCGTCCGCCGCGCCCATCGGATGGACGCGGCGGCAGTGGATTCAGAGGACTTCGAACAGACCGGCGGCACCCTGGCCGCCACCGATGCACATAGTCACGACGACGTACTTTGCGCCACGGCGCTTGCCTTCGATCAGCGCATGGCCGGTCGCACGCGCGCCGGTCATGCCGTACGGATGACCGATCGAGATCGCGCCGCCCGAGACGTTGAGCAGCTCATCCGGAATGCCGAGCTTGTCGCGGCAATACAGCACTTGCACTGCGAACGCCTCGTTGAGCTCCCACAGGCCAATGTCGTCCATCTTGAGGTTGAACCGCTCGAGCAGCTTGGGGATCGCGAAGACCGGGCCGATGCCCATCTCGTCGGGCTCGGTGCCAGCCACCGCCATGCCGACATAACGGCCAAGCGGGGTGAGGCCGCGCTTCGAGGCGAGCGACTCTTCCATCAGCACCGAAGCGGACGAGCCGTCCGACAGCTGGCTGGCGTTGCCCGCGGTCACGTTCATCCCCGGGCCCATGACGGGCTGGAGCGACTGAAGACCTTCGAGCGTCGTCTCGGGGCGGTTGCCTTCGTCCTTGGAGAGCGTGACCTCCTTGTGCGTGACTTCCTTAGTTTCCTTGTTCGTCACCGCCATCGTCGCGGTGACGGGGACGATCTCCTGATCGTAATAACCAGCAGCCTGCGCGGCGGCAGTACGCTGCTGCGACTTGAGCGCATACTCATCGCAAGCCTCGCGGCTGATGTTGTAGCGCTTGGCGACGACCTCCGCCGTGCCGAGCATCGCCATGTACACGTCCTTGTGCATCGCGATCAGCTCGGGGTCGGGGGCGAGCCGCATCTGCGGGGTCTGGACGAGGCTGATGCTCTCCACGCCGCCCCCGATGGTGACGTCCATATTGTCGGTGATGATCTGCTTGGCGGCGGTGGCGATCGCCATCAGGCCGCTCGCGCACTGGCGGTCGACCGACATGCCCGGCACGGTGACGGGGAGGCCTGCGCGCAGCAACGACGTCCGCGCGATGTTGCCGGCCTGGTGGCCCTGCTGAAGCGCGCAGCCGAAGACGACGTCATCGACCATCCCGCCGTCGATCCCGGCGCGCTCGACCGCGGCCTTGATCGCGTGGCTGGCGAGGGTTGGGGCAGGGGTGTTGTTGAATGCGCCGCGATAGGCGCGGCCGATCGGGGTGCGGGCGGTGGAAACGATGACGGCTGAACGCATCGGGCTTCTCCTTCGATAAGCCCCTCCCCTTCAGGGGAGGGGTTGGGGGTGGGGACGTGGGCTGGAGGCAGCCGGTCTGTTCGCGGCACGGCCCCACCCCAACCCCTCCCCCGAGGGGGAGGGGCTTTCTAGATTCAAACGAAGATCTGCGACATCCACTCCGCGATCATCGCGGGCTTTTGCTCGCCTTCGATCTCGACCGTGAATTCGTTGGTCTGCTGCCACTGTCCGGGGCGCTTCTCGATCAGCTCGAGCAGCTTGAACCGCCCGCGCACGCGCTTGCCGGAGCGGACCGGCTGGAGGAAGCGGACTTTGTTGCCGCCGTAATTGATCCCCATCTTGACGCCCTCGATCTGCACCGCGTCGATGATCTTAGAGGACAGCAGCGGCATCAGCGACAGCGTGAGGAAGCCATGCGCGATCGTTCCGCCGAACGGCGTCATCGCCGCCATCTGCGGATTGACGTGGATGAACTGATGGTCGCCCGTGGCGTCGGCGAACTTGTCGATCATCTCCTGGCTCACCTCGACCCAGTCGGACACCTGTTCGCTGCCGATACGGGTCGCCAGTTCCTGGATGGTTATCGTCGTCACGGCATTCCCCTGAAAGCGGCACCTTGGTGCGGTATCGAGCGGGAGATGGCACCAGCCGACACGTCATGCAAGCATCGTGGAAACCCGCAACCGGAAGGATACGCACGCCGTAGCGTTAATCGGCGGAAATCGAGCGGCGAGTCGACCAAAGGGCGCGGACCCGATGTTCGAAAACCGCGTATTGCGATGATTCGGAAAATACGTAGGGTGGTGAAGAAATACCTAAAACTGACCCTATTTCGACGAAGGAATGTCACAGAAAATAGTCAATAGGAATGAAACCCTTCTTTAGACGGATGGCGTCCGTGACGGATCGCTGCATAGCCCCTCCTACATTCTTCCAACAAACGTTTGCAGATCATGGTGGGGCAATTCGAGATGCGAGTAGCTATGAAACAGCGGCCGGACGACAGGGGTGACATGTACGTGGTGCGCGACATGCGCGCAGACGACCGGGGGGCGTCGACGGCGGCACTACTGGACGATCTGGCGCACTTGACGATGCGCGCGTTGCAGGTCCCCGTCGCGCTGATCGTGGTCGATGGTGGCGTGAACGGCTGGACGACCCGCAAGGTTGGCACCGCAGTCGATACCGCCAGCGGCGTTGCCGCAAGCATCGAGGCATCCGATCTGGCCGCACTGGCCAACCCTATCTTCGCGGAAGCGCACGGTTTCGCATTCTACGTCGCGACGCCGCTCCGCGACGCGTTCGGTATGCGGTTCGGCACCTTAGCGGTCCTGAGCGAACAGACCCGCACCGTCTGCGAGGAGGATCTCACGACGCTCCGCAAGATGGCAGGGATCGTCGAACGCCTGGTCTGACGCGATCGGTCAAAGATCGTTGGTCGCCGTGACCCCCTTGCGTGTCAGGATGGCATCGCGTGCGGTCGGCTCATCCCCGGTCCCGATCAGGAAGAATTCGACTGACAACATTCCCTCGTCGATCAGCGCCTGGACGATCCGGACGAACGCCCTGCTTTCGGGGGAAAACTCGTTGCCCAATTGCGTCGGGGACAGGTTGACCGGATTGGGCCAGCTTTTCCGGAGATACGAGAGCGCGGCCTGATTGAGCCGCACCTCGATGTTGTCCGGATCGTCATGGACCCACTGCAAAGCCAATATCATCGCCCCTAATACATTGGCGTCGTGCTAAAATCCCGCCAGACATCGGTCCGGGATGATCCCAAGCGCTCTAAGTATACAGGCAAAATATAGGTCAAGAACGGTCTAAACACCAGTCTCGAAGAGTCCGTTTCAGACGGCGGTGCAGTAACGACGTACTATCTAATCCGAATGGTGTAGACCTGTTGACCATTTCCCCGATGTCGGCACTGAGCCGGCACTGGCATGGTTAACGCTCCGTGCCATCCTCATCGACGGCGGAAGTGTTTGGTGTTGCGCCCGTTCCCTGGCGTTGATCGGATGGTCGTGCGTTCCGCGCTGTGTCACCGGCGGGTGCGACGGCATCCGGGCGGGGGTCGGGTTCGGCAGGGGGATTGAGGAAAGTGGTCTGGGTCGGATAGGCGAGCGCGATCCCTTCGTCGTTCAACCGTCGCACGATGGCGAGACCGAGCGTGTGCCGCGCGTCGTAGAAATCCTGGAACGCCGCGCTCGGGGAGTCGAACTGGACGTCGAAGTCGTAACTGTTCGCACCAAAGCCGGTGAAGCCGCAGCGGACGAACTTCATTCCATTCGCTTCGATCAGGTCCTTGAGCATCGATGGCAAAGCTTCCATCGTATCGATCGGGGTCCATTGGACGACCCCGAGCGTGAACACTACGCGACGGTAATCACGCGAACTGTTGTTGATGATTTCCTTCTCGAGCAATTGCTTGTTCGCGACGACCCGTTCCTCGCCCGTGACGCCGCGAATGCGCGTCGACTTGAGCCCGATCGCTTCGACGGTTCCTGCGGACGAATCATAACTGATCGCATCGCCGCGCCGGAACGGGCGATCGAAGATGATCGCGAGCGCCGCGAACAGATCGGCAAAAATGCCTTGCGCGGCGAGACCGATCGCGATGCCGCTGACGCCCAGACCCGCGACGAGCCCGGTGACGTTCACCCCGAGGTTGTCGAGCACCACGATCAGGGCGATCGCGAACACCGCAAAGCTGACGAGCAAGCGGATGATCCCCATCGCGCTGCCGATCGCTTCGCCGGTATAATGTTCGCCGTGAGTACGGTGCTCGATCGCGCCGAGGATCAATTCGCGTGCCCAGATCGCCGCCTGGAACACGGCCGAGATCGTGAACAGGAAGTTCACGACGCGCGTCACCTCGGCGGGCGGGTTGGCGAACCCAATCACCAGTTTGGCGGCGAGAATCAGGATGAAGAGGTTGCCGGTCCGCGTCACTGCCTTGCCGATGACGATGCCCCAGCCGCCCAACTGCCCCTCGCGCTGGCACAGGCGTCGGCCCATCCGGCGCGCGAAGTGGAGAGCGATCACGATCGCGGCACCGGCCGCGAACGAGACGAGCAGTTGCAGCCAATAATCCCCGATCCAGTCGAGCGTCGTCTTGACGAGGCCCTGGACCTGGCTGTTGACGTCGCGCACGCGGATCGGCGGCAGGATCGCCGCTTGCTTGTTGCTCATGGATTTACCTTCAGGCTGCTCCGACGAGAACGTGGGCTTCGGCGGTGACCGCGCCGTTCTCCAGAAATGCAATCAGGCCGCGTTCGGTGCGGCTGAGATATTGGGTCGACCGCGGCAGGCGCAAACCGACACGAAACGCGCTCTGGCCGTCTTTAACCAGCGCCAGAACGGCAGGATGCACGTACGATTTGCGCGCAATCGCGGGCGTATTGCCAAGCGCCTCGCATACCGGCTCGAGCATCGTCTTCAGGCTGATGTCCTGTTTCGCCTGCGCCAACGCTTCGAACGCAAGGACGCTCGCACTCCATGTGCGAAAATGTTTCGCCGTGAAATCGCTGCCCATCGCATCGCGAATGTAGGCGTTGACGTCGGACGAACTGACCGGGTGGCAGCAGCCCTCGGCGTCGACCCAGCGGAACAGATGCTGACCCGGAAGATCCTGGCACCGCTTGACGAACCGGCTGAGCGACCCGTCGGTGATCGTCAGCATCCGCATCTTGCCCGACTTGGCCTTGAACTGAAGCTTGAGCGATTGCCCCTTCAGTGCTGCATGGCGCTTGCGCAGCGTTGTCGCTCCAAAGCTCTTGTTCGACTTTACATAGCCTTCGTTGCCGATGCGGACCTTGCCGAGATCGAGTAGCCGCACGACCGCTGCCACCGCCATGTCCTTGTCGCGCCCGCGTCGTTTCAGGTCAGCCTCGACCCGCGCCCGCAGCTTCGGCAAAGCGTAACCGAACGGTGCGCAAAGCTCGTACTTGGCGGCTTCCTGCGTTTCGCGGAAACCGACATGATAGCGATATTGCTTGCGACCCTTTTCGTCCCACCCGACCGCCTGGATGTGCCCGTTGGGGGAGGGGCAGAACCACGCGTCGCGATAAGCGGGCGGCAGGCCGATCGCGTTCAGCCGTTCGATTTCCGCGCGATCGGTAATGCGCACGCCCTCGGCGTCATAATAGCCCCAGCCATGTCGCATCTTGCGCCGCGTGATGCCGGGGTCGCTGTCGTCATGGTAGGAGATGGCCGAAGTCTGGTGCGACATTGTCCGGGATGAATGCACGGCTGGGCGCATCGTTCCGGAACAGCCGCCCCGCCTCACGGGTTGAGCAGCGCGAGCCCCTAAAGGCTCCACCCCCCGATCTTTTACGTACCGGAGACTATCATGGCCGAGCTATCGCAAGCGCACGTGCTCATCATCGCGACCGACGGTTTCGAACAGGCCGAACTGTTCGAGCCGCGCAAGGCGTTGCTCGATGCGGGCGTCAAGGTCACGCTGGCGTCGATCAAGACCGATCCCATCCAGGGCATGGTGTTCGACGACAAGGGCGACACGATCACCCCGGACACTACGCTTGACGAAATCGATACCGAGGACTTCACCGCGTTGTTGCTGCCGGGCGGCGTCGGCAATCCGGACAAGTTGCGGATGAACGATCGCGCGGTCGAGATCGTCGAGGAGTTCGCCGACGATGGCAAGCTGATCGCGGCGATCTGTCATGCACCGTGGTTGCTGATCGAAGCCGATGTGGTCGATGGCCGCCGGATGACGAGCTGGCCATCGCTGCGCGTCGATCTGGCGAATGCCGGCGCCGAAGTGGTCGACGAGGAAGTCGTCCGCGATGGGCCGTTCATCACCAGCCGCAAGCCCGATGACATTCCGGCGTTCAACAAGGCGATCCTGGCGGCGCTGCAGGAAGACCTGGATGATCAGGAAGCGGACGAGGAGGACACCGAGGAGGCATGAGTGCCCGGACCGGCTCGCCTATGCTTGGCGAGCCGGTCCACCGGACCCTGCACCGCGCGTTTGCCCCCCGTATACCGTCCGAACGAACTGCCGGGGACGGGCGCGAGGTTCCTGCATTTGTGCCCGCCGCGCGCGTGTTTACCAGATTCACACCGATGGCATGGCAACGTCCGCGCCGTGGCCATCCGCTCCAACCCTGAACGCGTGATCCCGGTCGCACCGATCGTCGGGGCGATCGTCGGTGCCTGCGCGGCGGTTGCCTTTGCGATCGTGCCTACGGCGTTGGTAGAGCGGATCCTCATCGCCAGCGGAATCGCGTCGCTCGTTTCGGCGGCGGCGCCTTCGCTTGGCTTCACTGCGCGGGTGCTGCTCGTGGTGGTCGGCGGCGGGGGGCTCGGCCTTATCGCGTGGTTGGCCTCGGGCCTGCTGTTCGGTCCGGCCGATGCCCCGATTGCAGGAGAGGGCTTCGTTCTGCATCGGTCCGGGCAAGACGAGGATGACGCGCCGCTGCTGCGCAGGGCGGACCCACAGTCCGATGCGCCGCCCCGGGCTCCACTGCGTGCACATCGCGATCTTGGCACGGGGTTTCCGGACGTTTCGTCTCGCCCCGCCGTGGCGATGCAACCCGCGGTGGCGGAAGGGGATCGTGACCTGTCGAGGCTTCTTAGCAAGCGCGCGCTGTCCGACGAGCGGGACGAACCAGCGGCTGCCTATGACACGGACGCGTTGCAGCGCGATGCGGCATCAGACCGCACGCACACGGCCCCGAACCCTTCGGTCGAGGATGACCCGGCAGAGACCATCTACGCCTTGCTCGACCGGCTCGAGCGCGTCTTGCAACTTGGGGCGGCGGGGCAGGATGCGACCGCAAGTGCGATGTCGACGGCGCCGCTGGCCCGGCCACCGGCGGGCGCATTCGAGGATACGCTCGCGACGCTGCGCGCGCTGGCACAGCGTTCGCGCTAGGTTTCAACGGTCAGCACCTCGATGCCGACGTCCGCGCCGATGTCGGTTCGCACCGTCGTCGCGACGATCAGGTCCGCGACCAGATGCCCGCGTAGCGGCAAGTCGACTTCGTCCAGCCCAGCGATCCACGCGTCGGTTCCGGCACCTTCAATCGCAAGCGCCATCCTGTGACACGCGCCAACGAATGTCGCGCTCGCCCAGCGGCGGCTTTCGGTCGCGTGCCATGACAGCGAAAGGCCGCACCGCTCGGCATGGCGTTCCAGCACGCGCCGCAGCAATGTCGCTGCATCCGGGCCCCGGCTCATCGCGCTGCCTCGTCATGTTGGGCAAGGAAGGTTTCGATCCGGCGCACCATCTGCTCGCCTGGCTCGCGCCCGCGTCGCAGGTCGTCGACCAGCCGCGGATCGCCCACCGCCAGACGCCCGAACCTGGTTCGTGGCATGGCCGTTTCACGCAGATAACGATCGATCTTGTGCAGCACCGACATGTTTGCCCTTCCCGGTTGAGTCGCTGTATGTTCACGATGTGTTCCGCCATTTCCAACTTGTCTAGGAATTTTCCTATGGTATCGTCATGACCATGGTCGCAGCCGATCCTCGTGCCCGCCTTGAGGCGCTGATTGTCGAGCACGGCGTTGGTTATGCCGCGCTGTCGCGGATGCTGCGACGGAACGAAGCGTACCTTCAGCAATATGTCCGACGCGGGACCCCGCGGATCCTCGCAGAACGTGACCGTACGTTGCTCGCGGCGTTTTTCCGTATCGACCAGAGCGAACTGGGTGGCCCGCCGAAGCCGTCGATGGCCGCGATCCGCCGTCTGGCGGTGGAGGCATCCGCAGGGGCCGGCGCGTCGGTCGACCCGTCCGACGAGCGGGATGGCGCTCGCACGATGCTGCTTGATCCGCGGCTGCTTGCCGATCTGCGGCTGGCATCGGAGGACGCAAGCATGCTGACCGCGCGCGGTGATTCGATGCTGCCGACGATCGCGGACGGGGATACGCTGGTGGTGGACGAACGCGACCGGAAAATGGGGCCTCGTCCCGCGATCTTCGTCTTGCGGCACGAGGGCGTGCTGCTGGTCAAGCGGGTGTCACGGCGCGACGACGGTATCGTCATCGCCAGCGACAATCCGGCCTATCCCGTGATCCAGACGTCGCATGCCGACATCATCGGGCGGGTCGTGTGGCTGTCACGCGCGCTGCGATGACGCGCGATTGGCGGTTCAGCGGTCGCGCTTGCGGTCCAGCAGCCAGATCACGAGCGACATGGCGACACCCGCCGACAACCCCGCGAGGAACCCCCGCGTCGGCCCCAGCGCGGTCAGCAGGCCGATCGCAGCGCCGAGCATGGCGCCCAGCGCGATCAGGAAACCACCGGCGAGCGGGGAGCGGGGTGGTTGGGGAACGGGCATGATCGGCGCTCTGCCATGTCGCGTGCACGGACGCCAGCGTCCCGATCCGGGAAGCGTGGATCACCCGGAACACAAACGCGCAAATGCCGAGTTGCGGACGCGTGACGCGGCCGACAAGAGTTGGTAGGCGCCCCCTGTTCCGGGCGGATCTTGCGTTGCCTCCGGACCTTTTGGAGCCAGAATGCCGCATCTCCCATACCTTGCCGACCGCGCCGAATTGACCGATGCGAGCGACCTGATCACCATGTTCGGCAGCGATGCGCGATCCGAAGCGGCGGCACGTGCGGACCGCAGCCGCGATCTTGGCAATTACCTGCATTTTTGCCGCTGGCGTCAGATCGAACGGTTGATTGGCTGGCTTTCGTCCGACCGCGCGATCGGCACGGTCCACTAAAGCGCTACAGCAATCCTCTGTTGCTTCGCAGATTGGCGGGCTAGGAGGGCGACCATGTCGTTTCCGGTTGGGCGGCGGGGCCAGTTGCTTGCCGCCGTCGGGGTCTTTGTCGTGGGGTGTCCGGGCGCGGTTGCACAAGTGCGTCCGGCCGAGGAGTCCGCCGGTCCACCGATTCCCGCCATTCCCGCCGAGCCGCAACGCCTCGACCCGCAATCGCCGATGGCAGATCTTCCCGGTCTGGGGGTCGACTGGCCCGACCTGTCGAAGGCCCCGACTGAGCCCGTCGCCGCGACCAGCGCCGCCACGGTGACCGGCGAGGTCCGCTACAGCTACCGTGTCGACGGGATCGACAGCGTTGCCAGCGCGCTGCTGCGCGAACGGTTCGATCAATTGTCGACGCTGAAGGCGAATGACGGCCAGCCCGCCAACGCCGCACAACTCGATCGCCGCGCTCGCGAAGATGCGACGTTACTCACCTCGCTGCTCAAGGCGGACGGCTATTATGATGCGCGCGTCGCGACGCGGGTCGAGCCCAATACGCTTCGACCGCTCGTGGTGCTCGATGCCGATCCGGGGGTCCTCTACAAGTTCAGCGGAGTGACTCTGTCAGGAGTTGCAGGTGCAGGCGACAAGGAGGCGTTGCTGCGCAATGCGTTCGGCGTGCGTGCCGGCGACCCGGTCAATTCCGATACGATCGTTGCGGGACAGACCGCATTGGCCACGACGATCACAGACAAGGGCTTTCCCTTCGCGGTGGTCGGCGATCCCGCGATCGTCGTCGACCGCGCGGCGCGCACCGCGACGCTCGACGTGGCGGTCGTGCCGGGGGCGGAGCGGCGGTTCGGGCATGTCGTGATGACGTCCGGCGAGCAGGTGTTCGATGCGAAACACGTGCAGGATATCGCGCGCTTCACGCCCGGTAACCCGTATGATGCGTCCGCGCTGGTGGATTTGCGACGCGCGTTGATCCAGACCGCACTCGTCTCGACGGTCAAGGTCGAGCCGGTCGAGGGCCAGACCCCCGGCACGGTCGACATCGCGGTCGGCGTCGAACGCGCGCCGCCGCACACGATCGCGGGGGAGATCGGCTATGGCACTGGCGAGGGCGCGCGGTCGGAAATCAGCTGGACGCATCGTAACCTGTTCCCGCCCGAGGGCGGGCTGACGCTGCGCGGCGTGCTCGGCACGCAGGAGCAATTGGCGAGCGTCATTTTCCGGCGCAACAACTTCAAGGGCCGTGACCGGATCCTGACGGCGTCGATCACTGCCTCCAACCTGAAGCGTAACGCCTATCAGGCGCGCACGTTCGGGCTGGCGGCAAGCCTCGAGCGGCAGACCAACATCTTCTTCCAGAAGAAATGGACGTGGTCGCTCGGGGGGGAACTGCTGGCATCGGACGAGCGCGATGTGATCGTAACCACAGGTGCGCCGCGGCGGCGGACCTATTTCATCGGCGCGTTGCCCTCGACGCTCAGCTACGACGGGTCGGACGATCTGTTGAACCCGTCGCGGGGTTTCCGCCTGAGCGGGCGCTTCTCGCCCGAACTGTCACTGCAGGGCAACGTCTTCGGCTATTCCCGCGTCCAACTCGACGCGAGCACCTATCGCAGCGTCGCGAAGGGCACCGTGCTGGCCGGGCGTGTGCGGCTGGGGACGATCGTCGGCGCGCCGCGCGATGCGATCGCGCCGTCGCGGCGTTTCTATGCGGGCGGCGGGGCGTCGGTGCGCGGCTATGGCTATCAGGATATCGGCCCGCGCGACCCCAATAACGATCCGATTGGCGGGCGCAGTCTCTCCGAATTCTCGATCGAGGCGCGGGTGAAGGCGTTCGGCAATTTCGGTGTGGTGCCGTTCTTCGACGGCGGCAACATCTACACCAGCGCGCTACCAAGCTTTACGGGGATGCGCTACGGCGCCGGGATCGGCGTGCGCTATTACACCAATTTCGGCCCGATCCGGATCGACGTCGGCACGCCGGTCAACCCGGTCAAGGGCGATCCGCGCGTTGCGGTCTATGTCTCGCTGGGGCAGGCGTTTTGACCGATCCGGCAGCGCCCGAGACGATCGACACCCCCGCCGTCGCCCCGACGCCGCGGCGCTGGGGACGCAAGCTGCTGGGGGCGATCGTCGGCCTGATCCTGCTCGCGGGCGCGCTGGTGGCGTTGCTCGATACCGGGATCGGCCACCGCTTCCTGACCGACCGGATCGCCGGGCTGCGCCCGGCGAACGGCTTGCGCTACCAGATCGGGCGGATCGACGGGTCGATCTACGGCAAGGCCAGGCTGATCGACGTGCGCATTCGTGACCGGCGCGGGCTGGTGTTCGCAGCACCCCGCGCCGAGCTCGACTGGGCACCGCTGCGGTGGGTGCACAACCGGCTCGACATCACACGACTGCACATCGCGCAGGCGCGGCTCGAACGGTTGCCTGATCTCATTCCCTCGACGCGGAAACGGCCGATCCTGCCGTCGTTCGACATTCGGATCGGTGCGCTGTCGGTGGATCGGCTGGTGCTCGCAAAGGCCGTGACGGGCACCGAACGCGTCGGTCGTCTTGCCGGTCGCGCAGATATTCGCGGTGGCCGCGCGCTGGTCGATCTGGATGCGGCGGTCGCCGGCAGCGACACGCTGCGGCTCAAACTGGATGCCGCGCCCGACCGGAACATGTTCGACATCGACGCCCATGCGCGCGGCACCGCCAACGGGCTGCTTGCGAAACTTGCCGGCTTCGCCCGGCCGATCGCGCTTGATGTCGCCGGGCGCGGAACGTGGAAGCAATGGGACGGCCACGCGATCGCGGATGTCGGCACGGTGCGGCTGATCGACCTGAAGCTGACCAACCGCGCAGGAACGTATGCGCTCGACGGCGTGCTGATCCCAGCGCCGCTGTCGCACGGCAAATTGCAGACCCTGTCGACACCCCGCGTGCTGGCGCACGGCAGCGCGACGCTGGTCGATCGCCAGTTGAAGGGCACGCTGTCGCTGCGTTCGGGGTCGCTAAACCTGATGGGCGACGGGACGCTCGATCTCGCCGCGAACGCGTTCCGCTCCGTCCGGCTGCACGCTGTGCTGCTGCGCCCGAGCGGACTGTTCCGCAACATGAGCGGCCGCGCGATCGAACTGCGCGTGCTGCTAGATGGCGCGTTCGCCACCGCGCGGTTCGATTATCGGCTCGCCGCCAAACGGTTCGCATTCGATGCGACCGGGTTCGAGGACGCCTACGCCGCTGGCAGCGGACGCTTGTCCAAAGCCCCCGTACTGGTCCCGATCCGCTTCGTCGCCAAGCGCGTGACCGGGGTGGGCGACGTCGCGGGTGGGATCCTGCGCAATCTGACGATGCAGGGCGTGCTTCGTGTCACCGCGACGACGGTGACGGGCAACGCGATGCGGCTGACCTCGGACAAGCTCAACGGACGGTTCGATCTGCAACTCGACCTGCGCAACGGGCGGTATGAAATCGCGCTCAACGGCGGGTTGAAGCGGTATCTGATCCCCGGTCTGGGCATCGTCGATGTCGCGACGTTGCTCAAGGTCGTGCCCGGCGCAGACGGACATGGCACGCGCGTGATGGGGCAGGGGACCGCGCAGATGGCCCGGCTCGACAACGCCTTCTTCCGTTCGCTCGCGGGCGGGTTGCCGCGGATCGTCACCGGGCTCGAACGCACCACCGACGGGGTGCTCCATCTCAACAATCTGGTGCTGACCGGGCCGCAGATCCGCATCACCGGCAACGGCATCAGGCGGCGCGACGGGACGTTCCACTTCGAGGGGACGGGGACGCAGCAGACGTACGGCCCGCTGACGCTCAAGCTCGACGGCAAGATCGACCGGCCGACGATCGACCTGGTGTTCCAGCGGCCCAACGAGACGCTGGGGCTGCACGACGTGGTCGCGCATCTCGACCCGACCGAGGCGGGGTTCGCCTTCACCGCGCGCGGTGGATCGCGGCTCGGGCCGTTCACCGGCAATGGCGCGATCCTGTTGCCCAAGGGCGGCGGCGGGACGATTGCGATCGCCGATCTCGCGGTCAGCGGGACGCACCTGTCGGGGCCGCTCGCGATCGTCGATGGCGGCTTCAACGGGCGGCTCGCGGTGGCGGGCGGCGGCGTGACCGGGGCATTGCTGTTCGCGCCAGTCGGCGACAATCAGCGGATCGAGGCGCATCTCGACGCGCGCGCGGCGACGCTGGCGGACGGCATCACGGTCCGGCGCGCGCGGCTGGATGCGGTGACGGTGCTCGATCCGGCGGGTACGTCGATTGAAGCGTCGCTGACCGGGGGCGGGTTGCGGCGCGGGTCGCTGGTGCTCGGGCGGTTTGCGGGCAAGGCGTCGCTGCGTGGCGGGGTCGGCACGATCACCGCGTCGATCGCGGGATCGGGCGGGCGCGCGTTCGATATCCAGTCCGTGACGCAGGTTACGCCCGACCGCTACGTCGTATCGGCGCAGGGCACGCTCGACCGGCGCCCAATCAAGCTGGTGACGCCCGCAGTGCTTACCCGGGACGGCGAAGACGGCTGGCGGCTTGCCCAGACCGAGCTGACCTTTGCCGGAGGCGATGCGCAACTGTCGGGGCGGTTTACGCGGGGGGCCAACGCAATCATGGCCAAGGTTGCACACATGCCGCTTGCGATCCTCGACATCGGCTACCCCGGGCTGGGGCTGGGCGGGAGTGCGTCGGGGAGCCTATCCTATTCACAAGGCGGGACAAATCCGCCGACGGGGCGGATCGACATGACCGTCCGCGGGCTCACCCGCTCGGGGCTCGTACTAACCTCGCGCCCGGTCGACGTCGGTATCGCGGGGATCCTGTCGGCCGACCGGATCGCCGCGCGCGCGGTCGCGGCAACCGGGGGCAAGACCGTCGGGCGCGCGCAGTTGCTGCTCAACCTCCCCGCCGGGACCGATCTGGCGAAACGCGTGGAGGAGGCAGGCGTGTTCGCGCAACTGCGCTACGACGGTGCGGCGGACACTTTATGGCGGCTTACGGGCATCGAGCTGTTCGACCTGACCGGCCCGGTCGCGATCGGCGCGGATGTCGGCGGGCGCGTGAGCAACCCGCAGATCCGGGGCGTCGTCCAGGCGCGCGGCGCGCGGATCGAAAGCGCGACGACCGGCACCGTGCTGACCAACGTGGTCGCAAGCGGCCAGTTCGGCGGATCGCGGCTGACGATCGACACCTTCACCGCCGAGGCGGGCAAGGGCGGCAAGGTCGTCGGCAAGGGCGCGTTCGATTTCGGCGCGAACAGCGGGTTCGACCTGTCAGTCCAGGCCGACCATGCGGTGATGATCGCGCGCGACGATATCGGCGCGACCGTGACGGGCCCGTTGCGCTTCCTGTCGAACAAGCGCGGCGGGACGATCTCGGGCGAACTTCGCCTCGACAAGAGCCGCTACCGGCTCGGCCAGGCGACCGCGGCGAGCGCGGTGCCGCAGCTCAACATCCGCGAGATCAACCTGCCCGGCGGCGGGACCGAGGACGACGACGTCGCGCCCGCGCCGTGGCGGCTCGCGATCCATGCGCGCGCGCCCAACCAACTGATCGTGTCGGGGCTCGGCCTGCGCAGCGAATGGTCGGCGGACCTGCAGATCGGCGGCGCGCCCGACAATCCCGCGATTTCGGGCCGCGCCGATCTGGTGCGCGGCAATTACGACTTCGCCGGACGCACCTTCGCGCTGGAACGCGGCAAGATCCTGTTCACCGGCGACGTTCCCGCCAACCCCGCGCTCGACATTGCGGCGAATGCGAGCACCACCGGATTGAACGCGACGATCAACGTGACCGGGCAGGCGCTCAAGCCCGAGATCGCCTTCTCCAGCACGCCCGCGCTGCCGCAGGACGAATTGCTGTCGCGGCTGTTGTTCGGCACCTCGATTACCAACCTGTCCGCGCCCGAGGCGCTGCAACTCGCATCGGCGGTGGCGGCGTTGCAGAACGGCAAGGGCGGGCTCGACCCGATCAACGCCGTGCGGCGCGTGGCGGGGCTCGACCGGTTGCGCATCGTCTCCGCCGACCCGCAGACCGGGCAGCGGACCTCGGTGGCGGCGGGCAAGTACATCACGCGGCGCTTCTATGCGGAGATCGTGACGGATGGGGCAGGCTATTCCGCGACGCAGGTCGAGTTCCAGGTGACGCGCTGGCTGTCGGTGCTGTCGTCGATCTCGACGCTCGGGCGCCAGAGCGCGAACTTGCGGGTTTCCAAGGATTATTGAGAACGTCGGATGGGCGACGGGTATGTCTGACGTTGGTCGTCGGCGAACAGGCGGGTTTCGGGAAGGCTACGAAGGGACGGCGACAATCTGCGACGGTGGCGTGAATCGCGCCGACGGTAGACGTCGTGGTTCGTCTGCGACGGGCCCGAACGGGAATCCTGTCACAACAGCGAACGATCATATATTGGAACTGAAGAATAAACGCGTCGTCTAATGGACGGCTGACCAATGCCTACACATATTGAGCCAGTTCGAAGGACGCAATTCGGCATGGGCATTTCCGTTTTTACACCAGCACCCAAGCCGTTGAATGAATTTTCGAGAAGCCGCGCGGCCGCAGAATGGGCAAGAGACATAATCGCTGATTTGCCACGGTTGAAAAGGATATCGCACGAAGCCAAAGCGATTTTTGACGTCCGATGGTCCGGAATATCCGCCGTCGTTGATGACTGGCAACACGTCATTGCATCCTCCGGCGGAATGCTCGGTCTCTATCGACGTTCAACCGCCTTGAGCAGCTATGTGGTCGCGTACCCTTATCAACCGTTCTGCATTGCAAACGCACTTCAAGACGAGCGTTTTCATGGCAACCCGTTTGTCGAAGATGGCCTGATCGGCTTTTACGCGGGCGTTGCAATCTTTGATGCCGCTGGCCTGGCGGTGGGCGTCCTGTGCGTCACTCATCCACAGCCCCTCGAGATAATAGCGCCTGACGCACTCGAACTGCTGACGTCCCTAGCGCGGTCAGTGACCCCTCATGTCCTGCCCCGGTCGCCAGTACCGGAGTGATTGGACGGAAAAATTGGTTGTGGTGGATTGCGCGGAACCGCCGGGGCCTGTGTGGGGGAATTGTGCTGGGTGGGCAGCGAGACCGCAAAGCCCCTCCCCTTCAGGGGAGGGGTTGGGGTGGGGAAGTCCAGCAGAGCCCCGCTCTCTGCGAGGCACTTCCCCACCCCCAACCCAGCGCCGATTCGGTCACGCCCCTGGCATGACCTGAACAGCGCGGGGCGCCGTTCATGCGGCGCTCCTGAAGGGGACGGGCTTAAGAAGAAGTAACATCAGGCCCGCGCGCCCTCGATCACGCCGCCCGAATTATGCCGCAGCGATTCAGCACCGTCTCGACGATCGCGTCCGCATTGGGACTCACCTCACGGACGCATGCCGTCAGTCGCTGGTAAGAGGCGCGCCTTCATCGATGATCGTCGAAAGCTCGTCCCGCGCGGCATCGAGCGCGATTATCCGGGTCCGCGCATGATGAATGCGATCGACGTCGGCGGGCTCGCGGGTGACTGACGAGTCCTTCGCTGCCTCACGGGTGGCGAGTTCGATTACGGCCTGCCGGTATTCGGCGCGGGCCGTGGCGAGTGCTGCATCCAGTGCGTTTGTCAGTTCGTTTGGTGAAACCATTGCGTGCCTCGCTTGCGATGTTCTGCCGGAGGTTCCCGGCGTGCGGGGGCTGAACACGCCAGCAAGGCCGTAGTTGCTACAGGCGCGGGATTAGCAGACCTCGCCCCTCCATTCCGCGCACGGGACGCTGGTTCCCGCGGTTTGCCATGGCGCGCATTCGGTCCGAATGATGGCGCTGTCAGTGCTGAAGAGCGCGTCAGAATGGGCACATGTGGTGAAAATCTGTCGTTGCGGAGATTACGATGGGGAAGCAGACTCTCGTTCAAACTGTTCGTCATTCCCGCGTAGGCGGGAATCCCTTAGCACCGTCCGACCTGTACTGCGTAGTCAGCCAGTATGGATGCCCGCCGTCGCGGGGATGACGGAAAGGGGCCGTGGCCCCTAAAAACGTTTGCCCTCTGCGCATCTGGCTGAACAGCAATAATTGGTGGAGAGCGGTCCTTCCGCCTGGACTGGAACTACAGCCAGGCACGCGAACGCAACCCTGTGCTACGATCCAGTCCGACGAAGCACCGAACGATTGCGTGGCAGCCAAACCTCCTTGTTGTCGTTTGCCGAATTTACCTCCTTCA